>NZ_JIAG01000027.1 GCF_000688395.1 Haematomicrobium sanguinis DSM 21259 | reverse complement strand
GCCCACGCTAGTTATCAGTTGCGTGATTTTTTCAACGGGGAAAACACGACACTGTATCGTGACACCGTTGTCGTGCTCCCCCCGATGATGCAAGCAACCATGGAAATCTCCGCAGCCACACCATTCCCCTCCGTTGTGGACTTCATCACCGAACAAACCCGCCTGATCGCCGACACCCTCAAAGTCACACCAGTAGACTAACCTCACTCCACGTAGGATCCAGGGAACATGTGGGGTGAAGCGTTCGAGTCCGCGGTGAACTCCGGCAAGGGGTTCTGGAAAGCGGTCAGTGGTGGGCCGCAACAGTTCGGCCAATCCTTCATGAACCTGTTCAAGGGTAAGCCCGGGTTTGTGAAAGACTTCACCGAGCTTGCGGAAGGACTAGGCGTGCTGTCTGCACGTACTGCTGGCGGTCAACGTGTGATCATCGAGCTTGGCGAGGCAGGTGCACTCTTGTACTACTACATTGATTATCTTAATTCCGGGATCTTTAGCCCGATCAGGCACTTCCTCGAACAAAAACCGCAACCTCAACCGGCAGGAAAATAATCACACCCATGTTCGGACTCGGCAAGAAACAACCGTCACACCCAGAACCAGTGAAACCCGATGATTGGGACCAACGCCTCCCGTCAGAGAAAACACGTCAACGATTCGAATTGAGCTCGGCGTGGAAGAACACCGGGGAGTCGGTCAATTATCCCAGCCCGGAAGCCTGGTCCAAAGACATTGGCCAACAAGCCATAGATCTTTCGTGGAAAGGGGAGGGCCCGGTTTCTCAGAAAGAGTTCATGGCGCAGCTCAATGGGTGGGTGTATGCGTGGAAAGCCTCAACATACGCGAGTCTCTATGTTCAGGTTGAGGCCCCGGATTGGGGTGTCACCGCGATCCTCACAATCACGCCCATTAGCGATCCGATCTATACACCAATGGATTACTGGACGAATCTGGAAAATGATAAAGAGCTTCAGCGGCGTTTGCTCACCCCGATTGAGTTTGACACGTTCGAGGTTCCTGCCGGCCCCGCAGCCCACGCTAGTTATCAGTTGCGTGATTTTTTCAACGGGGAAAACACGACACTGTATCGTGACACCGTTGTCGTGCTCCCCCCGATGAT
>NZ_JIAG01000026.1 GCF_000688395.1 Haematomicrobium sanguinis DSM 21259 | reverse complement strand
CGACTTCGACGGATTCGCTTACACCGGCCAACCACCCACACCCACCCGCCCTCCTCGACGCCAAAAACGGCTACGCCTTCCTCCAAAACCCCAACATTAGCGAGACAATAGTGAAAAGCATCATTAAGTCCGCCCAACGACAGGTGGACTCCGCCGCTGAAGTCGGCGCGACGGTCACATGGATTGTGTCGACTAAAGCTGGCGCAGACGCGCTACGGCGCATCTTCCGCAATAAGGGCGTACAAGTCAATGTAGTCTTCCAGCCGTAAATTGGATAATAACACCAACAGTTTTCGAAAACAAAAGAAGAAGCTAGGATAATGAATCTAGATTTTACATATGCATATATCGACGCGTGGTGGGCGGCTCGAGGTGCCACTCCGGAATATGTAGCTACCCAGATTGCTAAAACTCTCGAGTCTATCACTGGCATCGAAAATCCTGACGCGCGGTGGACAACTTTTGAGCCGAACGAGGAGTGGCCCACAAAATTTAGCAATCAACTGGCGGTCGTAAAATCAAATGTTTTCCTTACTGATCCAGATTCAAACGGACATGTTGAGGCTCAACCCCATCGTGGTTACACGCTCAGTATGCACCCTCGAATTGAACCTACTAATTCCAGGATAATAAAGTCAATTGATTTCTGGGTGGGATCGGAAACTCGTGCAACATTAATGGTTTTCAATCGAGTTTCCATTGAATTTGAAAACTTTGGTAGATCGATCGACCAACAGTTACCCCTGAAATTTTTTGAATCATTAGCGTCGACCTGGCGTCCTGATTTTATTTCGTTGTCGACTGATGGAACGAGGGAGCTGGTGGATGCCTCGTTTACGAGTCCGCGTCCGGGGTTGGTGATGTGGTTTAGTGACCGGTTACCGTGTACGCCAGGCGTGAAGAGTTTGGGGTATCCACGCTTGGGTGAGGGGGTGTTGGTGGATCTTCGATCCCTGGTGGAAGACTCTGATGATCCAGTGGCATCCCTCACCAAGGTTTATGCGCAACTAGAAAATGTTGGGGCGTTCGATCCGATCCCGCCCATGTCGCCAATCAAGGACTAACCCTCACCTCATTCGCGAGTCTGTCGTTCCGGTCGCGGACTAGCAGCAGGCCACGATCGTGTGACATTGTTATCGCCAGTTTCGCAACCGGGCCGCACCTTCGAATCGTGTCGTTATCGTGACTGCCGTAAAGGGTGCGTGGTGGCAGTGAAGTGAGCATCGCCGTCGCACCTCACCACACATATCCGTCAGGGTTGTCGTGACACCTCAGCACCAACAAGAACGGCGTCTGTCATTGTCGGGTGATTCGTGCGGTGTCGTATGCGGGGAATAAGGCTCCACGGTGGGTGCGGATCACTGCTGGGCAGTCGGTGGAGATGGCCACCAATGTGG
>NZ_JIAG01000025.1 GCF_000688395.1 Haematomicrobium sanguinis DSM 21259 | reverse complement strand
TGTGAAGTCTCAATACATAGTGGACAGTTAGGTCTCAATACATAGTGGACATTTGAGCGTGCTGGTTTGTGGCGGTTGAGAATGCGGGGATGACTCGTATTCCTGATCAAATTCGTCAGCTCGTTCTCTCCTGGCCGCAGAACGCCTCTCATGGTGATGTGGAAGCGTTTTGCTTGCGGCATGGAGTATCACGGTCGTGGTTTTACCGGGTCCGTGCGTTGGTGCGCGAGCAGGGTGTTCAGGACGCTGCGCTCAAGGGCTCGCGAAAGCCTCTCTCGCATCCTCGGCAGACCAGCGATTTCGTCACTAAAGCGGTCTTGCTCGAGCGGGAGTGGTTACGCGCGAACGGGTGGGACTACGGTCCCTCAAGTGTGCAGTACCGGTTAGGTGAACGTGAGGATATTGACCCGGTACCCTCTCGCGCGACGATCGCACGGATTTTTGAGAGGGCGAAAGTGACGGACCGGAACGCGAAGAAACGGCCCAAACGTCAGCACAAACGTTTCGAGGCCGCGTTCGCGAACCAGCGGTGGCAGGCCGACGGGTTCGAGTGGACGCTTGCCAGCGGGGAAACGGTGACCGTGATCGAGATTATTGATGATCGGACCCGGTTCAGCATCGGTTTCAGCGTGGATCACCAAGAAACAACGCACGCGGTCCTTCAGTGCTTCAAGACCGCGATCGACACCTACGGGCGTCCCGTGCTGGTGCATACCGATAACGGGTCAGCGTTCAATCTCCACCGTCTCGGGAAACTCACGAAGCTCGTGGAATACCTCAACGAGCTCGGGATCCACGCGATCACCGGACGGCCCGGGAACCCGCGATCACAAGGGAAAGTGGAACGCTCGCACCGCACTGTGAAAAAGTTTCTGACACAGCACCCCGTGCACACCAGAGACGAGCTTCACACCCTGCTTAATACTGACTACCGGGAGTACTACAACTACCAGCGGGCTCACCAGAGCCTGGCCTCCCCGGGGCGCAAACACGTTACACCCGGGCACCTCTACGACACCCTAGAGAAAGCCCAAGAACCCACAACACCGATCATCCGGCACGAGCCCGCGCCCGAACCCTTACGACCCGTCCCAGAGAACACGCAACTCTTCACCCGAACCGCCATACAACGCGGCGGGATCTCGGTGGCAGGGCACGTCTACGTCCTCGGCAAAGCATGGACCGGGCAAACGATCCACGTCATCCATACCCCGAACACCGTCGAACTCTTCACCCGCGAGGGCGAAAGCCTGATACTCAAACCCTGGCCCCCACCCAAATCCGTCAAATACGAAGCCATCGCACGCCAACTCACCCACCCACACACCCGACACCACACACCCCACAAAAACTGTCCACTATGTATTGAGACCTAACTGTCCACTATGTATTGAGACAGTACA
>NZ_JIAG01000024.1 GCF_000688395.1 Haematomicrobium sanguinis DSM 21259 | reverse complement strand
CCGGGACAATTACCTGATCTTCCCACCCAACGTGAACGCTGCCGTGGAAATATCCGGCTCCTGGGTCGACGACGAATACAGCTGGGTCATCAAAGAAGAAACCCTCAAAGTCGCCAAGACCCTGAGGATTGTCCCGAAAGATTACAAAGGCACCTAACACCCTCGCCGCCGGGAGTATCGTCACTCGAGCACCCCAACACCATGGTGCCGATCCGTTGCCAAGCTGACCATCGCCGTCGAACATCACCCCAGTGGTTGCGGCGGCTGCGATTCTGGCCGCGATTAATGATGAGGTGACCGATCAGGGCATTGACTGGTTAGTGAACACCTTGAACTTGGAAGCGGTCGGGGAGATCCTCTCGAACGTGACCGCGGTGCTCGGGGTCATCGCGTTCATCGTGTCCTTCATCCCGGGGTTGAATGTGCTGGCCCCGTTATTGTTCGCACTCACCTTTGTGCTCGGTGCGTTAAGCTTGGCCACGAATAGTCTCTTAGCGATGAACGGGAACAAGGACTGGGGGGACGCGATCATGGACGCGGTCGGATTGGCGACCTTCGGACTCGGACGCGTGATCACCGTGATCGGGCGCGGCGCCGCAGCCATGGGCCGCGCCGGCACTAGTGCCGCCCGTGGCGGGGCTGGCGCCGCACGAGGCGGGGTCCCGCAATTTGGTGCTGTTACGAATGGTGCCAGGAACTTAGGTCAAGAAGTGTCCAACGCTCCGGGAACCGTTCTCGAGCTGTTGGGTCAGGCGTGGGCTCGGGGTCGCGGGAACATGTGGGGTGAAGCATTCGAGTCCGCGGTGAACTCCGGCAAGGGGTTCTGGAAAGCGGTCAGTGGCGGACCACAACATTTCCTCCAGTCATTCCTCAACCTGTTCAAAGGCAAACCCGGGTTCTTCAAGGATATGACCGAGCTCAGTGAAGGTTTATCGACGCTCTCGTTGCGCACCGAGGGGGGCCGCCAGTTCCTAGTCATGTTCGTTGGCGGCAAAGCACTCACGTTCACCGTCGCGGACTTCGTCAAGTCCGGGGTCATCGACCCGATGGCACAGTTCTTCGGCCCGAAAGCACCACCCCAACCTCAACCGGCAGGAAACTAATCACACCCATGTTCGGACTCGGCAAAAAACAACCGTCACGACCAGAACCCGTGAAACCCGATGACTGGGACCAACGCCTCCCGTCAGAGAGAACACGTCAACAGTTCAGTTCTAGCTTGGCGTGGAAAGATGCTGCGGAGTCGGTCAATTATCCCAGCCCGGAAGCCTGGTCCAAAGACATTGGTCAGCAGGCTATCGAACAGTTCTGGAAGGGCGAGGGCCCGGTTTCTCAGAAAGAGTTCATGGCGCAGCTCAATGGGTGGGTGTATGCGTGGAAAGCCTCAAAATTTGCGAACTTCTACGTGCTGGTTGAGGCTCCCGATTGGGGTGTCACCGCGATCCTCACGTTCACGCCGGTGAGTTACCCGATCTACACACCGGTGGACTACTTGACCACCCTGGAAAATGATAAGGAGCTTCAGCGGCGTTTGCTCACTCCGATTGAGTTTGACACGTTCGAGGTTCCGGCCGGGCCCGCAGCCCACGCTAGTTATCAGTTGCGTGATTTTTTCAACGGGGAAAACACGACACTGTATCGTGACACCGTTGTCGTGCTCCCCCCGATGAT
>NZ_JIAG01000023.1 GCF_000688395.1 Haematomicrobium sanguinis DSM 21259 | reverse complement strand
ATGCGGGGAATAAGGCTCCACGGTGGGTGCGGATCACTGCTGGGCAGTCGGTGGAGATGGCCACCAATGTGGGCATTGACTTCATTCTCGGCGGCCGGCAGATCACCAACCTGGGTGCCACCCTTCTCGGCGGGATTCGGGCGCCCGGCTTCAGACCGCGACCACCCGTCCCGGGCGGAAGCGGAGCACGGCCCCCAGGAGTGCGTCCGCCGCGCCCGTCCAACCCGAAGGACGTTGTCCCACAGGTTCCGCGGTTGGGTCCACCGAACACGCACGGGCTACGGTATCCGGACCCGATGCCCAAAGTCGGAGACCAGGTCGGTGTTGGTGAAATCGTTGCCCGGCGGCGGCCACGCAATCAACACATCGAGTACCAGCTCCGTGTCACGGGCAACACCCGCACCCCGGACGGCAAGGTGCCCGAAGTGCGGGTCAACGGCGTCGATTTCGACGGCATCGCTTACACCGGAAAACCACCCAAAGCCACACTCCTCGACGCCAAAAACGGCTACGCCTTCCTCCAAAACCCCAACATCAGCGAGACAATAGTCAGAAGTATCGTCGCTTCCGCGAGGAAACAGTACGACGCTGCATTAATCGCTGGCGCTTCTGTCACGTGGATCGTGTCGACAAAGGCCGGAGCGGACGCGCTACGAGAGATTTTTGCGGAAGCTGGTGTTCGCATTAAAGTAATATTTCAACCCGGAGCGCTATAATTGTTATAGGTTTTCATCCGGATAAGGTAAGGATTGTGATGTTTGATTCAAAGTTCCGTGTTGATGCCTGGTGGGGCGCACGTTCCGCAACCCCAGAATCGATTGTGAATGGCATTGATCAAACATTGGAGGCTGTCAGGTCTTTTGAAAGATCAGCTGACAGTTGGAAGACAAGCGAACCAGCAGGAATATGGCCAAACGATTCGATCGAAAAGTTGGCATTTGTGAATTCGAATGTCTTTTTAACGGATCCGGACTCAAACGGCGTCGTTGAAGCGCAACCTGATCGCGGCTACACCATAAGTCTTTTCCCACTCAACGAGACGAACTCACACCAAATCATCTCTGCCCTTGATTTCTGGTCTGGATCACTAACTGCCGCAACGGAGATGGTATTCAATAGGGTCACTATCGCGATTAAGAAATTGGACAAGCCCCTTACTTCAGGGAATATCGTCAGGCTTTTTGAATCGTTGTCGTCGATTTGGTTTCCTGATTTCATTTCGCTGTCGAATCGGGATACTCGTGGGTTGCTTGGTGAGTTGTATACGAGTCCGCGTCCGGGGTTGGTGATGTGGTTTAGTGATCGGTTGCCGTGTGCGCCGGGTGTGGCGGGTTTGGGGTATCCGCGCTTAGGTGGTGGGGTGTTGGTGGATCTGCGAGCCCTGGTCGAAGATTCTGCTGATCCAATAGCGTCGCTCACAAAGGTGTATGCGGAACTGGAAGGGGTGGGGGCGTTCGACCCGATCCCACCCATGTCGCCACTCAAGGACTAACCCTCACCTCGTTCGCAAGTGCGTGGTTCCGGTCGCGGACTAGCAGGCCGCGATCGGGTGACACTGCCATCGAAAGTTTCGCAACCGGGCCGCTCCCCCGAATCGTGTCGTCACAGTGACCACCGTGAAGGGTGCGTGGTGGCAGTGAAGTGAGCATCGCCGTCTCACACCACCCAATACATCCGCAGCACGTCCGCCGCGAACGAGTAACCCGCGCCCGGTTATGCTGACGCTTCCGCGGTTGGGTCCACCGAACACGCACGGGCTGCGGTATCCGGACCCGATGCCCGGCGTTGGGACGAAAGTTGGTGTAGGTGAAGTGGTCCCCCGGGGACGCCCGCGCAACCCACATATC
>NZ_JIAG01000022.1 GCF_000688395.1 Haematomicrobium sanguinis DSM 21259 | reverse complement strand
CCCCGCCATGGCGCTTGTCGTACGTGGTGACCCGCACCTGAATGTATAGGGTGTGTGGGGGGAACGTGGGGAAGTGAAACATCTCAGTACCCACTGGAAGAGAAAACAACATGTGATTCCGTGAGTAGTGGCGAGCGAAAGCGGATCAGGCTAAACCTGTGGTGTGTGATACCTGGTAGGGGTTGCATCATGGGGGTTGTGGGAGTCCATGTCACGCGCTACCGAGCGTGGCTGGTGATGTTCATGGTGTAGTCGAACCGGTTTGAGTGCCGGACCGTAGAGGGTGGGAGTCCCGTAGACGTAACATTCATGGCCGCCAGTGTGGGCCACCCGAGTAGTACGGGCCTCGTGAAATCCCGTGCGAATCTGTCAGGACCACCTGATAAGCCTAAATACTACCTAGTGACCGATAGCGGATCAGTACCGTGAGGGAATGGTGAAAAGTACCCCGGGAGGGGAGTGAAATAGTACCTGAAACCGTGCGCTTACAATCCGTCAAAGCCGGCACTGCCTTGTGTGGTGTGGGTGATGGCGTGCCTTTTGAAGAATGAGCCTGCGAGTTAGTGCTCAGTGGCAAGGTTAACCCGTGTGGGGTAGCCGTAGCGAAAGCGAGTCTGAATAGGGCGTTTTATAGTCGCTGGGTCTAGACCCGAAGCGGAGTGATCTACCCATGGCCAGGTTGAAGCGTGTGTAAGAGCGCGTGGAGGACCGAACCCACTTCAGTTGAAAATGGAGGGGATGAGCTGTGGGTAGGGGTGAAAGGCCAATCAAACTCCGTGATAGCTGGTTCTCCCCGAAATGCATTTAGGTGCAGCGTTACGTGTTTCATGCTGGAGGTAGAGCTACTGGATGGCTAATGGGCCCTACAAGGTTACTGACGTCAGCCAAACTCCGAATGCCGGTATGTGAGAGCGTAGCAGTGAGACTGTGGGGGATAAGCTTCATAGTCGAGAGGGAAACAGCCCAGACCACCAACTAAGGCCCCTAAGCGTGTGCTAAGTGGGAAAGGATGTGGAGTTGCTTAGACAACCAGGAGGTTGGCTTAGAAGCAGCCACCCTTGAAAGAGTGCGTAATAGCTCACTGGTCAAGTGATTCCGCGCCGACAATGTAGCGGGGCTCAAGTACACCGCCGAAGTTGTGGCAATCACACAATAACCTTCAATAACATTTCGTGTGTTGTTGGCAGGTGTGTGGTTGGGTAGGGGAGCGTCGTGCACGCTGTGAAGCCGCCGTGGAAACGAGTGGTGGAGAGTGCACGAGTGAGAATGCAGGCATGAGTAGCGAAAGACGGGTGAGAAACCCGTCCGCCGGATGATCAAGGGTTCCAGGGTCAAGCTAATCTGCCCTGGGTAAGTCGGGACCTAAGGCGAGGCCGACAGGCGTAGTCGATGGACAACCAGTTGATATTCTGGTACCGGCGAAAAACCGTCCCTACTGAACCATGGATACTAACCGTCGAACCATACCTTAAACCTGGTCTTTCGAGACGAGGTGTGGGTGTGTCTACACGGGACCTGATATGGGGAGGTAAACGTATTAACAGGTGTGACGCAGGAAGGTAGCCCAGCTGCGCGATGGTTGTCGCAGTCTAAGCAGGTAGCCCGTTTCCTAGGCAAATCCGGGAAACATATAAGGGTGAGACGTGATGGGACCCCACATGGTGGGGAATTGGGTGATCCTCTGCTGCCAAGAAAAGCATCGACGTGAGGTTTTAGCCGCCCGTACCCCAAACCGACACAGGTGATCAGGTAGAGAATACTAAGGCGATCGAGAGAATTATGGTTAAGGAACTCGGCAAAATGCCCCCGTAACTTCGGGAGAAGGGGGACCCAAACCTTGAGTGCACTTGCTGCACGGTAGGGGTGAGGGTCGCAGAGACCAGGGGGAAGCGACTGTTTACTAAAAACACAGGTCCGTGCGAAGTCGCAAGACGATGTATACGGACTGACTCCTGCCCGGTGCTGGAAGGTTAAGAGGACCCGTTAAACACTTCGGTGTTGAAGCGGAGAATTTAAGCCCCAGTAAACGGCGGTGGTAACTATAACCATCCTAAGGTAGCGAAATTCCTTGTCGGGTAAGTTCCGACCTGCACGAATGGAGTAACGACTTCCCTACTGTCTCAACCATAAACTCGGCGAAATTGCAGTACGAGTAAAGATGCTCGTTACGCGCAGCAGGACGGAAAGACCCCGAGACCTTTACTATAGTTTGGTATTGGTGTTCGGTGTGGCTTGTGTAGGATAGGTGGGAGACTGTGAAGCGATCACGCTAGTGGTTGTGGAGTCATCGTTGAAATACCACTCTGGTCATACTGGATATCTAACTTCGGACCATAATCTGGTTCAGGGACAGTGCCTGATGGGTAGTTTAACTGGGGCGGTTGCCTCCTAAAAAGTAACGGAGGCGCCCAAAGGTTCCCTCAGCCTGGTTGGCAATCAGGTGTCGAGTGTAAGTGCACAAGGGAGCTTGACTGTGAGACAGACATGTCGAGCAGGGACGAAAGTCGGGACTAGTGATCCGGCGGCACAGTGTGGAACGGCCGTCGCTCAACGGATAAAAGGTACCTCGGGGATAACAGGCTGATCTTGCCCAAGAGTCCATATCGACGGCATGGTTTGGCACCTCGATGTCGGCTCGTCGCATCCTGGGGCTGGAGTTGGTCCCAAGGGTTGGGCTGTTCGCCCATTAAAGCGGTACGCGAGCTGGGTTTAGAACGTCGTGAGACAGTTCGGTCCCTATCCGCTGCGCGCGCAGGAAATTTGAGAAGAGCTGTCCTTAGTACGAGAGGACCGGGACGGACGAACCTCTGGTATGCCAGTTGTACCGCCAGGTGCACCGCTGGTTAGCTACGTTCGGAAGGGATAACCGCTGAAAGCATCTAAGCGGGAAGCCCACTTCAAGATGAGATTTCCATCAACAATTGTTGTGAAGGCCCCCAGCTAGACCACTGGGTTGATAGGCCAGAACTGTAAGCCTAGCAATAGGTTCAGGTGACTGGTACTAATAAGCCAACAACTTACACCACACACAGGTGACAACAACAACCGTCCAACGGTTGCTGCAAACAGAACACACACGCGTCCACTATATGGTTCCCAACCAACAAACCCCACCCC
>NZ_JIAG01000021.1 GCF_000688395.1 Haematomicrobium sanguinis DSM 21259 | reverse complement strand
GAAAAAGGGATCGGTCCGATCAGTGCCGCCCGGGCGATGATCGTGTGGTCCCACCCGCGCCGGGTGAAAAGCGAAGCCGCGTTCGCCGCGATAGCAGGCGTGAACCCGATCCCGGCCTCCTCCGGGAACACGCAACGCCACCGGCTCAACCGCAGCGGCGACCGGAAACTCAACGCGGCCCTGCACATGATCGCGGTCTCACGCATGACCCACGACTCCCACACCCGCGCATACGTAGAAAAACGCCTCGCCGAAGGCAAAACCAAACCCGAAATCCGCCGATCCCTCAAACGCTACATCGTCCGCCACATATACCGAACACTCAACCAAAGCTCACTTGACGAACTATAGAAGGATCGACACGCCGAGTGTCGCGCCGAAACCTCGGCGTGTCGCGCTACATAGACGGGGAGACGCGGACTTCGGGTCCGTGCGTTTCGATCAGCACCGGATCGCCCGCGGGCAAACCAATTTCGCGCGGATCGACCTCGAAGGAGGTCGCGCGCCGGGCCGCGAGCACATACAGTGCGTCGACGTCGCCACTCTCGGCGTTATCTCTGGGAAGTTCCCTGGCAAATAACAGCGCGTCGCCCTCGGCGTGAATCCATCGGACCGCGCCCTCCACGAGCGCACGGTTCTCGCGCCGCAACTTGGCATAATGCGCGTAGGTCTCGCGCAGATCCACCAACCGGCGCGACTCGTCATCCCACGGCATGGGCGTGCGCGAGTCTTCGCCATTGATCCCCCGCAGTCCGAACTCGTCGCCGGCAAACAGCACCGGCATGCCGGGCAGCGTGAACTGTAGCCCGATGGCGACCGGCAAGAGTTCGTTGCCTACCGCGTTGGCGATGCGCGCGGTGTCATGCGTGTCCAGTGCATTCATGTTGTTGAGACGCACCTGCCACGGGAACGCGGCCAAAAACTCCAGGTGCGTGCGCAAAAAGGCCTCAGCGTCTATTGCGTCGGGACGGGACTGCGGCAGCCCAAAATAGGACAGCGCCGCCGGATCCTCGGTATTGGCGGCACTCAACCACTGCCACAACGGGCGCGTGAAGTTCGTGTAGGTCATGGCGCCATCCCAGGTGTCCCCGGCGAAGTCCGGCGCCGCATCCGAGGTGGATTCCGCCACGAGCATTGCACCGGGCTTCACCTCATTCATCCGGTTGCGCACCAGGGCGGCCACTTCATGATTGAGGTCATCTGCCCCCATACGCCCGGTCATGTTCCCAACATCGATGCGCCAGCCGTCCAGGTTAAAGGGTTCCTGGAGCCACCGGCACAAAACCGAGTCATCGTCCAGGAAGAACTTGCGGCGCAAACCCTCAGACTTCCAGTCAAACTTCGGCAGGCTCGGGACACCGAGCCAACTGACGTAATCCTGGTTCTGAGCATCTAGGTAGTAGTAAAAGTCGGAGTACTCGGAGGAGGGGTTGCCGTGGGAATCGGTAAACCACTCGTGCTTGTCCCCGGAGTGATTGGTCGTCAGATCGCCAATAACTTTCAGCCCGCGCTCGTGCGCCGCCCGCACCAGTGACACCAGCGCCTCGTCTCCACCGAGAAGATCGTCAATACGCGTGAAAGTGCTCGCGTCATAGCGGTGATTGGACCCCGCCGGAAACATGGGAGTCAGATACAGCAGCGTCACGCCGAGCGACTGGACGTGATCCAGATGCTCCTCGATTCCGGCCAAGTCTCCCCCGTAGAATTGCCGCGGCGTCTCGTCCCCACGCGGCACCACGGGAGTCGAATTCCAGTCGCACGCGATCGCCCATTCCGGTAGCTGGCGCTCATCGGCTGCGGCCGAACGCGCAAACCGGTCCGGGAAGATCTGATACATGACCTGATCGCGAATCCATTCCGGCGCACGCTCAAAGGTGATCAACCGAAAGTCGTTGTAATCGGGAACGTCGTTGGTGTGCACCCCGGTCGCGTTCAGCCACACGTTGCGCGCATCGGTGCCTTGCCCGCGTTGGATCAACCACCGATACTTGGTGCTTGGGTTCGTGGCAGTCACGCTGGCCTCATACCAAAGCCACGTGCCGTCATCATGCGTCTGGGTGGCCGTGTCATAGTGCGGCTCCGCGTCCCGCACGCTGCGCACGTGCACGCCGGTCACGTCCGTCCAATCCGCCGGAATTCGCGCCAGCACACTCACCTGTTCCCCCAGGCGCGGCGACTGATTCTTGACGTACAGGACCGATCCATCGTGGTGAGGCTGCATAAAATTATCCTTTCACGGCCCCGGCGGTCAGCCCAGAGACGATGTAGCGCTGCAGGAACAAAAACAGTAGCACTACCGGGATCGCGGCGAGGGTCGCGCCCGCGGCAAACACGCCCCAATTTTCGCTGTATTCCACGGCCACCATTTGATAAAGCCCGACGGCGAGTGTCCACCTATTCGGGTCCTGCAAGACTATTTGCGCCAACAGAAAGTCGGAGAAAGTGCCCACGAAGGCGAGCATCCCGACCACCACCAGGATGGGGGTCACCAAGCGCAGGATGATCGTCCAAAAGACTTGGGTGTGCGTCGCACCATCGATCATCGCGGCCTCGTCCAGTTCACGTGGAACGGTGTTGAAGAAGCCGAACATCAAGAAGGTGTTGGCTCCGAGCGCGCCGCCCAGGTACACCGCAACGAGACCGAGCTGCGAGTTGAGTCCAAGTGCCGGGTAGATATCTTGCAAGGCAAAAAGCAGCAGGAAAATAGCGACGAACGCGAGCAGTTGCGGAAACATTTGGATGATGAGCAGCGCGGTCAGCGAGAACTTTCGGCCGCGGAATCGGAACCGCGAGAACGCATAAGCCGCGGCGGCCCCCATGAGCACCGTCCCGATTGCAGTGACCGTGGATATGAAGATCGAGTTCGCAAACCATTTCAAGAACGGCGACTGCTCATTGGTGAGAAGCGCTTCAAAGTTTGCGGTGGTGACACTGGCGAAGAGTTCATTGGAACCCACCAGTGTTCCCGTGGTTGCGAGCGCCGCGCTGAGAGTGTAGGCGAGCGGAAAGATCGCAAAGATGACCGCCGCAATGGCGACCGGGTGGCGCCATCCGCCGCGGGCGAAGCGACGCCCGAGACTGGGCTTGTTGGCCGGGCTTCCTTGATGCTCCCGCGCCGCGCGGCGCGAATTAGCGTTGGTGTGGGTGCTCATGCGATGTCCTCCAGTGCCTTGGAACGGCGGAAGGTGATCAAGGAGATCACGGCAATCATGACGAAGATGAGGATCGAGATGGCGCTGGCCACCCCGTACTGGTTGGAGCCGCTCTCAAACGCGATCTTGTACACGAACGTGATGAGAATGTCGGTGGCGCCGACGCCGGTGGTCGAGTCCAAATCGCGTGGACCGCCTGCGGTCAGCAGGTAGATCAGGTTGAAGTTGTTGAAGTTCATCGCGAACGAGGCGATCAGCAACGGACCGACGGCCACCAAGAGCAGCGGCAGAGTGATCTGTCGGAACGATTTCCACGGCCCGGCACCGTCAATGCGCGCCGATTCATAGAGGTCTTGCGGAATCGCTTGCAGTGCGCCCATGCAGATCAGGAACATGTAGGGGAAGCCGAGCCAAAGGTTGACAAAGAGCACCGAGAATTTGGCCAGGACCGGGTCGGTGAGCCAGGGTATTTGGGCGCCGCCAAAAATGACGTCGTTGAAGAAACCAAAGTCTCGGTTAAGAAGACCCGCCCACACCAGGATGGAGAGGAAGCCAGGGAACGCATAAGGAAGGAACAGCAGGCTTCGGTAAATGCCGCGTCCCTTCATGCCCGGCTTGTTGAACAGGAGCGCCAAGAAGAGCCCGGCAAAGAAGGTCGTGGCCACGGAAAGGAACGCAAAGGCAAAGGTCCACAGGGTGACCGCAATGAACGGGCCGCCAAAAATCCGCGGGTCGAAGATCGCAGAGAAGTTGCTGAGCCCGACGTTGACTTGCCAGCCAGGGGTGAGCATACTTCCGTCCGCGGACACAAAGTTTCCGGTGTCGCTTGGACGGTATTCGGTCCCGTCTTGAGCCACCATGACATCGGTGTCCGGGTTATAGGTGAGTCCCGGGGAATAGACATACGCCCACTGGCCGTCGTTGCTGCGCAAACTGACGTTATCGGCGGACTGATTCTCTTCCAGTTGCGCCCCGGCCATGCCGAGCGTGGTCGCCGCGCCAAGCGGAATCCGAAGCTCGGCAATTTGCTGTTGTTGGCTCAGAATCTCGTCTTCGGTGAGCACCGTGTAGCCCGGCACCTGCCAGGAGTTCGGGGCGCCTTCGGCGTTGGCCGATACCGGCTGAAGCCCGGTTTCCGGTGTGCCGACAAAGGTGGGCGCGGAGCCGCTTTGTCCGGCATCGCTGGTGGTGGGTTGCGCTGCGAAACCCAGCTGACCGCCGTCGTTTTTCACCACGGCAATACGGAAGTTTGCGGTGCCCTCCACCCGGGTTTCACTGTTGGCGACCAGCGCGCGGACGGCGGCTTCCTTCGTGGAGTTGTGTCCGTCGCCGTAGTTGGTGAAAGCGGTGGAGGCGGTGAAGAGGATAACGAAGACCTGGAACACGATCAGGAAAATGAGGCCCGGCGCCAAGTATTTGAGCGGGAGCAAGCGGCGCCCGGGCAAGAAGTAGATGAGATCAACAGCGATGAGGGTCACCACCAGGAAGGTCAGGATCCCCCAGTTTTGCACGCCCCACGCCGCGAGAATGCCGTAGAGCCCAAACGCGTTCACGAGGGCCATCAAGATCAGCTTGATGAGAAAACCCTTGGTGGATCCGGAGCGTCCGAGGTGCGCGTGCGCGGACTTGGGTTGCGGGTCCTCGGAGGGCGCGGACGGGTTTGGTTTCAGCGCGGTGCCGCTCATTTGATGGCCCCTTCGATCGAGGTGATCATGCGGTCCCACAGGGTGCGTGGGTCGCCGGATTGGTTGATGATGCCCGCTTCGGTGGCGCCCCAGAAGCTCCAGACGGCGGCCATTTGCGGGATCGCGGGCATGGGGACGCCGGTCGCGGCGATGTCCGCATATTTCTTGATCGTCTCGTCATCGATCTTGGCGATGGCGCTTTGCAGTGCGGGTGAACGGCCGTTGGCGTTGTACATGGCCAGTTGGGCGTCCTCGCGGGTGAGGTAGTTGGTGGCAAAGTCCTGCGCCGCCAGCGGGGCGCGGCTTTCCGCGTTGAGGTAGGCCATTTGTACGCCGACGAAGGGTTGCGCGGGTTGCTCGCCCGCCGGCGGAATCGGCAGCGCCGTCATGTCTAGATTTGCCGCCCGCAGATCGGGAAGGTTCCACGGCCCGGAAACCAGGAACGGGGTTTTGCCGCGGATGAAGAGATCCTTGGTGACGTCGGTGGTTAGCGACGTGTTGAGCACCCCGCGCTTGCCCAGTTGCGCCAAGTATTCGGCAAATTCCTGGCCCTGAGCTCCACCCATCGCGAGCTCGGGGATGTATTCGCCGTCAGCGTTCGTCTTGAACACCGGGGCGCCAAAGGAGGTTTGCAACGGGTAGAGGTGGTAGGGATCGCTCCCCTCGGGAGTTTGCGGGATGGCAAGCGGGTAGTCCGCAGTACCGGTATCAACCACTTTTTGTCCGGCGGTAATGAGCTCTTCAAAGGTTTGCGGGCTCTCTTGGGTGAGCGCGTTATTGCGGAGCAACGCAATGGTCTCGATGCTGACCGGAATCCCGTAGGTTTTGCCTTGGTAGGTGACCGCGCGCGTTGCGACGTCCGCGAATTCGTCTTGACGGTCCCCGAGTTCGACCGGCGCGAGGATACCGTTGGTGACCAGTTGGCCGAGGAAGTCATGGGCACCCAAGACAATATCGGGGCCCTGGCCGGTGGGGACCTGGGTGATGAAATCGCTGACCACTTGGGCGTTGAAGTTCCGCTGGACGAGGTTCACCTGGACACCGGTGTCCTCGGTGTACTGTCGTGCGATCTCTTGCAGACCCGCAACCTCGTTTTCTCCGGCCCAGATGGTGATTTCCTTGGGTGATCCGATCAGCGGCGCGGCACCAGACCCGGTGGCGCACCCCGAGAGGGCCAGCACCGCAGCCGTAAGCGCGGCGGCAACCTTGAACTTCCGCATTGGCGTAAATTCCCCCTTGCGTGCCGCTGCTTGCTGGCACAACGTTGTGACTTTCGTAACAGTGTAAACGTTTACACTCTTATGCACAAATGTGCGTGATCTGGGCGGATTCCTACCGTAAGATATTTGTATTTACGGCTTTTTTCCCGTTCACTTAGTCGTGCAAGCGCTTACCTATTTACCCACTCAACCGAGGGATCACATGGCTGGTATCAAAGATGTTGCCGCCGCGGCCGGAGTTTCCACCGCAACGGTGTCGCGCGCCCTGACCCCTGGCGGTCGCGTGTCCGCGACGACGCGGGAACGGGTTGAGACGGCAGCAACCCGGCTGGGATACGTCGCATCCTCGCTTGGGGCGGGGCTCGCGACCGGACGTACCCGAAATATCGGCGTCATTGTGCCGTTGATTGACCGTTGGTTCTATTCGCAGGTGGTCGGCGGTATTGCCGTGACGCTACAGGACCTGGGTTATGACCTCACCCTGTACAACACCGCGCTGAAAGCGGGACAAGACGAACGCATTTTCCACGACTACCTGTACCGGCGCCAAGTCGACGCCGTGATCTCGGTGTCCATGCAACTCAAGGAACAAGACGCGTCCTTTTTACGCTCCGTGGGCCGGCCCGCGGTGGGCATCGGCTTCTCGCTGGAGGGGTTGTCAACGGTGGGCGTCGATGACTACGCCATGGCCCACCAAGCGACCACTCATCTCACCGGGCTCGGGCACCGGGACATCGCGCATGTGTCTGGGGGACGGGTGGTTGCCGAGAATTACTCGCTGATCGGTCAGCGGCAACGGGGTTTCGCGGACGCGCTGGCGGAAACCGGGACCGGCGTCAACGCCTCCTGGGTCGTCGAGTCCGATTTCACCATTGCCGATGCCAGAGCCAAGATCTCCGCTTTGTTAGGCTCGGGAAGGCGCCCGACGGCGGTGTTTTGTGACTCGGATGAAATGGCGATCGGAGGGATGCTTGCCGCCTCGCAGCTAGGCTTGCGAGTTCAGGAGGACGTCTCCTTCATCGGCATCGATGGGCATGAGCTCGGCGAGGCAATGGGCCTGACCACGATCAGCCAGGCACCGGGCGAACAGGGCCGGATCGCGGCGCAAACGCTATTGCGATCCTTGAGCCCGGAGTCTACCGCGGATGACCTGCGGGCCGGACATCAACTCGTGGAATCCTCGCTTGTGGTGCGATCGAGCACGCGGCGGCTTTGAGCGCCCGCGTGCCCCCAAGTCCAGGGGAGGATTCGGCAAGGTGCCGGGGACGCGCCGTCGTACTTTTGGGCATGACCGCACGAAAGGTGCCGCTAGAGTATTGCCTTGCCCGGGTTTAAGATGCCCAGCGGGTCAAAGAGGTTCTTGATTTCGCGTTGTAGCCGTGCTGATTCCGGCGGGACTTCCTGGGCGAGCCAGCGGAGCTTGTATTGGCCGATTCCGTGTTCCCCGGTGATGGTGCCGCGCGCGGCGAGCGCTTGGTCGATGGATTCGTCCAGCGCCGCGTCGAGACGCTGGAGGAGGGTCTCGCGTTCTTGCGGCGTCGGGTTGGCGGTTTCGATGTAGAAGGTGGGGTGCAGATTGCCGTCCCCGGCGTGCGCCACGATTTCCAACTGGGTGTCATGCTTACGGGCAATCTTTTCCAGTGCGGCCACGTAGTCGCGAAGTTGCGAGCGCGGAACCGCGACGTCCTCGCCCACGCGCAGCTGCTGATCCACGTCCAACCCACGGCTTTGGCGCCGCAAATTGATCAACGTTGTGGCGTTGTCCGGGTCCAAGTCATCGACGGTTCCGCCGGCCCGGGCGATGGCCGCACGTACTTGCTCCGCCTCGAGGTCGGCGGCCAGCCCGTCGCACTGCACGAGCAACAACGCGGTGCCACGATCGGCAAGAGCGGAGCCGAAGCGTTCATCCAGGGAGCGCATCGAGGTGTGATTGAGCAATTCGACGATGGCCGGCTGCACCCGCTCGAGCCCGATCTCCTGCACGCCGGCCGCGGCACTCGGGAAATCGGGGAAGAACGCCGCCAGGTTGACCGTCTTTGCGGGCAGGTATTTCAGCCGGACGGTCGCCGCGACAACAATGCCGAGCGTACCCTCGGAGCCCACAATGAGGCTGGTCAGGTCAAGTCCGGCGACCCCCTTGAACGTGTCGTGGCCGGTGCGCAGGAGCGTCCCATCGGCTAAGACCACATTCAGGGCGAGGACCGAGTCCCGTGTGACACCGTACTTGGCGCAGCGCAATCCGCCGGCGTTGGTGGCGATGTTCCCGCCGATGGTGGAAATCGCGAAGCTTGCCGGATCCGGAGCGTACATGAGGCCAAATTCGGCGACGGCCAGGTTGAGTTCCGCGTTGATGACTCCCGGCTGGACGGTGGCGGTTTCATCAAAAGCATTAATGTCCAGGATGCGGTTCATGCGCTCCAGGCTCAGAATGACGCTGCCGCGGGTCGCATTGGCGGCACCAGAGACGCCAGTGCCGGCGCCGCGGGCGATCACGGCGATCCGGTGCTGTGTTGCCGCGCGCATGATTGCCTGTACGTCCTCCGCCAATTCGGGGAGCATCACCGCGTCGGGAAGCTGAAAATCAGTGATCGGCCCTTGATCCGTGGCGTAGCGGCCGCGGTCCTCCTCAGAGCTCAGCACGGCAAGATTGGGCGCCGCAGCTTGGACATCGGCAAGAAAGGCGCGGGCCGCCTCGCCGGCACCCGCAGTTGATTGCTCCTGGGACATATAGCGATCCTATCCGGGGCAATCGCACGGCATTGAATTACGACGGCGTGTGGTCGCCTTAGCGGGTTAACTCAGCCCTACGGCGTTGCCGTTTTCGTCAACATCCATACCGAGCGCCGCGGGCTTCTTAGGCAGTCCCGGCATCGTCATGACGGTACCGGTGAGCGCGACAATAAATCCGGCCCCGGTTTTCGGCACCACATCTCTGACGTGCAGGGTGAATCCCGTGGGGGCACCGAGGAGCGCAGGGTCATCCGAGAAGGGGTACTGCGTCTTCGCCATGCACACCGGAAGCGAGTCCCAGCCGTGCTTGGCGATCTCCGCCAGTTTGCGCAGTGCGGCCGGACCAAACTCCACATCCTCGGCACGGTAAATCTCCCGTGCCACCGTGCGGATCTTATCCGCTACCGGCAGGTCCAGCTCATACAGGTAGCGAACCGAAGGCGCTGTCGAGGTGGCGAGTGCGTCGAGAACTAAAGAGGCGATCTCGTCTCCGCCCTCGCCTCCCCCGCCCTGAGACCAGACATCGGCGACGGCGGCCGAGACCCGTGCCCGGTGGCACCAGTCGAGCACCCAGTCCAGTTCCTCGAGGTGGTCGCTGGAAAACTTATTAATGGCGACGATCGGTTCTACACCGAACTTGCGCACATTTTCGATGTGGCGCTCCAAGTTCACCACCCCGGATTTCAGCGCATCCAGATCGAATTCTGAGAGTTGATCCTTGGCTACGCCTCCGTGCATTTTCAGGGCGCGCACCGTGGCGACCAGGACCACCGCGTCCGGCAGAAGCCCCGAGGCGCGTGCCTTAATGTCAATGAACTTTTCGGCGCCCAGATCGGCGCCGAATCCGGCTTCGGTCACCACCACATCGGCAAGGCGCTTTGCCAGCGAGGTTGCCAACACCGAATTACAACCGTGCGCAATATTGGCAAACGGTCCGCCGTGCACGAGCGCCGGTGTGCCAGCGATGGTTTGGACGAGGTTCGGGTGTATTGCTTCTTTGAGCAGCAGCGTGAGTGCGCCTGCGACGCCTAGGTCCGCCACGGTCACGGGTTCGCGGTCATAGGTGTAGCCAATGGTGATCCGGCTAATACGCTGTTTGAGGTCATCCAGGCTGGTGGCCAGACAAAAAACGGCCATGATCTCGGAGGCGACGGTAATGTCAAAACCATCTTGCCGAGGCATGCCTTGCGCCGGCCCGCCAAGGCCCACCACGATTTCACGCAAGGCACGATCATTGGTGTCGGTCACTCGCTTGAACGCGATCCGACGGGGATCAATATTGAGCTCATTCCCCTGATGAATGTGATTATCAATCAGTGCGCACAACGTATTGTTTGCCGAAGTTATCGCATGGAAGTCACCGGTGAAATGCAGGTTGATTTCATCCATGGGCAACACTTGTGAATAGCCGCCGCCGGTGGCACCGCCCTTCATGCCCAGGGTCGGCCCGAGGGAGGGCTCGCGCAAAGCCACCATGGCCAGTTTGTCGCTGCCGTCCAGTTGAAAGCGCCGGTTCAGTGAATCGGCGAGGCCCACCGTCATGGTGCTCTTGCCTTCGCCTGCCGGAGTAGGGGAGATAGCGCTCACCAGGACAATCTTCCCTTTTGCGCCACTCGCCTCGACGCGCCGCGGATCCACTTTAGCCTTGAAACGTCCATAGGGTTCGAAAGCGTTTTCTGGAATGCCGGCGCGTTCTGCGATGGCGTGAATGGGCTGGAGCTGAACGCTACTGGCAATCGCTAAATCGGTGAGCGGCGGCTTCCTAGACGTCATTTTCTCACTCTACGCCGATGGCTGGTTAAAGGGTGGAGGCCCTGTCACGTCGTTGTGTCAGGGCCTCGCTGGGGTTGTGTCCGGCGGTGTCCTACTCTCCCACACTCTTCCGAGTGCAGTACCATTGGCGCTGTGGGTCTTAGCTTCCGGGTTCGGGATGGGACCGGGCGTTTCCTCCACGCTATGACCGCCGTAACTCTATTCAAATATGTGGGTGGTGCCCTTGTTTCACTCCCGTGTTGGGGGTGGGGTTTGTTGGTTGGGAACCATATAGTGGACGCGTGTGTGTTCTGTTTGCAGCAACCGTTGGACGGTTGTTGTTGTCACCTGTGTGTGGTGTAAGTTGTTGGCTTATTAGTACCAGTCACCTGAACCTATTGCTAGGCTTACAGTTCTGGCCTATCAACCCAGTGGTCTAGCTGGGGGCCTTCACAACAATTGTTGATG
>NZ_JIAG01000020.1 GCF_000688395.1 Haematomicrobium sanguinis DSM 21259 | reverse complement strand
ACCCACCCACACACCCGACACCACACACCCCACAAAAACTGTCCACTATGTATTGAGACCTAACTGTCCACTATGTATTGAGACAGTACAGAGCCGTATACGGGTCTCAAAACGCGGTACGGGGATGCGAAACGCGGGGAGTGGTTAGGCTTTGGCCGGAAGGATGGTGTCGGCGATGCACTTGTTGGCCATTGCGAGCAGGTCCTCGGCCTTGAGCACCGTGCCGAAAATGTTGTGGCCCGGTTGCAGTACCTGTCCCTCGGAGAGCGTGCCGACGTCCACCGGGTCGAAGCCGAGGTCATCGATCAGCGTCGCTACCTGTGCCTTGGCCTCCGGATCATCTCCGGCGATGCCCAGAGCGCGTCGATCGGCAGAACCGCGCGGCGCGGAATGTGCTTCCATGTCTTGATAGCCCAGGTGATTCATGGTCTTGATCCACTTGGCCTCCGGGTTCCTTGCGGCCGTGATCGCGCTGGTGCCATCGGGCGCGTTCTCCACGCATTCGAGGTAGCCATCGACTGCCTCCCAGTGATTCATGGCGTCAATGACGATCTTGTTGCTGAAGAGCCCGTAGGGCAGATCCAGCGACTTCGCCATCGGAACCGCAATGATGATGATGTCCGCCCGTTCGGCAAGATCCTCCGGGCTTGCGGCCAGTTCGGCACCCGGGGCAACGAAACTCAAGACGGTCTCAAGCTGTTTTTGCCGCGGGGAGCCCACCATGAGCACGGGGTATCCGGCCTTCAACGCCAAGCGCGCAATCGAGGTGCCGACCCGTCCCGCGCCGTAGATTCCCAGTGTCGGCTTCGACGTTTCACTCACTTACTTCGACTCCTTTGCCAACTTCTCTTCCACCAGCGGCTTGACCTTGGTGCCCATCAATTCGATGGAGTGCAGGAACTGTTCCTGGGTCAATCCGGTAAAGTCCATCTGCAAAATGTGCTTCTCTTGTCCCATCACCTTATGCAACGCCACAATACGGTCGGCAACTTCCTCGGGGCTACCGACGAAAAGGGCACCCTCGTCCGAGGTGTCGTAATCGTAGTTGGCGCGGCTGGGCGGCGGGAAGCCGCGGCGCTGTCCGAGTAAGCCCATGGTGGTTTGCCAGGTTGGCCACCACAGATCGCGAGCCTCGTCGCCTTCGTCCCACACGAAACCGGGATTCGAAATTCCGATGCGCATGTCCTCAGGAGTGGCTCCGGAGGCTTCGGCCGCCTGACGGTAGAGTTTCGCGAGTTCGCCGAATCGGGCCGGGTTGCCGCCAATGATGGCGTAAAAAATCGGGTGTTTGAGTTGGGCGGCACGCAAGGTGGAGTACGGATTGCCGCCGGTGCCAATCCAAATGGGCAGCTTCCCGCTATCCGGTCGCGGCACAATGACCTGCTCTTCCAGTGCCGGGCGCACCGTCCCTTCCCAGGAAACCGGGTTGGGCGTGTCGTTGATTTTGAGCAACAGATCGAGCTTTTCGGCAAAGAGCTGGTCATAATCTTGAAGGTCATACCCAAAGAGCGGAAAAGACTCGATGGAGGAGCCGCGCCCGGCGACGATCTCCGCGCGTCCGTCGGAAAGCGCATCGAGGGTTGCGAACTGTTGGTAGACGCGAACCGGGTCGTCAGTAGAGATGACGGTGACCGAGCTGCCCAGGGTGATGTTCTTCGTGGTGCGGGACGCCGCGGCGAGGACCGTGGCGGCAGCGGACGCCGGCATTTCCTCGGTGTGGTGTTCGCCAATGCCAAAGAAGTCCAGGCCCACCTTGTCGGCGAGTTCGATCGCTTCGACCAGGTTTCGCTGCGCCTGTGCCGTGGACCCCCAGGTCCCATCCTCGTTGATCGGGGTATTGCCGAAACTGTAAACGCCGAGTTCCATCTAGACGCTCCTCCATGTCGATGTTGTTTTCAACTGTACCGAGCTAACTCAATGCTTAAGCATCTTATTCCGCTTGCCCTGCCCGTCTATGTAGCGCGACACGCCGAGGAAACGCGCGTTTCCTCGGCGTGTCGCGCTACATAGACGAGGGGGGTTAGGCGAGGAGCGCGGCCACCACAATGAGTGCCGGTATCGCAACAATCGTCGTCACGAGCACCGTGTCCTTGGCGGCAACGGTCCCCACGTTGTACCGCATTGCCACCACAAAAACGTTCTGCGCCGTCGGCAGCGCCGCCGTCACCACTACCGCGAACAGCAACGGTCCGGTGAGCCCCAACGCGAAGTACGCCACCGCAAATGCGACCAGCGGTTGCAGCACCAATTTCGCGATTGTCGCCAGCACAACATCTTTGCGCCGCTCCCCGACGCGTTGCAAGGGCTTCGACCCCACTAGCGAGAGCCCAAACGCGAGCAACACCGAGGGAATCGACGCCCCTCCCAAGAGCGCGATTGGGTCCATGACAAGATCGGGCACTGTGAGCCCGGTCGCGGCGACCACCAATCCGGCGACGGCGCCGATGATCATCGGATTCTTCACAATATTCAGCGGCACCTGCGCCAGCACCCGCCAGAAGGAACCGGCGCCGCGTCCAGAGAACATATCAATCAGCAGAATCCCCAGCGGCGTGAAAAACGCCAACTGGAAGATCATGACAGGCGCCACCAATGCGGCATTGCCCAAAACGTAGGAGGCTATCGGCAACCCCAGATTCGCCGCGTTCACGAGCGACGCCGACATCGAGGACACCACCGTCTCCGCCGCCGAGCGCCGCAACCAGAGGGCTGAGACCGCGGCATACACTCCCGCCGTCACAAAGGCAGAAACGGCCGCCACCAAAAGCGGCGCACCAAACACTTCGCGCACATTCGCCTGCGAAATCGTGACAAACAACAACGCCGGATTCGCCACAAAAAACGCCATCCGGGACAGTACGGTCGCCGCGTTGTCCCCCAAGAGGCGCATGCGCCCCACCACAAAACCGATCCCAATGATCACCCAGACCACCGAGAATCCCGCTAAGACTTGAAGCACCGCACCTCCCTTCCGTTCCCCTCACCGACGCAGCAAACACCACCACGCCCTGTCAGCCCTAGGACCACCCAGGACCAACCGAACCCGCGCGCATGAGGCGAGCATCGCCGTCGTGCATTTTTGCCGCTCGCCGCCGAGCCCCGCCGGCAAGACGCAGCCGCGAACCCTATAAATCCCGAATCAAATTCGTGATGCGCGCCGTGCAGAGGCGCCGCCCGTCGTCATCGGTCATGACCACCTCATGGCACGCCAAAGTCCGCCCAAGCGTGATCGCCGTCGCCGTCCCGGTCACGGTACCCGCGGTAATGGAGCGGTGATGCGTGCCGTTAATATCGATCCCCACGGCCAGCCGGCCAGGCCCCGCATGAATCGCCGAGGCAAAGGAGCCCAACGTCTCGGCGAGCACCAGATGCGCGCCGCCGTGCAGCAGCCCGGCCGGCTGGGTGTTGCCCTCCACCGGCATCGTCGCGACCATCCGCTCGGCCGACAACTCCTGAAAAACAATCCCCATTTTCACCCCCAGCGTGCCGAGCCCGTGCGCGGCGAGCATGGGATGAAACTCATCCGGCACCCCATGTTTGCGCAGCACCGCGGCGTGGGGATTCGCTGTTTCTGGGAAATTGTCACTCATGTCATTAGGCTTTCAGGTGTGAGCGGATCAAACAAAAAACTGATGGTTCTTGACGGGCACTCGATGGCGTTCCGCGCGTTTTACGCGTTGCCGGTGGACAGCTTTGTCACCGATTCGGGGCAACACACCAACGCGGTGCACGGCTTCACCTCGATGCTGCTGACCATGATCAAGCAACACGAGCCAACGCACGTGGCGGTCGCCTTTGACCTGGATACCCCGACATTCCGCTCCCAACAATACGACGAATACAAGGGCGGCCGCGCGAAGACGCCGGAAGAATTTCACGGCCAGATCGACCTGATCGCCAAGGTCATGGAGGCCATGCGCATCCCGACTATCACGGTCGAGGGCTACGAGGCCGATGACATCCTCGCGACTCTGGCTCGCGAGGGCGCCGAGGCCGACTGGGACGTCATGCTGGTCAGCGGCGACCGCGACGCCTTCCAACTCATCAATGACCGCGTTACCGTGCTCTACCCGAAGAAGGGCGTCTCCGAGATTCCGCCGATGAACGCGCAGGCGGTTGAGGAGAAGTACCTGGTGGCCCCGGATCGCTACTCGGACCTGGCCGCGCTGGTGGGGGAGAGCGCGGACAATCTGCCGGGTGTTCCCGGGGTGGGTCCGAAGACCGCCGCGAAGTGGCTTGGCCTTTACGGCTCGTTGGACGGGGTGTTGGAGCACGCGGAGGAGATCAAGGGCAAGGTCGGTGAATCGCTGCGCGAGCACATCGACCAGGTGCGCCGGAACCGGGAGCTCAATCAGCTGGTTTCGGACCTGGACTTGCCGGTCGAAATCAAGGACATGGAGTTGCAGAACCCGGATCGGACCGCGGTTGAGGACCTCTTCGACGCGCTCCAATTCAACACGCTGCGCAAACGCGTCTTCGACCTGTTCGGCGAGGAAGATTCCGGGCCCGCCCCCGCATCCTCCTTGGAATTGCCAGAGGTTTCATTAATAACGACGGCGGAGCTCGCCAAGGCGTTTATCTCGGGTTCTCGAGGGAACCCGGTGGCCATCCACGTGGTGACCGAGTCCACAGCGGAAGGCCGCGAGGCGGCAGCGCTGGCGCTCGTTGGCGACGAGGGCGCCGGGTATCTGGATCTCGCCGAACTGGATCCCGAGACCGAAGCGGTTATTGCCGCCTGGCTGGCCGATGGGGGTGCGCCGAAAATTTTGCACGACGCGAAGGACGGGCTCAAACTCTTGGCCGGGCGTGGGCTGGAGTTGGACGGGGTTGTCGATGATACGCAGTTGTCCGCGTATTTGATCCAGCCGGACCGGCGAAACTATGAGCTGGCAGACTTGGTGACCTTGCACTTGAAGACGACTCTCGAGTCGGTGGAATCGTCCAGCAACGGGCAAACCGCGCTCGATGTGAACGTGGGCGCCGACGCCGGTGCGGCGGCGCGGGAGAACGCCGTCATGCGAGCAGTCGCGATTCGCGAACTGAGCACCTTCTTTGTGCCGATACTGGTGGAACGCGGCGCGGCCACCCTCATGCAGGATCTCGAATTGCCGCTCTCCATGGTGCTGGCCCGCATGGAACTGGATGGCATTGCGGTGGATGGGGACAAACTTGAGGGACTGCTGGGGGACTACACGCGGGACATGGATGCGGCCAAGGCCGAGGCGTTCGCCTCGATTGGTCACGAGGTCAACCTGGGTTCGCCCAAGCAACTCCAAGAGGTGCTCTTTGAGGAGCTTGGACTGCCGCGCACCAAGAAAATCAAGACTGGCTACTCCACTGATGTGGAAGCGCTCACCGATCTCATCACCAAGACGCAGCACCCGTTCTTAGTGCAGCTCTTGGCGTATCGGGATGCCACCAAGCTCAAGCAAACCGTGGAGGGATTGCAGAAGTCTGTCGCCTCCGACGGGCGCATCCACACCACCTACCAGCAGACCGTGGCCGCGACCGGTCGCCTGTCCTCGATTAACCCGAACCTGCAAAACATTCCGATCCGCACCGAGGCGGGGCGCCGGATCCGCGGGGTTTTCGTGGTCGGCGAGGGCTACGAGGATTTGCTCACCGCCGACTACTCCCAGATCGAAATGCGCATCATGGCGCACCTGTCCGGGGACGAGGGGTTGATCGCCGCGTTCAATGAGGGCGAGGACTTGCACCGTTATGTGGGTTCGCACATTTTCAACGTCGAACCCGAGGACGTCACCAGTGCCATGCGATCCAAGGTCAAGGCCATGTCCTATGGTCTGGTGTATGGCCTGAGTTCCTTCGGTCTCTCCAAGCAGCTGAACATTTCGGTGGATGAGGCCCGCACCCTCATGAAGGATTACTTTGAACGCTTCGGCGCCGTGCGCGACTACCTGCGCAATGTGGTGGAGCAAGCCCGTCAAGACGGGTTCACCGAGACCATTTTCGGGCGCCGCCGCTACCTGCCGGACCTGACCAGCACCAACCGCCAATTGCGGGAAATGGCCGAGCGCATGGCCCTGAACGCGCCCATCCAAGGTTCCGCCGCGGACATCATTAAGCGCGCGATGCTTGGCGTGGACGCGGCGCTCAAGGCACAGGATTTGAAATCTCGGATGCTCTTGCAGGTCCATGACGAACTCGTCCTCGAGCTAGCGCCCGGGGAGCGAGAAGCCGTGGAAAAACTTGTCCGCGCAGAAATGGCCGGCGCCGCGGAACTTGCGGTGCCCCTGGATGTGTCCGTCGGCGTCGGCAAGAACTGGGAGTCCGCCGCCCACTAGTCTCGCCCCTCGTTTCGCATCCCCGTACCGCAATTTAAGAGCCGCATGCGGGGCAATTTGTGCGGTACGGGGATGCGAAACGAGGGAAGTAGGGTTGAGAGTATGGTTGATCAGGAACTGGGGATGACCCCGCGCGGTGACTACCGCATTGTCGAAATTAATCCGCTTGCCGAGGGGACGGCGCCAGAAGACGACGCCGCCCCCACGCCCAGCCCCGAGTTTCTCGCCTGGATCCGCGCCACCAGCCAGGGATTTCACGCTCAAGACCTCGACGACGAGGAGATCGCGGCCCGATTGAAGAATCGGCTCGAGGACGGCCGCCGCTTTATTGCGGCCTATCCCACGGCCGAGCGCCCCGCCGAGATCGACAAACTCGAGGTCGCCGCGACGTTCAGCACCTTTGACGGCACCGTCAACGTCGGCGGCACCCTTGTCGACGCCGATCTCATCACCTCGGTCACCGTACGCACCTCGGACCGCCGCCGCGGCCTCCTCTCCAGCATGATGAAACTGGACCTCGAGCGCGCCGTCGACCGCGGCCAACCCCTGGCTCTACTCACCGCATCCGAAGCCACCATCTACCGCCGCTTCGGGTTCGGCAAAGCGACCTACAACCACGCCATCAGTCTCGACACTCGCAGCCCGCTGGCCCTCACCCGCGAGGTACCCGGAACGGTCTACTCCGTTGCTCCGGACACGCTCTTTAACCTCTCTCAAGAGCTCTTCGACACCTTCCACGCGCGCACCAATGGCAGCGTCACCCGCTCTATTTTTTACCCGCTTGCCGTCTCCGGGCGCATCACTGAAAGCAGTTCGCGCGAGCGCAATAAGAAGGCGCGTGCCGCGGTGTATTACGACGGCGATGCTCGCCCGGGCGGGTACGTCGCCTATGAGGTGGCGAGCGAGGATGAATGGCCGGTCACCGTGAAAGTCAGTGACCTGGTTGCCACTACCCTCGACGCCTACCTTGCCCTCTGGCAGTACATGGGCAGTATCGATCTGGTCGACAAGGTGACATTCACCGAGGCTCCCGCCATTGACCCGCTACCTTTTGCGCTCTCCGATTCGCGCACCTACAAGGTCACCGGACGCGAAGACCTGCTCTGGGTGCGCATCCTCGACGTCGCGACCGCTCTAGAAGCTCGGGCCTACTTACAGGACGGCGAATTCGCCATCACGGTCGAGGACCCGCTCGGCCACGCCGCGGGCACATACCTGGTGCGCATCTCTGAAGGCCGGGCCACGGTGAGCCGCGCTGAGGAGGCGAGTAACGCCGTCGTTCTTCATGTGGCGGACTTGGGTGTCCTGCTCTTTGGCGGGGTCGACCCGATTGCGCGAAGCGCCGGCATGGAATTGCGCACGGGCGCCGGTGAGAGTATCAGCCCGAGCGCGCGAAAAGAGTTCGCCGAGTGGTTCCGTCAAGAGCAGGAACCCTACTGCCTGACCCACTTTTAGAGCACAAATTAGTTAGTCGATCTTTGCTTCTTTGTTCACGAGGGCAAGTGGGTCTAATGTACAAATCATGAACCGGTTCAGTGGGCCGTTTGGGGGAACCGCCGGTTAATGAGGGGGTTGCATGACTACGTTGGACGTCTCTCGGTGGCAGTTCGCGCTCACCGTCATGTTCCACATGATTTTTCCCGCGATCACCGTGGGGCTCTCGGTTTTTCTCAGCGTCATGTACGGAGCGTACTGGCGCACGGGCAAGCAGATCTACCTTACGATCTTTCAATTCTGGAAGCGCATCTTCGCGGTCGGTTTCGCGATCGGTGTGGTCGCGGGCATCGTGATCACCTTCGAATTTGGGTTGAACTGGGGGCGCTATGCCGCCGACACCGGGCCCATCATCGCCCCGATCATCGGCATGGAAGTGGTGACCGCGTTCTTCGTGGAAGCTGGATTCATCGGGATCATGCTCTACGGGCAGGACCGCGTGAAACGCTCAACCATGTTTTGGTCCACGGTCATGGTGTCCATCGGCACCGTTCTTTCCACCATGTGGATTCTGGCCGCGAACTCATGGATGCAGACGCCAGCGGGATATGCGATGGACGGCAACCGGTTTGTGCCAGTGGACTGGGCCGCCGTGATTTTCAACCCGTCATTTGTATGGCGATTCCCGCATATGTTGCTTGCTGTGCTGATCGCCGCCTCGCTTTTTATTGCCGGGGTGAGCGCGTACTATCTGCGCAAGCGCCTGAATGTGGCATTCGCGAAGAAGTGCTTCGTCGTGGCGCTCGGCACGGTTGCGGTGCTTATTCCTATTCAGCTATATATCGGGGACTCGATCGGCGGCGTCATGGCCGCGAAGCAATCCAGCAAATTCGAGGCGCTGGAAGGGAACTGGGACTCCACCAACACCGGGTACAACTTCTTTGTCATCCCGGATCAGGAAGCCGAGCGCAACCTGGTGCAAATCGAGATCCCGTACTTGGGTAGCCTCATTCAGAAGGACCCAACCGGTAACACACCCATCCCCGGGCTGCTCAACACGCCCAAGGACGAGCGCCCCGATATGGCCCTCGCGTTTTGGGGCTTCCGCGTCATGTTCTTTGGCTCGATGTTCATTTTCGCGCTGGCAATGACCGGCACCGTGCTCAAGGCCAGGCGAAAACTCTGGGCCGCGCGATGGTTCCACACCTTCGCCCTCTACACGCTGCCGCTAGGGGTCATCGCGATCCTGGGCGGATGGGTGTTGGCCGAAACCGGGCGCCAGCCGTGGGTGGTGTTCGGACTGTTGCGCACCGAGGACGCGGTATCCGAGTTGGCGCCCTGGCAAGTGATTGTGAGCGCCATCGGGTTCATCACCTTGTACGCGAGTTTGCTGACCGCGTTCATTGTGTACGTGGTGCGCACCGTGAGAGCCGGGCCCGATTCGGGGCCCGGCGACAACTCGGAAACGCAAGTGCCCGTCAAGGGCGAGAGCGCGGAGGTGACCGCATGATCGCCGTCATCGCCATCCTTATTTTGTGCCTGCTGATGTACGTCCTGCTGGACGGCTATGACCTCGGCGTTGGCATCATCAGCCTCTTCACCCGGAGCAAGAAGCGATCGCGCGACATGCTGGAAATGATTGCCACGGTCTGGGACGGCAACGAGTCCTGGCTGGTGCTCCTCGCGGTCGGAACGTGGGCAAGCCTTCCAGGCTTCTTTGGGGTGTTCCTGCCGTTTGCATACTTGCCGCTCGCATTTATGCTCTTCGGGCTGATATTGCGTGGTGTGTCACTGGAAATGGTGTCTCGTTCCGCGCACACACCCACCGTCTGGCTGCGTCTTTTCGGGGCGGGTTCGCTGCTGGCCGCGGTGTCCCAAGGAGTGGCGCTGGGTGCACTGACCCAGACTGTCACCATGACGGACGGCGCCTTCTCCGGCGGAGCCACCGACGTCTTCGGCATGTTCACTTTTATCAGCGCGGTGGGACTCGTCTTGGTGTATGTCAGCCTGGGCACCGCATACCTGCGCCTCAAATCCGCCGGCGACCTCCGGGCATCGGCGGTGCGCTGGGGCCGGCCGGTGCTCACCGTCAGCTTTGTCGTCGCGGTGCTGTGGGTGCTCAATGTGCAGGGTACGCCTGGGGCGATCGCCGGTACCGGTTCCGCGCTCATTGCGCCCGTCGTCTTGATCGCCATTGCGGCCCTGGCCTGGATGTATGCCATCTGGGCCATAGACAAGGCGCCGCGGCACGACCCGGATCCGGATCGCCAGGACTGGTCCGCGATGATCGCGCTGTGCATCGCAATCGTTGCCGCGGCGCTGGCGTACGTGGTGGGGCGCTACCCCGCGCTCTTGCCCAATATGACGATTGCCGACGCGCAGTCGCCAGAAGGCACATTTACCTTCATCATGATCGGAATCGGACTCAATATCCCGTTGGTCCTTTTCTATAACTGGTATTCGCACCGCGTCTTTCGCGGCAAATACCGTAGCGCCGACCTCGATGAGCGTCCACCGGGCGTCTCGGCCTCGGCCGCCGCGCTGCGCACCTCGGAAGGAAACGGCCAATGAGCGAGACTCCAGCCACCCCTGTCACGCGTGCCCGGGCACGTTCGCAACACACGGCCCCGCGCCGCACGCCGCTCGTACTGCGCATTCTGGTCGGCGCAGCCTGGTGCATACTTGGGGCGTTCCTGTATGTGACCTCGGTGGGGGTCTGGGACAAAACCGTGCCGCCGCAGGTGACCTGGCTGGCCATCGCGATCATGGTGCTCATTTCGCTCTTCGTGTGGACCCGACGCGACCCGGATCCGCCGCATGCGGAGTGACACTGAAAAGGTTGACACTGCGAAGGTTGACACTGCGACCGGGGTGACCTGGCTCCGCGAACTCTCCAGTGCCGGCTCGGGTCTTTCTTCGACTTTTGTTTGGCATTTCGCGGCCCTCGCCGCTCGACTGGCAATGTGGGCCGGCCTCGCATGGGTGGTTCAGGAATTGTTCACGGACACGCTCCAGGGTCAATTTGCTGCCCCGAGCATCTCCTCGATGACGGTGTTCGCCCTTGCTGCCCTGATTGCGCAGCTTGCTTCCTGGGGGGAGTCGCGAGCACGCGAACGGCATCGGCGAGCCATCCGCATCGAACTCGCCCACCGTGTGGCGCACACCGAGATCCCGGCTCGCCCGAACCACCGCGAGCCCCTGCCTCCGAACGTCGCGACCGCCTCGATCGGCAACGTCGCGGACTATCTCTCGGGGGCTTTTTCGGCTCGTTACACCGCCGGGGCGGATATGCTCGTCATCGTGGCGATCGCCGCGCTCGCGTATTGGCCGGCGGCCCTGATCTTGGCTCTGACAGCGGCCATCATGCCGCTCAATTTGAAGGTCGTGGGGCTCATGGCTGCGCATCAGAGCGCGGCGCAGTTGGGCGCGCATCGCACCCTTTCGGCTCGAATCCAGGATGTGTACGACGGCGTTGCCACCCTTGCGCGGTATCGGCGAGCCGGGCGTATGGTCGCCCGAATCGACGCGGATTCGGCGGCGCTCGCATCCGCCACGCACAAGGTGGTGAGTAAGGCGATTCTCTCCGGGGTCATCCTGGACGCGCTGGGAACGTTTGCGTTGGCGGTTGTCGCCAGTTTTGTGGGGTTTGCGCTGCTCGGCTATTTGCCCTTTCCGATCCTGCCGCCGCCCGAACTTGGTCCTGGGCTTTTTGTGCTGCTCTTGGCACCGATGTTTTTCCAACCGTTGCGGGCCATTGCCGCAGCGTTCCATGATCGCGATCGGGCCGACTCTTCCGCTCAGCTGCTCGGTTGGCCCGGCGCCGCGAACCGTGGTCCGGGTGGCCCAGTTCAGTCGCCAGTTTGGGACCGCCGCGCGCGCACAATGGCTCCGGTCGGTATTGAGGTTCACGAACTGAGGGTGGAAGGGACGGCAATCGCATTCGATCACGTATCGATCGAGCCGGGCACTCTGACCGTCGTGACGGGTGCTTCTGGTTCCGGCAAGACGACCTTGCTCAAGCACCTTGCCGGGTTTATCCCCTCCGACCGCGTCCGCTGGCACACGGATTCCACCGGCGGCGAGGAAATGGCGCCTCAACTAGGCAGCGCCGTCTGGTTGGGGAACTCGACAGTGGTGCTCAGCGGAAGCGTCGCAGAAAACCTGCGTCTTGGGAACCCGGATGCGAGCGAGGAAGAGATGAAGCATGCCTTGGACGCTGTGGGCCTCTGGAATCCGCACATCCTCCCGGGTGGTGTTGACTTTTCCGGGCTCGATCGTTTGTCGGCGGGGGAGAGGCAGCGCCTTGCAGTCGCCCGAATGACGCTTGCCCGTAGCGGGCTGTGGTTTCTTGACGAACCCACCGCCCATCTGGATGCCGGCAACGCGGCCCAAGTGTTCCAAGCCATTCTGGAGGCGAGCCGCGGGGCCACCGTGGTGCTCGCAACCCACGTCGAAGCGGCGGTCGAATTCGCCGACGCACACCTTCACCTGGAGCGCGGTGCGGTTCACGGAGTGCGTGTATGAGTGCGGCGTTGCGTCGCTGGGCGTTTCTAGGTTTAGCATTTTCGGTGCTGACGGTCGTCGCCGGGGTGGGTCTCCTCGGCCTTTCCGGATGGTTCATTGTGGCCTGCGCTTTAGCCGGGGCCGGCGTCTTTGCCGGATTCTCTTATGTCACACCGTCCGCGGGCGTGCGCGCATTCGCGGTGAGCCGCATCGGTGCCGGGTACCTTTCGAGCTACTACCTGCACAAATACTCCTTGTACCGAATCGGTACCGACCGGATGCGCGTTCTTGCTTCATTGGTGAATTCTTCGCCCCGGTATGCGCGCTACGGTGTCTCAGCCTCTGGGGCGCTTCACGCGACGATGACGGACGTCGAATCGCGGGCCGAGCGGTGGCAAAAGCTCACGTCGCCGCGTTGGTCCTTTATCGTGGCCGTACTCGGGGTTTGTGTGACGGCGCTGTTCCTCACTCCGGTGCTCGCTCTCACTATTGCGCTCCTCGGTGCCGCGACGATCGGTGTTCTTACCCTTGGCCAGACACGGTTGAGCAAGGGACAATCTCGGCTTGACGAGTGCACTGTGCTCGCGTTTGCCGCCCTCTCGGAGACGAGCGCCGCGCGAGAAGAGTTTCAGGCGCTTGGAGTATCCGGCGTGTTGCGCCAGCGATACATCCGCGCACTCGGCAACGTTGCTGCCGCGGAGGCCGAACTAGAGGTACTCGCGGATCGTTGCGCGCTCGTGATTCGCTTGCTTGGCGCCGTTACCGTGGTGGCGGGGGTTCTTGTGTCCAGTGTCATGGGGCTCGGGCCCGCGCTCGTGGCAATGGTGGCGTTGCTACTGGTGGGATTAAACGAACAGTCTGTAGCGCTTATCGCTACCATGTCGGTTGGCGCTTCCACTCACGGGGCATCGCGCCGGCTGGCCGAATTGCGGGACGGCGCCAATGGACCTAGCACGGTCCCCAGCGGCGCAAGGGTTGACGCCGAGCCTGCTCACGCGTTCACGGCGGAAGCGCGCCACGGCCGACGCCACGCGATTGTGGGCCGCTCTGGGAGCGGTAAAACGACGGCCTTGCGCCAACTGGCGGGGGAGTCTCAGGTCGTTGAAGCACCCGGTGAACCAAGCGGTATCGCAAACGGATTACTTGGCGACGTCTCCGGACGAGTGTTCTTAGTCGGGGACGCAGACCATCTCTTTTCCGCCTCGATCGCCGAGAACCTTTTCGTGGCGGGAGACCCAGAGCTTTCCGAGCGGGCCGAAGAGCTTCTGGCGAAACTGCAACTCGCGCAAGCCGGAATCACTCTCGAGACTGTCATAGGTCGCGCCCCGGATAGTGCTGCACCCGATATTGACGCGCCGCCGCGCGAACTGTCGGTGGGCGAGCAAACCCGCCTGCGCATCGTGCGTGGAATCCTACACGCGGAAGCGGCCACAAACGCCACGCTCCTGGTGGACGAACCCGATTTTGGCCTCGACGCGGGCAACGTGCACCTCGTGATGCGCGCTCTGGCAGAACTCCCAAGCACCGTCACAGTCATCATCGCGGTGCACTCGGCAGAACTAGCGAAAAAGCACGGGTTCGAAACTCATGAGGCGGCTTGGCCCATCCTGGAAACCGGCGTCGCTTCGCCGGGGAATATCCAAGGCGCCGATCGCGCTATGGGTGAGTGACGTCGTCGTACATCAGGTAATATTCGGCGACTTTGAAAAGCTTGGCCGAAGGCACTAAGCTAAAAGGGCGCGTTCTGCGCGCTCTCTATTTAACACAAAATCAACCAACCAGGTTTGTGGCTACACGCGTGCCGTGTGCCGCGCTTGGCCGACATACTATCCACAACGGAGCCCCTACTACATGACCATCACTACCACCGAGAAGCCCGGTACCCCTCAGGTCGCCATCAACGACATTGGTACCGCTGAGGACTTCGAAGCTGCCATCGATCAGACCATCAAGTACTTCAACGACGGAGACCTCGTTGAAGGTACCGTTGTCAAGGTTGATCGTGACGAAGTTCTTTTGGACATCGGATACAAGACCGAAGGCGTCATCCCTTCGCGCGAACTCTCCATCAAGCATGACGTTGACCCCAACGAGGTTGTTGCGGTCGGCGATGAGGTCGAAGCGCTCGTTTTGACCAAGGAAGACAAAGAGGGTCGCCTGATCCTGTCCAAGAAGCGCGCACAGTACGAGCGCGCCTGGGGCGACATTGAGAAGGTCAAGGAAGAAGACGGTGTTGTTACCGGTACCGTCATTGAGGTTGTCAAGGGCGGCCTGATTCTGGACATCGGCCTGCGCGGCTTCCTGCCCGCTTCGCTGGTGGAAATGCGCCGCGTGCGTGACCTCGCTCCGTACATCGGTCAGCAGATCGAAGCGAAGATCATCGAGCTGGACAAGAACCGCAACAACGTGGTGCTTTCCCGCCGTGCCTGGCTGGAGCAGACCCAGTCCGAGGTGCGCTCCACCTTCCTCAACCAGCTGGAAAAGGGCCAGGTCCGCAAGGGCGTTGTCTCCTCCATCGTCAACTTCGGTGCGTTCGTGGACCTGGGCGGCGTGGACGGTCTGGTTCACGTTTCCGAACTGTCCTGGAAGCACATCGATCACCCGTCCGAGGTTGTCGAGGTTGGCCAGGAAGTCACCGTCGAGGTCATCGAGGTTGTCATGGACCGCGAGCGCGTGTCCCTGTCCTTGAAGGCCACTCAGGAAGATCCGTGGCAGACCTTCGCCCGCACTCACGCGCTGGGCCAGGTTGTTCCGGGCAAGGTCACCAAGCTGGTTCCGTTCGGTGCGTTTGTGCGCGTCGAAGACGGCATCGAGGGCTTGGTCCACATCTCCGAGCTCGCGGTTCGCCACGTGGAATTGGCCGAGCAGGTTGTCTCCGTGGGTGACGATCTCTTCGTCAAGATCATCGACATCGACCTGGACCGCCGCCGCATTTCGCTCTCGCTCAAGCAGGCGAATGAAGGCGTGGACCCCGAGGGCACCGAGTTCGACCCCGCTATGTACGGCATGGCCGCCGAGTACGACGAAGAGGGCAACTACAAGTACCCCGAGGGCTTCGACCCCGAGTCCAACGAGTGGTTGGAAGGCTTCGAAGAGCAGCGCGCCACCTGGGAGCAGCAGTACGCTGACGCTCAGGCTCGCTGGGAAGAGCACAAGAAGCAAGTTGCACAGCACGCCGCTGATGACGCAGCCGCTGCCGATGCCGCTCCGGCCGGTGAGGACGCTCCGGCGAACTACTCCTCCGAAGCACCGGCCCAGGATTCTGGAACGCTCGCTTCCGATGAGGCTCTTGCCGCACTTCGCGAGAAGCTGACCGGCAACAACTAAGGTGTCCGCCGCGTGACGGTGTGACTTGATCCGCCACCTTGCGTGGTGTGATTTCAGAGGCGGGGTGCCTCGGGAAACCGAGCGCCCCGCCTTTCTTTATTAACCTCGTTTCGCATCCCCTTGGCGCATAAATAGACCCGTGTGAGGCTCTGTACTGTCTCAATACATAGTGGACAGTTAGGTCTCAATACATAGTGGACAGTTTTTGTGGGGTGTGTGGTGTCGGGTGTGTGGGTGGGTGAGTTGGCGTGCGATGGCTTCGTATTTGACGGATTTGGGTGGGGGCCAGGGTTTGAGTATCAGGCTTTCGCCCTCGCGGGTGAAGAGTTCGACGGTGTTCGGGGTATGGATGACGTGGATCGTTTGCCCGGTCCATGCTTTGCCGAGGACGTAGACGTGCCCTGCCACCGAGATCCCGCCGCGTTGTATGGCGGTTCGGGTGAAGAGTTGCGTGTTCTCTGGGACGGG
>NZ_JIAG01000019.1 GCF_000688395.1 Haematomicrobium sanguinis DSM 21259 | reverse complement strand
ACTTCTGCGACCCGCACTCGCCCTGGCAGCGCCCGAGCAACGAGAACACGAACGGGCTCATCCGCGACTTCTACCCCAAAGGCACCAACTTCAACGACATTAGCGACGAGGACATCGCGAACACGGAACACCTCATCAACATCCGACCCCGCCGAATGCACGATTACCTCAGCGCAACCGTCAAACTGGAACAACAAATACAAGCAAACCGTGTTGCACTAGCCCCTTGAAACCACCGGTGTCAAAAGCGTCATAAGTGGCAACTCGCGGACGTGGGTTAGGACGCTTCGGAGTGCAACTCCAAATCGCCGCCGGGGATCGCGTCAAGCAGCTTTTGCGTGTAGGTGGTTTGCGGAGATTCGAACACTTGGTCCGTGGTCCCCTCCTCCACGAGCTTGCCCTTTTCCATGACCACCACGTTGTCCGCGATCTGGCGCACAACGGCGAGGTCGTGGGTGATGAACACGTAGGTGAGCCCCAATTCTCCCTGCAATTCCGCAAGGAGTTGCAGGATTTGAGCTTGCACCAGCACGTCCAGTGCGGACACAGCCTCGTCACAGATAAGGACTTCCGGCTTGAGCGCCAAAGCGCGGGCAATCGCCACGCGCTGACGCTGACCGCCGGAGAGCTCATTCGGGAACCGGCGCATCATCGAGGCCGGAAGCGACACTTGCTCCAGCAGCTCGCGCACCCGGGCCTCGCGGCTCTTCGCGTCTCCAACCTTGTGCACCCGCAACGGCTCTTCAATCGTTCGGAAGATGTTATACATCGGGTCCAAGGAACCGTAGGGGTCCTGGAAGATCGGCTGCACGCGACGCCGGAAAGTGAACAGCTTCTTCTTGTCCAGCTCGGTCATGTTGACCCCGTCGAAAATGATGTCGCCACTGGTGGGTTCCTCCAGATTCAACAGCATCTTCGCGATCGTCGACTTACCCGAACCGGACTCGCCCACAATCGCGGTGGTGGTTCCGCGCTGCACGTTAAAGGACACGTCATCGACGGCCTTGAAGTCTGTGCTGCGGCCCAGCGCGCCTTCACGAAGCTTGTATACCTTGGTCAGGTGTTCGGCCTTGATGACATCGTCACGCCCGGACACTTCCTCGCCTTGGGCGAGAAGAACGCTCGGATCGGACTCGCCTTCTTCCTTGGCCACCTGAATACGGCGGGACGCCAGCGATGGCGCGGAGGCAACCAGACGCTTCGTGTACGGGTGCTGCGGGTTCTGCAACAGCTCCAACGCGGGACCGGACTCAACAACCTGCCCCTTGTACATCACCACCACCTTCTCGGCACGCTCCGCCGCAAGACCGAGATCGTGGGTGATCAGGAGGACTGCGGTGCCCAATTCGGTGGTCATCGTATCCAGGTGATCCAGGATTTGGCGTTGCACCGTGACGTCGAGAGCGGACGACGGCTCATCTGCAATGAGCAGACGCGGCTGACAAGAGAGACCGATCGCAATGAGCGCACGCTGGCGCATACCGCCGGAGAACTCGTGCGGGTACTGCTTGGCGCGCCGAGACGCATCAGGCAGACCGGCATTGGATAGCGCCTGCGCCACATCCGCGTCGCTTGCCGGAAGCCCGTTAGCTTTCAGCGTCTCCTTGACTTGGAAACCGATCTTCCACACCGGGTTCAGGTTAGACATCGGATCCTGCGGCACCATGCCGATCGAGTTACCGCGCAATTCGACAATGCGCTTCTCATCGGCGGCGGTCAGGTCCTCCCCGTCGAAGAGAATCTGGCCGCCGGTGACCGAACCGTTCTTGGCCAACAGTCCAATTGCGGCAAGGGCGGTCGTGGACTTACCAGACCCCGACTCCCCCACAATCGCGACGGTTTGCCCCGGCATCACGGTCAGCGACGCGTTGCGCACACCCTTGGAGCGGCCGGCAGCAGTATTGAAGGTGATTTCGAGGTCCCGAATTTCTAGGAGCGGTTTCTCCTCACCGCTGCCCTGGGGCACCTGGGTGACGGACACGCCTTCGTTATTCATTTCACTCACCGTTTTCTCGCTTTCGGATCGAGTGCGTCGCGAACCGCGTCACCAAGCATGATGAAGCTCAGCACCGTCAGGCTCAACGCGATGGACGGGTAGAGCAACACCTGCGGATCGGTGCGGATCACGGTTTGCGCGTCGGAAATTTGCTGTCCCCACGACTGGATGCCTGGCGGCAAGCCGATCGAAAGGAAGGACAGCGTCGCCTCGGCCACAATGAAAATGCCAAGGTTCACAGTCGCGATGACGATCACCGGCGCAATGGCGTTGGGGATCACGTGCTTGAGCAACGCGGCAAAGTTGGACACGCCCAGCGATTTCGCCGAGGTGATGTAATCAGAGTTCTTCACCGAAATGACCGCGCCGCGAGTAATACGCGCCACGTTCGGCCAGCCGAAGATCACCAGGATCGCGACCACCGTCCACACGCCGCGGTTCTCACGCACAAACGGCAACTGGATAAGCACGAGTGCTCCCAAGAGAAGCGGAAGCGCAAAGAAGATGTCACCGATACGGGCGATCACCGAATCCAGCCAACCGCCGTAATAACCGGCCAACGCGCCCAGCGTGCCGCCGAGCAGCACCACACCAATGGTGGAGAGGATACCGACCAGCACCGAAGCGCGCGCACCGTACACCACCTGGGCATAAATGTCGCAGCCCTGGAAGGTATAGCCGAGCGGGTGCCCGGCACTCGGTGGGGCCACCGAGTTGCCAAGCGTACAGGCGCGCGGATCCTCGGCGGTAAATACTTGCGGGAATATGGCCACGAAAATGATGAACAGAATCAGGATCGCAGAAATGATGAACATCGGGTTTTTGCGCAGGTTGCGCCACGCTTCGAGCCAGAAGTTCGACGGCGCAGCATCAGTTACCGCGCTATCCACCGCTTCCAGCGGGGTTTCTTCGAGCGGAGCTACGTAGTGCTCAATTTTTCTACTCATAGCGAATCCTTGGGTCAAGCCAGGCGTACAAAAGGTCCACAATGAGGTTGGCAATCACAAAAATGAGCACAAGCACGCTCACGATTGCCACCACGGTGGGGCCCTCGCCCAGTTGCACGGCAGAGAATAGTTTGTTTCCGACGCCGGGCACGTTAAAGATGCGTTCAGTGACGATCGCGCCGCCCATCAGGGCGCCCAGGTCGGCGCCGATGAAGGTGACGACCGGGATCATCGAGTTACGCAGAATGTGCACGAATACGACGCGTGGCCGGCTAAGGCCCTTGGCCGTCGCGGTGCGCACATAGTCCGCGCCTTCCGCCTCGATCACCGAGGTGCGGGTCAAGCGCAGAATGTAGGCGAAGGACACCGCGCCGAGCACGATCGCCGGAAGCAGGAGCGAAGAGACGCTCACATCCGCGCCGACGGTCGGTTTCGCCCAGCCGAGATTGATACCGAAGATCAGCTGGAACACGAAGCCGATCACGAACACCGGGGCAGCAATCAAGATCAGCGACAGGAATAGCACGGTTCCGTCAAAGAACTTGCCCTTCTTCAAACCTGCGTACAGGCCAAAGAGGATACCGAACACGGACTCGATGATGAGTGCCATGACCGCCAAGAGTGCGGTGACCGGGAAGATCCTCCCGAGAATGTCGGAGATGGGTTGTCCGGTGAAATCCACACCGAGGTTAAAGGTGAAGATGTTTTTCAGGAACAACAAATATTGGACAATGAACGGCTTGTCCAGGTTGTACTGTGCACGCAGCGAGTTGATGACAGCATCTGAGGGCTGACGTTCGCCGAAGAGGGCACGAATGGGGTCGCCGGGAAGGGCGAAGGTCAAGAAATAGACCAGCAAAGTGGCCCCGAGGAAAACGGGAATGATTTGCAGCAGGCGGCGCAAAATGAAGCGAAGCACTAGCAATCACCGTCCCCGGGCACCTGAGAAGAGGTGGGGTTCATAAAAAGTGAATCCTTGGATTGTGGGGTTCACGACTGTGGGGTCTGGCTGTTGAGCCAGACCCCACAGTAGTGCACTAGAGGACCTCTAGACGAGGACCCTACTGAGTTTTGGTGATTTGGTTGTACAGGACAACACCGCGCCAGTCGGTGTCAACATTCTGTACCTTGGAGCTCCAGCCGACCTGGACTGCGTTGGACCACAGCGGCAGGTTCGGCAGATCCTCGAAGAGGATTTCCTGAGCCTGATTGAACTTGGCGTTAGCCTCGTCAACGCTCGGTGCGCCCAGGCCTTCCTTGAGGAGCTTGTCGAACTCGGGGTTGGAGTATTCCTCATAGTTGGAGGAAGCACCGGTGGCGAGCAACGGTCCCAGGAAGTTGTAGAGCGAGGGGTAGTCACCCTGCCAGCCGGCGCGAACCAGGCCGTCCAGCTTCTTGTTCATGCGGTCATCCAGCATGGACGCGAACTGCGGGTAGGCCTTGCCTTCGGCGTTGATGCCCAGGTTGGTGCGCAGCTGGTTGGCAACCGCGTCGATCCATTCCTTGTTACCGCCATCGCTGTTGTAGGCCAGGGTCAGCTTGCGGGAGTCATCCCACGGCTTGATCTGGTTGGCCTGATCCCACAATTCCTTGGCCTTGTCGGCATCGAAGTTGAGCTTCTCGGAACCGGGGATATCTTCCTTGTAACCGTTCAGGGTCGGAGCGGTGAAGTCCTTAGCCGGGAAACGGGTTCCCTGGTAGACCACATCGGTCACTTCCTGGCGGTTGATCGCGTAGGAAAGAGCCTCGCGGCGCAACTTGCCCTCTTCATCAAAGGCAAAGCCCTCAACGTAGGAAGGGATGTTCAGAGTTGCGTTACCGGCGTACGGCTTGTTCAGGTTGCGATCGGGCAGATCCTGAGTGTAGGTGCGCAGGTTGGTCGGCGGGATTACGTCCAGCACGTCCAGATTGTCCGACTGGATATCGGCGTAAGCCGGGGCCGGGTCGGTGTAGAACTTGAAGGTGATGCCGCCGTTCTTGGCTTCGCGCGGACCGGAGTATTCGTCATTCTTGACCAGGTCGATCTGCTTATCGTGCTGCCAAGCGCCGGTTTCGGTGGCCAGCTTGTAGGGGCCGTTACCCACCGGGTTCTCGCCGTACGCCTTGGGGTCGGCAAGGGCTGCCGAAGGCATCGGGTAGAACGCGGAGTAGCCGAGGCGCAACGGGAAGTCGGCCTCAGGCTGGGACAGCTTCACCGTGAACGTGGTGTCATCGACAACCTTGAGACCGCTCATGGTCTCCGCCTTGGGCGCCGGGACAACGTTGTCCTCGCCTTCGGCAGTCTTGCCGTCTACCTTGGTGGCGCTGACATCGGCGTAGCCTTCGATGGACTCGAAGAAGTACGCGTTGTTCAGAGCGTTCTTGCTGTTGGCGGCAAAGTTCCAGGTGTCCACGAAGGTCTTGGCGGTGATGGGCTCACCGTTGGTGAACTTCTTGTCGCCCTTGATCTTGATGGTGTAGGTCTGCTGGTCATCGGATTCGATGGACTCGGCGACCTCGTTGACGGGCTTGCCTTCCAGGTCATAGCTGAACAGGCCCTGGAACAGCTGGTCGACGATGCGGCCACCAAAGACTTCACCGGTGTCGGCGGGAATCAGCGGACGTTGTGGCTCGCCACCGTAGGCCGTAATGATTGCCGTGGGATCGCCCTCGGCGTTGTTGTTGTCGCCGCTGCCGGTGTTGTTTCCACCGCCGCAAGCGGTCAGCGCGAGAGCCGAGACGGCCAGGGCGCCGACAAATTTGGAAGTGCGTGCAAAACGCATTCCGCCTCCTATGAATAAAGGGTGTTAGTTGTACGTCTGAGAAAGATCCCAGGCCGCAATGGACACAGACGTGACCCACGTAACAATGCGGCGTGTGAACAAGCGTAACCCCGATCACGTCAAAATGAGAATTCCTCGCATTCCACGCAACCAACTTGTTATTCGGTGTATGTCCGGCTCGCTTCCATCAATTGCGCACGCAACTCCCGGCGTTCGCGCTGCTTGGCCGGGTCCGGCAATGGCACTGCGGCGAGAAGGCGTTGGGTGTAGGGGTCGGTGGGTTTGCGAAGGATGACATCTCGCGGCCCCTGCTCCACGATTTCGCCCAGCCGCATCACGCAAATGGCGTCCGCCAGAATGTCAATGACGGCCAGGTCATGGGTAATGAAGAGGCTGGCAAATCCCATTTCTTCTTGCAGATTGCGAAACAGATCCAGAACCTTCGCTTGGACAGATACGTCCAGGGCACTGGTGGGCTCGTCAGCTACCAGGAGCTTCGGTTTGAGCGAGAGGGCCCGCGCAATGCCGACGCGCTGTTTCTGCCCCCCGGAAAGTTCGTGCGGGTAGCGGTTCCGGTAGTTTCGCGGCAACTCCACTTGATCCAGCAGGGTTTCGATCCGGGTTTGCAGTTGAGCGCCCTTAGCCGCACCCGCCAAATACATCGGTTCGCCGATGCTTTCGCCAATGGGCATGCGCGGGTTGAGCGAGGATGCGGGATCCTGGAAAACCATGCCGACGTCCTTGCGAACGGCGAACAGTTGTTTGCGCGTGGCCCCGGCCATTTCTTGGCCTAGCACGGTGAGCGAGCCTTCTGCGACCGGAAGCAGGCCCAGGGCCGCACGTCCCAGAGTGGACTTGCCGGACCCGGACTCCCCCACCAGTCCAACCACTTGGCCGGGGTAAATTTTGAGCGACGCGTTCTTCACGGCCCGGAATGCCGGGATGCGCCCCTGTTTGGGGTAGTCGATGGCGACGTCCTTGAACTCCAGGACCGGTGTTGTTCCGGATGCACCCACCGTCTCGCGTAGCCGCTCCTCTTCCAATGCGGCGAGGACGTTTTCTTCGCGCTCTCTCAGTTCGCTCTCGCTGATATCGAGGGAGACGTCGGCAGCGGCGGCCACCGCCGCGGTGATGTCAACGGCTTCGCCCTCCTCGCCGCCTTCGCCGAGGTGGGGTACCGCTTCGAGCAGTTCCTGAGTGTAGGGGTGCTGCGGGTTGCTGAAGATTTCTTCGGCGCTACCCCGTTCCACGACCCGGCCGTTGCGCATCACAATGATGCGATCGGCAAGGTCGGCGACCACGCCCATGTCATGCGTGATGAGAATGACGGCCGAGTTCAGTTGGTCTTTCAGGTTGCGCAACAAATCCAGGATTTCGGCCTGGACCGTGACGTCCAGGGCCGTGGTTGGTTCATCGGCAATGAGCAGTTTGGGATCCAATGAGAGCGACTGGGCGATCATCGCGCGTTGTCGCTGTCCGCCGGAGAGTTGGTGCGGGTAGGAGTTGAATGCCTTTTCGGGATCTGGCATTTCTACCAGGGCCAGCATCTTGAGCGCGCGTTCTTTCGCTTGATCTTTGGACATGTCGGTGTGGATGCGGATGGTCTCCACAATTTGAAAACCCACCGTGTACACCGGGTTGAGCGCCGTCATGGGTTCTTGGAAAATGACCGAAATGTCGTTTCCGCGGATGGAGCGCAATTTGTGCGCGGGAGCGCCGAGAATTTCTTGGCCGCTGAGCTTGACGCTGCCGGACACTCGCGAGTTTGTGGGCAAGAGGCCCATGAGAGACATGGAGCTGGCGCTCTTGCCCGAACCTGATTCGCCCACGATCGCAAGGACCTCGCCGCCGTCAACGTGGTAGCTCAAATCGATGGCGGCGGGCACCCATTCCTTGTCGACACCAAAGTCGACGCTCAAGTTGTCCACCTCGAGGACCCGTTCACCCCGCTGTACCCCGCGGCTTGTGGGTGAAACGTCCAGGACTTCCGCGCTTTCCGATTTTTTGCTCTGACGCGCGTCTCGCTGAGTCGAATCTGTCATAGTAAAGTCAGCCCTTTCGCCCGGCGGCAGAGTAAAGAATGTGAGAAGAATGGTGAGTGCAAGCAGCCCCGAGGTTCCGACCTCGACCTACCGGCCGGCCAGCGCCTGGTGGCTCGCCGGAATAAGCTGGCTTCTTGCCCTCGCCGGGATGGCTCTGGCGATCGCGCAAATGGGCCCGCGAGCGCTCCTGGAAGGCTGGCCGTTCTATGTGGTGGCATTCCTGGGCTGGTGGCTCTTCTACTACCCCAAGGTCACGATTTCCAGCGTCGGCATCAACGTGCACAATCCGGTACGCACCATTAGCATTCCGTGGAGCGCGCTGAGCAATATCGAAACCAAATTCGCGTTGACGCTGGTCGCCGGAGACCGGCGCTTTGGCGTGTGGGCGGCACCGGCCGGCGGTGCGTTCTCCTCGCGGCGAGGGGGCAAAGACTCCATGCCGCCCGGACAAAACCTGGAGAGCGGGATGCGCGCCAGCGAACTGTTGAACTCCCCCTCGGGCGGTGTGGCCCACATGATCCGCCGTGAGTGGCAGCGCCTGATCGAGTCCGGAAAGCTCGGTAATGCGCAAGAGGTCTCGGTGCGGATCAATGTCGCACCGCTGGCCGGCGCGCTGGCACTGCTCCTGTTCGCGGTGGTGGTGAGCACAAGAATTTTCGCCTAGGCGAGCCGAGTATCTGGTGCGGTTGGCACCCGGGCTTGACGCGCCGTCGTTCATCATGTTTTTCATGAGGCGGCCCGCTTGCCCTTGACCTTAAGGGTCTTTTTGGGGTTGAAGTTTTTTTGCCGCGGATCGAAAGCGTCGCGCAAACCGTCGCCGATGAAGTTGATGCACAGACAGATGGCGATGATAAAAAGGCCGGGCCACCAGAAGAGCCAGGGACGGACCTGGAAGGCGTTCTGGTTTTCCACAATGAGCAGGCCGAGCGAGGTGTCTGGCGGGCGGACTCCGAAGCCCAGATAGCTCAGTGCGGTTTCCAGTAGGATCGCGGCGGCGAACAAGAGGGTCAGGTTGACGATGATGACGCCGACCGCGTTCGGGAGAATGTGTTTGAAAATGATGCGCAGATCGCTCGCGCCGGCGATACGGGCGGCGTCCACGAATTCGCGTTCACGCAACGTCAGGAACTCTGCCCGGACCAGGCGCGCCATGGAAATCCAGACGAGGCAACCGAGGAAGACCGCGAGCAGCAAGGGCTGAAGGCCCGGGCCCACGAGGTTGCTGGAGTTGCGGCCGATCACCGCGGCAATCAGGATGAGCGGAATAATAATGATGACGTCGGTGATGCGCATCAGGATCGCCTCTACCCAGCCGCGATAGTAGCCCGCGAGCGCGCCGATCACAATGCCGATGGTGCCCGCGACCGCCCCGATCACGACTGTGACCATGAGGGAAAGTTGGATGCCGCGCATGGTCATGGCGAAGTAGTCGCGCCCGATGGTGTCTTGGCCGAAGGGATGGTCCCATGTGGGTGCGCCCGCATTGCCGGATTGGGTGTAAAAGTCCCTGAAGTTGTATTTCCACCAGCCTGGGATTGGTCCGATGCCGATCGAGGTGATGGCCAGGAGCAAGATGAGTATCAGCACGACCATGCTGATGACCGCGGCCTTGTGCTCAAAGAACTTCTTGCGCACAATTTGGCCCTGGCTGAGGCCCTTGGTTTCCTTCGTCGGAACGCCGGCCGTGCCCTGGGTTTCCGGGTCCGGGCCGGTTGCCGCCGGGTTTTGCATGGTCTCGCTCATGATTTCACTCTCACTCGAGGATCGAGGGCGGAATAGGTGAGGTCGGCGATGAGGTTCATGACCAGCGCCGCCACACCCGTCACCAGGAAGACGCCCATCATGATGTTGGGGTCAAAGCGGTTGAGCGCCTGCACGAAGAGTTGGCCCATGCCTTGGAAGGCGAACACGTTTTCGGTGATGGCGGCCCCGCCGATTACTGCGCCGAAATCCAGGGCCAGGATGGTGGTGAGCGGAATCAGCATGTTGCGGAAGGCATGTCGCATGACGACCGTGCGCTCGGACAGGCCCTTGGAGCGAGCGGTGCGAATGTAGTCCTGGTTCATGGTTTCCAGCGTGGATGAGCGCGCGTAACGGGTGTAGGTTGCCATGCCCACCAGGAGCAGTGTGATGGTGGGCAGCACAAGGTGCGTGTATTTGTCGAGGCCGGTGATCCAGAAGTCACCGTCCAGCCCGGGGGTTTCGGCGCCGACGGTGGCGATGGGTCCGCGGACTCGCGGGGTCGACACGTATTGCGGCCAGGTGATCATGAATCGATCCAGCACCACGAGCCCGCCCATCAGGAGCGCCGTGAAAGCGCCGACCCGCATGCTTTGCCCGCGGTCCTGCCCCGCCATCAGAAAACCGGTCAAGAGTCCCACGGCGATGGCAATCAGTGCCAGAACGAGCAACGTGGTCCAGGTGGCCGTGTTGAAGACGGTCGGGTTGAGCACGTAGTAGGCCACCAGCCCGAGTACTACTTGAATGAGTCCGGTGTACCAGGCGCGCTTGTTCTTTAGCCCCGTGACGAGGATGGTGACCAGCGTTGCGATGCCTGCGCCGAAAATCGCGATCAGGATTGGCCCGAGATTGGGTTTTTGGAACCAGTCGGTGAGATCGAGATAGAGGAACACCAGGACACCGACCGCAAAACCAATCGCACCGAAGATGAGGCGCCGCATGGGTTTCCCGGTGGCAAAAAGCGCCCAAACAATTCCGGTGATCGCTCCGATAATGAGGAGTGCGGGTAACGGTATCTTCCCGTTGGAGAGGAATTGGTTGAAACCAATGGCTCCGTATTCCTTCAAAAGCACGGCGAGCCAGAAAGAGGGCAAGGAAAAACACAGGAAGGTGATGAAGGTAGCGGTGTAATCCAGGGCGCTGTACTGGCGCAGCGCGGTGATGATGCCCATCGTGACGCCGATGACGATGGAGAGAAGCGTAGCCACCACCACGAGTTGCAATGTGTTCCCCACGGCGGTGCCGAGGGCTTGGGTTACTTGCTGGCCCTGAATGGAACTGCCAAGAGTGCATTGGGTCAGGAAGGGTGTGATGCACCCGGCTGCGCCCCCGAGCCATTTGAAGAAGCGCAACGGAGGCGGGGTGTTGAGGTCAAGAAGTTCGATGCGTTGGCGAATGAGCGAGTCCCGATTAGGTGAGGGGTTGACTCGCAGATCTTTAAGCGGATCGTCCGAGTAGGCGATCAGCATATAGACCAAGAACGCCGCCGCCAGGATGATGAAGAGGGCGGTGATTAGCCGGCGAATGATGTATGTGAGCATGCGGTGGGTGTGCCTTTGCGCAACGGTCGGACTGTGGGCTCGGTTTCCATACTTGGCACCTGCCAATCACTTGGCGGGTACAGGGAACGCCGGAGCCCGTTGCGGGCCCCGGCGTTCTCCATAGGGTGCGAGGATTAGGCTGCCGCCCACTCCCAGAAGTTCCACCACACGCCAGTCTGGTTCGGCATGAACTTGATGCCGGTCACGTTGGGCCCATAGGCGTCAACGGCGACGGACTGGAACAGTGGCGGGCCGTAGGCGTCGGCCCAGATGAGCTTGTCCGCTTGCTGGCGCATTTGGATGCGTTCTTGCTCGTCCAGGCTTTGCAGCACGTCCGTGCCGAGCTTGGTCACTTCGGCGTTGTTGTACCGGTTGAAGTTTGAAGCCTGGCCGGCTCCCCAAATCTGGGAGAGCGAGCCGTTGCCGACACCGGAGGAAATCCAACCGAAGATCGTGGCGTCATAGGTGCCGGTTCCGAGGGCATCGCCCCAGTCCGAGGCACCCAGTCCACCGTCGACAATCTTGAAGCCGGCCTGCGCGGCGCTGGCGGCAATCAAGGTGTAGGCGTTCAAACGGTTCGGATTGTCCTTGTTGTACATGATGCGCACTTCGGGTGTCTTGCCCGCCAAAAGCTGCTTGGCTCCCTCAATGTCAACCTCGTTGTACTGATCAGACCCGTTCATCTTGATCACTTCGTCATAGCCTTGCTCGCCGTTGACGAACTGGGTCGAATTCAAGACGGTGGCGTTGGGATCCAGCGGCTTAATGATCGAGTCCAGGATCTGCTGACGCGGAATCGTCTTCATGAATGCTTGGCGAACAGCCAGGTCTTCAAAGACCCCGGTGAAGTTGAGGTCGAGGTGATCGTAGGAAAGCTGCGGGCCGGTGTCCATCGTGACGCCCTGACCTTCCAGCCCCTTCAGCAAGCTGATGGTGTCTGCCGAGGCTTGCGGGGCAATGATGTCCACTTCGCCGTTCTTCAATGCCTGGATCTGGGCTGATGCGTCACCGATGTAACGGATGGTGATTTCATCCAGGTTTGGCACCTCGCCCCAGGTGTAATCCGGGTTGCGCTCCAGGACCATATTCTGATCCGCAGTCATGGACTTGACCTTGAAGGGCCCGTTGCTCAGGTACAGTGAGGGATCGCTCGGAAGCGACTTGGTATCAAACCCGGTGTTCCAGAAGTCGGCAACCTTCTTGAGCTGCGGGTTCTCTACCGGGTTCTCGGGATCGCCCTTGGGCGTATCCATGATGAGCTTGGTCAGCGCCTTATTGTCCTCCAGGCCCGCCTTCTGGGCAACCACTTGGGAGGGCATGCCCCAACCGCCAGAGCCCAACTGCAACTCCCAGTCGGCAAAGGGCTCGGAGTAGGTCAGGGTGATGGAACGGTTGTCATCGCCAATGACGGGTTTGTCGGTAAGCGAAAGACCTTCTGTGGAACCTGCGTAGTCAAAGTAGCTGGTACCGGAGCTGACTTCACCGGCGTCATCATATTTGGCGTCGTTGAAATAGCCGGAGCCGACGGCCCACATCAGGACCATGTCATCGGCTTCCACCGGGGTGCCATCAGACCACTTCACACCCTCGTTGATGGTGTACTTGACGGTCAATGGGTCATCCGAGGTTTTTTCGATCTTGCCGAACTTGTCATTGTTGACAATCTTTAGATCATTATTGACATAGTTGAAACCAAGGGTGCGGGTAATATAGGCGACCTTGCCGTTAATATCCACATTGCCCTTGCCGGTCTGATCGTTGAAGCTGGAAAAGGCGTTGACTTCGGCAACAGTAACGCCGCCGCCCTTCTTTGCTTCTCCGGTACCGCCGGATTCTTGCGTGGTGCCGGTGTTGGCCGCACACGCGGACAACGCTAACCCGGCGATTGCTGCGATGGCAGCGACTTTCGAAATACGTCGTGAGCGCATTCCGCCTCCTCATTGAGACTGCATCCTCGGATGCAAGCTAATCCACCCACGGACGTGAGGCAGATCACATGGGGATAAGCATACGTGCCAATGCGTACCTCAGGTTGTTACAACTTGGCATCGATCCTGTGGGCGTGTCGCGGTGGCCGGTTTTGAGGCGGGTATTCCTAGTACCTGCGGTGGCGCGCAAATGCTTGAGCCGACTGACTCGAGAGCGCGAGCACCGCAAAGATTTCCAGTGCCACTTCAAAGAGAGTGGGGCCGAAGGTAATGCGGTCGCTGCCGGTGCTCTGGGCGACGTAGGCCAGCACAATGGACACGCTGGTCAAAGCCATCTGGGTTACGCGCGCCCAGTTTTTACCGAGCCAGACGAAAATAGCTATGACAATTTGAGCAATACCAATGGCCAAATAAATCCCCAGCACCATGGGAGCGTCTACGTCCTCACGAGCCGTGGCGGCGAACTCGATGATCCCGGCGATGACGGCGGAGAGTCCGCTGATAAAGCTGAACGCTGCACCGAAGATGGTGGTGATGGGCCGCTCCAACGCGGGGACTTCCACGTCTGTGCCCGGAACCACAGCGCGGTCCGCGGGGTGGGAAGCCACAATCGCGAGGTCCGGCTCTAGCCCATCGAGGTCCACTATCGGCATGGTCCCGTCGGTGATGATCTGATCGCCGCCGCCGTTTCGCGAGTGGTACCCAGTGGTGTAATGCTCCACGTTTTCTACACTCACTTCGGGGCCGGCGTCCAGGAGCGTCTTGACGATGTGGTCGCGTTCCAAGTCAATGTTCTCGTCAATTTTGTGCGTGACCTGGAAGGTGAAAATGGACAGGCCCACCGACTTGTCAAAGGTGCCGGCGGCAAGCCAGTCCACCTTGAACCCGCCGGGGAGGTACCAGTCTTCGGGACAGCGCCAAAAACGCACGTGATGGCGTTTGGCGGGATTGCCTTCCACTTCTTGCTGGTAGGCAAAGTCTTGCTGACGACCGAAGAGCATGAGGGTGCTGACCGGCGCCTCATGGTAGCTCTTACGCATCAGCGTGGAGGTGATGATGCGCCAGGAGCTGCGCAGCGTGATTTCATCGGCCTTGGTCCAGCCGCCGCGTTGCATCGCGGTTTCAAGCTGGTCTTGGCTTCCACGGATGGCAAGATTTACCGGGTCACCCAGAAGGCCGTCGGTTGTGCGGGTCCGGCCAATGAAGTAATCCGGCACATAAATACTGGTCATGATTCGGTGCAGGCGTGGAAGCGCGACGTAGGCGATGATCGCCCAGAGCGGGATCAAGAAAAAGAGCCAACCCCAGCGGGTTTCAAAGCCTTGCTCAATGACTATCCAGACGAGCCAAAACGCGGCAACGCCGGAAAAGATAAAGAAGAAAATCGAGATGAGGCTGTTCAGCGAGCGCCGCGGCAGTTGGTCGGCCAGGTTTTGAATGACCGGAAGCTTCCGAAACGTTTGGTATGGGCTCGGCTCCCGCTGCCCTTCGCTCATGATTCACTCCCCCTTGCTACGTTCTTGTCACTGTAGCAACTTGCTGCGCGGCGCACGTCGCAACGAGTGCGCCCCACACATCTGGCACATACCGGGAGAGTGCCGGGGGAGTTCCGGCGTCACGAAAGCGGTACTCGATAATGATGAGCACTCGCAGATCCCCGGCACTGCTCGGCCCCTGCATATTCGACGCGATCGAGAGACTCTGCCAGGCGGAGCGACGGCAGATTCGCAGGATCCACGCGCACAATCGCCGCTTCAAAAGACCCCATGACGCGCGTGAAATCCAACATGAGCTCGACCGCTTGCCGGCCTACACCGCGCCCACGGTAGGCCGGATAGATGGCGTAGGACACGTTCACCTCTCCTGGCCCAAAAACGTCCTCGGCGGGTGTCTGGTTGATGGTCACCATTCCGGCCAAATTGCCATCCACCCGCACACCAAACACCAGTTCGCCGCGCCCGGTATCAAAGGCGGAGGGCTGACGCGATATCCAGGCGCGGGTGCTTTCCTCGGTGGACGCCACCCCGTCGGTGAGCCAACGCACGCTTTCCGCGTCTTCACCCGCGTTGTGCGTCGGCGCATCCTCGAGAGTAAGCCTGCGCAAGCTGATGCGCCCAGGCTCCCCCGCACCTTTCCCGCGTAATAGCGGAAACACATGATCCACGTTCAGCGGCGCTTGGCTCCCATGCCCGGCGGCGTCATCCGGATCAACCCAGCGGAACTCCTCGAGTTCCGCGGCCAAACGCACAGCATCCACCGGCTCGCGCAGAACAAAGAGCGCGGCGTACAACCCGGTATCAGGCTCGTTCGCCGCCCGAGTACGAGCAACCCCCACAAAGTCGAGGTCCTCAGGGTGCACACCCATTTCCAGCTCTTCGCCCAACTCCCGCAGGGCAGCGTTCAGGGGGTTTTCGCCCGGTTCCGGCTTCCCACCGGGGAGCATAAACATGGACGTGCCGCGCTTGCGAACCGTCAGGACCTTCCCCGAGGCGTTGCGCACCACGACCCCGGACACCGTGATAGTCGCGACCTTTTCTACCACCGCCGAAAGCCACCCTCGCTGGAAATCACTTGGCCGCTCACCCAGCGCGCGTCATCGCTGACGAGCCACGCGATGAGCCGTGCTGGATCGTCGGGCTCGCCGATCCGGCCGAGTGGGAATCGCGCCTTCAGCGCAGCTAACTGATCGGGTGCGTCCGCGAAATACTGCTCATCGAGGTACCCGGTATTGACCGGCCCCGGGTTCACCGTGTTGAGGCGGATGCCTTGATCGATGAGCGTGTCGGCCACCGATTCGGTGATCCCGGCAAGTGCCGCCTTGGAGCTTGCGTAGGCGATCTCCTCACGCATGGGGCCCTTGAGCTGGCCAGAGGTCATCCAAATGACACTCCCGGCCTCGCCCCCAAATTGAGCGGCAAACCCTTGGGTTAGCAGCAACACGGATTGCACATTGACGCGCCAATGAGCTTCCAGCATGTCCGCATTCAGCGCATCTAACGGCCCGTCACCGCCGCTCTTAGCATGGTTGGCCACCAGAATATCGACGGGGCCAAGCGCACCGCGCACCCGCTCCATCACATCGGCGGGCGTGGCGGGATCCGCAAAGTCCGCGCTGATCGATACAAAGCCCGCGCCCGGACGCACATAACTACGCAACCTGTCTTCGAGCTCGGCGATCGAATCCGCGCCATAGGGTTGTTCCGCGTCATGTGCGGCCCAATGCGCGATCGCCAGATTCGCGCCGCTTTCGGCCAGCCGGCGTGCCACCGCAAAGCCAATCCCGCGTTGTCTTCCCACGCCGGTCACCACTGCCGTGCGCCCTGCCAAAGATTGCCCTGTCTCCACCCCTCCAACTGTAGTTGAGGCACTGGGGTGAGCATCGCCGTCGTTCCTCATTTTTTCCTGGTGATATACACGAACTCGGCGCCCGGGCGGTCAGGGGTGAGGCGTTGCATTCTGGCTCTTAGTACCCGGTGGCGCCGTCGATGCGCTCGCGCAGGAGGTCCGCGTGACCGAGGTGTCGCGCGTATTCCTCGATCATGTGGGCGAGCACCCAGCGCAGATTAACGGGCTTGCCGTGGCGCAGGCCCGGGAGCGCGGCGCCGAGGTCGGTGACTGTTGTTGCGCGTGCGCGCGCTCGGGTGACCTCTTGGTGGTAGGTTTTCAAGTCGGCGAACGCGGTATCCGGGGAGTGGCCTTGGAAGTCGCCGCCCGGGCCGTCATCGCTTTCGCTGTAGATCGTGTCTTGGTTGAGGCCGAGCACGACGTCCCCGAACCAATAGCGTTCCACCTCGGAGAGGTGGCGCACCAGGCCGATCAGGGTGAGGTTCGACGGCGCGGCACTCGCCTCGCAGAGTTGGGTCGCCGTGAGCCCGGCTACTTTGAGAGTCAGGGTGCTCCGGTACATTTCCAGCCAGGCGTCCAGGGATTCGCGCTCGCTGGTGGGCATGGGGTCGATGTCGCGGGTGTCTTCGGGTGTGGGTGAGACCTGTTCCATGTGATTGAGATTACCCGATCACTCCGTACCCCTGGCAAATTTCATGGCCTCCCGCACGTTTCATGGCGTTAGGAGGCCATGAAACTCGAGTTTGGCCATGAAAATTGCCTACTCGAGGAGGGCGTAGATAACGGTGTCCGTCCACTCGCCCTTGACCCACCAGTCTTGGCGCAGGTGTGCTTCGCGTTGCATGCCGAGCCGTTCGGCGAGACGCGCGGAAGCCGTGTTCCGAGCATCCATTTGGGCGGCGATGCGGTGGATTCCGTGGTCTCTGAAGGCACTGTCGATGACGGCCCGGGCCGCTTCGGTCGCGTAACCCCGTCCTGTGACCGCGGGATCAATCGTCCAGCCGATCTCGGCGATCTTGCCGTCCTTGTCGGTGATCCAGATGGCGATGTCGCCGATGACGCGGCCTTCAAGCTCGACCACGAGCGAGAGGGACCTGGCGGGCGAATCGAGGCCCGTGCGCGGAAGCCGTTCTTGCACCTTGGCGCGGGCGACGGCGGCATCCCACGGTCCATCGAGTAAATAGCGCGCGACCTCAGGGAGTTTGTGGTACTCGAGCAGCGCCTCGGCGTCGGTGTCGCGGGTCGTGCGTAAGGTGAGGCGCTCGGTCTCGATACGGAAATCTGGCACGATCTCACCCTACGTGGTGACGGCGACGCCCGTCACCGATTCCTGCACCCTTGGGGCCGGTGGCGCGCGCGTGGTTGGATACGTATATGAGCAAGCTACCAGCCCCGAAGGATCGTCACGCCGAAGCGACGCGCGTTGTTGCCGCCGATGCCGTCACGATTTTTGAACTCATCGCCGATCCCGCCCGCCAGCCCGAGTGGGACGGCAATGACAACCTTTCCAGCGCCGACCCTGGGCAGCGCGTCCACGCCGTGGGTGACATCTTCGCGATGACCAATACGTCCGGAAAAACCAGAGACAATCACATTTTCGAGTTTGAGGAAGGGCGCCTCATCGCCTGGAAGCCCGCGCCCCAGGGCGGAGATGCCCCAGGCCATGTGTGGCGGTGGAAACTTGAACCCTTAGACGATGGCACGACCCGCGTCACGCACACCTATGACTGGTCACGCCTGAGAGATGAGGCCCGATTCGAGCGCGCCATGCAAAACACCCCGGAAGCCCTGGGGCGCTCCATCGATCGGCTCGCTGCGCTTGCCGAGCGCACCGCCTCCACAGGCGAATAGGTGCAACCCACACGGTGTCACACGGCAACGACTTTCAGCAGCGCTTCTAGCCCCAGAAAGGCGAAGCCTCTGCGCCCCACACATCCAGATCGATGATCACCGATGTGTTAAGCAGTCCAACCTCGAACCGCTCACGCAAGCCGCTCGATCGATTGCGCCATCGAGATCGTCCCGCAAAGTCTTCGCATCAACCTGCCCGGATTTACTCATGAGGCCTTTCAGAAGTGCCATTGGCACTTCACGGCGTCGACGCAAGGGGCGCAATTCGCGCTGACCGAAGATTTCGCTCATGTCTCCAGGATAGCGCGGTGTGCTACATGTGCATCCAGTGAATTAGCCATTGGTGGCATGTTCGACGGCGAGTGCTTGCGCGGCCGTATCGTCTCGCCTGTCGATGGCATCAACGAGGCGGACATGCAGGTCTAGCCGCGCCCGAATGTACTCATCGAGCCCGCCATCCTGGCACGGCAGAACGTCCACCAGATGGCTTTGCATTGCCGCTAGCAGGTTCACGTAAATGCAGCGCAAGAGTGTATTGGGCGAGATGTCGGCAATGCGCGCGTGAAGGTGCCAGTTGGCACGCACAAATTCCAGGCGATCGCCTTTCTTGCACGCCACCCGCATGTCTTCCAGGATCGTGCGCAAATCAGCAATATCCGCTCCGGAGCTGTGTTTCACCGCGTCGGCGATCAAGAGTGGGTCCAGTGCGTCGCGAATGCGGCTCGCTTCCTCCACCGTGGTCGTTTGCGTATCGAGTGCCAACAGAGAGTTGCCCAGTTGCGCCATCGGCGTGCGCTCTGAGACGAAGATCCCACCACCGGGTCCCGGGCGCAGACTCACGATCCGCCGCTCCTGAAGCACTCGTAGCGCCTCATTGAAAGTACCCGCGGACACGCCGCATAACTCCTGAAGCTCCGACTTGGTGCCAAGGCGCTCCCCCACTTCGGCTCCGGCGGCAAGCGCGATAACGCGGTCAACCGCGGAGGACGCCCTGGAACCGCCTTCGCTGCGGGTCTGTGCCCCTCCGGGCGCCGATCCGCCCGTTTGCACCGGCGTGCCCGTCGCTACCGTCGCCGCCGGGGACCCCGTTGCGTTCATGTTGCTCCATCCTGCGCTTGACATTTGTGACGTGCGTCGCAAATAATTCTAGAACCCTAATTAATCATAATCAATTATGATTTTTCTACCCAGGAGGCAACGATGCCGAAAAATCGTGAGAACACCCGACCCATCATCGCGCCGAAGTTCCACCACACAACCTTCACCACCCGCAAGCTGGACGAGATGGTCGCCTGGTATGAAAAGGTCGCCGGGCTCACCCCGGTGCATTACGCTGGCGGCGCCGCATGGCTCACCAATGACGAGGCCAACCACCGCATTGCTCTCCTCGCTCTGCCGGGTATCAAGGAACCGGTCGACAAAGGGCACACCGCGGGCCTGCACCACACCGCTTTCGAGTACGCCGACTTCACCCAGTGGATCGACAACTACGTCCGGCTGCGCGACCTCGGGATCACCCCGTTCATGAGCCTGGATCACGGCATGACGATCTCCATGTACTACCAGGACCCCGAAGGCAACGGCGTGGAAATCCAGTTCGACGCCTTCGGCAGCTGGGACAAGTCCAAAGAGTGGATGTACTTCTCCAGCGAATTCGCCGCGGACCAGATCGGCGAGTTCTTCGACCCGGAGTACTTTGTCCGCGACCACGAAGCCGGACTCACCCCGGACGAAATGCACACCAAGGCGCGCGCCGGCGAGTATCGCCCCGAGGTGCTCCCCGAGGTCTACCTTCCCGAAGCCTACTGAGGGACCGGTCACGACACATGCGAATCGCCAACTACCAGGACCGCGCTCACCTCATTTTCGTGGGCACAGACAACCCGGCGGGCACCAACACCTCGAGCAGCAGCGAGAGGTACGACGGCGGCTCCGTCACCGGGATCGACATCGGCACCGCGTCCGGCGGTACTTTTGGGACGGACGTCGCCGAGCTGTATCCGCGCTGGGCCGAGTTCACCGAGTGGGCCCGCACGGCCGAACTCGGCGACGCCGAACATGTCGAGATCAACCAGGAGCTTCTCGGCGCGCCCTCCCCCGCACCCACGCAAATCCTCGCGGTCGGGTTGAACTACGCGGAGCACGCGGACGAATCTGGCTTCGACAAGCCCGTCGATTTGCCGCCCGTGTTTACCAAGTTCCGCTCGGCACTCACCGGGCCCCGCACCGCCGTCGTACTTCCCCAAGGTGGGCACACGGATTGGGAGGTGGAACTCGCGGTGGTGCTCGGCGCCGAACTCACGCGCGCAACACCCGACCAAGCGCGCGAGGCCATTGCCGGATACACCGGATCCCAAGATATCTCCGAGCGGATCTCGCAACTACGCGGGCCCGCACCGCAATTCAGTCTGGGTAAGTCCTACCCGGGATTCCTGCCAACCGGACCGTGGCTCGTCACGCTTGACGAGTTCGCGAATCCGGATGACGTAGCGCTCGAGTGCTCGATTGATGACGAGATCGTCCAACAATCCAGCACTACTTCTCTGTTGTTTTCTGTGACGGAACTCCTTTCCGGGCTCTCTCAGGTCATCACCTTGTACCCGGGCGACCTGGTGCTCACCGGCACTCCGAGCGGAGTGGGCCTCGGGCGAAACCCGCAGCGGTACCTGCAACCCGGTGACGTGTTGTCGAGCCGATTCGAGAGCATTGGCAAATTACAACAAACCTTTCTCGCGGCCACTGAGTGATGCCGCGCTAGCACTTCATTAAAAGTTCAAGGATGAACCATGACCATGACTCTGCCATCCAGCACTGACATTTTGGTGGTGGGCGCCGGTCCCGCCGGACTCGCGATGGCCGCACTGCTTGCCCGCGCGGGCGTCGACGCGCTCACCATCACCCGTTATCCCACCACCGCGCACTCCCCCAGGGCGCACATCACCAACCAGCGAACCATGGAAGTGTTCCGCGACCTCGGCTTTGAAGACGCGGTCAAAGCCGTCGCCACCCCCAACGCCTTTATGCGCAACAACGTGTGGGCCACCAGCTTCGCAGGCCAAGAAATCGCCCGGCTGGAAACCTGGGGCGCCGGGGTGGAGCGGTCCAGCGACTACCAACTCGCGAGCCCGTCCGCAATGTGCAATATCCCGCAGCACGTCCTGGAGCCAGCCATGCTGCAGGGGGCCCAAGACCTGGGGGCGGATGTCCGCTTTTCGCTCGAACTCGTTTCGGCAGAACAGGACGAGGACGGGGTGACGGCGCTCGTTCGGGAACGCGACACCGGCGCAGAACAAACCATCCGCGCCAAATATATAGTCGGTGCTGACGGCGGGCGTAGCACCGTCGCTTCGACGTTCGGGTTCACCTTCACCGGAGAATCCGGGCTGGGCGCTGCCCTGAACATTTGGCTCGAGGCGGACCTGACCAAGTACTGCGAACACCGCCCGGGGACGCTCTTTTGGATGACGCAGCCGGGCAACAATTATTGGGTGGGTTCGGGGACGTGGATCAACGTGAAGCCCTACACCGAATGGGTGCTCTTGTGCATGTATGACCCGGCCGACGGTGAACCGCCGCTGGATGAGGAGTCGCTCATTGCGCGGGCGCAGTCCACCATTGGCGATCCCGAGGTCGAGGTCAAGATCAAGGCCGTCTCCTCCTGGCAGATCAACCGCATGGTGGCGGACACTTACCAAAAGGGCCGTGCTTTCCTGGTTGGGGATGCGGCGCATCGCCATCCCCCGGCGAACGGTTTGGGCACCAACACGTCGATCCAGGACTCGTTCAACCTTGCCTGGAAGCTCGCGGCCGTGGTTCGCGGCGACGCCCACGAATCCCTGCTGGAAACCTATAACGCGGAGCGGCAACCGGTCGGCGCCGCCGTGGTGGACCGTGCGTTTAAGAGCGTGGTGGACATGGGACCGATCGCCGAGGCGCTCGGCTTCGAGCCGGGTCAGAGCGCGGAGGACGGTTGGGCGAATCTGGATGACCTCTTCGGTACCGGCGCCGCCTCCGCAAACCGCCGCGAAGCGTTGGCTAAGGCCATTGAACTGCAGAATTTCCAGTTCAATTCGCACGGAGTTGAAATGGGACAACGGTACGCTTCGGCGGCCGTGATTCCGCCCACGCAACCCGAACCTGTTGGTGAGAAGGACGCGGAACTGTACTACACGCCGTCGAGCATCAGCGGGCACGTCATCCCGCATGCCTGGCTGGAACGGAACCGCGCACCCATCTCCACCCTCGATGTGGTGGGCAAGGGCCGTTTCACGCTCATCACGGGGGTGGATGACGCCGCGTGGCGCGATGCCGCCGCATCCGTGGGCGCCTCACTTGGGGTGCCGATCGCGGTGGAGCGCGTCTCCATGGGCGGAGACACTGCAGACGTGTATCAGCGGTGGCACCGTCTGCGTGGGATCGGCGACTCGGGCGCACTGCTGGTACGTCCGGATCGGGTCATTGCGTGGCGCGTGGATGAGGTGCCGGAAGATGCTGGCGCGGAGTTGGAGGCGGCGCTCGGGCAGGTGCTGGGGCGCTAAGGCGTGGAAACCGCGAAACTTCCGTGAGCGTTAACTCGAGTTAACTCTCACGGAAGTTCCTCGGTGAGCACAAACCGGAGTTAACACTCACGGAAGTTCAGATCACTCCGGCGAGGGCATGTACATGAACTCGATGATGTGCCCATCCGGGTCGGCGAGTTGGCCGCCATACATGCTGGCCTCGTATGGGTTCGGCTCAGCCGGCTTCAGGATGTTGCCGCCGGCCGCCTCGGCCTTGGCCTGAAACTCGTCGACTTCCTCTTTGCTCCCGAGTAGCAGTGCCAGAAGCGCGCTGGTCTTCTGCGGGTCGATCCCGGCCGCGCTCCCCTCCGGCAGAAATGTGCTGAAGAATTCGGTACGCAAGAGCATGATGACGGTGTTCTCATTGAGCACGATGCTGGACGCGTTCTCATCGCTAAACATCATGTTTTGCTCGAAGCCGAGCGCCTTGTAAAACTCGGTGGAGCGCGGCAGATCGGTCACGAGCAGGTTGGGGAAGGTCATTGAAACGGCCATGTGAGCCCACTTTTCTGGTGTCGGTGGCGTGCGCGGAGTGCGCTGCCGATGGCCTAAGCCTATGGCGATTCGCCCGTAGCGGGAAGTGCTCGGCGGTGGTTGTATTGAGTTATGAGCGAAGCTTCGTGGGACGCCGTTGACCGGTATTTCAAGGACACCCTGATTGGTGATCGGGATTTCGCGGGGATTGTGCCGGCGAGTGTTGCCGCGGGGCTCCCTGAGATCGCGGTCTCAGTCACGCAGGGCCGCTTTTTGAACCTGATCTGCCAGATGGTGGGGGCGCGACGGGTTCTGGAATTTGGGACCTTGGGCGGGTATTCGGCCGCTTGGCTGGCCTCCGCCGTGGGGCCTTCGGGCCGCGTGGTGACGCTGGAGTTGGAGCCGCATCATGCCGAGGTCGCGCGGGCGAACCTGGCCGCGGTGGGGTTGGCGGAGCGCGTCGAGGTGCTGGTTGGACCCGCGCTCGAGTCGGTGCAACGCCTGGTCCGCGAGGGCGAGGAGCCCTTTGACCTAGTCTTCATCGACGCCGATAAGCCCAACAACCCGAACTACCTGCGCGAGGCGCTCAAGCTCAGCCACCCCGGAACGGTCATCGTGGTGGACAACGTGGTGCGCTCAGGCGGCGTCGCGGACGCGTCCTCCGAGGATGAGGCCGTGCGCGGCAGCCGCGCGGTTCTTGAGATGCTTGGCTCGGACCCCCGCCTGGAGGCCACGGCGTTGCAAACCGTCGGCGACAAGGGGTGGGATGGCTTTGCCATCGCGCGGGTCACCAATTGATGCACGACGGCGATGCTCGCCTGGGTGCCGCGTGTCGTCTTCCGCCCCCACATCACTCTCGCCGAGTCGACACGTAATCCGCTAATGACGGTGCCTTTAGCGGATTACGTGTCGACTCGGCGTGAAAGGTGACCTATGCGGCGCTGGATCTCGCGGATCGTTTCACCGACTACGCCTTGGGTGAGCAGACCAGGGCCGAGCGGCCCGGACTTGTCGGTTCCGAGTTGGGGTAGCTTTCGAAGCATGTCCCGCTGCTCTTCGGTCAGGTGAGCTAGTTGCCAATCAATTTCACTGTGTTGCAACTCCGGCCTGCCAGGATGCGGTAGTACGACGGCCTTGACCGCATAGCCCGCTGCGCCGAGCGCGTGCGCGCCCATGTGCGCAACTGCGGACGCTTGTCCTATTGCGCGAGCCGCCGCGGCACCGGCGGGCGACCTCGCTTCGCTTGCGACCCGACCTCCGCCAAAGCGTTTGCTGATTTCAGTTGCGGTGTCGGCTTCACCGAAGCTGTAAGCCCTCGTCCGGTCGAGGGCGTCTTGGAGGGCCACCTTTGCGCTATCGCTACCCTCAAAAAGTGGGAACACTCGCTGGGCGCAATCCGCTGCCCACTGTGCAAGGCTTCTCCGTTCGGCGTCGCTCAGCGTTTGTTCGGAAGTCATGGTCTAAGTCTTGCAGCACTAAAATGGTTAGCCAATGGCTGATTCCGAACTTGTGCTCATTGGCCGCCGGTCAAGCGTGGGAAAAAGCGCCGAAGCCTTCGCGCTGCACGAAATTCTCAACGACCGTTTCATGCCCCTTGTTGTCATGGAAGGCGACGCTTTGGACACAGCTTTCCCTTCGCCGTGGCAGCATAGTTTGGCTGAACGAAACCTTGCCGCAATTACCGCGAGTTGGGGTACCGAAGGCTGATTTGCACAAACACCGTATCGGTTCTGGAGGCATCGAAACTCGCTGAGGCGATAGGGGACTCAACGAAAATAACCACAGTCCTCTGAGAAGCGTCTGACACAGTGGCAGAACAGCGACTTTCCCGACGAGAACAGGGAGACAGCCTGCTCGCCCATTTGCAGCACAGCGAAAGAGCCGCACAACTTTTGCGAACGAATGCCCCAGCAACTGCAATTCGAATTAATGCTGATCGACAGACTCCAGTCGAGGTTGCACAGATCGTGTTCGATGTTTTGAACTGGTAACTCGCTGACTCGGTCCTATTCGAGATCGACCGCTCGCGCTGTATGAGTTCGGCTTGGAATGTGGAGACTCTCCCCAGGTGCGGCCCTTGCAACGTCGAGGAGTGCCATCAAGACGCTTGGCTGACTAGCAGCATTGGTGAGGATCTCACGCACTTCCTCTTCCACGGACCGGCGTGGGAGGCGAAACTTCCGTGAGTGTTAGCTCGAGTTAACGCTCACGAAAGTGTCAATGTGAGCGCAATCGGGTGTTTACGGTCACGGAAGTTCGTCGCCTCAAGAAGCCACCGCCCTACACCCTAGACGAGCTTTTCGAAAACCATGGTTGCCTGAATTCGATCACCGCCGCCTAGACCCTTACTACCCGAGGACGAGGTAGTGATGGTGTGAAGCCGATAGCCGAGTTTGGCTTGTTTGTTGATTGCTTTCTCAAGTTCGGTGAGATTTCCGGAGCCGGTGCCCCACAATTTCTCCTTCAAGATCACTTGAAGCACCACATAGCTCATACCCTGTGGAGCCGGACGAGGTTGCCCTCCGGACACAGACTCCGCTTCGACACGATTAATGAATCCGCCAATGCCGCCTTCGCGGGGCTGCTCGGGTTGCACCTGGTCGGTCCATTGCTTGCCGTCCCACCATCTTTTTTGGCCGGTGCCATCGTCGTACCAACCAGCTCCCGCGGTGTCTGCCATGCCGATTCTCCTACAAGTGTTGAGCATTTAGGTAGGAGAAGCCTACTCGGGAACGAGCGCACAGTCAGTAGCCACCCTCGCCAGACGTGCGTCTAACGTCAATAGTTGGAGGCCCAACTTACGCGCGAGTACCACGTACATTGCGTCATACGCCGACAAATTATGTCTCAGCGCAAACACCTCGGGAAGGAGCTTGAGCATGGGCACTTGCTCGATGTCAAGAAATTCGAGCTCCTCGAAGGCTCGACGAGCCTGATCGTCACTGATGTGCCCACCGAGCGACCATCCCCTCACAACGGAGGCCACTTCGGCGGTGAGATGTTGTGGAGCGAAAAGGTCGCCTACTTGTATGAGTCGAGCAATTCGACGTCCGCGCACAGTCCCAAACAGTAACTCTGCGACCACCGATGCATCTAGAACCCAGCCAGTCATTCGGGGCGTTGTTCCGCGAGCACTTTTTCTGCGGGCGGCAGTTCCATTGGTTCACGGCTGGCGATTCGGGCCAGAATTTCCGCACGAGTGGGCCGTGTCGCTAAACGCTCTAGTTCCTTGAGCAGAAAAACGCTCAAAGACTGACCCTCTAGCGCCGCCTTGGCCTTGAGCGCTCGGCTCGTTGCCTCGGGCACGTTTCTCACCTGAATCGTCTTCATGTAATAAGCATATGCCACATGCATTATGCATGCACGCCGTTGCTCTGGCGTGCACACTGTTGGTGAGGCGCGCTGGGGGGTGAGCAACGCCGTCGTACATTGTGTTTTGCGGGACCGAATGCCGGGGCGAGGTGCGCGCTATGCGCTCGGTGAAAAGCGGTGCACGAACGATTTTTGCCATGGGGTTTCGATGGCTTTGGGGTGGTAGTTTTCGCGGACGAATTGGACCGCGCGTTCGGGGGCGATGCCGTCGAGGATTGCGATGCAGGCCAGTGTGGTGCCGGTGCGACCGAGGCCGCCGGTGCAGGCGACTTCCACGCGCTCGGTGGCGGCGCGCTTCCAGAGGTCTTGAATTGCGGCGTCGAACTTTGCCTTATTTTTGGGGAGGCCGAAGTCGGGCCAGTCGAGCACGGCGTGGTCCCATGGGAATGTGGTGCTGGGGCGGGCGAGGTAGAGACCGAAATCGGGTGATTCGCCGTCGGGGATGGCTCGGAGGGATCGGCCGCGGAGGGTGCGGCCCGAGGGAAGGACGAAGAGGCCGGGGGTGGTGTCTGGCCAGGTGATCATGGGTTTAATAATGACATCGAGCCTGCAAAACCCCTCCGCGCATACATCAGCCGGTGCAAGTGCCGCATTACGCTTTCGGGAGACAATCTCGACGGCGTGGCGATCCGTATTCATTCGTTTGATGAGTGGGAAAAGAGTCTTTCGGTCTGGTTTTTGGTAACCGGTTGGACGAGCCGATCCCGTGGCATCGCTCCACACGAAGCCAATGCCGGTGTCATCTCTGCACCACCGTCACGGGCCCCTCGTCAGGTTCCGGGGGCTCGAAGTGATCGATGTAGGCGGCAGCCGTCGCAGCGTCCAGAACGAAATCATCGCCGTGCGCGTGTCCGCGCGCCGCTATCCGCTCCAAGCACGTCGCCCGGTCGGTCGGAAGGTAGATCAGCTCAGCTGTCACGCCGTATGGTTCCACCACGCCCCGCCATTCATCGCGCATGGCGCGCGACCAGAACGAGAAGTCCAGCACGACGTCGCGTCCGTCAACGATGAGGTCCTCCAGCCTGCGTCGAAGCCAGGTTGCAATGTCGCGATGCTCGTCCTCCGCCAACGGCATCTCCCGAATGCCTCGGGCCCAGGCTTCTTGATCGAACGAGAGCCGAACGAACCCCTCCGCCTCCATGCGGCGGGCCACCGTTGACTTGCCAGAGCCGGCCGGCCCGCACATGAAGACGACTCTCACCATGGGCCCTAAGTTACCCTACGTGCGCGGGGTCGCCCGATTTCGTCGGCATGGTCGTGGTGCGAAGCTCGCAGGGCGGCTCTGATGTAGCCCCGACCTCGATGCCCGGGGCCGATCCAGTCCCCCGCGGTCGCAGGGGCCCGGTCGATGTCGCGTAGCCAGAGCCCGATCTGGCCGACGCTGAGGCCAAGCGTCAGCGTCATGGTCACGCGGTTCGCAGCGGCTTGATCGAAGCGATTTGCTCGCCTGCGGCGTCCTCCGCGCGGTCAAGCTCGTAGTGGCCCTGCAGATTGATCCAGAACTCCGCGGACGTCCCGAAATACTTCGCGAGCCGCAATGCGGTGTCCGCTGTGATCCCACGCTTGCCGTGCACAATCTCGTTGATCCGGCGCGGCGGCACTCCGATCGACACGGCGAGCTTGTTCTGCGTGATCCCGAAGCCCTCGATGAAGTCCTCCATGAGAACCTCGCCCGGGTGAATCGGCACGATCTTGTTGGTGGTAGTCAACGATCTCCACCTCCTCCGGTCCGGCGTCCGTCCATACGAAACAGATCCGCCACTGGTCGTTGATCCTGATGCTGTGCTGCCCGGCCCGTTCGCCCCTCAGCGCTTCGAGCCGGTTGCCGGGCGGGATGCGGAGGTCCTCGATGGACTCCGCGGATCCCACCTGACGAAGCTTGCGCAATGCGACCCGATGAATCCGCGGATCGACCGCACGCGCTCTCGACGCCAGAGCCGTTCGGTCTCCTTGCTGCCGAACGATCTGATCACACGACAAGGATATAACGCGTACCGTCAATAACGCTAGACGTTAAATCGGAACTCCACCTCGTATTGTTCTGCGTCCCGAAGCCGGAGGTAGCGGAAGCGACCCTTACTAGGACGACTGTGCCGTGCGCTCCAGATCGGGCGCGATTCCTCGCGCGCAACCGACGCTGGAACGAGAAAAACCCGACCGTGAGCGGCGACCTCGCCTCGGAGTGCTATCTCAGCGCCGTCAAACAGCCTCACAGCAGTGACCGAAGAATCTAAGACCACTAGACCGAGGTGGGTCGCAGAATCATGAAGAACATCGGCGCGCCCACCGGCATCCCATTCGATGGCGGAAACATTGCTATCACCATCGATGCTGACGTCGAGAATAGAGGCCACTTTGGCGTCTACTCGCACGCCCCCCTCATCACTTGACACGTCGTAGCCCCGGTGTCGCGGACTGTGGAGTATCGCGTCAGGGTGGCGTTGGTAGACCGCTTCCGCCACCAACGCCTCGCTGATCGCACCTCTAAAGTGGGCCGTGAGATCCCAATACCCGCCGCTCACTTCTTGCCCCCTGAGGTTAATCCCCTACGGAAATCCACGACACCCCCATCAATATCTTTTGAGAATGGCCAGCGGGAAGCGCTCTATCACATTCGCTGCCAATTCTTCGGTTCGGTTGTCGATGTCGTCAGGGGTCCAAGACTTCCTCGTGGCCAAGTCAGCGTTCAGTGACAGTCCGTTTCGATAGCCGATGCGCCTACCCCTGGAGTCCTGACGGTCACGCTTCTCAGGGAACGACTTGTTGCCGAGGTTGCTGTTATACGCAGTAATGGTGAGGTTGCCGAGCCTATGCTTGTGCTCCTCTTGAACCTGGGCAGCGACCTCCTCGCCTCCGAGCATCTCCTGCCACTCTGCCGGAAGGTTCTCGCCCTGCGGGAGGATGTGTTCGATCGTCCAGACGAAGCGGTTCTTTTCCTGACGCCACAGGTCGACACGCGTCTCCTTGGTCATGGCGTCCTCGGCCAGTGTCGCGAGGACAAACCTAGCGACGTCGCTGTTCTCCTCGTAGATGCGTCCCAGGAGCCGGGTGCGAAACTCTTCGTCGGACACTGAGGCCGCACTCAGCTTCTCCTCGACGATCTCCACCACATCGTCACCTCGGGCATCGCCCACAGCGTCGATGGTCGTCATAAAAAGCTTCGCCAGTGCGTACGTCTGCGGGTATCCTGTGAGGTTGCGTCGAACAAAGAAGCTTGTGAGGCGGTCTACGACAGTCTCGATGTGTGTATCTGTCAGAACCAGATCGGACTGCTTCGATATCAGCCACATGAGAAGCACGTAGGACGGCGCACCCTGGGCGCGCATGAGGCGCTGGAAAGACCGGTCAAGAGTTGTCGGCTGGTCGAGTTCAACGACGCAATTGATTCGACCGTAGATCTTGCTCGCCGCCACCAGCGAATCGACGACGCGTTTGAGACCCTGCTCCAGGAGCTTCTCATAGACGCGGATCAGGTTGGACTTGGTGGCGACCGAGGCGTTTGAGACTTCGGGCAACTCTGACTTGAACGCGTTGTAGTAGTGGCGGAGGAAGCGTTCCTGGGTGGCGTAGCTGTCACCGAGGCTGGTCAGCATGTCGTTCCAGTGCTTGAACGCCTCGTCGACGTCCATGATCTGCTTCTTCTCCGACTCGGCGAGAAGGTGGTTCTTGATCAGGTCCACCGGCGAGAGCGGCATCCCGCGGTTATTCAGGGACTCGAACAGCACGAATGCATCGGCGTGGTTGGCTACCTCAATCTTCACTACCACCGCCCTCATGGCCGCCTCATGCACCCGCCGGGCCGCCTGCGGCTGTGTGATCTCCTCAGTCTCGGCGAGCTTCTGGATTGCGGAGAGGAAGTAGCGGTAGCACTTGGCGATCCTGCGGCTGGGGAAGTATGGCTTCGAGTCTCCCTCCACAGGCAGGCCGGCTTTCTGGAGCACCGTGCGGAAGTCGGAGAGGTTGTGGCCTTGCTTTTGCGGCGTCACCCTCGGCCGCTGGTCGACTTTCCGCACCAACTGTCGGCCGAGGTTGATGACATCCGTTCGTGTGTCGTCGTCGAGATCGTCGAGGTGCTCCTTTAGCACCGAATAGACAGCGGCCAACAACAAGGTGAGCGTCGTCAGTCGCTGCTGCCCATCGATGACTTGCAGGATGTTGCCCTCGAGCGTGTCCGTGGTCTGGTCGAGCGTGATGATGGTGCCCAGGAAGTGCGCACCGTCTGCCTCGATGAGATCTTCGAACAGGTCTTCCCAGTGGGACTTAAACCAGGAGTACTCGCGCTGGTAGGGCGGGATCCGGTATAGCACGTTGCCGTCGTGACTGAACAGCGTGTGCACCGGATATTGGTTGGCAGATTTGATCACCGAGGACCTCCCACCTCACGCACCCATACGTAGCTTACTCCTCCGTCAATGAAGTTGCAGACCCTGGCGTGCAGGTCGCGTGATTCTGTCACTTCTTACCCCTACACGTTGAAGCGGAACTCCACCACATCCCCGTCGCGCATGACGTAATCCTTGCCTTCCATGCGGACCTTACCGGCCGCCTTAGCCGCCGCCATAGACCCAGCCGCAACCAGATCATCGAACGACACAATCTCAGCCTTGATAAACCCACGCTGAAAATCGGTGTGGATGACGCCGGCGGCCTCTGGCGCGGTAGCACCTTGCGGCACCGTCCACGCACGCGACTCCTTGGGCCCGGCGGTTAAATAGGTCTGCAGTCCCAGCGTGTGGAACCCGACGCGCGCCAACTGATCCAGCCCGGACTCGCTCTGCCCGTTCATCTCCAACATCTCGCGAGCTTCCTCTTCGGAAAGCTCCACTAAGTCGGCCTCGAGCTTCGCGTCAAGGAACACGGCGTCCGCAGGCGCTACCAGAGCGCGCAATTCGGTTTGCCGCGCCTCGGAAGCCAGCACCTCGTCGTCGGAATTAAAAACATAAATAAACGGCTTGGCGGTCAGGAGGTTTAGCTCGCGCAAATGCTCCATGTCTACGCCCGCGGAAAACAGGGTTCGCCCGGACTCCAACACCGCCTGCGCCTCGCGCAGCGCGTCCAGTTCAGCGGCCTCCCGCTTCTTGATCTTGACCTCTTTTTCAACGCGTGGGATCGCCTTCTCCAGGGTCTGCATGTCCGCGAGGATCAGCTCGGTGTTAATGGTTTCCATGTCGCTCGCGGGGTCGATACGCCCGTCCACGTGCACCACATCCGGGTCGTCAAACGCGCGCACCACCTGCGCAATCGCCTCCGCCTCGCGAATATTGGCGAGGAACTGATTACCGAGCCCCTCCCCTTCGCTCGCACCCTTCACGATTCCGGCGATGTCCACAAAAGACACGGTCGCCGGCAGGATCCGCTCGCTACCGAAAATCGTCGCGAGTTCGCCAAGGCGCGCATCCGGCAGATTCACCACGCCAACATTCGGCTCGATCGTCGCGAACGGGTAGTTCGCAGCCAGCACGGTTTGGCGCGTAAGCGCGTTGAAAAGGGTCGATTTGCCGACGTTAGGAAGTCCGACGATACCAATAGTTAAAGCCACGAAGATACAGTCTACAAGCCGAAGACAAAGTCAATGTCAGTGCCAGGTGAGACAGTATTCTCATGGACATTTCGACAGTTGTTTTGGCATCTTTAATCGGTATCCTCCTTGGTGCGGTGCTTACTTTTTTTGGGGTACGACGGCGCGTGCTCGCCTTGCGCGATGAGCTCGCCGAAGCGCAACAAGAGATAGTAGATGATCGCGCGGCTCTGGCCGCGGCCGAGGGCGAGTCGAGAATTCTCAACGCAGAAAATCAACGGTTGCATGCCCAGCAGCGCGCCGACGCCAACGTCTTGCAGGCGTTGGCGCCGGTCGCGCAACGCGTCGGCCAAATGCATGAGCAGGTGTCATCTCTAGAAAAGGAACGGCTGAAGCAGTTCACAGAGCTGACCCAACTGCTCCGTCATTCCCAAGACGCCGATCAAGAGTTGTTGCGCACCACCTCAAGCTTGAGGTCCGCGCTCAATAACGACCGTGCACGCGGCACCTGGGGTGAAGTCCAGCTACGCCGCGTAGTGGAATCGGCCGGAATGGTGCGGCACGTGGACTTCACCGAGCAGGTCGCGATGGATGGGCTGGAGCGCGCCGGACGCCCGGACCTCGTCATTCATCTACCGCAGAATAAGAACCTTGTTGTGGACGCCAAAGCGCCCCTAGGTGCTTTCATGACCGCGTCCCGAACGGAGATGACAGAGAAGACTCTCAAGGTGCATGCCGCGGCGTTGAAGTCACACGTTGATACGTTGGCGTCAAAACAGTACTGGGAAATGCTAGGCGACACTCCAGAACTAGTCGTGTGTTTTGTGCCGGCGGAGTCCATTCTTTCGCTCGCGCTGGACGCAGACCCGGGACTCTTCGAATACGCGCTCGGCCGAAACGTGGTTATCGCTTCGCCTAGCAGTCTCCTGGCTATCTTGAAGAGCGTCGCGTTCACCTGGCGGCAGGACACCTTGACCGAGGACGCCCGCGCGATTTTTGCTCTCTCCCAAGAGTTGTACCGCGCGCTGGCCCGTTTGGGCGATCGGGTCGCAAAACTTGGCCGCACCCTGAATACATCCGTGGAGGACTATAACAAGCTCGTCGGCACGCTAGAGGCGACCGTACTTTCCAAGGCGCGCAAGCTCGACGCGAGCAACCCGGACGGACTGCCCAGCGCTCCCACGTCCGAAAAACTGACGCGGCCCCTAGGCGCTCCCGAATTCACCGAGAGCGCCTAAGGGCCGGCTCGGCCGTCCCACACCGAGGTACTGGCAGGGCCACCAAATAAAGTGTGTGGTCGTCCACTTGACGGGCCGAATCTGTGCCGGGGCGGCGGGCCTGTCGCGCCGGAGCCGGGGCGGAAGGTCGTGCCGCCGCTGAGGGGCGGGGCTAAGCCGAGGCGACCATGGGCGCTCCCTTGAACACCGACTCGATCAGCCACTGATACTGGCTCTTGTGCACAGAGATCAGGAGCGAGTTGGTCGCATCTGCCAACTGAATCAGCGCCGCCGAGGGCCCGAGCATCTGAATGGATTCGATGCGCGGGTCATCGAGATCGGCGGAAACCCAGTCGAGATCGCCCGCGCTGAGGCTCGCCAGCGCGGCGAAGTCGTCATCCGCGAGTGCGGTTCTCACCTGCTCTGCTAACCCCTCGACCTCTCGGACCACCAGCGGGATCACGCGATTTGCACGTTGTGAGTCCTCAGCCAACACCTTAATTTCGTCGCCAAGCCGGTCAATCGAGGGAGCATACTTCGCCACGATCTGCGCGGCATTCACGAGGTGAAAGTCGGGACCGTAAGCGTCCCTCGGAATCACAATGTTGATGCCGCTGCTGGTCAAGCGCAGTCCAATAAAGGAAAGCACACTGTGCAACTGGTTATAGGACTGTCCCCCGCCGTGCCCACCATAAGAGATGATCGCGGCCGGTTTTCCTTCCCATTCGGCGTAGAGATAGTCAATGGCATTCTTGAGCGAGGCCGGATAACCGCCGTTGTACTGCGGGGTCAAGAAGATGACCGCGTCTGCCCCACGAACTCGGTCCGCCCATTGCCGTGTGTGCTCCTGCTGGTAATTCCCCATTGCCGGCATGCGCGGTTCATCCAGGAACGGCAAAGCAAGGTCGGCCAGGTCAACCACGTCTACCTCCACTCCATCTTTTGTGGCCAGCTCGGCAGCAATGGACTCGGCCAATTGTGCGCCAATGCGTACCGGCCGCACGCTACCAATCACCAGAAGAATTTTCGTGCTCATACGTCCTCACTTTGGTCAAAGAGCGGGGCTCGTCCGTCCCGCTTGCCGCACTGCTCGCGGCATCACGCAGAGAACGCGAGGCGAAAGACTTTTCTTCCCGCGCACCCTCTCCAACACGCCCGCCTCCGGACCATAACCTCCGCGATCCGCCGCAACCGTCCCAGACCCGCCAGGAGGCGCGCCGAGTCGGCAGATAATCCGCTAATGACCGGGGCGGTTTCAAGGGGCTAGTGCAACACGGTTTGCTTGTATTTGTTGTTCCAGTTTGACGGTTGCGCTGAGGTAATCGTGCATTCGGCGGGGTCGGATGTTGATGAGGTGTTCCGTGTTCGCGATGTCCTCGTCGCTAATGTTGTTGAAGTTGGTGCCTTTGGGGTAGAAGTCGCGGATGAGCCCGTTCGTGTTCTCGTTGCTCGGGCGCTGCCAGGGCGAGTGCGGGTCGCAGAAGTACACTTTGCAACCGGTATCGATGGTGAATTGTGCGTGGTGAGCCATTTCTTGGCCTTGGTCCCAGGTGATCGCATTCGTGGACGCTTTCTCCGGGAGCG
>NZ_JIAG01000018.1 GCF_000688395.1 Haematomicrobium sanguinis DSM 21259 | reverse complement strand
CGAGCAAGACCGCTTTAGTGACGAAATCGCTGGTCTGCCGAGGATGCGAGAGAGGCTTTCGCGAGCCCTTGAGCGCAGCGTCCTGAACACCCTGCTCGCGCACCAACGCACGGACCCGGTAAAACCACGACCGTGATACTCCATGCCGCAAGCAAAACGCTTCCACATCACCATGAGAGGCGTTCTGCGGCCAGGAGAGAACGAGCTGACGAATTTGATCAGGAATACGAGTCATCCCCGCATTCTCAACCGCCACAAACCAGCACGCTCAAATGTCCACTATGTATTGAGACCTAACTGTCCACTATGTATTGAGACTTCACAGAGGCGAAAATGTGGTTTGCTTGACACATCGCATGTGTTGACAGAGTCGTTGACGCTTTGACCTTCAGGAGACCCCATGAAGAATCTCATTGACGTGCGTGAGCTTAGGAACCGGATGACCTCCGGTGAGCACACCGTCATTTTGGATGTCCGTTGGCAGTTGGGCGGACCCAACGGCCACGAAGAATACCGCAAGGGACATATTCCCTCAGCGGTATATGTTGATTTGGATGCCGAGTTGGCGGCGCCGCCGGTGGCCGCCGAAGGGCGGCACCCCTTACCGGAAGCCTCGCTGTTGGAGGACGCCGCACAGCGCTGGGGGATTCATCCGGGCGATACCGTGGTGGTCTATGATGACTGGTCCTCGATGGCCGCGGCCCGGGCCTGGTGGCTCTTGCGGGACGGCGGTCTGGATGATGTGCGCGTGCTGGACGGCGGGTTGGGCGCGTGGAAGGGCCAGGGCTATGAGGTGGACACCGGGGAAGAAACGCATTCCTTGGGCTCGGTGACGCTTTCGCCCGGGAACATGCCGCGATTGGCATTGGAGGACGTGCTGGAGTTCGCCGCGGACAACATTCTTTTGGACGCGAGAGCTCCGGAACGGTATCGCGGGGAGAGCGAACCGGTGGATCCGGTTGCCGGGCATATTCCGGGGGCGCTCAATGCGCCGACCTCGGCAAATGTTGACGAGGACGGTCGGTTCCTGGATCGGGGCGCGCTCGCGGATCGGTTCGCATTTCTCGGTGAACATCCGGGCGCCGAACTTGCCGTGTACTGCGGCTCCGGCGTCAGCGCGGCGCACGAAATTTTCGCGCTGGACCTTATCGGAAAGAGAGCGGCGCTGTATCCGGGGTCCTGGTCGCAGTGGTCTAACCACCCCGAGTTGCCGGTAGCGACCGGGGCATAGCGGCAAAGGGAACGCGGGGCTTAGCGCGCGAAGCATATTGCGCACCGCTACCGGAGCGGACTACGGTCAGAACATGACTGAAGCGATTGCCTATGCGTACACTTCCCCCACGACCGGCGCCACCCGTACCACCTTGGAGCGCCGCGCGACCGGGCCCGACGATGTCAACATTTCCATCGACTACTGCGGGCTGTGCCACTCCGATATTCACACCGTTCGAGGAGAATGGGGCGAGATCCCTTACCCCATGACTCCGGGGCATGAAATCGTCGGCACGGTGCAAGAAGTCGGGGAGAACGTGTCCGATTTCTCCGTGGGCGACCGCGTGGGCGTCGGGTGCATTGTCGACTCCTGCCGCGAGTGTGAAAGCTGTCAGGACGGATTCGAGAACTACTGCGAAGGCACTGGAATGGTCGGCACCTACAACGGTGTGGACCTGCGCCACGACGGCGAGATCACTCAAGGCGGCTACAGCACCTCGATCGTGGTCGACAAGCGCTATGTGCTGTCGGTTCCCGAGAGCTTGGATCCAGCGGCGGCAGCCCCGCTGTTGTGTGCGGGCATCACCACCTACTCGCCGCTACGTCACTGGGGCGTGCGCAAAGGCGATGCCGTCGGCGTGATCGGGCTGGGCGGACTTGGCCATATGGGCGTCAAGCTCGCCAAAGCCATGGGGGCAACCGTCACGGTCTTCACCACCTCGGAATCCAAGGTGGACGCGGCCAAGGAACTCGGCGCGGACCGCGTGGTCATTTCCAAGGATGAGAACGCGATGGAAGAGGCACAGAGTTCGCTCAACCTCATTTTGGACACTGTCGCCGCGTCCCACGACCTGAACCCCTACCTGGCGACGTTGAAACGGGACGGCGTCTTGGTACAACTGGGACTGCCCGAGGATGAGATGCCCCCGATCAATCCGGGGCTGATGATTCCCCGCCGGCGCAGCTACGCTGGCTCCATGATCGGCGGCATCCCGGCGACGCAGGACATGCTCGACTTTTGCGCCGAACACAACATCACCGCCGATGTCGAAGTCATCAAGGGAGACTATCTCGACCAGGCGTACCAGCGCATGATGGATTCGGATGTGAAATACCGCTTTGTGCTGGATTTGACGGAGGAAAAGTAGCGATGAGCACGCTGTTCACGAAAATCATCGAGGGCGAGATCCCCGGCAGATTTGTCTACCAGGATGATGACTGCGTCGCATTCCTGACGATCGCGCCACTCGCCGACGGACACGCTTTGGTGGTCCCGCGGGCCGAAATCGACACGTGGACGGACGCCGATCCGGCGCTCATGGCGCACCTGACCGAGGTCGCGCAGCGGATTGGCAAGGTGCAGACCGAGGTTTTCGAGACCGAGCGCGCCGGGCTCATCATCGCCGGGTTCGAGGTCCCGCACCTGCACATCCACGTGTGGCCCGCGCGCGGCCTGGAAGAGTTCAGCTTCGACAAGGTGGACAACAACCCAGACCAGGCCCGCCTAGACGAGAACGCCGAGCGGCTCCGCGAAGGGTTGCGCGCGGCCGGTTTCGCGGACAACGTCCCCGGCCCCGGCCCCCTGTAGCAAGTCGCCGTTAGACTCTTCTGCACCTAATTTCACCCACATTACGTGCAGAAGAGTCTAACGGCGTCACGCTGTCGCCGGACGCCCCCTCTCGCCTGTGGATAACTTCTGCGAGCGCGTCGAAAATGAGCTTGAATGCCTTCATGGCACGTACTCCTCGACCGTTTCCGAACGACCTTCCGCGGCGAGCTTTCCGCGTGAAGGACGCGAAAGCTCTCGGGATAACGCGAGGCGAGCTAAAACGCGCCTCGGTCAGCACGTTGAGCCGGGGAATACGTCTTGTCAAGGTGGAGACACCTGGCGAAGATGAAGCATATTTCGAGCGGCTCCTCGCCGTGCTAAACGAAACTCCCGGCGCAGTGGCGAGCCATCTGAGCGCCGCCCGCCTCCACGGCTTGCCCATCCCTCACAAGTTCCCCATCAAGTCCACGCGCAGCCACGGCCGTCTGCTACGGTACGCGCCGTGGTACGCATTGCATGTGACCCGCCCGCGAGGTAGCCACTCACCGCGGCGGCGGGGTGTACTGGGGTATTCCCGCGACGTGTCCCAAGACGAAATTGTGAGGGTCTCAGACATTGCGGCAACCTCGATCCCCAGAACGCTTCTCGACCTCGCTACCTGGTTACGGCCGGTTGAGCTGGTCATCGTCCTCGATCACGTAATGAGTCACGGAGAACGCGGTCCGCGGTTTATCAAAACGGCGAAGGTCTCTCGAGCCGAACTGGAAGCATATGTCGCCACGAAGTCGGGTTATCCAGGCGTCAAAAAATTGCGACTTGCACTCTCACGGGCGGTGGAGCGCGCTGACTCGCCGCCAGAGACACGGCTTCGACTTGCCTTGGAGGACAGCGGGCTACCGCTCTTCCACGTAAACGTCCCCATAATGGACGAGACCGGCGCCCCCATTTGCTGGCCAGACTTGTCTAACCATGAATTCAAGGTCTGCGTTGAATATGAGGGCGCCCACCACCTGACTCCCGAACAGCAACACCTCGACGCACGTCGCGATTACGCCGTTCATGCAGCGGGATGGTTGCAGGTAAAGATCACCAAACTAGACATGAGGTACCCGGAAATCGCGGTGGGAAAGGTGCGCTCCGCTCTGATGAAGCAGGGGTGGAAGCCGTGACGAGCTGGGAGCACAGCCGCCGTTAGACTCTTTTGCACGTAATGCTGGTGAGATTACGTGCATAAGAGTCTAACGGCGGGAGGGCTAGCGGAGGGCTTTGTGCAACGCCGCCCGGACGCGTTTCGCCGAGACGGTGTACGCGGTCCCGAGTTCTTGCGCGAAGAAGGACACGCGCAACTCTTCTAACATCCACCGCACGGCCCGTAACGCGCTGGGAATGAGCGCCCCGGCCCGCAGGGATGCAATCGCATCGTCATATTCGTCTTCCAACTCCTGCACCACGCGCATGCTCTCCCCATCGCGAACATACCCGGTCGGCAGTTTGTCCAAACGGCGCACCATCGCCTCCAGATAGCGCGGCAGCTGCGCGAGCTGCGCGTACCCGGTCGCAGCCACGAACCCGGTCTTCACCAGCAACCCCAGTTGCGAGCGCATGTCCTGATACGCGCTCTCCAACACCGGCGCCGGCGATTCATCCAGCGCCTTCTGTACCTGCACGGCCAGCCCCAGAATCCTCGCCACCAGCGACACCACCAGAAACGTCCGGTCCACCAATTCTGCCCGGACATTCTCGCGAACGGCGTCAAATTCCGCGCGCGTAAAGGGGAGCGCTTCGGGTAGCAACGAGTCGATCGCGGCGAGCGTGGAATCCGCAATGAGCGCGTCCACGCTCCCGTGCGGATTCTGCGTAAACACCAGCTTCTCGGTGTTGCTCAGATGCTCGGACACGTACCGCGCGGGGCTGGGCACCGATAGCGCCAACAGCCGCATCACACCGCGGCGCATAAACTGCGCCTGCGCGTCCGCGCTATCAAAAATCCGCACATTGACGCTCTCGCCGGCATCCACGAGCGCCGGATACCCTCTCACCGTGCGGCCCTGCACCTGCCGCGACACCTCGCGCGGCAGATCGGGTTCCGGCCACGTTGTCAGCCCCGTGCGTTCCAGCCCCGGCTTACCTTGGGCTCGGGTTCTGATGCCCGACGGCGTGTCCCCGACCTCGGCACCCCGGCTCACCGTGGCATTCCGGGCACCAGAGGGCCGAGTCTTGGGGGTCGCACCGACACTCGCAGCAATCGCGCGGCGCAACGCCGGGGTCAACTCTTCTTGCAGACGCGCCAAGTCTTGGCCCTCGCCGAGCGTATTTCCGCGCTCATCCAGGACGCGAAAGTGTGGTTTGAGGTGCACCGGGACCTGCTCCCAATTCCAGGACCCGGCCGGAATCACGTGTCCGCGCAGCCGGCGGAGAGCCAACTCGAGAGACGTCTCGAAATCGTCAACATATTCGGTAAAATCCTGCGCCAACATCGGCAGCACGAGGCGCGCAACCTCGGGTGCCGGCACCACGTTCTTGCGCACCGGCTTGGGAAGCGAGCGGATAAGAGCCGACACGAGTTCTTCACGGAGACCGGGGATCTGCCACCGGAACGGGGCCGGGTCGAGCTGGTTCAGGAACAGGATCGGCACTTTCACGGTGACCCCGTCTGAGTCAGCCGGATTCATGCGGTCCGCGGAAAACTCGTAGTCCAGCGATAGGTCCATGTCGCCGACGTGCCAGGTGGTCGGAAAAGATTCCTCGTCCAGATCCTCGGCACGTTCGTTGAGCAGCAACTCGGGGTCGAAATCAAGCAGATCGGGGGTCGAGTGCCGGGCGTGTTTCCACCACTTATCAAAGTGCCGCTCGCTCGTGACCTCCTTGCCGATGCGCTGGTCGTAGAAATCGAACAGTGTTGCGTCATCGACCATGAGGTCGTTGCGGCGCATGCGGGTTTGCAATTCTTCGACCTCGGCCAGGCGCTTGCGGTTGCGGTGGAAGAACCGGTGGTGGGTGCGCCAGTCACCCTCGACCAAAGCGTGCTGAATGAACAGTTCGCGTGCGGCAACCGGGTCCACGCGGGAGAACTGGATACGGCGTTGAGCGATGATCGGCACACCGAAGAGCGTGACCTTTTCGTAGGCCATCGCCGCCCCCATTTTGGAGGACCAGTGCGGCTCGGAAATGCTGCGTTTGACGAGGTGCGGGGCGATCTCCTCGGCCCATTCGGGTTTAAACACCGCGACGGTGCGCGCCCATAACCGGCTCGTTTCCACGAGCTCGGCCGCCATGACCCATTCGGGGTTCTTCTTGAACAGACCCGAGCCCGGGAAGATCACAAACCGGGTGCCACGCGCGCCCAAGTATTCCCGGGTGCGCTGGTCGAAGCTGCCGATATTGGACAGCAAACCGGAGAGCAAGCTCTGGTGAATCGCGTCTTCGCGTCCGGCAGGGTCAATCGGGCCTGGCTTCACCGTGACACCGACGGGTTTCGCCAATTGACGTAACTGGGCAATCAGGTCTTGCCACTCGCGCACGCGCAAATAGTTAATGAATTCGCGTTGGCAGAGCTTGCGGAACTGATTTCCGGAGAGCTCCTTCTGCTTTTCTTCCAGGTACCGATACAGCAGCAAATAAGAGGAGAAATCGGACTTCTCGTCGGCGAACCGCTTGTGCAGTTCCTGGGCGCGAGCCCGATCCTTGGGCCGCTCCGGACTGGGAAGTTCCCGGGGGTCTTGGATGGTGAGCGCCGCGGCCAAGACCATGACCTCCTTCACTACATCGCGGCGTCCAGCTTCCACCATCATGCGCGCCAACCGCGGATCGAGCGGCAGCGCCGCCATTTTCTGGCCGATCGCGCTCAAACCCGGGGCACGCTTGCCACACCGCGACGGCGTGGAACCGGCGCCCTGGCGACCACCGGCTCGGGAGGCTCCGGCACCTTGGCGTGCATCGCCGTCGTTCTTCTGTGCAGCGTTGTTGCGTGCGGTGGCGAGCGCACCCAGCTCGCGCAACAAGGTGACCCCGTCATTGACCGCTTTCGCGTCAGGCGGCTCGATGAAGGGGAAATCGGCAATGTCGGCGGGGGTGCGCGCAATGCCCATGGCCATCATGTTCAGGATGACCGAGGCGAGCGAGGTACGCAGGATTTCCGGCTCGGTGAATTCACGCCGGGAGGTGAAGTCCTCTTCGGAGTAGAGGCGGATGGCGATGCCGTCCGAGGTGCGCCCGGCGCGGCCGGAACGCTGGTTGGCCGAGGCTTGACTGACGCGCTCAATGGGGAGGCGTTGCACCTTGGTGCGGTGCGAGTAGCGGGAAATGCGGGCGGTGCCCGGGTCGATCACGTACTTGATGCCGGGCACCGTGAGCGAGGTTTCTGCGACGTTGGTCGCGAGCACTATGCGGCGACGGATCCCCGGCGGCCGCGACCCGAAGACGCGTTGCTGTTCGGACAGCGAGAGCCGCCCGTACAAACTGAGCACCTCGGTGTGCGCGAGAGAACGATCCCGCTCGATGAGGGCGCGCACGGCGTCCGCGGTGTCGCGGATTTCGCGCTCGCCGGAGAGGAAGATGAGGATGTCCCCGGGGGCCTCTTTCGCGAGTTCGCGGATGGCGTCTTCGATCGCGTCGGTCGGGTCGCGCTCCTCCTCGAGCGGGTCCTGGTCCGGGTTGTCGGTGTCCACCTCGCGGGGTAGGGCGAGCGGGCGGTAGCGGATTTCCACGGGGTAGGTGCGGCCCGAGACTTCAATGATGGGCGCTGGCCGGGGCTCGGCCCCATCACCGTCCGCCGCGCGCGCAAAGTGCTCGGCAAAGCGCGCGGTATCAATCGTCGCCGAGGTGATCACGAGCTTCAGATCCGGGCGCTGGGGCAAAATGCGCGCCAGATAGCCGAGCAGAAAGTCGATGTTGAGGCTGCGCTCGTGCGCCTCGTCGATGATGATGGCGCTGTAGCGTTTCAAGAGCGGATCGTCGGCGATTTCGGCAAGCAGGATGCCGTCCGTCATGAGCTTGATGCGCGTCGCCTTGGACACGTCCGCGGTGAAGCGCACCTGGTAACCCACCACGTCGCCGAGTTTTGTGCCCAGTTCCGTGGCAATGCGTTCGGCGACCGAGCGCGCGGCGAGCCTGCGCGGTTGCGTGTGCCCAATGAGGCCGCGCTCGCCGAGGCCCATCTCCAAAAGCATTTTTGGGATCTGGGTGGTCTTCCCGGAGCCCGTTTCCCCGGCAACCACCACAACCTGGTTATCCCGAATCGCCTCCATGATCTCCTCGCGGCGCGCGGAGACGGGAAGGTTCGGCGGGTAGGTCACGGTGATTGGCACAATTCAACTATTCTATGTGCCGCGGGCCGCCTCACGCGATTTCGCGCCCTGCGAAAGGCGCGCGGACACCGCACGCGCATAGTCGCGCAACGGCGCGGGTTCCACAATCTCAAAATCCTCATTCACACTCACGAGCATCCCGAGGATATAGGGAAGCGAATCGAACCCCGCGCGCACCGTGCAGGTGGCCCCATCCGTGCCCTCCTCAATGGTGGCAAAGTGCTGGGGGAAGCGTTCCACCACCCGGTTCGCGGGCGCCAAAAAACGTACGACGGCGATATGCCGGTAGGGCGATCCGGTGACACTTTCGGACACATACAGTGAGAGGTCCTTGGCCGGCGGCGTCCGGGGCGTGAACCGCTCCCGGTGGTGCGGGACGGACTCGAATCGGTCGGCGCGGAAAATGCGCCAATCCACCCGCACCTGATCCCAAGCGACCAGATACCAGCGCAGACCGGTATCGACCAGACCATAGGGTTCCACCAGTCGCCGGGCCGACTCGCCATCCGCCCGGGAGTACCGGAAACCCACCGCGCGGCGCTCGGAAATGGCGGTGGACAGGGAGGTCAGCACTTCCGGGTTGACCGGGGTCACCGGGCCGCGCGTGCGCTGCACTGCCGCACGCAGGGAGGCGAACTTAGGCCGCAGCCTCGACGGGAGGACCTGTTCCAGTTTGGTCAGCGCCCTGATCGCCGCTTCGCCAACGCCGGACACCGGGCTTGCGGTGACCGAGCTCAGCCCGAGCGCCACGGCCAGGGCTTCATCATCATCGAGCAAGAGCGGCGGCAATTGGGCACCGGAACCGAGCTGATAGCCCCCGGCCACACCGGGGGAGGCGTTGATCGGGTAGCCCAGCGATCGCAGCTTCTCAATATCGCGCCGCACCGTCCGCTCGGTCACACCCATCCGCTCGGCAAGCATTGGCCCGGTCCATTCGCGTTTGAGCTGCAGGAGCGAGAGCGCCTGGAGCAATCGCGCCGAAGTTTCTATCATGTGCACAGCCTAATCGCGATTGCGGACTGATGCTGTCCGGATTGACCTCGACTGGCCCCGCGGGCTGCGAGTAGCGTCAGCAGCATGACCGAGACGCAGCAAGAAACACCGAAGAAAAACTTCATCGCTTATCTGCCGCAACAGATGGCCGACTGGGAGATCGGGATGGCCGTCGCGGAACTGGCCAACGGGGACTTCACCACCCAGCCCGTCAACCTCACCTATGTCAGTGTGGACGGCAAACCGCTCGCCACCATCGGAGGCATGCGTGTCACGCCGGACAAAAGCGTGGACGAGGTCGACTGGGAGGGCGTGGACGGCCTCATTCTTTCCGGCGGCGAAGGCTGGTGGAAGGGCCTTGAGGGTGACGCCGTACTCGACCAGGTTCCCGGCCTCTTGAGCCGCGGCGCACCGGTCGGCGCGATTTGCGGTGCCGTGGACGCGCTGGCGGACAAGGGGATCTTGAATGGCCGCGAACACACAGGCAATCATCTCGACGGGCTAAAAACCAAGCCCGGTTATGACGGAGAAGCGACGTTCCAGGCGAACCCGGTGGCGGTGGACGGCACACTGGTGACCGCCAGCTCCAACGGCGCGATTCCGCTCGCCAAGTCCTTGCTCCTGCTCTCTGGCGCGCTCAGCGCGGACTTGGCCGAGGACTGGGCGGCCTATTGGGACGACTATGATCAATCCGCCATGATGCGGCTGTTTCAGAAGGCGGGCTACATGGACGCGGACGGCAATTGGCTTGAGCAGGAGTAATCCCGGCTTAAACGACAGTGGCGGCGGGGAGAAAACTCCCCGCCGCCACCATGTGTGACGTTTAGGCGTTGGACTTGCGGCCCGTGATCGCGCCGTAGACTCCAGCGACAACCAAACCACCAACAATGGCGAGAATCCAGGAACCGATGTTCCAGAATTCCATCTTTCCGCCTCCGAAGAGAAGGTCGCCAATCCAACCGCCGACGATTGCCCCCACAACGCCGAGAATAAGGCTAGTTACCCAACCGCCTTGAACTTTCCCGGGCATGATTGCCTTCACAATTGCGCCGACGATCAAGCCCAAAATGATCCAACCTAGAAAACCCATCGTGATCTCCTTACATAGATGTAGACAACTTCAGGACAACTAAATATTACCGCTCACATGGGTAAATGCTGGGAATGACTTTTTCGAGTCGGATTGGCGGGCATTGTGGGAGCCTCATGATGTACGACGGCGTTGCCACCAATTCTTTTTGCGCGCCTTGGGTTGCGCTAAAGGAGGCGATGGCTGGGAGGCGGGCACGCGCCGTCGTTCTTTCCATGCCTGCACTTCGGCGTCGATGTCTTTGGGGTCGGTCAACACCGGCGGCCCGCCCATCAACTGCAGTTTTGCCTCCTTAACCCGGGCGTTGAAGTCGTCGAGATGCTCGCGGACCTGCGTTTCGGAGCCGAGCGCGTCCAGAGTGGTTGGCAGGTTTTTGTCTTCAACGCGCAACTGGAGGGCCGCCGGACCGGTCCCGGTGATCTGTTCACGCTCCATCAATCCCTTGACCCACCAGTCTGGATCATTGCTGGTGACGTTTTTGGGGAGCGGTTTTCCGGAATAGGCCAAATTGTCGAAGGCGCCGCGCGCGATGGCCTGGTCGATGCTGGTGTTGGCCAATTTCGCAATGTCTGTGGTCGGGTTTATTCGACCTTGCGCGCCTTCCGGGATGTTCTCTCCACCTGCTTCGGCGCTCTGCTCCGCCTGGTAACGGCGTGCGGCGAGAAGAGGATCGCGATCGGGTGCGGAGTGCGGTGACATTGTTGCTCCTCGGTGCGGGTGTTGCGCGAATGTCCGTTAAATTCTACGGTGCGTAGAACTTTTACGAAAGGGCTAGCGAGCGATCGCGTAGCCCTGCATGCCGCGCGGATTCGCGGCGGCGAAGACTTCGCGTCGATCGCGGTCCATGCCCACGACGCACAATCGGCCCAAAGCCCAGTCGCCGGCGCGGTGAACGGTATGGCCACGGGATTCAAGGTCGCTGATGAGCTCGTCGCCGAGGCGGTCCTCGACGACGGCCCCGCGTGGTTCCCAGGTGCGCGGCCAGAATGAGCTCACTACGGCGGTGGAATGGAAGGTCGGTGCGTCAATGGCGGCCTGAGGCGACATGCCGAAAACCAAGGTTCTGATGAGAAAGACAATTTGCCACTGATCTTGCTGGTCTCCTCCCGGGCTGCCAAGAGCCATGACGGGGTGTCCGTCCTTGAGCACGATCGTTGGCGTCAAGGTGGTGCGCGGGCGCTTGCCCGGCTCGAGACTGGAATTGCCGCTGGGTTCCAGCCACGTCATTTGCAGACGGGTGCCGAGGGGGAAGCCGAGGTTCGGGATGCTCGGGTTGGACTGGAGCCAGCCGCCGGAGGGAGTGACGGCAATGATGTTGCCGTGCCGGTCGGTGACGTCGATGTGGCAGGTGTCGCCGCGGGTGCGGCCCGAGGGCTTGCTGGTGTTGTGTGTGGGCTTCTCAACCGTGGGCTCGCCGTGGCTCCCGTTCTCCGGCGCGGTGTATTCGGTGCGCAGCGGGGGAGTGAATGCGGGGCCGTGCTCCGTGAGTGTGCCGGGGAGTGTGCCGGGGCGGAACTCCTCCGATGCGCTCTCGGTGATGAGGGCCGCGCGTTGTGTGGCGTAGTCATCGCTGAGGAGGGTGTCGAGGGGCGTGGTGGCATTGTCGCCGTAGTAGGCGTCCCGATCGGCGAATGCGAGCTTCATGGCTTCCAAGATGGTGTGAACGCCGTGTGCCGTGGCGGGATCGATGTGCTCCGAGGGAAACTGTTCCAAAATTTTGAGGGTCTGCAGCATTACCGGTCCCTGGCCGAACGGGCCGGATTTGGCAATCGTATAGCCGTGAAAGTTCAGGGTCTGAGGCTCTTCATACCGCGCGCCGGTGTCCGCAAAGTCGTCCAGGGTGAGGACGCCGGCATGGGCCGCGCCGTCGGAGTGGAAGTGCGGGGTGGCCTGGAAGTCCACGATGGTTTGAGCGACAAAACCGCTGTTCCACTCGCGCCGAGCGGCCTCGATGCCCTGGACTCTGCCGTCTTCTCCGGCGGCCGCCGTCGCGTTCGTCGCGTTCGTCGCGTTGGCCGCGGTGTCCGCGAGTCGGCGCAGCACCGCCGCATACTCTGAATTCCGCACGAGCAAGTAGGGTTCCGGGGCGTGGCCGTTCACCAGCCATTGTTCGGCCGAACTCGGCCAGTGTTCGCGGAAGGTGTCTGCCATCGCATCAATTGTCTTGGCGGCCTGCGGGACAAGGGGGTGGCCGTTCTCGGCATACCCGATCGCATACTCCAATACCGAGGGGAGGTCCCAGGTTCCGTGGTCGCGCAACAACAGCAGCCATGCGTCGACGGCAGCCGGCACTGCGGCGGCAAGTGCACCGGAACCGGGAACCAGCTCGAGCCCCTCGCTGCGGTAGTGCTCCATCGTGGCGCCCTGTGGCGCCGGTCCCTGTCCGGCAAGGACACGCGGGCGACCAGGGGCCTCGGCGGTGCTGAAGATGCCCACGAGGTCTCCGCCCGGGCCATTTAAGTGCGGCTCCACCACGTGCAGAACAAATCCACCGGCCACTGCCGCGTCAAAGGCGTTGCCGCCGCGCTCCAACACGGCCTGCGCGCTCGCCGTTGCTAAGTAATGCGTGGATGACACGGCTCCGAAGGTGCCGCGGAGGGTGGGGCGAGTGGTGAACTCTGGTTCATGCTGGGCGACCATCTTGGTTTTCCTCACATCGTTAGCAGGTTGCGATCTTTTCCATCTTGACACCGCGATCATCTGGGGAGTCCACTTAACTTGAGGCGGCTTGTTACTGGTAGGTATTCACGAAGTTGTGTTTCTTGATCAGGACGGCCGCTTTTAGTGCGACACATCCGCGTCTCAAGCACGTTGAGACTCATCGAGTGGGGAGCGTCTATGACTTCCCTCCAGTTTTCCCCCACCCCTCACACCAAGAAATGGGACACCTCATGAAGAAGCTCACTAAGGGCACCATTGCTGCCGGAGTCGGCGTTGCTCTTCTCCTCGGCGGCGGCACCACGCTGGCCTACTGGAACGATTCGGTCAATATGGCGGGCTCCACGATCCAGGCCGGTAATCTGCAACTCACTCAAACCTCGACACCGACCTGGCAAATCAAGCACACCTCCGGCGAACTTGTGGCCGTGCCGGACATTACCGCCGTGCGCATCGTTCCCGGCGATCAGCTGGTGTACGCCGGAAATTACAACATCACCGCACAGGGCCAGAACTTGGCCTTCAAGGCAGACATCACCAGCGGTAGCATCGCGCCAAGCGATCCTGCCGACGAAAATGATGTGAAACTCTCGCAGCGCTTGGCGCAAAGCGCGGCGTTCTCGATCGATGGGCAGCCGGGAGCGACCAGCACCATCAAACACGAGAGCAACACCTCCGCAACCTATCCGGTCCAAATTTCGGTCACACTTGATTGGCCTTTCGGCACCGCAGGGGACGCCGATCCCATGGACAACGTCGCCAAGTTGGGTTCCGTGTCATTGTCTGATTTTGCCGTGGGCGTGACTCAAGTCGACGACACCACCACACCGTAACGCGAGGTCTTTCCTAGATCGCGTTTGAGGAAGCGGATTAGATGAGTAGCTTGGCGCCGGAGTCCCGGCGCTCTCGTCGCATTGCCGAACGCAGGGGGCGCCACGTGCGCCGCCTGCGTTCCTTGGCGACCGCTACCGCCTTGCTTGCGGCTTCCACTCTCATCGGAATTGCGGCGGCCGGCGGCACCTATGCATTGCTCAACGATAAGGCGACCATGAATGGCGGCACGATTAACTCGGGCAACCTTCAACTGCTCATCAACAATGCGCAGGCCGCCAATCTCGGCAATTTCACCATCACTCCCGCTCGTGCGCAGGCGAAGTCGTTTGTTATCACGAACACTGGGGACGTCAACGTGAACCTCAGCGCGGCTGCGACGAACACCTCGGCGCAGGCTCTGGTGGCAAACACCCGCATCCGGGTCACTCCGGTGGCATCCGCCGCGGCGTGTCAGCCCGGACTATTGGGGCAACAAGGTCCATTGGCCACCTATACCAACGCCAACCTCGGCTCGTTGAACAAGGGGACAACCGGTTTCTTTTGCCTTGAACTTTCTCTTGCCCCCGGAACACCCGTCGAGCAAAGCGGACAGCAATTCTCCTTTAACCTGACGGTCAATGGCGCGCAGAAGGCAGGCTGATATGAGTCCTGCCCCCACGCCGGCAAGCGTGTTCCGTCGCCACCGCGCGGCATTTGTTGCCGGTATCCTCGCCTTTTGCCTCATCTTCGGCGGCGGATTCGCATGGGCCTATTGGACCTCGAGCGTTCAGGGCACAGGTAATGTCACGACCACTGCGGTGACGGTCCAGGTGGCGGCAAACGCGGACCTGAATGACCTCTTCATCAACACGCATACGAGTTTGACGCAAACGGGCTCATTCACCGTCACAAACCCGTCATCTAACGGCGCCCCCGGCGATGTCTCTGCGACCCTCAGCGGTACGGGAAGCGCGTCCGGGTTCCCGGTGCAAATATGGCAAGTGGCGAATGCGGCCGCGTGCACCGCATCCACGACCGTCCCCTCGGGCGCAACGACGGGCACGTGGGGTTCGGCGACGGCACCCACCGTGACCGGGGTTGCCGCGGGAGCGACGGTCACGTATTGCGTGCGAACAGTCGTGGATCCCTACAACGGACGCAACACCATTGCAACGGCGTCGGGAAACTCTTCGGTGACTGGGACTATCACAGGGACCCTTGCTACGTCCGGCTGGTCGCCAAAGACGGCCACCGCGAGCGCGACTCTGAGCACACAAGCAATCTTCCAGCTGGCCACGAACTGGCAGGATCCGACCAAATCGCGCTGGTACATTCTCCGATCGCTGGCAAATAGCGGAATCTGTCTCGACGTGTCCGGCACCGGAACCGCTGCCGGATCGAATGCGATCTCGTGGAGTTGCTCCGGCAACCGAAACCAGACCTGGCAGCTCACACCCATTGATGCCTCGGGAAACCTTGTCACCATTCAGCCGTTGCACGTCCCCAGCATGAATCTGGGTGTGTACACCAACGGGATGCAGTCGCTAGTGACACCCAACGCCAACGACCAATCTCAACGCTGGTATGTGCAAGCGCGGCCCAGTTCTGCGTACCAATTCGTCAACGCAGCGACCGGCAAGTGTCTGGTACTCAAGAGTTCGCAAGACGGAACGGCCGTCGCGCCCGTGGACTGCAACTCGGCCACCGTGGGCGTCGCCGTGACGTTGAGCAGATTGCCCATTTCCTTCTCCAGCCCCACCGCAGGCTCCATCACGATCAGCGGGGCCGCCTCCGGAATGATTCCCTCCAACTTCAAACTCGAGTCTCAGCCCTCCGGCGGCGGGGCGTGGGCGCAACGTGGTGTCATTTCGAGTTCGAATCCGTTCTCCTTCACCTTCAGCACTTCGCTCATGGCAAATGGAACCTACAATCTCAGAATCACCGATGGTGCGGGCAACCTCATCCACACCATGACATTTACCAAGTCCTCGACGGGCAATACCGCAGGTGTAGGTTTCGGGTAATGCGATGACGAGTAGCCAAAATGTCGCCGCGCGCTTTGGTGGGGTGATCGCCGTCGTGCTTCTTGCCTTGGCGATTGCGCTGGCGGGTGCGATGCCCGCTCAAGCCAACGCGGATGACGTCGATAACTACCTTCAGGTCTCCCATGATGGCGAGAATTTTTCGGCGGCCGGGGACATTCCACTTTTTGAAAAGTTCGGGTACGTGGTGCCTGGGGACAACGGGACCGATTCGATCTGGGTGAAGAACGCCAGTCCTGAGCGTGCGCGGCTGTCGCTAGCGCTTGTCGCGATGGGGGTGCAAGGGTCGAGACTTGCCGAGGCGTCGACGCTGACCTTTTCCATGCCGGAGCGGGAAGATCGCTCGATGACCTTTGCGCAGGCGATGGCCGGTGGCCCCAAGACGACGCTGGCCGATGATTGGGTGTTAGAGGCTGGCGAGGTGGTGCGCATTGACGTGAACCTGCGGGTCAACCGCAATCTTGGCAACGCGCTGGGCGATGCAGGCGATGCGGGGCAAGGCGAGTCGTTTTCGTTTCGCTTGACTGCGGATCTTGCGCAGGTGGGGCCGGCAACCCCCAGTGAAAGCCCGGCACCGGAGCCGAGCGGCTCCCCGTCACCGACGCCCACCGATCCGGGCGGGGATTTGCCCATTACCGGCACCCAGGTTTCTTTATTTATTCTTTTCGGTGTCCTGCTCACCATGGGGGGAATAAGCCTTATTCTGAAATCACGACGCCGAAAGGAAACTCGTGGCTGAGGAGCACCCCCCAAATCTCACCCGCCGACAAATGCGGGAAATGCGTGAGTCCGAAGAACGGTCCGCGCCATCCGACCAAAATCGTGACGCACCCAGCGAGGCTGCCGCAAACTCCAATCCGGACCGGGCTCAGAGCCCTGAGAAGACCGGCCATCCGGTGCTGCGCGCCGTGGCGGCGGGGCTCATTTCCGGCCTCTTGCTCCTGGTGATCGCGGTGGGCGCGATGGCGATTATTGTTCCTGCCGCGACCGGCTCGCGGGCACTGACCGTCATGACTTCTTCGATGGAGCCCGCGCTTCCGGCGGGCACATTGATTGTCGTGAAGCCCCAGGACCCTAAAACTCTTGCGGCTGGGGATGTGATTACGTATCAGCTCAAATCCGGTGAGCCGACCCTCGTGACGCACCGCGTGCAGCAAAAGCTCACCCTGGCCGACGGTAGCGCGGCGTTGATCACCAAGGGCGACAATAACCCCAAACCCGATCCGAATCCGGTTCAAGAAGTCCAAGTTCAAGGCAAACTCTGGTACTCGATCCCATTTGTGGGGTGGGTGTCCAATGCGTTTACCGGCGATGCCCGCGCCTGGATAATTCCGGTAGTGGTCGGCGCATTGTTTATCTACGCGGCCTGGATGATATTTTCCGGGTTACGCGAGAAACGCCAAAAGGCGGCCAAAGAATCGGCGGAAAAGGCCTAAAGCTAGTAATTGGTGCCCTTGACAGGGCTGCAGCCGAACGAACTGCTTCGGTTCGAGTGGCTGGAAGCCGTGTGGGATTAGGCGAGGCTGGTCGGCTCCGACAACCGAGTGGCGTAGCGAGAGCAGGGCTTTAAGGCCTTCAAGGAGCCGAGCAGACCGCCTAGTACCGGAGGAAGTGGACGCGGTGAGAACGGCGAATGCGAATAGTGAGAGTGTCTGCTCAATCGCCGAGCGCTTCGGTAAGCATCGCAGAGCTGTTTGGCGGCACACGAGATCTGCTCTTCTGCATGGCAAGCACATGCTGGTGCGACGCATGCATCCGAGTAACCGCGACTAAGGACTCGTCGGCTCGGCGAATCCAACGATGACAGCGCGGATCTCATCAGTGATCTCGTTGCCTTCGGGCAGTACCTTGTGGAGGGCGTCGATGTCGATTTCAACGAGTTCGTGTCGCGCGTTGAAAGAAACTAACCCGATGTACTCATCAATGATCAGCTTCGCGGCCGAGCGTGAGAAACCCGAGTTTTGCAAAGACACCGAGCGCCGATCGGTCGTGCCGTACTCGATGAGTTCCGCCCAGTTTGGGGCTGCTGCATCGCCCAGGACGTGGCGACTCAAGTCAAAGAAATTTTGAAGGTAGCGGAAGATCTTGTGCCGGAGACCGTTCTCGATATCGGTCATCACCTGCTCAATGATGATGTTTATGTGGCGAGGCGAACGGACGAAGTCCTCTCTCGTTACTCTCCCATTCAGCTTGAACCAAATGTAGCCACGGTTCTGATGGAAATGGATTGAATAGTTAATGATGCGACTCAGCGGCTCAGCTTTGATCCAGTGGTTTGCAACCATCGCCCAGTAGTTCAGCTGCGAGGTGCCGTATCCCGCCCGGATCAAGCCGGGCGGGATGAGTGGATTTCTTCCGCCTGATTCTTCTTTCTCCCAGTTATACAGGTCGTAAAGGAGCCTCAGCATGGGCTGGATCTCAATCTGCTCACTGTCAGGAAAGAACTGCGAGCGTTCACAGTAAGTCTCGATGTATTCCAGTGCACGCTGTTGATATTTCAGCTTGATCGACGGTGACGTCCGGACCACTGCCGCGGGAACGCGAGTTGAAGCTACGACTGCTGCCAGCAGTTCTTCGCCGCTCCGGTTCTTCTCGAGGAACTTCGTGACTAAGGGTGACCCGTTATTTTCGAGATGGTGCAGGAAAATCAACGAACCGAAGGTGGCGAAGTTCGAGCGCGCCCCGACCGTGAACCCACTTGTGATTTCTTCCCCAGCGAGCACTCGCCCGATGTTGTTGAATTCGCTAGTGCGGCGTTTGTTCTTATCCACGAGAAAGCTGACCGCTTCCGATGCCATTGTTGTGGTCATAAGTGTCTTGTCAGTCCAGCTAGACTCGTTGATGGGAACGCAAATCACGTTGCCGGAGAACTCGCGCGTGAGCCTGCCCGCGCGACCCACCAGGTTCTCGAAGTCGACCTGTTCAAAAGGTGCACTTCCATGTTTCTCGGTGAGAACGAAAATATTCTTCGCAGGGAGGTTCACCCCTTCCAGCAATGTTGACGTGCAGAAGATGAAGTCCAGCGGGCCTGAGCCATCGAGGAAAATCGCTTCGATGCGCGCTCGCACCTCGTAAGGCATACGTCCGTGGTGAAAAGCGACGCCGTGCCGCAGGCAAGTGATCAAGTAGTAATCTACGTGCACGGAAGTCGATGCGAACTCGATCAGTGATTCGAGCGTCGGCGTGAGTGTGACAAGCGGACGGCTCAACGCAAAAGCGCGCGCGAGTTCGACTGTGGCACCCGTGCTGTTGCAGTACACCAGGTTGGCGGCCCGGGCGCCGAGCGTCGCCAGAAGGCCGTTCACGGTTCCAGGAAGTTGATGCTCGAGCTCGTGCTCCTCGAGCGGACCGCCAGATAAGCTCGCTTTGAAATAAGATGCCCGTTGAGTATGCGGGTTGACGTAGTACCGGTTCTGAGACACAGTCCGGTCTTGTACCGACAGACTCTGCTCCCCCAGATGTCCAAAGATCTCGAGGAAGATGCCTGGATTGGGGATGTTCGGAGAGGCGAATACCAGTTGCGTTGCGTACCGGCGAGTCGTTTCGTAAATCGCGTGGTAATACAGCGAGCTACGCTCGTCCTTCACTGCGGCAATTTTCTGCGCCTCGTCGACGAAGAGGTAGCGCACTGGCAGTCTGCCACTTGAAAGGTAGCGGATCAAGCGCTCAGGGGTCAGCACGAGTACCGATCGGTCGAATTGACGCTGAAGTAGCGGGCTCGTCTGTGGGAACGCCCCGACGTGGACGCGGGAGTCGGTAATTTCTCTTCGGAAATCGTCAACGAGCTGAGTGATAAGTGCTCGGGTCGGCACAAGCACGACAATCGCGCTGCCAGCAAGCTCATCTTTCGCGAGCAAGCTCTTGATGTAATCCTTCAGTATGAACGACTTACCGATCGAGGTTGGTCCCGAGAAACTAAAGAAGCCGGGTGTTGCCAGTGCACGGCGGATCTCGTATTGCGCATCGGTGAACACGAGGTTGCCGTCCGACGTGCGTTGCGTATGGAGTTTCGCTTGGCGCTCAACCTCGCGCTCGATGGGTAGTACCGGCAGCCCGCCGCAAAGTTCCCGGAGGTGATCGAGCCCCGGAAAGTTCCCGAGCTTGGAGAGGATCGCCGTTCCGTAAGCACGCAGTTCAAAGTCTATTGTGTGAAGCTGCGAAACCTGTGCGACAATTCGATAGGCCATGTTCCGATCTTCGGCAGCGTCGCTGAAAGAAAGCAGATCTGCGAATCGCAATAGATCGTTGACCTCTGCTTGGGACAATCCCTCAGGGGGCGGTTGCCGCACGAATGCCTGCGCGACCTCTCGTTCTAACAGATCCAGCAGTTCAAGAAAATAGTCACTCGCCCACACGTCGGCCACGAGCTCCTGCGCGAGGGCCACTAGATGTACCTCACAATCAATTTGCGAACCGAGTCGATGTTCGTCGCTCCGTTCTTGATGAACGGGACCGCCCAGACATAGAAGTGGTAACCTTCGAGGCCGGCATTAATGAGTTGGTCCTTGATGTAATCGAAGCGCGCTTCGACCATCTGCTTCACTTCGGCGTGAACGCGTTCGGAAAACTGTTTAGCAGTCATCTCGATGAGCGGCCAGTCGCTCGTATCGATCTCAAACCCGAGAAGGAGGCCAAACGCAGATTCCCTGGTGTGACCATTTCGAGTCGGTACCAAAATCGATTTCAAGAAATCGAGCTCGGCCCCTGAAAACGCTTCCTTCATGAGGTTAGAGTCGACGAGGTTTACCTCGTTCGAGAAACCGGTTTTTCGGAGCGTTGCCACGGACTTGATTGCGTCTGCGATAGCTTTCCGAAAGCTGGACCCGCGCTCCGTAGAGTCCGCGATCATCTTCGATTCGCCGTAGATCAGGTGGAATTCGCCTGGTTGGACTTGTAGGAGATGGAGACCGTCTGCGCCTTTCACATAGTCGTTTTTGTCAGTCTTGAGTTCCATCTTCGACAACAGTTTGGGCGCACGGAGATGGGACTCCAGGAAGCAGTAGAGCAGGAGTTCGCCTCCCTCGCCGTCGTTGATGTCGGCGGTGCGGAAACTCTCTTGAACTGCCTTCGTGAGTTCGTGTACGTTGCCCTGCGCGAGACCAGCGAATTTCCCTCGTGAGAGGACGTACGCGTACGAAGCATTCCCAAGCTGTTTATAGAGGTTGTCATAGTCAAACTCGCCGCCGTCGATCTTGAGAATGAAGAGCGAGAGATCGACTTTCGGTGCAACTTTGTGCCGGTCGAGCAACGGCGGGTGAAAGAGCGCGAGGAACTGCTCGGTATTCTTTAGGGAAACCTGCAGGTGACTCTCGTCGTGGGTCATCCGTATCGCCCCTTCGCCTAAATCGATCTCTAGGGAACATTATCCATGCTCGAATTGGCGCAAGACCCGCGACACGCATGGGTCTAGTCGCGGACTTCCGAGAGGAACGTGTGAGATTCGCGAGAATTCAAGGGCCGAAAATTCGCGGATCTTCGAGGAACCGACCTGAGGGCTCAAACTCGATCATGTCCTTCATCTCTTGACCGGTTTTCCAACCGTGATTGGCCCTAACAGGCGGGCCCTAGGAGCAAGCACCCGCCTTCACACGTCGTTCAGAAGACGTCCACGAATATGTTACTCATCCTGAGTCGGGGTCGTTCTCAGAGCTCGTCCTGAGGAGCATCGCCACTTGCAGCTCGAGGTTTTGGGCTCCGACGGATCGGTCTGAGAGGATCTGCAAGACAGTTCCGGTGGGATCTCTCGGATCGCCTCGGCGAGCACTCCTGAAGCCAAGTGTCCACTGCCCAATGGCCCGGATGAGTTCTCTCCGAGCATGGGCAGCCTCGCCAGAGCCGCACGAAGGTCTGGCGTGAATTGGTCGATCTGCCAGCAAGCCTCGTCGTGCGGTGCGGTCTTCTGATCAACTGCCGCGAGGGAAGCGGTCTTCGCTGCGTACGTGGCCGCACCCAACACATGGGCGACCATGTGGGCGACCGCCGATGCCAGACCCACAGCTCGGGCAGCCGCCGCCACCAACGGAGACTTCACCGACTGAGCGGCGTGTCCGAGAACCAACCACCGCTTGATCTCGCCATCGGCATCGAGTTTGTTGCGCCCGCAGGCGCGGGCGCGTGCGATGCGATCCCTAATTTGATTGTCCTCGGGCGCTTTGGCCTCGAACAGCGGCGGCACTCGTTCAGCGCAACCCGTTGCTCACAACGCGACGAGTCTACGATTGGGTCGGGCAGTTGCACGCGGAGTATGACAAGAACGAGCTGCATAGGCCGCTGGCCCGATGGAGGGTGCCGAGGTGTGTCGGGAGTTGAAGGCGGAGTAAGCGAAGCGGCAGACAGAAGAGACTTTGTTCACCAGCGCGCGCAACTCGAACAGCGATAGTGACGGAAGCTTTCTACCACCTTAAGAGCAATCGGTGCAGCTCGCGAATAAGCTGTCGCAATGGTTTCCGGCTGGGTCTCCTAACGGACGTTCGTCAAGATCGGGTACCTCGCAAAGGTCGATGCGGTCATCGCCATGCCAGACGAACTCCGCGAGAGCGCGAGCCGAACTGGACCGTAACGAGTCAGGCGGACCCGTCGCCCCAGCACTCGTCCCTATCCGCAACGGAGCAGAAGGCATGCCCGGTGCTAGCGGCTCCGAGCCGCATCGACCCGCGCAGGGGCCCGGGCGAAGGCGGAGCAGCGGGCGTAGCGGACGAAGATCCGCAAACCCATCCCCGTCTGCTGTCCCGGCTGGGCGTTCCCGACATGCGCGTTCGTCTTCACTTCGGGGTGAACTCACGGAATGGCTGCAACGCTTGGACCTCCACCAGCTCGCCATCCAACTCACCGATGAAAAAATCAACGGGTTCCACGCCGCGCTCGACGACAGCGTTACCGTCGCCAGACAGGTCGGCGCCGCGCGCGAGGAAGTGCCAACTGATCAGCGCGGACGAGTCGCTGACCGACGGGCACATCTGCGGGCGCTCTGACCATGCGTATTGCGATTGCGAGGATTGCGGCGCATGGGTGCGACCTCTCCTCGAAGTCCTTCTCCCACGTCACCAATGCAGTTTGCGACATCACGGCTACACGACGCCTGCGGGCAGAACCTGACATGAAGAGACTCGTCGCGCTCGTCCTGCACCTCGCCGATCAACTCCATCACTAAGAGCAGCACGACCACACCAACCTGAGTGCGGACGAGGAAGGACACGACAATTACGGCCCTAATGTCGACAATGCTAGCTAGCTGCGACGAAAGCCGCTGCTTTCACTACGGTGCCGTATCAGCGATTGTCGACCAGGGAGCATGCCTCCACGGGCGGACGGGACGATGGAATCTCTATCCCTACCCAGCGTCGAGCAAACGCGCGCAAAGCCGAAGAATTCGGCGCGCGGATCGTGGCGGAGTTCGTCGACACCGGGGAATCGGCCCGATCCGCCGACCGCCCCGACCTGAAACGGATGCTCGACTACATCGCCTCCCATCAGGTGACGTATTGCGTCGTCCACAAAGTCGATCGGCTCGCACACAACGGCCTCGACGCCGGAGTCCCCCTCGTGTCTGCTACCGAAAACATCGCCGAGATCCATCCGGCATGCTGCTTCAGGGGATCATGTTATCGATTGCAGAGTTCTATTCAAAGAATCTCGCTACCGAGGTGGTTAAGGGGCTGACGCAAAAGGCCACGTCCCGAGGCACTCCTAAACGTGCACCCATTGGCTACCTCAACGTCCGCAGACGTGACGAGCGCGGGCGGGAGTACCGCACCGTGGAGATCGATCCAGAGCGTGGGCCGATGATCCGTTGGATGTTCGAGCAATACGCCAACGGCGACCACACCGTCATCGAGCTGCTTGATGAGGTCTCTCCTCGGGGGTTGCGGACTTTGCCGAACCCGAGTCGACCGCCGAAGCCTGTCGCCTGACCCGGGTACTTCGCCATGCTCCGCAACCCCTACTTCGTCAACGTCGTCCGCTACAAAAGGCGTCGAGTATTCTGGCACGCATGAACCGTTGCTCTACCTCGACACCTTGGAGCGAGTGCAACGTCGCCAGTGCTCGAGGAAGCTTACATCGAAACGGCGTCGCATCCACGATCAGTACCTCAAAGTGTCGTTGTTCTGCCGTTCTTGCGGATCACGAATGCAGCTCGATTTCCCAACCAACGGCCAGGGTATCCGATACGTATACTGCGTCTGCGCAGGGCGCGTCACCAAACGCAAGAACTGCATCCGCAGAGCAGTGCCCGTAGTGGTCGCGTTCGACGAGCGGCTCGCAGCGCACTTCGCCGACGCCATCGACATAACCAGCCTCAAACGACACAGGATCGCATCGGCGCAGGACTTTACGACATCGACCGTTGTCTCACCCGAGAGCGTGAGGGTAGCGAAGGCAACCGGCGTCACCTCACCGCCGCAACGCAAATTATAATCGACTTCGCGACCATGAATGCGCGAACCGACGTCCAGGGCAAGCGCCTCGCAAACCAGGCACTCACGAAAGGCATCGAAATCAGCGAGGACGACCGAGCCACCATCCGCGTCGCCGAACCCTTCACCGCGATCGCGGACACACTAGCTTAGAACGAGGTCTCTCGTTCTAGTAAGACCTCTGTGGTGCCCTTGACAGGATTCGAACCTACGACCTTCTGCTCCGGAGGCAGACGCTCTATCCACTGAGCTACAAGGGCCAACCATTGTTCGGCCGAGCACTTCGTATAGGCTCGTGAACAACGGATAAAAGCTTAGCAGTCCGCGTGGTCAGACACGAACCGCCGGCAGAAAACAGGAGGTCCCCGATGACGAGAACCCGACCTGCGGCATTAGTGCTCATCCCGCTAGCAGCTCTACTGGTCCTGGCACCGGTGCTCCTATTGCTTTTCCTCCAAGCAACCCTTGGGCCGGGCCTCCCCGAATCGCTTCCCACGCACTGGGGTCCAAGCGGTGAGGCCGACGGCTTCAGCGACCGTGACGGCGTAGTCACGGGCACCTTGGTTGTCGCCAGCATTGCCACTCTCGCGGGGCTCGTGGGTGTCGCGCTCGCGCCGAAAAGGCATCTGATTGGCGCGTGGATGGCGGGCATCGGCGCCTCCGTGGCCGCGGTCAGCGCGAGTACCTTCCTCATGTCCGCCCTGGCCGCACAGAGCAATGGCGATACCGGTTGGGGGTTCCTTGCATTTTCGGTGGCCCTCTATTACGGCGCGCTACCGCTCCTCGCGCTTTGGTTGCCGCTCCGGCCCCGAGTCAGCGCCCAAGACCGCGCCGCCGAAGCGTCACCGCTCTGGCGCGAAGACCTCACATTCACCGGAATTCTCAAGGTCGTGCTCCTCATCGTGACTATTCCCGCGGTCCTCATGCTCTCGCTCGCGCTCGCCTTCCAGAACTGGGTTTTGCTGAGCGCCCTTCCCATCCTGATAGGCGTGATCGTGTTGATGCTGTCCTTCGCGAAGCTGGAGGCGGTCGTCACCCCGGCGAGCTTTGGGCTTCGGCGCCAGGGCTCCGGCCGGTACCTCAAGCGCATCCCGTTGCGCAGCATTAGCGCCGTGACCGCCGAGCGGCTTGACCCGATGCAGTGGGGCGGCTGGGGTTACCGGGTCCTTCCGGGGCGTTCGGCTTTCATTTCCGGGTCCGGCCCCGGCCTGGTGGTGACTTACGACGGCGATAAACGCTTTGCGGTTAACCTCGCCGATCCGTGGGGAGCCGAGAGCGCCCTGCGCTCAGAGCTTGCCAAACAGGACAACACCCCCGCCTAAGGAGGGGTGGCTAGTAGCCGAAGAACTCGTCGCGGTGCACTCGCTTTGCACCGGCCCGCCGGGCGGTGGGCGCCATCGTGTTCACAAAGTCCGGTGAACCGGACACGTAAGTGCGCCGCGCGGCAAGGTCTGGCACCGTTACGCGCAACGAGTCGACGTCGAACCACGGGACAGCATCGGCATCGCCTCGCGGTTCCTCGTAAACTTCATACACCCAGTCCTGCGGGAACCAGGATGGCATCGTCTCGCGTGGCGGACCGTACACCCGCACCTGCTCGCGCACCGGGCGCGGCGATGCGGCGTCCGCTTCGGCGACTTCGCGCAACCATTCAATGTCGGCGGCATAGTTGGCGAACATGATGAGCAACACGTCATGTCCGCGCCCCTCTCGCGCGAGCCACAACAGGTGGGAAAGGAACGGCGTGATTCCGACGCCCCGAGCCAGAAGCAAAACCTTGGGCGACCCCTGGCGAGGCAATTGGAAGTCTCCCCAGACACCCACCGCACGCAAGAGCGTCCCCTCGCTCAGGGCGTTCATCGAATTTTTGAAGGAACTCGACTGGGCGCCCACGCGCATGCCGAATCGCACCGTTTCTTCGCCGGGTGCCGACGCGATCGAAAACACCCGCCGAGGTCCGCGGGAGTCTGCGCGGTGTGCCACGTGTAGCTCGGCAAATTGTCCCGCCTTGAAGGGCAGGGGGCGTAACGGTTCAAAAATGAAGGACTTGCCCTCATGACCGCGGTCCTCACTGCCCACATAGCGCAACTTCACCGCGCCGCGCGCGTTCATGGCAAAGGCCACCAGATTCCCAACCACAATGCCGAGTTCGGGGGTATTGGTGATCACCGGGTTCGCCGGAAACGGCACAAACGCGACGAGCGCCATCAGCCCTGCCACGCTCATTTGTTGCCATTTGAGCGGGGGCAGGGTCAAGGGCTCGCTCACCATGAACCCGGCCGCAAAAACAATGGGGTATGCCAGCAGGCCCGTACTCAGCGCATCAAGGAAGCCGTTCCCCCCGGAGACCAACCGAACAACCACAATGACTAGTGCCACGCCCACATAGACAGAAAACAGCGCCCACCGGTTCGTCCGATAAATCACGAGCGCCGCCGCAATCAACACCAGAGGGAAGAGCGCGCCGGTGGCGACCCACCAGGTCGCCACATTCGGGAACATGAACGGCAACAGCGGGGAAACCAAGCCCACCACCACGGCGCCGAACGCGGCAGGATTGAAAATATGCCGTCCACGCCAGGTCACCAGGAACTTGGAAAGAGCCGCCAGAACCGCCGCGAACACTAGGGACAGCAAGGCGCTGGGTTCGGCACTCGGCCAAAAGATCAAAAACAACAGCAGCGCGGTCACCAACGAGGAGTCCACGTGCGCACCAACCCCAACGGCCCAGCCCAGCACCCAGCTGACACCGCACACCACAATGACGAGCACCGGCAGGGTGACGAGCGCGTCCACCACGGTAAAAGGCATCGTCCCGCCAAGGCTCAGGAGCGTCCCGGCGAGAGCAATCACCGCCAGCACAATCACCACCAGCCGATACATCGACACCCGGCCCAACTGGTGGTCTAACCAGTTTTTGGATTGCGTCACGATCTTCACACCAGTGCCCTCACCATTTCCCTCGATCCCTCGCTCTTCCCATCGCTGAGAACACGCAAGCCTTTGGCGCCGCATTCGGCTTCCACCGCGTCCGCCGGGGCAAAAAATAGGGCGGACGCTGCGGCATCTGCCACCAGGCAGGTCGGCGCGACGGCCCACGAAGCCACGACCGTATGCACCGGAGCTCCGGTGCGCGCATCAATAATATGATGCAGTCCGTCTCCCCAGGCGCGGCGGTTGCTTGCCGAGGCCGCAAGGGCAAGATCGCGAAGCTCCACCACGCCAATCACGCGCGCCGGATCGTAGGGGTGTTCCATACCAACCCGGAGCGCAAAGTCACCGCGCACCCTGAGGTCTCCGCTCGCGTCGACGACACATTCCTCGACGCCGTGCTCACCCAACACCGATGTGACCAAGTCCACAAGCTGTCCCTTGCCGGCGGCCCCGACATCCAGCATCACACCCCGGGGAACCTGCACGTCGCGTCCGCTCCACCACCCGGAATCCCAGGCGGGCGCGGGCATAGGCGCGCCCGCGGGTGAAAGGCGGTAGGCGCCGTCGTACCCCAAGCGCGCAAGGCTTGCGCCCACCCACGGTGAGATGGCCCCGGAACTCACCCGATCGAGCCACGTATAGGTTCGCTCGAGGTCACGAGCCGAATCCGGAAGATGCGCCGCCCCGCCGCGAGCGGCAAGCCCGGAAACCACCGAATCCGCGCGGAAACGCGAATAGGTGAGGTCGTAGTTCGCAATCGCCTCCGCCACCGCGCCCCGCACAGCAGCGGTCAACGGCGCGAACGTGGAAATCGCCCACGGCACTCCAATCGCCTCAAACTCCCACAACTCGGCGGGGAGACGGCGTTCAGACACCCTTAGCCCGCAGCTTCCGCCTTGATTTGCTCCAGCGCGTCCATGAAGCCGCCGCTGGTCAGCGAGGATCCGGCAACCTTGTCCACCGACACCTCGTCGATGCTCTTGCCGACGACCAGGTCATTCACGCCGCCAATGAACTGCCCCTGAAAATTACGGGTGTTCGGGTTGCTCGGGTAGCTGGTCAAATCCAGGCTTTCGATGACGCCGTCCGCGAGGGTCAAGCTCACACCGATTTTCTCGGTGCCGTTGGGGGACTGGTAGGTGCCGTCGGCCGAGTAGGAGCCGTCCTTGTATTCGCCGCTGGCCGCGGTGGAATCGGGGCTGGCCGCGCCGCTCCCGGTCGCCTCGCTGGGCGCGCTGGATGGGGCAGCGGTTTGCGGTCCGGGGCTCGTCAGCGTGCTCGGCTGCGAGGCGCAACCGGTGAGCACTGCGATCGAGAGCGCGGAGAGGGAACCGGCGATCGTGACGGATTTGGGCAGTTTTTGCATGGCAAACCTCGATTTCATGAAGGGCGTTTTCTCGTTCACTAGGGTATGACGAACCGGCCGCCCACGCGGTTCACCACCCGCCCATGATGCACGGCGTCACTGAACATGAGTTGAGCGCCCGCCGTCGGTATGCTTGACGGGTGACTCCTGAAGAACTCTCCGCAACGCTGACCCAAACCCTCCGGGACGCCGCCGCAACCGGCGCCCTGACGATCCCCGATGAGGTGCTGGCGCGCGAGGTTCGTATCGAGCGGCCCAAAAACCGCGAGCACGGGGACTGGGCCACCAACGTCGCGATGCAATTGGCAAAGCCCGCCGGGATGGCCCCGCGCGCGGTCGCCGAAATTCTGGCTCCCCTTTTCGAAAAGAACGACGGCGTTGCCTCCGTGGAGATCGCCGGTCCGGGTTTTTTGAACATCACCTTGGACGCTGCCGCGGCCGGGACGCTTGCGAAAACGATTGTGGACGCCGGGGCAGCGTTCGGCGCAAGCGAGGGAATGTCCGGGCAGAACGTCAACCTCGAATTTGTGTCTGCGAACCCGACCGGTCCGATCCACTTGGGCGGCACCCGGTGGGCGGCCGTCGGCGACTCGCTAGCCCGGATCTTCCAATCGCAAGGGGCGAATGTCACGCGCGAGTACTACTTCAATGATCATGGCGCGCAGATCGACCGATTCGCGCGGTCGCTGGTGGCCGCATATCGCGGCGAGAGCGCACCCGAGGACGGGTACGGCGGAGCGTACATTGCCGAAATCAAGGACGCGGTCCTGTCCGAGCACCCGGAGGTTTCAGAGCTCGAGGGCGAGGCTTTGCAGGAGGCGTTCCGCGAGCACGGCGTCAATCTTATGTTTGATGAGATTAAGGAGTCGCTACACAATTTCCGGGTCGATTTCGATGTCTATTTCCATGAAGATTCGGTGCATCGCGACGGCTCGGTGGAGACCCTTTTGGAGGGCTTGAAGACCTCCGGAGCGCTCTTTTACGAGGACGGTGCCTGGTGGTTGAAGTCCACCGATTACGGGGATGACAAGGACCGCGTGGTCATTAAATCCGATGGCAACGCCGCCTACATTGCCGGAGACATCGCGTACTTCAAGAACAAGATGGACCGCGGATTCAGCACGGCGATCTACTTGCTCGGGGCGGACCACCACGGGTACGTCGCGCGGCTCAAAGCCGCGGCGGCGGCGCTCGGCTATGACCCGGCCAGCGCCGAGGTCATCATTGGGCAGATGGTGAACCTGGTGCGGGAGGGCAAGCCGGTGCGGATGTCCAAGCGCAACGGGACCATTGTGACGTTGGAAGATCTTGTCGACGCGATCGGCGTGGACGCGTCCCGCTACGCTCTGGCCCGCTATTCGGCGGACTCCAATATCGATATCGACCTGGATTTGCTCTCCAAAGCGAGCAACGAGAATCCGGTGTTCTACGTCCAGTACGCGCACGCCCGCACTAAGGCTGTGGATCGGAACGCGGAGGCCGCCGGTGTGGACCGCTCCGAATTCGACGCCAGTCTGCTGGATCACCCCACCGAGAACGCACTCCTGGCCGCACTGGGCGCCTACCCGAGCGTGCTGGCCCAGGCCGCCGGATTCCGCGAGCCGCACCGGGTCGCCCGCCACTTGGAAACGATCGCGTCGGCGTACCACAAGTGGTATGACGCGCGCCGCGTGACCCCGTTGGCAGGGGATGAGGTCACCACCGACAACCGGACCCGTTTGTGGCTCAACGACGCCACCGGGCAGGTCCTGGCAAACGGACTCGAGCTCTTGGGCGTCAGCGCGCCGGAGAGAATGTAACCCGCTGTGGCTGCTTCACCGCTGGCCCCGGCCTGGCTGAATTACCCGAACGACGCCAACGAGCTTAACCCTGCATTGTGGGCGCAGGGCGTTTCCCGCCTGGAATCCGGGGAACTGGCCCTGGACGGCGTGGGCGTGCGCGAACTTGCCGCACGCTATGGAACACCGGTATTTGTGATGTCGGAGACCGACTTTCGCTCTCGCGCCCGCGCCTTCCGCGACGCATTCAATGAGGCTTTTGCGGCAGAGGGCGGAGCCGACGTGTATTACGCCGGCAAAGCGTTCTTGAGCCTGGCCGTCGCCTCCTGGATGAGTGAAGAAGGGTTGCGAATCGACACCTGTTCGGGCGGGGAACTGCTGGTCGCGTTGCGTGCCGGAGTTGACCCGGCGCACATCGGATTGCACGGCAATAATAAGAGCGACGCCGAACTGAACCGCGCCCTCGAGGTAAACCTCGGCCGTATTGTGGTGGACAGCATCGATGAGTTAGAGCATCTTGCGGCGCTCGCAGGCGCGCGTGGAACCGTCGCCAACGTACTGCTACGGCTCAAGCCCGGCGTGCATGCGCACACTCACGAATACATTGCCACGGCGCACGAGGACCAAAAGTTCGGCCTCTCCATGCTCGCTGAGGACCAGGACGTTTCCGAAGCAATGCGGGCCGTCGACATTGCGCTTGGCTCCGACGCGATCAATCTTTGGGGTGTACACGCGCATATCGGCTCGCAAATATTTGACCCCGAGGGCTTTGAAATGGCCGCCGTGCGGTTAATCGATTTCCTCGCCGATATCGCTCACCGGCACCGAGTCCAACTCCCCGAACTCGACCTCGGCGGTGGATACGGTATTGCGTATACGCCCGAGGACACCCCGCGAAAAGTGGCCGAAATCGCCCAGGCGATTGCCGCCGTCGTGCGCCAACGGTGCGCCGAAGCGCAACTTGAGGTGCCGCGCATTTCCATTGAGCCCGGACGCGCGATTGCCGGACCGAGCACCTTCACCCTGTACACGGCGGGTGTCAGAAAAGACGTAGAGGTGGACGTTGCAGGCGGTACCGCCACGCGCCGTTACCTTTCCGTGGACGGCGGGATGAGCGATAACCCGCGCCCGGTGCTTTACGACGCGGACTACTCCGCTGTGCTCGCCTCGCGCGCATCGGGTGCAGAACCGATCCTCACCCGGGTGGCGGGAAAGCACTGCGAATCCGGCGACATTGTGGTGCGCTCGGCGTACTTGCCGGCGGACGCGGGGCGCGGCGACTTAATTGCTGTCCCGGGTACCGGGGCGTACTGTTGGGCGCTTTCCAGCAACTACAACTATTTGGGGCGGCCGCCGGTCGTGGCGCTCAAGGATGGCGCCTCGCGGTTGATTGTGCGGGGCGAAAACGAGGACGATCTCCTGCGCCGCGACGTGGGAGCGAATGAGATGGGGAGTGAATGAGCATCGAGTCGATCAGCGTGGCGCTCTTGGGCGCCGGGACCGTGGGAAGCCAAGTCGCCCGGATTATGGCCGAGGACGCCGAAAGCTTCACCGAGCGCATCGGTGTGCCGATGGAACTGGTCGGAATCGCGGTCCGGGATATCGACGCGCCGCGCGACACCGAACTCCCGCGCGAGCTACTGACCACCGACGCCGACAGCATTATCGATCGAGCCGACATTGTCGTGGAACTGATGGGCGGGATCGAACCCGCCTACACGCTGGTGCGCCGCGCTTTGGAAGCGGGCAAGAGCGTGGTTACCGGCAATAAGGCGCTACTGGCCGAATATGGGCCTGAGCTGTATGCGCTGGCTAACGAATCCGGCGCGCACATTTCCTTTGAGGCCGCCGTTGCCGGGGCCATCCCCATCATCCGGCCGATCCAGGACTCGCTGTCCGGGGATCGCATCACCCGGATCCTCGGCATCGTCAACGGCACCACCAACTACATGCTGGACAAAATGGACACCACCGGTGCCAGCTACCAGGAGGTGTTTGATGAGGCGGCGGCGCTCGGGTACCTCGAGGCCGATCCCTCTCTGGACGTCGACGGTCACGATGCGGCGGCAAAGGCCGCCATTCTTGCCTCCATGGCGTTCCACACCCAATTGCGCAAATCCGATGTGTACACCGAGGGCATTTCCGCGGTAACCGCGGCAGACATGAAGGCCGCCGCCGAGGACGGCTACGTCATTAAACTGTTGGCCGTCGCAGAGCTTTTGGACGCGGAGGAAACCGGGGTGAGCGTACGGGTCCACCCGGTGCTCGTGCCGCGCGAGCACCCGCTGGCCGGGGTACACGGCGGATTCAACGCGATCTTCATCGAGGCCGAAAACGCAGGCGAACTCATGTTTTACGGTGCGGGCGCCGGCGGCAACCCGACTGCCTCCGCCGTCATGGGGGACCTTGTTTCCGCGGCGTGGCGCCGGGCAACCGGGGGACCGGCGATTACCGAGATCACGCCGCTGCGCTTGCCGATTCTGCCCCTGGACAAGGCGCAAGCGAGTTTCAGCATTGCCATGGATGTGCGCGATGAGCCCGGCGTGCTCGCCGAAATTTCCCGCATTTTTGCCGATAACGGTGTCTCCATCGAGACCATCCGACAAAACATCGACGCCCAGGACGCGAACGGCAACCCCAGCGCGCACCTGCGCGTTGTCACGCACCGTGCGAGTGAAGCGAACCTCGCCGCCACGGTGGCCGCACTGAAGAACGTGAACGCCGTCGCCGAGGTGACGAGCGTGTTGAGAGTAGAAGGAGCCTAGCGTGGCCCACCAATGGCGAGGCGTCATCAACGAATACCGCGACCGACTTCCCGTGCAGGAGGACACCGAGGTCATTACCCTCGGCGAGGGCGGCACACCGCTCGTGCACGCCAAGGCGCTCTCCGAATACACCGGAAACACCGTGTACTTAAAGGTCGAGGGCATGAACCCCACCGGCTCGTTCAAAGACCGCGGCATGACCATGGCGATGACCGCGGCGCTCGCCGAGGGCGCCCAGGCGGTCGTGTGCGCGTCAACCGGAAACACCTCGGCGTCGGCCGCCGCCTACGCGACAAGTGCCGGCTTGAAGTGTGCGGTGCTGGTTCCCGATGGCAAGATCGCGCTCGGGAAACTCTCCCAAGCAATTGCGCACGGGGCGGACCTGCTGCAGGTCCACGGCAACTTCGATGCCTGCCTCGACGTGGCACGCAAACTCGCCGAGTCCTACCCGGTGTTCCTGGTCAATTCGGTCAACCCATATCGCATCGAGGGGCAGAAAACCGGTGCCTTTGAGGTGGTGGACGCCCTCGGCGATGCTCCGGACTACCACCTGTTGCCCGTCGGCAACGCGGGCAATATCACCGCGTATTGGAAGGGCTACCAAGAGTACGCCGCGCCCTACGTCAATGATGCGGGCGAGGAACTTGAACCGGTCGCCACGAAAACCCCGATCATGTGGGGCTTCCAGGCCGCCGGCGCCGCGCCGATTGTGGACGGTCACCCGATCACCGAGCCCGAGACGGTGGCCACCGCAATCCGGATCGGCAATCCCGCCTCCTGGGAGGGGGCGGAAAACGCACGCGACGCGTCCGGCGGGGTGATCGAGGCGGTCACCGATGAAGAAATCCTGGACGCGCACCGCTGGCTGTCTTCCCGAGAAGGGGTTTTCGTGGAGCCCGCCTCCGCCGCCGGGGTCGCCGGTCTGCTGAAAAAGTACGCGGCGGGTCAGGCGCCCACCGGGGCCACGATCGTGATCACCGTCACCGGGCATGGGCTCAAGGACCCGCAGTGGGCGTTGAAAAACGCGGATGGCACCGAAGTGCACCCCACCAAGGTGGAGTACGACGTCGTGTCCGTCGCCCGGGCGCTCGGCCTTGAGGATTAGCGGGGGTACTTCGTGAAAAATTTGCCATTAGGGATCCGCGTTGGAGCCTCCGTCCCTGCCTCCGCCGCTAACCTCGGTCCCGGGTTCGATTCTTTGGGCCTGGCCCTCGAGTTGCGCGATGAGGTGCGGGTTGAAACCGTTGCACCTGGCGACGCGACCGTGACGGTCACCGGCGAGGGCGCGGACACCGTCGACCTGGATCAAAACCACCTCATTATCCGCCTGATTGGCGAAATCCTCGCAACCCGAGGATATGCCGCGCCAACGCTCTCGCTGGAGGCCAAAAATTCCATCCCGCATGCGCGCGGATTAGGTTCCTCGGCCGCTGCGGTGAGTGCCGCCGTCGTACTTGCCTCTGTGCTGCTCCCCGAAGACGAGCGGCTGAGTATCCCGGAAATTTTTGCCTTTGCCACCACGATCGAGGGGCACCCGGACAATGTCGCGGCGGCGCTCAGCGGCGGCCTGACGGTGTCCTGGGCGCTGGCGCCGAAGATGTCTTCGTTCACGATCGCGCCGGTGGCCAAGACCTTGCGCGCCGTGGTGTGCGTGCCGAGCTTTCCGCAGTCCACCGCCTCCGCGCGGGCGGTCATTCCCGAGACCGTGCCGCATGAGGATGCGGTGGCCAATTCGGCGCGGACGGCGCTCATGATGCTTGCCGTGGATTCGAATCCGATGCTGCTCATGGATGCGACCGAGGACTTCCTGCACCAGGAGTATCGCTCCGGAATTCTGTATGACTCTTTGGAACTGATGACGCAGCTGCGCGATCTTGACCTTGCCGCCGTGATTTCCGGTGCGGGCCCGACGGTCCTCGTGCTCACTCATGAGGAGGGGCCGGGAATAGTGGAGCAGGTGAGTCAGGTTGTGGATGAGGTAGCCGATGACAGCTGGCGTGTCCTTGACTTAGGTATCGCCGAGCAAGGTGCTAAACTAATAGAGCACAAACGGTAATCCGTGTTGACGCAAATCCTTCCGATGGAATCTCCGCAAGAAGAACTGATCGTCAATTAATCGTGCACTCAAGACTTCACTTCCTTGATAGTGACATGCGCCCGCGCACTGTGACGAGTCAGGGTGAGGCACTTGGAAAGTATGGGGTTTGACACCCCGGTTCATGCTTCTGAAACACATGAGCCGTGTAAACACACGCGATTCTCAAACAAGATGAAGAATCGCCTGACGAGGGGGAAGGAACCTTCGTGACAGAAACCACTGACCTGAATTCAGGTGTGGCAACCATGGAAAAATCCGAATCCAACGGATCTGGCGCAAACGGCAGCAAGGCCAACGGTTTGGCATCGCTCAAGCTGGCGCAACTTCAAGTCTTAGCATCCCAGCTGGGTATTACCGGCGGTTCCAGGATGCGCAAGGGCGATCTGGTCGCCGCGATCAGCGACCATCAGCGCGGATCCCAGGTGGCCGATCGCAAGAGCGAGCCGAAAGCCGAGAGCGCCGCGGAGAACGGCGCTGCTTCCGCTGAGAGCGGCGAGGGCAAGAAGGACCGTGGGAGCCGTACCCGCAACCGCAACAAGAAGCCGGAAGAGATTGCCGGCGAGGCTGAAACTGGTGCCGAGGGCGCTACCGAGTCTTCTACCGAAGGCGGCGATGGGGACAACCGCGAGGGCCGCGACGGGCGCAACAACCGCCGCAATCGCAATAACCGCCGCGACCGGGATAACCGGGACAACGCTTCCGAGGATTCCTCGGACCAGGGCCGCTCCGACCGGGACCGCTCAGAACAGGGCCGCTCTGACCAGGGCCGCTCTGATCAGAACAATGACGGCAACTCCGGTAACAACGGCGGAAACAACCGCAACCGAAATGACCGCAACAACCGCGACAACCGGAACAATGACCGGAACGATCGCAACAACAACCGCAACGATGACGTCAACGAGCGCGGCGGCCGCAACAACCGCCGCAACCGCAATGACCGTTTCCGCGACCGCAATGAACGTCGCCGAAACCGCGGGAACAACCCCGAGGTGGATGAGGTCGAGCTGACCGAAGATGACGTGCTGTTGCCGGTCGCCGGTGTGTTGGACGTTCTGGAGAACTACGCGTTCATCCGCACCTCCGGTTACCTCCCGGGCCCGAACGATATCTACGTCTCGCTGGCGCAGGTGAAGAAGTACAACCTGCGCAAGGGCGACGCCGTGGTTGGCGCCATCCGCGCGCCGCGCGAGGGCGAGCAAAACAACTCGCGTCAGAAGTTCAATGCCCTGGTCAAGGTCACCTCGGTCAACGGGAAGAACCCGGAAGATTTGAAGGACCGGACCGAGTTCAACAAGCTCGTGCCGCTCTACCCGTCCGAGCGTCTGCGCTTGGAAACCGAACCGAAGAAGATCGGTCCGCGCGTGATCGACTTGGTCTCCCCGATCGGTAAGGGTCAGCGCGGTTTGATCGTGTCCCCGCCGAAGGCCGGCAAGACCATGATCTTGCAGTCCATCGCGAACGCGATCACAATCAACAACCCGGATGTGCACTTGATGATGGTGCTCGTGGACGAACGTCCCGAAGAAGTCACCGACATGCAGCGCAGCGTCAAGGGCGAGGTCATTGCCTCCACCTTCGACCGTCCCGCCGATGACCACACCACCGTTGCCGAACTCGCTATCGAGCGGGCCAAGCGTCTGGTGGAGGACGGCAAGGACGTTGTGGTGTTGCTGGACTCGATGACCCGTTTGGGCCGCGCCTACAACCTGGCGACCCCGGCATCCGGACGTATTCTTTCCGGTGGCGTGGACTCCTCCGCGCTGTACCCGCCCAAGCGTTTCTTCGGCGCCGCGCGCAACATCGAAAACGGCGGTTCCCTGACCATCCTGGCTACCGCCTTGGTGGAGACCGGTTCCAAGATGGATGAGGTCATCTTCGAAGAGTTCAAGGGCACCGGCAACATGGAGTTGCGCCTCTCCCGCGCTCTGGCAGACAAGCGCATCTTCCCGGCCGTGGACGTCAACGCGTCCTCGACCCGTCGCGAAGAGAACTTGCTTTCGCCCGAAGAGGTCAAGATCATGTGGCGTCTGCGCCGTGTGCTGGCCGGACTCGAGCAGCAGCAGGCCCTGGAGTTGCTCACCAGCAAGCTCAAGGACACCGGCTCCAACGTCGAGTTCTTGATGCAGGTCCAGAAGACCACTCTGGGCGCCAAGGGCGAAGACGACTAACACCCCACCACCCCCTTCGCCGAGTTGCCACTTCTGACGCTTATCGTTGTGTCATAAGCGTCAGAAGTGGCAACTCGGCGAAACGTGGGTGCGCACTGGGTTACCGTTTTCGAAGATAAGAGGAAAAACGCATGAGTGAGTCGGACCAATCTGCACCAGACCAGTTTGCCTCTGTGCAGACGCTGCTCGATGAACACGCCGACATCCAGACCCAGCTGAGCAACCCCGAGGTGCATGCCAACCAGGGGCTCGCACGCAAGCTGGGCCGCCGCTACGCCGAACTGAACGGCATTGTGGAGGGCTACCACCGCTGGAAGACGCTGCGCGATGACCTCGAGGCCGCCCGCGAAATGGCCGCCGAAGACCCGGAACTCGCCGAGGAAGTGCCACAGCTTGAGGCAGACCTGGACAAGGCACACGAGAAGCTCAACCGCCTCTTGATCCCGCGTGACCCCGATGACGGCCGCGACGTCATCATCGAGGTCAAGGCCGGAGCCGGCGGCGACGAAGCTGCGCTGTTTGCCGGCGACCTGCTCCGCATGTACTTGCGCTATGCCGAGTCTCGCGGCTGGAAGACCGAAATCATTGAGGCCAATGAGTCCGATCTCGGCGGCTATAAGGACGTCCAGGTCGCCATCAAGGGCTCGTCCAACGACCCCGCCGAAGGCGTTTGGGCGCGGCTCAAATTCGAGGGCGGCGTGCATCGCGTCCAGCGCGTTCCCGCCACCGAATCCCAGGGCCGCATCCACACTTCGGCCGCCGGTGTACTGGTTTTCCCCGAGGTCGATGAACCCGAAGAGGTCGAGATCAACCAAAACGATCTCAAGATTGACGTCTACCGCTCATCCGGCCCCGGCGGTCAGTCCGTGAACACAACCGATTCCGCCGTGCGCATCACCCACTTGCCGACCGGCATTGTCGTCGCGATGCAGAACGAGAAGTCGCAGCTGCAAAACCGCGAAGCCGCCATGCGAGTACTCCGCGCACGGCTCCTCGCGCACCAGCAGGAGCAGATCGACGCCGCGAACGCCGAGCAGCGCAAGTCTCAGGTGCGCACCATGGACCGCTCCGAGCGCATCCGCACCTACAATTTCCCGGAAAACCGTATTGCCGATCACCGCACCGGCTACAAGGCATACAACCTGGACGCGGTCATGAACGGCGAACTGGAGCCCGTCATCCAGTCCGCGATCGAGATGGATGAGGCCGAGCGCCTCGCCGCCATCGGCAAAGACGTTTAATCGGCCGGGCCCAGCACATGGACCTGGCCGCCGCCCTCAATAACGCCACCGAGACCCTCGCGCGCGCAGGTGTTGACTCGCCGCGCGCGGACGCCGAGCTCTTGGCCGCGCATGTCCTCGATGTTTCGCGCGGCCGCGTCCAGGCGCTGGCTCTGCTCGATACCGAGATCGACGCCGTCTATCAAGACCTTATTGCCGAGCGCGCCTCCCGCATCCCGCTCCAGCACCTGACCGGCGTCGCGTATTTCCGCAACCACACGCTCCAGGTGGGCCCCGGCGTTTTTGTGCCGCGCCCGGAGACCGAGACCGTTGTGCAGATCGGCTTGGACTGGTTAGCAAGCCGGGCCAACCCCGCGCCCACCGTGGTGGACCTCGGGACCGGCTCCGGCGCGATCGCCGTCTCGATCGCGCTCGAACACCCGGCCGCGCGCGTACTCGCGGTGGAGCTGGACCCGCTCGCGCACTCGTGGGCCGAGCGCAATGTGGCGAGCACCGCCGTCGAACTTCATTTGGGTGACCTGGCCACCGCGTTTGGCGAGTTGGACGGCCAGGTGGACCTGGTGATGTCCAACCCGCCGTATGTGCCGCCCGGCGCGGTGCCGCGGCAGGTCGAGGCGCGCGAGCATGATCCCGAGGTCGCGCTCTACGGCGGCGGGACCGATGGACTGGATGTGCCGCGCGCGGCGGTCGCGAGTGCCGCGCGGCTTTTGCGCCCGGGCGGGCTTTTCGTGATGGAGCACGCGGAGGTGCAGGAAGCGAGCGCGGCGGCTTTGATGCACGACGGCGATACCTGGCTTAACGTCACAGGTCACCGTGATTTGACCTCCCGTCCGCGCGCCACCTCCGCCACCCGCGCCTAACCCCCTCGACTGTGTAGCAGTTAATGCCCATGTTTGCGCTAAACATGGGCATTAACTGCTACACAGTCGAGGTTGTGAAAGAATCCTCTGGTGAGTGAAATTCTTGATGTGCAAGCGAGTAGCGAACGCGACGAAGCGCTGGAGCGTGCCGAAAAGGCGATTGCGGACGGCGAACTAGTCGTCATCCCGACAGACACGGTTTATGGCGTTGCGGCCAACGCGTTTTCCGCGCAAGCCGTCGCTCTGCTTCTGGCATCCAAGGGCCGCAACCGGACGATGCCGCCGCCTGTGCTCATCGCCAGCCACGCCACAATGCCTGGCCTGGCCCGCGACATCACCACCGACGTCACGAAGCTGGCACAAGAGTTTTGGCCAGGAGCGCTCACCATCATCGTCCACGCCCAGCCCTCGCTGACCTGGGACTTGGGAGAAACCAAGGGGACCGTCGCACTCCGGGTCCCGGATGACGAGGTCGCCCAAGAACTACTGCGAAAGACCGGGCCGCTCGCCGTATCCTCGGCAAACCGCACCGGACGTCCTGCGGCGCGGACCGCAGCCGAAGCCCAAGAGCAATTGGCGGACTCAGTGACGTTTTACCTCGACGGGGGAGAGCGGAACGAATCGGGGGAGCCCTCCACGATCGTTGACGCGACCGTGACGCCGATGCGCGTGGTGCGAGAAGGTGCGATTAGCCTCGAGCGGCTTCGCGACGTGGTCCCGGACATTGAGGACATTGAGGGGAAGGGGCCGGATAACGCGGACGACGCCGATGATGTCAGCGAGGACGCTTCCGCAGAGAGCTAGCCTTCCCGCACGTTTTCGAGTAACCGCAACACGGCCCTATCCGGCGTGAATCCTTGCTCATCGGCCCAACCTTGCGCCTGACCTTGCCCGAACCACATGAGTTCAACCCGGCGAACTAAGCCGTGCAGTCTTTCCCCGAGCAACCCCGAGACGGCATAGCCCGCCCGAACCGCCAGCCGACACAGCGCAGACGGCAGAGACGCGGGCTCCTTTCCGCCGGCCGAGCGCAGGACAGAAACGGCGGTTGCTCCCTCCCAGGGTTGCAACACAATCTGCGGGGGCACCGTAGAGACGAGCGCGACGTAATAGACGAAATAGGCAAGTTCATCGACAGAAGACGCCACGGAAGGGCCGAGTCCGCTCCCGGCGACACTGGAGAGCGGACTGGATGCCAACCGCACCAACTGCTTGGTGGTCTTTCGCTCGGCGCCCTGTACCGAGGTCGCCCGAATCGACACGACCTCCACCCCGGGAAGCCCGGCCGCCACGATCGCCAGAGCTTGCTCGCCCAAAGCCTTTGACCGGGAATACGCGCTAAACGGGGCAACGCGCTCGGTTTCATCCAACTGAGCGACATTGCCTTGCACCGCGGCGCTGGAAAGGTGGACCACGCGGCGCACTCCGGCACGCGTCGCGGCGTGGGCGATGAGCGCCGGCAACAGACCATTGGCACCCACCAACGCCTCATCGCCCTCGGCCTCATCGGGGCTGGCAAGTCCGGCCGCGTTGATCACCACGTCAACCCCGGCAAGCTGGGACGCCAGATCCCCGGCGGCAAAGTGCACCCCGGATTCCGCCGCCAGCTCGGCGGGAGTACTCGCCGCGGTGTAGACGCGCGGCGCGCTCAAACCCCGCACTGCGACCAACCCGGCGGGAGCCGAAGACACCAACGCCCGCCCAATAAAACCGGACGCACCGAGCACGGCAATAGTGAGCGGTCGAGACGGCTGAGGCAGAGGAGGACGAGTCACGAGATCAATTCTATTTCAGGAATATACGAGCGCGGTCGGAATGGCGGGGGCGCAAGTTAGCGAGACACACTCTCGCGCGCCGGGACGCCGAGTTGAACGTCGTCCAAGGACTGGCCAATCAGCGCACGCGAATCCCGCCAACCGCGCAGCAGCGCTTTCACCCCGTGCACCTTATGTTCCACGAGGCCCAACCGTGCGAGTTCCTTCAGAAACGTCAGCACGGTGCCCAGCGCGAAGCCCACCCGGCTGAACTTTCCCTCAGCCTTCAAATATTGCGCCACCAAACCGCGATTGCGCATCGAGTAGTACCGCGACAGATCGCTGGAATCATTCAGGTGCCGGATCCCCAGATCGATCTGCTTTTGCGGCCGCACCTTTTGAATCACAAAGTCATTGATGAGCGCCACCGGCTGCCGTTGGGACACCTTCCACCCGAACATCGTGTCGTCGCCATTGATGAAGAACCGCGGGTCTGGCAGTCCGTTCTCGGCAATGACCCCGGCACTGACAAACATGCCCTCGAAACACGCCACATTGGTATGGAAGATATCGGCATCGCGGAAGATATCGCCCTGCACCGGCAGCGGCACGCCGGTCCAGGAGTTGAAGTCATGCTGCCAAAAGAACGGCTCGCCGTTGGCATCGTAGCGCCGCCCGTGCAACACACCGTACCTACCCATCCAGGGCTGGAAGGCGGACAATGCCCCGGGAAGGACGCGCACGTCGTCGTCCATCACCCAAACCCAATCCGCGCCTTCGGCGAGCGCGCGCTCAATGCCGGCCGCAAATCCGCCCGCCCCGCCAATATTGGCGGCCAAGCGCTCGGAGAGAATCGGAAACGGCGCCTCGGCGGCCGCACGCGCAATGACTTCCGGGGTGTGGTCAGTGCTCGCGTTGTCCACCACCACCACAAAATCAGGCGCGGGATCCATCGCAATCAGCGAATCGAGCAGGCCCTGCAAGTAGGTAGCACGGTTGTACGTCGTGACGGCGACAGCAATCGTGTTAGAAGCCAAACTCATCGGGTGGACCAAACTTTCTTCCGCGGATTCCTGACCAGTATGCCTTGAACCACTGGGAGAAACCTTTGAGGTCCCTGCGTGTCACGAAATAGATCGGGTATCCGATCGCGTCCGCCACGAGCGAGCGGGCCCGCCGGTATTTCCGCGTCAAATAGCCGCGGTTGCGGAAGAAATAGAACTTCTTGAAGTCGTTCTCCGGAACCAGCACATGAAGGCGATCGCCGAGCACTTCCTGCACTTCGCCCCAGCCCGGTGGGTGGGAGAGTGCAACCGTCGTCACGGTGCCGAACGGGATGCGCGCCTTACGCAGCCGCAGCATGAAATCCGTCTCATCGCCGCGGATAAACATCTTGACGTCCGGGATGCCGACCCGGAAAAACACGTCCGAGCGGATCAGCGCGCCATTAAAAAACTGTCCAATATTCTCGATGAACTCGAGACGCTCCACCGCGTCGCGCTCATGCGTGAGGTGTCCGTCGATGCGGAAGGGGAAGGACAGCTTGTGGTGGTCAGTGGGCGCCACAATAAGAGGTACGACGACGTCCTGCCGCCTTTCGCGGGCGGCCTTCAGTAGGTGGGTGAGCACCTGGGGGGCCTCGGGGTGCGCATCGTCATCCATAATCCAGATCCATTCGGCGCCGCTCGCCAGCGCAGAGAGGATCGCGAGCGAGAAACCGCCGGCGCCGCCGAGATTGCGATGGCTGCGCAGGTACTCGATGGTGCCCGGTGCCGCTCTGACGATGCTCTCCGCGCTGTAGGTTCCCGAGTCGACCAGGTGCACCGAGGCGATGGCTGTGTCCTGGGAGTCGAGAGCGCCCAAGAGCGTGGCGAGATCCTCGTGGCGGTTATAGGTGACCGCGGCGACGGCGACGGTGGGCGTGGTGTTCATGGTCTCCTTGGCACGTGCCGGTTAATCTCGCGGCGCACACGCAAATTGGACGGGGTCTCGATCACGGTAAGGTTACTATCTTTGTAGTCGGTCCACACGTTTGGACACCCCGGAAGGAATCGAGTTTCTTGACTCTATGAGTGAGATCAGTACGCGTGAGTCACCGCGCGCACAGGGCGACAAACCGGCGCTGTGGTTGTGGCTTCAAGTTATTTTCGACTCGCTTTCCTGGGCGATCGCCATTGCGTTTGCCTACCTTGCACTGAATCTTCGCTACGACTTTGCGTCCGGCCCGGCAGTTCCTCCGGGTGCTGCTCCGATGCCAAACCCGGAAGTGCTTCCTGATTTCGCGTCATTTCTTCCCGGGTATTTTCTATATTTAGCGGTTGCGATCATTGCGCAGTTCGCGGTGGGCTACGGATTCGCCCTCTACCGCGGTCGCTATAGTTTCGGCTCCTTCCAAGAGGCGAAACTTCTGGTGGCGGTCGTGATCTTGGTCTCGGTGGTGCTCTTTGTGTTTGGGCTGATTGTCGGGCCGCTCACCACGCCGCAACTGCCGCGAAGCATTGCCGTGGTGGCGTTCCCGTTTGCCTGTATCTTTATGGCCGCGTCGCGGTACCTCAAGCGCACCTGGGTGGAACTCAAGAATGGGCCGGGGGAGTCAGCGGTGCCGGCCGTGGTGTACGGTGCGGGATTCGTGGGGGATTCTCTCGTCTCTCGCATGGCCCGCGACACGAATTCGCCCTACCGTCCGGTGGCGCTCATCGATGACGATCCGGCCAAAAAGCACTTGCGCATTTCCTCGGTGCCGGTGCGCGGCGGATTCACGGACATTCCAGATGTGGTGCGGCGTACCGGCGCGAAGGCGCTCATCGTCGCCATTAATAATGTCGACTCGGCCAAGATTCGAGAGATCGCGGATCTTGTGGATGGCCTTGGCGTGCGCGTGCTGGTGATGCCGCCGCTCAAGGACATGCTCGGGCGCAAGAGCGAGGACTTCTCTTTCCGCGACGTGGCGATTGAAGATTTGATTGGCCGGCAGCCGGTGCAAATCCGGACCGATGACATTCTGACCTATGTGCAGGGCAAGCGTGTTTTGGTGACCGGCGCCGGTGGGTCCATCGGATCGGAGCTGTGCCGCCAGATTGTGGACTTTAAGCCCGCGGAGCTGATCATGGTGGATCGCGACGAGACGGCGTTGCAGTCAACCCAGCTTTCGATCACCGGGCACGGGCTCCTAGACGGGCGCGATACCGTACTGGCCGACATCCGCGATGCCGAAGCGTTGCTGGACATCTTCTCCGACCGGAAGCCGGAAGTGGTCTTCCACGCGGCAGCCCTCAAGCATGTATCGCTGTTAGAGCAATACCCGGTGGAAGCCTGGAAGACCAATGTCGAGGGGTCGCTCAATGTTTTGAGGGCGGCGTCCGCGGCGAAGGTAGAGACCTTTGTCAACATTTCCACCGACAAGGCCGCAAACCCCACCACCGTTTTGGGGCACTCGAAACGTCTGGCCGAAAAGCTTACCGCCTTCTTTGCCTTTAATACCGAGGGCAAATACGTTTCTGTGCGCTTCGGAAATGTGCTGGGTTCGCGTGGCTCGGTGCTCCCGCTCTTTACCGAGCAAATCCGCAAGGGTGGACCGGTCACCGTGACCGACCCCGAAGCAACGCGGTTCTTCATGACGATCCCGGAAGCCTGTCAGTTGGTCTTGCAAGCGGGTGCCCTTGGCAAGGACGGCGAGGTCCTCTTGCTGGACATGGGGGATCCGGTGCGCATTTTGGATGTGGCGAAGCAAATGATTGCGATGTCCGGGGCGGATGTCGATATTGTCTTTACCGGACTCCGTCCAGGCGAGAAGCTCCACGAAGAACTCATGGGGGAGGGCGAGATTGACTCGCGTCCACTTCACCCCAAAATCTCACATGCGCAAATCCGGGTGACCGACCCCGAAGAGCTGGAACTGCAGACGTGGCTGGCACGCCAGGGCATCGAGGAGAACTCGGCGCATCATCCGAAGCCGCACGGGGACGGTTTAGGTGCAGCCTAAATGATCGGACTTCATCAGCTTCTCGCACTGCCATTCTCGCTTCCCTTTCTCCTGGCGTTGCTCGTGAGTCTGCTTTCGCCCTACATCGTGAAGCCGCTGCTGCAACGCGCCGGGGTGATCGATGTCCCCAACGAGCGCAGTTCCCACGAATCCGTCGCCATCCGGGGCATGGGCATTTCGATTGCCGCCGCGATTGTGATCGGGTTCTTGGCGGCCGCCGGGTTCACCGTCATGGGGGACGGCCAGCTCATCCTTGTGGTGTGCTCCCTGGTGGCACTCGCCGCGGCGACGCTCGGCTGGCTAGAGGACATTCGCGGCGTTTCCGTGAAGGTGCGGGCGGCGGTGCAACTGGGCATTGGTTTATTGGGAACGGCCGGGCTCATCCTTGTCACGGGTCAAAACTGGATGTGGCTCGTTGCCGGCGCCGTCGCCGTGGCCGCATATATCAACGTCGTCAATTTCATGGACGGTTTGGACGGAATTTCCGGACTGCATGCCGTGGTTGTGGGACTCGCATTCGCCGTCGCTGGGATGCTCACCCCCTCGAACTGGCTGACCATTGCCGGGCTAGTCATTGCGGCTGCAGGTGCCGGCTTTTTGCCCTGGAACATGGGCAAGGGTCTCGTCTTCATGGGAGATGTCGGAAGCTATGTCCTCGGGGGCACTATTGCGATCGTCTCGGTGGGGGCGTTCTTGGACGGCGTCAAAGTCGAATACATCTTTTCGCCCACACTCATCTATTTGGCAGATACTGCGTACACCCTGGTCAAACGCGCTCGCGAGGGCAAGGCGTGGTACGTCTCGCATCGCGAACACGTTTATCAGCGAATCACGGACCTTGGCGTTTCGCGATTGGGTTCGGCTCTGATCGTGACGGCGTTCAGCGTGGGCACCAGCGTCTTGGGAATCCTTGCGGCGGCCGGGCAGATCGGCGTTTCCATCGGGGCGACGATCCTGTGCATCGTCCTCATCATCGCGTATCTCTCGTTGCCAGGGTTTCTTGCGAAGCGACGTGCGGACCAGAGCGAACAGCCTGCTTAGACGCCTCCCTCTGGTTCGCGAGTTGCCACGTGTGACGCCTATGCCGACGGTGGTTTCAAGGGGCTAGTGCAACACCTGAGTTTTTTGGAGTGTGTGTCGTGCCTGCTGTGATTCCGTGGTGGAAGGTTTCGTTGTGCCTTGAT
>NZ_JIAG01000017.1 GCF_000688395.1 Haematomicrobium sanguinis DSM 21259 | reverse complement strand
GTGTGGGAGTCGTGGGTCATGCGTGAGACCGCGATCATGTGCAGGGCCGCGTTGAGTTTCCGGTCGCCGCTGCGGTTGAGCCGGTGGCGTTGCGTGTTCCCGGAGGAGGCCGGGATCGGGTTCACGCCTGCTATCGCGGCGAACGCGGCTTCGCTTTTCACCCGGCGCGGGTGGGACCACACGATCATCGCCCGGGCGGCACTGATCGGACCGATCCCTTTTTCTTTCAAGAGCACGGCTGCTTCGGTGTGTTCCAGGGCGTGGGTGATCAATTCTTTGTTCTCGGCGAGTTGCTCGTCGAGGTCCTGGATGCGTTTGGCCAGCCGGATCGCTTCATGACGCGCGGTAGCGATGTCCAGGTCCTCGCCCTTGCGGGCACGCCAGCCGGCGATCATAGTGATCGTCGCTTTGGACAGGGCTTTGCGGGTGTCCAGACCGAACTCGGTTTTACGTACCAAAGCGCCGAGCGCGTTCACATGCTCGGTGCGTTCCTTGGTCATCGAGGTGCGCGCGGTGTCCAGGATCGCTAATGCTTGACGGGCGTCCTGGTCCTGGCGCGGATAACGCAACTGGTGAGGGTGTAAGTTCCGGACACTGTGCGCGATCCGGTGCGCGTCAATGGTGTCGTCCTTGCCCTGAGCGTGCCGGTCTTTAGCGGACATCCGGGCCGCTTCAACCACCTGGTTCCCCACCTGAGTCAGTGCCCGGTATAACCGTGCCCCGTATGACGCGGCCCCTTCGATCACCCACAAGTTCTCCTGGCTCCCGTGAGTGCGCTTCCCAGCCCAATCGATCGCGTGGTGGTACCCGCGCGAGGTCGAGGGGAAAGAGCGGGTATCCACACTTTCCCCGGTATTCGCGTCAATGAGCGCGAACACATGATTTTTCGCGTGCGTGTCGATCCCGATGATAAACGCGTGTGAGTGCGCGATGATAGTCATAGCGGTTGCTTCCCTTCGGTCAATGAAGTGATACACGGCCGCTCAAGGGCGGCCAGTCACCGGTCCCGGGAAAGCGTTTCGAGACAACACTGTAACGAGCCACACCACACCAACAACGGTATGGTGGGCAACCTTCTGATCAAGTCATCGGAACGAGCGGAAAGAGCACTGGCCGCCCACCCTTGTTCACGTGCCGGACAAATCGACTTCAAAGCACACCCAACCAAGGGCGGCCAGCGCTACATCGAGTCACAACACCACAACAAGAGCGAACAACCAATACCCATCCTGCTAGCCAGTCCCAAACCAGCCAACCCAATCCTTACAGCGCTACATAGACGAGTTGGAGGGGCGCTCCCAGGGCTCGATCGCGCCCGGAGCGCTCGAGAAGAGCGGGTGTGTGCGAAGCGGCAGATGCCCGCTGTCCACGAGTTGAGACAGATGGTCTGGGGAACGCTCGGTGAGCTTCTTTTCCAGGTGCGACCACTCATACTCAAGCTGCCCTTCGGTGACGTGGAGCGGCTCGGCGCCCGCGGGCCAGGTGCGCACAATTTTGGTCGCGTCGAAACGGTAGCCGCGCTCGCTCGCCTCCTCCACCAGTGCCGTCAGGAAACTGCCAAGCGCCGCAACCGGGTCCTCGGTGGCCTTGAATCGCTGAAGTTGCGGATGATTTTTGTAGCCCTTGGTTTCGCCAAGGAGTACCTTCTGTGCCAAGAGGGCTTCCCGCCAACTGGCAATGAGGCCCTGCCGATCAAGGTAGGAGGGGTGGAGTGACCACAGACGCATCCCTCTACTTTAGGCTGGCCGGTGGCTTTTCGAGCACGGGCGTCGGGGAAACGTTCAGCGCGCCCGATAGCGCGGATTCGAGTTCGCTAACTGCCACGCGGTAGTCATCCAAGGATCCGGAAGCGGCACGCTCGGCCGAGCGGAGAGCCCGGACGAGCCGGGCGGTTTCCGGAACGCGCACATCGATCATGTGTGGGCGGGCGAGGGCGAGATCGGGGTCAAGCTCATGCTGGGACCAGGCCGTGAACGCCGCGAGGTGGCGTGCATATAATTCTTCTCGCTCCGAGGGCGGGGCCGGAAAGTAGCGGTGCGCCAGAAGGGAAAGCCCGGCGCTCACGGCCGCGGTGAGAAGAGCGGCAACCACAATGCTGATCCAAGAAATGGTGACCGCACCCGGGATCCTTGCCGTCAGGGAGCCAAGAATAATGACCGAGGCGAACGCCGCAGAGGTGACCAGCAGCGTGTGGTGAGCACGCGCCGTCGTAATTTTGGTGATGGAGAATGTTGCGCTCATCTGGTGTCCTCCGCACTTCCATCCTATCCCCGAATCTGTGTAGCAGTTAATGCCCATAAAGTGTGAAAACATGGGCATTAACTGCTACACAGTCGAGGTGAGGGGCGGGGATGGCGGATCGGATTCAGTACGGTGAGCATCCGGATCAGTGGATAGACCTGTACTTGCCGCCGGGGCGGGTGAGGGCTGTCGTCGCGATCGTGCACGGTGGGTATTGGCGCGGCGCGTACACCGCCGAACTCGGTGTGGCCAGCGCGCAAGATCTCGTGACGCGCGGGTTCGCGGCCGTCAATGTGGAGTACCGCCGGGCCGAGGACGCGGGTTGGCCTGGAACGTTTGAGGACGTTGTGGCCGGTGTGCGTGCCATCGCCGACACCGTGGTCGCGGGGTTCCCGGTGGTGTTGCTCGGGCATTCGGCTGGCGGTCACCTCGCCGTGTGGGCCGCGGCGCACACGCCGGTTGCCGGGGCGGTATCCCAGGCCGGGATTCTGGACCTTGCCGAAACCGAGCGGCGTGGGTTGAGCGACAACGCGGCGCACCTGCTGATGGGCGGCACCGCCGAGGAGCGCCCGGACGAATATCGCGCCGCGGACCCGATGAGCCTGGAGCCGTCTGTGCCCGTGGTGGCGCTGCATTCGCGCGAAGATGACGTGGTTCCTTTCGAGTTTGCACGCAACTGGGTGGATCGCGTTGGCGGGCAGGCGCGGTTCGTCGAGGTGACGGGAAGCCACATGGACATCATCACGCCCGGGACCGCGGCGTATCAGGCGAGCGTGGATGCCGTGGTGGCCGTGCTTTCGGCACATTCCACACAAGATTGACACAACTTTGAGGCATATCTGACTTGGCCCCTTGGCAAAACCCCTAGTCAGAGGCCGGTGCGCCAACCCGGGCCGCTCACAAAACGCTCAAAGTTGTGCAGAAATTGTGTCGCCGACCTCGCCGACCTCGCCGATCGCCACGCGAATCGCCTCGATCCCCGCATCGAGCTCCGCAAAAGTCGTCGAGAGCGGCGACAGCCCAATCCGCAAACCGTGCGGCGGCCGAAAATCCGGAATCACGCCACGCTCCCACAACAGCGCCGTGACCTCACGGAACCGCGGGTGGTTGATCGTCACGTGGGAACCGCGCACCGCCGGATCCAGCGGGCTGGCCACCTCAACGCCCAATGGCACCAAATCTCGCTCGATCAGTTCCACAGCACGCGCGGTCAGCAACTCGGACTTCGCCCGAATCGCGTCCATGCCTGCGGCCTCAACCAACTCCAGCATGTGCTTGAGCGGCTGCATCCCCAGGATCGGCGGCGTCCCGGAAATAAACTGCCGCACGCTTTCGGCCGGCGCATAGGAAGCGGTCATCCCAAACGGATCGGCGGCGCCCATCCACCCCCAAATCGGTTGCCGCACGCGCCCCTGCAACGCCCGGCTCACGTACCCGAACGCCGGGGAGCCGGGCCCGCCATTCAGGTATTTGTACGTGCACCCGACCGCAAGATCCGCGCCCCACTCGTCCAGCGCGAGCGGCACCGAACCCACCGAATGGCACAGATCCCACAGCATCAGCGCGCCCGCCTCATGCACGGCCGCGGTAATGCCCGGGCCGTCGGCAATGAACCCGGACCGGTAGGCGACGTGGGATAGAAGCACGACGGCGGTCCCCGCCCCGACCGCGCCGCGCACCTGGTCTTCGCTCACCCCGAGCGAGGAGTCCGGTTCAAGCCACACGAGTTTCGCGCCGCGTTCGGCGGCGATGCCTTCGACAATGAACCGGTCGGTCGGGAAATTGTCACGGTCCAGCACAATTTCGTTCCGCTCGACGTCCGCATCAAGCGCCGCCCGCAACGCCTTATACAACATGACCGAGGTCGAGTCAGCGACAATGGTCTGCCCCGCGGCGGCGCCCAGGCAGACGCGGCCCAACTGGTCGCCGACTCGGGTCGGCTCATCCATCCAAGACTCGTCCCAGGAGCGGATCAATCGTTCGCCCCAGGCCCCTTCGACAAAGGCGCGCAGCCGCTCCGGGGTACTGGTGAGCGGGCGCCCAAGGGAATTTCCGTCCAGGTAGGAGGCAACGCCGTCGTGCTTCACAAATTTGGAGGGGTAGGCGGCCAGCGGATCGGCGGCGTCCAGTTCGGCGGCGGTTTTCGCAGGTGCGGTGCTCATGGTGTGGCTCCGATGTCGGTGCGGACGGCGTACAGTTCGGGGAAGAAGGTGAGGTCCAGGGCGCGGCGCAGGAAGTCGATGCCGGAGGAGCCGCCGGTGCCGCGTTTGAAGCCGATGGTGCGTTGCACGGTGCGCAGGTGGCGGAAGCGCCAGAATTGGAAGTTGTCCTCCAAGTCGACCAGGTCTTCGCACGCCTCGTAGATGCCCCAGGGGGTGTCTTCGGATTCATAGACGGCGCGGAAGACGGGCACGAGGTCCTCCTGGAATGTCCACGGCTGGGTGACGTCGCGGGAGAGGATGTGCTCCGGGATGGGCAGGCCGGCGCGGTGCATGTAGCGCAGGAGCGCGTCGTAGACGGTGGGTTCTTCGAGGAGCTGCTGCAGGAGTGCTTGCGCGTCCGGCTCGGAGGAGAAGACCTTGATCATGCCCGCGTTTTTGTTGCCCAGAATGAATTCGACGGCGCGGTATTGGTAGGACTGGAACCCGGACGAGTTGCCGAGTTCGCCGCGGAATTGCGCGTATTCGCGGGGGGTGAGGGTCGCGAGCACGGTCCATTGTTCGGTGATGGTGCGTTGAATCGCCTTGACGCGGGCGATCGCCTTGAGCGCCTTACCGAGGTCATCGGCGTCGATGAGGCGGCGGAATTCGCGCAGCTCGTGCAGCATCAGTTTCAGCCACAGTTCGGTGGTTTGGTGCTGGATGATGAAGAGCAGTTCGTCGTGGTGTTCGGGGTCAGAGACCGGGTGCTGCGCGGCGAGCAGCCGGTCGAGGTCAAGGTACCGCCCGTAGGTCATCGCACCGTGAAAGTCGGTGCGCACGCCATTCTCGATGGGCCGGATTCCGTCATTGGATTCGCTGTTGTGCACGCTCAAGAGCTTATCGGTGGGCCGACTCGGGCGCGAAACTCGCCCACTGGGCCCCGAGAGGATGTACGACGGCGTTGCTCGGCCCCTTCCCGCGCGGCACCCGCGTGCCGGGCCGGCTGGGAGGTGGGCAACGCCGTCGTACTTGTAAAGGTGCGCGGAAATTTTGGTGAGGCCGGCGGGCCGAGGCGGCGCCAAAGATTGTTCCGCGGGACCGGCGCGCCAAATGCTAAGCTCCCCGCATGTCTAGCGAAAGTGAGTTTCCCGCCGTTGGTTCGCGCTTCGCGGGGCGCCGCGCGCTCGTCGTGGGCGCGTCGACGGGGATCGGCTTGGCTACGGCGCGGCGCATTGCTGCCGAAGGCGGGCGGGTGATCCTGGCGGATCTCGAGGAATCAGCGGCGGTTGCGGCACTGAAGAACGTTCCAGGCGACGGGCACGTTGCGATCGGCATGGATGTGCTGCATGACGCGTCCGTGCGCAATGGGGTTGCGCGCGTGCTCGACGAGGGCGAGGCGCTTGACGCGTTGGTGCACGTCGCCGGCGGCGACACGGGGTACGGCACGTTTAGCGAGACGGACGATTCGTACTGGCGCGACATGTTTGAACTGAATCTGCTTGGCCCGGTTCGGACCTTTCGCGCTGCATTGCCGCACTTACGCGCAAGCGCGGCCGGTCCGTCGATTACCGTGGTCAGTTCCATCAACGCGGACATGACGCTGGGCAGTGAGCCGTATTCGGCCGCGAAGGCGGGGCTGGGTCCGCTGGTGCGGAATCTGGCGGCCGAGTATGGTCCGCGCGGGGTGCGCGTCAACGCCGTGGCGCCCGGGACAATTCGGACCCGGGTCTGGGATTCGCAAGGCGGCCCGGATCGCTTCGCTTCGCTGTACCCGTTGCGGCGCGTCGGCGAGCCCGAGGACATTGCTGCCGCCATCGCTTTTTTGGCTTCTCGCGATGCGGCGTGGGTGACCGGGCAGGTGCTTCGCGTGGATGGCGGATTGAGTGTGGGCTCGGCGTTTGAGGCAAAGAAAGAGGCTAGCTCCGGTTCTCGTGATGAGGACCAGAACTAGCCTCTGACTAGGGTAAATGCGGAAGGTAAGGGATTTGAACCCTTGGTACGGGGTTACCGCACACTGGTTTTCAAGACCAGCTCCTTAGGCCGCTCGGACAACCTTCCAGACGTACAAGTTTCCCACATTCGGCGCCCCGCCCCCAATTCGACTGTGCAGAACACGCACGCGACACGCCGTTAAAGCGTGCATTTTCTGCACAGTCGATTTCGAGTGTGCGCGTTTCGCGAGGGCGATAGGGTTAACCGCACCAAGCATCCGCGGAATCCCAGGGGGAGTCATGGCAAAAGATTTAAGCACGACGGCGAGTGGTTCCGTTCCCGAATCGCCTCACCTTGAATTGGGGTTAGACACGTTCGGGGACGTTCTGGCGGACTCGAGCGGCCAGCGGCTTTCGCAAGGGGAATCGTTGCGGCGCGTGGTGGAACACGGCGTTCTGGCCGACGAACTGGGGCTTTCCTATTTCGGCGTCGGTGAACACCACCGCCCCGACTATGCGGTGTCCTCACCCGAAATTGTCTTGGCCGCGATTGCCGCGCGAACGCAAAACATTCACTTGGGCTCTGCCGTGACGGTGTTGAGTTCGGATGATCCGGTGCGCGTCTATGAGCACTTTGCCACCCTTGACGGACTGTCGAACGGCCGTGCCGAGGTGACCTTGGGGCGGGGATCTTTCATTGAGTCTTTTCCGCTCTTCGGGTATGACCTCGAGGACTACAACGAACTCTTCGAGGAAAAGCTTGAACTCTTTTCGCTGTTGCGCAAGGAAGAGCCGGTGACCTGGCAAGGCACCATGCGGAAGCCGCTGTCGCGGCAAATGGCCTACCCGGTCACCGAGTCCGGTTCGCTAACAACGTGGGTTGGCGTGGGAGGCAGTCCAGAATCCGTGGTGCGCACGGCACGCTACGGGTTTAACCTCATGCTGGCGATCATCGGGGGAGACGCAGCGCGTTTCCGACCCTACGTTGATCTTTACCACCGCTCACTCGCCGAGTTTGGCCAACCCACCGCCCCGGTCGGGGTGCACTCGCCTGGTTTTGTTGCCCCGACGGACAAGGAAGCGATCGACTTTTATTGGCCGTATTACGAGTCTCGCGGCCGGATCATGTCGCGCGAGCGCGGGTGGCCAGAACCAACCTTTGAGCATTTCCTTGCCGAAATGGAACACGGCGCGCATTACGTTGGTTCGCCGGAAACCGTGGCCACCAAAATCGCCGCCACCGCCAAGACTCTTGGCCTCTCCCGGTTTAACCTCAAGTACAACGGCGGTCCGATGCCAGATGAGGAGCTCCGCTCCAGCATCGAGCTCTACGCCCGAGAAGTTGCACCATTAGTTCAGGAGAAGCTCGCATGAAAGCAGTAGAGATTCGGGACGTCGACGGTGCACGGACACTCGTCCCCACCGAGGTGCCGGTGCCCATGTTGCAACCGGGAGAGGTTCGGATCAATGTGGTCGCCGCGGGTATCAACCGAGCCGATGTTCAACAAGTCAAAGGCGTTTATCCGCCGCCACCGGGTGCATCCGAACTCCCTGGGCTTGAGGTCTCAGGCACCATTGCGGCTGTAGCTCCGGACGTCGATATATTCCACGTCGGTGATGAAGTGGTGGCACTGCTCTCGGGAGGTGGCTATGCAGAGCAGGTCACGGTGCCTGCCGGGCAGGTTTTGCATCGGCCGGACAATGTCGAACTGGTCGATGCGGCCGCCATCCCCGAGGCCGTCGCCACCGTATATTCCAATATCTTTATGGTCGCCGATGCGCAGCCGGGGGACACCATTTTGATCCATGGCGGCGCAGGCGGAATTGGCACCACGGCGATTCAGGTGGCCCGGGCATTGGGACTCACCGTCATCGCCACCGCAGGAAGCCCGGAAAAGTGCCAGAAATGCCTCGACCTTGGCGCTAACCTCGCGATCAATTACCGCGATCAAGATTTCGTGGAAGAAGTGCGCGCCTTCGCCGAAGGCCGCGGCGTCGATGTTGTGCTCGATGTCATTGGAGCTAAATATCTTGAGCGGAATATATCTGTACTCGCGCTGGGCGGGCGAGTGGTCGTCGTCGGACTTCAAGGGGGAGCCACTGCGGAACTGAACCTCGGCACCTTGATGACCAAACGCGCGTCCATCATTGGCACCACACTGCGATCTCGGCCGACGGAAGAAAAGGCGGAAATCATGCGCCAGGTACGCGAGGTGGTGTGGCCGCTCATCGAGTCCGGTGCACTGGTGCCGCAAATCGACCGGACCTTCCCGCTCGATCAGGCCGCCCAGGCACACGAGTATTTCAACTCGGGGCAGCACGCCGGAAAAGTGCTCCTGACGGTCTAAAAAGATTTCCCCTCACAACTCTTGACGAACTACATACTCGGTATGCATGCTTATGTATATACCGAGTATGTAAGGGTTTCAGATGTCGATTAAGCATTCGATCTTGGCGATGCTCCTTGAGGGGCCGCGTTACGGTTATCAACTCCGCTCAGAATTCGAAGACAGAACCGGAGGGACCTGGCCACTCAATATCGGTCAGGTGTACACGACGCTGGATCGACTCGATCGCGACGGCTTCATCGAGAACAAGGGCGACGATGGGGAAGGCCATGTTATTTACCAACTCACCGAAAAAGGTGAGGCGGAAGCGCAACAGTGGTTCGAGTCGCCGGTAGAACGGAACTCGTTGCCCAGAAACGAGCTGGCTATCAAGATTGCGCTGGCCCTGACAGTACCGGGAGTCGATGTGTCGGCGGTTATCCAGGTGCAGCGGTCCGCGTCAATCAGATCACTTCAAGAGTTCAATCGCTTGCGAAGGTCGGCGGATTCGCAACTAGATACCGCCTGGCTACTTGTGCTCGATTCGCACATCTTTGCCGCAGAGGCAGAGGTTCGATGGCTGGACCATGCGGAAGTCACGGCAAAGAAAGCCTTGCGCCCTCAGCATTCATCGGCCAGACCGGATCAAGCTTCAACAATTAGGAGTCACTCATGAGAAATCAGGCGCTTCAACTGGCTTCGGTCAACAAAAGCTACGGTTCTGGCGCAAATCGTGTGGCTGCGCTCCGAAATGTCTCGATGGAAATTGTGAGCGGCGAATTTGTTGCTGTGATGGGCCCATCCGGGTCAGGCAAGTCTTCGCTCCTATCAATAGCCGGAGGGCTCGACCGACCCGACGACGGCGCGGTGTTTGTGCAAGGGACACCGCTTGCCGACTTGAGCCTGAATGACCTGGCCAGGGTGCGGCGGCGGTCCATTGGGTTCGTCTTCCAAGACTTTAATCTGGTGCCGACCCTCAGCGCGTCAGAAAATGTGTCGCTACCGCTTGAACTCGATGGAGTTTCAGCGCGAAAGGCGGGCCGCCTTGCTTCAAAAGCGCTGGAGAGCGTCGGGATTGGAGAACTCGGTGACCGTTTCCTCGAAGAAATGTCGGGGGGTCAGCAACAGCGTGTTGCTATTGCCCGGGCAATCGTGGGCAATAGGCAGCTCATCCTTGCCGATGAACCTACCGGAGCCCTCGACACAGTTACGGGAGAAGAGATCATGGGGGCGCTCCGAGACCGTGCCGATGCTGGCTCGTCGGTGCTCCTCGTCACTCACGAGCCACGTCACGCAGCATGGGCCGATCGAGTCATTTTCCTGCGCGACGGGCGGATAGTTGACACGGCGGAGCCCACTTCTGGCCCCGATGAACTCTTGAGTGCGAGCGCGTGAGATGGGGGCATTCAAGAGTTGGTTCGCTCGAACGCGCATCTGCTTGAGGCTTGCTCGTCGAGAAATCACGCGCCACAGGGGGCGGTCCGCACTCATCGTGTGCATGGTCATGATGCCGGTTGCACTGGTGATGGCGGTAGCCGTGGTATCAGCAAGCATGGTACCGAATGCCCAGGAACGAGTGAGCGAGTTTGTCGGGGGCTATCAGGCGAAGATTACCGAAATTGGCCAACCGATTCTTCAGGACCCGCGCAGGCCGGACGAGTACTTCTTGTTGTCGCCAGCCGTGCCAGGGGCGACCCAGGAAAATCAGCGCCCGGTATCGTCAGCGAACCAACTCCTGCCAGACCTGCTCCCGGCGAACTCCGAGCTCTTGCCCACCTGGCAAACGGGGGTTTCGGTAAGCACAAGCACCTACTCATTTGGCGCGAACTTGATATATCGAGACATCTTTCGGCCCGAGGAGCGCGGCGGTTTTACAGTAATCGACGGCGGTGCGCCCCAGGGCGATACCGAGGTCGCCGTCACCGAACAACTTGCGAAGAACTTTGAGCTCAAGGTGGGAGACTCGCTGGAAATCCCGGTCGCACCCAACGGCGTCACTCTCACTGTAAGTAGCGTCGTCCGCCCAGAAAACCGGGAGACACCATCCGGGGCGATCTACTTCTTTGGCAAGACATTCGCTGGCGCAAGTTTGGAATCGTCAAGGGGAAGCTCCCCTGTGCAAACTTGGTATGTCGCTTCGGATTCGTCTGTGGGCTGGAATGACGTTCAGAAACTCAACAAGGCCGGCTTTCTGGTGGATTCGCGGACCGTCCTCCTGGATCCCCCACCCGGAAACGTGAATATTCCGGACGGTTTGCAATCGGTGCAACGTTCGGAATCGGGAGAAATTCTCTTTGTGGGACTCGGAGTTATTGGTGGCGGTGTGCTCGCGCTCATTTTTGCTATGGTCTGCGTCTCAGCATATTCGGTGTCTGCTCGGCAACAGTACCGATCAAGTATTCTGCTGGCGATTACCGGTGCCGATCGCCGAACGGTTTCGGGATCGCTGACAAGCATGGGTCTGATTCTTGGTGCGGTGGGAGGAATTGTCGGTGTTGCCGTAGGCATTGGTGCGGGGGTCGGGGCCGTCGCGATAGGAAAGAACGTCATCGGCGGACTCTACGGTCCCCATATCTGGTGGGCAATTATCCCCATTCTTATTCTGGCGGCCATCGCCGTGAGCATGATTTCCAGCGGCATCCCTGCGCGCCGCCTCAAGAAATCCAGTATGCGAGCAGCACTGAGACTAGCCCGAACAGCGGGCGACACGAAACCGCCTCGATGGCGCGCTGGAATCGTAACGGTGACGTGCGGGCTTGCCGTGTCTCTCGCGGGATACTTTGCATTTAAGGCAGCATTTGAATCCGAATCGCAGAACTCAACCCAATTTTTGGGGAGTGCCTTGGCCATGGTGGGGCTCGTCGTCGTACTTATTGGAATCTTGCTATTGGTCAGCCCCATTGTTGCCCTGCTCGCGAAAAACCAAGGGAAACTCCCGGTCTCGCTTCGCATGGCGTTGCGCGATTCGGCGAGAAATCGGACCCGAACTACCGCATCGGTAGGTGTGATCGCCGTGGTGACGATGGGAGTGTCGCTCGGGATGATCTCGTCCGCATCGGCGGAAAACTACATTCTCAGTTCACAGCCGCGCGCCACCGCTGAAAATACCTTGGCATTGACGGTCAACAGTCAGGCAAGGCCAAAAGGCGTCGACCCGATGGACTGGTACGCCCAACTGGATTCCGCAGTGCTTGAAACCCAGCCGAGCGCGAATACGGCACTCATGATCAATGCCGTCGAGTCAATGGCTAATTGCACCGTGACGGAGGAGAAACCCGACTGCGATCCCTACCTTGCGCTCACTCCAGAAGCTAACCGTTGCACCCCAGATCGAAACGGGACGCTGCAGTGTGAGGGCGGATTCACCCAAGGGCGGATGCCAAGTTATGTCGTGGGAGATGCGGCCACGTTTCAGCGAATCACGGGCGTTGCACCGAGTCCCCAAGAGCAACAGGCCCTAGACTCTGGTGGCGCGCTCACCTTCATGCCCGCACTCATCGACGGCCAGGTCCTCAAGTTTGTTCAACTCGATGACGAGTCCCCTCGGGACACCAACGCGCGCGATCTGGAGGACTATTACGCCAGCTCGCCAGTTGGCGAGGTGCCCGCGACCGTATCGGACAAGGCGAGCTATGGAACTCAAGTGTTGCTCTCGCCCTCAGCCGCGGAGCGCCTGGGTATGACCGCGGTACCTATCTTGCGCACATACGACATTCCTCAGCCGTTGGGCGCGCAAAAGGTCGCCCAGCTGGCCAAAACGGTGTCAGAACTTTCGGTTCCAGGCCGGCCCGTGCAGGTATTGGACGCATCAGAGGGCCAGTCTCAGGCTGAGGGAATTTCCACTGTTATAGCCGCTGGCGCTGTGGGATTCCTCGTGATCGTGTTGCTCATTAGCGTAGGGCTCGCGGCGGCCGAGGGCCGCGAGGCGAACGCCGTACTTGCGAGCATTGGGGCGTCGCCGCGGGTCCGTAAAGCGTTGGCAGGGTGGCAGTCTGGAACGACCGGTATGTTGGGTTGCGCACTGGGCGGTCTCATTGGTGTCATCTTTGGAGTGACATTTTCCCAAGTGATGTCCGGGGCGTCCCTTAGCGTTCCGTGGCTAGGACTGGCAGTTCTGCTGCTCGGAACGCCGTTGGCTGCCGCTGCGGTGGCGTGGCTCTTCACCAGGGCAAAATTGCCTCCGCCACGGCGCGAGCGGCTAGGTTGAAGCTTGCGCTATCTGTTCTTGCGGGTGAGTAATATGAGATTCACATCACCGATGTCATGACCGTAAAACTCGCAGCGCCGGGAAGCGCCAGCCACCTCAAAGGAGAGCACCGTGAGCCAGACCGTGGGGAATCAGGAACTTCCGCCGCCGGCCGTCGATGAGAAGGTCGCGCAGGCCGAAGACCGCAAGTGGACACCGATCAAGATCATCATTTGGGTCGCGATCGCGCTACTGGGCGGCGTCGCCTGGACGATCCTCGCGATTGTGCGCAGCGAACCGGTGAACGCGATCTGGTTTGTGTTTGCAGCGGTGTGCACCTACTTCATTGCCTACCGTTTCTACTCCAAGTTCATCGAGAACAAGATCACCCGTCCCAATGATCGGCGCGCCACCCCTGCCGAGTACAACGCCGATGGCAAGGACTTTGTCCCTACCGATCGCCGGGTGCTCTTTGGCCACCACTTTGCGGCCATTGCCGGTGCCGGCCCGCTCGTCGGCCCAATCCTGGCCGCGCAAATGGGCTACCTGCCCGGCACCATCTGGATCATTGTCGGCGTGGTGCTCGCCGGCGCGGTTCAGGACTACCTGGTCATGTTCTTCTCGATGCGCCGCGGCGGGCGCTCGCTCGGCCAAATGGCGCGCGAAGAACTGGGTGTGATCGGTGGCACCGCAGCGCTCATCGCAACCCTCGCCATTATGGTCATCATCGTGGCGATCCTCGCGCTGGTGGTCGTCAACGCGCTCGGCGAATCCCCGTGGGGCGTGTTCTCGGTAGCGATGACCATCCCGATCGCGCTCTTTATGGGCCTGTACTTGCGTTACATCCGCCCCGGCAAAGTCACCGAAGTCTCGATCATCGGGTTCGTGTTGCTGATGGCCGCGATTATCGGTGGCGGGATGATCGCGGACACCGCCTGGGGCCAAGAGATCTTCACCCTGGGCCGCACCGAAATCGCATGGGGCATCATCATTTACGGTTTCATCGCCGCGATCCTCCCGGTCTGGCTGCTCCTCGCCCCGCGCGACTACCTCTCCACCTTCATGAAGATCGGTACGATCGTGATGCTCGCCGTCGCGATCATCATCGTCCGCCCGGAAATCAACTGGCCGGCCTTCAGCGAATACGCCGATAACCCCGCGGGCGGCCCCGTAGTCCCCGGCTCGCTCTTCCCGTTCCTCTTTGTCACGATTGCCTGCGGCGCGCTCTCCGGCTTCCACGCCCTGATCTCCTCCGGCACCACCCCGAAGCTGGTAGAGAAGGAAAAGCAAACCCGCTTCATCGGTTACGGCGGAATGCTCATGGAGTCCTTCGTCGCGATCATGGCGCTCGTCGCTGCACTGTCAATCGATCGCGGCATTTACTTCGCCATGAACTCCTCCGCGGCCGCAACCGGGGGCACCATCGAAGGCGCGGTCGCGTTCGTCAATGGGCTGGGTCTGACCGGCGTCAACCTCACTCCGGACATGCTCTCCAGCCTCGCGAGCAACGTCGGCGAAGAGTCCGTGGTTTCGCGCACCGGCGGCGCCCCGACACTCGCGGTCGGCCTCGCGCAAATCATGCACTCGCTCATTGGCGGCCCCGGATTCATGGCCTTCTGGTACCACTTCGCCATCATGTTCGAGGCGCTGTTCATCCTCACCGCGGTCGACGCCGGCACCCGCGTCGCCCGCTTCATGCTCCAAGATTCCATCGGAAACTTCATCCCGAAGTTCAAGGAAACGAACTGGCGTCCCGGCGCGTGGCTCTGCACCGCGATCATGGTTGCCGCCTGGGGTGCGATCCTCATCATGGGCGTCACCGACCCGCTCGGCGGCATCAACACCCTCTTCCCGCTCTTCGGCATCGCGAACCAGCTTCTCGCGGCGATCGCGCTGGCCATCTGCATGACCATCGTGGCGCGCAACCGCCGCTTCAAATACCTGTGGGTGGTCGCGTTGCCGCTCGGTTTCGCCTCGGTTGTGACCATCACCGCGAGCGCCTACAAGATCTTCTCGCCGGTTCCCGCGGTCGGTTACTGGGCACAAAATGCGGCCTTCAGCCAAGCGCTCGCCGACGGCAAGACCGAATTCGGCACCGCAAAATCGGTCGCCGCCATGGAAGCCGTGGTACGCAACTCCGCCATCCAGGGCACGCTCTCAATCATCTTCGTGGTGCTTTCCATCATCGTGATCCTGGCTGCCATCCTGGCAACCTGGCGCGCATGGCAACACCGAAACGAGCCGGCCCCGGTGAGCACCGAGGACCCCGAAGTGCCGTCCAAGATTTTCGCGCCCGCGGGCCTGATCCCCACTCCCGCTGAGCGCGAGTTGGAAAAGGAATGGGCCAGCGTGGGCGCGGCACCTCGCCGCGGTGGGCACTGATGAACGACGGCGTCTTCCGCACTCGAGCGCGGAACGGCTGGCTTGAGCTTCGGCGCATCTTCCGGGGCGTCATGGGTGCGGACGCCTACGAGAAGTATCTGCAGTACCACGCGGCCCACGGGCATGCTGGACCGCCAATGACGGAGAAGGAGTTCTGGCGGGAGAAGACCGACCGCCAAGACGCCAACCCGCAAGGCCGCTGCTGCTAGCTCCCTAGCCACCCCCGCACCACCCTCGCCGAGCGCCCCACCCCCGCCGAGTCGGCATGTTTTCCGCTATAGGGCGGCCCTATAGCGGAAAACGTGCCGACTCGGCGGCGGGAGTGTCGTCGAAGGGGGTCCAACCTCGCTTGCGAAGTGCGGACTTCACCTTCTCCACGGCGATCTCCATGTTTCTCAAGTCCACTTTCGTCAGTCGGATTTGAAGCCAGCCGTTCATTTGGACGCGCATGTCCCGGCTCGCATCGGAATGCAGCTGGTCGGCCGTGAGGTGGTGGGCGCCCTCGTATTCAACACACACTTTGAAATCAAAGTTCGCAAGATCCGGCCATGCGACGGGTTGCTCATGCTCGTCGTGAATGGGCATATTTGCGTGGAAAAATGGGCAGCCAGCGTCTTCTAATGCCAGTCGCAGTTTGGTCTCTGGAGGCGAGTCCGCACCGTCGACGGCGCGATCGATAGCGGCCATAAGCCTGCGAATTCCCCGCGTCCCTCGCTTCTTTGCCAAGTATTTCAGCAACACCTGACGCGGCAATCTGGCCTTTTTCGTCAAACGCAGACTGCGCATGCCGCTCGAGAATAAGTGATCCAGAGCAACGATGAGATCTACCTCGCTGAGGTATTGGGCGAGATCCAGAATCGTTCGTGCTAGCGACGTCACCGCGATCCCACCCACTTCGGTGATTTCCTCGGGTTGGAGCTCGCTGGCGTGGCCTTTTGTCCCCCGGCGGCGCGGCGCGCGATGCTCGGGCGGGACCGTGATGTGGACCAGGTCAAGCGGGCTGACGAGTGTTCGCTGAGTGCCAACGCTCATCCATTGTCGCCGCACGCGGAACGGTAGAGGAATTCCATGCAAATGCGCCGCCGTGAAATGACTGGCGACGCCGGTTACCGATTCCGCGACAACGCACCTGACGAATTGGGGGTAGGAGCCTTCGCGGGGTTCCAAGTCTGACACTGCGCGAATTCCCCGGCTCGGGGTGAGCAACTCCTGGCGGCCAAGTTCGTGTTTGGTTATCCCTAGCCTCCGCGCGTCTGCAGCCAGGAACGCGGGGCTAGCTAACTGTGGCGGTAAGGGACGTGGGCGTTTTGGCATGGAACAATTCAAGCCAAAATGTGAGAACCGCGCAGAAGTTATCCACAGGCTGGGTGTGCCGGCGAAGCGAGATGCCAGCGTCGCGGCTCCCCACCTACGCCGAGTCGGCACGTTTTCCGCTATAGGGGGCGCCTATAGCGGAAAACGTGCCGACTCGGCGAAGGGGCGCGCTACGCGGGGGTCGACGCGTTCCGGTTCCGCTTCGCGACCAGCACGCAGCGCACCACGTAGAAGATCACCACCGCGCCGCCGATGATCCCTGCAACCCACAACCGCTCCACTGGGAAGAGGAAGTACGCGAGGAGCGCGAACACCACCAGCCCAATCACACCGGCCCGGATCTCTCGGCCCACGGTCGGCAAGAGCGAAAACGTCGTCAGATCTTTGAGCAGTTCCATCGTTATCGTTTCTCCCATTTCATTGTTGTGCTTGCCAGATATCCAAAGAGCGCGGCCCACGCGAACAACGCAATGAGCGCAAGCCAGGTATCCCCGGCCACAGCCCCGCCTTCATAGCTCGCCTGCAACACCACGTAGAACGATCCGCCGGGCGTCACTTGCGCGTACCGGGCCATGCCCTCAACCGCGAACTGGGCCCAGAACATCGTGCCGAGGAACACCAACATGAACGGCATGACGGTGATTTGCGCGGCGCTGGCCGAAGGCGTGAAGTTCGCGGTTAAGAGCGCCGCCGTCACCGACATCGCCACCAGCCCCACCATGGCCAACCCGAATAGCAGTGCGCTCGTGGGGGGAACGGTGCCCACCCACACGAGACCCGCCGCAACAATGAGCGCCTGAAAAACGGCAATCCCCAGCACCGGCAGCACGATCGCGGAAATGATCGCGCCATCGCTCATGGATGAGGTCCGCAATCTCTTGAGATACAGGTCCTCCCGACGGGTTGTCATGGTCGTGGTGAGCGTGAAATACACCGAGAAGATCCCGTTGTACATTGCCACGATCGAAATCATGACCACTGCCACGGCCGGGGTGCCCATGCCGCTGTTCGGGCGCAACACGATAAATGCGCTCAACGCCAAGGGGATGACGATGGCCGAGATCGAGACGGTCTTGTTGCGCAAAATCATCTGCATTTCGCGTTTGGCTACAATCATGATCTGGCGAAACGTCCCGGGCCCTTTGCGCCCAGCGTGCACGTAGCCCACGGGTGCTTGCTCCATTGTGCTCATTGCTCTCTCCTTACGCTTCCTCGGCGGCGTCGCCGCTCGTCTGACTGATCTGACGGAAAACCTCGGCAAGGGATGCCTCCGACGCCCGCAAATTCTCCAGTTCCACACCCAACGCATCGGCTCGAGAAAGCAAGCGGTAAAGCTCGCCTTGCAAATCCGCGGGCCGCAACGCCACCTGTGTCACCTCGCCGCGCGGCGTCAGCGCCGCTGAACCGCGGCTTTCCAACCCACCAAGAACCCCATCAACCAGCTCGCCCGGCACGGCAAACGAAATGTTCGCCGGCTGGCTGGCCAGCACCTCGGTGAGCGAGCCCTCCAGCGCGATCCGCCCCTCGTGCATGATCGCGAGGCGATCGGCCATGGACTCGGCCTCCTCGAGATAGTGCGTGGTGAGGATGACTGTTGTGCCGCCGTCGTGCATTTTCTGAATATGCGCCCAGGTGCGGTCCCGCGATTCCGGATCCAGCCCGGTGGTGGGCTCATCCAAAAACAGCAGATCCGGCTCATTGATCGTCGCCATCACGAGGTCCAGGCGGCGGCGCTGCCCACCGGAGAGTTTGCGCACACGCACGTCCGCTTTGTCGGTGAGCTTCAGCCCGGCAAGCGCCTCGGCAACCCGCGATCGCACCGCCGCGGATGAGAGTCCAACGCTGTTCAGCTCGAGCCACATCCGCGCCGTCTCGGCAACCGTGAGATCCTCGGCGAGTCCGGCGCTTTGCAGCATGACCCCGAGGCGCCCGGCCAGCTTGGCGCGGTGCGCGTAGGAGTCCATACCGAAAAGATGTGCGACGCCGGAGCTCGCCTTGCGCTGTCCCTCGAGCGTTTCGAGGGTGGTCGTCTTTCCGGCCCCATTGGTGCCCAACAGGGCGTAAAACTCACCGGTCTTGACGCTCAAGTTGATCCCTTTGACGGCGGTGAAATCGCCGTACTTGACCACGAGGTTTTCCGCCTGGATCGCCTGGGCTTCCGGGTCCACCTGCCGTGCAGGTTGTTCGGTCTGGGTGATGGTCATGGCCGCCTCTCTTTCGGTGTCGAGCTGATGTTTCTAGTCTTCGCGAACGTGTCCGGCTCCTATAGTGGCTAGCCGTCACCGGTTCGCCGGGTACACCTCACATGGAGCTCATGACAAATGTCACGGCCCTAGGATGGGAAGCATGGAGCAGATGATCGCCACCGCACGCGAGGCGAGCCGTGGAGCGATCGCGGCGCCCAAACGGATGCGGCAAGCCTGGATTTACACCTGGGTGTCGGTGGCGTTTGTGCTGGTGATGTACCTGTTTCTGATCGACTTCTTCTTGGTGCTCTACCTCGTGAAGCAGCAGCCGCCGAGTTCACCGATCCTGGTGGCGTTGATCGCGCTGAGCCTTCTCATTGCGGGGATGTGCCTGCGGGTGCTCTTTGCCGCGAGGTATATGTATGGGCGCGGTTTGGCGAGCCTGAAGATGGTGTGGGTGCCGATCGGTCTGGCCGCCGTCTTTGCCCTGCTCGCGTTTTTTGATCCCTTTCTTGGGCCGGTGGCGGTGCTGCCGTTGACGGTGGCGCTCAGTTTTGCGTTCTTGCCCGCCACGGTAGAGCAGCGTCGGATCATTTGGGTGGCGCTCGCGCTGATTTTGGCCTTCTACCTTTGGTATAGCGGACAGAATCCGTCAGCGGTTTCGGCCAGCTACGGCTCCTTTGTGCTGTTTGCCTTGATCCCGCCGCTGACGATCATGCCCACGTTCTGGTGGTGGCAGGTGATGCTCCAGTTGGACGAGGCACGCACCGCCGAAGCGGAGTTGGCAACCGCCCGCGAACGGCTACGCATCGCTGGCGAACTGCACGACATTCAGGGCCACCACCTGCAAGTCATCGCGCTCAAGGCCGAGCTTGCCGCCCGGCTCGTGGCGAAGGACCCGGATGCCGCCGAGGAAGCGATGCGCGAGGTTCAAGACATCGCCCGCAACACCATGGAAGATACCCGCGCCCTGGTCCGCGGCATGCGGCACACCGAGTTCGGCGCCGAACTGGTCAACGCCGTGAGCGTGCTGGAAGGCGCCGGGATCTCGGCCCGCATTGATGCACCCAATACCGATGTCCAGGCACCTCTGACTGAGGTGCTTGGCCTGGCAGTGCGGGAAGCGACAACCAATATTTTGCGCCACTCGGCCGCAAAGCACGTGGTGCTCAGCCTGCGCCAGAGCGCCACCAGCGTGGACTTGCGCATCAGCAATGACGCACCCACCACCCCCACCGCGCAGGTCAATCCGGGCTCGGGCCTCAAGACCCTGCGCGAACGGGTCTCCGAACTCGGCGGCACCGTGGACACCAAAGCCCTGGAAACCGAATTCATCCTGACCATTACGGTCCCCACAGCATCCACCTCAGTGCGCCCCGCCCCGGCGGCGCCCCCGAGTCCACAACGAGCCACCCCGCCGAACCGCAGAAAGACCCGACATGATCCGCCTCCTGTTGGCCGATGACGAGGACCTCATCCGCGGCGCCCTTGCCGCCCTACTTGGCCTCGAAGACGATTTTGACATCCTCGCGCAGACCAACAACTCCGCCGACGCGGTGACACTCGCAATGGAGCACCGCCCCGACGTCTGCGTCCTCGACCTGGAAATGCCGCCGACCGACGGCATCGACGCCGCCGAGAAGATCACTCGCGCCACCCCGGCCAAGATCATCATCGTCACGCGGCACGCGCGCCCCGGCGTCCTGCGCCGCGCGCTCGCCGCCAAGGTCTCCGGTTTTGTCCCGAAATCCACCCCCGCCGAACAGCTTGCGCGGGTGATCCGGGATGTCGCCCACGGTAAGCGCTACGTGGACCCGGACATCGCTGCCAGTGCGCTATCCGGGGAAGTCAGTCCGCTCACCGACCGTGAACTGGACGTCCTGCGCCTCACCCGGCGGAACCTGAGCCTCGCCGAAATCGCGAAAGAGTTGCACCTCGCGCCGGGAACTGTGCGCAACTACGTCTCCACCGCGATGGCCAAACTCGGCGAAAGCTCCCGCTACGGTGCCGCCGACCAAGCCTGGCAGCAAGGCTGGATTTAGCGCCCCGGTAGAGACAGCGCCCGGCAATTTTGACACAATGAACCCGTGACCGACGCATCGCAAGCACCCGCCGCAACCGCACCCGCGGGCACTGCGCCGACCTGGCCGACCGAGCCGACCGAACCGACCGGCCTCGCCGAAATCCACGAGCGCTCGCTCAAGGAGCTCGAGGACGGCCTCTCACCCGAGCTTCAAGACAAACTGCGCCGCATCACCCTTCCACTGAGCGACACCGACGACGCGCCACCCACCGAATCCGAACTTCGCATCGCCCAGGCACAACTCGTCGGGTGGCTCGAGGGCCTCTTCCACGGCATCCAAACCGTCATCGCCGCGGGCGTCATCATCGGCGAGGACGGCGAACCGGTTCGCCAAGCGCCCGGCTCACCGAAGCTGCGGGACACCCAAGAGAAGCACGACGGCGATGCCCCCTCCACGGGTCAGTACCTCTAAGCGCGTGGTCACCAAGGCGAATCTCGCGTGAAACTGTTCAAGAAGAAGCAACGGCAACCGGACCTTGGAACCGGGGTGTGGAAGCGAGCGGCGGACCGATTCGACCGCTCGCTGGATCGATACCACCAGGTCCTCGACGGAATCGAGGACACCGAGGATTACAACCATGCGGTCGTGATCGGCAACGAACTCGTCCAACTAGCCGGCCACGTGCGGGAGTTGGCGGCCCGCGCTCAGGAGGCATCGCCGTCGTACACCTTGGACGTCCCCGGGAAACTCTCCGATGCGCACCGCGCGCTCTCGCGGGCGAGCAACTCGCTGGCCACCGCGGTCGAGGCGCTCGCGCTCTATCGGTTGGCAAGCGAGCAAGGATTGCGCCTCGATGCCACGACCCATCTAGACGCGGTGCGTTTCAGGTTGGACATTGTTAAAAGAGACGTCGCGGAATCGGAATTGATCCTGGATGCCGCGAGTTAGACGAGACTGTACGGAAAAAATCGAGAGAAGGAACAGCGTGAGCAAGTCACCAGAACTGAAGTTTAATGACGGCAACTCGATCCCTCAGTTGGGGTACGGCGTGTGGCAGGTCGAGAGCGATGTTGCCGAAGACGTGGTCGGGAAGGCGCTGGACGCCGGGTTCCGTCACGTGGATACCGCCAAGATTTACGGGAATGAAGAGGGCGTGGGCAAGGCTCTGGCCGAAAGCGACGTGCCGCGCGAGGACGTGTTTGTCACTACCAAGCTGTGGAACGAGGATCAAGGTTATGACTCCACACTTGCCGCCTTTGACGAATCCATGCAGCGCCTCGGTTTGGACGAGCTGGACCTGTACCTGATTCACTGGCCGGCGATTGCCAAGGGCAAGTATGTGGATACGTGGAAGGCATTCGTGGAGTTGCAGAAGCAGGGCCGCGTGAAGTCGATCGGTGTCTCCAATTTCCCCATTGAGCAGCTTGGGGAGATCATTGAGGCGACCGGGGTGACCCCGGCGATCAACCAGGTTGAGACGCACCCCTACTTCAATCAGGAGGAGTTGCGCGCGTTCCACAAGGAGCACGGCATTTTGCACGAGTCCTGGTCCCCGCTTGGGCAAGGCAAGGAAGTTCTCGAGGATCCGGTAATCGTCAAGATTGCGGAGAAGCACGGGGCGACCCCGGCGCAAGTCATCATTGCTTGGCATCTGGCGCTCGGCAATGTGGTCATCCCGAAGTCGGTGACCCCGGAGCGCATCGTGGAAAACTTCGCGGCGCTGGACGTGAAGCTGGATGATGAGGACGTTGAGGCGATCAACGGCCTGTCCAAGGATGACGGGCGCATCGGCCCCGACCCCAAGACCGCCGACTTCTAACCCCCACCCCTCCCCATCGACTGTGCAGAACACGCACGCGACACGCCGTTAAAGTGTGCATTATCTGCACAGTCGATTTCGAGTGTGCAGTCGATTTTGAGCCTGCACAGGGGTGGGCGCTCCGGATGGCGTGAAAAAGCCCCGCTTCCCGAATGTGGGAGGCGGGGCTTTTTCGTGTTGGAGTCTGTGGAGCCACCTGTCGGAATCGAACCGACGACCTAGTCTTTACGAGGGACTCGCTCTACCGACTGAGCTAAGGTGGCGCGTCAAACACGCAAGAAATAACTGTAGCCGGGCGGTGCGCGGTGGGTCAAAGCGGCGTCTATAGGTTCGCTTCTTTGATGAGCCAGGCGTAGAGCTTCTCCAGGCGGCTCTCCTCGGGGACGGCCAGGCCCAAGAGCGTGTTGATGTACACGCCGTCGCCGACCAGGACGATCGCATCGGCGAGAACCGGGTTTTTGACCACCTTGCGCACCTCATTGCCCCACTGGCCGTAGAGCTTGCGGATGCGTTCACGGATCTCATCGTTGCCAGCGCCCGCCGAACGCAAGACCGCGAGCACCGACTGGGACAGTTCCTTGTCCTCGGTCTCGCCAGGGACGGACGTGTCCAAATACCAGCGCACCATCTCGCGGGGGGTGCGTATCTGGGTCAGTTCTTCTTGGGCGGTCGCATCGAGGCGGTCAATGAGCCCAAGGTAAAGCGCTTCCTTGCTGGGGAAGTGGTAGAGCAGACCGCCCTTGGAGACTCCGGCGTTGTCGGCAACGGCCTCGAGCGTGACCGCTTGGGTTCCTTCTCGGGACAAGATGTCCTGAAGCGAGTTGAGGATGTTGTCTCGAGTCTCTGAGGCCATGGGGCAAGTCTACTTAAACCCCGCCGGCCACTGTACCGGCCGGACGGAATAAAGTTCGTGCTATCCTGGTTACTGTACCGACTGGACGGTTTTATTTTCAGATACTTTCAACCACATTCTTTACGGCGGGATACCGCCGTGCGCCATCGTGAGGAGGAATCATGGCTCAGCTACACACCGCGCCGCAAAAGATTATTGCGGCGCCAACACGAAATGACGGAACCGTATCGGGTGGTGTGCCACGTGCCGGGTTCCGCCAGTGGATCAGCCTCGCGGTGTTGACCCTCCCCGTGGTGCTGGTCGCCGCGGACTCCACGATTCTTGGTTTTGCCGTCCCATCGCTCAGCCGGGCGCTGGAACCCAGCGCATCCGAGATGCTGTGGATCATTGACGTCTATTCGTTTGTTCTGGCCGGCTTGCTTGTCACCATGGGTACCTTGGGCGACAAGATTGGCCGCAAGAAGCTCTTGCTCATCGGCTCGGCCGGCTTTGGCGTGGCCTCTGTCATCGCCGCGTTTGCCCCGGATGCGACCTCGCTCATTGCCGCCCGCGCGGCCCTGGGCATTGCCGGTGCAACCCTCATGCCTTCCACCTTGTCCATGTTGCGCGACATCTTCCGTGACAACAACCAGCGCCGGATCGCGATCGGCATCTGGTCCGCCGCCGCCTCTGCTGGCGCGGCACTGGGCCCCATCGCCGGCGGGTTCCTGCTGGAGCACTTCTGGTGGGGATCGGTATTCCTGGTGAACGTGCCCGTCATTGTGGCGATCGTGATTGCCGGAGCGTTTTTGCTTCCCGAGTCCCGGAACCCGCACCCGGCCAAATTCGATATCTTGTCCTCGCTGTATTCGCTGGCGGGCATCCTGCCGGTGGTATTTGCGATCAAGCACATGGTGGAGTCAGGGTTCGATCTGGTGACACTCGGTAGCGCCGCAGTGGGCGGCCTGTTCTTGGCCGTGTTTATCCGCCGCCAGCGCGTGCTTCGCGACCCGATGATTGACGTCGAACTCTTCAAGAATCCGCGTTTCTCCACGGGTATCGCGGTGCAAACGGGCAGCATCTTTGCGCTAGCGGGAAGCTTGTTTGTGATCACCCAGTACCTGCAGTTGGTGCTCGGAATGGGGCCGATGGAAGCCGCATTTTGGCTCATCCCGGCCATGGTTGCCGAAGCCGGATCTGCGCTGCTCGCGGCCGCCGTTGCGAAAAAGATCGGTGTTCGCCCTGCGATCACCATCGGGATGACGCTCGTGGCGGTGGGCTTTGCCATCGCCGTGGTCGCCGGCGCGCACATGCCGGTGATTGTCTTGGGCGCCGGAATGTTTGTTCTCGGGTTCGGCACAGGCCTCTCCTATGCGCTCTCCAGCGACGCGATCATGGGCTCGGTGCAGCCAGAGCGAGCCGGCTCGGCCGCCGCCGTGGCCGAAACCGCGTATGAGATGGGCCACGCCTTGGGTGTTGCTATCCTCGGTAGCATCCTCGCGGTGGTGTATCGCGCGGCCATTGACGTCCCGGCAACCCTCGGCGCGGATCTAGCCGACAAGGCCCGCTCCACCCTGGGCGGTGCCATGGAGATCGCCAGCGATGTACCGAACCCGGCTGCGGCGAAGGCGCTGACCGAATCGGCTCAGGGCGCATTCCTGAACGGCTTCACGGTGCTCGGCATCATCGCGTCGGCGCTCATGCTCGGCATTGCGCTCCTTGCCTGGAAGACGTTGCCGAAAGATCTCGCCGTCGACGCCGCAAGCGCCGCTGAACACTAAGCCACGGTGCCCCGAGCCACCGGCGGGAACCCGAATTACACAGGTGTTTACCCGGCGGTTGCCTCGCGGTCAGCGAGGGGAAGCGTAGGAACATCACACTTGAGGAGGCGCGCGTACACATGCGCGCCTCCTCACGATGTCCGCGAATAACCTGCGGCGAGAACTGAAAGGTCGGTGGCATGTCGGTCAACGCGAGCAGGATCGCTTTGGCGGTTCTGGATATGGGCGGCACAACCATTGACGAGTCAGCGGTGCATGACGCAGCTCTGACCGAAACCCTGCAATCCGTTGACGCACGCACCGGCACCGATCAGATCGCCAATGTGCGCCGTTACGCCAAAGCGCACTCGGGCATCCCCAAGATCAAGGTCTTTGAGCATTTCTTCGGCAACCGCGCCCCCGAGTTCAACCGGGCCTTTGAAAATGCCTACGACAGCCACCTCGCCGCCCTCGGAGTCCAGCCGATTCCTGGCGCGGAGGACGCGATCAATGCGCTCAGGGAACGCGGGCTACAGATCTGCCTCATGACCGGGCTCGCCCGCCACACCCAAAATCAGATCTTGGAATCCCTGGGGTGGATGGGGCTTGCCGACCTCAGCCTGTGCCCATCGGATGCCGGACGCGGCCGACCCTATCCGGATATGATCCTGACCGCGATCCTCGCCCTGGACATTAACGATGTGCGTCAGGTGATGGTCGTGGGCGACGCGCCCTCCGACATCGTCGCCGGATTGAGGGCGGGCTCTCTCGACGTGATTGGCGTACCCACCGGAGCGCACACGGAAACGGAATTGACGCTCGCCGGCGCGAAGGCCGTGGTCCCGTCCATCCGCGATGTACCGGCATGGCTGGATACCGAGCGCGCCCGTTACGCGCGTCCCGCTTAACGGCCTATTAGCACCGCATCCCTGCTGCGGGCACGGTCCCATCCAGCAAGTACTTATCGACCGCATCATTCAGGCACGCATTCGCCCGCCCATACGCGGTGTGTCCTTCACCCTCATAGGTGAGCAACGTCCCGGAAGATAACTGATCTGCCAAGGACACCGACCACTCGTACGGGGTGGCCGGATCGCCGGTCGTGCCAACAACCAGAATGTCCCCCGCTCCTTCGGCGCTAATCGGTGCGGGCGTCCGGTTTGCCTTGACCGGCCACTCCTGACATCCCACATCCCCGTACGCCAAATACTTGCCGATCGTCGGCGACACCTTCTCCAACTGTGCCGCCTGCGCCCGCATCTGCTCATCGCTCGCATCTGCTGGGTAGTCCAAACAATTCACCGCGGTAAACGCGTTCATCGAGTTCCCGCTATAGGTGCCATCCGCTTCGCGGTCGGCGCTCAAATCCGCGAGCAGCAACACCGTGGTCGGGTCCCGCCTGGACACGAGCTCTTCGAGAGCCTGCGTCAGCGCCGGCCAATTCGCCTGCGAATACAGCGGCAAAATGAGCCCGGAAACCATGAGCGAACCGTTGACCATCCGCCCATCGCGAGCTTGAAGCGGTTGCGCCGTCGCCTCCTCAATCAGGGATTTGATGGTCGCCAACCCCTCATCGACCGACCCGGTCAGCGGACAGTCGGACCCGCTCATGCAATCGGTCACATACGCGCGGAATGCTTTTTCAAATCCGGCCGCCTGACCCAACGTCAATTCCGAAGAACTGATGGACGGGTCAACCGCACCATCGAGCACAAAACGTCCAACGTTCTTTGGAAAAATGTTGGCATAGGTCGCGCCAAGTAGCGTCCCATAGGAAAACCCCAGATAATTGAGCTTCTTATCTCCCACAAGGGCACGAATAATATCCATGTCCCGTGCGGCATTCTCGGTACCGACATAGTCCAAAATACCCTTGGAATTATCGGCGCAGGCCTGCCCGAAAGCCTTGGCAACCTCCCGCGCGGCCGCCATCCCCTCGGGTGTGCTGGGATCATTGTAGGTGGCGCGATACTTGTCGGTGCCTTGCGCGTCATAGCAGGTCACGGGCGTTGAACGCTTGACGCCGCGCGGGTCGAAACCGACCACATCATATGCGTCGCGTACCGGCTGCGTTGTGAGCGCCTGCGCGCTCTCGAGGACAGAGTCCACGCCAGAGCCGCCGGGCCCCCCGGGGTTAATGAGTAGCGATCCCTTTTTCTCGCCTCGCGCCGGCGACTTGATAATTTCCAGCGTAATACTGCGGTCTCCCGGATTCGCGTAATCTAGGGGAACTTTGATCGTTGCGCATTGGTAACTATTCTCACAACTCTTCCATTCCACCTGTTGCGTGTAAAATTCTCGCAAGTTATCCGGAATGGAGCCGATAATTTCAGGATCGGCGGTAAATGTCTTGCCGTCGGGGGCCGCGGGCGCGCCGACACATCCGGCCAGCGCAAGGGTGAGCGCCATGAGTGCAGCGATCAATGATGAACGACGGCGTTGCTCGCCTTTTCGATGCCGCTTACGGTGTGCGGGGGTCAAGTCAGGCATCGCCGAGCTCCAAACGTTTCGATCGCAAAAGTCTTAGCCCAATATCTCAGCTTTGTCCGACTTTTTCCGCATTGACACCGGCTACCGGCATTTCCCCAGCGACGCTAGAGAAGCGCTAGCGTCATCGCCTCGATAGCCAATTGCGGGGCAACATTGGTCTTGGTGAGCCGCGTCCGGACCGTGTTGATCGCGTCAATACGCCGCAAAGTGTCCAGCGCCGATCCCTGCTCGGCGATATCCCGTACCGTGCCCTCGATCTCCTGGTTAATGATGCCGACGCTCTCCCCCCTCGCCAACTGCACCACCAACACGTCGCGGTAAAAGGACAGCAGGTCCGTGAGGGCGCGGTCGTAATAGTCGTTCTTGGAACGCTTAGCCCGCCGCGTCTGCTCCTCCTCTAGCCGCTTTACCTGGCTTCGCAACGCCGGGGGTAGCGGCCCGGACTCCGGAGCGCCAAGAGTCTTTAAGAGTTGCTCGCGCTCGGTCGCATCCCGATCCGCCAGCGATGAAGCCGCCTCCTCATCCGCCAAGGTCACCAAAGAGCGCGCCGCCGCCATCGCATCTGAAATGGAGTGAAGGCGTCCAGGCAGTGCCACGATGTCCTGCCTGCGTTTGCGGGCGTCGTCATCGGCGGCAAGCCGACGTGCAATGCCGACATGGCTTTGCGCCAGGCGCGCGGCCACTCCGGCAACTTGCGGGTCGGCGCCATCGCGTTCCACCAAGAGCCGCGCCACATCGGCAACCGGAGGTACCGAGAGGCGCACCGGTCGGCAGCGTGAACGAATTGTGACGAGCACGTCCGCGGGGCTCGGTGCGCACAGCATCCAGATGGTGTGCGGCGGCGGTTCTTCGATGGCCTTGAGGAGCACATTGGTGGAGCGCTCCAACATGCGATCGGCGTCTTCGACAATGAGGATCCGCCAACGGCCGGTGGCGGGCTTATCAAACGCGCCAGAAACGAGGGCTCGTGCTTCCTCGATCTTGATGGTGACCGCTTCGGTTGCGGTGATCTGCACATCCGGGTGGGTGCGGGCTAGCACCGAGCGGCACGCCTTGCACTCCCCGCAACCGCGCAGGGAGGGGTCTGCTTGCTCGCATTGCAGGGCAGCGGCAAAGGCGAGCGCCGCATTGGAGCGGCCAGAGCCCGGCGGCCCGGTGAACAGCCACGCGTGCGTCGGCCGTTCGAGTGCCGCGGCCGCGCGCAGCTGATCAACCACCATGGGCTGGCCAACCAGCTCATCCCAAACGCTCATACCCGCTCCCGTGAGTTCAATAACTCGTCGACCCGCCGAGCGATGACCGCGCTGATCTCTTCGGGCGTTTTGCCTGCGTCAATAACCACATAAGAGGCCGGGTGGGACTCGGCGATCCGCAAAAAAGCCTCCCGAATGTTTTCATGAAAACTATCCGCCTCGGCTTCAAGGCGGTCATCGGCACTGTGGAGGGAACGCCGTCGTGCTTTTGCCACCTCGAGAGGAACATCCAGCAACACGGTGAGATCCGGGCGCAACCCTGCGGTCGCGAAATCGTTGATGAGTGTCACCGGCGCGACGCCCAATTCGCGGCCCACGCCCTGGTAGGCGATCGAGGAATCCACGTAACGGTCGGTAATGACCACGCGGCCCTCGGCGAGCGCGGGCAACACCAACTGCTCGACGTGCGCGGCCCGCGCGGCGGCGAAGATGAGCGCCTCGGTGCGCGCATCGATCTCACCGTGCCCGTGCTCCAAAACCAGCGCGCGCAACTTCTCGGAAATCTCCGTGCCACCCGGCTCCCGGGTGCGAACCGCCTCGAATCCGCGCGCCTGAACGTGCGCCGCGAGCGCCTCGCTTTGCGTGGACTTGCCCGCACCGTCACCGCCTTCCAATGCGATGAAAATCCCGGGCAGTCGCCGGGCGGTCGGATCGGAAGGAATGTCGAATTGCGTCACGGACTATAGCGTACCCACGTGCGCTGACATTCGGGCTCGATTACCCTGAGAGCATGCACCCCAGCGACCTTCACCCCGAGACGCTCGCGATCATTTCCGGGCGTCCGCCGCGCGAGGACGGCGCTGCGGTGAACGTGCCGATCAGTTACTCGTCAACCTTTGTTTCCGCGGGTCCGACCGGTCAAGGCGACAACCGGGTCTATGGGCGTTTTTCCAATTCGACCTGGGAGGCGCTGGAGGCGACCATTGGCGCGCTGGAGCACCCCGCGTCCCTGGGTGAGGATGCGCTGGTTTTCGGTTCCGGTATGGCCGCCGTCGCAGCCGCCCTCAACCTCGTAAAGCAAGGGGGACTAGTGCTTATGCCGGATTCGGCATATAACGGTTCGTTGGCTCTTGCGCAGGAAATGGCGGACGCCGGCCGGATCCGACTGCAGACCCTTCAACCCGCCGAGCTGACCCCGGCGGCGCTCGCCCGCACACTAGCCAACCTGCCTGCTACCCCGCAAACTAACCCCCAAGCCAGCCCGCCAACCAACCCTCACGCGCTCCTCTGGCTGGAAATCCCGTCCAACCCGCTCCTGCGCGTTCCCGACGCGAGAGCGCTCATCAAAGCGGCCCGCGATGCCGGAGCGCTCACAGTCGTCGACTCCACGATCGCCACCCCGCTCGCCGCCCGCCCGCTCGAATGGGGCGCCGACCTCGCGCTCCACTCGGCGACCAAGTATCTCTCCGGGCACTCGGACGTCATCCTCGGCGCGCTCACTCCCGCGACGGCTCAACTGCGCGGACGCCTGCACCAGCACCGCACCCTGGCGGGAAGCATTCCGTCTCCCATGGACGCATGGCTCGTGTTGCGCGGCATCCGCACGCTTGCGGTGCGCCTCGGCGCGCAATCGCGCACCGCCCAATTCCTCGCCGAACGTCTTGCTGCGCACGCCGCGGTGAGTAACGTCAGCTATCCCGGGCTTGCCGACCACCCGGATGCGAAGACCATCGCCTCGCTCGGGTTGCCCGGTGGCGCGATGCTCGCCGCGCAGATCGGCCGCGGGGCCGAAGACGCGGACCGGTTCATCGCCGCCTTGCGGTTGTGGGTTCCGGCGACCTCCTTGGGCGGGGTGGAATCCAGCATTGAAAGACGACGGCGACACTCCAGCGAGCCGGGCACAGTCGCCGATAACTTGACTCGCCTTTCGGTCGGATTGGAGCATCCGGAGGATTTATGGCGCGACCTAGAGGCTGCTCTCGCACAGATTGACCCCGTAAGCTTGGAGTCATGACTCTCTACATTGTGGGCCAACTGCTCTGGTGGATTACTCTTGGGCTGAATGTTATCGCCATCGCTATCGAGGCGTGGGCCCTCTTTGACGTGATTCGACGCAAGCCAGTCGAGTTTGAGCGGGCCGACAAACGGACCCAGCCATTCTGGCTAGGTATGTGCGCCGGGGCGCTACTGGTCGGAGTGTTGAGTACGTTCGGTTCGCTTGGACCGTTCCAAGTGTTCGGCCTGATCCTCTCCATTGCCGCCGTCACCGCGTCCGCCGTGTATCTCGCCGATGTGAAGCCAGCGCTCAACCTGTACGGCAACGGCGGCCGCCCGAGCGCCAACCCGCGCTGGTAACCCCAATGCCCGGTGTGTGAGGCAACTGGGTGAGCAACGCCGTCGTACGTCTTTAGGCCAATGCGTCCCACGCAATCGTGACCTCGCCGAGCCGCCACCGAGACACCCCGCCCAATACCGGGACCCCGGAGTCTTTGAGTGCCCGGCACATTGCAATCCACCGTTGGCGATTGCCGAAACTGGCAAGCGGCGCGTTGACGGTCCACGCCGCGTCCATGGCGGCGAGGAGCGCGTGGATGCGCTCGCCGGGGACGTTGCGGTGGATGAGCGCTTTGGGGAGGCGCTCGGCGATATCCGATGGCAGCTCGAAACTGCCGAAGCGCATTGAGATGCTCAGGCTCTCCGGGCCTATTTTGCCGATTGCGATCCAGGCGGCGCGGCGGCCGATTTCGTCGCACGTGCCGTCGATAAAGAGGCCGCCCGGCGCGAGGCGATCGGTGACGGTGGCCCAATGCGCGGCGTACTCGCTCTCGGGGTATTGGCGCAACACGTTGAACGCGCGGACCACCAGCGGCGGCCGGTCGGTGCCGAGCTCAAAACCGCCGCGTTGGAAGGTGAGGCCAGGGCGGGCAAGGGGGAGCGCGGCCGCGACGCGGTGCTGGTCGATTTCGATGCCGATGACCTCGGCATCCGGGGTGCGGCGGCGCAAGCGGTCGAAGAGCTCAAGGGCAGTCGTGGCGTTGGCGCCATAGCCGAGGTCGACGAAGAGCGGATTGTCCTGGTGCGCCCAGCGGCGGTGCTGAGTGTCCACCAGCCAGCGATCCATGCGGCGCAGACGGTTTGGGTTGGTGGTGCCGCGAGTGGGGGAGCCGATGGGTGACGAGACCGCGGAACCGGTTGAGGAAGGGCGGGGCGCTGGCACAAATATAGGGTAACGCGGGTTCTTCTCTTCGGCGGCGATAGGGCAGACTGGGAGTATGAGCGAACCGAAAGAATACACGCTGATCTTGTTGCGTCACGGTCAGAGCGACTGGAATGAAAAGAACCTGTTCACCGGCTGGGTCGATGTCGATTTGACCGACCAAGGCCGCGCCGAAGCCATTCGCGGCGGTGAACTGTTGAGCGAGGCCGGGCTGTTGCCGGACATGGTGTTCACGTCCTTGCAAAAGCGAGCCATTTTTACCGCGCAATTGGCGCTCGCCGCGGCGGATCGGCAGTGGATTCCGGTCAAGCGCTCGTGGCGGTTGAATGAACGGCACTATGGCGCGCTGCAGGGGAAGAACAAGGCGGAGACGCTGGCCGAGTATGGCGAAGAGCAGTTCATGCTGTGGCGCCGCAGTTTCGATGTGCCGCCGCCCCCGCTCGAGGATTCGAGCCAATGGAGCCAATCGGGCGACCCGCAGTACGCGGATCTCGGCGACGAGTTGCCCCGCACCGAGGCGCTCAAGAATGTGATTGAGCGGCTGAACCCTTACTGGGATTCGGAGATTAAGCCGGAGTTGGCCTCGGGGAAGACGGTGCTGATCGCGGCCCACGGCAATTCCTTGCGCGCGCTCGTGAAGGAACTGGACGGGATCAGCGATGAGGACATCGCCGGGCTCAATATCCCGACCGGCATTCCGCTCGTGTACACGCTGGATGAGAATTTCAAGCCGACCAAGCCCGCGGAGTACCTGGACCCAGAAGCTGCCGCGGAGGCGATTCAAGCCGTGGCGAACCAGGGCAAGAAGTAAGGGCGCTACATCCCTCCCCTCAAAGTAGTAGGCGCAGATTAACGAAAGTGACCGGAATTCCGGTCACTTTCGTTAATCTGCGCCAACTTTTGCTAAGCGGCAGCCTTCCACTCCCGCTAGTGATTGGGATACGCTAATCACTGCGTCATCCTGCACGATTCGGCAAACCCAGGAGTTCAGCAAGTGGCAGATGAGAAAGTCGACGTGGGTCCCGAATTAGTCACCCGCGAAGTGAAACCGTGGTCGCTAACGGTCGCTCGTTATCTTGAACATCTCCTGGCCAAGGGAATTGGCGGGATACCTCGCCCAGCGTGCGCCGAGGAAGGGCTGGAAAGCGTTACCTTTATCGACGGCGAGTCGATGGGTTCCCAGGTCTTTACCGAAGGGCAATTGCATGGCTTAGGAGTTCTGTTGCGTCGGATTCATGACGCAGGTTTCTCTCCCGCCGACCCAAATCGCGACGTCTGGCAACCGTTCGAGTTCAGGGCAGAGGCCAACGCTGAGGGAGTCAGGTACACGCAGCAAATCCAGCTGAACGACATCGTTTATGGCCACGGCGATACCGGACCGTGGAACGTCATCAAGACACCAAACGGCGACATAGCTCTCATCGACTGGGAGTTTGCCGGACCAATAGTGCGAGGAGACGAGCTAGCTGCGACCGCCTGGCTCAATGTGAGATTTCACGATCCGGACGTTGACTCCACCACGTCGCGAAGCTCTCTCCACGAAAAGGTGCGGGGACTTGCCGCATTCCTCTCCGGTTATGGGGTGCCGTCCATCGACTGGCCATCAATCGTCTCCAGAATGAGCGACTACGCCATCAGGGATGCCGCATATGAGGCGACACGGCTTTCCATTTCACCGACGCCTGGACCACAGGAACCCCAAAACGCGGCATGGCGCCTTGCCTGGAGATCGCGAAGCGCCGCCTGGCTGGTACGTAACAGGGAAACGGTTCTCCAACAGCTACACGATCTGACCGCAGGGCCACCAAATATCGGTTAGCCGAGCCCCTCAAAGCTCGGATCCCATTCGCCAGTGACCAAATACGTCACCTTGCGGGAAACGGACACGCCGTGATCCGCAAAACGCTCAAAGTACCGGCTCGCCAGCGTGACATCGACGGTAGTGGGTGCCGGCGCATCCCAGTCCGGCGCGGCAATCGTGGTGAACACGCTCGCGTGCAATTCGTCGATCCGCGAATTCGCCTTCTGGATGTCCTGGGCCAACTTGAGATCCCGAGTTTCCAGTAGCTCGGTGACCTTCTTCGCGATCTCAATATCCAGTTGCGCCATTTCGGCAAAGGTAGGTCGAACAGCCTCCGGCAGGGCGTGGTCCGGGTAACGCAACCGGGTAATTTGCGCGACGTGACGGGCAAGATCGCCCATGCGCTCCAGCGAGGCGCTCATGCGCAGCGCCCCCACAATCATGCGCAAATCGCTGGCAACCGGCCCCTGCAATGCCAGCACGTCGATTGCACGCTCGTCGAGATCGTTTTGCAGGAAGTCGATCCGCGCGTCATTGGCGATGACCTCTTGAGCCAACTCGGTATCGGCAGTTTCCAGCGCGTTTGTGGCGTTGACAATCGCCTGGGAAACCAGGGATGAAATCTCGGTCAGTTCGTCGCCGATCTGAGCGAGCTCGGCTTGAAACACCTTGCGCATTGCGCCGTCCTTTCACAGTGCTGATTGACACAGTGGTTCTCAGTACAGTTCTCGATACTTGGGTCAACGATGAATGCCGCGCAACAACGCCAGCGCCTAATCGACTCAGGCACCAACCCACAGTTCATGTTGAAGAGTGTCAGTCTCTCGTGAACTCTTGAGTCCCTTTAGGTAAACGTTAGTTGAACCGCGAGCATAAGTCTCACAGACCGTGCAAAAACCCTTGTCAGCCCGTTTACGCTAGATAGGTGGATTTGTTTTGGGCCTCAATCATCGCGGCCGTTTTCGGCCTCTTGGTGGGGGTCGGCGGGGTGCTCGCATTCCGTTATTCGGAGCGCCGCCGCGATGACGAGATCGACGTGGATGAACCGGGCCTGCCGGACGGCGCCGCCGAAGTCCTCTCGGTTGTGGGCAAGGCGTACATCGTCGTGGACACCATTGACGGCGTCGTCAAAGCAAGCCCCGCCGCCTACGCTTTCGGGCTGGTTCGCGGCCATACCATCCTCCACCAAGAGCTCCTCGATCTGATTGCCAAGGTCCGCCGTGACAGCGTCATCGAAGAAAAAACCCTGGAACTCCCGCGCGGCCCGCTCGGCCAGGGCACCATCATCCTGAATGTGCGCGTCGCCGCGATTAGCGAGGAATACATCCTGCTCTTGGCCGATGACCGCACCGACATGGTCCGCACCGAAGCGATGCGCAACGACTTTGTCGCCAACGTCTCCCACGAGCTCAAAACCCCGGTCGGCGCGATCTCCCTGCTCGCCGAAGCCCTCGATGACGCCGCCGAAGACGAGGAAGCTGTCCGCCGTTTCGCTACCCGCATGAACAAGGAAGCGATCCGCTTGGCCGCACTTGTCCAAGACATCATCGAGCTCTCGCGTCTCCAGGGCAGCGACGTGATGCGCGGCGGCGGCCCGATCAACCTCGATGGCGTCATTGCCGAAGCAGTGGACCGCAACAAGCTCACCGCCGAAAGCAAAAACATGAGCATCCGGGTTGGCGGCACGGTCCCCGAACCCATCTACGGCGACCGCGACCTCTTGATGACCGCCTTCCGCAACCTCATCGACAACGCGATCCGCTACTCGCCGGACGGCGCCACCGTGGGCGTGGGCCTCTCCGCCAAAGACGGGGTCGCACGCGTCTCGGTCACCGACCAGGGCCCCGGAATCTCGCCGGAGGACCAGGAGCGCATCTTCGAGCGCTTCTACCGCATTGACGCCGCCCGCTCGCGCCAAACCGGCGGCACCGGCCTTGGGCTCTCCATCGTCAAGCACGTCATCTCCAATCACGGCGGCGACGTCAGCGTCTGGTCGCAGCTTGGCCGCGGCTCCACCTTCACGGTGCGGTTGCCCTTGATTGACACCGAAGATTCGCCCTCCATGATGAACGACGGCGATACCCACCAACCAGCGGAAGGCACCGTGGGTGCCGCTACACTGGGCGAAACCCCCACGGCGAGCTCGCTCTCCGAAGCGCGTGCAACCTCACGCGCGGAAAAGAACAGTTAGGAACACCAGTAGCGTGAGTCGAATTCTGATTGTGGAGGACGAGGAGTCCTTCAGCGACCCGATCTCCTACCTTTTGGCTAAAGAAGGATTTGAAGTACAAGTTGTGGACAACGGCCTGGATGCGATCACCGAGTTCGATCGGGCGGGCGCGGATCTGGTGTTGCTAGACCTTCAACTTCCCGGCCAGTCCGGCACCGAAGTGTGCCGACAGCTTCGGGTGCGCTCCTCGGTCCCGGTCATCATGTTGACGGCCAAGGATTCCGAGATCGATAAGGTCGTGGGGCTCGAACTCGGCGCCGACGACTACGTGACCAAACCGTACTCGTCTCGGGAGCTTGTGGCACGCATCCGAGCGGTGTTGCGCAGGCAGGGCGAGCCGGAAGAACTCGTTTCGATGACGGTCCAGGCGGGGCCGGTGCGCATGGACATCGAGCGGCACGTCGTCTCGGTCAACGGCGAGCAGGTGTCGCTGCCGCTCAAGGAGTTCGAGCTGCTGGAAATGTTGCTTCGCAACTCTGGCCGGGTGCTGACCCGTGGACAGTTGATCGACCGTGTGTGGGGCTCGGATTACGTGGGGGATACCAAGACCTTGGATGTGCACGTCAAGCGGTTGCGCTCCAAATTGGAACCGGACCCGTCCAACCCGAAGTACCTCGTCACGGTGCGTGGCCTCGGCTACAAGTTCGAGCCGTAACCCCAAAAAAGTTGTCGCAGATTAACGAAATAGGCCGGAATTCCGGCCTATTTCGTTAATCTGCGACAAGAAAAACGGCGTTGCGGCGTTATGGGGTGGTTGTGGGGGAAGGTGAGGGGGCTTCGGTGACGAGCTCTTCTTCGGTCGGCGCGCCGCTCTCTTCGGTTCCGTTGGGCGCGGTTGGCACAGCAGTCGGCACGTATGGGCGGTACTCGGGCAGGGTGCCGTCCAGGATCGGGATGTACAGCTTCTGCTCCACCGAGTCCGAGCCAAGTTTCACAGTCACCGGCATGTACAGCGTGGCACCGGGAATCTCGGGAACACTCGGGAAAATCTGAGGCGGCTCGGCGTCTTCCAGGCGAACCTCCGCTTCCGCTGCAATCGGGAAGGAGATGCTTTCTCCACTCAACTGAAAGTCAATGCTGCCGGTTGAGGATGAGGGGTTGAGCACCGTGCCGATCATGCGTCCGGGCTCGCCCTTGTCGCTGGAGATGATCATGATGTTGCGCAGCTGCATGTCGTTGATGTTGGCGCTGACGCCGTCGGAGGCGGAATAGACCTTTTCGGTTGCTTGCTCGTTAATGCCGCTACACCCCGTGGCGGCCCCCAAGAGCGCCAGGGACAGGGCGGACACGGTCAAAATCTTGCGAGTGGATGAACGGCTCACCGTGGATGACTCCCGATATTCTCGGGGCGCACCCCGAACCAGTATTGTTTCTACGCTTAACCCTAACGCCTTGCTACCCGAGCGCGTGACACGTGGCATCATTCTGGGCAAAAGTCAATGGCAAATTGTAGTCACGTCCTGCCGTTTTCCGCGCTTTGACAAGCTGAAACGTGCCTTCGGCGTGTCTAAATCGTGATAAGATTGTCTGCGGGAAAGGGGAAACTCCACATGGTTTTTGAAGTTGGCGAAACAGTAGTTTATCCACATCACGGTGCAGCGAAGATTGAGGAAATCAAGATGCGCACCATTCGCGGCGAAGAGAAAATGTACCTCAAGTTGCGGGTCGAGCGGGATGATCTCACCATCGAAGTTCCAGCGGAAAATGTCGATCTGGTCGGTGTGCGTGACGTCGTAGGAAAAGAAGGCCTGGAGCATGTTTTTGACGTGTTGCGTGCCGAGTTCGCTGAAGAGCCAACTAACTGGTCCCGTCGTTACAAGGCAAATGGCGAGAAAATCGCATCCGGAGATGTCATTAAGGTTGCCGAGGTTGTTCGCGACCTGTGGCGCCGCGATCACGGCCGTGGGCTGTCTGCGGGTGAAAAGCGTATGCTCGCTCGCGCTCGTCAGATCCTGATCTCCGAACTTGCCTTGGCAAAGAAGACGGATGAGGAAAAGGCTGAAAGCGTTCTTGACGAGGTTTTGGCCAGCTAACACTGTCCACAGCCTCTGATGAATCTAGCCCTTATTGTTGTTGCCGCAGGGTTGGGGCAACGTCTAGGCGCTGGCATTCCGAAAGCCCAGGTTAACGTGGGCGGACGTGAAATTTTAGGGCATGTTCTCGACTCCTTGGAGTCAGAGAACATGCCCTCTTTCATGCAGATTGTTATCGCCGTCCCCCCAGGGGAGGCAATTTTGCGGTCGATGTGCGCGCAAAGGCAACCATCCGGCGTCGTAATTCAGGCGGTGGACGGTGGAGGCGAGCGCGCGGACTCGGTGCGCAATGCGCTCGGCACGCTGGACGATTCCGTGACCCACGTTCTGATTCATGACGCCGCCCGGGCGCTCACACCCGCGGCGGTGTTTTCGCGGGTGTGCGCCGCGCTCGAGGAGGGGGCCGGTGCCGTCATTCCGGCCGTTCCGGTTGTCGATACCATCAAATCGGTCAGCAGCCGCGGCGGAGTAGAAAGAGTCGAGTCGACCTTGAATCGCGCGAATTTGCGAGCCGTGCAGACACCGCAAGGTTTTGCGCTGGACGTGTTGCGCCGCGCGCACGAACTGGTCTCGCGCGAGGGCGTTAGCGTCACCGATGATGCCGCGGCGGCGGAACGGCTGGGCGAGCCGGTCGTGGTGGTGGCCGGTGATCCGTTAGCATTCAAAATTACGGCACCCATGGACCTCATGGTTGCTGAAGCGGCCTTGGCCCACGGGGAGGAAAATGCATGAGTAAGAACTTGTACCGCACGGGTATCGGAGTGGACATCCACAAGTTTTCAACCGACCCGCAGCGCGAACTGTGGGTGGCCGGGCTGAAATGGGATGACGGGCCCGGCCTGGACGGTCACTCCGATGGGGACGTGGTGTGCCACGCCGCCGCCGATGCGTTGCTCTCGGCAGCGGGGCTGGGTGATTTGGGATCGGTGTTTGGGGTGGATCGGCCGGAGATGGCCGGGGCGTCTGGGCTGACGATTCTGCAGGAAGCCGCCCGCATGGTGCTGGAAGAGGGCTTTGAGATCGGCAATATTGCCGTGCAACTGATTGGCAATCGGCCTCGCTTCGACGGGCGTCGCAACGAAGCCGAAGTAGCGCTGACCGAGGCGATCGATTACCCGGTGTCGGTCGCGGCGACCTCCTCGGATGGACTCGGGTTCACCGGCGCGGGCGAGGGCCTGGCTGCTATGGCGACCGCGTTGGTGTACGTGCCGTAATCTCACCCGCACTGGTTGCCGGGTGCGGTCTGAGCCCGGAACTGAGCGCGCGTCCGCGATGCCGCGTACGTCCTTTGTTTCTGGCGCCTCCGGCGTGGATCGTCGCCAGTACCGTGGCCGCGAGAGTGATTGCCATGCCGACTAACTGCCAGGCGGTCAGCGATTGGTTAAGAATCGCCCAACCTGCCCCGGCGGCGACGATCGGTGAGAGCAAGGGGAGGAAACTTACGGTGTTCGTGTCCAGCAATGAAACACCGGTGATCCACAGGTAGTACGAGAGTGCGCCATGAACCACGGCGACCACCGCAAAACCCCACCAATTTGTGGCGGACAGCTCCACTGGAAAGTCCATAAGCAATGCGAGTGGGAGCAAAAACAGCCCGCCCCAGCTCAGCTGCCACGCAGCCAAGGCGAGTTGTGGTTGAGTTCGAGTGTCCCATTTTTTGGCGAGAACTGTGCCTGCACCCATAGATGTCACCGACGCCAATCCCGCTGCGATCCCCCAGGCATTGAGCTGAAATGATGACGCCGATACGATCATCGCGACCCCGGCGATACTCACGAGCCCAAGGCGCACGGTGCCGCGGGCCGGCGCTACGTGCAATACGGCGCGTGCAATGAGGGCAACAAGAAGCGGTCCCAATGCGCCGAAGATTGCGGCGATCCCGCCGGGAAGAAGGTACGCGCTTGCGAAAAGCAACGCGAAGAAGGCGCCGATATTGAGTACCCCGAGAACCGCCGACTTCCACCACCACGCGCCGCGAGGAAGAGTACGAGCAATTGCTAGCAGAAGCAGTCCCGCGGGAAGAGCACGCACCGCTCCATCGAGAAATGGCGTGGAGGGCGGAAGGAAGAGGATCGTTACGGCATAGGTGGTTCCCCAAATCATGGGGGCTAATGCGGTTCTCAGAGTGATCATTGCATTCTTCTTCGCGAGGAGAAATCTAGCTTAGTAATAAGTATCTTACTACTAAGAAAGATTGTGTCAAGATATACTCGACGGGTGAGCGCAGATGAACCGTTAACATCTAGGCTGACGCCGGCCGATGTGGTTGCACAGTGGAGTGCCCAGGATCCTGCGCATGACTACTCCCTCATGGAACCTTTCGGCCAGTTGTTCAGGGTGAACGCAAAAGTGTCAACCCTGCTGGCTGAAATATTCAGGGGTTTTGGCATTGGCCCGGGGGAGTTTGACGTGTTGGCAACGCTCTATCGTTCCGGCGCTCCTTATGTACTGACGCCGCGCGATCTCCTAGAAACAATGATGGTTACCAGTGGAGGCCTCACCGGACGGCTAGACCGTCTCGAGCGCGCAGACATGATTACGCGAAAAACGCACCCGGAAGATCGGCGGTCCATCCAGGTGCACTTGCTTCCGCACGGGCGACTGGTGGTGACGCGAGCGGCGCTTGCCGAACTGGAAGCGTATCGAGAACTCACCAAGAACCTGTCGGCAAAGGACATCAACCAGCTCAATGAGATTCTTGGCAAACTGGGCTAAAAACAAGGGGGGTTCACGGAGAGTTTCACCGCTACTAGCGTGGAAACCATGAGTACCAATCAGTTTGAGATGCAGGATCCAACTCAGCAGTATTCGCGCCTCGACATTCCTGAACAGCGCCAAGACGAACCCGGCCTGGACAGCAAACTAGAGCCGCGCGCCGACCACGGTGAGGACACGTACCGCGGCACTGGGCGGCTTGAGGGCCGCAGGGCGCTCATTACCGGCGGCGACTCCGGAATTGGCGCGGCCACCGCCATTGCTTTCGCGCGAGAGGGCGCGGACGTGGTGATCAGCTACCTGCCCGAGGAGCAGAGCGACGCCGACAAGGTCATCGCCGAGATCGAGGCCGCAGGCCAGGTCGGTGTGGGAATCCCGGGAGACCTTTCCGACCCAGGTTTCCAGAAGTCGCTCGTGCCAAGCGCGGTCGAAAAGCTCGGTGGCTTGGACATTTTGGTCAACAATGCCGGGAAGCAAATCTTCCAGGAGGACTTTGCCGACCTCACCGAAGAGCAACTGGTCACCACGTTCACCGTCAACGTCTTCGCGACGTTCATGCTCAGCCAAGCGGCGCTCAAGGTAATGCCCGCGGGTGCCACGATCATTAACTCGACCTCGATCCAGGCATACCAGCCGTCCAAGGGGTTGCTCGATTACGCTGCGACCAAGGCGGCCATTGCCAACTTCACTAAAGGACTTGCCGAACAGGTTGCTTCCTCCGGAATCCGCGTGAACGCGGTGGCTCCGGGACCGGTCTGGACTCCGTTGCAACCCAGCTACGGGCAACCGATGGAAAAGCTGACCAGCTTTGGACAGGACACTCCGCTGGGGCGCCCGGGGCAGCCCGCCGAGCTGGCCCCAACCTATGTGTTCCTCGCCAGCCAGGAATCCAGCTACATTACCGGGGAAATCATCGGTGTCACCGGTGGTCGGCCGATCACCTAGCCCGGTTTGAGCATGAGGCGCGGGGCGCGCAAGGGTGTACCCACGCGCGCTCTGCCAACCCAGATACACCCGGGGCGCCCCGTGCGCCCAGGCACAACAGTGCACAACAGGGCGCAACCAGGCGCACCCGGGCCCACCCGGGCGCGCTAACCTAAAGTGGTGACTTTGCGTTTCTACGATTCTCAGACCAGGCAGGTTCGCGACTTTGCGCCGTTGCGCGAAGGCGAGGTGGGCCTCTACTACTGCGGCGCCACGGTGCAGGGCGAACCGCACGTGGGTCACATGCGCTCGGCAATCGTCTTCGATCAGCTCACCCGTTGGCTGCAACACAAAGGCTTTCGGGTCACCGTGGTCCGCAATGTCACCGATATCGATGACAAGATCCTCGCGAAATCGCAAGCGTCCTTCGACCCAGACTTTGATCCCGGACAATCCGCAGGCATCAGGGACGAACCATGGTGGGCGCTCGCCTACCGCTACGAGAAGGTGTTTGACGAGTACTACTCCCTCCTCGGGGTACAGGACCCCACCTATGAGCCCCGCGCTACCGGACACATCCCGGAAATGCACCGGCTCATTCAAGACCTGATCGATCGCGGCCACGCCTACCCGGCCGAAGACGGCAGCGGTGACGTGTACTTCGACGTGCTTTCTTGGGGGAAGTACGGGAGCCTCACCAACCAAAACGTGACCGAGATGCAAGCTGCCACCGACGCCGACCCACGCGGCAAACGCGACGAACGGGACTTCGCCCTGTGGAAGGGGCACAAGAGCGAAGACCCGGAAAGCGCCGCCTGGGATTCGCCGTGGGGGAGGGGGCGCCCCGGTTGGCACCTGGAATGCTCGGCAATGGCAGCGAAATACCTTGGCACAGCCTTCGATATTCATGGCGGCGGCCTCGACCTGCGCTTCCCGCACCACGAAAACGAAATGGCGCAATCTCAAGCCGCCGGTCAGGACTTTGCGAACTTTTGGATGCACAACGGCATGGTCACCTATCAGGGCGAAAAGATGTCCAAATCGGTGGGCAACGTGATTTCTCCGGCAGAGATGCTCGCTCAAGCCAGTCCGCGCGTGGTGCGCTACTACCTGGGCCAAGCACACTACCGCTCCGTGCTGGACTACAACCCGGAATCGTTGGCAGAAGCCAAAGCCGCGGTCGAGCGCATCGACGGGTTCTTGAACCGTGCCCTCAAGACAGTCAACGAGGATGATCTCGCCGAGTACGGAATGCAGCGCACGGCAGATGGCGCCGGGTACGCGCTCGCACCGCTAAGTGCCACGCCAGGCGAATTCGCCGCAGCCATGGACGATGACCTGAACATCCCCAAGGCGCTGGCTGTCCTCCACGACCAGGTCACCCGCGGAAACCAGGCGCTCGCAGACGGCAACCTGAGCCAAGCGGCACAAAGCGCCGCCGCGGTCCACGCAATGACACACATCCTCGGCCTACCCCCCGAACACTCCGGAACAAGCGCCGCCGGAAACCAGAGCGCCGACGCCCTGGACGCCCTCGTCACCGCCGAAATTGCACGCCGTGAAGAGGCGCGCCAAGCGAAAGACTGGGCCACCTCCGATGCGATTCGAGAGAGCCTGAGCAGCCTCGGCATTGCCATCGAGGACGGCAAGGACGGCGCGACCTGGTCATTTCGCGCACAGCAATAAGCCGTCCACACACCGCGCCAACCCCTAACCGAGCCCCCGCGAAATAAGCCCAAACGGCCGGTGCGCGTAGAATAGTACCGGTAACTGTGCCGGACCAATGTTGTGCCGCGCAACAGCACGTGCAACACACAGAGCATTATCCTTAAGCGAAAGCCAGCAACAACAAAGGACCGAAAGCAGCAGCCATGGCCAATAAGCCACGTCCCGGTGCCATCCGGAAGAACAAAAAGGGCCCCACCGTGGGTACCGGCGGCCATGGGCGCAAAGCACTGGCCGGTCGCGGCGCCACCCCCAAAGCCGAGGACCGCCCGTACCACAAGGCATACCGCGCCAAGCAGCTCGCCGAGCGTTCGGCGGCGAAACGCGGCGCCGGCAACACTCAAGGTAAAGGCACCCGCGGAAAGTCCATGGAATTGGTGACCGGACGCAACTCGGTCGTCGAAGCCCTCCGCGAAGGAGTCCCCGCCAAGGCGCTCTATCTTGCCGGCCGCCTCGAATCCGACGACCGCGTCAAAGAATCCATGAAAATCGCCGCCGAACGCGGCATTCCGCTGATGGAAATTCAGCGCCCGGAACTTGACCGCCTCAGCAATGACGCCGTTCACCAGGGCATCGCGCTGCACATCCCGGACTACGAATACGCGGACCCGCAAGACATCGCCGAAGAGGCGATTGAAAACTGGAATAAGGGCTACACGCGCACCCCGCCGCTCCTGGTCCTCCTCGACGGCATTACCGACCCGCGCAACCTCGGCGCAATCATCCGCTCGGTCTCCGCATTCAACGGCACCGCCGTGATCCTGCCCGAGCGCCGCTCGACCGGCATGACCGCTTCCGCCTGGAAAACCAGTGCCGGCGCTGCCGCCCGCGTGCCCGTCGCCCGCGCAACCAACCTGAACACCACCATCAAAAACCTGAAGGCGGACGGTTACTTCGTGATCGGCCTGGACGGCGATGGTGACACCGCGCTCACCGAGCTCACGCTCGGGAAGGAACCACTCGCCGTCGTTGTTGGATCCGAGGGCAAAGGTCTCTCCCGCCTGGTCCGCGAAAGCTGCGACTCCATCGTGTCCATCCCGATCTCCTCGGCCATGGAATCGCTCAACGCATCCATGGCGGTTGGCATCACGCTCTACGAAATTGCCCGCCAACGCAACCGATAAGTATGACCATCGAACAAATTCAACTCCCCCACACCGCCGCCGCCGACCCGTTCACATTGGGGTTGAGCCGCCGGGACGGCCACATGAACGTGGCCGTATATGCGCCTGCCATCGAAGCGCTAGATATTCACTTTAAGTACGACGGCGTGTGGCAGCACGCGCGGTTATCGAACCACGAGTCCGGGGTACATTATGCGACGATCCCGGCCCTGGCGGCCGGGACACCCTACGGATTTTGGGCCACCGGGCAAACCCCGGGTGCGCAACTTTTGCTGGATCCTTACGGTAAGGCCATCGTCGAGGAAGAAGTCGACGGCGAAACGGTGTACTACTCCTCACACACCGAGCGGGATTTCGACTGGGGCGAGGACAAGAGTCCGCGCACCCCCGAACGGCAGACCGTGATTTATGAGGCGCACGTCAAGGGCTTGACGATCAATCATCCGGGGATTCCCGAAGAGTTGCGCGGCACCTACGCCGGTTTGGCGCACCCGGAAATGATTGCGTATTTGCAACGGTTGGGCGTCACCGCGGTGGAGCTGCTACCGGTGCATTTCCACATCGACGAACCGCACCTTCAAGAACTCGGCTTCTCCAACTATTGGGGTTACAACACGCTCGGGTATTTCGCCTTGCACTCCGAGTATGCGAGTGCGGCCGCCCGGGCCGGAGGACCGCAAGCCGTGCAGGACGAGTTCAAAGGCATGGTCAAGCTCCTGCACCGGGCCGGACTTGAGGTCATCTTGGACGTGGTCTATAACCACACCGCCGAGGGCGGCAAGGGTGGGCCCGAGCTCAGCTGGCGTGGCTTGGGCGAGCAAGATTACTACCGGCACGATGTTGCTGGAAACTACGTGGACACGACCGGTTGCGGCAACACGTTGGACTTCAGCAACAAGCGCGTCGCCAAAATGGCGCTGGACTCTTTGCGCTACTGGGTCAAGGACTTCCACATCGACGGCTTCCGATTTGATCTGGCGACCTCGCTGGCGCGGGATGAGAACCACGAGTTCACTCCGATGCACCCATTCCTGCACGCCGCCGCGCTCTCGGATGATTTGAGCGGCGTGAAACTCATTTCCGAACCGTGGGATGTGGGACTTGGCGGATGGCAAACCGGAAACTTCCCGCATGGCTGGTCAGACTGGAACGATCGGTTCCGCGACACGGTCCGCGATTTTTGGCTCACGGACCAAGCGGCGCAGCGGCGAGGGGACATGCCCGGTTCCGTCGCGGCGCTCGCCACGCGCATTGCGGGTTCGGCGGATTTGTTCACCACATCGGGGCGGACCGCCATGGCGTCGGTCAATTTTGTGACCGCGCACGACGGTTTCACTATGGCCGATCTGACCAGCTACGACCGCAAGCACAATGAAGCCAATGGCGAAGAGAATCGGGACGGCACCGACAACAACCGTTCATTCAACCACGGCGTCGAGGGGCATACCGCCGATTGCGATGTGCGTGCCGCTCGGGAACTGACGGCTCGGAACCTCATGGCAACACTGCTCTTGAGCCGCGGCGTCCCGATGATCAGCATGGGGGACGAGGTGTTGCGCACCCAAGACGGGAACAACAACGCGTACTGCCAGGACAGCGAAATCTCCTACATGGACTGGAACTTCGACGAGCATGAACGCCACATGTTTGACGTGACTCGGCGGCTGATCAAGATCCGCCAGTCCTTCCTCAAGGGGCAACCCTACGAGTATTGGAGCCGCCCCGACGGCAACTACATGCTGTGGTTTGATGCGCAGGGCACCCCCATGTCCATTGATGCCTGGAACGATCCGAACACCCGCGTTGTCCAAGTGATTCTCGGTTCGCCCAACGGCGCGGTGGACGGGATGATCGTGATCAACGGCTCGCTCTCCGACGTGGAGGTAACCCTCCCGGACGAAGTCGCCCTGGAATCCAGCGGTGCCTTTGAGCGCAATAGCAAAGAGTTCGATCTGCTTTTGGCTACCGCCGACCGCGTTCCGGCGCAACAGACATTCCGCGGCGGTGACGCGGTAGATCTTCCGGCGAATTCGATCCAAGTCTTTCGCGCCAACTAAACCCCACCCCCTTCGCCGAGTCGGCACGTTTTCCGCTAAAGGGGGCGCCTATAGCGGAAAACGTGCCGACTCGGCGAGAATAGAGGCGATGAAAACTCGCACACCGCAGCGTCTTCTTGTTGCCATAGTTGCCGCAATCGTTGCGGTGGTTCTGGCCGTGCTGTTCGTCAATTGGGTGAATTCCCCATCACCAACCGCTCAGGGGGATGAGACCGGGCAACCGGTATCCAACTCGACGGCGCACTCATCCCCTTCAAGCACGGCCTCCACCCCGAGTGCGAAACCTAGCAAGCAAACACCCCAAAAGAAGTTCGGGCTACCGGTTATCCGCGAGTCCGAACTGCCTCCGGAAGGTCGGGATACCCTCGAACTCATCAGAGACGGCGGCCCATATCCGTACTCCCGAGATGGGGTAAATTTCGGCAACTTTGAGGGTTTGCTCCCGAAGAAACGTGGAGGGTTTTACGCTGAATACACGGTGCCAACCCCTGGTGAGGATGATCGCGGCGCCAGGCGCATTGTGGTCGGGGACGATGGCACCAAGTTCTACACGGACGATCATTACGAGTCGTTTTACTACATTCAGGAGGGCACATGATTTTTGCCCGAGTGAGCGCACACGATGCGCAGGAAACGCAAGCCCTCATTCAGGCGCGGTGCGTGGCCGGTGGGGGACACGCCGTCGTGATTCAGGGGGAGGACAAGGCGAGCCTGCTCGCGGACTTTGCCCGGCAACTGGATTTTCCGTCCTACTTTGGTGCGAATCTGGATGCGCTCGAGGAGTCGCTAGGCGAGTGGGTCGCGGCGCAAGGGGCACCGGTCACCCTGGTGGTGCAAGCCGGGGCACCGCTCTGGCGGAGTGCTGCTGGGGCGGCCGTGCGGGAGATTCTCGGCCAACTAGAGGACGCGCAGGTGGCGATGATTGCTCTAGAAACCACGCCGAAAGTACGCGACTAAAATTTCCTTGACCGGCTCCGGATACGCGATTAGGTTTGATCATTGTGCGTGTTTTCGGGGTGATGGTGCAGGCTGGCTTCAAGCGGTTGACCGCATACCCCGGCGCCGTGATTGCGGGCATCGTGGCGAACACGGTATTTGGCCTTGTCCGCGCGGCAATTATGACGGCTGCCATCGGGGGCGCGGGAGCGGCCATTGGCGGCTACAACGTTGCCCAAGCGGCCACCTATGTGTGGCTCACCCAGGCACTTTTGACTGCTGTGAACATTTGGTCCTGGTCCGAGCTGGCGCTCCGGGTGCGCACCGGCGATGTTGCGGTGGACCTGTTGCGGCCGGTGATGCTGCAATGGACAATGTACGCGCAGTCGCTGGGGGCGAGCGCGTTTCAGTTGCTTTTCCGTGGGACACCGATGATCCTCATTGGGCTAGTCACGACCGGAATGGTCTTTTCCCGGGATGCGTGGTCCTATCCACTGGCGGGGCTCAGTATTGTGCTTTCGATGTCGGTGTCTTTCGCGCTGCATTGGCTCATTAATCTCATCGCTTTCTGGGTGATGGAAATCCGCGGGTTCCAAATGACATACATGACGGTGGCGCAGTTGCTGTCCGGCTTCATTCTGCCGATCAGTTGGTTTCCCGAATGGTTGCAAACCTTGTGTTGGCTCACCCCGTTTCCGGCGTTGATGCAGACTCCGATCAATGTGCTGATGGGCCAATCAGAGCCAGGGCTGATGCTGGCGCAGGTTGCCGGTCAAGTATTGTGGCTCGGCGGACTCTGGCTGGCAGGTGCGCTGCTTTTCTTTCGGGGCCAACAGCGGGTGGTGATTCAAGGTGGCTAGTCCGTATCGCGCGGTGTTGGGTTCCCGGGTTCGCTCCCAGCTGCAGTACAAGCAGTCATTCCTGTTGGACATATTCGGGTCAACATTGGTGGCGGCTCTGGAACTAGCCGAACTCCTGGTAATCTTTGGCCGGACCGAGACGTTGGGCGGCTTGAACTTCGGCGCGGCCGCCCTTGTTTTCGCTCTGGCAAATACGGCGTGGGGCATTGCGGATATTGTTTTTGGCCATATGGACCGGTTGCCCAGGTATGTGCGGAGTGGGCAGTTGGACTCCTTCTTGTTGCGCCCGTTGCCGGTGCTCTTGCAGCTCATGTCCTCAGAGATCACGCTGAACAAGTTTGGGCGTCTTGTGGCTATGGCCGTCTTGCTCGTCGTGGCCGTCCTGTTGGCCGGGGTGCCCTTCACTCTGGTCTCCATCGGCGTTCTTTTGTTAGCGCTGATGAGCGGTGTGGTGATTTACGCGTCGATCCTTATTGCGGCGAGCGGGGCTCAGTTTTACCTTATTGACGCCGCAGAGGTCACAAATGCCGCCGTTTACGGGATGAAATACGCGGCCTCGATGCCGACCTCAATTCTGCATGGAACCCTACGGATATTTTTTTGTTTCGTCCTGCCCGCGGCGTTTATTGGGTATTTGCCGGTTCTGCTGGCGTTAGGGATTGACGGGCCGCCGGGCCTCCCGGCGTGGCTTGGATGGTGGACGCCAGCGGCCGCGCTCGTTGCGGCGGCCATGGCGCTATTGATGTGGCGGGCAGGACTCAGACACTACAAAGGAACAGGATCATGAGCGGAGAGCTTGCCATCAACACCGAGGGCCTGGGCCGGTCTTTCCGAATCAGGGACACCTCCGCGAAGTTGCGTCGCCGGAAAGAAATTCACGCGGTCAGCGACTTGAATTTGCGGGTTCCCGTTGGCACGTCCCTTGGATATATTGGCGCCAACGGGGCCGGGAAGTCCACCACCATTAAAATGCTCTGCGGCATCCTTGTCCCGAGTCGAGGAACCGCCCGAACCCTGGGATTGGATCCGGTGCCGCAACGGATTGATCTCACCAAGCGCATCGGTGTGGTTTTTGGTCAGCGCAGCCAATTGTGGTGGGACCTCCCTCTGACCGAGTCTTTCCGCATTTTGGAGGCGATTCACCGGCTCGAACCCGGGCGGGCCAAGAAACGGCGCACAGAACTCGTTGATCGACTGGGTATCGGCTCCTTCCTTGACAGCCCTGTTAGGCAGCTTTCTCTCGGTCAACGCATGCGAGGCGAAGTGGCCGCTGCGCTCCAACACGAACCCGAGCTCGTGATCCTGGATGAACCCACCATTGGTCTGGATGTGCTCTCCAAAGAACAGCTCCGCCAGTTCTTGATCGAAGAGCGACGCGAGCGGGGCACCACGCTCATGCTGACGACTCATGACATGGATGACGTGTCCCGCTTATGCGAGCGCATCGTGGTCATTGATAGGGGACGGCAGGTCTTCAACGGCGACCTTGACACACTGATCGACTCGGTTGGCGGCAAACGCATCATGACCGTGGACTTCGAGGGCCCCACCCCGCCGATCCATCCACCCGCCCCGATTGAACGCAGAGAAGTGCAGGCGGACGGGGCAAGGCAAGTATTTGCCTTCGCGCCCCGCCAGGTGAGTGCCGCCGTCGTACTTCAAGAACTAGGCAAGCACGGACAGGTGCGGGATATCTCGCTTGCCGAACCGGACATTGAGGACATTGTCCGCACCTTGTACCGAAGCCTGTAGCGGCGCTCAGGCGGTGGCAATCAACCCCAATTCCGCGCTGTTGGCGAGGTTCTCGTGGTGGGGGAGCACCCGCACGGTGTACCCGAACGCGCCCGAGTGCGAGATCGGGGCGCTGCCGGAATAGTGCCAGCGGCCACCGCCCAGGTCCTCGGTTGGGGACAAGTTGGTGATCGCGATGTCGGTCAGCTCATCGGAGTCGTCGGTGCGCCCGTGCACCAGCTCAACTCGGACGTCCTCGGGCGCTAATTCGCCCAAGGACACCGTCGCGTTAGCGGTCAACGTGTCGCCAATGTGCGGCTCCTCGCCCACGCCGCTGGAATCGACATACTCGATCCGAACGGCGGGCCAGCCCGCGCGCACCCGCGACTCCCAGGCCGCAAAATCGCGCGCGCCGGCGTGGTCCTCGGCGTCCAACCGGCGCCCGGACAGTGCGGCTGGCCAATACAGGTCGTTGACGTAGTCCTTGAGCATTCGCTCGGCGGAAACCTTGGGACCGAGGGTCGCGATGGTGTGCTTGACCATCGCGAGCCACTGGCGGGGGATGCCCGTGGTTCTCGCGCCAGGGCCAGCCGCCCCGGCCCCCGTCGCATCCTGTTGCCCGTAAAACATCGGCGCCACTTGGGTTTCCAGTAGCTCGTAGAGCGCGGCCGCTTCAATGTCGTCGCGCTCATTCTCGGGCAAATTGGTGCCGGCCGAAGGGATCGCCCAACCGTTGTCGCCGTCATACATTTCATCCCACCAACCATCCAGGATGGACAGGTTGAGCGAGCCGTTGATGGCCGCCTTCATACCGGAGGTGCCGGAGGCCTCCAGTGGGCGGATGGGATTGTTCAGCCACACGTCGACACCCGGGAAAAGCGTGCGGGCCATCCGCATGTCATAGTTCGGCAGGAAAACGATACGGTGGCGCACCTCGGGGTCATCGGTGAAACGCACGAGGTCCTGAATCATCTTCTTGCCCTGTTCATCGGCCGGGTGCGACTTCCCGGCCACCACCAGCTGCACCGGACGCTCCGGGTCCAACAGCAGCCGCTTGAGCCGCTCGGGGTCTCGCAACATGAGGGTCAGACGCTTGTACGTGGGCACGCGACGGGCAAAGCCAATGGTCAACACATCCGAATCCAAGGCAGAATCAATCCAGCCCAACTCGGCGTCCGCCGCCCCGCGCTTTCGCCAGGACGACGCGAGCCGCCTGCGGACATCCGCAACCAGAACTTCCCGCAGTTCCCGGCGAATTCCCCACAGGTCCTGGTCGGAAACCTCATAAATGTGCGGCCAATAGCCACCGTCGGAAATGTCCAGGTCAAAACGGTCCCGGGTCAGATCCACGTAGCGGGGCGCAATCCAGGTGGGCACGTGCACCCCATTGGTGACCGAAGTGATCGGCACCTCATCCGGGTCAAATCCGCGCCACAGGCCGGAGAACATCTCCCGCGACACCGCGCCGTGCAGTTTCGCGACGCCGTTTGCGCGCTTGGCCAGGCGCAACCCCATCACGGCCATGTTGAATTTGGTGGGGTCACCGCCGTCGTAGTCCTCGGCGCCGAGCGCCAGAATATTGTCGAGCGGCACACCCGGCGCCAACTCGCCAGAAGCGAAATATTGCCGGATCAGCTCGGCGTCAAAGCGATCGATTCCGGCCGGAACCGGGGTGTGGGTGGTGAACACCGTGGACCCTCGGCCAGAGGAGAGCGCCTCTTCCCAGGTGAGCCCGGTGTCGGTGAGCTCACGCACGCGCTCGATACCGAGGAACCCGGCGTGCCCTTCATTGGTGTGATACACCTCGGGTGCGGGCGCCCCGGTCAGGCGCGCGAAAGCCCGCAGCGCCTTAACGCCGCCCATGCCGAGCAGCAACTCTTGCTGCAACCGGTGCTCCCCACCTCCACCATAAAGCCGGTCGGTGACAAGCCGCGCGGCCTCGTCGTTTTCGGGCACGTTGGAATCCAGCAGCAGCAGCGGCACCCGTCCCACATCCGCGCGCCACACCGCCGCGTGGAGCGTCCGCCCGCCGGGCAACGCCAGGCTCACGCGCACGGGCGTCCCGTCGTCCTCCTTCAGCAGGGTCAATGGCAACCCGTGCGGGTCCATCACCGGATAGCTTTCTTGTTGCCAGGCATCGCGTGACAGCGCCTGTTTGAAATACCCGGCCTGATAGAGAAGTCCGACGGCGATGATCGGCACCCCGAGGTCGCTCGCCTCCTTGAGGTGGTCACCAGCGAGAATCCCCAGCCCACCGGAGTACTGGGGCAACACCGCGCTGATGCCGTACTCGGGTGAGAAATAGGCAATGCTTCCCGGCGCGCTCTCGCCCAAGGATTGGTACCAGCGCTCGCCGTGCAGATAGGTATCGAGGTTGTCTGCGAGCTCCCGGGTGCGTTCTACAACGGATTCGTCCGCTGCGAGTTCTTCCAGGCGTTCCCGAGACAAGGCTCCAAGGAATGCGTTGGGGTCTTGGCGGCTACGCTCCCACAACAGCGGGTCGATGGATTCGAAGAGCCGCTGGGTGGGCAAGTGCCAGGACCAACGCAGGTTTCCGGCAAGGTCGGAGAGGCCGGAGATGGACTCTGGGAGGACGGTACGAACGGTAAATCGCTTGATTGCCTTCACACTTGTCAAGTTAGCGCACCTGCCCCCCACTAGCGAGGGGGCACGTATTAATTTGCGGCGAATTCGTGTCGCGTGCGGTGAATTCTTGAAGGGCCCAACGGTTTAGGTGCTGCCCCCTACGGTGCCGCCGTAACATTCCGGTTGCGATTTTTCAGCTGCCTAGCCTGATTCTGGTTTGACCCCAAACCGCACCACATAAGCGAGAAAGAAATGAGGAACACCATGCACAAAGTTGTGAAGCGAGCACTGACGGCTACGGCAGCGCTGTCTCTGGCGCTGGGCGCGAGCCTGATTGCAATTGCGCCGGCGCAGGCAAATGATCCCAAGTGCGAGGATTACGAGGCCAGCATCCCCGCGGCCAATGATGCCAAGGGCACTCGCTCGGGCGGACTTTGGGAAAGCGGGAACGCGGGAGCCATTCTCGGCGGCATCATTGGCTCCGCTGTCGCGGATTGCGATGGCACCATCGGTGGTGCCATCCGGGACGCCATCGAAAACAACAACAACCGTGACGTGCCGCCGAACCCGGACTACGGCGACTGGACGCAGTACCCCGGAAACGGTGCCGGATGGAACGGCGGCTCTGACGGCGGGGGCTCCTACGGGGGCGGTAGCTATGGCGGTTCTTACGGTGGAGGTTCGTACGGCGGAAACTACGGAGGCAGTTACAACCAAGGTTCGTACGGTGGTAACTATGGCGGCTCCTATGGTGGTAACTATGGCGGAAACTACGGCGGCGGCTACTACGGTTACTAAACCCCGGATGCGCTAGAACGGGTGTCACCGGTTGGGTTCGAGCGTCGGCCAATTCGAACCCAATCGGTGGCGCCTCAGCGAGTGCTACACGTGATACGCTACTGATTCATGGATGCCAATCACTCGTTTCTCGCCTTTTCCGGGGATCAAGAGGAGCTGTGGAACGCCGCTTCCGCGCAAAGTTATGACACCCCTGGCGAAGGCATGTTTGCGCCGGAGGTGCTGGGGCCGACGGTGGAGGTACTGGAAAGGCTCGCCGATGGCGGTGCGGCGCTCGAGTTCGCGATCGGCACCGGCCGGGTAGCCCTTCCCTTGCGGGAGCGCGGAGTTCCGGTTTCGGGCATTGAAATCTCCCGCCCGATGATCGCGCAGCTGCGCACAAAGGCGAGCGAAGATCTCATTCCAGTTGTCCGTGGCGACATGTCCACGGCGCGAGTCGAAGGCGAATTCACGCTCGTGTACCTCGTGTTCAACACGATTGGTAATTTGCTCACCGAGGATGCCCAGATCGAGTGTTTCCGCAATGCGGCCCGGCATCTGCGCCCTGGCGGCCGTTTCGTCATCGAGCTCGGGGTGCCAAAGATCCCACACCGCGACGACCCGCAAGCCCTCGTCTTTTCGCACAGCCCGGGCTACTTCGGTATCGACACCTATGACACCGTCAACAATCTCATCGTCTCGCACCACTTCCGCTTCGATCCCGAGTTATCCAACGACGCTGACCATAGGCAAGCGACCGTCTCCCGCACACCCCACCGCTATATCTTGCCGGCCGAACTCGACCTTATGGCCCGCATCGCCGGGTTTGAACTAGATGAGAGGTATTCCGACTGGTCTGGCTCGGACTTTACCTCCAGATCGACCAGCCAGGTATCGATCTACCGGCTCACACAGTGAATCCGGTGCCGGTATTCTGCATAAGTGCCTGCTGAACACGAACCCACCCTCAAGGACGTCGCCGCTGCCGCTGGCGTCGCGGTGATGACGGCCTCGCGAGCCTTTTCGAAACCGGATCTCGTCGCGCAGGCGACCCGGGAGAAAGTCCTTTCGGCAGCGCAGCAACTCGGCTATCGGCACAATGCCCTTGCGGCGGCCATGCGGTCCTCGCAATCGGGGCTCGTGGGCGTCATCGTGACCAATATTGACAACCCGTTTCACTCCAAACTCGCTCGCGGCATCGATGAAGTTCTCACCGCCAACTCCCGCAGAATGCTCCTCGGGCACTCTCAGGATGATCCCAAGCGCGAAGCCGAACTCATTCGCGATATGCGTTCGTGGCGCGTCGAGGGCCTGATTGCGGTCCCTGCCCTTGCCAGCACGCCGCCGGAGGCGCGGTTTGCCGGACTTCCCACGGTGCTTGCCGGGCGCGCCGGGAAGACCGGTGCCCTCAATCAGGTCACGGTGGATGATGAAAGGGGCGCGCAGGAAGCCACCGCAGATTTAATTGCTCGGGGAGCGCGCCGAATCGCCTTCATCGGCAATGAAGAAAAAATTACGACGACGACCACTCGCCTGAGCGGGTACCTTGCGGCCCTGGGCGAGAACGGGATACGGCGGGATGATTCGCTCATCCGGTTGGGGTGCCGTAGCGTCGATGACGCGAAGCGTGTAGCCAAACAGTTGCATTCGCAACTCCAGCCGGATGCGTTCTTCGGGGTCAACAACCAGATAACCCTTGGCGTACTCGAGGCTTCCGCGGGATTTGCGGCCCCGCCGCTTATCAGTGGTTTCGATGGCATGGACTTTGCCGACTTATTGCGAGCTCCGGTCAGCTTGGTTAGTTATGACCCCGCCGAACTCGGCGCGCGAGCTGCCACGTTGTTGCTAGAGAGCTTAGAGAACCCAGAAGCGCCGCCGCGCCATGACGTTCTTCCTGTGCGTTTGTTGCACTATGGCGGCAATGTCACCGACGCCAATTAATTGGCTGGATTGACTCGGCGCAAACTTCGTTCAAAAAAGTTCTTGCCAGCACTTTCGCCCGAATGATAACGTTATCATTCAAGAAGTTGAAGGAGACTTCCTGACACCCTCAAAGGACATTTCATGGCCCAACGATCCGCTTATCCCGTTGCCATTGCCGTCATTGCTTCACTCGCCGGGCTGCTTTTTGGTTATGACACAGCCGTTATTGCCGGCGCCATTGGCTTTCTCAGCGACTACTTTTCTCTTGACGCCGCTGAGGTGGGTTTTGCCGTCTCAAGCGCACTTATCGGTTGCGTGGTTGGCGCAGCTGTCTCTGGTTGGGTCTCTGACCGTCTAGGGCGCCGCACCACTCTTTTCCTTGCCGCCATTCTCTACACCATTAGCGCCATTGGTTGCGCCATCGCCTGGGATTTCACGTCATTTTGGATCCTGCGTACCATCGGCGGTCTGGGCATTGGGCTTTCCGCCATCGTCCCCGCTTACATCGCCGAAATCTCTCCGGCCAACATTCGCGGACGTCTCACTAGCGTGTACCAGTTGGCCATCACCGTCGGCATTCTCGTGGTGTACATCGTCAATAACTTGGTCGCCAATGCTGGTGACGCCCAGTGGCAATTGACTACTGCGTGGCGGGTGATGCTCGGTTCCGAAGCAGTTCCGGCCGCCCTGTTCTTGGCCCTCATATACTTCCTTCCCGAGAGCCCCCGCTGGCTCATTGCCCGCGGCCAAGACGTGAAGGCGTCCGCGCTGCTGACCAAGCTAGAAGGTAATGAAGATCCCGGTCGGGTGGAACAAATCCGGGCCGACCTCGCCCGCGAAAAACGAGCTCAAGCCGTGAAGATTTTCACCAGGGCGCTGTTGCCGGTCGTGATTCTCGCCTGCGTCATTGCCGCACTGCAACAGCTAGTGGGAATCAACGTCATCATCTATTACGGCACGGATCTGATGGCGCAAATGAACGTCCAAGATCCCTTCACACAGCAAGTCCTTATCGGCACCGTCAACGTCGGCGGCACCATTCTAGGAATGTTCGTAGTGGACAAGTGGGGCCGCAAGCCGCTCCTTTTACTTGGAACGCTTGGAGTTTCGATCATGATCACAGTCGTCGGCATTGCTAATCTCACAGGCACTACCGGGACCTGGGTAATGTTCTTCATCATTGGCTACATCATCTTGTTCGCGGCCACCCTCGGATCTCTCGCATGGCTGGTCATCGCCGAATTGCCGCCCTCGCTGGCCCGCGCGAAAGTTGTTGCACTGGCCACTATGGTGTTGTGGCTGGCAAACATTGCCGTCGCCCAAACCTTCCCGATGATCAATGAAGCGACGTTCAACGTCGAGGTGATGAACGGCGCGCTGCCCTTCTTCATCTACGGATTCTTCGGAATTGTCTTCTTCTTCGTAACCCTCTTCTTCGTCAAGGAAACCAAGGGCCGCACCCTGGAAGATCTGAGCGAACGCGTGCTTGACAATGCGGGCAACACCGAAGGCGGTACCCGGCCATGAGTGCGCTCTCCATCGACGTTGGCGGGACCAGCTTTAAGGTGGCAATCGTCAAAGACGGCGCCATCCTCACTCAAGACCGACTGCCACACTCTTCGGAGCGGGCGGATCTGGATCGCTTGGCCGAGTTCTGTCAGAACATGATCGGGAGAGTTGCCGCTGAAGACATGCCCACCTCTGTCGGCATGAGCCTTCCGGGCATTATCGACCAAGAACTCGGAGGCATGGTGTCCGCCTATGACAAGGTCGGCTACATGCTTGACGTGGATCTTCGTGGCTGGCTGCGGGACACGTTTTCCCTTCCAGCAGCGGTGGAAAATGATGGCCGGGCCGCGCTCTGGGGCGAAGTCGGGTACGGGGTGGCGCGGGGCAAGCGCGACGTCGTCGTCATGACCTTCGGTACAGGGATCGGCACCGGAGCGCTTATTGACGGTGTGGCGTTGCATGGTCCTCACGAGCACGGTGCCATACTCGGCGGCCACCAGCAGGTGAACCCGTTCGCCGGACGGCTGTGTACTTGCGGAGCCCGCGGTTGCCTCGAAGCCGAGGCCGGAGGCTGGTCCATGCCGGCAATTGTCAAACAGTGGCCGGCAGTCAGCGAGTCGGCTCTGGCTGGCACGAGTGGAACGTTCTCCGACGTCGCTCAAGCAGCGTATGACGGCGATGCCGTTGCCCGTGCAATCGTGGAGCACTGCGCGCGCGTTTGGGCGGTGGGAATCGTCAATTTGGTCCATATCCTCGACCCAGAAATGGTTGTGCTCACCGGCGGACTCATGAATGCGAGCGACTTGGTGATTGACACGATCCGCGAAGAAGTAAACCAAAGGATATGGGCAACCTGGGGTCGACCCGAGATCACAGTCGCCGCCGATGTGTACGCCTCGGCCACCTTGGGCATGGCGTACTTAGCCGAAGTCGCAGGACAACAAAAAATAAAGGACAGTGAATAATGCACATTGAGAGCTACTCGAATTATGACCAGCACCCCACCATTCGAGTGCCGAGCGCGGGGTTGTCAGCGACGGACCAACAAGCCACGCGCGGCGAGGACAGCTACGCTCGCATTTGGGAAGCGGCTAAGAGCCACGCCGGCGATCGACCTGCACTCGTGGTCGTGGATACCTATCCCGGAGTCTCCGCGGAGGACATTGTGACCGGCCTCAAAACTGCCAACCCGGCGGCGCGCGTGATCAACGTTGAGGACCGGGCCGCGTTGCGCGAGGAGGAGCTGACCGCCCTCTTGGCCCAGAATCTCACCGATGACCGCGTGTTCGGAATCATGAGCCATTTTTCCCTCCGCGATTTTTACCAAGAAAGTGCGCTTGCGAGCCTCGCCGCGGACGTGCGCGATGCAGAAGACGATATAGCCCTGGTGGGCTGGGGGGCCACCCTTGCCGACGTGCAATCGGATGCACTGGTTCTCGCAGATTTGCCGCGTTGGGAAATTCAACAGCGGTACCGTGCTGGCGGTAGCAACTGGCGTACTCACAACCCGGATGAAGACATTCTGCGTAAATATAAGCGCGGTTTCTTCATCGAGTGGCGAGTCGCCGACAATCACAAGCGGGACCTCCTCGAGCAGGCAGACTTCCTTCTTGACACAACCCGCGATCCGGTTCTCATTTCGGGAAACGCCCTTCGCTCCGGGTTGGCAGCCGCGGCGCACCAGCCGTTCCGCCTTGTCCCCTTCTTCGATCCAGGTCCTTGGGGCGGGGTCTGGATGGAAAAGACGATCGGTCTCAAACACTTGGAGGGCAAGAAATACGCCTGGTGTTTTGACTGTGTGCCCGAAGAGAACAGTTTGCTCCTGGACGTTGACGGGACGATCGTGGAAATTCCGGCGATGGATCTTGTGCTCTCCCACCCGCGTGAGTTGCTTGGAGCACTTACTTACGCCCGCTTCGGCGCCGAATTCCCGATCCGTTTTGATTTCCTCGACACCATTGAGGGCGGCAATTTGTCGCTCCAGGTTCACCCGCTGACCGACTATATTCAGCGCACTTTTGGCATGCATTACACACAGGACGAGAGCTACTACATGCTTGACGCCGATCAAGATGCCAAGGTCTATCTTGGGCTCAAGGAGGGAGTGGTGCCGGAGGAAATGATCTCGGCGTTGGCCACAGCTCAAGAGGGCGGAGACGCCTTTGACGCTGAAAAATTTGTCAACGTGTTCCCCGCAAAAAAGCATGACCATTTTCTCATTCCAGCCGGTACCGTTCACGCGTCAGGCGAGGGCTCCATGGTGTTGGAAATCTCCGCAACGCCATACATCTTTACGTTCAAACTGTGGGACTGGGGGCGGCTTGGACTGGACGGCAAGCCACGCCCCATCCATTTAGAGCACGGTTCACGAAATATTCAGTGGGACCGTGACACCGCGTGGACACAGCAAAACCTCGTGGATCAAGTGCAGGCAATCGGCGAAGGCCAAGGCTGGCGCGAAGAACGCACGGGCCTGCATGAACTGGAGTTTATTGAGACACGTCGCCACTGGTTTAGCGAACCGGTTGAGCATCATACGGATGGGACCGTCAATGTGCTGAACCTTGTCGAAGGGGACGTCGTCCGCGTCGAATCACCAACTGGCGCGTTTGAACCGTTCGAGGTGCACTATGCCGAAACCTTTGTGGTTCCGGCCGCCGTCGGGGCGTACCGCATCGTTCCGGCGGGAGAAAGCGCTGAATACGGCACGCTGAAGGCATATGTGCGGGGGACAGCACGCTCCTGAGGCCTCTACTCGTCGACGAGCGCGGCGAGCGGGACGGGGCGCGGCCGGGATTAGTTTGTGTCAACACTTTCCATCGGCACCCCTGGCCGATAACGTGAAACTGTGAGTACAGAGCGTAGCGAAGAGACGGCAGTCGCCCGCCATCGGGCGGCGAAGCGGATTGACCACAAGATGACGTACGGTCGTATTCCGGTCACCGACATACACCCCGTCGTCGAGGGCGGGCAGTTCCCGGCCACGGCGTTGCCGGGCGAGGACATCACCGTTGCCGCCACTATCTTCCGCGAGGGTCACGACAAGCTCGGCGCCCACGCCGTCCTCACGGATCCGAGCGGCAAAGAATTCAGCCGCACCGCGATGCGAGAACAGGGCAAGGGCCTGGACCGCTACCGCACCACCGTACGCCCGAACGCCGAGGGCAACTGGGAATTCCACATCGAGGCGTACTCGGACCTCTTCGCAACCTGGCTGCACAACGCCTCGGTCAAGATCAAGGCCGGCATCGATGAAGACCTCATGATCCAAGAAGGGATCAACCTCTTCACCGCCGCCGCCGCGACCGCGCCGGACCAACAGTCGGCCATCTACCAGTCCGCCGCCCAGTACCTCACCAAGCACCGTGCCACCCCGGCGGATGCCCTCGACGGCGTCCTCACTCCGTCCCTCATCGAGGCAACCCGCCAGGCGCCGATCCGCGATTTGGTGACCTCATCGCCGTCGTACCCCATCAAAGTGGAACGCAACGCGGCCGGCCGCGGCGCGTGGTATGAGTTCTTCCCGCGCTCTGAAGGCGCGGTGCAAGCGGAGGATGGGACGTGGACCTCGGGCACCTTTGCCACGGCGGCGAAACGTCTGGACGGGGTCGCGAAAATGAAGTTCGACGTCGTGTACTTGCCTCCCATACATCCCATCGGTTTGGCGCATCGCAAGGGACCTAACAACACGCTGGTCGCGGGAGACCAAGACCCTGGCTCGCCGTGGGCGATCGGCGGGGCGGCCGGCGGGCACGATTCCATCCACCCCGACCTCGGCACCTTTGAGGATTTCGATGCGTTCGTTGCGCGCGCCCGCGAACTGGGCATGGAGGTTGCCCTCGACCTGGCCTTGCAGGCGAGTCCCGACCACCCGTGGGTGAGCGAGCACCCGGAATGGTTCACGACCCGCGCCGACGGCAGCATCGCCTACGCCGAGAACCCGCCGAAAAAGTACCAGGACATTTACCCCATCAACTTCGATAATGACCCGGAGGGCATTTCCAAGGAAGTGCTGCGCGTCGTGAAGCTGTGGATCAAACACGGGGTCAAGATCTTCCGAGTCGACAACCCGCACACCAAGCCGCTCGCATTCTGGGAATGGCTGATTGGCCGGGTCAACAAGAAGTACCCTGACGTGGTGTTTTTGGCCGAGGCGTTCACCCGGCCGGCGATGATGCAAGCACTCGGCAAGGCCGGGTTCCAGCAGTCCTACAGCTACTTCACCTGGCGGAACACAAAGCAGGAATTGGAAGAGTACTTCCAGGAAGTCAGCCATGAAACCTCGGCAAGCTTTCGCCCCAATTTTTTCGTCAACACCCCGGACATCCTGACCGAATACCTCCAGTACGGCGGGCCCGCAGCCTTCAAGGTGCGCGCCGCGCTGGCCGCCACCGCAAGCCCCGCATGGGGTGTGTACGCAGGGTATGAGCTCATTGAAAACATTGCCCGCCCCGGCGCCGAAGAGGCGATTGACAACGAAAAGTACCAGTACCGCCCGCGTGACTGGGAAGCCGCCGAGGAAGAAGGGCGCTCGCTGGCACCGTACCTGACCAGGCTCAATGAAATTCGCCGCGCACATCCGGCGCTGATGGACCTGCAAAACCTGACCATCCAACACACCACTGATGACGCGGTCATCGCCTACTCCAAGCACAAGGAGAACATTGCCGATCATGGCGAGACCGGTGGCAAAGACACCATCATCGTGGTAGCCAACGTGGACCCGCACAGCGTGCGGGAAGCCACCGTGTATTTGGACCTCGAATCGCTGGGTCTTAGCGACAAGGACCTAGATGAGAACGGCCAGTTCACTGTGGAAGAATTGCTGACCGGCCAAACCTGGAAATGGGGCGCCGCGAACTACGTGCGGCTTGATGCCCACGTGGAACCATCACACATCTTGAGTATTAAGAGGAGCGCTTAGTGGCTAGCCCGTTTTCCATCAACACCCCGGGACTCACCCATGACCCGCAGTGGTACCGAAAAGCGGTGTTTTATGAAGCGTTGGTGCGCGCCTTCGCCGACGGCAACGGGGACGGTTCGGGGGACTTCACCGGACTCATTGACAAGTTGGACTATTTGCAGTGGCTTGGCATCGATTGCCTGTGGTTGCCGCCGTTCTTCAAATCCCCGCTGCGCGATGGCGGTTATGACATTTCGGATTACTATGACGTCCTCGACGAATTCGGCACCATCTCCGATTTCAAGCGCCTGATCACCGAGGCGCATGAGCGCGGTGTCCGGGTCATCATTGATCTGCCGCTCAACCACACCTCTGATAAACACCCGTGGTTCGAGGCCTCGCGCAGCGACCCGGAGGGCCCCTATGGAGACTTTTACGTCTGGAGCGATACCGACGAGAAATACGAGGACGCCCGCATCATTTTTGTCGACACCGAAGAGTCCAACTGGGCCTTCGATCCGATCCGCCGCCAATTCTTTTGGCACCGGTTTTTCAGCCACCAACCGGATCTGAATTTTGAGAATCCCAAGGTTGTCCAGGCGCTCTTCAGCGTCGTGCGCTTCTGGCTGGACCAGGGCATCGACGGCTTCCGCGCGGACGCCATTCCCTACCTCTTTGAAGAAGAGGGCACCAATTGCGAAAACCTTCCGGGCACCCACCAGTTCCTCGCCGAACTGCGCGAAATGGTGGATCGCGAATACCCCGGCCGCATCATCATTGCGGAGGCCAACCAGCCCCCGCGCGAGGTTGTCGCTTATTTCGGCACCGCTGAACGCCCCGAATGCCACATGTGCTTTGACTTCCCGATCATGCCGCGCCTCTTTTATGCGCTGCGCGACCAAAAGGCGGCGCCCATCATTCAATCCATGTTGGACAACCCGGAAATCCCGCCGGGCGCCCAGTGGGGTACGTTTTTGCGCAACCATGATGAGCTCACTCTCGAAATGGTCACACCCGAGGAGCGCGAAGCGATGCTCGGCTGGTACGCTCCGGACTCGCGCATGCGTGCCAACGTGGGCATTCGCCGCCGACTCGCGCCGCTTTTGGACAACTCGCGCGCCGAACTCGAGCTCATCAACGCGCTCTTGCTCTCCCTTCCCGGCTCACCCTTCCTCTATTACGGCGACGAGATCGGCATGGGGGACAACATTTGGCTCGAGGACCGCGATGCCTCCCGCACCCCCATGCAGTGGAACCCGGACCGCAATGCCGGTTTCTCCACCGCGGACCCGGGCAAGCTGTATCTGCCGGTGGTGCAGTCGCTGGTCTACAACTATCAGCACGTGAACGTGGAGGCCGCGATGGCGACCTCGTCCTCGCTCTTGCACTGGATGCGCCAAATGCTCGGCATCCGCCGCCAACACCTCGCATTCGGGCTCGGCGACTACGTCCAGCTCGAGGCCGACAATGAAGCCGTGCTCGCGTTCTTGCGCACCGTCCCGCGCGAGGAGGATCCCAACGAGGAAACGATCCTGTGCGTCTTCAACCTCTCGCAGCACCCGGCTTCGGCGACGATCAAGGTGCCCGGTTTCGAGGGGCGCGGCTTGCGGGATCTTTTCGGCGGCACCATTTTCCCGGGAGTTAATAACGACGGCGATGCCACCTTAACGCTCGGTTCTCACGATTTCTTCTGGTTGCGTATGCGATCCAAGAATTCAAATCCAACCAATCCTGCCACCGAGGCGATGCCGGTCATTAGCGCCCCGGTCGCGATTGGGCAGGGGAGTGGGATGTCGGACTGATCCATACACGTACCTATCAGGCAAAAGTCGACCAACGAAGCGAGGCATCATGAGTCTACTCACCACATCTCTACAGCAGTTGCTGCACGAATGGTTGCCCACCCGGCGTTGGTTCCCCGGACACGCCAGCGAGACGTTTGAACTCTTCGAAGTCGGCGGTTTTGCGCTCGAAGACCCGCAGGGAATCGTGGACCTGCAAGTGCTGATGCTGCAGGTGAAGTTCGCCGATCGTCAGGCGACTCTCTTTGTCCCGTTGACCATTCGCGAGTCAAAGTTGCCGGATTTGGAAAGCTGGTTTGTCGGCAAGGTGCAGCACGAGGGTGCCGGCCAGGGTCAGACGGATGCGTTTGTCTATGACGGCACCGCAGACCCGGTATTTGTCACCCAGTGGCTGGAACTGGCTCGGGCGCAAGTGGCGGGTGCGCTACTTTCGGCCGGCTCGAGTGCTGACGTGCAATTGCATTCGTTGCCCGATTTGGTGCAGGTGCGTCCCTTGCTTGGCGAGCAGTCCAATACCTCGGTGGTGGTGACGGGGGCCTGGACGCCGCTCATGGTGAAGTTCTTCCGGGTCATTGGTCCCGGGGAAAACCTGGACCGCAAGCTCACCTCGGGGCTCGAGGGCGCCGGCGCTGAATATGTGCCGGCAACCCACGCCTGGTTCCAGTGCTCCTGGATGGAAGATACCTCTTCCGGGGGCGAGGCGCCGGTTCGCGGGGACGTCTGCGTGGTCCGAGAATTCCTGGCCGAAACCCAGGAGGCCTATGAGATGGCGTCCCGCCTGGCCGCATCCGGTGCCGACTTCACCGAACACGCTCAAGCAATTGGCGAAGTGACCGGGAGGATGCACCGCGATTTGCGGCGCGTTTATGGCTCGTCGACGCCAACCGAGTCGGCGCGGATCGCGTTCATGAGCGCGCTGACCGATCGGTTGCGGGCACAGTGGGAGCAGGTCGTGGCACGAGTTGAGGGCGCCGAGGCTTCGGCGGCCGATTCCGCGGACCCCGCCGCGGCCTTAGACCGCATTATTGACGAGGCCGCTGCCATGGATGAAATGCCGACCCTGCAACTTATTCACGGTGATTTTCACCTGGGCCAGCTGCTCTTTGAAGGTGCCGGTAATTGGTTCATCCTCGACTTCGAGGGCGAACCGCTTCGCGAGCACTCGGATCGCGGGCAGCAAGACATTCCCGCCCGCGATGTAGCGGGAATGCTGCGTTCCTTCGATTACGCGTCCTGGGCGGGCGGCCAGCGCCGGGCCGAGTTCAGCGCCGCGGCGCAGCGGGCGTTCCTCGGCGGGTACAATTCGACGGCCCCCGTCCCGCTCAAGGATGATCCGCTGTTGACCGCGCTTCTGGCTGACAAAGCACTCTACGAGGTGCGTTACGAACTGCGAAACCGGCCCGAGTTTGTGCCGATCCCCGCCGAGGCGTTGCGCATACTTCTCGGCGGCCCGGACGCGGCAGCGGCGGCAGCGGCGGAAGTAGCTACGCCGGAAGTGGCCGTCCAAGACGGGGACAGCACCGATATGCAACGCCACGACGAGTCGAGCCCGGATGCGACCACTCTCGGCCTGGTCGCGGCCGGGCGCTACCACCAGCCGCACGCCGTGCTCGGCGCGCATCTGATTGATGAGAACACCGTTCAGATCCGCACCCTCAAGAGGTTCGCCGATCGAGTGGACGTGGTCACCGAACGCGCCGAATACCCGATGCACCACGAGGTGGACGGCATCTGGGTCGCGAGCATCCCCGCCGAGAGCCCGGGACGGATCCCGGATTACCGGATCGGGGTCACCTACCCTGACTCCGAGCCGTACCTGATCGATGACCCGTATCGGTTCCTCCCCACGCTCGGCGAACTTGATTTGCACCTGATTGCCGAGGGCCGTCACGAAGAACTGTGGAAAGTGCTCGGCGCGCACACCAAGCATTACTCCTCCAAGCTTGGCGACGTGGCCGGTACCGCTTTCGCGGTCTGGGCGCCCAATGCCCAAGCGGTGCGCGTCAATGGTGATTTCAACAGTTGGGACGGCACCGGCGCGGCGATGCGTTCGCTGGGTTCCTCGGGTATCTGGGAAATCTTCATTCCCGGTGTCGAAGCCGGTGCGCTCTACAAGTATGAGGTGCTTGGCAAGGACGGGGTGTGGCGAGATAAAGCGGATCCAGTAGCCCGATTTGCGCAAGTTCCGCCGGAGAACGCAAGCATCGTCGTCGAATCTCACTATCAATTCGGTGACCAAGAGTGGATGGCGCGCCGCGCGGCATCCCAGCCGCACGCGGACCCCATCAGTATTTATGAAGTGCATTTGGGATCGTGGCGGCCGGGGCTCGGGTACCGGGAACTGGCCGAGCAATTGGTCGAATACGTGACGTGGCAGGGATTCACGCATGTCGAATTCATGCCGGTCGCCGAGCACCCCTTCGGCGGGTCCTGGGGATACCAGGTCACCGGGTATTACGCGCCGACCTCGCGTTTTGGGCACCCGGATGATTTCCGGTACCTCGTGGACACGCTGCACCAAGCGGGGATCGGCGTGATCGTCGATTGGGTTCCCGCGCACTTCCCGAAGGATGAGTGGGCGCTCGCCCGCTTTGACGGCGAGCCGCTTTACGAGCATGCGGACCCGGCGCTTGGCGAACACCCGGACTGGGGCACGCTGATATTCGATTTTGGCCGCAATGAGGTGCGCAACTTCCTGGTGGCGAACGCGCTCTACTGGTTTGAGGAGTTTCACGTCGATGGGCTCCGCGTCGACGCCGTCGCCTCCATGCTTTACCTGGATTACTCGCGCGAGGACGGGCAGTGGCGTCCCAACCGGTACGGCGGCCGCGAGAACCTGGAGGCGATCGCGTTCCTGCAGGAAACCAATGCCACCGCGTACAAGCGCTATCCGGGGATCATGATGATTGCCGAAGAATCCACCTCTTTCCCCGGTGTCACCAAACCCACGTCCGAGGGCGGGCTCGGCTTCGGGTTCAAGTGGAATATGGGCTGGATGAACGATTCGCTGCAATACATGGAGGAGGACCCGGTCAACCGCAAGTGGCACCACGACAAGATCACCTTCTCCATGGTGTACGCGTATTCGGAGAACTACATCTTGCCGATCTCTCACGATGAAGTGGTGCACGGCAAAGGGTCGTTGCTGCGCAAGATGCCCGGCGATCGCTGGCAACAGCTCGCCAATGTGCGCGCGTACTTGGCGTTCCAGTGGGCGCACCCGGGCAAGCAGTTGCTCTTCATGGGAACCGAGTTTGCCCAGGAGGGCGAGTGGAGTCAGGAGCACGGGCTTGAGTGGTGGATGAGCGAGCAGCCAGCGCACCGCGGGGTGATGCTTCTCGTCAAGGCGCTGAACGAGCTCTACCGCTCAACACCGGCTTTGCATGAGTTGGACACCGAGCCGCGCGGCTTTGCCTGGATCAAAGCGCACGACGGCGATGCGAACGTTTTAGCGTTTAGCCGCACCGATGGCGCGGGTCGCCCGGTAGTTTTTGTGGTGAACTTTGCCGGCGGTCCGCACGAGGATTATCGGATCGGCGTGCCCGTGGCAGGCGAGTGGGACGAGGTGCTCAACACCGACGCATCCGAATTCGGCGGGTCAGGCGTGGTCAATGCTTCCGGGCTCGTGGCAAGTGCTGGTGAGTATGATGGTCAGCCCGCGTCATTGAGCTTGCGGGTTCCGCCGCTCGGTGCCGTCTTCTTGAAGCCAAAATCCGCGTAAATCCACAGGTTTTGAGGCGTGGCGTAGATCACGTGCGATCGCAGTTGCGCTTTCGGATTTTGTGGTGCTAGAGTTGATATCCGCGCTTCAGACGCCGAAAAGGCAAGGAGCGGAACTCTTATCCAACTGCGAGAGACCTTTCGGGGTCTGTTTTGTAGGCGGCTGAGAAAAAAGTTTCGCGCAGGACTTGCAAAGAGGATCTGAAGGGTGTAAGCTAGAAAAGTTGCGCCGGAGCGATGTTGATCGTGAAGGACTTGTGAGGCGAAGGCCTCAGCCGAGTTCGGATCAGCTGGTGTCGGCGTGGTTGTTGTTTGATATCTCAATAGTGTGTCATTTGTTTGTTGATACCAATATTTTTGTTTATTGGTTGGCCATGACTGCGGGCTTCCCTGTCG
>NZ_JIAG01000016.1 GCF_000688395.1 Haematomicrobium sanguinis DSM 21259 | reverse complement strand
TGGGGAAAACGCGCGCCCTCCCATACACTGGAACTACCAAAGACCGTCGGTCGGCGGATTTCCATGTCTCCAGCCAGTAATGGTGAGGCAGCGAAATCTGCTTGTAAAGCCCTGAAAAAGGCGACCTACGCAGGTGAAGAGAGCAACGCCGTCGTCATTAAGACGAAGCCACGCCCTATGCGCCTGCATGGGGCGTTTTTTGTTGGGCCGACCGGCACAGAGATGTTACCGGAAGGAGTACCATGGCGAACCCGGAAAAGGCAGCCGCCGTTGCAGAGTTGGTGGAGAATTTCCGCAACTCCAGCGCCGCTGTTTTGACGGAGTACCGCGGGCTCACAGTGGACCAGCTCAAGCAGCTGCGTAATTCACTGCGCGCCAACGCGAGCTACGCCGTGGTGAAGAACACGCTCGCTGACATTGCCGCGAAGGAAGTCGGAATCGACGCTTTCGAAGGCAAGATGGAAGGCCCCACGGCCATTGCATTTGTCACCGGAGACCCCGTAGAGGTCGCCAAGAGCCTGCGTGACTTTGCCAAAGAGAACGACAAGCTGGTCATCAAGGGCGGTTACCTCGACGGTGCCGCAATTGACGAGGCCGGCATCAAGAAGCTTGCGGACCTCGAGTCCCGCGAGGTTCTGCTGGCCAAGATGGCTGGCGCAATGAAGGGCTCGCTCACCAAGGCCGCATACCTGTTCCAGGCTCCGCTTTCCCAAGCGGCACGCACTGTGGACGCGTTGCGCGCCAAGTTGGACGACGCCGCATAAGACCCTCGGCATCCGCCGAATGCGCCGGCCCCGCTCACCCACTGGGGCGAGCCCAAGGCCAGCACAACCATAGACCCGCCTCACGCGCGAGGCACAAGAAACAAAGGATCCCATCATGGCGAAACTCTCCACCGAAGAATTGCTCGACGCATTCAAGGAACTCTCCCTCATTGAGCTCTCCGAGTTCATCAAGGCATTCGAAGAGACCTTCGATGTCACAGCTGCTGCTCCCGTTGCTGTTGCTGGTGCCGCTCCTGCCGGCGGTGCCGGTGGCGACGCTCCTGCCGAAGAGAAGGACGAATTCGACGTCATCCTCGAGGCCGCTGGCGATAAGAAGATCGCAGTGATCAAGGAAGTTCGTGCCCTGACCTCCCTCGGCCTCAAGGAAGCCAAGGACCTGGTTGACGGCGCTCCCAAGCCGGTTCTCGAAGGCGCCAACAAGGAAGCCGCCGAGAAGGCTAAGGCTCAGCTCGAAGAAGCTGGCGCAACCGTTACCCTCAAGTAACACACTCTCTTTGGTACGCGCCGCCTGATATCGGCGACGCGAGAAACGGCCCGGTTCCCCATCGCGGGGGCCGGGCCGTTTCGCGTTTCCGCTTGCGGGGCTGGTCCCCTGCATGAAGCACGACGGCGATGCTCGCCTTGGGAGCGAATGGTCGCCACCCGCTGGGGTGCTTGGGCGCTCGTGGGGAGCCCGTCGGCGTGGTAACTAGACGGCCTGGGCTTGGGCGGCGTCCGATCGAGCGCCGTTTTCGCCAATGGCGACGAGTTCAAATGTGGAGCCGGGCTGGGCATCCAGTCCCGCCGCGAAAAAGCAGTCGCGGTGGACGCGGCCGAGCCAGGTCTTGCTTCCGGACTGCACCGCGAGGACGTCATAGGCGTAGGCGTCCTTGGCGAGATCCCAATCAAAGTAGGCTTGCCAGCCGGTCTCGGTCTTGTCAAAGCTTGAGACCCTAAAGTTCTGCGGCATTCCCGGTGCCGCCTCGCTGTCCAGAATATCCACCTGGCCGATATTGACGCGCGAGGCGTCGGGAGATGAGATGCCAAGACTGACGCGTGCAATCCGACCAATGGTGGCGGGGACGCTGGCTTGGTAGTGGCGCCAGGGGGCGGCCGCATTGCCGTAGGGCGTAAGGGTGATGGTGCGTTGGGTGGTCGGGTCCTCGTACGGGGTCACGATCAGTGTGAGATCCACGGCGCCCTCGTGGGCTGCGGTAACGCGAGCAATTGTTGGCTCGCTGACGGTGATATCCGTCTTGAACAGGTGCACGGTGCACTCTAGCGGTTGGCTGTTTCCGTTCTCCAGCGCGAGCGAGTGCGCGCCCTCCCAGACGAGTGACTCATCGAGTGCGGCCGTGGTGGTGTCGGGCTGCTTCTCGTCGATCCAGTACTGCCATGTCAGCGCCGGGTCGGCATTTCCGGCATCGTTCCACGGTTTCTGGCTCATTTGCTGCCCGGCGATCCAAAAGCCGCTACCGACTCCGATATTAAAGGTGTGGCGGATGGGGAGCCGCGCATAAGGTGACTTTTCGACGATCGCGTGAGCAACGCCGTCGAACGCCTCATAGTTCCATATGTTGCTGCGCCCGGGCATGGTGGGTTCGCTCAGCCTGCCGCTCCACAGCGGGTTACCGCGCGGGCCGGACCAGAAGCGTTGCTCGGCTTGGCGATAGAGGGCGCGGCCCTCGGGTGTGCGGGTGGTGCCGTCGCTGCACCCGCGCTGCCACATCTCGTTGATCACGAACGTGCCCCAGCTGACCGGGGGAGTTTTGTTCGGGGTGGCGAGATCCGAGTACCGTTCCGAGGGGTTGAAACCGCCCATTTGGAATTCACTGGTGCCAAAGGCGACCTCGAATGGGTCAAAGCCCGCGTCCGTGACGGTTTGGGCCGAGCGGGTGAGGTCGGGGTCGGGGCCGTCTTCGCCGGTGGTGTCCCAGCCACGCAGCCAGCCGTAATTCATGAAGAGCGAATCGCACAGCGGCCGGCCCGGTGTGCCGAGCCAGGAAACGTTCTCTGTGTTGATCATGTTTTGGTAGTCGAGGGTGCCGTCGGGGAGCATCGCGTCATACCACTGGAGGTAGCATTCAGGATCTTGCGCCTTCAGGTACTCCAGGAAGGCGCGGAGGGTAGCGGCTTGCTTTGTGGTCAGGGCCGCTTCTTGGTTCATGAAGTACCCATCGAAGCCGAAGTAGCGGCGCAGCTCGATGAGTTTGTCCGCAATGGGGAATGTGCCGATGGGGTCTTGAGCGAGTAGCGCGTCAAAGTCGGCGCCCTCCCGGGGCCAGAACCAGCAGCCGAGTGCCCGGGCCCTGTTCTTGTGGGCCGCCTCGGTCCACCCGGCGTTGGGGAGTTCAAGGACACCGTAGGTGCGGCCCGCTGCGTTGCGGTCTTTGACGGCGCTCGCGGGAACGTCGGGGGTGAGTTGACCGTGCCAGGAGGAGAAAACGTCGAGGTATGGCCAAAAGCGGAAGGTGTAAACGTAATCTTCGTCGCCGATGGCGCGGGCGCGCTCGTCATAAATGCTGCCCCGATAGTCCCCGTCAATGGCGAGCATCTGCACGCGCGGGTCCAGGCTGGGGTGAGCCTGAGTTTGGGCGAAGGGGGCGATCCGTTCGGCACGTGGAATATGGCAAACAAAGTGTTTGGCGTGCGGATCGGTTTCCGGGCTCCACTTCAGGAGGTCGTTGGCCCAGAATCCGTAGGTCGAGGGTCCCTCGGGGATGCCCCCGCTGCTGTCGGCAGGCAGGACCGGTCCGGGTGGGTTATCGATGCTCGGGCGTGGGACATCGGTGGATTCGGTGCGCTGCGATGTCACTCTGGTCCTTGCTAGGCTCTGGGGCTGTGATGTGGTCGGCGCGTTGGGGCGCGCCGCGCCGGTGAGCGCCGGGGCGGCAAGTGCGCCGCCCAGGCCGATGGCACCCATCCGGATGAAAGCGGCGCGACTCATCGAGGGGTTTGCGGCCGTCGATTTGCGTGCGCGCACTCTCACTCCTTCGATAATTGCCCCGTTGTCCGTTTTACCCCTTAACCGCGCCTTCGCCAACCCCCTTGAAGAACCAACGCTGTACTAGGGCAAAGAGTATGGCCAGGGGGATGAATGCGATCATGGCGCCCGCGGCAATGAGGCGCGGGTCATTGGAGAAGGTACCTTGCAAATATTGCAGACCGAGGGTCAGCGTGAAGTTGTTGGGATTGGTCAGCACAATAAGCGGCCAGAGGAAGTCATCCCATGCCCCGATGAACGCGAAAATCACCACGATGGCCAGCGTGCCTTTGACCGCGGGGAAACCGATGTAGCGAATACGCTGCCACACGTTAGCCCCGTCCATAATGGCTGCCTGGTCGATTTCGGCCGGGATGCCGCGGAACGCATTGAACATGAGCAGCACGTTGAGCATGCCGATCATGCCGGGGAGGGCCACACCGAGCAGTGTGTCCGCTAGCCCGAGCTCTTTGATCGTCACGAACTGGGAAATGATGGTCGCCTCGCCCGGGAGCACCAGCGTCACGAAAAAGAGCGAAAGCGCCACTAACCGGCCCTTAAACTTCAATTTTGCAAAGGCGAAACCGGCAAGGGTGGCACCAATAACGTTTCCGCCAATGGTCAGGGCCGCCACGATCAGCGAGTTCCCGATGTAGCTCATGACCGGGATGGCCTCGGCGACGCGCTCATAGTTGTTGAGGGTGGGGTCAGTGGGAATGAACTGCGGAGTCTTGGCGTAAATGTCTTCGGCCGGGCCCTTGAGCGAGGTGGAGAGTTGCCACAAGAACGGCCCAATGGTGATGAGCAGGACAAACAGCAGCAACACATAGCGCACCACGGTTTCCCGGGGGCTGATTGAGTTGAAACCGCGGGCTCGGCGACGCTTCTTGGGCGCCGGCGTGGTCTGGTCGAGTTGACGGAAGGTTCCTTGGTCGATACCAGTGGAAGCGCTCATTCGTCATTCCCCTTTCGGTTCAGCCGGGCCAAGGCGATCATCGGGATCAAGCAGACGAAGAACAAGACCACCGAGAGCGCGGCGGCATACCCGAGGTTGCCCTGCAAACCCCTGGCGTATTGCTGAATAAGCATGACCAGGCTGGACGCGTAGCCGCCGGGACCGCCGGTAGTGCCGGTCAAAATATACGGCTCGGTAAAGATACGTAGCGCCGATACCGAGATCATGATGGCCACCAAGATCATGGCGCCGCGAACACCGGGAACCGTGACGCTCCAGAACCGCCGCCAGGCGTTGGCGCCGTCAATCGCCGCGGCTTCATGAAGGTCCTGGGATACATTGCCGAGCGCGGCGATGTAAATAATCATGTAGTAGCCCAGGCCCTTCCAGATGGTGAGGGAGATGGCGCTAAAGATCACCAACCAACGGTCGGTGAGGAAGGGCAGCGGACCCTGAATCCAGCCCAGAGACTCGGCAATCCCGTTGACGAGGCCGCGGTCCTCCAGCATCCAGGACCACAGCAGCGCGACGACCACGGCGCTGGCCACCACAGGGGTATAAAACGCCGTGCGGAAAAAGGTGATGCCGGGAAGTTTCTTTTGCACCAGGATGGCCAGGCCAAGTGGGAGCAAGGTCAACAACGGTACACACACAATCATGTAGACGACCGAGTTGAGCAAGGCGTTGAGGAATTGCGGGTCGGAGAAAATGTCGACGTAGTTCTCGCCGCCGATGAACTTTTCGGTGCGTCCCAGGGGGGTCGCGTATGTGAAGGAGAGGCGTACCGTGTTGATGGCCGGCCAGAGGCTAAAGACGGCGAGCCACAACAGGGCGGGCGCCGCCAACAGCCAGGGCGTTGCTGGGTGGTGTGTGCGCATAAATATCTCAGGTGTTCTCTCGACGGATGGAGTGGGGGTTAGGTAAACGGGTTGGGGCGCTTGCAAGCGCCCCAACCCGTTCAATCTAGTTTTGTTGCTTGAGCAGGCGGTTGACCTGATCAGCGGCCGAGTCGAGTGCGGCCTTGGGCTCGATCGAGCCCTTCATCGCCAAGGCAATCTGCTGATTCACAATGGTGTTCATTGCGTCGTTGAACTCCACCGGCACCAGCACCTTGGCCTTTTGCAAGGATTCGAAGGCCAAGACCTTGGCGTCCCCCTCCGGAGTGCCGTCGCTCTTGGAGAGCGATGGATCATCCGCGCTCGCCGTTGTGCTGGGGAAGGTGTTGGTGAGGTTGGCGAACTCCAGTTGGTTCTCCGGGCTCAGCAAGTATTGTGCGAAGGCAACGGCCGTCGCCTTGTTTTGGCTGCTTTCCGGAATGGAGATGCCTTGCACGTATAGGGGAGGAGTATCGTTCAGTGCGGCGCTCATCCCGATCTTGCCCTCCAGGCTCGGGTTATCGGTGACGAAGCTCTTGTATGCCGGGCCGCCGCCGGTGGTGTAGGCGACCTCGCCTTGAGTGAAGAGCTTGGAGTTGCCAAGGTAGTCGTCGTTGAGCACGGAGGAGGGGTAGAGGCCGTTCTGATAGGCGTCCACATACTTTTGCAGGATTTCGGCGGCCTGATCGGTATTGAATACCGCTTCGGTGCCGTCCTCGTTAAGCACGTCAATGCCGGCACGGACAAAGTCGGCCAGCCCCGGCTTGGAGGAGAGCAGGTAGGACTTTCCTCCGGTCGCGTCCTTCATCTTTTGCGCCCACTCGAACTGCTCATCGACCGTCTTCGGGAAGCTGGAGGTGTCCAGTCCGGCGTCCTGGAGCATTTGGGTGTTCCAGTAACTGATGTCGGTGTTCAGGTACCACGGGAACCCATACGTGCCCTCAACTCCCTTATACCGGTAGGCGTCCAGGGCGCCCTTGACGTAGGTGCTGTCCAGGTTGGGATCCAATTTGCTGACGTCTGCCAACAGCCCCTGCTTGGCCAGCGCCACGCCGAAGTCCGGCGGCAGGTTAATGACGTCCGGGAGCGTGTTTGTGCTTGCCTGGGACACGATCTTGTCCGAGTAGCCGTCCCCGGGCTGATCTTGGAGTTTCACTGTGGTGCCAGGATACTTTTCCTCGAAACCGGAAATGACCTTATCGAGGTAGTCCTGGAACTTGGGTGTCAGCGCCCAGGTTTGGAACACAATTTCACCCTTGACGTCAGCGGGGTTGACGGTTTCGGCGCTACCGCTGTCCCCGCCATTACCGCACGCGGTGAGTGCGAGCGTGGCAGCCGCGGCCACCGCGATGCCCTTGAGAAATTTCTTCATGCGAACTTCACTGTTCCTTCGTTATCCGGGGGTGTGCCTCGATTCGCGCACCCACTTTGATAAAACGATTTAGTATGCCCACTATCCACGCCCCGACGCGGCAATGTCAAGACAGCGCCCGCCATCCGTTGTGAAGATGTTACTCGTGCGTACGGCAAGCGCGTACGGCAACCGCTTATGGCAAGAAAAATTCGGCTAACCCCGTACCAAAGGGTGGTGCGTCGCCTCAACTTCGCTATGCTCAGTCCAAGCAATTGGCGCAAGCCCAGCATTCGCGAGGCGCGCACAACAACGGAGGGTGTCCATGGCGAAAAAACGTCCCGGTATTGGGGATATTGCCAAGATGGCCGGTGTGTCCAAGGGTGCCGTGTCTTTTGCGCTCAATGGTCGTCCAGGAGTCAGCGAAGAGACTCGCAAACGCATCTTGGATGTTGCCGAACAAATGGAATGGAGCCCGCACTTTGCGGCGCGCACTCTGGGCGGTAATAGAACCGGGGTCGTGGGTCTGGTCATCGCGAGACCGGCTCGCACCATTAGTCTGGAGCCCTTCTTCATGCTCATGATTTCGGGTGTGCAATCGGTGCTGTCTTCGGTGGGAATCGGTCTGCAAATGAAAATCGTTGAGTCCATCGACGCCGAGATAGCCGAGTACCGGCAATGGTGGCGAGAGCGCCGGGTGGACGGGGTCATCCTTTTTGACGCCCGTGTCAATGATCCGCGTTTTAGCGTCATTGCCGAATTGGAAATGCCCGCCGTATTGGTGGCCAGCACACCCGACCATGGAAAGTACGCGGTGGTATGGGCCGATGACCAAGAGGCAATGGCCCAAGCCATTAGCCACCTCTATGAGTTAGGGCATCGGCGCATTGCCCACGTCCACGGTCTCGAAGAGTTTTCCCATACCAGGCAACGCCGGCTCGCGGTGAGCGCCGCTGGTGCGAGCCATCCAGAGCTGGAGATCCTTTCCGAGCCCACCGACTTTTCCGATCGGGAGGCGGCCACGGCGACCCGCAAACTCATGGATGCGCCCCAGCGCCCCACCGCGGTCATTTATGACTCGGATGTGATGGCGCTCGCCGGATTGAGCGCCCTCATGGAAAAGGGTCTATCGGTGCCGCAAGACGTCTCCATAATGTCCTTCGACGATTCCCTGCTCACCCGGTTGACTCACCCCTCGATCACGGCGCTGAGCCGCGACACCTTTGAATTCGGTGAAGAAGTCGCCAACTCGCTCTTGCGGCTGATCGAGACGCCGGAGGATTACTTCGCAGTGCGCGTTCCCACCCCCCATGTCACCGAGCGTGAAAGCACCGCAATCTACGGCGGGTGAGTGCCGCTGGACGCCGCGCCACCCCTCAACATCATGGCAATTTCGTCTGTACTTTGACACCCATTGTCGATAGTGTGCTATTTCATCGGATTAACTAAAACGGATTAGCAACGAGTCTCCAGGTGCCACGGCGGCCCCGGCAGCCACGTTTGCTAACTCGACATCAGGACAGTTCCAGCACAGAACGAGGACCCCGCACCATGCCTGTACCGCTTGTGGCGCCACCACGCTTCGGCGCCAATTACACACCGTCGCGAGGGTGGTTTCACCACTGGCTCGACTTCGACGCCGGCGAGGTCAAGGAAGACCTGAGCAAGCTGGCCGAATTGGGCTTGGACCACGTGCGGGTGTTCGCTCTCTGGACACTTTTCCAACCGAATCGCACGCTCATTAGGCAGAGCGCGCTTGACGATTTGGCGAAAATGGTGGAGATCGCCGGCGATCTCGGCTTGGACGTCAGCGTTGACGGACTCCAAGGCCACCTCTCCAGCTTCGATTTCGTCCCCTCGTGGGCGGCCACGTGGCATGAGGCGAACCTCATCACGGACCCGCGCATCATCGAGGGCCAGTCCACCTACCTGCGCGCGATTGCCGAACGGCTCAAGAGCCACCCCAACTTCTTGGGAACCAGTATCGGCAACGAATTCAGCCAGTTCACCTGGAGCGCGCATCCCACTCGGAGCGTCGCGACGGTAGACCAGGCGGAAGCCTGGATGCGCACCATGATTGAGGCGAGCGCCGAGGGCGCGCCGGACGCGGAACACCACCACTCGGAATTCGACGCCTCCTTCTTCGACTCGGCTCACCCCTTCACCCCGGAACTTGCCGCCAATATCGGCGCCCGCACCACCATTCATTCCTGGGTGTTCAACAACACCGCGCAGACCTACGGCGGCATGAGCGAGCAGTCCTTCTTGCTTCCCGTTTACCTCATGGAATTGGGTCGCGCGTATGCCAAGGATCCGCATCGTCAAATTTGGCTACAAGAGATTGGTGCGCCGAGCCCGCACGTCAGCGCCGCGGACGCGCCCGAGTTTATGCGCCGCACTCTGGATTACGCGCTGGACACGCAGGATCTCTACGGCGTGACCTGGTGGTGCTCTCACGATGTGGATCGCGCCCTCGCAGATTTCCCCGACCTGGAATACAGCCTCGGCCTGCTCGCCAACAACAATGAGATCAAAGCTCAAGGCGCCGTCTTCAAAGAGTATGCCGAGCGCCGCCAGCATGTGACGACTCCTGCTCCCCGCGAAACCGCGCTGATCCTCGAACTTGAGGATGAACGGCAGGGCACCGGCCGGGAAATCTGCAAACCCGGCGGCGAATTCTTTGACGCCTGGATGGAATTGGCCATGCGTGGCGAGCGTCCTACGGTCGTGTTAGCGTCGCAAGCAGAAAATGCTGATTACCTCGCCGCTCGCGGAATTACCGCTACTCAGTCCATGCACCACCTGAAGACCCCACAGAATGGAGCAACTGTCGCTCATGCATGACATCCGAAAAACCACCGAAGACCGCCTGCGCCGCGTCCTCGAGGAGCGCTTGCAACCCGCCATTTACACCCCGGTCGCACCGCTGAACCTCACCGTGTGGCACGTCGAGGGCGGGCAAGGCGAGCCCGTCCCCTTCCAGGACGCGCAGCAAGCAGAATATAGTACGACGGCGGTGGGAGACTCATGGGGCCCGGCATGGGGGACCAGTTGGTTCCGTGTGCAGGGCGAGGTTCCAGCCGGCACTGACAATCCCGAGGTCGTCTTCAACTTGGGGTTTGGCCAACACTCTCCGGGCTTCCAAGCCGAGGGATTGGTATATACCCCGGATGGCACGGTCATCAAGGCCATCAACCCCTTTAACCAGTGGATCCCGGTCAACGAACAAACCGCACCGGGCGGCAAGTTCGACGTGTACGTCGAGGCGGCGGCGAACCCCAACATCATGGGACCGGGCGGAATGCGGCCCACGAACCTGGGCGAGAAGTCCACCGCGGGAGATAAGCCCATCTATACGCTGGAACGCGCCGACATCAACGAGTTGCACCAGGACGTGTGGGAACTGGTGCAGGATCTGGAAGTTTTAGGTCAGCTCGAGCGCGAACTCGACTCCGGTAACCCGCGCAAATACACCATCTTGCTTGCGGTGGAAAAGGCACTGGACGCCCTGGATTTGCAGGACATTCCGGGGACCGCGGCCGCGGCGCGCGCCGAATTGGAAGAGGTAATGTCCTCCCCGGCGGTCAAGACTGGACACCGGATTTCCGCCGTTGGCCACGCGCACATCGACTCCGCGTGGCTGTGGCCGTTGCGTGAAACCGTCCGCAAGGTGGGGCGAACCACCGCGAACGTGGTGAACCTGATGGAGGATCACCCGGACTACATTTTTGCGATGAGCCAAGCGCAGCAGCTGGCGTGGCTCAAGGAACACAAACCGGGGACCTACGCCAAGGTCAAGGACCTGGTCAAAAAGGGCCAGTTTGTCCCGGTAGGTGGCATGTGGGTGGAGTCTGACACCAACATGGTCGGCTCCGAAGCGATGGCCCGACAGTTCGTGCACGGCAAACGCTTCTTCATGGACGAGTTCGGCGTCGAAACCCAAGAAGTCTGGTTGCCGGACTCCTTCGGCTACTCGGCAGCGCTACCCCAGATCGTCAAGCTCGCCGGCAATAAGTGGTTCCTGACCCAGAAAATTTCCTGGAATACCACCAACAAATTCCCACACCACACCTTCATGTGGGAGGGCCTGGATGGGACCCAGGTATTCACGCACTTCCCACCCATTGACACCTATAACTCGGACATTTCCGGCGGCCAGCTCGCCCACGCGGTACGCAACTTCCAGGACAAGGGGGCGGCATCCCGTTCGCTTGCACCATTTGGTTGGGGCGACGGCGGTGGCGGACCCACCCGAGAAATGCTCGCCCGCATTGCGCGCACCGGCGACCTAGAGGGAAGTGCCCAAGTGGTCATGGAGTCCCCGCGCGCCTTTTTCGAAGGCGCCGAAGCGGATTACCAGAACCCTCCGGTCTGGAGCGGAGAGCTCTACTTGGAGTACCACCGCGCCACCTACACCTCGCAAGCAAAGAACAAGCAGGGTAACCGCAAGAGCGAGCACCTGCTCTACGAAGCCGAGCTGTGGGCGGCCACGGCTGCGCTCAAGACCGGTTTCGAGTACCCCTACGCCGAATTCGATCGGCTGTGGAAGCAAGTGCTTTTGCTCCAGTTCCACGACATTCTGCCGGGAACCTCGATCGCCTGGGTGCACCGGGAGACCGCGGAGATGTACCAGCAAATCTTCACCAATGCGACGGCGATCATCGACGCTGCGCTGAGCGCTCTTGCCGGGTCGGGGGATAAGGAATTAGTAGTCAATTCGGCACCCCACGCGCGTGGCGCGCTCGAGGCGCGCTCCGCCGTCGTACGTCCTGATGGCGACCCGGCAGCCACGGTGCGCGAAGATGGCTCGGGCTGGGTGATGGAGAATGAAAATCTCCGTGTCACGGTGGACGCCGACGGCACCTTCTCATCCGTGTTTGATAAGCGGGCCGAGCGGGAGGTGCTGTCGGCCGGTCAGCCCGGAAACCTGTTGCAGTTGCACCCCGACTTCCCGAATCTGTGGGATGCGTGGGATGTGGAGGAGTTTTATCGCAACACCGTGACGGATCTGCGCGATGTCGACTCGATCAGCATCGAGGGCGGGGATTCGTTGCGGATCAAGCGGTCCTTCGGAGACTCGAGCGTGGACGAGCTTGTGCGCCTTGCGCCCGGCTCGGACCGAGTGGAGTTTGAGCTCGCGCTGGACTGGCATGAAGTCGAGAAATTCTTGAAGCTCTCCTTTGGCCTGGATGTGCTCACCGAGCGCTCTGCCGCGGAAATTCAGTATGGGCACATCTACCGGCCGACCCACCAAAACACGTCCTGGGATGCGGCAAAGTTTGAGATTTGCGCACACCGATGGGTGCAGGTGGAGGAGCCCGGGTACGGTGTCGCCGTCACGAACGATTCAACCTACGGCCATGACATTTCGCGGAAGAAGGGGCCCGAGGGGGTGTACACGGACCTGCGCTTGTCCGTGATTCGCGCACCGCGCTTTCCCGATCCGCTCACCGATCAGGGCGAGCACACCGTGCACTACGCGCTCGTGCCGGGGGCGAGCACCATGGATGCGGTGAGCGCCGGTTATCAGCAGAATCTGCCGGTGCGCACAGTGCGCGGCGGTGCGGCTTTTGCCTCGCCCATCCAGGTGGATAACCCTGCGGTGGTGCCCTCCGCGGTGAAGCTTGCCGACGATGAGTCCGGCGACGTCATTGTGCGCGTCTACGAGGCGACCGGCGGGCGCAACAAGGCCCAGATCACCCCGGACTTCGAGTTCGGCTCGGTGGCCGAGGTGGACCTCCTCGAGCGTGATCTCGAGGAGACGAGCGGTGCCGTGTTGGCCTCGGATTCCGGGGTCGAGGTGTCGCTCAAGCCCTTCCAGATTGTGACGCTGCGTTTCAAGCGCTAACCTCCACCCACTACGCGTTTCGCATCCCCGTACCGCATTTCGAGACCCTTATATGGGGATGAAAATGCGGTACGGGGATGCGAAACGCGGTGGTGGGGCCGGGTAGGCGGTCAGTCGGAGATGTCGGCGATGCTCGCGCCGAGAGCGATGGCGAGCTCGTCCGCGTCGACGAATACACTCTTCCCATGCGCTCCGGCGCCCATCGACACGCGCTTACCTTGTATGCGTTCATCGGCATATACGGGCCATGGCGTTGTGGAGCCGATGGGCGTGATGGTCCCACGCTCATATCCGGTGGCAGTGAATGCCTCATCGGCGGGCGGCATGGAAACCTTATTAACCCCCAGGAGCGCACGTAGCTTCGGCCAGGATATTTGCCGATCACCGGGGACAAGCGCAAACAGGTAGCTGCCGTCCTTATGCCGCACCACAAGCGATTTCACAATCTCTGCCGGCGTGATACCGAGCATGGAGGCAGCCTCTTCCAGCGACTTGGCCGGCGCGCGATCAATGACCTCGACCTCTAGGCCCAATGCCTCGGCGCCGTCGAGGAAACGTTGGTGGGAATTGTCTAGGCTCACAGCACATCTCCAAACACAACCGATTGTTTCTTGACGTCATAGGCGTGACCGCCGGCCTCTGCCGATACCGTCGCCACAAATACGGCCATGAGCGCCTCGACCGAGGGCGGCAAATCGGCGACCTTCATGCGATACACCACGGTCGCTTCTGGCAGGAGCGCGCCAACCGCACCCGGAAGAGAGCCGGTCACAGCGTGGAAGGGCCCGGAGAATACAAAAAAGTTCTGATTCGACTCGCCATCGATCACATGGATGGTGAATTCGCCATTGCCCTTGTCGTTCACTTTTCCGGTGACCAGGCCCGGCTCTGCGTCCAGGATTTCTTCCACGCGAGCCAAGGGCACCGGACGGGCGCCATAAATTTCCAACTGGGTGTTCATGCCACCAACTTAGTCGCGTACGCCCTAGTCGCGGTAGAGCAGAAGCGCTTCGCCTTGACCTCCGCCGCCGCACAGCGACACGGCGGCCTTGCCGGAACCGCGGCGCGCCAGCTCCATCGCGGCGCTCAAGGCGAGGCGGGCACCGGACGCGCCGATCGGGTGACCCAGCGCGATCGCTCCGCCGTGGATATTGGTCTTGTCCATCGGGTAGTCCAAGTCCTTGAGCGACTGCACGGCCACGGAGCCGAAGGCCTCATTGATTTCAATCAAGTCCAGATCCTCGGTGGACCAGCCCTGGCGGCCCAGCGCTTGTGTGATGGCATTGGACGGCTGGGAGTGCAACGAGGTATCTGGACCGGCGACCTGTCCCGGAGCTCCGAGCACGGCCAGGTAGTCCCAACCCTTGGCCTCCGCATTTTCCCGGGTAGTCAACACCACGGCCGCAGCGCCATCGCTCAATGGGGAACTATTACCCGCTGTGATGGTGCCGTCTTTGGCGAAAGCAGGTCGCAGAACGCTGAGCGAGTCTACGGTTGTTGTCCCGCGAATTCCTTCGTCTGCGCTGACCACTATCGGGTCGCCCTTGCGTTGCGGGACGCTCACCGCCACGATTTCTTCGCCGAGGATGCCGTCCTCGGTCGCTTTCGCGGCGCGCTGGTGCGAGGCGGCGGCAACTTCGTCTTGAGCGGCACGATCGATGCCCAATTCGCCATTCTTCTTTTCGGTTGAGGCGCCCATGGATTGGTGGTCAAAGGCGTCGGTCAAACCGTCATGCGCCACCGAATCCACGGCGGCCAGATCGCCGTATTTCCAGCCCTTGCGCGAGCCTGGAAGCAGGTGCGGCCCGTTGGTCATGGACTCCTGGCCGCCGGCGACCACAACTTCCGCATCACCGGAGCGGATCAAGCGGGCAGCATCGATAATAGCGGTGAGCCCGGATAGGCAGACTTTATTAATGGTGACGGTGGGGACGTCCCAACCGATACCGGCGTTGATTGAACTTTGCCGTGCGGGATTTTGCCCGGCACCCGCTTGAATGACCTGCCCCATGATCACGGCATCCACCTGCTCGGGAGCTACCCCGGCGCGCTCGAGAGCGGCCGAGATCGCCATGCCGCCGAGGTCGGTGGCCTCAAATGATTCAAGAGATCCCAACAATTTTCCAAAGGGAGTGCGCGCGCCAGCGAGAATGACCACGTCTTTGGGGTTGCTCATACTGTTTGTCCTTCGATGAGATTTTCAGTTAATGATCAATAACTTAAACATCAGCTTAGACCGAACAACGGGGATGCACACATCATCTATTCCGCAACAGGCGCCTGAGCGATCCGGTGACCGGACGGGGTGTCTCAATTTCTGTCACCGTCGCAGCGTTCTTGGATCCGTAGAGACCGGCCGCCTCCGCGTCCTTTTGCTCGTGATAATCGGACAACCGCGTCTTTAAGGAGTCGGAGAATTCCGGCGCTCTCTCACCAGAGGCAGGAACGAACTCCCACCCCGACCCGCGTTCCACCAGGCTGCGATGCTTCTCGTCATAGTAGTCATCGCTAATCCCATAGGCGGTCCCACGTGCGCCCGCCGCCGAGCCCAGCAAGTGCAGATGAAACCGCGTGGTCAGAATGTGCTGCCCGGAACGCAACGGCATACCCTCATTCCACACCCGCGCGAACGGGTAGAAATTTTCCGCCGGAATGAGATCGGCCAGTGCAGCAAAACCCGGGTGGTCGTTGCCGGGAATGCACTCCACATACCCGACCGAATTCCCGGCGGCCACAGCCTCGGCAACCCGCTCACGCACCAGTTCGCGCACGTGGCCAATGCGCTCGGGCGAACCCATGTCGTCTTGAACGCACACCAGCACATCCGGCGCCGTCGCATCCAAATTCAACTGGCGCGAACGCTTGAGCACCTCGGGCGCCGCCAAAAAGGCATCGTCGAGCCCCACATCAATCCCCAGGAATTCGGCACTCGAGGCGTCCCGAACACTCAAGTGATCGAACTGCCCAAGCGCCTCAGCTAACCCGTATTCGGGTCCGAGCACGGGCGCAAGGCCCTGTCCGGTCGCGTACAGCGCGGCTCCGTTTATATCCCGGGCCGCGAGTGCCGCGTATATGAGCCCGGCGTGGTGCGGCCACTTGGCATGAATGTACCCGCCGCCAAGCACATGCACACTGGACGCATCCCGCAGCGTCTCGAGCCCCAAGTCAAACCGGGGGCTCCCCCCGTGCGCGACCAACCGCTCCAGATGGGCGCGCAATTCCTCCGGTTCCTGCGACGGCGCCTCGGCAATCATGCGCCACACCGTGTTCGTGAACCGTGCTTTAGGGTGAATGCCCTCAAACAGCTTGGCAGACAGGCCCGGCTCCGGACAGTCCACCCACACGGTTGACTCAGGAGCAGCGTCAGCCAGATAGCGCAACCAGCCAGCGGTAATCACCTCATCGCCGAAATTCGGAAAACCGCAGGTGGCAATAAGGTAGGGCGCGCGTGAGGTCATGCCCTGAACTTACTGGAAAAACCCTGAAGGTGCTAGTAACCTGTTGCGCTTTAACGTACGACGGCGATGCCCGCCCCGGGCGCCTTTCGGCACCCGGGGATTCAGTAGAGTTAAGGACGTGGATTTTGAGCGTCGATACGTGGCATTGGGCGATTCTTTCACCGAAGGCATGGGCGATGACTGCGCACGCCGCCCGACCGGTGTTCGAGGCTGGGCGGACCGGGTAGCAGAGGGGTTAGAAGCCCACGAACTCGGCTGGGGTTATGCCAACCTCGCAATTCGGGGCCGCAAGCTCCTGCAAGTTCTCGAGCAACAGATCGATCCGGCACTGGCCATGAAGCCGACTCTTGTCACCATCTACGCCGGGGCGAACGACATTTTGCGTCCGCGGGTCAATCTCGATGCCCTCATGCTTCGCTATGCCGAAGCCATTGGCGCTTTGCGGGATGCCGGCGCCGAGGTGTGGATGTTTACCGGATTCAACCCTTCTGCATCCAAGGTCTTTTCGATGACGCGAGGTCGGGTCGCGCTCTATAACGAATTCGTGCGCGAAATCGCTCACGAGCACGGCGCGGGCATCATCGACTATTGGCGTATGCGTGAATTCGCATCTGTGCATATGTGGGGCGAAGACCGAACTCACATGTCGACGCTTGGCCACACCCGGATGGCGCACAATGTCTTAATGGCCTGGGGCATCACCGCCGAGCACTCGTTAGAGGCGCCCGAAACCCCGTTGCAATCCCGGTGGCAACGCACCCGGGCAAATGCCCAGTGGGCGAAGACCTACCTAGGGCCCTGGATATCTCGCAGATTGCGCGGCGTCTCCTCGGGCGATCATCTCAGCGCACGCTACCCGCGCTTGGTCTCACCGCAGCGGCTGGACGACTATCTCTAACCCCGAACGTACAAGGTGACTACCCGCGTCACTCCTGTATATTCTGTCTTGGGAATATATCCGAGAGCCGCAAGATCAGCCGGGGACACGCCGTCGTTCTTCTCGCGAATGAGCCACACCCGATCATATTGCTGCACCTTATCCGCTGCGCTGGCAATGCCAACCCGACCGTCAAAGAGCAGATCGATACTGCCCGCGGGCTCTATCAAGGTGGGGTCGGCCAGTCCCGAGAACGAGTCTGGAGAGGAACGCACAATCAGATTAGGTTCCCCGCCCATCGGTGCGATCGCGTCCCCCGGCTGCGCATTTTCGGCGACCGTTTTGGCAACCCATTGGTAGTCGTAGCTCGCGTCTTTGCCGCCGGTGGTGCGCAAGCTGATGGTTGCCGGTATTGCCGCGAGCACCAGGGCGCACAAGGCCGCGATGGGAACCGCGCGAGCGAATGGTCGGGCTGTTGGTCTTGCCCTCGGGACAAGGGCGGCTGCGCTGAGGAGAGCAATTGCGGGCGAGGTGAAAGTCAGATAGCGGGGTAGATAATACGGCGAGCCGAGAATCAGGGAACCCGCCAAGAGCGCCGCAAGCGGCACCAACAACCAGGGCAGGGCGAGCCGGACAAGAAATTCGCGTCGCACTCGCCAGATGCCGACGAGTGCTGAGGTAAAGAGCACGACCGCCAGCACGCTTGTCGCAGCGGATTCAATTTTTCCGAGGGTCGGTATGTAGTCGGTGCCATCCAGGAACTGCACCCGGCTCGAATATTGTGCGAGAAAATATTCCGTCACGGTCGTGGGTCCGAGCGGGCGAATCCAGGCAATTTGATCGCGTTGGCCGTAGGCGATGAAGCCAATCACAGCGGCTGGCGCGACCCAGAAAATGCCGGAAGCCAGGAAGGAGAGCATGCGTCGGCGCAGGACGGGGACCAGTAGGACCGTGACGAGGTGAGCGGCAAAGAGGAAAATCGTGTAGAGGGAAAACAGGACGCCGAGCGCACCGCAGAGCGCGTAAAGGATCCACCAGAACGCCGTGCGGTCCCTTTCTTCATCGGCAGACCAAATGCGCACCAGCGCCCACGTCGCAAGAGCGGCAAACAGCATCGAAAAAACGAAGGGCCGCGCTTCCAAGGCGGCATATTGAACTCGAGGCAGGATTGCAAAAATTCCGGCAGCGACCAGCGCATAACGCGAGGAACCCAGCCGGCATCCGATGGCATAAATGAGTCCCGCGCTCGCTCCACCGGCGATAGCACTGGGGATCCGGAGCGCGAACTCACTGACTCCGAATAGCGCCGTCCAGCCCTGCATCATGAAGTAGTAGGCGCCGTGGACCGCGTCGATATTGCCGAGCAGGTCCAGGAGTTCAGCGGGTGTACGGCGGACGGCGCTGACGGTCGCCGCTTCGTCAAACCACAAGGACGGCACCCAGGAAAGGACGGTGTAAAACAGGGTGGCGGCGGTGCCGACGAGTACCGCTATGCGCGAGTTCTCGAGGCGTCCCATGTCTCCTATGCTACGTAACGCAGAGGCAGTTGCGAGCCTAGGTTTAGTTCATGTGCGGTGTATCCCGTTTCTCAAAGCGGACCGTCACGGCCTTAAAGCCCGGTGTGTTCGATTCACGGGCCACCAAATCCTTGTGGACTAACACGTTGGCCTCCGGGAAATACGCCGCGCAACAACCCCTCGCCGTGGGATATGAGACGAGATGGAAGCTCTCCGCGCGCCGCTTCGTCCCCCCAAAGACGCTAATGACGTCCACCAGATCCCGATCTTCGAAGCCGAGCTGGGCTAGGTCTTCGGGGTTGATCAAGATGACTCGGCGCGCGTTTTTGATGCCGCGGTAGCGATCATCGAGCCCGTAGGTGGTGGTGTTGTACTGATCATGGCTGCGCAGGGTCTGCAAGATGAGGTGGCCCTCGGGAGCATTCAAGTATTCCAGTGGGGACACGGTGAAGTGACCGCGCTCGCTTGCGGTGGCAAAGCTGCGCGTATCGCGGGGCGGGTTCGGCAACTGGAAGCCGTTTTTGCTGCGTACGCGCTCGTTATATCCCTCGAATCCGGGGAGGACACGGCTGATATGGTCGCGGATCACGTCATAGTCTTCAGCCATGGCTCGCCACGGCACCGGGTGATCGTCGCCAAGCGTCGCCTGCGCCATCCGCGCCACAATGACCGGCTCGGCGAGCAAGTGGTCTGACACCGGATCAAGACGCCCCTGGGAGCGGTGCACCATGGACATCGAGTCCTCGACCGAGACAAACTGAGCGCCGCCGGGGTGCTTGTCATCCTTATCGGTTCGGCCGAGCGTCGGCAGGATAATGGAGGTGCGCCCGTGAACAATGTGGGAACGGTTCGGCTTGGTGGAGACAAACACGCTGAGGCCCGCACGCTTCATCCCGGCTTCCAAGTTTTCCGAATCCGAGCATGCCGCCGCAAAGTTTCCGCCCATCGAGACAAAGACGTCGATCTCGTCCTTTTCGAACGCATCGAGAGTCTCTTGCGCATCCAGACCAAACGCGCGCGGGGTATTCAAGGAAAACTCGCGGTCAAGATTGGCAAGCAACCATTCTTTGGGCTTCTCCCAAATGCCCATGGTCCGATCGCCCTGGACATTGGAGTGGCCGCGTACCGGGCAGGCTCCGGCACCAGGTTTGCCGAAGTTCCCTTGGAGCAAGAGCAGATTGACGATTTCTTTAATAGTGTCCACCGAGTGCGGTTGCTGCGTGATGCCGAGCGCCCAACAGAAAATGGTGGCATCCGAGGCGATGAGCATTTGCGCCACCCGCTCAATCTGCGCGCGCGGCAAGCCGGTTGCCATCTCGATTTCATCCCAGTCCAGGGTTTTGCGGGCCTCGCGGTAGGCGTCGAAGCCGGCGGTGCGGGACTCGATGAACTCGCGATCCAGCACGCTGCCCGGGTTCGCATTTTCCTCCTCCAGAAGCAGGTGCCCGAGAGCCTGGAACAGTGCAAGGTCGCCGCCGACCTTGATTTGCAGATACTCGTCAGAGAGCTTAGTGCCATCCCCAAGTACCCCGCTGATGGTTTGCGGATCCTTGACCGCAATGTTTCCGGCCTCCGGGAGCGGGTTGACGGCGACGATCTTGCCTCCGGCGTCCTTGGCTGCTTTCAGCGCGGAGAGCATGCGTGGATGGTTGGTGCCGGGGTTCTGGCCCACCACGAAGATGAGTTTCGCCTGGTGAATGTCCTCCAGGGACACCGTGCCCTTGCCAATGCCGATCGTCGGATTGAGCGCCGAACCGGAAGACTCGTGGCACATGTTGGAGCAGTCGGGGAGATTGTTGGTGCCGATGGAGCGGGCGAAGAGCTGATACATGAACGCCGTCTCATTGGCGGTGCGTCCTGAGGTGTAGAAAACGCACTTGTCCGGGGTGGTGGACCGGATGCGCTCTCCGATGAGTTCAAAGGCATCGGCCCAGGAAATCGGCCGATAGTGCTCCTCGCCCTCGTGAATGATGACAGGTTCGGTGATGCGTCCCTGGCTGCCCAGCCACCATTCGCTCTTCTCCGCCAGCTCGCTGATGGAATGTGCCGCCCAAAATTCCGGGGTGACTGTGCGGGTCGTATTTTCCTCGGCAATCGCTTTCGCGCCGTTTTCGCAAAACTCTGCCGGTCGCCGCGCTCCATCTGGTTCCGGCCAAGCACAACCCGGGCAATCAAATCCTCCGCGCTGATTGACCCGCAGCATGGACCGTGCCGTGCGAACAACTCCGGCTTGCTCGTAACCGCGCTCCATCGCGACTTTGACGGCTTGGACACCGGCAGCGTACTTTTTCGGCGGAGTGACCTTGAGCGCGTTTTCGTCAATGTCTTGTACGGGCGCTTTGCGTCCCATGTGGTGCTCCTTTGAATCGGCGTGGGTGATAGAGGCACTCGCTACGCCGGCAACGGTGCGCGGGTGTCGATGCGCTCGGAGTGCGAATAGATATTGACACTCTTGCCGCGGCTAAACCCGGCCAAAGTGAGCCCGGACTCACGGGCAAGCTCCACCGCCAGATGGCTCGGCGCGCTTACGGCGGCGAGAACCGGGATTCCTGCCATGGCGGCCTTTTGCACCAGTTCAAAGGACGCGCGGCCGGACACTTGAAGCACGGTGTTGGCAAGCGGCAACTTGCCTTCGCGCAGCGCCCAGCCCACCACCTTGTCCACCGCGTTATGCCGCCCAACATCTTCGCGCAAGCACAGCAGGTTTCCGGAAAAGTCAAAGAGCCCGGCCGCGTGCACGCCGCCCGTGCTGTCAAAGATATCCTGGTGCTCGCGAAGCTTTTGCGGCAGATCCAGGAGAACATCCAAGGCGAGAGACTCGGGTTCCTTTTCCAGCTCGAAAGTGGATTTCTTGCGCACCGCGTCGATCGAAGCGGTTCCGCAAATCCCGCACGCGGAGGTCGTGTAAATGTGACGCTCCAAGCCCTCATCGGGCAAGGGAACGTGGGGAGCCAGATCGGCCTGCACCACGTTATAGGTTTGCCGTCCCTGCTCGTCCTCGCCGGCGCAAAACCGCATCGAGGGAAGGTCTTCCTTGTGGTGAATCACGCCTTCGCCCACCAGAAAACCGGCGACGAGGTCGAAGTCGTCGCCGGGGGTGCGCATCGTAATGGTGAACGGCTTGTTGCCCAACAGGATTTGCAGGGGTTCTTCGGCGGCGAGCACGTCCTCGCGCACACCGGCGCCGCCTTCGCGATCTAGCTTGCGGATGCGCAGTCGCTGGGTTTTACGCGTCATTGCCAGCCCGTCCTTGAGATGTTCATGAAATTTTAGTGTACGCGCGCTCGCCTACAGCCACGGTAGGGCGATGGTCGCAACCTCGTCGCCCGCGGCAAGCCCGGATTCGGGTATCAGCATTAGCACGTCTGCGCTGGCGAGCCCGCGCAACATGCCCGAGCCCACCCAGTTGGCGCGCCGCACCCCGGATTCGGTCAGGATCGCCGGAGTGACTCGGGTGCGCCCAGAAAGCGGCTCTACGTCTTCTGCGGAGACGAAAGTCCGTTCCGGCGCAGGTTCGGATCGGCGTACACCGGCCAAAAACTGGGGGAGCAGTGTCATCGCGGCGCACACCGCGGCCAAGGGATTCCCGGGTAGCGAAAGAACCGTCCGGCCGTCCTTCATTTGCGCCATCATGGTGGGGTGCCCGGGGCGCATGGCAATCGACGCGAAAGCGATGCGATCGGCACGCATACGCAGCGCATCCAGCAGGTGGTCCGCGCCGCTCGGTCCGGTTCCCCCGGTCGTCACGATCAGCGGTGTGGGCGCATCCAGAGCGGCGAGTGTGGACTCCAGCGAATCGCCGAGGGCCACATTCGTTTCCACGTGTGCGCCCCACGCGCTCAGCATTGGCGGGAGCAGCGCAGAGAAACTGTCCCGCACTGTGCCTGCCGTAGGCACACCTGCGGACACCACCTCATTCCCGGTGCGTATCAGGGTCGCGGCAATCGGCGCGCTCACCTGGACGGTGTCGGCACCGATGGCCGCCGCCAGCGCAAGGTCAACCGGCGTGAGCTTCTTGCCGCGCGGCACCAGCACGTCAGAGGTGTTCGCCTCGGTTCCCGTCCGCCGAATGTGCCTGCCACGCGTCAGCGCGTGAGCCGGAGCGTCCTCGGCCACGGAGAGGGTTTCGGTAGCGCTCACCTGCCCGTGTTCTAAAGGAAGTACGACGGCGGTGCCTTGCGGTAGCGTGCCTCCGGTCACCACGGGCGTTGCCTCACCCGGGCGCAAAGATGCCGGTTTGTCCGTGCGATTGAGAATCCAACTCGCAGTTGGGTCCAGCGGCTCGGCAAGCGCCCAGCCGTCCATGGCCGAGGACTCATAGTGGGGAAGCGGGTACGGAGCGGCAAGGTCCTCGGCGAGGTATGAGCCCCCGGCCTCGAGCAGGGGTACGTGCCGGGATGCTGCCGCCGGTGCGGCGTCGCCCAACTCCTGCGCCAGGGCGCGGGCGCGGGCGAGGGAAACGGGGTGCGGGTTGTATTCGAGGAGGGGGCCGTTCATGCGGGATGGATCACTCGGCGTCACCCTGTGCGGCGATGAGGTCCTTGAGTTGGGCGGCAATGGGGCCGAGCTCGACCTCGGTGGCGGTACCCTCGCTCTCGGCGGCAAGCTGACCGGCGAGGTATCCCAAGACGTAGGTGGTAACCGGTGCGGCCGGGCGCACCACCTTGTGTGCGGCCACTCCGGCTAGTCCCAAAATGGTGTTGAGGTTCTCGTCGGTGAGGGCTGGGTCGCTCAGGCTGAATTCTGCGTTGAGCTTTTCTGCTAGGGCGCTCAGTTCTGGGGGCAGGTCCGTCATGGCGTTCTCCTTGGGGTGCGTCGACGTGGCGTGTGATTCCACTGTAATGGTGTCAGCTGGCTTCGCCGCCACGGCACTGTCAGGATGGCGGAAGGGACACCCCGAGCCGCCGAGCGTCCTCGGGGGTGTCAATATCGAGCACAAGCTGCGCTTTGGCGGGCTGTGTCATTGTCACAAAGCGAGTTTTGAGCGGAGCCAAGAGCTTTAGCGCGGAGGTGCCGTCAAGTTCGCCCGCGGCTTCCACTCGTCGAGCAAGGGCGTCAGACCGGGCGACGCAGGTGAGCCACTGTTCGCGCCCACCTGCGTCTACCGCGACGGCAAGCTCGGGGCCGTGAATCTCGGGGCCGTGCTCCTCGCTGGTGAGGGCTGCCAGCAGTTCGGGCAAAGCCGCCGGAGCCCACGGTGCATCGACCGGAAGAATGGCCGTAAAGTTACCCCGCACTCTCCGATTTCCGAGCGCCGCGACACCGGACGCAATTCCGGCGGCCGGTCCGCCAAAGTCCGGGACCTCTCGGGTCAGCACTCGGTGCGCGAAGTCGTCGCCGAAGAGCGCTCCGTGTTCGAGCGAGGCAAGTTTTTGGGGCCCGACCAGCGCAATGGCTCGTTGCGGACCCAATTGATCCATGATGTATCCGAGTAGCGTGCGGGCACCGACCCTCATGCTGGCCTTATCGACGCCGCCAAGTCTCCTGGCGCGCCCGCCCGCGAGCACAATGACATCGACGTCGGGGGCGAGGCTGAGTGGCGATTTCATGGTTCCACTTTAGGTGCGCGGTCAGCTGTCGCTAAGGTGCCATGTGCACCTGGGCGGGCACGCGCCGTCGTAATTCAAAGTACGCAACCCCAAAAATAACTGTAGACATATTTAGATATCTAAATATAATGGAGACATGGCAACTTCATCAGCTCCAGACCAACACGATCACTTTGGCGGCCCGAAATGGGAAATGGGCTTTGCTATCGCCTCCGGCGTCACGTACCTCTCCGGCGTGGTGTTTGAATATTTCGTCCCGGGCGCGCCGGTCAACCAGGTGGCGATACCACTGTTCCTAGCGACCTACTTCTTTGGCGGGTTTTTCACCTTCACGACCGCGATTCGCTCCGTGCGCCGAGGCAGATTCGAGGTCGACTTCCTCATGCTGGTGGCGGCGATCGGCGCCGCGACGGTCGGCAAGTTTGCCGAGGGCGCGGTGTTGCTCTTCCTCTTCTCCTTGGGCCACGCGCTCGAGGAGTATGCGATGGGACGCGCCAAAAAGTCCATCGAGGCGTTGGCCGAACTCGCTCCCGCCACCGCGCTGGTGCGCGAGGGCGACCAGGTAGTGGAGCGGCCCACCGAGCAACTCGAGGTCGGCGATGTGGTGGTTGTGCGCCCGCACGCGCGGATTCCCGCGGACGGTTTTGTGAGCGTCGGAAATTCGGCCGTGGACCAGTCGGCGATTACCGGGGAAAGCATCCCGGTGGAAAAGGGGCCGGTGGACTCGGCTTCGGCGGCGCTCGCCCGGCCAAACAGTGTGCCGGAGTCCTCGCGCGTATTCGCGGGAACGGTCAATGGCAATGGCGCACTGGATGTGACGGTGCTGACCCCGGCAAAGGACTCGACCCTGGCGCGGGTAGTTCAAATGGTGCGAGACGCCGATGCGACCAAGAGCCCCACGCAGCTATTCATTGACCGCTTCCAGCGCTACTACGTTCCTGCGGTGATTGCCCTTGTCGCCGTGGTGTTTGCGGTCGGGTGGTTGTGGATTAATGAGCCGCTCAGCGAAAGCTTTTACCGTTCGATGCTGATTTTGGTTGCCGCGAGCCCCTGCGCTCTCGCGATCGCGACACCGGCGGCCGTTCTGTCCGGTGTTGCGAGGGCGGCGCGCGCCGGGCTGCTGGTCAAAGGCGGGGCGCCCTTGGAAACCCTCGGCAAGGTGACCTCTATTGCCTTTGATAAGACCGGCACATTGACCTGGGGTATGCCGCGACTGACCGATGTCAAGCCTGCCACCGGTGCGGACGAGGCAACGCTCGGTGCGGTGGCGCTCGCCCTGGAATCCAGTAGCGACCACCCGCTGGCTGTTGCGATAGTGCGAGATCTGGAACCGAAAGTTCCCGCCGAAAGCCGGCTCAAGGCTAGTGGGCTGGAGGCGGTCACGGGTAAGGGCATTATTGCGGCCATCGGCGGTAAACGCGCGCAGATCGGCAGCCTGGAAATGTTTGTGGCTGACGCCGCGGACGGGAGCGGGCCAGCGGTCCCCGAGGATGTTGTTGCTGCGGCGGACGGGCTGCAAAGCGAAGGCCGAACCATCATGGTGGTTAGCTGGGGACAGCAATTCCTCGGTGTCTTAGGCGTCATGGACACGCCGCGGGCCGAAGCCGCAAGTGTGTTGAATTCGCTGCGCCAATCCGGAGTGCAGGAACTCGTCATGATTTCTGGGGACAATCAGAAAGTTGCCGACGCGGTTGGTGGCCAAGTGGGGGTGGACACCGCACGCGGCGGCCTGATGCCGGAGGACAAGGTCACGACGATCAAATCTCTCTCCGCCAAAGGGCAAACGGCCATGGTGGGGGACGGAGTCAATGATGCGCCCGCCATGGCCAATGCCTCGGTCGGGGTGGCAATGGGTGCGGCAAGTTCTGCCGTGGCATTGGACACCGCTGATGTGGCGCTGATGAGTGATGACATTGGCCGGGTGCCGTTTCTGATTCGGTTGAGCCGTGCGACGACGAAAATCATTCGGCAGAACCTGATTGTTTCGCTGGCGATTGTCGCGTTCTTGGTTCCGGCGAGCCTTCTGGGAATGGAAATGGGGCCGGTGGTCTTTATCCACGAGGGGTCCACCTTCCTGGTGGTGCTCAACGCATTGCGCTTGCTGCGCTTCGACGTGGGCCGCGAGCACGATGGGATCGAGCACGAAGAGCGCCCCTAACCGAGGACTTCCCGCGCCCCACCCGCGTTTCGCATCCCCGGACCGCGCTTTAAGAGCCCCATACGGTGCAATTTTTGCGGTACGGGGATGCGAAACGCGGGTGGGTGGTGGCTCGACTAGACAAGCGCGCATTTTTTGACTACTGTTGAAAGTTGCGTCTTCCCTCTCTACCTATAGCCCTCAAATAGCGGTTGGCTCGCGATTAATGCGCCGTGCGTACCGGCAGTTTTGCTCAGCAAGTGTCTGGTGGCAGGTTGCAGTTTGAAGAATCGCTTGGATCATATGGCGGATCCAACAGTTGGTGTGCGGTGAAGTCCAGTTCAGCCCGATAGGTCTGTGGAAGGATCCCCATTGGTCGCCTCTAGCGCCTCAAAGAAAAACGCCAAAAGCCAGTTTGACCCATCGACGGATGGTGCTCAAAGTCGGCTCTCATTTGCAAAGATTGACGAACCGCTCGACGTTCCTAATCTTCTCGCGCTCCAAACCGAAAGCTTTGACCGCCTGGTCGGCAATGATCGGTGGAAGGCTCGCGTAGAAGATGCCGTGGCCCGCGGAGAGCAGGGCATTGCCAAGACCAGCGGTCTGGCAGACATTTTCGAAGAAATTTCCCCCATTGAAGATTTCCAGGGCACCATGTCCCTGAGTTTCTCCGATCCGGAGTTCTACGAGCCTTCGCGTTCCATGGAGGAAAGCAAGGACAAGGACGTGACGTACTCGGCACCGCTGTACGTCAAGGCCGAGTTCATGAACAACAACACGGGTGAAATCAAGCAGCAGACCGTGTTCATGGGCGATTTCCCGCTCATGACCGACAAGGGCACCTTTGTCATTAACGGTACCGAGCGCGTGGTTGTCTCCCAGCTCGTGCGCTCCCCAGGTGCATACTTCGAGCGCACCCCGGACAAGACCAGCGACAAGGACATCTTCACCGCGAAGATCATCCCGAGCCGCGGCGCCTGGTTCGAGCTCGAAATCGACAAGCGCGACCAGGTCGGCGTGCGTCTTGACCGCAAGCGCAAGCAGTCCGTGACCGTGCTTCTCAAGGCTCTTGGTTGGACCGAGGGCCAGATTCTGGAAGAGTTCGGCCAGTACGATTCCATTCGCGCCACCTTGGAGAAGGACAACACCGAGACTCGCGAAGACGCCCTGCTGGATATTTACCGCAAGCTGCGTCCGGGCGAGCCGCCGACAGTGGATGCTGCCCAGAACCTGCTGGACAACTTGTACTTCAACCCGAAGCGCTATGACCTGGCGAAGGTGGGCCGCTACAAGATCAACCGCAAGCTCGGTGTCGACAAGAACCTGGATGACGCGGACGCCTCGGTGCTGCACATCGAAGACATTGTCGCGATGATCAAGTTCCTTGTGGCACTGCACGCCGGCGAAGAAACCGTCAAGGGCACCCGCAAGGGTAAGGAAGTCGATGTCCCGGTCACCATCGATGACATCGACCACTTCGGCAACCGCCGCATCCGCGCGGTGGGCGAGCTCATCGAGAACCAGGTGCGTACCGGTCTCTCCCGTATGGAGCGTGTGGTCCGCGAACGCATGACCACTCAGGACGTCGAGGCCATTACCCCGCAGTCCTTGATCAACATCCGCCCCGTGGTGGCCGCGATCAAGGAGTTCTTCGGAACCAGCCAGCTGTCCCAGTTCATGGACCAGAACAACCCGCTTGCCGGTTTGACCCACAAGCGCCGTCTCTCCGCGCTCGGCCCGGGCGGTCTCTCTCGCGACCGCGCCGCAATGGAAGTTCGCGACGTGCACCCGTCCCACTACGGACGCATGTGCCCGATCGAAACTCCTGAAGGTCCGAACATCGGTCTGATCGGTTCGCTCGCATCCTACGGGCGCATCAACGCCTTCGGCTTCATCGAGACCCCGTACCGCAAGGTTGTCAACGGTGTCGTGACCGATGAGGTCGAGTACCTGACCGCCGACGATGAACTCGAAGTGTGGATCGCTCAGGCAAACGCCCCGATCGACGCGAAGGGCAAGTTCGTCGAGGACCAGGTCTTGGTGCGCGCCAAGGGCGGCTCCGGCGAGCCCGTGGTGATTGACGCCGAAGACGTCGACTTCATGGACGTGTCCCCGCGCCAGATGGTGTCCGTGGGTACCTCCCTGATTCCGTTCCTCGAGCATGACGATGCGAACCGCGCGCTGATGGGCGCCAACATGCAGCGTCAGGCCGTGCCGCTCTTGACCTCCGAGGCGCCGCTGGTGGGTACCGGCATGGAGCGCCCGGCCGCCGTGGACGCCGGTGACTCCGTCATCGCGACCAAGGCCGGTGTGGTCAATGAGGTTTCGGCGGACGTGGTTGTTGTTCTCAACGATGACGGCACCGAAACCAACTACCCAATCATGAAGTTCGCCCGCTCCAACCAGGGCAACGCCTACAACCAGCGTGTGACCGTCTCCGAGGGTTCGCGCGTCGAAGTCGGTTCGCTCATTGCCGATGGTCCCTCCACCGACAAGGGTGAGCTCGCGCTCGGCCGCAACCTGCTTGTGGCGTTCATGTCCTGGGAAGGTCACAACTTCGAGGACGCGATCATCCTGAGCCAGCGTGTGGTATCTGAGGACCTGTTGACCTCAATCCACATCGAGGAGCACGAGGTTGACGCTCGCGACACCAAGCTCGGTGCCGAAGAGATCACTCGTGACATCCCGAACGTGTCTGAAGAGGCTCTCTCCCAGCTCGACGAGCGCGGCATCATCCACATTGGTGCCGAGGTGGACACTGGAGACATCCTGGTGGGTCGTGTGACCCCGAAGGGTGAAACCGAGTTGACCCCGGAGGAGCGCCTGCTGCGCGCCATCTTTGGTGAGAAGAGCCGCGAAGTGCGCGACACCTCGCTCAAGGTTCCGCACGGCGAGTCCGGCACCGTCATTGGTGTTCGCATCTTTGATCGCGAGAACGATGACGATGAGCTGGCTCCCGGCGTGAACCAGCTGGTGCGCGTGTACGTGGCCCAGAAGCGCAAGATCACCGACGGCGACAAGCTCGCCGGCCGTCACGGCAACAAGGGTGTCATCTCCAAGATCTTGCCGATCGAGGATATGCCGTTCTTGGAGGACGGCACCCCGGTTGACGTCATCTTGAACCCGCTTGGTGTTCCCGGCCGTATGAATATCGGCCAGGTCCTCGAGTTGCACCTTGGCTGGGCGGCGAAGCAGGGTTGGAAGATCGACGGCGATGCCTCCTTCTTGGAGAAGGTTCCGAATTTGCCGCGCGAGACCGGTCCTACCACGGTGGCGACCCCGGTCTTCGACGGTGCGAGCGAAGACGAGATCACCGGTCTGCTGGAACACACCAACGTGAACCGTGATGGCGTCCGTTTGATCGGCGAGTCCGGTAAGGCCAAGTTGTTTGATGGCCGCAGCGGCGAACCGTTCCCGGATCCGATCTCCGTGGGTTACATGTACATCTTGAAGTTGCACCACTTGGTCGATGACAAGATCCACGCCCGCTCCACCGGTCCGTACTCCATGATCACCCAGCAGCCGCTTGGCGGTAAGGCCCAATTCGGTGGCCAGCGCTTCGGTGAAATGGAAGTGTGGGCGCTGGAAGCGTACGGCGCCGCCTACACGCTGCAGGAACTTCTGACCATCAAGTCGGATGACATCCACGGCCGTGTCAAGGTCTATGAGGCAATCGTCAAGGGCGAGAACATCCCGGAGCCCGGTGTTCCGGAGTCCTTCAAGGTTCTGATCAAGGAAATGCAGTCCTTGTGCCTGAACGTTGAGGTCCTCGCTCAAGATGGCAGCACTGTTGAAATGCGTGACTCGGACGATGAAGTCTTCCGGGCCGCGGAAGAACTGGGTATCGATCTGTCCCGGAACGAACCCAGCTCCGTCGAAGAGGTGTGATGAGGCACGGCGGCGAGTATCGCCGTCGTTCTTCCTCCGCTTTGTCACCAGCTAAGACTTCATTTCAAAGATTCAAAAGAGAGAGAACAGGACCCAAATGTCCAACGAATCCTCCTTCGACCTCATGCGCATTGGTCTTGCCACCGCGGACGATATCCGCGCGTGGTCCTATGGCGAGGTCAAAAAGCCAGAAACCATTAACTACCGAACCCTGAAGCCAGAGAAGGACGGCCTCTTCTGCGAGAAGATTTTCGGGCCGAGCCGCGACTGGGAATGCTACTGCGGTAAGTACAAGCGCGTCCGCTTCAAGGGCATCATTTGTGAGCGCTGCGGTGTTGAGGTGACTCGCGCCAAGGTGCGTCGTGAGCGCATGGGCCACATCGAGTTGGCCGCACCGGTCACGCACATTTGGTTCTTCAAGGGCGTGCCTTCGCGTTTGGGCTACCTGCTGGATCTTGCACCGAAGGACCTGGAAAAGGTCATTTACTTCGCTGCATACATGATCACCTCGGTCGATGAAGAGGCGCGTCACGCCGACCTGCCGAACCTGCAGACCGAGCACGATCTGGAGATCAAGCAGCTCGCGAACACCCGCGACGCCGACATTGCCGCGATCGCCAAGGACCTAGAAGACGAGCTTGCTCGCCTCGAGTCCGAGGGCGCTAAAGCCGCAGAGAAGAAGAAGGCCCGCGATTCGGCCGACCGTCAAATGGCGAACGTGCGCAAGCGCATGGATCAAGAGATCGAGCGCCTGGAGCAGGTGTGGGATCGCTTCAAGAACCTCAAGGTCTCCGACCTGGAAGGCGACGAGGGCCTGTACCGCGAATTGCGTGACCGTTACGGCATGTACTTCGAGGGCTACATGGGTGCCGAGGCGATCAAGAAGCGCCTGGAAACCTTTGACATGGAAGCCGAGGCGGAATCGCTTCGCGACATCATTCAGAACGGCAAGGGCCAGCGTAAGACTCGCGCCCTGAAGCGTCTGAAGGTTGTCAACGCGTTCTTGACCACCAACAACTCCCCGTTGGGCATGGTCTTGGACGCCGTCCCGGTGATCCCGCCGGAGCTTCGCCCGATGGTGCAGTTGGACGGTGGCCGCTTCGCGACCTCCGACCTCAACGACCTGTACCGCCGTGTGATCAACCGCAACAATCGCCTGAAGCGTCTGTTGGATCTGGGCGCCCCGGAAATCATTGTCAACAATGAGAAGCGCATGCTCCAAGAGGCTGTGGACTCGCTGTTCGACAACGGCCGCCGCGGCCGTCCGGTCACCGGTCCGGGCAACCGTCCGCTGAAGTCGCTCTCCGACATGCTCAAGGGCAAGCAGGGACGTTTCCGTCAGAACCTTCTCGGTAAGCGCGTGGATTACTCCGGCCGTTCCGTGATCGTGGTCGGCCCGCAGCTCAAGCTGCACCAGGCCGGTCTGCCCAAGCAAATGGCGCTCGAGCTGTTCAAGCCGTTCGTCATGAAGCGACTGGTGGATCTGAACCACGCCCAGAACATCAAGAGCGCCAAGCGCATGGTGGAGCGTTTCCGCCCGCAGGTGTGGGATGTTCTGGAAGAGATCATCACTGAACACCCGGTGCTTCTCAACCGTGCACCTACCCTGCACCGTTTGGGCATCCAGGCGTTCGAGCCGCAACTGGTCGAAGGCAAGGCGCTGCAGCTGCACCCGCTTGTGTGTGCCGCGTTCAACGCCGACTTCGACGGCGACCAGATGGCTGTGCACTTGCCGCTGTCTCCGGAAGCTCAGGCCGAGGCCCGCATCTTGATGCTCTCCTCGAACAACATCCTGAAGCCGATGGACGGCCGCCCGGTTGCCGAGCCGAGCCAGGACATGATCATTGGTTTGCACCACTTGACCACTAAGCGTGAGGGCGAAGCCGGCGAAGGCCGTTACTTCGGTTCCCCGGCCGAGGCCATCATGGCTTTCGACAACGGTGAACTGCACCTCAACTCGGTGGCCAAGATCCGTGTGAATGACTTCGCGCCCTCTGACGCGCAACCTGCCCCCGAGGGCTGGGAGCCGGGTCAGCCGGTGGTGTTGGAGACCTCGCTTGGACAGGTGCTCTTCAACGAGACGCTTCCCGAAGATTACCCGTGGGTTGAGGACGTTGCGGATAAGAAGCGTCTGTCCGCGATCGTCAACGACCTTGCCGAGCGCTACCCGAAGGTCGTTACCGCGGCAACGCTGGACAACCTGAAGGATGCCGGTTTCTACTGGGCAACCCGCTCCGGTGTGACCGTCGCGATCTCCGATGTGGCCGCTCCGGTGGACAAGGCGAAGATCATGGAAGGGTATGAGGCTCAGGCCGAGAAGGTTGAGCAGCAGTACAACAAGGGTCTGATCGCCGATGATGAGCGCCGTCAGGAACTCATCGACATCTGGAACAAGGCAACCAACGAGGTCGCCGACGCCATGAAGAAGAGCATGACCAAGACCAACACCATCAACCGCATGGTGTCCTCGGGTGCTCGCGGTAACTGGTTGCAATTGCGCCAGATCGCCGGTATCCGTGGCCTGGTGGCAAACCCGAAGGGTGAGATCATCCCGCGTCCGATCAAGTCTTCCTACCGTGAAGGCCTGTCGGTTCTCGAGTACTTCATCGCAACCCACGGTGCCCGTAAGGGCCTTGCCGATACCGCTCTGAAGACCGCGAACTCGGGTTACCTGACCCGTCGTTTGGTGGACGTGTCGCAGGATGTCATCGTCCGCGAATACGACTGCGGTACCGAGCGCGGTCTGATGCTGCCGATCGCCGAGCCGGACGAGGCTACCGGTGAGATGCGCCTGGCCGAGGGCGTGGAGAACTCCGCATACGCCCGTACGCTGGCCACCGATGTGGTGGACGCTGACGGCAACGTCTTGGCGAAGGCCGGTGAGGACGTCGGTGACGTGCTCATCAAGAAGCTCTTCGACGCCGGTATTACCGAGGTCAAGGTCCGCTCCGTACTCACCTGTGAGTCCGCTGTCGGTACCTGCGCCATGTGCTACGGCCGCTCCCTGGCGACCGGTAAGCTCGTGGACATCGGTGAGGCTGTCGGCATTATCGCCGCGCAGTCCATTGGTGAGCCCGGTACCCAGCTGACCATGCGTACCTTCCACACCGGTGGTGTTGCTTCTGCCGAAGACATCACCCAGGGTCTGCCCCGTATCCAGGAGCTTTTCGAAGCGCGTACCCCGAAGGGTGTCGCTCCGATCTCCGAGGTTGCCGGCCGCGTTTCCGTTGAGGAAACCGACCGTCAGCTCCGTCTGATCGTGACCCCGGATGACGGATCCGAGGAACTGGTGTACCCGGTTCTGCGCCGTGCCCGCCTGTTGGTCGCCGATGGCGATCACGTGGAGGTCGGCCAGCAGCTGGTTGCCGGTGCCATGGACCCGAAGCAGGTGCTGCGCATTCTCGGACCCCGCCAGGCACAGAAGTTCCTGGTGGACGAGGTGCAAGAGGTGTACCGCTCCCAGGGTGTGGGTATCCACCAGAAGCACATCGAGGTCATCGTGCGTCAGATGCTCCGTCGCGTGACGGTCATCGAGTCCGGTGAGTCCAACTTGCTGCCAGGCGAGCTCGTGGAGCGCGCCCGCTTCGAGACGGAGAACCGCCGCGTGGTTTCCGAGGGTCAGCGCCCCGCGTCTGGCCGTCCGGAGCTCATGGGTATCACCAAGGCGTCCTTGGCGACCGAGTCCTGGCTGTCCGCGGCCTCCTTCCAGGAGACCACCCGCGTGCTCACCCAGGCGGCAATGGAAGGCAAGTCCGATCCGTTGCTCGGCCTCAAGGAGAACGTCATCATCGGTAACCTGATCCCGGCCGGTACCGGTCTGGATCGGTACAACCAGGTGGACGTGGAGCCGACCGAGGAAGCGAAGGCTCACCTCTACACCGGCCCGAGCGTGTACTCCGATTTCGATTACGCGACCGAGGACGGCGGCCTGACTCCCGAGTTCCAGGCCATCCCCTTGGATGACTACGATTCCGGAGCCGATTTCCGCTAACCCCTCCCCATCGACTGTGCAGAACACGCACGCGACACGCCGTGTAAGTGTGCATTATCTGCACAGTCGAAATCGAGTGTGAAGGTGCGGGGCGTGCATGGCGCGCCCCGCACCTTTCGTTAAAGTACGACGGCGGGTGGTCACCTTTCGCGCGAAAGGTGACCACCCGCCGTCGTACTTTGTGCGCTCTTGTCAATAGACAAAGGTATAGGAACCACTAGACGATCGGTCGTTCCTAAGTCCTCGGCATTTTCCTACGCTGAGAACGATTGCTTGGAGCATTGGGGTTGGTAATCCTATCGCTCGAGCGCCAATGCAATCGGGTTCACTCATCGAAGTAGCACCTCACATTGAGGAGACAAATTATCATGAATCTCAAGAAAAAACCCCGCTTGCCCTTGCTCAAAGGAGCGGTGGCTTTGGCAGTTTCCGCTGGCTTAGTGCTCAGCGGAGGCGGTATCGCCAATGCCTCAAGCTTGGAAGGGAACGCGGACAGTTCCGCATCCGAAAATCTGTCAAGCTCAGTCTCCACACGAGGGACTGATGAGAATACCGTTCTCTCATCCTCGGGTCCGGATTCTTCCTTTATCGGCGGGATCACGCTCCCGGGGAATGCTGTCACTGACTATGCCGCGTTGAAAGCGGCCGATACAACTAGTACTAACCTGGAATCTGTGTTGGGCGAGAAATTTGACGGCACTGGCGCCCCGCTCGCGACTACCACGGTGGATGGGGCTGAACTCTCTAGCTTCGCTACCGACAACGGATCCCAAACCATTATTTCCATCGTTTCAGCACAGGCTCCTACCGAATATCGTTTCCCTTTGACACTCCCGGAGGACACCTCACCGCGGCTTAACGATGACGGCTCGGTGAGTGTGATTGATGTCAACGGCGCCGAGCTCGGAGGTGTGGAAACTCCGTGGGCCATTGACGCCAACGGCAACACCATTCCGACGCGTTTCACGTTGGACGGAAACACACTGGTTCAAACCATTGAATTCTCTAGCAAGACTGCTTTTCCGGTCACCGCTGACCCGAAATGGTGGCAGTGGCCCATCATTGCCGCGGCAACCGGTGCCGTGACAGCGGCCGTGGCTGCTATCCCCGGTGTCGGCCCGGCAGTCGCCGGTGCCGCTGGCGGTTGCGCCGGAAGCGCGCTCAAGGCAAAGTTCGATGGTAAAAACGGCTGGTCCGTTCTCAAGTCCTGCCTCGCGGGTGCGGCACTCGGTGGTGCGGCTGGCATGGTTAAGAGTGTTGTCACAAATGTCATTGCAAAGTACATGAAGAAGTGAAGATATTGAAGGTCCTCGAGTTCCTTGGCATCACCAACAGCGATCCCAAACGGTCCATGTGGCAGGTATCGCCATGGGGATCCGCAGCGGCGCTCTCACTTGTGGTTGCAGTTCCGTTCCTTGTTTTTGGTGCCTGGCCGGTAGCGATCACGTTTCTCGCCATTGGGGTGATTGCGGCCGTGATGAATCATCACATCCGCTCGCTCTACTAGGGACTTCTAGGATGACGCCATCGCGTATGACGGCGCGTGGTGACCTTTCGCTCGAAACGGTCACCACGCGCCGTCGTGCTTATACCCGGGGCAAAGATAGGGCTCAACCCATCAGCCGTCAAGACGTTCCGGTCAAAATAGACTTTTCTGCGCGCAACGGCTTTCGTCGGCAAAAACGCTGCACTAGCTTCGGCTGATAACACTCGCACACGCCCTGGGAACCTTATGGCGAGGCGAGGGTTCGCGGGCACCCCCACCCGCGCATCATCGAAGAAGAAGGAACACGACAGTGAAAATTGCTCGCACCCTCGGCGCGCTCGCCGCAGCAGGATTGCTGGCCGCCAGCGCCGCCGTACCGGCTAACGCCGCCCCGCACACGGGGGCCACCAAGGACAAGGCACCGATTTCCACCTCGGACCCGACGATCGATCCCCGCATCGTCGGCGGCAATGACGTTCCGCTCTCGGCCGCGCCCTACGCCACGCAGGTCTACATCAACGGTCAGTTCGCTTGCTCCGCAAGCATCATCGGCGCGCAGTGGGTGCTCACCGCGAAGCACTGCGGCGGCTCCAACATGTCGGTCAAGGTCGGCAGCGCGAGCCTCGGCCAAGGAACCACGCTCAGCGTCACGCAAACCTACGCGTGGAGCGGCGGCGACATCCTGCTGCTGAAGCTGAACGGCTCCTTCCAAACCACCTACGGCACCCTCGCCGCGTCCAAGGTCTCCGTGGGCTCGGTCGGCAACATTTACGGCTGGGGCCGCGAAACCTATGACGGCCCCGCCTCGCCAACCCTGAAAACCGCCCAGGTCAAGTACAACCGCGACTCCACCGACGCCTATGGCGGACCGGCGTACCAGCACAACGGCATCGACGGTCAAGCCTGGAAGGGCGACTCCGGCGGCCCCTTCGTGGTCGGCGGGAAGATCGTGGGCGTCGCATCCACCAGCGGGAGCTACGGCCGGGACATCAACGCGATCTCCAACTACACGCGCGTTGATGCGGCGGCCAGTTGGATCACCTCGGTGACCGGCATCCAAGCCCGCTAGCCCCTCCCGCGGTTCATCCCCTAATTACCTTTTCATGACGCAAATGCCGGATGAAAAGGCAATTGGGGGATGAGCGCCGGGCAGCTGGGACGTACGACGGCGTTGCTCACCACCGCGCGGAGGTCGCCTACCGTTGTACGCGCCGGGGCGAGTGCCGCGGCGCTCGCCCCGGCGGCAGGCGTAGCGAGCGCTCACACATCGTAATAGGCTTACGACATGAGTGAATGGCCAGCCTTGCGTACAGATTCTTGGACCGGATGCCGCGAAACGCTGCACCTCTTCACCCAGGTGGTGGGAAAGGTTGTCCTGGAGCAGACGCCGCTCATTAGCCACTGGTGGAATGTCGGTTTCAGCCTCACCGATCGCGGCATGGAAACAGAGCTCATTCACCACGAAGGCCACACCTATCAGCTCGGTTTCGATTTTCAAGATCACATCTTCTTTGTCGAGCGGGACGACGACGTCCGCAGGGGGATTGACTTGGAAGGCGTGACCGTCGCCGATTTCTACCAAGACGTTCTCGAGACGCTCGCGCAGATTGGTTTGAAGACCACCATCTGGCCGATGCCGGTGGAGATCGCCGGCGCGATCCCATTTGACCAGGACACCGACCATCAGGCGTACACCCCGGCTTCGGTCGTGACCTTTTGGGAGACCCTGCTCAAGATCAGCGCGGTGTACCAGCAATACCGCGCCGATTTCATGGGCAAGGCCTCGCCGACGCTGTTCTGGTGGGGATCTTTCGACCTCTCCACCAGCCGCTTCTCCGGACGTATGGCACCCCCGAACACTCACCCCGCTCCGAACTGCGGGCCGCAGGTCATGTTGGAGGCGTACTCACGGGAGCTACAGAACATCGGTTTCTGGCCCGATTACGGAAGTGAAGGTGCCTTCTTCCAGTACTTCTATCCCGAACCCGAAGGCTTCCGCGACGCCGACCTCGGCGAAGGCGTGTTCTGGGACAAGGATTTGGGGGAGTTCATCCTGCCCTACGAGGTGGCGCGCACGAGCCCTGACCCGGCAGCAAAGATCCTCGAGTTCATGAACAAGGGCTATGCTGCCGGCTCCACGCTTGGCAACTGGGACAATGCGACGCTCATGCGGCACTGGAACCCGGAAACCGAGCCCGTCTCGGCGGACCCGGCTCTCGAAAAGCGTTCATAACCGTGCAACATTGAGCTCACGACGGGCGCCCGCGCGAGTAGCAACCCCGTAAACGCGGGGGAGTGTCCCGGGCACCGGATTCAATGTTGCACCGCACCGTACACGAGGCACCGTACACGCGATCCCGGCCCGTTCACGTGGCACCCGTCCCCGGCACCCGGACAGACCTGGCGGAACCGCTTGGCCACTGCACCCAGCCGCCGCCCGAGCCCCTAGGGAATAAACTCCCGCGAATTTCTGCTAGACTAACCAGTGAACATCTTGTGGCAGTAGGACTCAGTCCGGGTCGTTGGGAACGTGAACGACAAATGCCACATTTTCCTATGCCTGAGGCAGTTCCGCGGAAAACATTGCTCTTGAGTAGCCGCGTTGCAGCCCTAGCGCGAGCCCGGCAACACGAAAGTCAGCCGAGCACGCCCGCGCGTGAAGCAAATACTAAGAGCACAGCCGCAAACCGCGGAAGAACAACAAACGGAGAAGAAGTGCCTACAATTCAGCAGCTGGTCCGCAAGGGCCGCTCACCGAAGGTCGCCAAGACCAAGGCTCCCGCTCTCAAGGGCAGCCCCATGCGTCGTGGCGTATGCACCCGTGTGTACACCACGACCCCGAAGAAACCGAACTCTGCACTGCGTAAGGTCGCCCGTGTGCGCCTGAACGGTGGCATCGAGGTCACCGCTTACATCCCCGGTGTGGGACACAACCTGCAGGAACACTCCATCGTGCTGGTGCGCGGCGGCCGTGTGAAGGACCTCCCGGGTGTGCGCTACAAGATTGTGCGTGGCGCGCTTGATACCCAGGGCGTGAAGAACCGTCAGCAGGCTCGCAGCCGCTACGGTGCAAAGAAGGAGAAGAAGTAATGCCGCGTAAGGGACCCGCTCCGAAGCGCCCCCTGGTCCAGGATCCGGTGTACGGCTCCACTTTGGTGACCCAGCTCATTAATAAGGTATTGAAGGACGGCAAGAAGTCCACTGCTGAGCGCATCGTTTACGGCGCGTTGCAGGGCGCCGAGGCGAAGACCGGTTCCGATCCGGTTGCCACCTTGAAGAAGGCCATGGACAACGTTCGCCCGGCCCTTGAGGTCAAGTCCCGCCGTGTCGGCGGCGCGACCTACCAGGTCCCGGTTGACGTCAAGCCCGGCCGTTCCACCGCCCTCGCGCTGCGCTGGCTCGTCGGATACTCGCAGGCTCGCCGCGAGAAGACCATGACCGAGCGTCTGCAGAACGAAATCTTGGATGCGTCCAATGGTCTTGGAGCTTCGGTGAAGCGTCGCGAAGACACCCACAAGATGGCCGAGTCCAACCGCGCCTTCGCTCACTACCGCTGGTAACCAACCCCTACTGACATGAAGTTCGACGGCGATGCTCGCCATCGCTGCCGAACCTCACCTTACAAAATACAAGGGAGATACCGTGGCACTCGACGTGCTAACCGACCTCAAGAAGGTCCGCAACATCGGCATCATGGCTCACATCGATGCCGGTAAGACCACTACCACGGAACGCATCCTGTTCTACACGGGCGTGAACCACAAGATCGGTGAAACGCACGATGGTGCGTCCACCACCGACTGGATGGAGCAGGAAAAGGAGCGTGGTATCACCATTACCTCCGCTGCTGTGACCTGTTTCTGGAACGGTAACCAGATCAACATCATCGACACCCCGGGCCACGTGGACTTCACCGTTGAGGTGGAGCGTTCACTGCGTGTGCTTGACGGTGCCGTAGCCGTATTCGACGGCAAGGAAGGCGTGGAGCCGCAGTCCGAGACTGTGTGGCGTCAGGCCGACAAGTACGACGTTCCGCGCATCTGCTTCGTGAACAAGATGGATAAGCTCGGTGCAGACTTCTACTTCACCGTGGACACCATCAAGTCTCGTTTGGGTGCTCGTCCGCTCGTGCTGCAGCTGCCGATCGGTGCCGAGAATGACTTCATCGGCGTGATCGATCTGCTCGAAATGCGCGCACTGGTTTGGCCGGGCGACGCCAAGGGCGATGTGACCATGGGTGCCAAGTATGAGGTCCAGGAAATCCCTGCCGATCTTCAGGAGAAGGCCGAGGAATACCGCGCCGAACTCATGGAGACCGTGGCCGAGGCGTCCGAAGAGCTCATGGAGAAGTACCTGGAGACCGGCGAGCTGTCCGTTGAGGAACTCAAGTCCGGTATCCGTACGCTCACCATCAACTCCGAGGTTTACCCGGTGCTGTGTGGTTCCGCGTTCAAGAACCGCGGCGTGCAGCCCATGCTGGATGCTGTCATCGACTACCTGCCCTCCCCGCTGGACGTCCCCGACATGGTCGGCGCCGATCCGAAGGATGAGGAAAAGGAGATGACCCGTAAGCCGGATTCGTCCGAGCCGTTCTCGGCTTTGGCGTTCAAGGTTGCGGCGCACCCGTTCTTCGGAACCTTGACCTTCATTCGCGTGTACTCCGGCAAGATTGCCGCCGGCTCCCAGGTCCTGAACTCCGGTAAGGGGAAGAAGGAGCGCATTGGCAAGCTCTTCCAGATGCACGCCAATAAGGAGAACCCGGTCGAAGAGGCAACCGCCGGGCACATCTACGCCGCTATTGGCTTGAAGGACACCACCACCGGTGACACCCTGGCCGACGCGTCGAACCCGATTGTGCTCGAGTCGATGACCTTCCCCGAGCCCGTGATCCGTGTGGCCATTGAGCCCAAGACCAAGGGCGACCAGGAGAAGCTGTCCACCGCTATCCAGAAGCTTTCCGCCGAAGACCCGACTTTCACCGTCGAGTTGGATGAGGAAACTGGACAGACCATCATCGCCGGCATGGGCGAGCTCCACTTGGACATCCTGGTGGACCGCATGCGCCGCGAGTTCAAGGTGGAAGCGAATGTCGGTAAGCCCCAGGTGGCCTACCGCGAGACCATCCGCCGTGCCGTGGAGAAGCTTGACTACACCCACAAGAAGCAGACCGGTGGATCCGGTCAGTTCGCCAAGGTTCAGATCACCATCGAGCCTTTGGAAACCACTGAGGGTGAGCTTTACGAGTTCGATAACCAGATCACCGGTGGCCGTGTTCCGCGCGAATACATCCCGTCCGTTGACGCTGGTATCCGTGACGCCTTGAATGACGGTGTCCTGGCCGGTTACCCGGTTGTGGGCATCAAGGCAATCCTGGTTGACGGTGCGTATCACGATGTTGACTCGTCCGAAATGGCGTTCAAGATCGCCGGTCGCATGGCCTTCAAGGAAGCCGCGCGCAAGGCTAATCCGGTTCTGCTGGAGCCGGTCATGGATGTTGAGGTGCGTACCCCTGAGGAATACATGGGGGATGTCATCGGTGACATCAACTCCCGCCGTGGCCAAATGCAGTCCATGGAGGACGCCAGCGGTGTGAAGGTCATTCGCGCCCTGGTGCCGCTCTCTGGAATGTTCGGCTACATCGGTGACCTGCGGTCCAAGACCCAAGGTCGCGCCGTCTACTCGATGCAATTCAACTCTTATGCGGAGGTCCCGAAGGCTGTTGCCGACGAGATCATCCAGAAGAGCCGCGGAGAGTAAATTCGCTGAGGCGAGGTGGGCCCGCTTGGGCCCACCGAACCCGCGTTGAAGGCAACGAAAGGGTCGAAGGTGAGCATCGCCGTCGTACTTCTTTTGACCTTCGAAAGACCGTAATTTCACCAAAAGAAACAAAGCCAAGTAGACTTGGACAGGTTTGGTTCGCCCTAGAAGCGGCGAAGCAAGATTCAAGTCTTCGAAATAAGTTCTAGGAGGAACTAGTGGCTAAGGCCAAGTTCGAGCGCAACAAGCCGCACGTCAACATCGGAACCATTGGTCACGTTGACCACGGTAAGACCACGTTGACTGCTGCAATTTCCAAGGTTCTCGCGGACAAGTACCCGGACCTGAACGAACAGCGCGATTTCTCATCCATCGACAACGCTCCTGAAGAGCGCCAGCGCGGTATTACCATCAACGTTTCCCACGTTGAGTACCAGACCGACAAGCGTCACTACGCACACGTTGACGCCCCGGGCCACGCTGACTACATCAAGAACATGATCACCGGTGCTGCTCAGATGGACGGCGCAATCCTCGTGGTTGCCGCTACCGACGGCCCGATGGCTCAGACCCGCGAGCACGTTCTGCTCGCTCGCCAGGTTGGTGTTCCTTACCTCCTCGTCGCACTGAACAAGTCCGACATGGTTGAGGATGAGGAACTTCTTGACCTCGTGGAGATGGAAGTTCGCGAACTGCTCTCCAGCCAGGAATTCGACGGCGACAACGCACCCGTGGTGCGCGTGTCCGGTCTGAAGGCTCTGGAAGGCGATCCGGAGTGGGTCAAGTCCGTTGAGGATTTGATGGACGCTGTGGACAACAACGTTCCGGACCCGGTCCGCGACAAGGACAAGCCGTTCCTGATGCCGATCGAGGACGTGTTCACCATTACCGGTCGCGGTACCGTGGTGACCGGCCGTGCAGAGCGCGGTATCTTGAAGATCAACTCCGAAGTTGAGATCGTGGGTATCCGCCCGGTTCAGAAGACCACCGTGACCGGTATCGAGATGTTCCACAAGCAACTCGACGAAGCATGGGCTGGCGAGAACTGTGGTCTGCTTCTTCGCGGTATCAAGCGTGAAGACGTGGAGCGCGGCCAGGTTGTTGTGGCCCCCGGTTCCATCACCCCGCACACCGAGTTCGAGGCAAACGTCTACATCCTCTCCAAGGATGAAGGCGGACGCCACAACCCGTTCTACTCGAACTACCGTCCGCAGTTCTACTTCCGTACCACTGACGTGACCGGTGTGATCGAGCTTCCTGAAGGCACCGAAATGGTTATGCCTGGCGACAACACTGAGATGACCGTGAAGCTCATCCAGCCGATCGCTATGGAAGAGGGCCTCGGCTTCGCTATCCGTGAGGGTGGCCGTACCGTGGGTTCGGGTCGTGTAACCAAGATCCTGAAGTAGTTCATAGCTCTTCTAAAAAAGGGGCGGTTCCGCAATTGCGCGGGGCCGCCCCTTTCTTTATGCACTCTGTGGTCTTGCGGGAGTTACTCGCGAGTATGAGATATCGAGAAGCTATCGGATAGAGTATAGGATTGTTAATGTTGTTACTCGTGTTACTTGCGCGGGTTTCAACACGTCATCAGGAAATCGCAACGTATCTTGTCCGGGGGACTGCCTTTATGAGCAGGGGGAAAAGAACTTCTTTCGCAAGTTCATTCATTCCGTGCTGGCCTTTAGCCTGCTCGGGGTGTTCTTGGTTGCTGGCTTCATTGTGCAAGCGTCCCCAGAGTTGGCCCCGCAGGCGGAAGCCGCCCCATATGCGACTCAACCGCAGACGTTCTGCCCGAACGTGCCGGCTCAACTTCAAAATGGAAGCTTTGAAGTTCCGACTGTGGCCGCTGGTGCCGGCGCAACCGTTGCTCAAGAAGGTAGCCAGGGGGCGGGTGTGTCCCGTTATTGGCGGACTACTGCGACCGATAACCTTTTGGAATACTGGCGTAACGGCGGCAACGTTCAAGCTGCCAATGGCGGTGTTCCCATTGCTGCAGCGGCGGGATCTCAGTGGGCTGAGCTGAATGCAAATCAGAATTCCGCCCTTTACCAGCCTGTTGCAACGACGCCGGGTGAGATCATCTACTGGGGATTGAGTCACCGGGCGCGTGCCTCGACCGGGTCTGGCAAGGACGTCATGGAGGTCCGCATTGGCGGCAATGTCCCGAGCCCCAACTCTGGCGGTGCTGCCGGCGGTACGAACAATCCGGTCGTCGCTCCTACCACCCGTAATAACTTTCCCGTTGCTGCCAATACGCCTATAGAGGGTTTGACAAACGTCTGGACGCAATGGGGTGGTGTGTATGTTGTTCCACCGGGGCAAACGACCACCTACTTTACCTTCCGCGCGGTTTCCTCCATCAGCGGCAATGTGACGCTGGGTAACTTCATCGACAACATCACATTCGCCTCGGCGCCGTGTCTCGAGTCGGAAAAATCCGTCACCAATATCACCTCGCCCAATAGCGGCGAAGTGTTTCCCGGTGACATCTTGGAATACAGCGTCAAGACCAGCAACGTCGGCGCCAACGCATCGTCCAACACGTACATGATGGATGTGGTGCCCAACGACACGACCTACGTTCCCGGCTCTATCCGTGTGGGGGGTGCGGCTCTCACGGATGCCACAGGAGACGATCGAGGCTGGTACGGCACGGATCCGGGGGACGGTGCTGGCAATAAAGTGATGGTCAATCTCGGGTCCGGGGCTACTAGTGCGTTCAGATCCGGAGGCGGAACACTTGCCGCGGGCGCTTCGGAGACGGTCACTTTCCGAGTCAGAGTCGACGACAATATCGCCGATGGCACCAAGATCGTCAATCAGGCTAGGGCGGCATTTACCGAACGCGGCAATGAAAACCGAGACATCTGGTCAAATCCGGTGGAGACACCGGTGGTCCAGCGGCTCGCCGCGTCGCTGGAAAAACGCATCGCCAGTGTGACGGATTCGAACAGAAATGGCGCCACCGAGGCCGGAGACGTCATCAATTATTCGTTCAAGGTCACCAATACCGGCACAGCACCGCTGGCAACCGTGTCTATCACTGATCCGAAGGTTAATGCCGGTACCCTCAATTGTCCTGCCGCGAGTCTTCCTGTAGCGCCCGGTGCGAGCATCACCTGCACGGGCACTCACGTCATTACCCAGGCGGAATATGAGTCCGGCCGCGTTGACAATACTGCAACCGCTCGCGTTGCGACGGCCGGAGGGCATGAACTCATCACTAACCCCTCGTCCGCGACCCTGACTCCGTTAGCCCCGCAGAACCCGAGCCTGACACTGACCAAGACCGCGACCCTCAATGACGGTAACAACAACAACCTTGCGGACCTTGGCGAAACAATCACGTACCGTTTCTCCGTCCGCAATAGCGGCAATGTCACCTTGCGCAATGTCACCGTGACTGACACGAAGGTGTCGGCATCTCCCATCGCCTGTGCTTCGCCCAATGGGGACGGCACCCTGCTTCCCGGTCAAACAGCAACCTGTACCACTCAGACGTACACGGTCACTCAGGATGATGTTGACGCCGGTTCGATCAACAATGACGCCACGGCCAGCGGTACCACCCCGGGCGGAGCCAAGACTACCTCCCCGGTGGCTTCGGCGTCCGTGCGCACCGTGAGCAACAACTCCATCACCGTGGTGAAGAGCGCCGCACCCTTCACCGATTCCAACGGCAACTCTCGCCCGGACGCGGGTGAAACCATTCAGTATTCGTTTGTGGTGACTAATACCGGGCCGCAAACCGTGCAGAATCCCACCATTTCCGACCCGAAGATCGGCAACGTCACCTGCCCCGCCGGGCGCATCGCCCCGGGTGGAAAGGTTACCTGTCAAGGCACCTACACCATTACCCAGGCTGATCTCGAGGCCGGACAGATCAGAAACACGGCGACCGCCCGAGTCACCGACCTCATCGGCACTCCGGTAACCAATACCTCCAACACTGTGACGACCACCTTGGCGCGAGATGCCAAGATCGCGATCACTAAGTCCGTTCAACAAGTCAATGACGTGAACACCAACGGGCGCCGCGACGCTGGCGACACGATCGACTACACCTTCCGCGTATCCAACACCGGCAACGTTCGCATTAATAGCTTCACCATCACCGATGCAAAAGTGGGCACCATTACTTGTGATGCCAGCACAATTGAGCCCAATACTTCGGTTCTGTGCCGTGCCACCCACACCATTACCCAGACTGAGGTGAACGCGGGGACCGCAAATAACTCCGCTACGGTAGCCGGTACCACGGTTGCCGGAAATGTGTCTGCCGGTCCGGCGACGACCAGCACACCGCTCACCCGTGTCACCGAATTCAATATGGTGAAGTCCGGCAGCGATCCAGTGGACAGCAACGGGACCGCTGGGATCCAGGCCGGCGACACGATCAACTACTCGTTCCGGATCAACAACACCGGTAGCGTGACGCTCAGCAATCTGCGCATCAGCGACCCCAAGGTCGGAACCGTTAACTGTCCGGCACAGGTCCAGCCCGGCACCAGCGTCACCTGTACAGCGACGTACACGCTGACACAGGCCGATATCGATGCCGGCAAGGTCGTGAACACCGCGACCGCGTACGGCACGCCTCCGGGCGGCCAAGAGCAACCGAGCCAGCCCTCGACGGCCACGGTCACCATCCCGACCAAGAGCTCCTTGGGTCTACAGAAGACCGCGGGCACACCTCAGGACGCGAACCAAAACAACCGGGTGGACGCCGGCGACACCATCGCCTATACCTTCACCGTGACGAACACCGGTAACACCACGATCAGCAATGTCGCGATCAATGACCCCAAGGTGGGCGCAGTAAACTGCCCCACCACCACGGTCGCCCCCGGTAAGAGCGTTAACTGCACCGCCACCTACACGATCACCCAGGAAGACGTGAACACCGGCTCGGTCAAGAACACCGCGACCGCGGGCGGCACCAGTCCGAGTGGCACTCAAGTGACCTCCGGCCCGAGTAGCACCAGCACAGACACCAGCACCGAGGACAAGCTCACCCTAGACAAGACTGCTTCGGCACCTGCAGACACCAATAACAGCAAGCGTGTAGATGCCGGTGACACCATCACCTACACCTTTACGGTCAAGAATGACGGTGCGCGCACGGTAGATGTTCTCACCATCAATGACCCCAAGGTCGGCGCGGTCACGTGTCCGGAAAACCAGCGCACCATTCAGCCAGGTCAGACGGCAACTTGTACCGCGACGTACACGATCACCCAGGCCGACGTTGATGCCGGCACCGTTGACAACGTCGCGACGGCCACCGCTGACAACCCCGGCGGCACCGACGTTACCTCCAATGAAGACCGCACCTCCACAGTGATCGATCCCACCGGGGGGCTGACCCTCACCAAGTCCGCCGGAGATGTTCAGGACGCCAACACCAACCAGAAGGTTGACGCCGGCGACACCATTGCCTACACCTTCGTTGTCAAGAACGAGTCCAACGTCACACTCCGCGAGATGAGCGTCAGCGACCCCAAGATCGGTACCGTGAGCTGCCCGGCCACCTCGTTGGCACCGGGCGCAGACATGACCTGTACCGCGACCTACCAATCGACCCAAACCGACCTCAATAACGGCAACGTGGTCAATAACGCGCGTGCGACCGGAACCCGCCCCGACGGCACCACCTCGACAGCGACCGCCACCAACACCAAGAGCGTCGAGACGACCAGTAGCCTCTCGGTCGACAAGCAGGCCGGCGACATCCAGGACACTAACGGTTCCCAGTCGGTGAACGCTGGTGACACCATCCCGTACACCTTCACGGTCACCAACACCGGCACCACGACCCTTACCTCGATCAGCATTAGCGACCCCAAGGCCCCCAACGTCACGTGCACCCCCACAACGTTGAACCCCGGGGAGAAGTCCACGTGTACCGGTAGCTACCAGCTCACCCAGGATGACCTGGATGGAACCGGCACCATCGAGAACACCGCCACCGCATCCGGCAACCCGCCCTCGGGCCCCGCGGTCGAGAGCGATCCGAGCACCGAAACCGTCACCATCCAACCGGTAGACCGTCTCACCATTGATAAGTCCAGCGCCGAACCCGTTGATGCTAATAAATCGGGTGCGCTGAATGCGGGCGATACCATTGCCTACACCTTCAAGGTCACCAATACGGGTACGACGACGTTAACCGGCTTGGTCATTAATGACACCAAGGTGCCGGGTATCCAATGCCCAACTGAGCCTTTGGCTCCGGGCTTGAGTGCCACATGTACCGGCACCTACACGATCACCCAGGCGGACATGGACGCGGGGGTCACCGTTAACACCGCTACCGCGACCGCGACGCCTCCACAAGGGCGCGATGCGATCACATCTCCGGCGGACAACGACGAGCGGCAACTGGCCGGTGCCGACTCACTGTCTCTCACAAAGGCTGCGGGGGAGCCGCAGGACAGCAATAATTCTGGCGCAATTGACGCGGGTTCTCGCGTGCCCTATACCTTCACGGTCAAGAACACTGGAACTCGTACCCTCACCGACCTCACTATCGATGATCCCAAGATCGCCGATGTGAGTTGCCAAGCGACGACGCTCGCGCCGGGTGCAGAGACCACCTGCGAAGGCGTGTATATCTTGTCCCAGGACGATATCGACGCCGGTGAAGTGGTCAACACCGCCACTGCCTCCGCGAACAACCCAAGCGATCAAAACGTCGACTCCAACGAGGCCACGGACACCCTGGAACTCGAGCGAGTGACATCGGCGAGCCTGGACAAGAAGCTCGTGAGCGTCAATGACGCCAATGGTGATGGCAAGACCAACGTTGACGACACCATCAGCTATGAGTTCCTGGTGAAAAACACCGGAAACACCACCATCTCGAACGTCGTCATCAATGACTCGAAGGTGGCAGCCAACTGCCCGAGCGAACCGCTTCTGCCCGGCCGTACGGCCGTCTGCACCGGTACTTACACCATCACCCAAGATGACATGGACGCCGGAACCGTGGACAACACGGCTACCGCTACTGTGACTGGTCCAGCCGGCGTCACCGCCGACACCAACGAGGACACCGTCACCACCGAGTTGACGCAATCCGGGAGCCTTGGACTGGATAAGAGCGCGTCCGCAGTTCAAGACAGCAACGGCGAAACCGGCATTAACCCCGGCGACACCATCAGCTACACCTTTGTGGTCACCAACCTCGGAACCGTGACGGTCAATTCGATCGCGATCACCGACCCGCTCCTCGGCGCGGTTAACTGTGGCGGCGACTCGGTATCGATCGCCCCGGGCGAATCCGTCACGTGTACCGCGACCTATGCCCTGACCCAGGGCGATATCGACGCGGGAACCGTGGACAACCGCGCCGAAGCCACCGGAACCTACGGTCCGGATGCTACCAAGGTGACCTCCAACCCGGACACGACCACGACCACCGTGGAGCAAACCAACGCGTTGAGCTTGGAAAAGGTCGCAGGCACCCCGGCGGACAAGAACGAAAACCAAAAGATCGATGCCGGGGATGAGATTCCCTACACCTTCACCGTACGCAACACGGGCACCACGACAATCAACAACGTCACGGTGAATGACCCCAAACTCGGCTCGGTGACGTGTCCGCAAACTACCTTGGCACCGGGTGCCTCAATGGAGTGCACCGGGACGTATGACATCACTCAAGCCGATGTCGACGCCGGCGATATCGTCAACGTGGCGCAGGCTGAGGGCACTGGCCCAGGCGGCGCAACGGTGGAATCCAACGAGAGCACCGCAACCGTCACGCCGTCAAACTCGCCGAGTCTGCTACTGGACAAGAATGTCGTCGCGGTGATCGACCGGGCCGGTAACGGAGTCATCGATCCGGGTGACACCATCGAATACGAATTCTTGGTGACCAACAATGGCACCGTTCGCGTGGATGGTCTCACGTTCGATGACCCCAAGGTGCAGAATGTGACCTGCAAAGAGGGGGAGACGACTCTCTACCCGGGCCAAACAGTTCGTTGCACCGCTACGTACTCGATCACCCAGGCGGACATCGATGCCGGAACGGTGGAGAATACCGCCACCGCCACCGCGACCTCCTCACTGGGAGGCGACACCACCTCCAACCCGGACAGCACCGAAACCGAGATCCCTGCGGCAACCGAGCTGATCCTGACCAAGCAGGGCGCTCTCGCCTCAACCGATACCCCGGTCGAAGGCAGCACCGTCAACTACACCTTCCTCGTCAACAACTCGTCGAACGTCACCATCAACAATCTGGTGATCAACGACCCGATGTTAACTAACGTCACGTGCGACACAAGAACGCTTGCCCCGGGGGCTGGAACCACTTGCCGCGGAACCTACTCGCTGACTCAGGACGATCTGAACCGCGGCGAAGTGGTCAATACCGCGACCGCGAGCGGCACCCAGCCAGATGGCAGTGCGGTCGAGTCGCTGGACGCCACCGCTACCGTGACCCTGGAGCAAAACCCGGATCTTTCCATCAACAAGCGCAGCGGCGCCTTCACCGACGCGAACGGAGACAACCGGACAAATGCGGGGGACACCCTTGCCTACGAGTTTGATATCACCAATACCGGTAACGTCTCTATCTCGCTCATTGACGTGCTGGATGAGAAGGTCGGTAACGTCGTCTGCGATGTGGAGGAACTGGACCCGAACGAGCCCACAACCTGCCGCGCCACGTACACGCTGACCCAGGCCGACATCGATAACGGCAGCATCACCAACTCGGCTACCGCCATCGGCTCGCCGCCCCAAGGTGAATTCATCGAATCCGATCCGAGCGAAATCACGACCGATATTCCGTTGGGTGACAACCCGGACAGCATGACCATTGTCAAGAAGGGGTCCGCGCCGGCCGACACCAACAACAGCAACCGCATCGATGACGGCGATACGATCACCTACACCTTCACGCTGACCAATACGGGCGTTCGCACACTCAGCAGCGTCGGAGTGAGTGACCCGAAGGTTGCCGACATCACCTGTGAGGCCACTACCCTCGCACCGAATACCAGTACCACCTGTACGGGCACCTACCCGCTCAGCCAAGACGATGTGAACGCAGCAAAGGTGGATAACACCGCGACCGCGGTCGGAACGCCTCCCGGTGGCAGCTCTACCCAGTTTGGTTCCGACGACGAAACCGTCACCTTCAATCCGCCGAGTTCGCTCACGATCGACAAGAGCGCATCAGAACCCAGCGGCACCCGAGAGGGTGCAACGATCGATTACACGTTCATCGTCACCAACACCGGCGCCACGACTATCAGCGACATTGCTGTCCAAGACACCCTGGTCGCCGTCACCTGTGAAGACCAAGTCTTGCTTCCGAATACCGCGACAACCTGTTCCGGAACCTACACTCTCACGCAAGACGATATCGATGCCGGCACCGTCAATAACTACGCCACCGCAACCGGCAACGACGGGCGCGGCGAGGTAGAAACCGACACCGGTGACAGCACCAGCACTCCGGTTTCCGCGGAGCCCTCGCTGTCCTTGGACAAGACCGCCAGCACCTACGATGATGCGAACAGGAACGGGCGCCCCGACAAGGGCGAGCTCATCACCTATACGTTCGAGGTAGTCAACACCGGTAACGTGACGATGAACGGCATTGTCATCAATGATGACAATCTCGAACAAGTCAGTTGCGATAAGACCACCTTGGCCCCTAACGAGGTAGCGAACTGCCAGGCAACTTACGCCATCACGCAGGACGATATCGACGCCGGAACTGTGGACAATACTGCAACTGCCACCGGCAATCCGCCCAGCGGGGACCCAGTCACCTCTAATGAGGACACGGCAACCTCACCGCTGGACGCCGAACCGGGGATCACGATCGAGAAGAGCGCGGCAGAACCGGTGGATGCCAATAACTCGGGCACCCAAAACGAGGGCGACACCATCGAGTACACCTTCGTCGTGACCAACACGGACAACACCACTCTGAACAGCATCACCGTCACGGACACGAAGATCTCCGGCGAAGTCGGGTGCCCGGTGCGGACCCTCGCTCCCGGTGAATCCACCACCTGCAAGGCGACCTACACCATCACTCAAGATGACATGAACGCCGGCGAGGTCAAGAACACCGCGAGTGTGAACTCTGAGGACCCGGACGGCGAATCCGTTGGGGACACCAGCAACGAGGTCACCACGCCGCTGGATCAGGAACCGCAATTCACCCTCGATAAGAGCGCGAGCGGCCCCAACGAGGCCACCAATAACAACCGTGTGGACGCCGGGGATACCGTGGACTACACGTTCACCGTGGTCAATACCGGTAACGTCACGCTCACCGAAATCACCATCAATGACCCGCTGGTCGCCGGTCTGGTCACCTGTGACCGGACCGTGCTGGAACCCAAGTAAACGGCCACCTGCACCGCGACCTACACCCTCAAGCAGGGCGATGTCGATGCCGGCACCATTGACAATGAGGCCACCGCGACCGCAACTCTGCCGAACGGATCCACCCAGGACAGCGCGCCGGATGAGACCAGCACACCGTTGGACCGGGAGCCTGCACTTGATCTGGTCAAGACTGCGAGCGAACCCAACCTCGGCGACAACAACCGCGTCGACGAGGGTGACACGATCGATTACACCTTCACCGTCACCAACACGGGTAACACCACGCTGACCAACGTCAAGGTCACCGACCAACTCTTCCCGAGCGGCTTCACCTGTGAAGTTGCGTCCTTGGACCCGGGCAAGACCTTGGAGTGCACCGCCACCTATACCCTGACGCAGCCCGACATCGATCGTGGCTCGGTCACCAACAACGCGTGCAGATGCCACCGACTCGGAGGGCAACCCGCAATCCGACAGCGATTCGGTCACCACCGAGCTCCCCGCGAGCCCGGACTACACCTTCGAGAAGACCGCTGGCGAACCGAACCTCGGCGACAACAACCGCGTCGACGTCGGCGACACCATCGACTACACCTTCACGATCGTCAATACCGGCAACGTGACGCTCAATGAATTGAGCATCACCGACCCGAAGGTCGGTGCAGTGCAATGTACGACGACGAGGGCGGACCCGGGTGACACTTTCACCTGTACTGCCACTTACGTGATCACCCAGGCAGACATCGACGCGGGACAGGTTGATAACACCGCGACCGCATCGATGCGCCCACCGTCGGGCGACGCCATTGAGCGCGAAGATTCCGCCGATACCGTGGTGCTGGAGCGCGAACCGGGCATGAGCTTGGACAAGGAATCCAGTGGTGTGAATGACACCAACGGCACCGGACGCGATGACGCTGGTGACACCATTGATTACACGTTCACCGTCACTAATACGGGAAACACCTCGCTGACCCTCATCGGCATTTCGGATCCGCTCATTTCCGGTGACATCCAATGCCCCACCACAAGCTTGGCACCGGGACAAAGCACCACCTGTAACGCGACTTATACCCTCACGCCCGAGGATATGGACAAGTCCGAGATCGTTAACACGGCCACCGTTTCAGCGGTGGACCCCTCCGGTGACCCAGTCGGGCCGGTGACCTCGAACGAGGTCGAGACGCCGCTGACCGCAGAGCCCGGGATCACGATCGAGAAGTCGGGCAACGCGCCAAGCGACACGAACAACACCAAGCGCACCGACGAGGGCGACACCATCGACTACACGTTCGTGGTCACCAACACTGGTAACACCATTCTGCGCGACATTAAGGTCACCGACGCTAAGATCGACGGGACTATCAGTTGCGGCCTGGACACGCTGGAACCGGGGCAGAGCACCGAGTGCACCGCGACGTACACGATCACTCAGCCGGACATGGACGCCGGGAACGTCACCAACACCGCTGAGGTGAGTGGCCAGTCCACCCAGGGCGGCGAAGCCACGAACTCGAGTAATGAAGTAGTGGTTCCGCTCGATAGCGACGACCGCATCACGATCTTCAAGAGCGCTGGAGACTACAACGACGCGAACGGCAACGGCCGAGCCGATGAGGGCGAAACGATTCGCTACACCTTCGAGGTGAACAATCTCGGTAACCGGACACTGTCCAACATTCGCATCAATGATCCGCTCATTGGCGATAACTACGAGTGCGACACCACGACCATTGCTCCGGGCGGTAAGGCAATCTGCACGGCGACCTATGAGATCACTCAGGCCAATATCAATAACGGTGCCGTGCGCAACACTGCAACCGCGACCGGTACTTTGCCGGGCGATCCGGGTGAGGAGATCACCTCGACCGGTAGCTCCACGAACACGCAGTTGGATCGCGTCGTTTCGGCAACGGTAGATAAGACCTCGGGTGAGCCCAACGACGTCGCCGCACCGGCAGGCACGAGCGCCAATGACACGATCGAGTACACGTTCACAATTGAGAACACCGGTAACGTGACGCTGACCGACATCTCGATTGACGACGCCAAGGTGCAAGGCGTCCAGTGTGAATCGACCACCCTGGAACCGGGTGAAAAGACCACCTGTACCGCGATCTACACCTTGACCCAAGACGACATCGACAACGGCAAGGTCACCAATACGGCAAGCCTCGTGACCACTCCGGGCGGTCAAACCGATCCGGTGACGCTACCTGGCGATACCGACGAGCGGGACTTGAACCCCGTTTCGGGCATCGAGATGGTCAAGACCGGTGCCCAGCCGGCGGATGTGGATAACAACAACCGTCCGGATAAGGGTGAAGTTATCACCTACACCTTCTCGGTCAAGAACACCGGTGTCACCACCCTCGAAGGACTGCGCATTGAGGATCCGAAGGTCACCGACGTCACCTGCGAGGCGACAACACTCGGGGTCGGCGAGTCGACCGAGTGCACCGGAACCTACACGCTGCAACAGCCCGATATTGACCTCGGCTATGTCGACAACACCGCGACCGCGATTGCTAACCCCCAGCCGGGTGGCGAAGTGCGTAGCACCGATGACGAGCGTGTCACTCTCGAGAACGTCGCCGGATCCTTGGACTTGCGCAAGACCGCGACGTACAACGACGCCAATAACACCGGTCGCCGCGACGCCAATGACACCATCGACTACGTCTTTGAAGTGACCAATACCGGAAACCTCACAGTCAGCGCGCTGACGATCAATGACCCGATGCTCAAAGCCGCGGGCGTCACGATCGCCTGCCCGAGCGCCCCAGTGGCGCCGGGAGCAACGGTTTACTGCGAGGCGACGTACACCATCACCCAGGATGATGTGAACGCCGGAACTGTTGACAACACCGCAACAGCCAGCGGCACACTGCCGGGCGATCGCGGCGGCGTGGAATCTCCGGAAGCCAACGCGACCGTTGATATGCAACCGGTCGGCACGCTGTCGCTGGAGAAGACCGTAGAGCGAGTTGACGACGTCAATGGCAATGACCGCACCGACGCTCTGGACGTGATCTACTACAAGTTTGCGGTGGAGAACACCGGAAACGTCTCGATAAGCAACCTGCGGATCGATGACCCGCTTTTGGACAACATCACCTGTGATGCCACCTCCTTGGAGCCCACAGAGACCACCAACTGCTATGGCTCTTACACCATCTCGCAGGAGGACATGGACTCTCAGACCGAGATTGTGAATAAGGCGGTCGCAGTTGCCGACACGGCAAACTTCGGCGGCGCGTTCTCCAACGAGGATTCCACCAACACACCGTTGGACGTCATCGATTCCTTCTCCTTCGACAAGGCCGCCGGCTCCATTGTTGATGCCAACGAGTCTGGCCGTGTGGACGCTGGCGACACCATCACCTACACCTTTACCTTCGTCAACACCGGTACCACCACGTTGTCCAAGGTCGAGGTCGGCGACAACAAGGTTGGTCCGGTTCAGTGCCCAGATACCGCATTCGGTCCGGGTGAGCGTGTGAGCTGCACCGTGGTCTACACCATCACGCAGCCAGACATGGATGCCGGAACGGTGGACAATAGCGCGACCGGCACCGCCGCCAACCCACAAGACGAAACCGTCAGCGGCGGACCTGACGACACCTCCACCCCTCTGGTCCCAGACACCAGTTTGGAATTGACCAAGGAATCCCAGGGCCCTGCGGACAGTAACGGCTCCGGCCGGATTGACGCCGGCGACACCATTGACTATGTCTTTACGGTCAAGAACACCTCAACAGTGACAGTGAATTCAGTCGCCGTCGATGACCCCAAGATCGCTAACATCTCCTGCGAGCAGACGAGTTTGGCTCCCGAGGCCACCACGACCTGCCGCGGTACCTACACCATTTCGCAGGACGACATCAACGCCGGTGTCGTGGAGAACACGGCTACGGTCAACGCGATTGCTCCCGACGGCAGCGAGGTGACTTCGCCTCCGGCCAAGGAAACGACACCGCTTGAGCGCATCACCTCGGTGACACTGAACAAGACGTCGGCAGAACCCGAGGACGCGAACAACAGCGGACGCCTGGATGCTGGCGACACGATCACGTACACTTTCGTGGTCAAGAACACCGGCAACACCTCGGTGACCGGCGTCCGTATTGAAGACAGCAATATTCCGACCGGCATCACCTGCGAAGCCACCGAGCTTGAGCCCAATGCCGAGACGACCTGCACCGGTACCTATACGATCACTCAAGCCGATATGAACCGCGGGTTCGTGGAGAACTCGGCTAACGCCGTCGTTGTTCCTCCGGGTGGCGGAGATCCGGTGCGCGGTGGCGATGACGATCGCCGCGAGCTGCCCAATTCCAACGGTCTCAGCATTCTGAAGAACGGCGACGTGCCGAGCGACGCTAACGGTAACGGCCGGGTCGACGAAAACGACACCATTGCCTACACCTTTGTGGTCACCAATACCGGGACCACCACGCTAACTGGCATTTCGGTCGACGATCCGAAGGTCGGCGCCGTGAAGTGCCCGGTCAGCACGCTTGAACCCGGTCAGGCCACCACCTGCACTGCGACCTACGTCATTACTCAGGACGACATGGACGCAGGCGAAGTGGAGAACACCGCGACCGCAAGCGGTTCCGCTCCTAACGGCGACGGCGTAACCTCTGACCCGAGTACTGACATTGTTGTTCTCGAGGCTTCCGAGGATCTCGCGATTGAGAAGTCGGCGAGCGAACCGGAGGATGCCAATAATAATGGCCGTGTGGATGAGGGCGAGGTCATTACCTATACCTTCCGCGTGACGAACAATGGCACCACCACATTGCGCAATATTGCCGTCAATGACCAGTTGGTTCCCGAGGTGACATGCGAGGCAACGACCTTGCGTCCGGGCGCGTCCACGACCTGTACCGGCACATACGCGGTGACTCAGTCCGATATTGACGCAGGACAGGTCTACAACGACGCCTACGCCACCGGCACCAATCCTTCCGGCAATGAGGTGCGTTCGCTGCCTGACGATAACACCGTTGAAATCGAGCAGAATAACGCCATCAATCTGGAGAAGTCCGCTGCGGATCCCGTGGATGCGAACAATAATGGTCGCGTGGACGCGGGCGACACCATCACCTACTCCTTCGTTGTTGAGAACCGCGGAAACACGTGGCTACGCAATATCGTGGTCACCGATACGAAGGTTGGCCCCGTCGATTGCCCGTCGAGCGGGCTTGCGCCAGGCGCCTCGATGACGTGCTACGCGATATACACCATTTCCCAGGATGATGTGGATGCCGGTGAAATCGTCAACACCGCGAGCGTTAACTCAACGTCGCCGAAGGGTGAGAATGTCACCGATGATTCGGGCATCACCACTCCGATCCCGGGAACCGGCACGCTGAGCATCGACAAGAGTGCCACGGCACCGGTAGATGCCAATGAATCCGGGCGCCTCGATGAGGGCGACACGATCGATTACTCGTTCGTGGTGACAAACACCGGAACGCAGACCATTACCGGCATCACCGTCAATGATCCGAAGATCGGCGCGGTCGACTGCCCGGATACGGTTTTGGTTCCCGGTGAGAACGTGACCTGTACCGGTACCTACACGATCACTCAGGACGACATTGAAGCCGGTCAGGTTGTCAACGAGGCAACCGCAACGGGCAAGAACCCGCGCGGCGAAGATGTCACTTCAGAGCCTGATACTGAGACGGTGCCTGTAGTCGGCAGCGCGGAGATTGAGATTGCCAAGAGCGGCACGGCTCCCGCAGATGCGAACGACAACGGACGCGTGGACGCCGGTGAAATCATCACCTACACGTTCACTGTGACAAACACCGGTACCCGCATCTTGAACGGTATTACTGTCAACGATCCCAAGATCAGCGACATTACCTGCGAGGCGACAACCCTGCGGCCCGGCGCGTCCACGACCTGTACGGGTGAATACGCCGTGACGCAGGCTGAGATTGACGCGCAAAAGGTCGACAACGTGGCCACGGCGACAGGCAATCCCTCCGGCGAGCCGCCGGTGACCTCCTTGCCGGGCGGCGAGTCGATCGAGTTGCCAGCTGCCGATGGCATCAGCGTGGATAAGAGCGCGAGCGCCCCGCAAGATACCAACAGCAGCGGACGCGTTGACGCCGGTGACACGATCTACTACACGTTCACCGTGACCAACACCGGCAACACGACGCTCGCGAACATCCGGATCAATGACCCCATGGTGAGCGGTCTGGCCTGTCCTGTGCAGGTCCTAGAACCCGGACAAAGCGCGGATTGCACCGCCAGCTATGTGGTGACCCAGGAAGACATGGACGCCGGAACGGTGGAGAACACGGCGATCGCTACCGCGGATCTGCCCAACGGCCGCGGCACCATTGACTCCGACCCGGACGATGCCACCGTGCCGCTCCCGGCGACCGGCGAGCTTTCCATCGTCAAGACAGCAAATGGTCCGATCGACACCAATAACTCGGGTCGCATCGACGCCGGCGACACGATTGATTACACCTTTACGGTGGAAAATACCGGGGCCGTGACAATGAACAACATCACGGTCAATGACCCGAAGGTACCAGCCATCAGCTGCCCGAGCGACACACTGGTGCCGGGTGCGAGCATGGAGTGCCAGGGTACCTACACGCTGGTGCAGAAGGACGTTGACGCGGGTAGCGTCACGAACGCCGCCACCGCCTCTGGAACCGATCCTGCGGGCGAGTCCACCGAGTCCGACGAGTCCCGCATCACCACCCCGGTCCCCACCGAGCCGTCGCTAAACGTCAACAAGAGCGCCACAGGCGTTGTCGACACGAACAGCAGCGGACGGATCGATGCCGGTGACCAAATCGAGTACTCCTTCGAGGTCACCAACACCGGTGCGGTCACCATGACCGGTATCCAGATCAATGATGCCAAGGTGCCCAACGTGTTCTGCCCGCAGGACGGCCTGGCTCCGGGCGAGTCTATGACCTGTACCGGCGCGTACACCCTGACCCAGGCTGACATTGACGCGGGCAGTGTGAGCAACTCGGCAACCGTGTCCGGCAAGGACCCGGCGGGCAAGGACACCGAGTCCAACCCCTCGGAGATCACCACACCGGAACCGACAGAACCGAGCTTGGGCATTGTCAAGAGTGCGACTGGGGTTGTCGATGCAAACGGTTCCGGCCGTATCGACGCAGGCGATCGCATCGACTACGCGTTCGAAGTGACCAACACCGGTGCCGTCAACATGACGCGCATCCAGGTCAACGACGCCAAGGTTCCGAACGTGAGCTGCCCGCAGGACGGGCTGGCACCGGGCGAATCCATGACGTGCACCGGGTCCTACACGCTGACCCAAGAGGACCTGGATCGCGGTAGCGTCGAGAATTCGGCGACCGCGACCGGTCAGGATCCGAGCGGCAACGGCATCGAGTCCGACCCCTCGGCGATCACCACGCCAATCCCCACTGCACCGGCCCTGTCCATGGACAAAAAGTCCACGGGAGTCGTGGACAGCAACGGCAGCGGCAGGGTGGATGCGGGTGACACCATCGAGTACACCTTCGATGTGGCCAACACCGGTTCGGTGACGGTGAGTGGAATCCGTATCAACGACCCGCTGATCGCTAACGCGACCTGCCCGCAGGACGCATTGGCGCCAGGCGAGACGATGACCTGCACCGGAAGCTACACGTTGACACAAGCCGACATGGACAACGGCCGTGTCGCCAACAGTGCTACCGCTAGCGGACAGGACCCGGCGGGCAATGGAACCGAGTCGCCGCGTGACACCGAGATCACCGAAATCCCCGGCCAACCGCGTATGGAGGTCATCAAGAACTCCACCGGTGTCGTGGACAGTAATGACAGCGGCCGCATTGATGCCGGTGACACCATCAACTATGAGTTCGTCGTCACCAACAACGGCTCGGTCACGATGAACGGCATCACGGTCAACGATCCGAAGATCGCCAACGTCGAGTGCCCGCAGGACACTCTCACTCCGGGAGAGTCCATGACCTGCACCGGCTCCTACACGTTGACCCAGGCCGACATCGACAATGGCCGCGTGGTCAACACCGCCACCGTCAGCGGCACGGACCCGAACGGCAACGGCACGGATTCACCGCCGTCGCGGGAGATTACCGAGGTTCCCACCGAGCCCGGCCTCACCCTGGACAAGAGCAGCAACGGCGTCACCGATGCCAATAACAACGGGCGCGTCGATGCCGGTGACACCATTGAGTACACCTTCGCCGTGACGAACAACGGCGCGGTGACCGTGAACGGTATTGCCATCAACGATGCGCTGGTACCGAACGTCAGCTGCCCGCAGGATTCCCTGGCTCCGGGTGAGTCCATGGACTGCACCGGCAACTACACCCTCACGCAGGATGACGTGAACACCGGGCTTGTGGTCAACACCGCAAACGCGAGTGGCAAGGACCCTGCAGGCAATGAGGTGACCTCACCGGATGACACCGAGTTCACCCACATTGCCAAGGAACCGAGTCTCCAGGTCGTCAAGACGGCAGGGGAGCCACAGGATGCGAATAACAGCGGCCGCCTCGACGCCGGTGACACCATCGAATACACCTTCGCGGTGAGTAACAACGGTTCCGTCACCATCAGGGACGTCGCCGTGAACGACGCCAAGCTCCCAGGCATCCAGTGTCCGGCAACGGAACTGGCGCCAGGGGAGTCCATGGAGTGCCAGGCCACGTACACCCTCACCCAAGAGGACATTGACGCCGGGGCTACCAGCAACACCGCGACCGCGGGCGGCACGGACCCCGACGGCAACTCCATCGACTCGCCGCCGTCCACTGTGGAGACCCCGCTTCCGCCAACACCGGAGCTGACCGTGGAGAAGCGTGCAGGCGATCCGGTCGATGCCAATGGCAACGGACAACTGGATGCCGGTGACACCATCGAGTACACATTCGAGGTGACCAATACCGGAACGGTCACGATGGACAACATCGCGATTCAGGATGTGAAGGTTCCGGGCATCGCATGTGAAAGGACCAGCGCGGCACCAGGCGAGAGCTTCACCTGCGCCGGTACCTACACGCTGACCCAGGCCGATATTGACGCCGGCAGTGTCACCAACACCGCCACGGTTTCCGGAACGGACCCCACAGGCGCCAAGAACACCTCGGATCCGTCAACGGTGACCACGCCGCTGCCGAACACACCGGGCTTGGCCCTTGTGAAGCGCGCCGCGGGAGTGACAGACGCCAACGGCAACGGACGCGTTGACGCCGGTGACACCCTGCGCTACGAGTTCGACGTGACCAACACCGGCTCGATGACGATCACGAACCTCGCGATCAACGACGCACTACTTGATGTCACCTGCCCGACTGCCACCCTGGAACCGGCAGCGAGCACCACCTGTGCTGGCGACTACACGCTCACCCAAGCGGATATCGATGCCGGAACCGTGTCCAACACGGCAACCGCTTCGGGAACTGATCCTTCCGGTAACGAGGTGACCTCACCGCCGTCGAGCATCACTACGGGCCTTGGGGTCGGTGACGGCGCGGTCGTGGTGACCAAGCGGATCGAGCGCGTGCTGGATCACAACGGCGACAATAAGCTCAACGAGGGCGATGGCATTATCTACGCCTTCGACGTGCGCAACGATAGCCCGCGCACCGTCACCAACATCACCGTCAATGACGCGATGCTGGACGCGGCCGGAGTGCGCGTCACGTGTGAGAGCACGAGCGTCGCACCGGGTGCAAGCATTACCTGCACCTCGGGCGAGTACCGGGTCACCAAGGCCGACGTGGACCGCGGTTCGGTGCGCAACAGCGCCACCGTCACTGCGACCACGCCGGACGACAAGCCGATCACCAGCCTGCCGGACGAGGTTGTCATCAACACCGAACGGCCAAGCGACGATCTGCCGGACACCGGCGCCCGCATCGCCACCGCCCTACTTGTCAGCCTGCTCCTGATTGCGGCTGGTATAGTGATCACCGCCCTAGCTAAGCGAAGGAGAACCGCCGAATGAAACTGCGTCCGCAGCTCAAAACCGCTTCCGTCATGACCCTGATCCTCGCCGGATCGCTGTCGCTGGCGGCGTGCACCGGCGGCGACAATCCCGACGCAGAAAAAACGGCAACCTCCGGCCCGCAGGAGACCGGTGTCATCTCCCCGGAGTTGACCAAGGCCCCTGATCTGCAGGACGGTGCCAAGGGTATTCGCGCCAACACCACGATGGATGAGTGCACCACCAACCCGGGTGAAGTTGTCGCCAAGGGCAAGGTGAAGAACGCCAGCGATTCGCCGCAAGACATTGTGCTGACGGTGAGTTGGATAACCGAACGCTCGGACGTGGTGGCGCGCGGCGTGCAAACCCTGCAGCAGGTGCCCGCCGGCGAAGAACGCGATTGGGAGACCAAGGCCGAATTGAAGTACGACGGCGGCCCGGTCACCTGCGCGCTTAACGCTAAGCAAGGGTCTTTGGCTAAGTAAGCGACGAAAACCCTCGGGAGAAACCGCCATGGAAATTCTGATCGTCCTTGCCGTAGTTGTCGGCGTGGGTGCGCTCGTGCTCTGGGGTCGGAAGTACTTCCGGCATGAAATCGATCGGGCCAAGCGTATTCGCCGTGCCAATAAAGGCGAACAGTAGCCGGGGCGTCGCCGACGGTGCCGGGAGCGGCGTGCCCGGGGCTGCTCCGGCCGTGGATTTGCGCCGCACAGCCCTGATCTGGCAGACTAGTTGAGTTGTTCAAGCGCTCTCGCGCGCCTTGCGTGAAGGGACCAAATATAACCCACCTCAAATTGCACGGGTGATCTGCGCCTTCGAAAGCGCGACACGCCCGAGCGCGGGGGTCGGAGGCTCGGCAGGGTGAGGAACCCGGATTTATCCGGATTCAGTCTGTTCAGGGCAGTGGCGCAATCATCACATTGCACAGCGGGTCAATGTCACACCGCACGTACTACAACAACAGCAGTACTTACTGAAAGAGAGTCGAGACAGATGGCGGGACAGAAAATCCGCATCCGGCTGAAGAGCTATGACCACGAGGTCATTGACACTTCGGCACGGAAGATCGTTGAGACGGTGACGCGCGCAGGCGCTACGGTGGTTGGCCCGGTGCCGCTGCCCACGGAGAAGAACGTGTACGTTGTCATCCGTTCACCGCACAAATACAAGGACAGCCGTGAGCACTTCGAAATGCGTACTCACAAGCGTCTGATCGACATTATTGACCCCACGCCAAAGGCCGTCGATTCGCTCATGCGTCTTGACCTGCCGGCGGACGTGAACATCGAAATCAAGCTGTAAGGGAAGGGGATAAGAAAAATGACTCACCACCTTACGCGCCAGGTCAAGGGCCTGCTGGGCAAAAAGCTCGGCATGACCCAGGTCTGGGATGAAAACAACAACCTGATCCCCGTGACCGTGGTTCAGGCCGACTCCAACGTCGTCACCCAACTGCGTTCGCAGGACAAGGACGGCTACTCGGCCATTCAGATCGGTTACGGACAGATCGATCCTCGCAAGGTGACCAAGCCGCTGGCCGGCCACTTTGAGAAGACCGCCAAGACCACCCCGCGCCGTCACGTTGTCGAGCTGCGTACCGCAGACGCCGACAGCTACGAGCCGGGCCAGGAACTTTCTGTGGAGCTTTTCGAAGCAGGACAGAAGGTTGACGTGGTGGGCACCACCAAGGGTAAGGGTTTCGCCGGTGTGATGAAGCGTCACGGCTTCTCCGGCGTGGGCGCTTCCCACGGTGCACACAAGAACCACCGCAAGCCTGGTTCCATCGGTGGCGCATCCACCCCCAGCCGCGTCTTCAAGGGTCTGCGCATGGCAGGCCGCATGGGTAACAACAAGCACACCACCCTCAACCTGACGGTGCACGCTGTTGACCCGGAGAAGTCGCTGCTTTTGATCAAGGGCGCCGTTCCCGGTGCTCGCGGCCAGGTCGTCCTTGTACGCAGCGCCGTGAAGGGAGCATAAGCTAGATGGCTACCAAGACCGTAAAGGTTGATCTCCCCGCAGAGATCTTCGACGTACAGACCAACATGCCGTTGCTGCACCAAGTGGTTGTTGCTCAGCTCGCTGCCAAGCGTCAGGGCACCCACAAGGTCAAGGGACGCGGTGAAGTGTCCGGTGCAGGCCGCAAGCCGTTCAAGCAGAAGGGTACCGGCCGGGCTCGTCAGGGCTCCATCCGTGCGCCGCACATGACCGGCGGTGGTATTGTCCACGGACCGACTCCGCGTGACTACAGCCAGCGGACCCCCAAGAAAATGAAGGCCGCCGCTCTGCGTGGCGCGCTCTCGGACCGCGCTCGCCACGATCGCATCCACGTGGTGGAGAACATCATCACCGGCGACGCACCGTCCACCAAGCAAGCTCGCGAAGCACTCGGTGCCATCTCGGAGCGCAAGAACCTCTTGGTTGTTGTGGGCCGCAACGATGACACCACCACGCTCAGCGTGCGCAACCTCGAGAACGTTCACGTGATCTACCCGGATCAGCTGAACACTTACGATGTTCTCGTCTCAGATGACGTGGTCTTCACCAAGGATGCCTACGACGCTTTTGTGGCCGGTGCCACGAAGGAGTCCAAGACTAAGGAAGAGGACGCCAAATGAGCGGAACTATCGCTAAGGACCCGCGCGATGTGATCATCGCTCCGGTCGTTTCCGAGAAGAGCTACGGGCTCATCGATGAAGGTAAGTACACCTTCTTGGTTGATCCTCGCTCCAACAAGACCGAAATCAAGCTGGCAGTGGAGAAGATCTTCTCTGTCAAGGTTGATTCGGTGAACACCATCAACCGTGCCGGTAAGCGCAAGCGTACCCGTTTCGGATGGGGAGCACGTAAGAGCACCAAGCGTGCCATTGTGACCCTGAAGGAAGGCACCATCGACATCTTCGGCGGTCCGCTCGGCTAGGGCGGAGACCACTTTAACGAGGACTAAATTATGGCAATTCGTAAATTCAAGCCGACAACGCCGGGCCGCCGTGGCTCGTCCGTTGCCGACTTCGTAGAAATTACCCGGAGCACCCCAGAGAAGTCTCTGGTGCGTCCGCTTCCTAAAAAGGGCGGCCGTAACAACTCCGGCAAGATCACAACCCGTCACAAGGGTGGTGGACACAAGCGTCAGTACCGTCTGATCGACTTCCGCCGCCATGACAAGGACGGCGTCAACGCCCGCGTAGCCGAGATCGAATACGACCCGAACCGCACCGCGCGCATTGCACTGCTGCACTACGTTGATGGAACCAAGCGTTACATCGTGGCTCCCGAGCGCCTCAAGCAGGGCGACATCGTCGAGTCCGGTCCGAGCGCGGACATCAAGCCCGGCAACAACCTGCCGCTGCGCAACATCCCCGTGGGTACCGTTATCCACGCCGTGGAGTTGCGTCCCGGCGGCGGCGCCAAAATGGCTCGTTCGGCAGGATCCTCCATCCAGTTGGTTGCAAAGGAAGGCCGCTACGCCCAGTTGCGTCTGCCTTCCGGCGAAATCCGCAACGTTGACGTGCGCTGCCGCGCCACCGTCGGCGAGGTCGGCAACGCCGAGCAGTCCAACATCAACTGGGGTAAGGCCGGCCGTATGCGCTGGAAGGGCGTCCGCCCGACCGTGCGCGGTGTCGCGATGAACCCGGTTGACCACCCGCACGGTGGTGGTGAAGGTAAGACCTCCGGTGGTCGTCACCCGGTCAACCCGAACGGCAAGCCCGAGGGCCGCACCCGCCGACCCAACAAAGAGAGCGACAAACTCATTGTGCGTCGCCGTCGTACTGGCAAGAACAAGCGATAGGAGCCTGGACACATGCCACGCAGCCTGAAAAAAGGCCCCTTCGTCGATCAGCACCTTTTTGTGAAGGTGCAAAACGAGAACGAAAAGGGCACCAAGAACGTCATCAAGACGTGGTCACGTCGTTCGATGATCATCCCCGACATGCTCGGGCACACGATCGCCGTACACGACGGACGCAAGCACGTTCCCGTGTTTGTCACCGAAGCGATGGTTGGGCACAAGCTCGGCGAATTCGCTCCCACGCGGACTTTCCGCGGCCATGTGAAAGACGACCGTAAGGGCAAGCGCCGCTAGCGCGGGGCCTGCACTCTTACGCAGAATTACGAGAGAAGGAAAGCAATGGAAGCCAAGGCTATTGCACGCTACATCCGCGTGACGCCTATGAAGGCCCGGCGCGTCGTCAACCTGGTTCGTGGAAAGCAAGCGAATGAGGCTCTGGCCATCCTGAAGTTCGCCCCCCAGGGCGCTTCGGAGCCGGTTTACAAGGTACTTGCGTCCGCTGTAGCGAACGCCCGCGACCTTGCCGACCGTGACGGCGTTGCCTTCAATGAAGACGAGCTCTTTGTCAGCGAAGCATTCGTTGACGAAGGACCGACCATGAAGCGGTTCCAGCCACGCGCCCAGGGCCGTGCCTACCGCATCAAGAAGCGCACCAGCCACATCACGGTTGTCGTCGCCACCCCAGATAACGAGGAGGATCGCTAGTGGGACAGAAAGTAAACCCGCACGGTTTCCGTCTGGGCATCACCACTGATCACGTCTCGCGTTGGTTCGCCGACAGCAACAAGGACGGTCAGCGTTACAAGGACTTCGTTCGCGAGGACGTTAAGATCCGCGAACTGATGTCTAAAGGCATGGAACGTGCCGGAATCTCCAAGGTTCAGATCGAGCGCACCCGTGACCGCGTTCGCGTGGACATTCACACCGCCCGCCCGGGTATTGTGATTGGCCGCCGCGGCGCCGAAGCGGACCGCATCCGCGGCGAGCTGGAAAAGCTCACCGGGAAGCAGGTTCAGCTCAACATCCTTGAGGTGAAGAACCCGGAAGCCGACGCCCAGTTGGTTGCTCAAGGCATTGCCGAGCAGCTCGCCAGCCGTGTCGCATTCCGCCGCGCCATGAAGAAGGCCATTCAGTCCGCACAGCGTGCCGGCGTCAAGGGCATCCGTGTCCAGGTGTCCGGCCGTTTGGGTGGCGCTGAAATGAGCCGTACCGAGTTCTACCGCGAAGGTCGCGTGCCGCTGCACACCCTGCGCGCCAACATTGACTACGGCTTCTTCGAGAGCCACACCGTCTTTGGCCGCATTGGTGTCAAGGTGTGGATCTACCGTGGCGACGTGACCGACAAGGAACTGGCCGCCCAGGCAGCCGCTGCTCCTTCCCGCGGTCGCGGTGACCGCCCGGCACGCGGAGATCGCCCAGCCCGCGGACGCGGTGACGCTGCCCGCGGTGGTGAGCGCCGCCGTCGTACTGAAGAGCGTCCGGCCGATGAGGCCGCCGTTGCCGCCGAGGCACCGGCAGCCACCGAGGCGAAGGCCGCAGAAGGAGGGGAAGGCTAATGCTGATCCCACGCCGCGTAAAATTCCGTAAGCAGCACCACCCCAAGCGCAGCGGCCAGGCAACTGGCGGCACGCAGGTGAGCTTCGGCGAGTGGGGTATCCAGGCCCTGTCCCCGGCATACGTGACCAACCGCCAGATTGAGGCTGCACGTATCGCCATGACCCGTCACATCAAGCGTGGCGGTAAGGTCTGGATCAACATTTACCCGGACCGCCCGCTCACCAAGAAGCCTGCCGAAACCCGTATGGGTTCCGGTAAGGGTTCCCCGGAGTGGTGGGTTGCCAATGTGAAGCCGGGCCGGGTTCTCTTTGAACTCTCCGGTGTGCCAGAGGATGTTGCCCGCGAGGCGCTCCGCTTGGCCATTCACAAGCTCCCGTTGAAGGCCCGTATTGTTCGTCGTGAAGGTGGTGAATAGAGATGGCAGTAGGAACTAAGGATCTGGCTATCGACCAGTTGGCAAGCTTTGACCGCGACAAGCTCCTCGAGGAGTTGCGCAAGGCCAAGGAAGAGCTGTTCAACCTGCGCTTCCAAAGTGCAACTGGTCAGTTGGAGAACCACGGCCGTCTGCGTGCGGTCAAGCGTGACATTGCGCGCATTTACACCGTGCTTCGCGAGCGCGATCTCGGTATCCGCCCCGAAGTGGAAGCGGTTGCCGAAGAGGCTCCCAAGGAAAAGAAGGCCAAGAAGGCTAGCAAGAAGAAGGAAGCAGCCGATGAGGGTGCTTCGGAGGATGCCAAATGAGTGACAACGTGAGCGAAGAGACGCTGAACGAGGAAACCCAGGTCAAGTCCGGCATCAACCCGGAGACCGGTCGCGGCTACCGCAAGACCCGCCGTGGTTACGTGGTTTCCGACAAGATGAACAAGACCATTGTGGTCGCCGTTGAGGACCGTGTGAAGCACGCCCTGTACGGCAAGGTTATGCGCAAGACCTCCAAGGTCAAGGCTCATGACGAAGAGAACACCGCCGGCATTGGCGACTTGGTGCGCATCGCGGAGACTCGTCCGCTGTCCGCCACCAAGCGCTGGCGCCTTGTGGAGATCATCGAGAAGGCTAAGTAAGCCGTTCGTTGAACTCGTAAAGTGAAGTGGCTCGTCCCCGGTGTGGGGGCGGGCCACTTTTATCGTTTCGCATCCCCGTACCGCATTTTCATCCCCGTATGGGGCTCTGTACTGTCTCAATACATAGTGGACAGTTAGGTCTCAATACATAGTGGACAGTTTTTGTGGGGTGTGTGGTGTCGGGTGTGTGGGTGGGTGAGTTGGCGTGCGATGGCTTCGTATTTGACGGATTTGGGTGGGGGCCAGGGTTTGAGTATCAGGCTTTCGCCCTCGCGGGTGAAGAGTTCGACGGTGTTCGGGGTATGGATGACGTGGATCGTTTGCCCGGTCCATGCTTTGCCGAGGACGTAGACGTGCCCTGCCACCGAGATCCCGCCGCGTTGTATGGCGGTTCGGGTGAAGAGTTGCGTGTTCTCTGGGACGGGTCGTAAGGGTTCGGGCG
>NZ_JIAG01000015.1 GCF_000688395.1 Haematomicrobium sanguinis DSM 21259 | reverse complement strand
AAGCGTCCACGAATGCGATCACCTGGGACCAAGGCCAAGAAATGGCTCACCACGCACAATTCACCATCGATACCGGTTGCAAAGTGTACTTCTGCGACCCGCACTCGCCCTGGCAGCGCCCGAGCAACGAGAACACGAACGGGCTCATCCGCGACTTCTACCCCAAAGGCACCAACTTCAACAACATTAGCGACGAGGACATCGCGAACACGGAACACCTCATCAACATCCGACCCCGCCGAATGCACGATTACCTCAGCGCAACCGTCAAACTGGAACAACAAATACAAGCAAACCGTGTTGCACTAGCCCCTTGAAACCGCCGACGTTGTTCGCGTTGCATGTGGCAACTCGCGAGGTCTCGGTGAGCGGTGGGAAAGACGAGTCGGGGCTGGAAGGCGAGTATCGCCGTCGTTCCTCGACTATGTAGCAGTTAACGCCCATGTTCCGCCCCGTGATGGGCATTAACTGCTACACAGTCGAGGGTGGAATAGGATGGCGTGGTGATTTTGAGGGATTCTTCCACGGGACCGACGGTGGGGGTGCTTGCGCTACAAGGTGATTTTCGCGAGCATTTGCGGGCGTTTGAGCGGCTAGGCGTTCGGGCACAGGCGGTGCGGCGGGCAGCCGAATTGGATGCCGTTGATGCGCTCGTGATTCCCGGCGGCGAATCGACCGCGATGGACAAACTGATCACGGCCTTTGACTTGCGCGAACCCCTACAGGCCCGGCTGGCCGAGGGGATGCCGGCCTACGGCTCGTGCGCCGGGATGGTGCTCTTGGCCGATACCTTGGTGGAGCCGCAACATTACCTCGACGGGACAACTCAGCAAACCCTTGGCGGGATCGACATGGCGGTGCGGCGCAATGCCTTTGGGCGGCAAGTCGATTCCTTCGAGGAGGATATCGACTTCGCCGGACTGGGCGACGCGGGGGAATCCGAGCGGGTGCGTGCGGTGTTCATTCGGGCGCCGTGGGTGGAATCTGTTGGCTCGGGTGTCGAGGTGCTCGCGCGGGCGAGCGACGGATCGGGGGAGCGTGCAGATAGAATTGTTGCGGTACGCTCCGGGAATCGGCTCGCCACCTCGTTTCATCCCGAGGTCACCGGTTCGGGACGGATCCACCAGCTTTTTGTTCGCATGATGACAGGAGACGCGTAAGTATGTCCGGCCACTCCAAATGGGCAACCACGAAACACAAGAAGGCAGTCATCGACGCCAAGCGTGCCAAGGCGTTCGCGAAACTGATCAAGAACATCGAGGTTGCTGCGCGTGCCGGCGGTGCCGATCTTGCCGGTAATCCTGCGCTGGAACTTGCGGTGCAGAAGGCGAAGAAGACCTCGGTTCCCAATGACAACATTGACCGTGCCATCAAGCGCGGTGCCGGGCTTACCGGCGAGACCATCGACTACTCCGAGATCATCTACGAGGCGCGCGGGCCGCAAGGCTCTGCGCTCCTGGTGGAGTGCTTGACCGACAACAAGAACCGCGCGGCATCCGAAGTGCGCGTGGCGATCACCCGCAATGGCGGAACCGTGGCCGATCCCGGCTCGGTGTCCTATTTGTTTAACCGCAAGGGGGTTGTCAGTCTGCCGAAAAAGTCGCTCACCGAAGACGACGTGCTGATGGCAGTCCTGGACGCCGGGGCCGAGGAAGTCACCGACGAGGGCGAAAACTTCGAGGTCTTGAGCGAGCCAACCGACCTGCGCGCCGTGGTGTCCGGTTTGGAGGACGCCGGAATCGAGTATGAGAGTGACGAAGTCGAATTCGTTCCGTCGATGAAGGTGGAATTGGACGCGGACGCGGCGCGGAAGTTCCTGCGCCTGGCCGACGCCTTGGAGGAGTTGGATGACGTGCAGAACGTGTATTCCAACGCGGACATTTCCGAATCGGTTCAGGCCGAACTCGAAAAGGAGTAGCGGTTACTTCAATGCCAGCCCCGAGCCGTGGCGAGCTTCGCGTACTCGGGGTAGATCCTGGCCTGACCCGGTGCGGGTTAGGAGTGGTGACGGTGGCCCCGAACCGCAAGGCCGCGCTCGTTGAGGTCGGTGTGGTGGGGAGCTCCGCAGGCGTGTCCCTCGACGAGCGCCTCTTGGTGATTGATCGGTCGATTGAGGCCTGGCTAGACAGACATAAGCCCGATGTTGTTGCGGTGGAGCGCGTGTTCTCGCAGCTGAATGTGTCCACCGTGATGGGCACCGCGCAGGCAAGCGGCATCGTGATCGCTGCGGCCGCGCGACGGGGGATAGCGGTGGCATTGCATACCCCCACCGAAGTGAAGGCCGCAGTCACCGGAAACGGCCAAGCGGATAAGGCGGCCGTCGCGAAGATGGTGACCAAAATTCTGGGTCTGGAGGAGGCGCCGCGACCCGCGGATGCCGCCGATGCGCTGGCGTTGGCGATAACTCACGCATGGCGGCGGCACGTACCCGGCGCGCTGGTATCACGCGGTGGCGGAACTGGCACGACCGGCGCCCAACAGCGGTGGTCGGACGCCGCCCGCCAGGCAAAGCAACGGGAAAAAGAACTGGCGTTGCGGGCGCGCCGTTCCCGCGAGCTACCGTAGGACCCCGTAGAGTTATCGTAAATATGTTCGATGCTTTGTGCTGAGTTAATTGCACCGGGCGCTCCCGGTGCGGCAAAGCGAGAGATGCGAACGGGATGGGATGCGATGATCAGTTTCTTGAGGGGTGAGGTGGCACATGTCGGTGCCACGAGCGTGGTTCTCGACGTCAACGGGGTGGGCTACTCCGTCAACGCGACGCCGCACATGCTGCTGAACCTGCGGCTGGGCCACGAAATCACCGTGCATACTTCGATGATCGTGCGGGAGGATTCGCACACGCTTTTCGGCTTCGGCTCTCCCGACGACCGAGAAATTTTCGAAACCCTTATTACCGTGAGCGGCATTGGCCCGCGGATTGGTCTCGCCGTCCTGGCCACCATGAGCGCGGATCAGGTGCGCGAGGCCATTGCCAATTCCGATGACAAGGCCTTCAGCAAGGTATCCGGAATCGGACCCAAGACGGCCCGGCGCATTGTGCTGGAGTTGGCCGGAAAGCTTGTGCTCCCCGAGGCGGCCGGGACGGCCAACGCTACGGCGATCCCGGCCGAGGTGGCGCAGGCGCTGGTCGGGTTGGGCTGGTCCGAGAAGGACACCGACCTAATCTTGGGGCAGCTCCAAGAATTCGAGCCGGACATTATCGCCAGCCGAAATACGCCGCTCATCCTGAAGACCGCGCTGCAATACTTCAATGGCGAGGGTAGCTCCGCCGGGGGAGTCAAGGTGAGCGCGCGTGGCTGAGTTTGGCGGCAGCGGCACCGAGGACATCCACTCCACGGCACAGAACGACGACGCCGCCAACACCGTCGTGTCCGCTCTCGCAGATGGGGAAGAGCGTGCACTGGAGGCGGCGCTCCGGCCGCGGAGCCTGCACGATTTTGTCGGCCAGAAACGCGTTCGCGAGCAGCTTGACCTTGTTCTCAAGGCGTCGCAAATTCGCGGCAAGAGCGCCGACCATGTGCTGCTTTCTGGGCCGCCGGGCCTTGGCAAAACCACGCTCAGCATGATTATTGCCCAAGAAATGAACGCCCCGCTGCGCATCAGCAGCGGTCCGGCGATTCAACACGCCGGTGATCTCGCCGCGATTCTCTCGTCGCTGACCGAAGGCGAAGTGCTGTTTTTGGATGAAATTCACCGGCTTTCGCGCCCGGTGGAAGAAATGCTCTATATGGCGATGGAGGACTTCCGCGTCGATATTGTGGTCGGCAAGGGGGCCGGCGCCACCGCAATTCCGTTGGATTTGCCGCCGTTCACTTTGGTGGGGGCCACCACCCGCGCCGGCCTGCTCCCCGGACCGCTGCGCGACCGCTTCGGCTTCACCGGGCACCTCGAGTATTACGACGTGGGCGAACTGGAACTGGTCTTGCGCCGCAGCGCCATGCTCTTGGACATGAAGCTCAACTCCGAAGCGTTCAGCCAGATCGCGTCTCGGTCCCGCGGCACACCCCGAATCGCGAACCGCCTCTTGCGGCGCGTGCGCGACTGGGCGCTAGTGCACGGTTTAGAACAAGTTGACGCGCGGGCGGCCTCGCGGGCCCTAGATATGTATGAAGTCGACGAGCGCGGCCTGGACCGCCTCGACCGCAACGTCCTGTACGCGCTCATCCACAAGTTCAACGGCGGTCCAATTGGGCTCTCCACGCTCGCCATTGCCGTTGGTGAGGAACCCGAAACGGTAGAAACAGTCGCCGAACCTTTCCTGGTCCGCGAGGGCCTCCTGGGGCGGACCCCGCGTGGGCGAGTAGCCACCCCGCTTGCCTTTGAACACTTGGGCCTTGTGCCACCCATCGCACTGTCAAATAGCGGTCAACAGGATCTCTTGAGCGAGTTGGAGGAGCGCGAGGAGCGCTAAGACTGTAAACTCGACCGAGACGACTACGTTGCAGCACTCTCCTGCCGTGCCGAGAACGGCCCGCTATGAGTGCACAATCACTGACAGATCGGAATTTTTGTGCAGTACTCCATCCTGGCTCAAGGCGCCCAAAACGCTGCAGGCGGCTTCAACATCGTGCAGTTTATTCTTCCCGTGGGGTTGCTCCTGCTGATTGTGTTCATGTTCATGCGCCAAAACAAGGCGCGCAAGCAGATGCAAGAACAACGCTCTCAAATGGCACCCGGCCAGGAAGTGATGACGCAGTTCGGCCTGTTCGGCACTATCCGCTCCATTGAGCCAGAAGCGAACAAGGCTGTTTTGGAACTCTCCCCGGGCAACTACGCCACCGTGCACCTGCAAGCCCTGACCCGTGTGGTCCCGCAGGACACCCCCGCCACGGACACCCCAGCGGCCCCCGCCGCCCGCGAAGAAAACCTGCCGAGCGTCCCCGATGACGCGTCCTCGCTCACCGGCAGCGCGGGTACCGCGAGCACTCCCAACACCGCCAACCCCACCGACGCGACCGGCCAAACTCGCGACTCCGCAACCAGCGCCTCCGCATCCAACACGGACGCGCAGCGCAATGAAACACCGGAAGAAACCTTAGAGCGCATTAAGCGCGAGAACGAGAAGAACAACTAGCGGCAGCCCGCTGAGTTCTCTCACTACCGGTTGACATCACTCGGGCTCGCCACGCCACCTCGCGGCGGGCCCCTCTACAGCGAATTGGGAATACCACGTCATGGCTAAAGCGAGTCCCGCTCGTGGCGCGAAACGCGCATTAGTTTGGTTAGTCGTACTGTTTTTGGCGCTCGGCGCGGCAATCGCCGGCGGTGCCATGTTCTCCAACGGATCCTGGACGCCGAAGCTCGGCCTGGACCTTGAGGGCGGCACCCAGATGATCCTGGCACCGCAAGTGCAAGGTGACACGACGATCGACGAAGACCAACTCAACCAAGCGGTGCAAATTATCCGCCAACGCGTCGACGGCTCCGGCGTCTCCGAGGCCGAGATTCGCACCCAATCCGGCAAGAACGTGATTGTCAACATGCCGGGCGTCCCCGACGATCAGACCCGCAATCTGATTCGGGCTTCCGCGAATATGCAGTTCCGCCCGGTTCTGGCAGGCGGCGCCGGCATGGGAGCCCAGGTGGCCACCCCCACCGGCTCACCCGCACCGACTCTCGGCTCGGACGTGGCACCGACCCCGGCTGCGACCGCCCCCTCCGATCAGGCGTGGATCACACCGGCCCTTCAGGCGCAATTCGACCAATTGGACTGCTCCAACCCGGAAACCTACCAAACGCTCCGCGAAACCGCCGACCCTGAGAAGGCGATCGTCTCCTGTGACCCCTCCACCATGGGCAAGTACATTCTCGGCCCGCAGGAGATCCCCGGCACCGATATCGCCAGCGCCTCCAGCGGACTGGGAACCACTAGCCAAGGCGCCACGCTCAACCAGTGGCAGGTGAACCTCGAGTTCAACGCCGAGGGCGCCGAAAAGTTCAAGCAGATCACCGAGCGGGCCCTGCCTTTCCGCGGCCCGCAAGGGTCCCCGCCAGATCCTCGCAACCAGTTCGCGATTGTGCTGGACGGCGCCATTTTGAGCGCACCGACGATCAACCAGGTCATCCCGGACGGCCGTGCGCAAATCACCGGCAACTTCACCGAGCAAAGCGCCAAGGCCCTCGCCGACCAGCTCCGCTACGGCGCGCTCCCGGTCTCCTTCGACATCCAGTCGGAGAACCAAATCTCCCCAACCCTCGGCGCCGACCAGCTCCGCAGCGGCCTCATTGCCGGTCTGATCGGCCTGATTCTGGTCGCCATCTATTCGCTTTTCCAATACCGTCTGCTCGGACTCGTGACGTTCGCGTCCCTGGTGGTTGCCGGAATTCTGACCTACCAGGCGATCACCCTGCTCGGGTGGACCGAAAACTACCGCCTCACCCTCGCCGGCGTGGCGGGCCTGATCGTGGCCATCGGTCTGACCGCGGACTCGTTCATCGTCTACTTCGAGCGCATCCGCGACGAACTGCGCGAGGGCCGCGGACTCGTCTCCGCCGTAGAAACCGGCTGGAAGCGCGCACGCCGCACCATCATCGCCTCGAAGGCGGTCAACCTCCTCGGCGCCGTGGTCTTGTACTTTGTCGCTGTCGGCAACGTGCAGGGGTTCGCGTTCACACTGGGACTCACCGCGGTTGCTGACCTCGTCGTCGTATTCCTCTTCACTCACCCCGTGCTCCAGCTTTTGGCACGCACAAAGTTCTTTGGCGGCGGCCACCGCTTCTCCGGCCTGGATCCGCGCACCCTGGGCGCCATCCCGCTCTATCGCGGCGCCGGGCGTCTGCGCACCCTGGAGGGCAGCGCGGAGAGCACCGAAGAAATGCACGACGGCGAGACCGTCACCGTGGGTGCCACAAGCGCAGCGAGCGCGGGCGCTACCTCGAGCGACGCGGGGCGGGTGCCAGGCGGCTTGCGTGCCGCGGCCACCAAGAGTGGGTCGGCGGCTAAAAACCGCGGTGCAAGCCGTGAAGCCGAGAGGCGGATGACCATCGCCGAACGCCGTCGACGCGAAGCTCTCGGCGAGAAACCGACCAAAGATGAAGGGAAGGATGCCAAGTGAATTTCGCACAGTTTGGTAATGATCTTTACAGTGGCAAGCGTTCCTTCAACATTGTTGGCAAGCGCAACCTCTGGTTCTTGATCGCGGCAATTGCGATCGCGATCTCGATACTGATCCCGATCGTCAAGGGCGGATTCAACCTCGGTATCGATTTCCGCGGCGGATCCGAATTCACGATTTCCAATGTGCAGAACACCGACCCGAAAATCGGCGAGGAGGCGATCGCGCAAAGCGGTACCTCCTCGAGCGACCCGCGGGTGACCAACATTGCGGCGAACACCATGCAGGTACAGACCGAGCAGTTGGCCGATGATGAAACCGTGGCGCTCAAGTCGGCGCTAGCTAGCGCCTATGGGGTCTCCGAGAATGAGGTGACGAGCGCATTCGTCGGCCCCACGTGGGGCGAGGACGTGAGTCGGCAAGCCCTCATTGGCTTCATTGTGTTTGTTGTGCTGGTGGCAATCCTGATGGCTGTGTACTTCCGAACCTGGAAGATGTCGCTTGCCGCGATCGTCGGTCTGCTGGTGGTGCTGATCCTGACCGTGGGAGTGTATGCGGCCACCGGGTTCGAGGTGACACCCTCGGCAATTATCGGTCTGCTCACCATCCTTGGCTACTCGCTCTATGACACCGTGGTGGTCTTCGACAAGATTCGAGAGAACACCTCGAATTATGAGCGGCGAATCAAGCGCACCTTTGCCGAAGAGGTCAACCTTGCCGTGAACCAAACGTTGGTACGCTCCATCAACACCTCGGTGGTGGCGCTTCTTCCGGTTGCCGCGATTTTGTTTATTGGCGCGTTCATTTTGGGTGCTGGCACCTTGCGGGACCTGTCGCTGGCGCTATTTGTCGGTATTGTCATTGGACCGCTCTCCACCATTTTCATTGCGGCACCGCTCTACGCGTGGCTGCGTCGCGGCGAAAAGGTGGTACAAAAAGCGGACAAGAAGGTGGAGCGCAAGCGCTTTGACCGCACCGACGGGGCCGTGGTTTAGCCGGTCGCGAAAACTCGTCAAGCGTGGCCCTCCGGGGGAATCTTTCTCCGGAGGGCCACGGTTGTAGAATCAATCATCTACAGGAGTGGAAGGGAGTGGATCCATGGCGGAGAGCACGGGACGGAATGCGGCCAACGGAGCCATTCCCGAGGCCGAAATCGTGCCTCCCTCGGATCCTGCGCGTCCCGCGCACGTGGGTAAAGCCGCGGAATCCTCCCGGAGCATTTCGGGCTCATTCTCTCGTTCTGAACGGCCGCGCTCCCGATTCGGTTTGCTCTCGCGACGCGGACAGTTCTCCTCCAGCTCGCCAATCCTGGAACCGCTCATGCAGGCCATCCGGGTCAACAATCCCAAAGAGGATCTAGAACGCATCCGCCGCGCCTTTGAGGTTGCCGATCAACACCACGAGGGGCAAAAGCGCAAGAGCGGCGAACCCTACATCACTCACCCGGTTGCGGTGGCGACAATTCTTGCCGGTATGGGCATGACCGGAACCACCCTTCAAGCCGCGCTGTTACATGACACGGTGGAGGACACGGAATATTCGCTTTCCGACCTGAAGCGGGATTTCGGTCTCGAGGTTGCCATGCTCGTCGATGGGGTCACCAAGCTGGACAAAGTGACCTTCGGGGAGGCCGCGCAAGCTGAAACCGTGCGCAAAATGGTCGTGGCCATGGCCAAAGACATTCGGGTCCTGGTGATCAAGCTTGCCGACCGCCTACACAATGCGCGCACCTGGAAGTACGTCTCCTCGGAGTCCGCGCAACGCAAGGCTCGCGAAACGCTGGAAATCTTCGCGCCGCTGGCGCACCGCTTGGGCATGAACACCATCAAGTGGGAACTCGAGGACCTCTCGTTTGCCACGTTGCACCCGAAGGTGCATGAAGAGATCGTGCGGATGGTTACCGATCGAGCTCCGGAACGCGATAAGTACCTGAACCTGGTTCAGGCGCAGATCGGCAAGGATCTTCGCGAGGTGAAAATCAAACACGAAATCACCTCGCGCCCCAAGCACTATTACTCCATCTACCAAAAGATGGTGGTGCGCGGAAAAGACTTCAACGATATTCACGACCTGGTCGGGGTGCGCGTGCTCGTGGACTCGGTGCGAGACTGCTATGCCGTGCTCGGTGCCCTGCACTCCCGGTGGCATCCGCTCCCCGGGCGGTTCAAGGATTACATTGCGGTCCCCAAGTACAACATGTACCAGTCTCTGCACACCACGGTCATTGGACCGGGCGGCCGCCCGGTGGAGGTGCAGATCCGCACCCATGACATGCATCGTCGCGCCGAGTACGGTGTGGCCGCGCACTGGAAGTACAAGAACCAGAACAAGGCGCAGTCCTCTGGCGACGATATGACCTGGTTGCGCTCGTTGGTGGATTGGCAGCAAGAAACCAAGGACCCGTCAGAATTTCTGGATTCGCTGCGTTATGAGATCAACGCGAAAGAAGTCTTCGTTTTTACCCCCAAGGGCGAGGTCATGGCCCTGCCGGCCGGATCAACCCCGGTGGACTTCGCCTATGCGATCCACACCGAGGTGGGGCACCGCACGATCGGCGCGAGAGTCAATGGAAAACTGGTCCCGCTCAATTCGGAATTATCGCAGGGCGATTGGGTAGAGATCTTTACCTCCAAGGCCGAAGGGGCAGGGCCCAGCCAGGATTGGCAGGGTTTCGTCAAGAGCGCCCGCGCCCGCAACAAGATCCGGCAATGGTTCACCAAGGAGCGGCGCGAAGAGGCCATCGAAAAGGGCAAGGAAATGCTGACCCGCTCCATGCGCAAGCAAAACCTGCCCATTCAGCGCTTGATGTCCCATGACGCCCTGTACGGCATTTCGCAGGATTTGAACTATGCGGACATTGCCGGGGTGTACGCCGCAATCGGCGACGGCCACGTCGCGGCAAACAATATTATTGACCGGCTTTTGGCCGCCCATGGGGGTGCCGCCAACGTTGACGAGGACATCAACGAGACCACAATTTCGGCAAGCCCTAAGCGTTCTCGCTTCACCGACTCCGGTGTGACAGTTAAAGACGTGGGCGATGTCTGGGTCAAACTCGCCCGCTGTTGCACCCCGGTCCCGCCGGACCCGATTACCGGTTTCGTGACTCGCGGCTCCGGAGTGTCCGTACACCGCACCGACTGCACCAACCTGGAGGGCTTGCGCTCACAACCGGATCGGATTGTGGAGGTGGAGTGGGCGCCCACCCAGTCCAGCGTGTTCCTGGTGGAAATCCAGGTGGAGGCGCTGGACCGCAAGAGCCTGCTCTCCGATGTGACCCGGGTGCTGAGCGAGAATCACGTCAACATCCTCTCCGCAACCGTGAATACCTCGAGCGATCGGGTAGCCCTGTCGAAATTCTCCTTTGAAATGGGAGACCCGAAATACCTCGACCATATTCTGAGCGCCGTGCGCAAAATCGACGGTGTCTTCGACGTGTATCGCACCACCGACACCAACAAACGCATCTAGGGCGTCCAAGGATTCCCCGCCGCGTCCATGGCGTGCCGGATGCGGCTCTGGGCACGAGCGCGTGAGGCGCATCGCGGCAGCCGGTTCACCTGGTCGAGCACCTCGCCCAAACTAAAGGGCTCAATGCCGGCCTCCGCTATTTTCAACTCGCTCAAACGCTGAATCATGAAAACGCTCATGACATCATCTTTTCCGTTGGCGGCGATGTCGAGCGCTGCCCGCAGCGGCGCGTGCACGTGCAGGTCACCGAAAAGCACCGTTTCGTGGAGGGCCTGCCTCAGCTCGCTGATCACCAGGTTTCCGGTGTGCGGGGTGCGCGTGCGATGTGCGGAATCGACCCCGAAATGCAGAAGCCGATTGCCCCGCGCGGCAAGGAAGTAAGGCGGCATGTCGGCAAAGACTCCGTATACCCAGCAGGCGCTAGAACGTATGGAAACCAGTTTTGCCACGAGCCGGGGCGGAACCATGGAACTGAGCGCTTCGGCCCGCACCCACGGGGTCTCCTCCACATCCGCGGCAATGAACCGTTCCGGAAGAATCTCGTGCACCGCGCCGTCTAGGCGCAAGGCGGCGAGTTCTTCGCGGCCAAATGGCATCGGTGCGGCAAGAATCCGGGGAAGGTGAACCGTCATCCTCCCAGACTGCCCTATTTAAGTGGAAAAGTGGCCGGCCACAGCGCATCTGTGGACAGCCACTTTTTCGTACACAACCAGAGAGCCGGTCAGGACTGCATGTCTGCCGCCGTGCGCTTGACCATGTTCAACCATTCCTGCTTGGTGGCGAGCGCCTCTTCGGCTGTCGCCAACTTCTTAGCGTCACCGCCGGCGCGCGCCTTCTCGACATCGGCCTCGAGTTCGGCAATCGCATCCTCCAATTGGCTCAGCATGGAATTGGTGCGCGCCTGCGTCTCCGGGTTGGTTCGCTTCCAGTGCTTGTCCTCGGCGGACTTCACCGCATCTTCCACCTTGCGCAGGCCGGCCTCGATACGCCCCATGTCACCACGTGGAACCTTTCCAGCGTCCTCCTAACGTTCACGGATGGATTGCAACGCCTTCTTTGCGGCCCCAAGATCGTTGACCGGCAAGATGGCTTGGGCTTCGACCAGTAGCGCTTCCTTGACCTTGAGGTTTTCGCCAAACTCTCGGTCAATCTCATCGTTGGCGGCTTGGCGGGCGGCAAAGAAGGTGTCCTGCGCTGCCCGGAACCGGTTCCAGAGCTGATCGTCATCCTTTTTGCTGGCCCGCTTGCTTGCCTTCCACCGGGTCATCAGCTCGCGGTACGCCGCAGACGTGGCATTCCAATCAGTTGATGTCGAGAGCGCTTCGGCTTCGGCGATGAGCGCCTCCTTGGCGGCCTTCGCCTCGGAATTGTCGGCGTCAAGCTTGGAGAAGAACGCCCGGCGGTGCTTATCAAAAGTGGTGCGCGCGGCACGGAATCGCTTCCACAGCGCGTCTTCGGTGCTTCGCGGCAAGCGTACGTGCGATTTCTGCGCGCTCTTCCACTGCTCAAAGAGTTCGGCCATTTGCGCGCTGGCGTTCTTCCACTGCACGCCGGCCGGGTCTTGGCCCGCAAGTTCCTCAGCGGCCGCCACGATCGCTTCGCGCGAGGCCGCCTCCGCGGCGCGCGCCGCCTCGAGTTCGGCACGTGATTGCGCCTCGTGTTCCTTCAATTTCGCCTCGGCGGCATCCACCCGGGCGCTAAGCGCCGGCACATCCCCGACCATCTGCTTGGCGTCAATGGCCTCGCGAAGGTGCTTGATGGACCCGTGAGCTTCGTGGCCTGCGGTACCGCTGTCCAGACGCGTTTCAATCAGGATGACCTGGTTCATGAGGTCGTCATACTTGCGCACAAAGTACGCCAGCGCGTCCTCTTCGCTCGCGTTGGGGTATTGCCCGACCGCGAACTCCTCGCCCTCCACGATCAGGAAGACGTGGCCATCCGGTTCCACCCGGCCAAACTTCTTGGCCTCATCAAGGTCGGTGACATACGACGGCGGTGCACTCACCTTGGGCGCCCCAACCTCCTTGGCATTGGTGGCAGCAAGACCCGCAGGTGAGGGCTTCTTCGCCGCAAATGCTGCGGGAGATGGCGCCGCCGGGGAGGCAGCCGGCTTCGGCGCTGGGGTTTGCTCGGCCCGCGGAGCTGGCGCCGACTCGGGCGGTGTTGCTGGCGCTGACTCAGCCGGCGAGTCCGTCTCCGTCGTGGCCGTCGCCTCGGTCACAGCGTTGACCGTTTCTCCAGTGCCGGCATTCTCTACAGTTTCTTTTTCCTCTGCAGCCTCTGTAGGTTCCGGCACCTCGGCTGTTGCCTCTTCTGGCGTGGTGGGTGTGGTTTCGTCGGATTGTTGACTGTTGGTCACCGCTAAAATCTTCCGCTTGGTCCGTGTAGGTTCAACACCGGTGCTATTCGCGCCGCGTCTGTCGATTCTAACCCGATGCGACCGGGCGATTAGGGTTGGTCGGCTCGGGCGCTTAAAATCGGAGGGGCGCGCACGCGATGGGCGCCCACGGTCCCTTGAGCAGGAAAGGCATGAGCCACATGGCGCGCACACAGTCATTGTCAGGTTTCCCGGAGTTGCTTCCCGAGGAGCGGTTGATCGAACTGCATCTGATTGACTCGTTGCGCCGCACTTTCGAGCTTCACGGATTCTCCAGCATTGAGACGCGATCGGTCGAAACTCTGGACCAGCTCCTGCGTAAAGGCGATATCGATAAAGAGGTTTACGCGGTGGGGCGGCTCCAAGCGCTTCTGGGGGACCAGGGCTCCAACGGCACCCCGGACGCCGCCTCGGCAAAGATCGACCCCAAGAAACAGTTGGCGCTGCACTTTGACCTGACCGTGCCGTTTTCCCGCTACGTCACCGACAACGCCGGACACCTGACCTTCCCGTTCCGCCGTTTTCAGATTCAGAAAGCGTGGCGCGGCGAGCGTCCCCAAGAGGGTCGCGAACGGGAATTTTTGCAGGCCGACATCGACATTATCGGCGAGGGCACGCTGCCCTTTATCCACGATGTCGAACTTGCGCTCATCGTCCTGGAAGCGTTCGGCAAATTGCCCTTGCCGCCGGTCAAACTACGCGTGAACAACCGCAAACTCGCGCAGGGATATTACGAGGGGATTGGGCTTGCCGACTCCGAAGGTGTGCTCCGGGTGATCGACAAACTGGAAAAGATCGGCCCGGAAAAGGTGAAGGAAGCACTCGAGACCGAACTGGGCGCCTCCGCGGAACAAGCAGACGCCGCCTTGGCGCTGGCGAGCATCGAAACCGAGGACACGAGTTTCGTGGACAAGGTACGCGCCCTTGGCGTCACCAACGAAAAGCTCGAGGAAGGACTCGCCGAGCTCGAGCAGGTCATTGCGGCCGCAGTCCAAGCGGCACCGGGCAAGGTCGTCGCGGACCTCTCGATCGCACGCGGCCTGGACTATTACACCGGGACCGTTTACGAGACCCAGCTCGTCGGGCACGAGGAACTCGGCTCGGTGTGCTCGGGCGGCCGGTATGAATCCCTGGCGCGCAAGGGCAACCGCACGTTCCCCGGTGTGGGGCTCTCGATCGGTGTCTCACGGATCATGGCCCGTGTTCTAGCGCAAAACCTTGCCAAGGCTTCCCGCTCGGTGCCGACGGCGGTGTACGTGGCACTCGCGAATGATGAGCAGTGGGGGCGAGCGCAGGACATCGCCGCGCAATTGCGCGCCCGTGACATTGCGGTGGAAGTCGGCGCAACCGCCTCCAAATTCGGCAAGCAAATCAAATACGCGGACAATCGCGGCATCCCGTTCGTCTGGTTTATCGGCGAGGACGGCACGAGCGAGGTCAAGGACATTCGCAGCGGCGAACAGGTGTCGGCGGACCCGGCAACGTGGGAGCCACCGCAGGCCGACCGGAACCCGCGCATCACCTCCTGACCCCGCATCTATGTAGCGCCAATTACCGGTTTTTCGCGATTTTCGCGTATTTCGCGCTACATAGACGGGGAGGTACGACGGCGGTGACTCGCCTTAAGAAGGCGAGTCACCGCCGTCGTTGCTCACCAAAGCGCACCCGCGCTCACGTCCTTCGCCCCCGCCCCTCTCGCCGAGACGTTAGGACGCTTGCGGCGATGATGGCCAGGATCGCGATCCAGCCCCACGGGTTGACCGTCACCGAAAGCGCCACACACCCCAGGAGGCCAAGCGCGTTGAGCAGTCGCGGGGAGTACCAGGGGCGCCTCACGGTCTCGTGCCATTCGGGCCGGACGCGCAGGGCGGCGAGGTTGGTCACCGCGTAATAGGTCAGCACCGCGCAACTGGAGAGGGCAATGAGCCAGGGGAGCGAGCCGAACAGGATGCCAAGCGCCACCAGTGCCACCAGCACCAGCTCGGCAATCATGGGGGAGCGGTGCCGATTCAGGCGGGAGAACACGCTCGGCAGGTCGCCCTCACGGGCCATGGCGAACGCCGTGCGGGACATTCCAGCCAGGAGCGCGAGCAGCGCGCCCGCGGCGGCCAGTACGGCGGCACCGGAAACCAACGGCATAAAGACGGGGTTTTCGGTCAGTCGGCCGAGGGCCTCGCCGACCGGGGCCGCCGCCGCAGGCAAATCCGCACCCAGAACACGGGTGAGGCCCAGAAGCAGGGCGACGTAGAGAGCGAGCACCACGGCGAAGGCGCCAAAAATGGCGCGCGGGATATTGCGCGCCGGATGAATGACTTCTTCACCCATGGTGGCAATGCGGGCATAGCCGGCGAAGGCGAAAAACAGGATTCCGGCGCCGCCGAGCACACCCCATACATCGGTATTCGGGAGCGGCGCTGAGCGTGCCGGAGACCCGGCAATATTTGTGATAATCGCCACAAATACCAGAACCGCGAAGACAATGGCGACAATGATGCGGGTCGCCGTCGCGGTGCGCGTGATGCCAAAAAGATTGATGACAGTCAGTGCGGCCAAGGCGATGAGCGCAACCAATTGCGGATTGGCCGGCAGTGTGTAGACGCCAATCGTGTACCCCATCGCCGCGCAGGAGGCGACCTTGCCGAGCAAAAAAGAAAACCCGGCGATGCGGGCGAAGGGTCGGCCCAGAGTGCGCAAGGCGTATTCGTAGGTTCCGCCGGCGCGCGGGATGGCGCGGGCGAGCATGGCGGTGGCCGAAGCGTTGGCGAACGCGATGACGGCCGCCACACCGAGGGCCAGCAACGTCCAACTTCCCGCGCGAGCAGTGGCCGGCGCAAAAACCACAAAGACCCCGGCACCGAGCATTGACCCCACACCGACTGTGGTGGCGTCGAAGCCGCCTAGCCGTCGCTGCAGTCGAGGTTCGGGGCTCATTTTCTCTCCTGGTGCCGGCTCGGCGGGGTGGCTTGCCACGTCGATACCGGCGTGGCGGGGCGGTAAACTCATCTCTAGCCGTGGCGCATTTTCATCATGTCACGCCGCGGCGACACTCACACACCCCTTTTGTGGAAGGACATTCGTGCTACGTACTCACGAGCTCGGACGCTTGAGCGCTGAGCAGATCGGACAGGAAGTCACCGTCGCCGGCTGGGTTGCCCGGCGCCGAGATCACGGCGGAGTGGCGTTCCTGGATTTGCGCGATGCGAGCGGTGTCGCACAGGTGGTGGTGCGTAATGAGGACGACTTTGATCACTTGCGCAACGAGTACGTTATCCAAGTGACCGGCACCGTGGAACGGCGCCCCGAAGGCAATGAAAACCCGGCCTTGGCATCCGGTGAAATTGAGATCATGGCGGACACCGTCACGGTGCTCAACACCGCAGAAGCACTGCCCTTCCAGATTGATGAGCACGTCGAGGTCGGCGAAGAGGTGCGCCTCAAGCACCGGTACTTGGATCTGCGCCGCCCGGGCCCGCGCAAAAACTTGTTGTTGCGCAGCGAAGCCAACCGTATTGCACGCAACATTCTGCACGATGAAGGCTACGTCGAGGTCGAAACCCCGACGCTGACCCGTTCCACCCCTGAAGGCGCCCGCGACTTCCTGGTCCCGGCACGCCTAGTACCCGGCAACTGGTACGCCCTGCCGCAGAGCGCCCAGTTGTTCAAGCAGCTCTTGCAAGTGGCCGGCTTTGAGAAGTTCTACTACCTGGCCCGCGCCTACCGCGACGAAGACTTCCGTGCCGACCGGCAACCGGAATTCACCCAGCTCGACATCGAAGCGAGCTTTGTGGACCAAGAAGACATCATTGCCCTGGTAGAAAAGGTCACCGCAGCGCTCTGGAGCGAACTCGTCGGATATGAGGTGACACTGCCGCTGCCGCGTATCACCTACCAGGACGCGATGGCGCGCTTCGGCTCGGATAAACCGGATATGCGCTTCGACCTGGAGCTCACCGAGCTCACCGAGTTCTTCAAGGACACCACTTTCCGCGTGTTCCAGGCGCCCTATGTCGGTGCCGTGGTGATGCCCGGCGGCGCCTCGCAACCGCGCCGAACCCTGGACGCCTGGCAGGAATGGGCCAAGCAACGCGGCGCCAAGGGCCTCGCGTACGTGCTCATTTCCGAGGACGGCGAACTGGGCGGACCTGTCGCCAAGAACTTGACCGATCAGGAGCGCGCGGGCCTCGCCGACGCCGTGGGCGCGAACCCCGGCGACTGCGTCTTTTTCGCCGCCGGCGAACCCGGACCCTCGCGTGCGCTCCTCGGTGCCGCCCGCGTGGAAATCGGCAAGCGTGTGGGTCTCATTGACGAGTCGGCGTGGTCGCTCCTGTGGGTCGTGGACGCGCCAATGTTCGAACCGGCCGCGGACGCCGTCGCCAGCGGTGACGTGGCCGTCGGCGAAGGCGCCTGGACCGCGGTGCACCACGCCTTCACCTCGCCCAAGTCCGAATTCAAGGACAGCTTCGACACCGATCCCGGTTCGGCGCTCGCCTACGCCTATGACCTGGTGTGCAACGGCAACGAAATCGGCGGCGGCTCCATCCGTATTCACGAACGGGACGTGCAAGAGCGCGTCTTCAAGGTCATGGGCCTGGACGAGGCGACCGCACAGGAAAAGTTCGGCTTCCTCCTCGACGGTTTCCGCTACGGCGCCCCGCCGCACGGCGGATTTGCCTTCGGGTGGGACCGCACGGTGGCACTCTTGGCCGGCGTCGACTCCATCCGCGAGGTTATCGCCTTCCCGAAGTCCGGCAACGGCTACGACCCGCTCACCGGAGCCCCCGGCGAGATCACCGCGAAACAGCGCAAGGAAGCCGGCGTCGATTACGTCAAGCCAGAGAACACAAAGGCCGAGCCCAAGAAGGCCTAACCCGCGCTTCACCGGTGACTCAGACGGCCCCGGGGTGGACCCATAACTGTTATGGGTCCACCCCGGGGCCGTTCTCGACCCGCGCACGGTTCAGTCAGGATCGGTAATCGTGACTTTGAGCGCCTGAGTCTCGCGTGCCACCTGTGCCGCGTCGCGCTGGCGTGGCTCGCCGTGTACCGCCACGTGCACCCGGGGCAGGCGCGCCCACGGCGACAGCGGCGGTTCCGCCAATAGCGCCTCCAGCAAGGGGCGGTCGCCGCCGGTCGCCAGCACGTCTACGGTCTTGGGAGCGCCAGTTCCGCCTTCAGTCGAGAGCAGGTGCGTGGCGGCGTGCGTCGCGGACTTCAGCAGGTTCGCGGTTTGCCCAGTACGACGGCGTTGGTAGCGTTGCTGGGACCACCCACCGGCCGCTGTGCGCCCCTGGACATATTTTGTGTCGGACTTGCTCGAAACCAGCCGCCCGCCGGTGGCGATGCCCACGCTGTAACCACCGCGGCGTAGCAGAATGATGCCGACGTGTCGGTCCCACTGCGCCCGCTCCAACAGGGTTTGCCAGGTCACCGGAGGCGTGACTGTGCCGAATTCTGGGCCCAGTTCGCGCTGGTCTAGCGTGGCGATGGCGGCGCCGTCCACCGCGACCAGGTGACCCGACGGGGCTCGAAACGTCCAGGCGGAGGCCTCGGTTGCGAGAGAGCTTTCCGGTGTGGAGCCCAGAAGTTCGAGTGCGCCCTGCCGGTCTTCAAACCGTTCAAACCACCCGGGTAGGCGGTTTCGATCAATAGTGAGTGTTCGTGGCACGTGCCCAGAGTATCCGGTGAGGGCAACGCCGTCGTTCATCTGCTTGGTGAGCGCACAGTACCGTGCGCGTGAAAATACGCCCGTCGAGGAAATGCCCGGCGCAATGTCGGTGCGGGCAGATAGCCTGGATGAGTGGATCTTTTCTCGGCCGATGAGACGCGGCAGAACAACGAATCGCTGCGCGCGCCGCTCGCGGTGCGGATGCGCCCGCAATCGATCGATGAGGTGGTGGGGCAGCAGTCGCTACTCACTCCTGGATCGCCGCTGCGCGCCCTAGCCGAGGGGACGAGCGTCGGGGCGGGCAACTCGGTCATTCTGTGGGGGCCGCCGGGAACCGGAAAGACCACGCTCGCGCACGTGATCGCCAAGGGGCCGAACCGTAAATTTGTGGAGCTCTCCGCGATCACCGCGGGTGTCAAGGACGTGCGCAAAGTCATGGAAGATGCCCTTCATGAGCGCGATCTGTACCAGCGCACTACGGTGCTGTTTCTGGATGAGATTCACCGTTTCAATAAGGCGCAGCAGGACGCGCTCTTGCCCGGTGTGGAGAACGGGTGGGTCATTTTGGTGGCCGCGACCACGGAGAACCCGTCGTTTTCGGTGGTGTCCCCGTTGCTTTCCCGTTCGCTGCTGTTGACGCTGCAGCCCCTGGACGAGCAGGATTTGGTGACGTTGGTGGACCGGGCTCTCACCGATGAGCGCGGACTCGGCGGCAAATTCACGCTGAGCGAGGAAGCGAAAACGCACCTGGTCAAGGTGGCCGGGCAGGATGCACGCCGAACCTTGACGTCATTGGAGGCCGCGGCCACCGTGGCGCTCTCGCGTGCTACGAATGCCGGTGAGGGGGACGCGCACCCCATCGACATCACGCTTGACGACGCCGAACTCGCGATCGATATCGCCCCGCAACGCTATGATCGCCAGGGCGACATGCACTATGACGTGATAAGCGCGTTTATCAAGTCCATTCGAGGGTCCGATGTGGACGCGGCCATGCATTACCTTGCCAAAATGCTGGAGGCGGGGGAGGACCCGCGGTTTATCGCACGGCGTCTGATGATCAGCGCTTCCGAGGACATTGGTATGGCGGACCCGACAGCACTGCAAACTGCGGTCGCGGCCGCGCAAGCGGTGCAGCTCATCGGCATGCCGGAGGGCCGCATTATTCTGGCCGAGGCCGTGACGCATTTGGCGACGGCGCCCAAATCCAATGCGAGCTATAACGCCATCAACCGCGCCGTAGCCGATGTGCGGGCGGGTAAAGGGAAAGGGGTGCCTTCGCACTTGCGGGATGCGCACTATCCCGGCGCGCAAAAGCTCGGGCACGGGAAAGGGTATGTGTATTCGCACGATCAACCGCACGCGATCGCGACCCAACAATACGCCCCGGATGATCTGGTTGGGGTGGACTATTACGAACCCAAAAACATCGGCGCCGAACGGGCCATCGCCGAACGCCTGGAAACCATACGCTCTATTGTGCGCGGCAAGGGTGCGGGCACCGGAAAAGGCTGATTTTCTGCTAAGATAGTTAGCTGGCTGGCAAGCCACCTGGGGCCCGAATTCCTATTCGGCACCGGTGCGCTGTAGTACAAGGATTCCGGCAATCCCAACTCTCCCTCCTGGAGGCCAGTAAAAACGCGCCGAAAATCGAAAGGGAAACGTGGGAACTCGAGCACGTACCCGCAATACCGCACGCATGTCGCGTGCCCTTGGTATTGCTTTGACACCCAAGGCCGCCAAGTATCTTGAGCGCCGCCCCTACGCACCGGGTCAGCACGGCCGCAACAAGCGCAAGCAGGACAGCGACTACGCGGTTCGTCTGCGCGAGAAGCAGCGTCTGCGCGCCCAGTACGGTATCCGCGAAGCACAAATGACCCGTGTCTTCGAGGAAGCTCGCCGCACCGAGGGCCTGACCGGTGAAAACCTCATTGAACTTCTGGAAATGCGTCTTGACGCTCTGGTCTTGCGTGCCGGCTTTGCCCGCACCATCGCCCAGGCGCGTCAGCTCGTGGTGCACCGTCACATCCTTGTTGACGGCCAGCGTGTGGACCGTCCTTCCTTCCGTGTGAAGGAGGGCCAGTTGATCCACGTGCACCAGCGCAGCGAAACCATGACCCCGTTCCAGGTTGCCGCCGCCGGCGCGCACCGCGACGTCCTTCCCGACGTCCCGGGCTACCTGGATGTGCAGTTGGAGAAGCTGCAGGCTCGCCTGGTTCGCCGCCCGAAGCGCGCCGAGGTTCCGGTGACCTGTGAAGAGCAGCTCGTGGTGGAATACTACGCACGCTAAGTGAGCGGGACTACGCGTCCCTCGACTCGACTTTGCAACACGCACAGCCCGCGGCCCCTGCGCCGCGGGCTGTGCTGTTTCACGAGTCAAGTCACAATTAGGGTTCAGGCAAACTAAGGTTCGGGCCAACTAGGGTTCAGGCCAACCCAGCGCGCTATGCCGATCCATTGCGGCGCGTCGCTTAAGCTCGGCGCGCAGTGGAAGGCTGATCGCCACGACGGCCAGGAATATTCGGTAAGGTTGCTTTTTGATAACGCAACCGCCTTGACCGGTTTAACGTCGGCTAGCTAATGCTGTGAAGAGGAGCAGATATGACCCCCGGTGACATTGCCGCTCTCATCTGGGCGGGAGGATTTATTCTCTTTGTCCTTCTCGCGGCGATTCCCATTGTGAAACTCGGTCGATTTATTGACGAAATGCGCCGGGGCATGGGCGATCTGGCTAACGGGGCCACCCCCTTGGTCGAGGAAGTCACTCAAACCGTCACACTGACCAATGACCAGATCAAAAAGGTCGACGTGGTCTCCAACAATGTCTCGGACGCCAGCGCCAATCTCTCCGCGCTCTCCTCGCTGATGGCCTCGACGCTCGGCCAACCCTTGATCAAGGTGTCCGCGTTCACCTACGGGGTGCGCCGCGCCATCGCAGAACGCGGACGCTCGGCCTCCGGAAAGCACAGCAGGTGAGGCGCCCATGATGAAACGAATCTTTTGGGTCGGCGTCGGTGTGAGCCTCGGCGTCATGATCACCATCAAGATCAACCAGGCCCGCGACAACGTTCAACCCACCAACATCAATCGCGCGGTGGGGCAAGTGCAGGACCGCGTCGGCGGATTCCTCGACACGCTCTCCGCCTCCATGCGCGAGCGCGAAACGCAACTGCGCGAACAGCTGGGGCTTAAGGACCCCGCTGCCTAAACCTGGGCGCAGCGCCTCAAGCCGACCCCGGCACGCCAACCATTTACACGTGAAGAGAAGAGCAAGAAACCTCCATGAAGACCCACGAGATCGCACAGCGTTGGATTGACTTCTTCGTCAAGAAGAATCACGTCGCGGTGCCATCAACGTCCCTCGTGTCACCGGATCCCTCGGTGCTGTTTGTCATTGCCGGGATGATCCCCTTTGTGCCCTACTTCACCGGTGCTCAACCTGCGCCCTTTGAGCGCGCGGTCAGTGTACAAAAGTGCATTCGGACACCCGACATCGACGAGGTCGGCAAGACGGCTCGGCACGGGACCTTCTTCCAAATGATGGGCAACTTTTCCTTTGGCGACTACTTCAAGGAAAAGGCAATTCCCTACGCCTGGGAGCTGTTGACAACCTCTCAAGAGGAAGGCGGTTATGGGCTGGATCCGGATCGGCTGTGGGTGACCATTTACCGGGATGATGAAGAGTCCTTCCGGATCTGGACCGAGGTTGTGGGCTTCCCGGCGGAGCGCATTCAGCGCATGGGCAAGGAAGAGAACTTCTGGGATACCGGCCAGGCCGGGGGACCTGCAGGGCCTGATTCTGAAATTTTCTATGATCGCGGACCCGAATACGGCGAAGCCGGGGGACCGGCGGTCAATGACGACCGCTACATGGAAATCTGGAACCTCGTGTTCATGGAGTTCGAACGCGGCGCCGGCATTGGCAAGAACGACTACGAGATCGTGGGCGAGCTACCCAAGAAGAACATCGACACCGGTATGGGCTTGGAACGTCTGGCCATGCTGCTTCAGGGCGTGGACAACATTTATGAGACGGACCAATTGTTCGCCGTCATCGAAGAGGCCGCACGCCTGTCGGGGAAGAAATACACTCATTCCGAAAATCCGGAGGACCCCGAGTTCGCCGACGACGTGCGTTTGCGCGTGGTGGCAGATCATGTTCGCGCGTCGTTAATGCTCATCGCGGACGGTGTGTCCCCGTCCAATGAGGGGCGCGGCTATGTGCTGCGACGCCTTTTGCGCCGTGCCATCCGCGCCATGCGCTTGCTCGGTGTTGAGGGGCCCTCGCTGCCGCAACTGCTGCCGGTGTCCCGGGACGCGATGAAGGGTTTCTACCCGGCGGTTGCCGAGGACTTCGAGCGCATCAGCCGGATCGCGTATGCCGAAGAAAACTCGTTCCTGCGAACCATCGCTTCCGGCACCGAGCGCCTGGATGAAGCCGTGAGCGCGTCAAAGGCCGCCGGAACGCCGTTGAGCGGCCAGGACGCGTTCATGTTGCACGACACCTACGGCTTCCCGATCGACCTCACTTTGGAAATGGCCGAAGAGGCCGGTGTGGCCGTGGACGAGCCGGGCTTCCGTTCCCTCATGGAGGAACAGCGTCAGCGCGCCAAGGCGGACGCCCGCCAAAAGAAGCTCGGCGGCTCCGATGTCAGCGTCTACAAGGAATTGGGCGCGAACGGCAAAACCGTCTTCACCGGTTATGACGAGCTCACCAGCGACGCTCGCGTCAAGGGGATTCTCTCCGGCGGGCTACTCGTGCCCAGCGCCGGTGTCGGCCAGGAGATCGAGCTGGTTCTCGATCAAACCCCGTTCTACGCCGAGTCCGGCGGTCAGGCCGCCGACACCGGGTTGATCACCGGCGACGGCTTTGTTCTTGAAGTGTTGGATGTCCAAAGCCCAATCCGCGGACTCAACGTCCACAAGGCGCGCGTACGGGAAGGCGAGGTGAGCGCCGAGGCCGCCGTGGTGGCAGCGGTGGATCAGCAGCGCCGCCACGCCGGAGAGCAGGCGCACTCGGCAACGCACCTGGTACACGCCGCCCTACGCCAAATCCTGGGACCCGAAGCGACCCAGCGCGGTTCCTTCAACAAGGCCGGGTATTTGCGCTTCGATTTTGGCTGGGGCGAAGCGCTCAGCGAAAGCACCAAGAGCGAAATCGAAGAAGTGAGCAACGTCGCCATCCGCGACAACTTCGAGGTCACCACCAAGGTCATGGCCCTGGACGAGGCCAAGGCGCTGGGCGCCATGGCGCTCTTTGGCGAAAACTACGGCAACGAAGTGCGCGTGGTGGAGATCAACGGTGCCTGGTCCCGGGAGCTCTGCGGTGGTACACACGTGAACTCCACCGCACAAGTGGGGACGCTGAGCCTCTTTGGCGAGCAGTCGGTGGGATCGGGAAACCGCCGTGTCGAGGCGTTTGTTGGCCTGGACGCTTTCCGCCACCTCGCCGCAGAACGCGCGCTGGTCAACCAGCTCACCGGCATGCTGAAGGTCCCAAGCGACCAACTCGCGGAGCGTATCTCCAGCACTCTGGAGAAGCTGCGCAGCACCGAAAAGGAACTTGCCGCCTTGCGCAAGCAACAAGTCTTGGCACAAGCGAGTTCGCTCGCCGAGAAGGCTCAGGAGTCGAGTGGCGTCAAGATTCTGATTGCCAGCATTGGCGTTCTGGACGGCGCCGATGCCTTGCGCCAGCTCGTCACCGACATACGTTCCCGATTTGGTTCAACGCCCGCGGTCATCACCCTTGTCGCAACCGTGAACGGGAAGCCCATGGTTCTTGCCGCGACCAATGAGGGCGCCCGCGAAAAAGGATTGAAGGCCGGAAGCCTGGTCAAGACCGCAACCGGCGTCCTCGGCGGCGGTGGCGGCGGCAAGGACGATCTCGCCCAAGGCGGCGGCCAGGACGCCTCGAAGATTGACGAGGCATTGGAAGCCGTACGCCAAGAAATTCTCAAGGTGGTTGCGTGAGCGACCCCGACATTCACGGTGCCGGTGCTAAGAGCCCGCTTCGCGGTGTGGCTCTTGGCATCGACGTGGGCAACGCCCGCGTCGGGGTGGCCGTCTCAGACCCTGGTGCCCGGACGGCCATTCCCTTGCGCACCCTCAAGCGCGACCTCAAAAAGAACTTCGATGTGCGCCAACTCGGCCACGAAGTTCGAGAGCGCGGTGCGGTCGTGGCCTATGTCGGTTTGCCGTTGACCATGAACGGTGGCGAGTCCGCATCCACGGCGATGGCGCGCGACTACGCCCACACATTGGCCGCTCACCTGCAACACGGCGACACGGGGTGTGAAGTGCGTCTCATCGATGAGCGCCTCACCTCGGCAACGGCCCGCAGAAACCTCGCCGAAGCCGGAGTGAGCGCAAAAGACTTCAAAAAATCCATCGATCAGTTAGCGGCTACTGAGATACTGCAACAAGCCCTAGACTTCCAAAAGCGACACCACCGGCCAGCTGGAACCCCCATAGTTCTCGCCGCGGGTGCTGTTGATAACCCCCAGCAACAAAAGGACGGTTCAGATGACGAAGCTCACGCTACTTCCGGGCGGGCATCCGAATGACTGAACGCAACGATCAGAATTCCGAGCATGTGCCCGTACGCCGCCGTGATTTGCGCGCCCGCGGATTCTTTGACCAGAACGCGCCGGGGCAGCAAGCCGAGGAAGGCGCGCAGGCACAAGATGCGCCGGCCCGCGAGCCGCGCAATGCAGAGCCCACACAGCAGACACGGCAGCCGCAATCACAGGCCCAGCGCCCGGAGCAAGACCAGGCCCAGCCACAGCCCCAACCAGAGCCAAAGCCACAGCCAGAGTCGCAGCCGCAACCTTCCCCGGCCGCACCCTCGCCTACTCCTGCCGAACCAGCCACCGGCATGCTCCCACAGCCCGTGGCGGCCCACGACGAGCGCCCCGGCGTCTTCGAAGAAGTCCCCACCACGCCTCGCCACAAGCACCGCAAACGCAATCAAGCGATCGTATTCGGAATCGTCCTGGTCCTCTTTGTCACCGGCATTTTCCTTTTCGCCCCGCGCGTGATGGACATGTTCGGCCTCGGCAAACCCACCGACTTTCCCGGCCCCGGCACCGAAACGGTGACCTTCTCGATCAAGGAAGGCGAAGCCAGCCGATCCATCGCCAACAACCTGCAGCAGCAGGGCATTGTCGCGAACTCGGACGCCTTCTTGAAAACCCTGGACGAAACCGCCAACGGCCGCGCCATCCAGCCCGGCGACTTCGAAATGCGCAAGGAAATGAGCAACGCCGGCGCTGTCGAGGCGCTCCTGAGCGAGGCCGCACGCGTCACCTATATTCCGCTGGACGCGGGATTGCGCGTGGGCGAGTCGCTGCAGCGGATTGCCGACGGCGCGCACGTGGACATTTCCGAACTCGAGGCCCTGAATAAGGACCCGCAACAGTTCGGTCTCCCGGCCCAGGCCAAGAGCCTGGAAGGATATCTCTGGCCCGGCGAATACCGCTTCGATGAGGGCACCTCGGCCAAGGACATCATCCAGACCCTGGTGGACAAGACCAAGGAAGAATTGACCAAGCTGGGAGTGACAGACCCGGCCGAACAGTACCGGACGTTGACCTTTGCGAGCATTGTGCAGGCCGAGGGCAATCAGACCGACTACGCCCGCATTGCCGGCGCGCTGACGAACCGGCTCAAGGGCGACAACCCGGAAACCAGCGGACGCATCGAATCGGACGCGACCGTCATTTACGGGCTTGATCGCCGTTCGCTGAACGTCACCGCCGAGGAGAAGGCGGACACGAGCAACCCGTACAACACCTTTGCCATGACCGGACTGCCCGTCGGCCCGATTGACACGCCGGGCCTGGACGCGCTCAAGGCCGCGATCAACCCGGAACAAAACGATTACTACTACTGGGTGACCGTCAACCTAGACACCGGCGAGACCCTCTTCGCCCGCACCTACCAGGAACACCTTGCCAATGTCGACAAGTACCAGCAGTGGTGCGCGGCCAACGCCGGACGGTGCGAGTAGGTGAGCGCGCCCGCCCGGGCCGCCGTCATTGGCAGCCCGATCGCGCACTCGCTCTCACCGGCCCTGCACCGGGCCGCCTATTCCCACCTCGGCATTAACGCGGACTATACCGCCATCGAGGTGACGGAAAGCGCGTTCGGAGCCTTCCTCGAGTCGCTCCGCACCGACCGCGAGCGTCGCTGGCTGGGGCTCTCGGTCACCATGCCGCTCAAGCGCGTCGCCGCCCAGCGGGCGGATTGGCTCGATGAGAACACTCGCCTGATCGGGGTGGCAAATACCCTGATGTTCGACGGCGATGCCTCCTCCCCGAATGCGGGCACCATTCGCGCGCACAACTTTGATATTCACGGCATCGTGCGTTCCTTGGAGCATGTGGGCGTGAAAAAGGTCGACTCCTGCCTCATCCTTGGCGGAGGCGGGACCGCACTGGCAGCGCTGGCCGCCGCGCACCGCCTGGGCGCGAGTTCGATCGAGCTGGCGCTCCGGGATGTTGCCAAGGCCACGGAGCTCACGGACCTTGCGGCCCGACTTGGAACCAGCCTCACGGTTTCGCCGCTCACACCGGACATTTTGGCAACCCACAGCCGCGGTGAGCCGGGGCCGAAAAGTGGGGGACACGCCGTCGTACTTTCCACCCTGCCTGCCCGCGCCGCCGACCCGCTATCCCACCATGTCCCGGAACTCCCCGGGGTTCTGTTGGATGTCGCCTACGACCCGTGGCCCAGTGAACTGGCGCGTGCCTTCGCTCAGGCGGGGGGGAGCGTGGTGTCCGGCAAGGAGATGCTGCTCTACCAAGCGATCGAACAGGTCAGGGTGTTCGGGCGGCTGGATGGGGCGGTGCCGGCGTCCGCGATTAATGCGATGTGTGACGCGATCGGCATCCCCCGGCGTGAGGGTTAAGGCCGCTCGCCCATAAGATGGAAGCTATGTTGCGTTGGTTGACCGCCGGTGAATCCCATGGACCGGCCCTCGTTGGAATTGTTGAAGGCGTCCCTGCCGGGGTTGAGGTGACCAGCGCGGACATTCAGGAGGCTCTGGCGCGGCGCCGTCTCGGGTACGGCCGTGGCGCGCGGATGAAATTCGAGCAGGACCAGGTGCGCTTTTTGGGCGGCGTGCGGCACGGGGTGACCCAGGGCGGGCCGGTCGCGATCGAGGTGGGCAACACCGAATGGCCTAAATGGGAACAGATCATGTCCGCCGACCCGGTGGATGAGGCAGCGATTGAAGGCCTTGGGCGCAATGCCCCGCTGACCCGGCCGCGACCCGGGCACGCCGATTTCACCGGGATGCAAAAGTACGGTTTTGACGATGCGCGTCCGGTGCTGGAGCGCGCCTCGGCGCGGGAAACCGCCGAACGGGTGGCGCTTGGTGCCGTGGCGGCGCGGTTTTTGGCGCAATTGGGGATTCAGGTGGTCTCGCACACCGTCTCGATAGCGACGGTTTCGGTGCCAGAGGGCTCGCCTCTGCCCGGACCGGATGACGTCTTGGCTTTGGACCAGAACCCGCTGCGGTGCTTTGACCGGGAGACCTCGGACGCGATGGTCGCCGAGATTGATGCGGCAAAGAAGGACGGGGAAACCTTGGGCGGTGTGGTGGAGGTGCTCGTGTACGGGCTGCCGCCGGGCCTGGGGAGCTACGTGCACTGGGATCGCCGGTTGGATGCGCGGCTGGCGGGGGCGCTCATGGGTATTCAGGCAATTAAGGGTGTCGAGGTGGGCGACGGTTTCCTGACCGCCTCGCGCCGCGGCTCACAAGCGCATGACGAGATTGTGCGGGACGAGTCCGGGAGGATCGTGCGCGCGAGCAACCGGGCCGGGGGTATTGAGGGCGGAATGAGTATTGGCGATGTGGTCCGTGTGCGCGCCGCCATGAAGCCGATCGCGACCGTGCCCAAAGCGTTGCGAACCGTGGATGTCGCCACTGGGGAGGACGCCACGGCGCACCACCAGCGCTCCGATGTGGCCGCGGTGCCGGCGGCCGGTGTGGTCGCAGAAGCAATGGTGGCCCTAGTAATCGCGAACGCGGTCCTAGAAAAGTTCGGCGGCGACAGTGTGGCCGAAACGAAACGCAATCTGGAAAGCTACCTGGCGAACATCCCCGAGGCGCTGGATTCACAAGGCGTTTCATGAGCGCACTGGAATCCGATGTGGTGTTGATCGGGTTCATGGCCGTCGGGAAAACGACCGTGGCCCGCGCCCTGGGGGCCCGGTGGCGGGTGCCGTTTGTGGATGCCGACCAGGAACTGGTCAAGAAGCACGGGCCGATTGCAGACCTGTTCCGCGCTTACGGGGAACGGCATTTCCGGCAGCTTGAGGCTGCGACAATCGCCCGGATATTTGAGCGGGCAAAGGAGCCTCTGGTGTTGGCGCTCGGCGGTGGAGCCGTGCTCGATGAGGGGACGCAACAGTTGCTTCGCTCCCGGACGGTGATTTTCTTAGACACCGATCTGGAGCACATTTTGCCGCGGATCGAACGCGATCGGGTGCGCCCGCTCTTGGCGCAGAACGCGGCCGAGAACTGGCAGCGGCTCGCCGATCGACGCCGCCCGCTCTACGAGCAGACTATGACCCATCGGGTGGACACCCGCGGACTGGACTTGGAAGCGATTGTGGATCGCATTGAGGATGTGGTCCTGGGTGGCGATGCCCGGGACGAGACGATAACGAAAACGGAGAACCCGAAAGCGTGAGCGAAGACCTGAAGACACTGGACGTCACAGTAGAAGGCACCCCAGAGACCAGCTACCCGATCCTGACTGGCCGGGATTTGCTCGGCGAATTGCCCGGGCTTCTTGGCGAGCGGGTCAAACGAGTGCTGGTGATTCATCCGCGGGCGCTGCGCGCAACGGGGGATCTGGTCCGGGAACAACTAGACTCCCAAGGCTTTACCGCGCTGACCGCGGAAATCCCGGACGCCGAGGAGGGCAAACACATCCAGGTGGCCGCGTTCTGCTGGCAAGTGCTGGGACAGAACGATTTCACGCGGTCGGACGCGATCATCAGTGTTGGCGGCGGCGCGGTGAGCGACCTTGCCGGCTTCGTCGCGGCGACCTGGCTGCGCGGGGTCAAGGTCATCCACATTCCGACCACCGTGCTCGGGATGGTGGATGCCGCGGTTGGCGGCAAGACCGGGATCAATACCGCCGAGGGGAAGAACCTGGTGGGTTCCTTCCACACCCCGGCGGCGGTGCTGGTGGATTTGGCTGCCCTCGACACGCTCCCGGCCAACGAATTGGTGAACGGCCTTGCCGAGGTCATCAAGTGCGGGTTCATTGCCGACCCGGAAATTTTGGACCTGATGGAAGCCTCGCCGGATGCCGCCAAGGATCCGCGCTCGCCTCTGTTGCGGGAACTGATTGAGCGGGCCATCAAGGTCAAGGTGGACATTGTCTCCGCGGATTTGCGCGAAGGCGGGCGCCGCGAGTATTTGAACTACGGGCACACTCTGGGGCACGCGATTGAACTGGCGGAGCGGTACCAGTGGCGTCACGGCGCGGCCGTCTCGGTGGGGCTGGTGTTCGCGGCCGAACTGGGGCGGCTGGTGGGCAAACTCGACGACGAGAGCGCGGACCGGCATAAACGGATCCTGGAGGCGTACGGGCTGCCCACCACGTATCGGGCGGACCGGTGGAAAACCCTCCTGGAAGGGATGCGCCGGGATAAGAAGTCGCGCGGGGATCTGTTGCGGTTTGTGGTGCTGGATAAGATCGGCTCACCCACGATCCTCGAGGTCCCCGACACGTCCCTCTTGTTCGCCGCCTTCCAAGAGGTCGCCGACTAACCCGCCCCCGGCAAATTTAAGCGCCGTTCTGGGTTTTCAGCGGCATATACGGCGCTGAAAACCCAGAACGACGCTTAAATTCGCTAAGATATAGGCTGGTCTTGATCCTGACACCCTCATAGCGCACAAAAGAAAGCGACACCGTGGCATCCACTAACGACATTAAGAACGGCACCGTCCTCAAGTTGGACGGCAACCTCTGGAACGTCATCGAGTTCCAGCACGTCAAGCCAGGCAAGGGCGGCGCGTTTGTGCGAACCAAGCTGCGCAATGTGCTCTCGGGCAAGGTCGTCGACAAGACCTTCAACGCCGGCGCCAAGGTGGAGACCGCGACCGTCGACCGCCGCGACTACCAGTACCTGTACAAGGACGGCGAAGATTTCGTCTTCATGGACAATGACACCTATGACCAGATCACCATCCCTGGCCCGATTGTCGGCAACGCCGCGAACTTCATGCTCGAGGGCCAGCAGGCCACCGTCGCCATGAACGAAGGAAACCCGCTCTACCTTGAACTCCCGGCGAGCGTCGTGCTGGAGATCACCTACACCGAGCCCGGCCTGCAAGGCGACCGCTCCTCGGCCGGCACCAAACCCGCCACCGTGGAAACCGGCTACGAAATCCAGGTGCCGCTCTTCCTCGAGCAGGGCGTCAAGGTCAAGGTCGACACCCGCTCCGGTGATTACCTCGGGCGCGTTAGCTAGTGGCCGCAGAACGTCCACACAACCCCCAGGGCGCAGGCGCCAAGCCTAAGCGTGAAGGCACCCCCTCGCGTACCAAGGCCCGCCGCCGCGCCCTGGACATGCTCTTCGAATCCGAGCAGCGCGAGGTCCCCACGGCGGAGATTCTGGCCCTGCACCGCGCCAACAGCGACCACCCGGTCAACCCGTACACGGTGGAAATCCTGAACGGCGTCGACGCGCACCGCGAGGAAATCGACGAATACCTCGCAACCTACGCGCAGGGCTGGACGCTGGAGCGCATGCCCTCGGTTGACCGCAACGTCCTGCGCATTGGGGTCTGGGAACTCCTCTACAACGATGACACCCCGGACAAGGTCGCGCTCTCCGAAGCCGTGGCGATGGTCCGAGAGCTCTCCACCGACGAGTCGCCGACCTTCGTGAACGGCCTTTTGGGGCGGATCGAAAAGCTCAAGCCCACGCTGATGGGTTAGCTGCGACGCGTCCCGGCACGGTGTACTCCTGTGATACCGTGAATTGAAGCCACAACCCTTTAAATTCCGTCCAGAGAGGCGGGGAAGGAGCGGGCATGAGCGCTCACGCGCGCCCACATGAGCGGAATTCTTCCGCACAGCAGATGAACGACGGCGATGCCTCCTTGGGCGCCGAACGCACCGTGCTCTCCGGTGCAGATATTTCCCGCGCCCTCACGCGCATCTCCTTTGAAATCCTGGAAGCCAACAAGGGTGCCTCGGATGTGGTCCTCTTAGGCATTCCCTCGCGCGGGGTTCCGCTGGCGCGCCAGATTGCCCAGAACATTGTGAAGGTGCACCCCGAGGTGGGACTCTCCGACATTGTGGGACAACTGGATGTCACGATGTTCCGCGACGACCTGCAACGCCAACCCACCCGAGCCGTTCAGGACACCGTGATCCCCGAAGGCGGGATCGATGACAAGGTCGTCGTGCTGGTTGACGATGTACTGTACTCCGGACGCACCATTCGCGCCGCTTTGGATGCGCTGACCGAGTATGGCCGCCCGCGCGCGGTGCGGCTCGCCGTGCTGGTTGATCGCGGCCACCGCGAACTGCCGATCCGTGCCGATCACGTGGGAAAGAACCTCCCGACGTCCTCTTCCGAAGTGGTCAAGGTCCGGCTGAGCGACATTGACGGCGTGGACGGCGAGGACCGGGTTGTGATTGCCGGGGGTGATCCGTCATGAGGCACCTCACCTCGACACGGAGCCTGTCCCGCGAGGACGCGATCGCGCTCCTGGATACCGCCGACGTGATGGCCCAGGTGGGGGAGCGGGAGCAGAAGAAAACCCCGGCGTTGCGCGGCAAGACGGTGGTCAATCTGTTCTTTGAAGACTCAACACGCACCCGCACCTCCTTCGAACTCGCGGCAAAGCGGTTGTCCGCGGATGTCATCAACTTCTCCGCGAAGGGCTCCTCGGTGTCCAAGGGCGAAAGCCTGAAAGACACCGCGCAAACCCTGCAGGCGATGGGAGCCGATGCTGTGGTCATCAGGCACCCCTCTTCCGGTGCGGCAGAACAACTTGCACACTCCGGCTGGATTGACGCCGCCGTGCTGAACGCCGGGGACGGCACTCATGAGCACCCCACCCAAGCGCTGCTTGACGCCTTCACGATGCGCCGCCACTTCGCCGGCCACCGCGACGGCTTCGGCCACGGAAGCGCACTCGACGGGCTCAGGGTTCTCATTGTCGGGGACGTCTTGCACTCGCGCGTCGCCCGCTCCAACCTGTGGCTTCTCAACAATTTGGGTGCGGACGTCACCTTGTGCGCGCCTCCAACCCTGCTGCCGCAACGCGCGGACTCCTGGCCGGCGGAGGTTACCTATAACCTGGATGCCGCGCTGGGTGAGGCACCCGATGTGGTGATGATGTTGCGCGTGCAGTCCGAGCGCATGCACGCCGCGTACTTCCCCTCGGCGGCCGAGTACTCCCGGCAGTGGGGTCTGGACGACGCGCGGTACCGTTCCTGGGTGGATGCGAGCGCCCCGGACAGTGTGATCATGCACCCCGGTCCCATGAACCGCGGATTAGAAATTGGCTCCCTCGCGGCCGATTCGGCGCGCTCGCTGATTTTGAATCAAGTCACCAATGGCATTTCGGTGCGCATGGCGGCCCTGTACACGCTGCTGTTGGATGCACCCGTGACCCCTAACGCAAAGACCGAGGTCCCCGTATGAGCAATTATCTGATCACTGGCGCAACGCTCTTTGGCGAAGACCCGCAAGACATCCTGGTGGTCGAGGGTGCCATTGCCGCGGTCGGCGCCGATGCCGCCGCAAGGGCCACGGACGTGAGCGACCTCGAGACCATTGACGCCACGGGACTCGTTGCGCTGCCGGGCATGGTGGACATGCATACCCATTTGCGTGAACCCGGCCGCGAGGACGCCGAAACCGTGCTGACCGGCTCCCAAGCGGCTGCCCGCGGCGGGTTCACCGCCGTGCACGCCATGGCTAACACGGCTCCGGTCGCCGACACCGCGGCCGTCGTCGAACTGGTCGATCGGCTCGGCCGCGAGGCCGGGTGGACCCAGGTGCGTCCGGTGGGCGCCGTCACCGTAGGACTGGGCGGAGAACGCCTCTCCGACATTGGCGGGATGGCCGCCTCCCGCGCCGAGGTTCGCATGTTCAGCGATGACGGTATGTGCGTGTGGGATGCACAATTGATGCGCCGCGCCCTCGAATACGTCAAGGCCTTTGACGGATTTATCGCGCAACACGCGCAGGAGCCGCGTCTGACCGAGAAGGCGCAAATGAATGAGGGCGTCGTCTCCGCGGAACTTGGCATGGTCGGCTGGCCCGCGGTGGCCGAAGAAGCCATCATCGCCCGCGACGTGCTCTTGGCTGAACACACCAACTCTCGCCTCCACGTGTGCCACGTGTCGACCGCCGGGAGCGTTGAGATCATCCGCGCCGCGAAGGAACGCGGAATCCGCGTCAGTGCGGAAGTCACCCCGCATCACCTGCTCCTCACCGACGAGTTGGTCCGCAGCTACAACCCGGTATACAAGGTGAACCCGCCGCTGCGCACCGAGGAAGACATGCAGGCACTCCGCCAAGCCGTCGCCGACGGGGTCATCGACGTCATCGGTACCGACCACGCCCCGCACCCGGACGAGTCGAAAGAATGCGAATGGATGGCGGCCGCCATGGGCATGACCGGATTAGAGACCGCCCTTTCGGTCGTCGCGAAGGCTCTGATCGAAACCGGCATGATCGGCTGGCGCCGTTTTGCCGAGATCACCTCTCGCACCCCGGCACGGCTGACCGGTCTGGGGAACCAAGGACACAACTTCGAGGTCGGCGCCGAGGCTAATATCATTCTGATTGACCCCGAGGCACGCTGGATCGCGGACCCTGCCGCCATGAGCACCCAAGGCAACAACTCACCGTTTGCCCAAATGGAACTACCCGCTCGCCTCGTGCACACGTTTTACCGCGGCCACCGCGTCGTGGCAAACTCCGAACTGGCCACCCCGGCGGGGAGGCCGTGATGGAACAAGCGCCCCTTGTGATCGCCTTCGGGGTCGTACTGGTGACCCTGCTCCTGGGCGGGATGATCTTCTCCTGGACCCGCAAGCGACGCCGCCAATCGGACTATCCCGTGCTCCCTGAGGGCCCGGACACCCTCACAGGGTTGCAACTGGAATCACCGGGCGAATATGTCAGCACGACGAGCCACGGCGACTGGTTGGACCGGATCGTTGTGCATTCACTCGCCTTCAAATCCAAGTCCATCCTGCGAATCGGCGCCGAGGGCGTGCTCATTACCCGCACCGGAGCACCGGAAATCTTCATTGACCGCAACGCCATCACAGAGGTGGAGCTCACGAGCGGTGCCGCTGGAAAATTCGTGGAACGTGAAGGGCTGCTCGTGATTTCGTGGACTTACGGCGAGCGGGAAGTCGACACCGCATTCCGGTTCCGCAAGGACGCCGACAAGAAGCACGCACTGACATTACTGAACCCCATCCCCAATGACACTATGGAAGAAGAATCCGCATGAGCCTGCCCACCATCGCCGCACAGCCTGACACTGACAGCGCCGCGGTCCTCATCTTAGAAGATGGCACCACCCTGTGGGGTAAGGCCTATGGAGCCCGCGGGGAAACGCTCGGCGAAGTTGTCTTTGCCACCGCTATGACCGGATACCAAGAGACCATCACCGATCCCTCCTACGCCCGCCAAATCCTGGTACAAACCGCGCCCCACATTGGCAACACCGGGGTCAACGAGGAAGACAACGAGTCGAAAAACATTTGGGTGTCCGGCTACATTGTCCGCGACCCCGCGCGGCGCCCATCCAACTGGCGCTCCACCGGCACCCTTGATGATGCCCTCGTCAATCAGGGCGTCATCGGTATTCAGGGCATCGACACGAGGGCCCTCACCCGACACCTGCGTGAACGCGGCGCCATGCGCGGCGGCATCTTTTCTGGCGAAGCGCTGCAATCAAGTCCTGCGGAGCTGCTGGAAAAGGTCACAAACCAACCCGGTATGGAGGGCGCAAACCTCTCCGACGTTGTCAGCACCACCGAAACCTACACGGTGGAGCCGGCCGAGAACGGTTTCGAGGGCGAGCCCTCCCACACGATCGCCGCACTGGACCTTGGCATCAAGGCGATGACACCGAAAATGTTCGCCGCGCGCGGGGTGCGCGTCCACGTGATCCCCGCCTCATCCACCCTGGAGGACATTGAAAACCTCAACGTGGACGGCGTATTTTTCTCCAACGGCCCCGGCGACCCCATCGCGGCACGCGAGCAGGTTGCCCTACTGCGCCAAGTACTCGACAAAAAGATTCCGTTCTTTGGCATCTGCTTCGGCAACCAGCTGTTGGGCCGCGCCCTCGGTTTCGGTACCTACAAACTGCGCTTTGGCCACCGCGGCATCAACCAGCCGGTGATGGACAAAAACACCGGGAAGGTGGAAATCACCTCGCAAAACCACGGCTTCGCGGTCAACGCGCCGATCGGCGAGATTTTGCAAGCACCCGAAGAGCGTTACGGCCGAGCCCGCGTCTCCCACGTCAGCCTCAACGATGAGGTGGTGGAAGGACTCGAGTGCCTGGACCTGCCCGCTTTTTCGGTGCAATACCACCCCGAAGCGGCGGCCGGACCCCACGATTCCGCCTACCTTTTCGATCGGTTCATCGACCTCATGAACACCGCACGCACCCAAGAGGGGACCACAAAGTAATGCCCAAGAGAGAAGACCTCAAGAGTGTCCTGGTAATCGGCTCCGGTCCCATTGTGATCGGACAGGCCGCCGAATTCGACTACTCCGGTACCCAGGCCCTGCGCGTTCTAAAGGATGAAGGTCTGCGCGTCATCCTCGTGAACTCCAACCCGGCCACCATCATGACCGACCCCGAGTTCGCCGACGCCACCTACATTGAACCGATCACTCCGGACGTGGTGGAAAAGATCATCGCCAAGGAGCGCCCGGACGCGATCCTGCCGACCCTCGGCGGCCAAACCGCGCTCAACACCGCGATTTCGCTCGCTAAAAACGGCGCCCTGGAGAAATATGATGTCGAACTGATCGGCGCCAATATCGAAGCGATTGAACTCGGTGAAAACCGGGAGAAGTTCAAGGGCGTGGTCGAGCGCAGCGGCGCCGAATCGGCGAAATCCATCATCGTGCACACCATGGATGAAGCCATCGCTGCCGCCGCCGAACTCGGTTACCCGCTCGTGGTGCGTCCGTCCTTCACCATGGGCGGCCTCGGCTCCGGCATGGCCTACAACGAGGAGGACCTGCGCCGCATCGCCGGGGCAGGCATCCAGTACAGCCCCACCAGCGAGGTCCTCCTCGAGGAGAGCATCCTCGGTTGGAAGGAATACGAGCTGGAGATGATGCGGGACAAGAATGACAACGTCGTTGTCATTTGCTCCATCGAAAACCTGGACCCGGTCGGCGTGCACACCGGCGACTCCATCACCGTCGCCCCGGCGCTCACATTGACCGACAAGGAATACCAGAAGCTCCGCGACGTCGCGATCAAGGTCATCCGCGAGGTCGGTGTGGACACCGGCGGCTGCAACATCCAATTCGCGGTGGAACCGGATACCGGGCGCGTCGTCGTCATTGAAATGAACCCGCGCGTCTCCCGCTCCAGCGCCCTGGCGTCCAAAGCCACCGGTTTTGCCATTGCCAAGATCGCGACCAAGCTCTCCCTCGGGTACACCCTGGATGAGATCCCGAACGACATTACGCTCAAGACCCCGGCGTCCTTCGAACCCACTCTGGACTACGTGGTGGTCAAGGTGCCGCGCTTCGCCTTCGAGAAATTCCCGGCAGCCGATCCCACCTTGACCACCACCATGAAATCGGTGGGCGAGGCCATGGCCCTCGGCCGCAACTTCACCGAGGCCCTGCAAAAGGCGCTACGGTCGTTGGAGCAAAAGGGCTCCCAGTTCCAGTTCGCCCCGGTCAACGCCCTGGACGTCCCAGACCTGATCGAAGCCGCGAAAACCCCCACAACGGCCCGCATCTACCAGGTGCAACAGGCCCTGTTGGGCGGCGCCAGTGTGGAAGAGATTTTTGACGCCACCAAGATTGACCCCTGGTTTCTGGACCAAATTCAGCTCATCAACGAGATTGCCCAGCGCATCCGGCTGAGTACCGAACTCAGCCCGGAACTGCTCGCCGAGGCCAAGCGCCACGGGTTCTCCGATCAGCAAATCGGCGAACTTACCAACCAAAGCGAGGCCGTGGTCCGCGGCATCCGGCACGCGCTTGGCATCCGCCCGGTCTACAAGACCGTGGACACCTGCGCCGCCGAATTCGCCGCCTACACGCCCTATCACTACTCGGCCTATGACCTCGAGGATGAGGTGGAACTGCACCAAAAGCCCTCGGTCATCATCCTCGGCTCCGGCCCCAACCGCATCGGCCAGGGCATCGAGTTCGATTACTCCTGCGTGCACGCCACCATGGCGCTGCGGGAGGCCGGCTATGAGACGGTCATGATCAACTGCAACCCGGAGACGGTTTCCACCGACTATGACATCTCCACCCGCCTCTACTTCGAACCGCTCACCCTCGAAGACGTTCTCGAAGTGATTGCCGCCGAACAGCGGACCGGGGGAGTGCAAGGGGTGTTCGTGCAACTTGGCGGCCAAACCCCACTGAAACTTGCCACGGACCTCCAGGCCGCCGGCGTCCCGATCCTTGGCACCACCCCGGAAGCGATCGATCTGGCAGAACACCGCGGCGCCTTCGCCCGGGTGCTCGCCGAGGCCGGCGAGATTGCCCCCAAGAACGGCACCGCTGTCTCCTTCGAGGATGCGAAGGCCATTGCCGATGAGATCGGTTACCCGGTCCTTGTTCGCCCGAGCTACGTGCTCGGCGGGCGCGGCATGGAAATTGTCTACGACGAGCCCAGCCTAGAACGCTACATTGCCAACGCCACCGAAATCACCGAGGACCACCCCGTCTTGATCGACCGTTTCCTCGAGGACGCGGTGGAAATCGACGTTGACGCCCTCTATGACGGCCACGAGCTCTACCTCGGCGGCATCATGGAACACATCGAGGAAGCCGGAGTGCACTCCGGCGATTCGGCATGCGTGCTCCCGCCGATCACGCTTGGCCGCGAGGTCATCGACCGGGTGCGCCAAGCGACCCTGAAAATCGCCGAAGGCGTTGGGGTCAAGGGCCTTATCAACATTCAATTCGCCCTCGCCTCCGACGTCCTCTACGTTCTGGAAGCCAACCCGCGCGCCTCCCGCACCGTGCCGTTCGTGTCCAAAGCGACCGGCGTGCAACTGGCCAAGGCCGCCGCCCTCATCGGCGTCGGCGTCCCGATCAGCCATCTACGCGACGTCTACAAAATCCTCCCGGCCACCGGAGACGGCATGGACCTGGCCGAACACGGCCCCATCGCGGTCAAGGAAGCCGTGCTGCCCTTCAGCCGCTTCCGCACCCCGGACGGGCACGTCGTGGATTCACTCCTCGGCCCGGAGATGCGCTCCACCGGCGAGGTCATGGGCTTTGACAAGCACTTCGACACCGCCTTCGCCAAGAGCCAGGCCGCGGCCAATAACGCCCTCCCCATCGACGGTACCGTGTTCGTCTCGGTCGCGAACCGGGACAAGCGGGCGGTCATCATGGCCGTCAAACGCCTCGCCGACCTCGGGTTCACCATTATGGCAACCGGCGGCACCGCGGAGGTGCTTCGCAAGAACGGCATTGCCACCAAGGACGTCCGCAAGCTCGGCGAAGGCACCGGCGAAGACGGCCAGGGCACCGTGGTCGACCTCATCAACGACGGCACCATCGACATGGTCTTCAACACCCCCTCCGGCGGCGCGGCCCGCGGCGACGGCTACGAAATCCGGGCCGCCGCCACCTCCAACGGCGTCCCGTGCATCACCACGGTCGCCGAGTTCAACGTCGCGGTCCAGGCCATTGAGGCCCAGCGCAGCTTCGCCTGGGACGTCGCGAGCCTCCAGGACCACGCGGGGTCCGCTGGCGAGGGTGCAGACAACTCCAAGATGAACGACGGCGCGTCCCAACCTACCCCGGCTGCCGCCGAGTAACCCGGAGGTACTTCAGGTGACGAATTTCCCGCCGTTTGGCGAACGGCTTCTGCAACGCATGGAGGAGCGCGGTCCGCTGTGCGTCGGGATCGACCCGCACGCGAACCTGTTGGATCAGTGGGGCCTGCCGGACACCGCCGAGGGCGCCCGCGAGTTCAGTCTGCGCGTATTGGAGGCTGTTGGCCCGGTGTGCGCTGCGATCAAACCGCAGGTCGCGCTCTATGAGCGTTTCGGTTCGCGCGGCTTCGCGGTCTTGGAAGAGCTCCTGAAAGAAGCTCGGGAACGGGATGTGCTCACGATCGCGGACGCCAAGCGCGGGGACATCGGCTCCACCATGGAGGGCTACGCCGCCGCGTGGCTGAGCGACGATTCGCCGCTCGCCGCCGACTCGGTCACCCTGTCCACCTACCTCGGCGTCGGTGCGCTGGGCCCCGCGATTGCCCTCGCCGAAGAAACACGGCGCGGGGTGTTTGTGCTCGCGCTGACCTCCAATCCGGAGGGCCAGAGCGTCCAACACGTTGGCGCGCCCCGCTCCGTAGCCGCACGCGTGATGGATGAGGTGAGCGAGGCGAACGAGAAATTCCTCGCCCAGCCAACCACCACGCACGGTGACATCCCCCGGGTGGGGAGCATCGGCGTCGTTATTGGCGCGACCATTGGCACTGCACTCACGGATCTGAACATTGACCTGACGCGTTTCAACGGGATCATTTTGGCACCCGGTTTTGGGGCGCAGGGTGCGGACATGGCGAGCATCAAGCAGGTGTTCGGCGCCAACGCGGACCGCGTGCTGGTCTCCTCCAGCCGCGACATTTTGCGCGCCGGCCCGGACGCCGCCGCCCTCGAGCGCGCCGCCCGACATGCCCAAACTACCGCCGATGTCGCTGTCACAGACTGATTTCCTGCCCCGTGGTACCGAAGTACAACTCGAGTAAAAGTTCCCTTGAAAGTGACTCACGGACCTTAAAGTGCTTTGAAGTGTCTTGTCAGATATTGCGATCCGTGCAACTGTGACACCACAATGGGTAAGTTCCCTCACGGAAGGACGAAATTATGCGCGCAACAATGGCGTAGAGGGCGGGGCTAGCTTTCTTACTCTTCTCGGGACTCACCGTCTTTCCAGGGGTAGCTTCGGCGAGTCCAGAAAATGTGGCTCCGACGGCAGACATGGAACCGCAGTTGGTTTCAGGCAGGGTCGCGAATAGTCCAGATTTCCGTTATGTTTCGGTATCCGAGGCGAAGAGCAGTTTCGGATACGAGGCTGAAAATGTCAGCGCTTCCGACCAGAATTCGACCCCATCCTTAACTCCGCTGTGGTCGTGGTGGGGCTGCGACTGGCGAGGCGTCGCTGACTATCCGCACGTGACTAATGGGGAAGCATCCGTTCACGGTTATTGGGTACGAGACGGAGGCAACTGCCCTGCAACTGGAACAGTGACTGTGGAACTGCAAGCTCTCGGGTGCGGCAGTTTAGGATGTGTTTGGATAACTCAAGATACTCGTACTGTGAAAGGTGTATATCCAGGCTCGGGCACGGGGCGTTGGGCAACACCGCACAAGACATGCGCGAGTTCAAGGATGGTCGGCTGGCGGGGTAGAGTTGACACCGCATTGACCGATTTTTATGACCCATTTGGCTGGGACGATGGACCCCAAAAAGATCTGTACTGTTCGCCAACATGATTGGTGAAAGCGAAGTTGATTACGTTCCACTCGGCGGTGCGTCTTTGCACGCTGAGCAGGTGGAGCGATTGCCTTTTACTGTTGGTGACTTAGCTGTGACGGGTCTGGTCATTGAGTGCGACCTTGATGACCCCGTCCGTCATGCACGCAGGCCATCAATGAACATCAAGATTACGCAATACCTACGCCTCGCTGACCGCTCCCTTATCCGACTCGACATGGACCGCGGTCTGTCTTTTTTCAAGCATGGGTACCAGCGCCCCGTGTCGTGGAAACAGTCGACTCCGGATTTCGTCGCTGAAGTCTTGACGATCGTTAAGGCAGACGCGCCGGATCCCGCCGATTTTCCATGGGAAGAGTATGCCCAAACGGCACGGCTGCGGAGGATCGCAATTAACGCAGACCAAATAAGCCAACTACCCTGTCAGGTTCTCATTTCAGATCAGCTAGCGGCCAAGCTTGAGCTCTAACCCGCCGTCTACTTCCGTCAGTATCTGGGCACAATGAAGACTCTGACGACTCCATGTGCCACAAGAATAAGAAAAGGGAAGGCCCAAGAGCGCCGCAACAACACATTGATCATTGATAATTATCCGGCCTAAGTAGTAGGTTCAGGGTAGGTTAAGCGATTCCCCCACTTGTGGTGCCTGCACCATAGGAAGAGGCCCGTGCGTGTGAAACCGCTAACAGAAGATCAACGAAAAGCGGCCAGAGCCAAGGCAGCGATTGCTCGTGCTGAGAGAGCCGAGGTGAAGGAACAGTTGCGAGCCGGCACTCTCAGCATCGCGAGGATTGTCAATGAAGACGCCGAACGCGAGTCCATCGGCCGCCTCAAGGTCATGGATCTGCTCCGCTGCCTGCCCGGCATTGGCGAAAAGCGCGCCCTGGGCATCATGGAAGAAATCAAGATCGCACCCACCCGCAGGATCCGCGGGCTCGGCGTCAACCAAAAGCGCGCTTTGGTAGATTATGTGGATCGGCATTCATCCCCCAAACGCAAAGAATGAGGTCCACGCGTGAGCGACACGAAACTGACGGTTTTGGCCGGCCCCACAGCGGTCGGCAAAGGCACAGTTTCCACGTTCATCAGGGATAACTACCCGGAGGTGTGGCTGAGCGTCTCGGCCACCACCCGCGACCCGCGCCCGGGCGAAATCGACGGCGTGCACTACTATTTTGTCGGTCCCGAACGCTTCGACGAACTCGTCGCGAGCGGACAAATGCTGGAGTGGGCCGTGGTGCACGGTCGCAACCGGTACGGCACCATTCGGGCCACCGTGGAGCGAGCCCTCCAGGAGGGCAAAAAGGTGCTCCTGGAAATCGACTTGCAGGGCGCACGCCAAGTGAAAGAGGCCATGCCGGAAGCGCATTTTGTGTTTCTCGCACCGCCCAGCTGGGAAGAATTGGTGCACCGGCTTGTGGGACGCGGCACAGAAAGCGCCGAGGAACAGCAAAGACGGCTAGAAACCGCTAAAATAGAACTCGCTGCCGAATCGGAGTTCGATTTCACCGTCATCAATGACACCGTTGAACGCGCCTCGGCCGAGCTTGTTTCAATCATGGGCATCACCCCGCACCCCGTTGCGGCACCGAACGCCCGCACAACTTTGGAGAATTAGTGTCCGTACAGCTTGAAGGCATCATCAATCCGCCGATCGATTCCCTGTTGAAGGAAACCGATTCCAAGTACGCCCTGGTCATTTACAGCGCCAAGCGCGCCCGTCAGATCAACGCCTACTACGCGCAACTGCACGAGGGCCTTTTCGAGTACGTCGGCCCGCTCGTGGACACCCGCCTGAATGAAAAGGCGCTCTCGATCGCGCTACGCGAAATCAACGAAGGTATGCTCACCTGCACCCCGAGCAAGCCGGAACCGCAGCTGAGCGCCGCCGAGTAACAGCACCCAACCATGAACATCATCCTCGGGGTGGGCGCCGGGATCGCCGCCTACAAGGTTGCCTCCCTGCTTCGCCTTCTCACCGAGGATGGCCATGACGTGCGCGTCATCCCGACGAGCGCCTCGCTGGAATTTGTCGGGGCGGCCACCTGGGAGGCGCTCAGCCACCACAAGGTCACCTCCTCCGTCTTCGATGACGTGGATGAGGTGGCCCATGTGCGCCTCGGGCACGAGGCCGACCTCGTGATCGTCGCGCCCGCGACCGCCGACCTGCTCGCCAAAGCCCGTCTGGGCCTGGCTAGCGATCTGCTCGGCGCCACCATGTTGATGGCGGCAGACAAGCTCGTGATGATCCCGGCCATGCACACCGAAATGTGGGAGCACCCGGCCACCCAGGACAACGTCGCCGTGTTGCGTGAGCGCGGAGTCGCCGTGATGGACCCAGCAGTGGGCCGACTCACCGGCACCGACACGGGCGCGGGTCGCCTCCCCGAGCCGGGCGACATCTACGCATTTATCCGTGAACTTCCCGCCTTCCAGCTATCACAAATGCACGACGGCGATGCCTCCTCAAGCGCAGAAAGCTCGCCTTCGCATCCGCTCGCCTTGAGCGGAAAATCCGTGCTGGTCACCGCCGGAGGGACGCGCGAGCCGTTGGATCCGGTGCGATTTTTAGGGAACCGTTCTTCGGGGAAACAAGGGGTGGCGTTGGCGGCTGCCGCCCGCGACCTGGGCGCCCAGGTAACCCTCGTGGCCGCGCATTTGGATGTCCCGGCACCCACCGGCGTCGAAGTGATCCAGGTGGAATCTGCGCTGGGAATGCGCGAGGTGACCCTCGAGCAAGCGGCGAGCTCCGACGTCGTTATTATGGCCGCGGCCGTCGCCGACTACCGGCCGCAAGAGGTCGCCGCCACAAAAATGAAGAAACGCGGCGATGAGGCGGACCCGGTCATCACCCTGGTGCGCAACCCCGACATTCTCGCCGAGCTGGGGGCGACGCGCCCGGGCGGAGAAGGACAGTACATTGTCGGCTTTGCCGCCGAAACCGGTGACGATCGCGGCTCTGCGCTTGAGTATGGGCAGGCGAAGCTCGAGGCAAAAGGCGCCGACTTGATGGTGCTGAACGAGGTTGACCACGGGAAGGTGTTCGGCGAGGACGCCAACGCCGTGCTGCTGTTGAGCAAGGACGCCGAACCGGAGGCGGTCTCCGGTAGCAAGACGGACGTGGCGCGGGCGGTACTCGCTCGGGTCGCCGAAGCCGTCTCGGGGCGCGAGAGATAAATCACGGGAACCTAGCGCAACATGGCTTCGGTCAATGTCCTAGCGAAGTTATAGAGTGAGACGGTGACCGAAAACCCCACTAATTCACACTTGCGCAAATTCACCTCCGAGTCCGTGACCGAGGGCCACCCCGACAAGATTTGCGACCAAATCAGCGATGCCATTCTGGACGCGATGCTTGAGGCGGATCCGGAATCCCGGGTCGCCGTCGAAACCCTCACCACGACTGGACTGGTCCATGTCGCCGGCGAGGTGACGACAGAAGGCTACGTCGAGATTCCGCAGATAGTGCGGCAAACCATTTTGGATATCGGCTATGACTCCTCGGCCAACGGTTTTGACGGGGCACGTTGCGGCGTCTCGGTGTCCATCGGCCAGCAGAGCCCGGAAATTTTTGACGGTGTGTTCAATTCGCTGGAAGTGCGCGAAGGTCGCAACGTCGACCCGTATGACGCGCAGGGCGCGGGCGATCAAGGCATCATGTTTGGCTACGCCAGCGATGAGACGCCCTCGCTCATGCCGACCCCGATCTTCTTGGCGCACAGGCTCTCCGAGCGGCTGACCGAGGTGCGGCAAAACGGGACCTTGCCCTACCTCTTGCCCGATGGAAAGACACAGGTCACCGTCGGATATGACGGCGACGTCCCGGTGTCGGTGGACACCGTGGTGGTGTCCTCCCAACACATGGCAGGTGTAGACCTGGAGGAGTTGCGCTCCGACCTGGCAGAACAGGTCGTGGCACCGGTGATGGAGAAGTCGGGACTGGACACCTCCGGCATGAAGCACATTTTGAACCCCGGGGGTGCGTTCATTATTGGCGGCCCGGTGGGTGATGCGGGATTGACCGGACGGAAGATCATTGTCGATACCTATGGCGGTATGGCCCGGCACGGCGGCGGCGCCTTTAGCGGGAAAGACCCGTCGAAGGTGGACCGCTCGGCCGCGTACGCGATGCGCTGGGTCGCGAAGAATGTGGTCGCCGCAGGATTAGCGAAGCGCGCCGAAATTCAGGTCGCCTACGCGATCGGTGTGGCTCGCCCGGTCGGGATTTATGTGGAGACCTTCGGCACGCATACCGTGGATCCGGCCAAGATTAGCGAAGCCGTCGAGGCGGTCTTCGACTTGCGGCCCCTCGGCATCATTAACGCCCTGGATTTGAAGCGGCCGATCTATCAGAAGACGGCGGCGCATGGGCACTTTGGCCGCGAGGGCGACACCTTTACCTGGGAACAGACCAACAAGGTGGATGAACTGCGCGCATACTTCGGCGCGTAGCGTGTGCCCATGAACGGCGGGGGAGACGCGCTCTTCGATCAGGCACCTCAAGAGACACCGAGTGAGCCTCCTTCCGTGAGTAGTGCGTCGTTACCGATCGCGCGCGTTGCCCTCGACACTCCCGTCCCGGCGCTGGACAAGCTCTACGACTACTCCGTTCCAGATGACCTGGATGCCGAGGCGCAACCTGGCGTCCGGGTGAAAGTGGTCTTCGGCGGACGTGCGATGTTTGGCTACATTATCGAGCGGGTAGCATCGCCCGAGCCCGGTGTGAAGGTTCAGGACATTCGCAAGGTCGTCTCGCCCCAGCCGGTGTTGACCCCAGAGGTGTATCGGCTCGCGCGCGCCGTCGCGGACCGGTACGTGGGGGTGCTCTCCGATGTGTTGCGCAGCGCAGTGGTGCCGCGGGTTGCCCGGGTCGATCAGGAATTTCTGGATGTTCCGGAACTGGATGCGCCGACGGCGCGGTCACCGCAGCGCGGCGCGACGATTACGCTGAACCCGACGGGGAACTCGCGGCTGCGGTTTGATCAGCTTTTGGTCCGGGCTCTCGATGCCGTTGGCGCCAAGGGTGCCGCGATTGTTGTGGTTCCGGACGCGCGCGATCTGGATGTCCTCAAGGAACGGGCGGCGGAGCTCGCCGCCGAGCGAGGGCTAGACCCTGCGGACATTGCGGTGCTTTCCAGTGACGACGGCCCCACCCTGCGCTACCGCGAGTTCTTGCGGGTGTTGCACGGCGAGGCCAGGGTTATTTTGGGGACCCGCTCGGCACTGTTCGCGCCGTGCCGAAATGTCGCGTTCATTGGCGTTTTTGATGACGAAGACCCCTCCTTCACGGACCCGAGGGCGCCCTATTTTCATGCGCGCGAAGTCGCGCTCTTACGCTCCCAACTTGACGATACCGACCTGCTCTTCACGGGGCCGAGCCGCTCTGTTCAAGTGCAACGGCTCGTGGACAACGGGTGGTTGCGCGAGCTCGCGCCGTCGCGAGAGGAAATCCGTGCTGGCACGCCCCAAGTCGTCTCGACGGCGGATGACTTTGAGCAGGAACGCGATCCGCTGGCACGTTTGTCGCGACTACCGCACCGCGCCTGGCTTGCCATCAAGAACGGGCTAGAGCGAGGGCCGGTACTGGTTCAGGTGGCGCGTCGCGGTTATGCCCCCGCGTTGGCGTGCACACGTTGCCGCAGCGCGGCTCTCTGTGAAAAGTGCGGAACCTCGTTGGTGCTCCGCGGCGAAGGTCTCAAGCCCGAGTGCCCGGCGTGCGGTTGGGTTGCCGATCCGTTCGATTGCCCCGAGTGCGGCAATGATACGGTGCGCCTGACCACCGTCGGGTCTGCGCGTACGGCGCAAGAGCTCGCACGGTCCTTCCCCGAGGCGCGAGTGCTGGAGTCCGCAGGCACACACATTATCGATGCGGTTGGCGATGATCCGGCGATTGTTATTGCGACCCCGGGCGCCGAACCGGAGTGCGAGGCCGGTTACGCGGCGGTAGTGCTTCTCGACGGCGACAAGTCTCTTTCACGGACCGCGCTGGACGCGCAAGCACAAGTTGTCCGGAACTGGTTCAACGCCGCAATCCGCGCGAGACCACAGCACGACGGGGGAGAAGCCGTTGTGGTGTCGAGCCACCAACACCCGGCAAGCTTCCTGGTGCGATGGGCCCCGGTCGGCGCGGCAGAACGCGAACTCGAGGAGGCTCGCGAAGTCGGTATGCCGCCGATCCGCAGGGTCGCCACTGTGACCGGCACCCAAAAGTCCGTGTCGGCATTCATGAACGGTTTGCAACTCCCCGAATCCGCCCAGGTGTTCGTGACCAGCGCCGCTGAACCACACGCGGGTGGCGGAAATCACCGGGCCGTCGTTCTTTACTCCTATGGGATAGCCGCTGACGTTGCGCACGCACTGCGCCAGCGGCGCATTGACCTGGCGCCCACGGCACGCGACGCGGAAGATCGCGTCAAGATCGTCATGGACAGTACCGACGGCCTGTGACTCCCGTGTCATTTATTGAGGATCTAGCGTGCCGGCGGAGTTCACACTAAGGTTTTGAGAAGTGCCCCGCAGATGTGGGCACCGGCACGGATCTGAAAGGCATAAAATGGCAGTTGATCACAACTCGGACGAAACTTTTGGCTTGCCTGTTGACGAGCCGTTCACTGGGGAGCAGGCAGAAATCATCAAGGCAAGCGACCTCGTCAAGTTGCAAGAAACTCTTTCAGCGGCGCCGGTGGACGGTCCGTTCACTGCGGATGAGATCATCACGATTGCCACCTACGATGCACCGCTGAAAGAACTGCCAGACGACCTTGAACTGCCCATCCCCTCGGAAGAGTGGGTAGCGCTCGTCACCCGGAACTGAGCTAGGTCACCTTCTTTTGGCCGCTCTGCGCTGAGAGCGCAGTGCGAGCGCCTCGCCAGCCGCACTGCGCAACGCTGCCGCCGAATCGCGCCAGGAATATGCCTTGGCCCGCACAAGTCCGCGCTGGCTGGAAGCCAGCCACTCGCCGTCGTTCTTCAATTCCTTCGCCGCGCGGGCAAAAGCCTCATGATCCTCGGCCGGAACAAAGCGCACCGCGTCAGCGCCGACCTCGCGGAATATCTCGATGTCTGAAGCGATCACCGGGGTGCCCACCTGCATCGCTTCAATGAGGGGCAAGCCGAAACCTTCAGACTTAGAAAGCGTGACGAGCGCGGTGGCGCGGCGGAGCAAGGTGTCATATTCCTGATCTGTCACTCCGCGGTGGAAGACCACATTCGTTGCCTCCGGCGCTAATGCCCGCAATTCGGCTTCGCGTTCCGGGCGTATCCCGGAGAGCAGGTGAATCGTGAACTCGGGGAGCAGGGAAGCGGCGCGCATAATGGTTTCCGCATTCTTGTAGGGCATAAACGAGCCCATGTACACGAGGCTCATATCATGACCCGCGTCCGAATCGCGCGGCTTCGCCGGTTGCGGCGCGTTGGACACCAAACGGATGGGTTTCTTCGTGAAGCGGTGCTTGCGCATCAGCCGTTCCGTGGTACGGGAAATCGTCGCGACAATCTCCGGCCGGTTCAGCAGGATGCGCTGTGGCCAATACATCTGGTGGTACAAAAACCAGAGCCACTGGACCGGCTTCGGCAAGAAACCGGGGGCCTGTGGGAACTGGTAATAGGTCAGGTCTTGGCATGTCAGGATCAGGGCGTAGTCGCGGCCCCAGGAACCCATCGTTTGCAGCGGGGACACCACCACATCCGGCGTGAGCTCATTGATCTTCCGGGCAACCCATAGCTCAGAGATGGAGGTGGGCGCATTCACCTTGACCCAGGGTCGATCGGGGAGGAGATCGAGTTGCCGCTCGTCGTTAATGAGCATCGTGACGTCGGCGATTTTGGCGAGCTCGGCCATGATGCTGGCGCCATAGCGGGTCAGGCCGTCTGGGAAATCGAAACGGGTGAAGCGCGCATCGTAGACGATTTTCATCGGGTGGCGTGGCCCTCCATGTGGGTTGCGCCCTGTTGCGGAGCGTCCAGGAACTCATCGATCATCACGGCGGCGAGCATGGGCGTTTCGTAATGCACCAAGTGGCCGGCGCCGGAAATGATGCGAAGCGTTGATTCGGCGATGTTGCCAGCGAGCGCCTTTTGGGTCTCCACCGAGCCGAGATCATCCTTATCACCGGCAATGAGGAGAGTGGGGATGTTGAGCTCGCCGGCAACCTCGCTGACGTCATGACTGACCGACGCGTTAAAAGATTCCAGTACCACCTGTCGGTTGGCGAAGTCAGAAAAATATTGCGCATGCTGCCCATGAATGTAGCGGCGCAAATCGGGGTTCCGGGTCTTGGCCATCATGATGCTCATGATTCGCACGATGCCCGGATTGCTCAGCAGCGACATGCCCGCGGATTCCGGTAGTTTGGCGCCCAGCCAGTAATACAGTTGCGCGGCGCGCGCACCCACCGCGTTGCGGCTGCGCAACGGTGGCTCGCTGATCGGGTTCAGAAGCACCAATGCCGAAAAGGGGTGTTCATCGCCGCGGGCAATCGCGTGGGCAGCCACAATGGAACCGAACGAGTGCCCGAGCAAGACCGGGTTCGCTCCGAGATCGAGGTTGTCTGCGCACCAGAGCACAAAGTCGACATAGGACTGCACGTCATGCGGGCCGTCAAACGGCTCGGACTCGCCAAAGCCGGGCAGATCCGGGATCAGTATTCGGTACTGAGGGAGCGCTGCGATGAGCCGGTCCAGTCCGTGATGGTTGCCACGGAAACCGTGCACCACGAAGATTGTGCGGGGCTCCTCGGCTTCGGGCGCGTCTGACTCCAGCGCCCCGCCAATGATTCCTCGCTCGCCCTCGACCGGCAGGAATTCCCACATCCGTTGCGATGTGTCGCGGAAGCGGAGCGTCAGGACACGGTCGGGAGTGCGTTCGGGATACATGAGATTCAGTCTATCGAGGAACTAGGCGTGAGCCGCCCCGCCAATGAGTTGCGCCGCCGTGACCTCATCCAGAATGAGATCGGTCACCATGCCCCCGGCCAGAGCACCGCGCAAGCCAGGCACCTTGGTGTCGCCGGAAACCACGCACACGCGTTGCGGCACGCGCTGTAACCGTTTCGCATTGGGGCCGGTCGAGCGGTCATTGATTGAGATTCCGTCACTGGAGCCGTCGGCCCGGAAGAATTTCGTCGCCACATCGCCGACGGCCCCTTCCCGGTTCAGGACCGCCAAATCCTTTTCTTCCAGATATCCGCCGGCATACACATGTGAGGGCACCCGTGAGTCCGTCGATCCAACCCCGAAGATGGCGATCGACATATTGTCCTGCAGATCCAAAATGCGCCGCACGCTCCGTTCCTTCCACATCGCGGTCTTGGTTTCCGGGTTGTCGAAGAACGCAGGTACGGGAAATTGCTCTGCACGCGCCCCGTATGCCTCGGAAAACCGGTGCAAAATGTCGGTGGCGTAGGAAATGCCGCTCGTCTGCGTGTTTCCGGCGCCATTGAGCTGCACCACGGTACACCCCTGAGTGGGCTTCCGATTCAAGTGCCGGCTCACCGCGTGGATCGTGGAGCCCCAGGCCACACCGATCACCGAATCGGAACTGATCAAGGGCCCAATGGTGCGGGCAGCCTGAATCGCCACGCTTTCAAGCACCTCGGTGGGATTGGCCGTCGCCGCAATCGGCACCACGTGCGCGTCCACACCGAAAATTTCGTTGATGCGCTGCTCCAGCAACGGCGCCCGCTCTAAGGGATTATTGACGCGGATTTCCACCAGGCCGGTGCCGCGGGCCAGCGACAACAACCTCGACACGCTGGATCGCGACACCCGCAACTCCCGCGCAATCGCATTCATCGTCATGTCCTGCAGGTAGTACATTTGCGCCGCCCGCAAGGCATTGTGCGTGCGTCGATCCTGCGACATCTGTGCAAAATCCGAGCCCGACCCGGCCAAATATGCCTCTTTTGGCATCTTTCCGACCCCATTTCTGCACATATGTGCATGAGCATTGACGGTATTTCTCAACTCTCACCAGAATAGTCCTTGGGAGCCCGATCCAGCGATGGGCATCCCGACAACTCGATACCCGAGAGCAACAAGGATGTACCCGTGACCGCCGCACGCAAAGACGCCACCAGCACCGCCAACGCCGCCAGCTCCGCTGCATCAGGCACCGCCACGCACGGCACCGCCAACGCCGCCGCGCCCACCCGCAGCGAACAACCCCGCTCCGAAGTCGCCGCACTCAAGGCCAACCCGAAGGCGGACGTGCTCATTATCGGCGGCGGCATTAACGGCGTCGGGACCTTCCGCGACCTCGCGATGCAGGGCGTGAATGTTGCCCTCGTGGAGCGCGGCGATTACTGCCAAGGCGCATCCGGCGCGTCCTCGCACATGATCCACGGCGGCATCCGCTATCTGGAAAACGGCGAATTCCGCCTCGTCAAGGAATCGGTCGAAGAGCGCAACGGTCTGCTCAAAATCGCTCCGCACTACGTCAAGCCGTTGCAAACCAGCATCCCCATCTTCTCCACGTTCTCCGGCATCCTCTCCGCCCCGTTGCGTTTCCTGACCCACAAGAGCGGAAAACCCACCGAACGCGGCGCCTTCCTGATCAAGGCCGGCCTCACCATTTACGACTTCTTCTCCCGCGGCGGCAAGACTGTCCCGCGCCACCAGTTCATGGGCGCCAAGAAGGCCAAAGCGCAATTCCCGCAGCTGCGCGAGGACGTCAAATACGTCGCCACCTACTTCGACGCCTCGGTCCACGATCCCGAACGCCTCACCCTGGATGTTTTGAAGGACGGGCTCGCGGCACATACCGCAGCCCGCGCGTCCAACTATGTGAGCGCCGTCGGACATCAGGGCACCAAGGTGATCCTGCGGGATGAGGTGACCGGCGATGTGTTCGACTTCGAGGCGCCCGTGGTGATCAACATGACCGGCGCGTGGGTCGATCAGACCAACGGCGCGATGGGTTCGGCGAGCCGCTTCATGGGCGGTACCAAGGGCAGCCACATTGTGCTTGATCACCCCGAACTGCTCGCCGCAACGCGCGGCCGCGAAATTTTCTTTGAGCATTCCGACGGGCGCATCGTGCTGATTTACCCGATGGGCGATCGCATCCTGGTCGGCACCACGGACATTGACGCGGACATGGACACCCCGGCGGTGTGCACCGAGGAGGAAGTCGACTACTTCTTCGACCTGATCCACCACGTCTTCCCAGCGATCCGCGTCACCCGCGAGGACATCGTCTACCGTTTCTCCGGCGTCCGCCCGCTGCCGCGTCACGACGACACGCAACCGGGCTTCGTCTCGCGCGATTACCGGATTGAAAAGCGCGAAAGCGCCGGCCAAACCGTGATGTCCCTGGTCGGCGGCAAGTGGACCACCTTCCGCGCGCTCAGCGAGCATGTGGCCAATGAGGCGCTTGCGGCGCTCGGGCTCAACAGAAGTACGACGACGAGTGGCGTGGCTATCGGGGGCGGGCGCGGCTTCCCTGCCACCCCGGTCGAGCAGAAAGAATGGGTCGCCTCGCGTAGTACCGGCACCCTGAGCGAGGCACGGGTTGCCGGCTTGCTCAAGCGCTACGGCACGCGGGCCGATGAGGTCATCGCGTGGCTGAGCAGTCACGAGGACCGTCTGCTTTCCTCGACCCATGAGTTGAGCACGGCGGAGTTGAGCTACCTGGTGGCGCGCGAGCAGGTGGCACACATTGAAGATGTTCTCATTCGGCGCACCTCGCTGGCGTTCCGCGGACTTGTCTCCCAAGAACTCGTCAGTGAAATTGCCGAAATCCTTGCCGGAGAGCTCGGCTGGGACAAGGATGAACAAGAGAGGGAGATCGTTCGCACCCTCACCGTTTTGGAGGAAGGGCACCAGGTCCGGGTACCGAGCCTGATCGCAAGCTAACGCGGATCGGTGCTGGGAAACCGGGACTGGGGCACCTTCTCCACCACACAGCGCATTGAGGCGCACCTATAAAGAAAGAGGAATCAAGGAAGATGACACTCTGGGATATTTTCGTCTCCGAGACGTTCGGCACAGCGATGCTGATTCTGCTCGGAGCCGGCGTGGTGGCCAATGTGCTACTCGTCACGAGCAAAGGGTTTGACGGAGGCTGGCTCCTGATCAACTTTGGCTGGGGTCTTGGCGTTTTCGCCGGTGTTTATGTGGCGGTCAATTCGGGTGCGCACCTGAACCCCGCAGTCACCATTGGTATTGCAGTCAACGCCGGAGTCACCGGCGGAACGGAGTTTGTGCCCGGAATACCGATCGACTTTGTGTCGATGATGGTCTATTTCGCCGGGCAATTCCTTGGCGCATTCATCGGGGCGACCCTCGCCTGGCTCGCCTACAAAAAGCAGTTTGACGCCACCGAGAACCCGGAAGCGAAGCTGGCCGTGTTTTCGACCGGTCCTGCCGTGCGTTCCTATGGCTGGAACGTGGTCACCGAGGTCATCGCAACCTTCGTGCTCGTGTTCGTGGTGCTGCTTTTCGCCGGGACGCCCTCGGGGCTCGGACCTTTGGCCGTGGCGCTGTTGGTTGTCGGTATCGGTGCATCCCTTGGCGGCCCGACCGGTTACGCGATCAACCCGGCACGTGACTTGGGGCCGCGCATCGCACACGCACTCTTGCCGATCAAGGGCAAGGGCTCGAGCGACTGGAGCTACGCCTGGGTGCCGGTAGTGGGACCGGTCATCGGCGGCATCCTGGCCGGTTTGCTCGCTCCCGTTGTCGCCGTTGCAGTCGGCTAATCTGCGTTGAATTCAATCGAGAAGAACAAAGGAGTTTTTGACTATGAGTAAATACGTCATTGCGATCGACCAAGGAACAACGTCCTCCCGCGCCATCATTTTTGATAAGCAGGGAAACATCGTCTCCGTGGGCCAAAAGGAACACGAGCAGATCATGCCGAAGGCCGGTTGGGTTGAGCACAATCCGGTCGAGATTTGGGATAACACCCGCGAGGTCATCGGCACCGCGCTTTCCAAGGCAAATCTGACCCGCCATGACATTGCCGCCGTCGGCATCACAAACCAGCGCGAAACCGCGGTGGTGTGGGACAAGAACACCGGCGAACCCGTCTACAACGCGATTGTCTGGCAGGACACCCGCACCCAGGACATTGTCGATGAACTGGCTCAGGACGGGGGAGTCGAGCGGTTCAAGGACACCGTCGGTTTGCCTCTTGCGACCTACTTCTCCGGCACCAAGATCAAGTGGATCCTGGATAACGTGGACGGGGCCCGGGAAAAGGCGGAAGCCGGGGATCTGATCTTCGGCAACACCGACTCCTGGGTTGTCTGGAACCTGACTGGCGGCCCCGACGGCGGCGTGCACATCACCGACGTCACCAACGCCTCGCGGACCATGTTCATGGACCTGAAGACCTTGGAGTGGGACCAATCGATCTTGGACGCGTTTGGTGTCCCGGCGTCAATGATGCCGGAAATCAAGTCTTCCTCCGAGGTGTACGGCACCGTACACACCTCCCAGCTGTTGCGGGAGACCCCGGTCTCCGGCATCTTGGGAGACCAGCAGGCGGCGACCTTCGGCCAGGCGGCGTTCAAGCGCGGAGACGCGAAGAATACCTACGGCACCGGCTGCTTCCTGATCTTCAACACCGGCGAAGAGATCGTGAAGTCGGAAAATGGGCTGTTGACGACCGTCGGGTACAAGCTTGGCGATCAGGACACCGTCTATGCGCTCGAAGGCTCGATCGCGGTTGCCGGTTCGCTCATTCAGTGGCTGCGCGATCAGTTGGGCATCATCTCCAGCGCGCCGGAGGTCGAGAAGCTGGCCGCTTCGGTGGAGGACAACGGCGGCGTGTATATTGTGCCGGCGTTCTCTGGTCTGTTTGCGCCGTACTGGCGCTCGGATGCTCGCGGTGCCATTGTGGGCCTGACTCGCTACGTGAACAAGAACCACATTGCCCGTGCGGCATTGGAGGCTACCGCCTTCCAGACCCGCGAAGTGCTGGATGCGGTCAACGCCGATTCGGGAGTCCCGCTCACCGAACTCAAGGTGGATGGCGGCATGGTCGCCAACGATGCGCTCATGCAATTCCAGGCGGATCTGTTGGGCGTGCCGGTGGTCCGGCCCAAAGTCACCGAGACGACTGCACTGGGCGCGGCCTATGCCGCCGGTCTCGCAGTCGATTTCTGGTCTGACTTGGGTGAGCTGGAGGCGAACTGGCAAGAAGATAAGCGCTGGGAGCCGCAGATGGATGAGGCCGAGCGCGAACGTCAGATGCGTTTGTGGAAGAAGGCCGTGTCCAAGACCTTCGACTGGGTGGACGAAGACGTCAAGTAGTCAATTGTGATCGGCTGACATGAGTTGTCGGTCACCCCAAGTAGCCCGGCGGGTGGTCGCCTTTCGCAATGAAAGGCGACCACCCGCCGTCGCGCTTAAAATCGACTGTGCAAAACACGCACGCGACACGCCGTTAAAACGTGCATTATCTGCACAGTCGATTTCGAGTGTGCAGGGCTTCGCTGGCTAGCCTGCGAAACTTCCCGGCACGTAGGTACCGTCCATGATGGCCTTGAGGTTAGTAGACCAAGGGAAGTTCACCTTGCTCATGTCGCCATTGATTTTGAAAGCGTCGCGGTCAAGCGCGTACACGAACATCCCAGCTTTGGTGCCTTCCGCCGGTTGCCAGCGGGCATAGGCGGCGGCGCGACTGCTATCGAACGGCGCAGTGGCGTCATACCACGGCGAAGGGTTCGGTGCACCCTCCGGGAGGGAGACGCCGATCATAAACTTGCTGGGCGGAATCGCGTCTTTGAAGGTGTCCCAGGTTCCTTGGAGCGAGCCCGGATCACGACCATATGCCTGCAGGAGCAGATAGTCGATGCTGCTTGCGACGCCGCGGAAGACCCCGGTAGACCCAGTAAGGTTGGTGTCCAGGATGAGGAGTTGGTCGCTGCGCATTTTCGCTTTGACCGCTTTCATGACGCCGACGACGCGCTGTACCTGTTCGGTAGTGACGCTCCTGGTTTCGAAGTCGACGTCTAGGCCATCGAGTCCATAGGGGTTGATGTCGTTGTCAAGGATGCGTTGCGCAACGGCGTCATAACCGGCCTGCGTGTTTGGCTGGCTCGTGTCAACGAGTTGCGTCCAGCCTTTGGTGAGTACCACTTTTGTGCCTTGGGCATGCAATTTTGGTACATAGGTGTTTTTGAGTGCCGTCCAATAGGGGCTACCCGGGGGAGTGTAATCGGGAAACACCATGGCCAGACCCACGCTCGCCGGTATTTCATCCATGGTGACATTGGACGAGGCGTCGACTGTTTTGTCCGCCCAGGTGCGGTAGTAGCCGCCAAAGATCTGACCACTAGCGGCCTCTTCTTGGGTAGAGGTGGCCTCGGCGGCGGCAAATGATGAGGATGCGGGAATCGTCAGAGCGAGCGCCGCGAGGAGCGCCGCACTTTTTCGAATGACAGTTTTCATGTGTCACTTCCTTGTTCCATGAACCGGCGCGTGGGCTTTAGTAGCCCTCGGGGGCGCCGTGAAAGCAAGGCTAAACCGGTTCATGCGACCTGGCAAGACGTTCGATCCAAAGTATGGCAATGAATTGAGGCGCGTGGTTTGATCGGGCTCGCCAGAACTGCCGCTCTAGAGGCAACACGTGCCGAAAGAACTTGCGGAGTCGAACTAAACCGGATAAGTTGTGAGCTAACTCACTTACGAGACGAATGGTCGGAGCAATTGGCCGCGCAAATCTAACTCGTCGATGCGGTTGAGGAAGGAGATTTTGGATGATTGAGGCCGGTACTGAGCTGCCTGAGGAAGAGAATGCCGAGACGCTCGCGACTGCCAAACGCCGACGTAAAAAGAAGGGCACGCGGAATCAAAGCCTGACTTTTTTCTTGCGCAGGGGCGGCATGTACATCGGGCTCTTCATTGCGACGGTTGTTCTCAATTTCATCCTTCCTAGGCTGATTCCGGGAGATCCGGCTCAACAGCAAATCTTCGCTCTCACGCAAAAGCTGGGCCGACCCCCGGGACCGCTAGAAGTACAGTCCATTCTCGATCGTTACGGCGATCCCAATGAAAACATCTTCGTGTCCTTCTTTAAGTACGTCGGAAAGCTGTTTTCAGGGGACTGGGGGCTCTCTACCTATTTCTATCCGCAACCGGTCGTCGAAGTTATCTTTAGAGCCATGCCCTGGACCATTTACCTTGGGCTAGCCTCTACGCTGATCGGCTGGATAGTCGGAACCTATCTAGGTATCAAGGTTGGCTGGAAGCCTGGTGGCAAGTTCGACGCGATTTTGACGCCGATTGCCATGTTTATCGGTCGCATTACGCCGTTCTGGTTAGCCATTCTTATTGTTGTGGTGTTTTCATACACCCTTCAATGGTTCCCTGGGCAAGGCGCCTACAACACTGCTCTGACAGTAAACTTCCTCGACCCAATCTTCTTGCTGAGCGTGCTGGTCTATAGCATTCTCCCGCTGTTCACGCTGGTCCTGGTGGGATTTGCCCAGACCATGTTCAGCATGCGAAACATGATGATCACCACCATCAACGAAGATTACGTACAACTAGCCCGGGCAAAGGGACTCAGTGCTAAACGAGTCCGAAACAGCTACGCAGCTCGTAACGCGATTCTGCCGAGTATCACAGCACTCGCAGGATCGATGGGAGGAATCCTCTTCGCGGTCGTGCTCGCCGAAGGTGTCTTTGCCTATCCCGGTGTAGGTCAGGTTCTTGGCGTTGCCGAAGCTAATCGAGACTACCCGCTACTACAAGGCATTCTGCTGGTGACAACGATCTTTACGCTTGTCTTCGCGTTCATCATGGACTCGGTGTACGGCCTACTCGACCCCCGGATCAGGGAGAGCTGATATGTTCAAAAAATTCCTCTCCATAGGAAATGTTCAAATTGGCGTCGGCATCCTTGTCTTCTTCACCCTCGTCGCCATTTTTGGCGAATGGATTGTTCGAGCCGTATTTGGCTACGGTCCGTTTGATGTCGACCGAAATGCGATTGGCCAGCCGCCAAGTGCAGAACACTGGCTGGGCACCACGACGAGCGGTCAAGATGTCCTCGCCTGGCTCGTTACGGGCACCCGAATCTCTATGACAGTAGGCGTGGTGTCCATGCTGATAGGCCTCGGACTGTCGGTGCTCTTTGGAATGCTGGCGGGCTACGCAAAGGGGTGGTGGGGCCAAGTTATTAACGGCTTCATCCTTCTCGTAGGCACAATACCCTCGTTCCCCATCATTGTGATCTTGGCGGCGATCTTTCAAAACGCGAATATCTTCATTGTGGCTATCGTCATCGGCATTTTTGAGTGGGCTCCCGGGGCACGTGTGATTCGCGGGCAAACCCTTTCGCTGCGCAACCGCGATTTTAATACGGCATTGACTACCATCGGCGAAAGCAAGGCCCGAATCGTTTTCGCCGAGACGTTCCCACACCTCTTCGGCGTGCTCACGCCCTACTTGATGTTGCTCTTCGCTGCGGGTATCGGGACGCAAGCCGCCCTTGCTTTTCTAGGTATGGGCAGTGCCGAAGATGCAAGCTGGGGGCTCATGATGAATTATGCGATGGCTCAAAACGCTCTCTTTATCGGTGCATGGTGGTGGTTCTTTCCTCCTGGTTTGTGCATTGCAATCATTGGGTTCGCAACCGTGTTGATCAACTTCGGTATCGATGAAGTGGTGAACCCGCAACTTGATTCCAAGCGTCTGCGTTTGTGGCGCAAATACTCGCGCAAAGTCGAACACGATCCGGTGACACCGGAGAAGCGCGCGCAGGAAGTGAAGGTGGGTACATGAGCCTCTATCCTCTAAACCACGAAACAGGTAGCGAACCAATCATGAGTGTGCGCAATCTCTACGTGGATTACGTTTTACGAGACGGCCGCACTGTGCCAAGTTGCCAAGACATCAACCTAGACATCTATCCCGGCGAGATTGTGGGTGTTGCGGGTGAGTCGGGTAGCGGAAAGTCGACATTGCTCAATGCTCTCGGTCGCCTACAAAGACCGCCGGCCGTGACTTCGGGTGGACAGATACTTTTTCGCTCGCGCAACAGAGATGCTGACTCGGTTGATCTGGCGGCGCTCAACGAAAAGCAGCTAGAAAAATACCGCTGGGACGAAATATCCATTGTCATGCAAAGCGCCATGGCGAGTCTCAACCCGGTCATGCGGGTCAAGGATCAGTTCATTGATGTTCTGCAAAAACACAATTCGGAACTGTCTAAGGATGAGGCGCTCACCGAAGCGCGCCGTCTCATGGAACTGGTGGGAATCGACCCCGCGCGTCTGAACGGATATCCGCACGAGTTCTCCGGCGGAATGCAACAACGCGCCTTGATTGCTCTGTCTATGGCATGTCGCCCGTCGCTGATTCTGATGGATGAGCCGACCACCGCGGTCGACGTTATTCTGCAACGGCGCATCTTGAACCAAATCCTCGAGTTGCAGCGGGAATACGGTTTCGCCATTGTTTTCGTGACGCATGACCTTTCACTGCTGATGGAAATTTCGGACCGTATTGCCATCATGTACGCGGGAAAAATTGTGGAAGTTGGTACCCCCAAGACGCTCTACGAGCGGGCGCAACATCCTTACACACGGGGACTACGCGACGCTTTCCCGGCGCTAAGCGAACCCGTTCACGCGTTGAAATCGATCGAAGGCACAACGCCGGACCTCGCCAATTTGCCGCCGGGTTGCGCTTTTGCTCCGCGGTGCCCGCTCGCCCAGGAGATTTGCGTTCGTATCACTCCAGAACTTGAACTCAAGAACCGCGAACTCGTGGCGTGTCACTTCGCTGAAGAATCCGCTGCCATGAACTTCGAAGAAAGGGAGGCCGCGTCGTGATCGAGAATACTACCGCGACCGCTAAAGTCCCCGTCCTTGAGGCTAAAGAACTCACCTTGGAGTTTCCGGGCCGCTTTGGCAGTACCGAGCCCGTCCGCGCACTCAACAAGGTCAATGTTGCGATTCACCAAGGTGAAATTGTGGCTCTCGTGGGAGAAAGCGGATCCGGCAAGTCAACGCTCGCCAGAGTCTTCTCCAGAATTTACCAACCAACCGAGGGCGAGTTCCTCTTCCGCGGAGAATCTGTACCGAATAAGGGAAAAATTCCAAAATCGTACTACGCAGATGTGCAGATGATTTTTCAGGACCCATTTAACTCGCTGAATTCACTCAAGCGCATCAGCCACATCCTTGCGCGTCCGTTGCAGATTCACGGCATAGCCAAAAGCCGCAAAGACATTCGAGCGCAGCAAGAAGACCTCCTCACCAAGGTCAATTTGCTACCAGCTGCATCGTTCTTGGAACGGTTTCCCTCCGACCTTTCTGGTGGTCAACGGCAGCGCGTCGCGATCGCAAAGTCGCTGGCAGTGCGGCCCCGGGTGCTCATCGCCGACGAACCGACGTCCATGCTCGATGCGTCCATCCGCTTGGAAATTTTGAATCTTCTCATGCGAATGAGAAAAGACGAGAGCGTGGGTCTCCTCTATATCACCCACGATATCGCCAGCGCCCGCTACATTTCAGACCGCATTGTCGTCATGTACAAGGGCGAAGTGGTGGAAGAGGGCCCAACGGACCGCATCATTGGCAGCCCCCAACACGAATACACCAAACAACTCATATCCGCGGCGCCAAACCCGGCGCATTACAAAGGTTCTGACAGGGAAAAAGAAAGCACCTTTGCATCACCAACTCATCACTGACGGATGAGCCACCTGAAATGGAGAAAGAATGAAGAGTCAAGTGTCTCGCCGGAACTTTCTGGCGTTCACGGCAGCCATTGGCGCCGTGGGCCTGGCCGGTTGCGGCAATATCGTGGGCCAAAGCGGAACTGAGAAGGCAAAAAACGGCATTCTCACCTTCTCAGCCGGCGTCAATGCTTCGAACCAGTTTTTCCAGAACTGGAACATTTACAACAACTCGGAAGGTGTCAGTGCGGCACCCATGCTCGGGCTGGTGCTCCAGCCCCTCATGCGGATTTCCACCGACAGGAGCCTTTTGAAGCCGTGCCTGGCCGAAAGCGTCGAGTACTCCAACGGCGGTCAAACCGCGACCTACAAATTGCGTCAGGACGTCACCTGGAATGATGGTGAGAAATTCAATGCCGATGACGTGATTTACAGTTACAACGAAGTCTTTGGAAAACCGGGTCCGCAGAACAAGGAAGACATCTTCAAGAGCGACTTCCTGGCCAAGCCGGTCTACAAGACAGATGATTACACGGTGGTGTGCGAGTACAACTACCCGAACACTCAGCAGGACACCAACCTCGCCCTGTACTACCCGATTCTTCCCGAACACATTTACGGGCAGTTCCCGCTGTACAGCGAGGGCCGCAAAACCTTCCTGGAGAAGGACGCGATTGGCACCGGTCCCGTCAAGCTCAAGAGTTTTGATCCGCAGCGCGTCGTGTTTGAAATCCGGGACGACTACTGGGGCGGCGACTTTGGCGACCTCAAGCAAATCGAGGTGGTGCCACAAGGCACTGTCGCCAATGTCCAGGCCGTCATGACCAAGGGCGACGTTGATTGGCACCTCGGCGGCGGTCCAGGAATTGAAAAGTCCTTCGTCCCCATGGCCAAGGAGAACCAGTTCCAGTTCCTGCCGGACGGTTCGGCAAACGGGGTGCTTTTCAAGTGCAACCGGGCACCCTTCGACAACGCAGATTTACGCCGCGCCTTCCGCGATGCGGTTGATCCAAAGGTGATTCGAGATTCGGTAGCGACCGGATATGAGATTCCTACGGCTAGCGGGTTGACCCTGAGCCTCTACCAGGAGTTCGCCCCGGACCCGTACAACAAGGAACTGACTCAGGACACGGCGTCCGCGAAGGACTCCCTCGCGAAGTCGGGCTTCACCGTCAACGCATCGGGAAACTTGGAGAAAGATGGCAAGGAGTACCCTCTCGAAATTCTCAGTGTCGTTTCGGATCCCACTCAACAAGTCATGGCTCCCATGCTTGTAGAACAGTGGAGCAACGTCCTTGGCGTCAAGGTGAAGAATTCCCAACTCAATGACAAGGTCTTTGAAACCCGAGTCTCTCCACAGCCTAAGGAAGGCGAGAAGGCCGATCCGGTGGGTGGCGACTTTGACCTTGCCATTCGCAATACCAACTTCGGCGGCTCCCCGTACAACGCTTACCAGGCATACTTCCGCAACATGCGGGGTGTTCCCGGCATCGGTAACCAGGGCTACTGGGACATCGGTGTCGAGGGCGACAAGGCGTTGAAGGACCTCAAGGAACTTGATCCCTCGGACGTTGAGGGCATCAAGAAGCAAATGGGCATCATCGCGAAGTTCTACGCCGACGATGCCGCAACCATCCCATTCTTCTCCGGCGGTGCCCAGCTCCTCCTGAGCACTAAGAATTGGGTTGGCTTCCCCGAATACGGGAGCAGCGACGTCGACTACAAGGCGGTCGACGATTATTCCAACGCCGCCCTTGCGATCAGCAAGCTCAAGCCCGCAGGCAGCTAACACCGGCTAGCAGGCGCAATCAGTCTTATCCGCAGAAATCCCCACACAAAAGAGGGGCGGTACCGATCCCTGATCGGCACCGCCCCTCTTCATGTTCTGCGGCTAGAGCACCTTATCCGAAATGCTATCCGGGTTTCCGAACCGGTGCGCGGTGATGGAAATCGCCTGCTCGTGGAAGAACGGCAGCATCTCAATCCGTCCCGCCTCGGTCACCGGGCCCGCATAAATCGCCACATCCGGCGACCCGTTGACCGCTTCGGACAGCTCCGTGTACCCGCCGCCGATGACCCGCACCCGGGACGGCTTCTCCGCCGCAACACGGGTGGCAAAGGCATCGTCGGTCTCGATAGTCACCGAACCGCCGGCCTCCTCGATCACACGTACGACGGCGTTGCCCACCTCATGCGCGCTGCTCACCGAAAAGTGGGCGCCGGAGCGGATTGCGGCGGCCACGATTCGGACCAGGTCCGACACCGACCCGGCAGCGTTGAGCCGCAGGGTCACCGGAACCGGCACATACCGAAACTCGTTGCGCTCCACGCCCAGCCCGGACACGTCCGCGTTGATGCCAAAGCGAGTTGACCACTGGCGCTGATCGTTAGCGGCCGAACGCTCCAAGAACGCCACTTCGGACTCGGACAGGTCAGCTGCCGCCGCATCAACCAACCCGCGAACCGGGGCAGACAACGCCACGTCCACCGGATCGGTGGCAATTTCTTCGCGTTCCCAGGAACCCAGGTGCACAAGATAGTTAGGGCCACCGGCCTTGGCGCCCGGGCCAATGGCTGAGCGCTTCCAGCCGCCAAAGGGCTGACGGCGCACAATCGCGCCGGTGATCCCGCGGTTCACGTACAGGTTTCCGGCCTGAACCTTCTCCAACCAGGTCGCCAGCTCGCTCGAGTCCATTGTGTGGATTCCGGCGGTCAGACCGTAATCCGTCGCATTCTGGAAGGAAATCGCTTCATCCAGGTCTTTCGCTTCCATGATGCCAAGAACCGGACCGAAGAACTCGGTCAGATGGAAGTAGCTGCCCGGCTTGACGCCAGTGCGCACGCCAGGTGACCACAGGCGGCCGGTGTCATCCAGCTGACGCGGTTCCACGAGCCAGGATTCGCCCTCGCCAAGGGTCGTCAACGCGTCCTTGAGCTTGCCGGCGGCCGGTTCAATGATCGGCCCCATCTCGCTCGTCGCATCCTCGGGGTAGGCAACCACCAGAGAGGACGCGGCATCCACCAGTTGGGTGCGGAAGCGATCGGAGGACGCGGCCGAACCCACCAGAATCGCTAAGGACGCGGCCGAGCACTTCTGTCCGGCGTGCCCAAAGGCGGACTTCACCACATCGGCTGCGGCGAGGTCCAGGTCGGTGCTCGGGGTCACCACAATCGCGTTCTTGCCGCTCGTTTCTGCCAACAACGGCAAATCGGCTCGCCACGACTTGAAAAGTTTGGCCGTGTCATACGCACCGGTGAGAATCACCAAGTCAACCGCCTCATTGGCGATCAGGTGCTGGCCGATCGGACCTTCTTCCACGTCCACAAACTGCAACACATCGCGCGGTATTCCGGCTTCCCAGAGCGCCTCAACCACCACGGCACCCGAGCGCTTAGCCTGGGGGGCTGGCTTCACAATCACAGAGCTGCCAGCGGCCAGCGGCGCCAACATGGAACCGGCGGCAATGGCAACCGGGAAGTTCCACGGGGGAGTGGCTACCGTCAGCTTGGACGGCACAAAGCGTGCGCCTTCAACCGCATCCAGTTCCTCGGCGAGGTCCGCGTAGTAGTTGGCAAAGTCGATGGCTTCGGAGATTTCCGGATCGGACTCGGCAATCGTCTTGCCGGTTTCCGACGCGGACACCTCCACCAAATCGGCGCGTCGAGCGGCCAATTTCTCGGCAGCCGCGCGAAGCACCGACGCGCGTCCCGCCCCGCCCAATTCTGCCCAGCCCGGCTGGGCGGCAAGGGCGCGCTGGATGGCGGCATCGACGTCGTTCTTTGAATCCAGGCGAGAATCGGCAACCAACTGCACGCCCAATTGCGAGCCCGGGACACGGCCGAGAATCTCGGCACCCCAGGCGCGGACGCCGGGCAAGGACGGATCGGAATCCTCCTGGTTGGCGAAGCGGCCGGAGGCGTCACGCTCCATGCGCACGGGTTCCTGATGGCGGTTCGGCCCAGGCACGCTCAGGTCAAGGGCCGCCAAAGACTTCAAGAACCGGTCGCGCTCCCGATCAAAGAGCGTCGGGTTTTTCTCCAGCTCGAAGACCGCGGACATGAAGTTTTCCTGGCTGGCGTTCTCCTCCAGGCGGCGAATCAGGTAGCTGATGGCGACGTCGAACTGCTGGGGGCGCACCACCGGGGTGTAGAGCAGCACGGCTCCCACATCGCGGCGGATTTCCTGCGCCTGTTCCTCGGCCATGCCAAGCAACATCTCGAACTCGACCCGGTCCGAGACCCCGCGGGCCTCGGCCAAAATGTGCGCGAATGCAATATCGAAGAGGTTGTGCCCGGCCACGCCAATGCGCACCGCCGCGGCATGGTCGGGGCGCAGCGCCCAGTCCAAGACCCGCTTGTAGTTGGTGTCGGCGTCCTGCTTGGAGGCAACCGGTGCCAGCTCCCAGCCGTGCAGTTTCGCGTCGACGTTTTCCATGGCAAGGTTGGCGCCCTTGACCACGCGCACCTTGATTCCGGCGCCGCCGGCAGCTTGGCGTTCGGTCGCGAAGGCGGTCAAATCCTGGAGTGCACCAAGCGCGTCGGGCAGGTAGGCCTGCAACACGATTCCGGCTTCTAGCCCAGACAGGGCGGGGTTGGACAGGATCTTCTTGAAGACCGCGACGGTGAGGTCGAGGTCGTGGTATTCCTCCATGTCCAGGTTGATGAACTTGGGGCGGCCGGCGGCGACCTCGCGAGCGGCGTACTCATAGAGCGGGGTGAGGCGCTCGGCGACCTTGTCCACCGTCTCGTCGAAGGCCCACATGTTCAGCTTGGACACTACCGAGGACACCTTGATGGATACGTAATCCACGTCGGGGCGTTCCAGGAGTTCACGGGTGCCGCGCAGGCGGGCATCCGCTTCCTGGTTGCCAAGAACGGCTTCGCCCAGCAGGTTGATATTCAGGCGGCTGGACTCATCGCGCAGCTTCGCGATCGATTTGCCCAGCTGTTTGGGGCGCGCATCCACAATCAGGTGCGCCACCATTTGGCGCAGCACGGCGCGGGCGATCGGCACCACAATTCCAGGAAGGATAGGTGCTAGCACTCCGCCGAGCTTCACACCGAGTTTCATGTACCAGGGCAGGAAGGTCGGTGCCTTCTTCGCCAGTAGCGCGAGTTCGCGCGCGGCCACCCGGGTGTCTTCGGGCCGAATGACCCGGTCCACAAACCCGAGCGTGAAGTCCAGACCCACGGGATCTTTAAGAACTTCGGCAAGAAGTTCGGCGGACTTGGACGCCTTGACTTTGGGGCGGTCCGCAGCGGAATAGGGCGCAATCCCTAGCCATTTACGGACCAAATCTACGGTTTGCTCGCCCAAATCTTGTGGGCGTGGCTCCATTGCATCAAACGTAGTCATAACGGTTTACCTACCAGAATGACGGACCCTCTCGCTCTGCTTGGATGAGGGTGAATCGGCCGTGGGAGCACTCCTCCTCGGCGCGGCATTCTCCGGCGCGGACACGGGTTTGCCAATAGGAGAATATCGCTAGATTTCACCGATGCAAACTTGGGGGTGAGCTATAGTTATTCCCATGCATTTCTTGCTTCTTCTTAGCTAGCCGCGGCGCTCTATCGAGTGACGCGGCCGCCCCTTGTGCGCAAGGGGTTTTTGTTTGCCCAAAAGGGCTTGCCGGGCGCACGAGTCCAGGCACCGCGCACGGGGCATGAAGAAGATGGAACACCCACGGTTTATAAAGGGCAGTGATGAGCACAGAGTTGAACACGGAGACCGACGTCCGCGAATATGACACCGCGCGCATGGAAGCGAAATGGCCCGCGGTCTGGGACGCGCTCAACGTGTACGTGGCGGACAACGAGGACACCGAGCGCGAGCGCTTCACCGTGGTCGACATGTTCCCCTACCCATCTGGCGACCTGCACATGGGCCACGCCGAGGCCTACGCGATGGGGGACGTCGTGGCGCGGTACTGGATGCACCGCGGTAAGAACGTGTTGCACCCGGTGGGGTGGGATTCTTTTGGGCTGCCCGCCGAGAACGCCGCGATCAAGCGCAACGCGCACCCCAGTGAATGGACGTACGCGAACATTGAGACTCAGGCGAAGAGTTTCCGCCGCTACGCGCTCTCGCTGGATTGGTCCCGCCGCCTGCAAACTTCGGACCCCGAGTATTACCGTTGGACACAGTGGCTGTTCAAGCGTTTTTATGAGCGCGGTTTGGCCTACCGCAAGAACTCGCCGGTCAACTGGTGCCCCAAGGATCAGACCGTGCTCGCCAACGAGCAAGTGGTCAATGGCGCGTGCGAGCGCTGCGGCACCATGGTCACCAAAAAGAACCTGAATCAGTGGTACTTCAAGATCACCGATTACGCCGACCGCCTGCTTGATGACATGGACCAGTTGGAGGGTCAGTGGCCCGAGCGGGTGCTCTTGATGCAGCGGAACTGGATTGGGCGCAGCGTTGGCGCGCACGTGACCTTCCAGATCCCGGCCGTGGGTGAGATGAACGACGGCGATGCTCGCCCAGAAGCGTCCGTCACCGTGTTTACAACTCGCCCGGACACGTTGTTTGGCGCCACATTTATGGTGGTGGCCGCAGACTCGGAGGTTGCCATGGATTTGGTTGCGCCTTCGCAGCGGGCGGCGCTGGAGGAGTACCGCGAGTCCATTAAGACGCTCTCCGATATTGACCGGCAGTCCTCGGACCGGGAAAAGACCGGCGTGCCGTTGGGGCGGGTTGCGATCAACCCGGTATCCGGCGAGGAGATCCCGGTCTGGGCCTCGGATTACGTGTTGGCCGATTACGGAACCGGCGCCATCATGTCCGTTCCCGCGCACGATCAGCGCGACCTGGACTTTGCGCGCGCCTTTGACCTGCCGATTCGCATGGTGGTGGATACCGGAGAGGAAGACCCTGCCGTGTCCGGTGTGGCGACCACTGGTGACGGCGTCATGGTGAATTCGGGTCCTTTGGATGGACTGAATAAGCAGGATGCCATTGCCGCCGCCACCGAGTTGGTGGAATCCCGCGGAACCGGGGAGGCGACCGTCAATTACCGCCTGCGCGACTGGCTGCTCTCCCGGCAGCGGTTCTGGGGGGCGCCGATCCCGATCATTCACTGCGAAATCGACGGAGAAGTTCCGGTGCCGGATAACCAGTTGCCGGTGGAGTTGCCGACAAATTTGCGCGGCGAGCAGTTGGCGCCCAAGGGCGAGTCGCCGTTGGCGTCGGCAACCGACTGGGTCAATGTCACCTGCCCGATCTGCGGTGGCCCAGCCCGACGGGATACCGACACGATGGACACGTTTGTGGACTCCAGTTGGTACTTCCTGCGGTACGCGTCCCCGCGCGATGACAAGGAGCCCTTCGCCGAGGACCAAGTGAATAAGTGGCTGCCGGTGGATCAGTATGTGGGCGGCGTGGAGCACGCGATCTTGCACTTGCTGTATGCGCGCTTCTTCACCAAGGTGCTTTTCGATATGGGCATGGTGAACTTCACCGAGCCGTTCAAGGCGTTGCTGAACCAGGGCCAGGTGCTGAACCAGGGGAAGGCCATGAGCAAGTCGCTCGGCAACGGCGTGGATTTGAGCGAAGAATTGGACCGTTTTGGCGTCGATTCTGTGCGCATGGCGATGGTTTTTGCCTCGCCGCCTGCCGATGATGTGGACTGGGCGGACGTCTCGCCCGCGGCCATGGGCAAGTTCTTGGCGCGCGCCTGGCGTGTGGCGCGTGACGTCGAGGCTACCGAGGCGGATGCCGGCGAGGGTAACCGTGCGATGCGTTCGGCCACGCATAAGGCCGTGCATGATGCGGCGCAGTTGGTCGAGTCCGGCAAGTTCAATGTGGTGATTGCCCGCGCCATGGAACTGGTGAATGTCGCCCGCAAGTTTATTGATGACGGCAACGCATCAGACCCCGCCGCGCAGGAAGCGGCCGAGGCGATTGCGATTCTGTTGAGCCTCTTTGCGCCGTACACCGCCGAGGATATGTGGGAGCTGTTGGGGCATGAGCCCTCGATTGCCCGTGCGCCGTGGCCCGAGGTGGATGAGAGCCTGCTGGTCGAGGACACGATTACCGCGGTGGTGCAGATTCAGGGCAAGGTGCGTGAGCGCCTGGAGGTGTCCCCTGAGATTAGTGCGTCCGAGTTGGAGGCGCTCGCGCTAGCCTCGGATGGCGTTAAGCGATTCCTGGACGGACGTGGGATCCGCAAGGTCATTGTGCGCGAACCCAAACTCGTCAATATTGTCCCGGAATAGGGAGATGACGTTCGGAGAGGGTCGGTAGGATTTCAGCATGAGCGCGAAGCAGCCCCGCACTTCTCGATGGTTGCCGCGCCCGGCCGGGTGGCTGGGGCGCGGGCGGGTCAAGGATTCCGGTACCGAGGCCGCCGCGTCCAAGGTGGCGATCGTCACCGACAGTACTGTGGCGCTCTCGGACGAGTTGGAACCGGGGGTTCTTGGCCACGAGGGTCTGCGGGTTGTCGCGACGCCGGTCATGATTGGCGAACACATCTTTGACGAGGGTAAGGACGATGTTCTTGAGCCGCTCGCGATGGCCTTTGCCGAGGGCGGGGCGGTCAAAACGTCGCGGCCCTCGCCCGGTGCCTTTGAACGCACTTACCGGGAGCTCGCCAAGGCCGGATATACCGACATTGTGTCGATCCATTTATCCTCTGACCTCTCCGGGACGGTGGACTCGGCGAAACTTGCCGCCCAGGCCGCTCCCGTGCCAGTCACGATTATTGATACGCGCTCGGTGGCTTCCGGTGCGGGTTTGGCTGTGCTGGCCGCGCTCAAAGCGGCGGACAGCGGCAAGAGCGCGGCCGAAGTGGCCCAGGTGGCGCGGACCGTGGCGGCGGATTCGACGCTTCTGTTTCTGGTGCCTAGCCTCGATTACTTGCGCAAGGGCGGCCGTATCAGCGTTGCCGCCGGATTCTTTGGTCAGCTACTCGACGTCAAACCGCTGTTGAAACTCGTCGAGGGGCATATCGTGCCGATCGAAAAGGTGCGCTCTAATAGTAAGGCGATGAACCGTTTGGCGACCCTCGCCTTAGGCGAGGACGTCGCGGAAGGCGGCATCGCCGTCGTACATTATTTCGGCAAGGCGGGCGAACCTACCGAGCAAGCCCGGCAACTGGGCATGACGCTGGCGAGCACCGGCGGCATGGACGTGCGCTTTGTGCCGATGCCCGCGGTGCTCGCTGCCCACGCAGGGCCGGGAGTGATTGCCGTGGTGGTGTCCAAGAGGGGCGCTGCGTTGTCTTAGCGAGGCATGCTCCTACACAGGCACGGTTTTTTACTGGGTTGTCCACAATTGCGATGTTTTAGGGTGCTGTGCGCAATTGAGGTCTTTTAGCCTCAAGGGATGATTGAACACATTCGTGAGCGCGAGCGTCAACGGGTTCGCTCGCCGGGCGTGCGCTGGAAATTCAAGCCGGCGCTCATCATTGCTGCGGCTGTGTTGGCAGCGATTGCGTTGGCCCTCGTTTTTAGGAACGTGTGGTTGGGGGCGAGTGCCGCCGAGCCTGTTGCGCTCGGTGACGTGGTGAGTTCCGAGAGCGCGCAGCCAATGTCGACGGGCTCGCCCCTGCCACGTCCCAGCGCATCCGAGAGTGCCGGTACTGCATCCGCGATCAAGGTGTATGTGACGGGTGCGGTTGCCTCTCCGGGTGTGTATGCGCTGGGTTCCGATTCACGGGTAGAGGATGCGGTTGAGGCGGCCGGTGGGCTTACCGAGGAGGCCGACGCGCTCAAAGTGAACCTGGCGAGCAAGCTGAGCGATGGGCAGCAGATTTACGTGCCGCAGGTGGGGGAGGATGTGCCGCCCGGAATTGCGGCAGGACCCGGGGCTGCTAGCGGTAGTAGTTCCGGCGGGTCCGGCGGTGTAGTGAATCTCAATAGCGCCTCCAGTGACGATTTGCAGGAATTGCCCGGGATCGGGCCCGCGCTGGCCGAACGTATCGTGCAGTGGCGCGACGAGAATGGCGGGTTTCGCAGTGTGGAGGAACTGGACAACGTCTCTGGGATCGGGCCCGCGTTGATGGGGCGGCTTCGTGATCGGGTGAGTGTCTGAGGACGATGGGTTCGCGGAATAGTGCTGTGGCATCAGGTTCTTCTGAGCTGACACGAATCCGCGACCTTCGACTTGTTCCACTAGCGCTGGCGCTTTGGGTGTCCACAATCGTGGCGCTGTATTCGTTCGCGTGGGTGCTTGGCTGGGTCGTCGTGGGCGCCGGGCTGCTCGGTCTATCGGGTGTCTTGGTGCCGCGTTGGCCGTGGATGCGGACGGTCGGGATGCATGTCATTGTGGCTGCGCTGCTAGTGGGCGTGCAAGCAATTGCGCTGGGATCTATGGGGGCTCAGCGAGCGGCGGTGGCTGCTTCTGTGCTGGAGGCAGCGGGCAGCGGGGCCCGCTTTTCTGCGGTCATCGAGGGCGATCCCGTGGCGCTGTCCATCTCGCAGTTTGGGGCACCCGCTGGCGCTGGTAGCGATGGTTCGGGCGGTTCAGGCGGTGGTGCGCCCGGATCGGTGGCTCCTCGCGGGTACGTCATTCAAGCCTCGCTGGTGCGGGTCGGGGAGATGCCTGTTCGCGAACGAGTATCACTGTTTACGCCGCCGACGTGGAGTGAGTTGGCGCCAGGCACACGTGTTTCGGGTTTTGGCGTGTTTCGGGTGCAGGAACAGCCCAGTCGCTCGTTGTTTTCCGTAGGGGTGCGGGCGCCGCCGGTCGTGGCAAACACGGACGCCCTTATGGAGGCGACGGTTGGTTGGCGAAATTCGCTGCGAGACATCGCCGGAAAATTAGGGGGCGGCGCACGTCAATTGCTGCCGGGGATGGTGGTCGGAGACACGCGCGACCTCTCCCCAGCGTTGTCCGAGGACATGAAAATTGCTGGGCTGACGCATTTGCTGACGGTGAGCGGCGCCAACTGTACCTATATTTTGGCTTTCGTCTGGCTGTGTCTGCGGTTGATGAGGGCACCGCGATTTCTTGCGAGTGTGCTTGGGATTCTTGCCCTGGCCGGGTTCGTGGTGTTGGTGCGTCCTGAGCCTTCAGTGGTGAGGGCGGCGGTCATGGGAGCGTTGGGGGCACTGGCCATCATGAATGGCCGGGGGAGAGTGGCGTTCAACGCGCTAGTCATGTCGGTGGTTGTCCTCCTCATGATCGACCCGTGGCTAGCCATACAGTATGGATTCGCGCTCTCGGTGGCGGCAACTCTGGGATTGATTGTGCTAGCTCCCGCGTTGGCGCGGCGACTGAGTGCGTGGATGCCGGGGTGGTTGGCCGTCGCGATCTCGGTGCCGCTGTCCGCTCAGATCGCGTGCACACCGATTCTTCTCGGGTTGCAGAACTATGTCGGTGCCTACGCCGTCGTGGCGAATCTGTTAGTCGGGATATTCGTCCCGGGTATTACAGTGCTGGGGATATTGGCCATGGTGACGGCGCAAGCTGGCGTTGCGTTAGCGGCCATCGGTGTGCCGCAAGCCGAGGGCGCTGCAAGTTGGTTCGCCCAGGTGATTGCTATTCCGGCGGGTTGGGGCACCGAGGTGATTTTCGCCGTCGCACGTCAGATTGCCGATTGGCCGCTGGCAAAGATTCCATGGATTGAAGGCTGGGGCGGAATTGCGTTGGCGCTGCTCGGGGTGACTGCCGTTGTGGTGTGGGCATTTGGGCTGTGGCCGCACCTTGCACGCTTCGCGCGGGATTTTTCTGTGCGGCTGACGAGTCGCTGGACGTGGCGGGGTCGGGGAGCGAAGCATCGCGGGGGCGTCTCTGGCAAGGGATCTATTGGGGTTCGTCGGACGGCGCGAAGTGGGCTCGCACGGCCCCGCGTCGCTGTGATCGCCGCACTGGGGGCGTTTGCGCTCACCTGGTTGTTGGCCCCGCTGGTTCCATTACTGCCGGGAGGACTGCGGTCTGCGGACGTCGTCGCGTGCGATGTGGGCCAGGGCGACGGGGCTTTTGTGCGCACGGGCGATGATTCAGCGCTGGTTTTCGATGCGGGAGTGGAACCGGAGACGATGACGTCGTGCTTGCGACGGGCGGGGGTATCGAGGGTCGAGGTGCTATTTCTGACGCATGCCCATGCAGATCATATCGGTGGCGCGAAGAGCGTGCTGGAAAATTTCACTGTGGGTCGGGTCGTGTTCTCGGGGTCGGAGTCGGTGTTGCAAGCTGTCGTGAATGTGGCGCGGTTGCGAGGCATTCCGGTGGAGCAAGGTTTGGCCGGGATGCAGGGGAGAAGTGAGGCAGATGCCGCCATTGCGTGGCGCGTGCTCTGGCCGCTGCGGGCGTTGCCGTCAAACGCGTCCGGTGGAGGGTCGTCTCCGGAAGGCTCGGTGGAGAACAATTCTTCGCTAGTTGTCCGGGTCGATGTATCTGGAGTGCCACCGGGTAGCGTCACGTCCGCGCTGTTTACAGGCGACATAGAAGCGGAGGCTGCGGCGCCGTTGCTACGAAGTCAAAGTCCGGGTTTCTGGACAACCATCCAGGTGTTGAAAGTGGCGCATCACGGGTCGGCCGGGTCGGGAACTGAAATGATCGAGGCGATTCGCCCGAGAATCGCTTTGATTTCCGCGGGGCTCAACAACGACTATGGCCATCCGCGCCCGGAAATATTATCTGCGCTTGAAAGGGTTGGTGCACGAATTTTGCGGACCGATCAGGGCGGATCTCAATTGGTTAACTGGAAATAGCTCGGTAATGCTGAATCTAATGCTGGACGTGAGCGCGGAGGAGCTACCTAGAGTCGACGGCGACCGGGCAAGGTTTGGACGAAATTCTAGGTATTGCGGGCGATGGTGTTGTGAGCTTAGTTTGAGCCGTGAGTTGTTGCGTGTTTCGGTAGCTGAGCACGCTAGTGGTGCGAAGATTCGCCGGGGTGCGTATCTGCTGCTGGGTTCGGATCGCTGCCGAGCGGCTTCTTGGACGTCACTTTGTCAGGGCACAAGTTTACTGCAGGAATTCCCAATAAGCGCACAGCATGAATTACGTAAAAGGTCAATATGGATAACCTTAAACGGGTGGTTGAAGAATGGTGTTGAATTATTCGAAATAAGTTGTGGCGTGCCTCACATGAGAGTAGTATTAGTGGTATGGAAGACCTGAATCTCGGGGCGCAACGCCCGGACCGGAAAGCCGGTGACACTCGTGGGGATGACACCCCGACTGTCACCGGTCCGGTTGCTGCGGGCAACGGTGCGCGCGAGGCGACGGGAGTGTCCTCGGGTAACGGTTCTTCTGCTCATGGTCCCGACGTTAACAGCCGGCACCGACATCCAGTTTCCGGCCACAATGCCGCCCCGGAGCCTGCTGGTGTCGATCCCATAGCGGCCCCCGATGCCGATGCTGATGCTGTGGCTGGTGTTGGGGTGGCGAGTGTGTTTTCGGGTGTGGCGGGGTTGGCGGACGTGTCCGCGGTGTTGCGGGGTCTGGTGGATGAGTTGGGTGTGGTGGGGGTGGGGGCGCCGCGGCGGGATATTTTGGATGCCGCGCTAGAGGTTGAAGCGTTATCCCGTGTGCTGGGTTCGGTGCAGGTGCGGTTGGCCGGGTTGTTGGAGAGCGAGCATGTGGCCTCCAGTCCGCGGGGCGGATCGTATGGGTGGGAGGATGAGCCGTTACGTCCGGAATATAAGTCCACGAAGGACTTGATGGTCAACACGTTGCATATTCGGGGCCGGGACGCGGCGAACCGGTTGGCGTTGGCGGAGGTGACCGCGCCGCGGGTGCATATGGACGGGTCGCCTCGGGACGCGAAAGAACCGGAGTTGGCCAAACTGGTGGCCGCTGGTGAGGTCGGGATCGATGGTGCGGTGGTGATCCACGAGGCGGTGAAAAGTATCCGGTCCCATAGATCGATGGGTTCCGCGTTTGAGGGTGAGTCATCGGGTGTGGATGTGGATGAGTTTGCGGTGGCCGCGGAGCAACATTTATGTGAGCTTGCCTCCGGGTTCGGGCCCGAGTTCTTGCGTCGGCACGGGCGCTAGTACCGGCACGGGTGCTGGTGCTAGCGCGGGTGCTGGTGTGGGTGTGGACACGCCTGTGGGTCAGGTGTTGGCGATGCTCGGCGTGGAACCTACCGGTGGGCAGGTCGAGCGCTCCAGGCAGGGGTGGGAAGCGACCTACCCGCAAAAACTCCTCGACATCCTCATCGCCACGGCCCGGCACGGCGCACTCGCGCTCACCGACCCACCCACCACACCCCGTACCAACACTTCGCCCAGCAGCAAGAAGGGCGGCATTGGCCCGGCCGCGGCCGAACATGGAGAATCGGCGCCTGATGCGTTGGACGGCGGGGCGCTCGCGCACCCGGCCGGGGCCCACAAACCCGAACCAGCAGCGCCACCGCGCCCCGCTACCGCAGATGCGGCCGCCGATGTTTCTGCAGGTCCGGGGCCGGAGCCCGGGTCGGTTAGTGGCGATGGTGGCCTGGATTCTCGGGTGATGGTGCGTTCTCAGCAAACCCTGATCGCGATCATTGATCAGAACGACCTGACCGGCGCACTCGAGTCCGCTCACGGGGTCGGGTTCTTGGAGCGGACCGGACCGATCCCGGCCAGCCGGTTACGGAAAATGGCGTGCGAGGCGAACATCATCCCCGTCGTGATGGGCGGCAACGGGCAACCCCTGGATGTCGGGCGGGCGAAACGGCTTTTCACCCCCGCCCAACGCGCCGGCCTTTACGCCAGGGACCGGGGCTGCATCTTCCCGAACTGCACCACACCCATGAGCCTGTGCGAAGCACACCACCTGAACCCCTGGTCCCGAGGCGGGACCACGAACCTGGACAACGGGGTACTCCTGTGCTCCTATCACCATCATCTGATCCACCGGGAACACTGGAAAATCATCATCACTAACCACACACCCTGGCTCATCCCGCCACCCTGGACCGACCCCGCCCAACACCCCGTCCGCAACCAACTCCACCACAACCCCACCACCGCCCACACCCACACCACGCCAATAAACACGGCGCGACCTCGAACCGGATTCGCTCACTTAGACTTGCTAGGTAATACCGATGCGACACGATAAGCAGGGCCGTGGCGTCGCATCGGTGTCTCCAGAAGCCAATGAGTACTGGCGTCAAGCGACCGAGGAGAGTAGTGGCACAAAAGAGTGGGTCTTCCAAGCGTGGCGCGTCGGCAGGCAAAACCGTCAGCGCTGGCGTCTCATGGCGCGACGCCGGCCCGGCTCCGATAGTGCTCGTGAGCGGAACCGAAGACTTCCTCGCTTCGCGAGCGATCTCCCAAATACGCAATGCAGTCCGCACAAGTGCTCCCGACGTCGAGGAACACAATATTGACGCTGCTAACTACGCGGCAGGCGATCTTTCTCTGGCGACGAGCCCTTCGCTATTTTCCTCAGACAAACTCATCATCGCCGATAACGCTGCCAGCATGAGTGATGATTTCCTCACGGACGCACTAAGCTATCTCGATCAACCTGAAGAGGGTGTCGTGTTGGTCATCCGCCACGGAGGCGGTATGCGCGGGAAGAAACTGCTTGACTCCATCAAGAAATCGACCCATCCCGTCATTGACGCAACACCGCTCAAAAAAGACGCCGAGAAACTCGAATTCGTGCGGCTCGAAGTCGCGGCCCAGAACCGCCGCATGGAACAAGAAGCCGGTTTCGCGTTGGTCCAAGCGGTTGGTGCTTCACTCCCAGATCTCGCAGCTGCGGTGCAGCAACTACTCTCCGACGTCAGCGACACCGTCACAAAAGCACATGTCGACAACTATTACGGCGGCCGCCAAGAAGCCACAGCATTCAAAGTCGCAGACGCCGCGGTTACCGGCCAACGTGCAGTAGCAATGTCAAACCTGCGCCACGCGATCGACACGGGGGTGGATATCGTCCCCATCGTCGCGGCCTTGGCTATTCGCATGCGCCAAATCGCCTCCGTCTTCGACTTTCACGGCCCCAGCGCTGCGCTTGCGAAACAACTCGGTATGGCACCATGGCAAGTCGACCAGGCAAAGCGCGACGCCCGCCGCTTCACCGCTCCCGGTATCAAACGCTCCATCCAAGCAATCGCTCAAGCAGACTTCGAGGTCAAAGGCGGCGCCAAGGACCCGATCTACGCGGTCGAACACGCCATTCTCACCGTGTCAGCGCGCGACTAAGCGCCCGCCGGTTCCAGATTCCACATAAAGCATGCGAACTCATATTGCGATTTGCCACGTTTGACGCCTTTCCCCGAGGCGGTTTCAAGGGGCTAGTGCAACACGGTTTGCTTGTATTTGTTGTTCCAGTTTGACGGTTGCGCTGAGGTAATCGTGCATTCGGCGGGGTCGGATGTTGATGAGGTGTTCCGTGTTCGCGATGTCCTCGTCGCTAATGTTGTTGAAGTTGGTGCCTTTGGGGTAGAAGTCGCGGATGAGCCCGTTCGTGTTCTCGTTGCTCGGGCGCTGCCAGGGCGAGTGCGGGTCGCAGAAGTACACTTTGCAACCGGTATCGATGGTGAATTGTGCGTGGTGAGCCATTTCTTGGCCTTGGTCCCAGGTGATCGCATTCGTGGAC
>NZ_JIAG01000014.1 GCF_000688395.1 Haematomicrobium sanguinis DSM 21259 | reverse complement strand
TCGGCGCTTTGGTACGTAAAACCGAGTTCGGTCTGGACACCCGCAAAGCCCTGTCCAAAGCGACGATCACTATGATCGCCGGCTGGCGTGCCCGCAAGGGCGAGGACCTGGACATCGCTACCGCGCGTCATGAAGCGATCCGGCTGGCCAAACGCATCCAGGACCTCGACGAGCAACTCGCCGAGAACAAAGAATTGATCACCCACGCCCTGGAACACATCGAAGCAGCCGTGCTCTTGAAAGAAAAAGGGATCGGTCCGATCAGTGCCGCCCGGGCGATGATCGTGTGGTCCCACCCGCGCCGGGTGAAAAGCGAAGCCGCGTTCGCCGCGATAGCAGGCGTGAACCCGATCCCGGCCTCCTCCGGGAACACGCAACGCCACCGGCTCAACCGCAGCGGCGACCGGAAACTCAACGCGGCCCTGCACATGATCGCGGTCTCACGCATGACCCACGACTCCCACACCCGCGCATACGTAGAAAAACGCCTCGCCGAAGGCAAAACCAAACCCGAAATCCGCCGATCCCTCAAACGCTACATCGTCCGCCACATCTACCGAACACTCAACCAAAGCTCACTTGACGAACTATAGAAGGATCGACACGCCGAGGAAACGCGCGTTTCCTCGGCGTGTCGCGCTACATAGACGGGAGGGTTATTCGGCGTCGTGGTCGGTTTCCAGGATCGCGACGAGCGAGTCGAGCCCCTCGGCGACGCCCGGTCCGTCCTCGGCGCGCAGCACCACGACATCGCCCTGTTCGGCGCCGAGCCCCATGATCGAGAGAATGCTTGACGCATCCAGCGCCTCATCCGCCGGCTCGCCCTCGGCCGCGATCGTCACCTCAAAGTCGAGGTCCTGCGCCGCCTCGGTAAAGATCGCCGCCGGCCGCGCATGCAGCCCGACCTTGCTTGCAATTGTCGCTTGACGTTCCACCATGTGTGTCTCCTATAGTCCAAGTTCTTCCAACACGGGCAATTCTTCACGCACCGCAGCACGGGCCTCCCCCGCTGTCGCCGCCGCACGCGCCTTGGCCGCAATCGAGCGCGCCCCATCCAGTGTGACCGTGGCGAGCACGCGCGCCACCGCAGGCAACGCGCGGGCGGTCATCGAGAGGGTTTGCACCCCCAGCCCCACAAGCACGACGGCGTAGCCCGGGTCCGCGGCAGCCTCACCGCATACCCCAATGGGCTTGGCGGAGTTGGCGCCAGCCGCCTTAGCCGCGCGGGCGGCACCAAGGGTCGTGGCCTCCACCATCGCGATCACGGCGGGTTGCCAGGGATCGTTGAACTCGGCCAACACACCGACCTGTCGATCGGCGGCCATGGTGTACTGGGTGAGGTCGTTCGTGCCGATGCTGGCAAAGTCGGCGAAGGTCAAAATGTGATCCGCGTTGATCGCCGCGGAGGGCACCTCGACCATGGCGCCGGCAACGGGCAGTCCGGCGACCTCGCACATGGCCTTGAACGCCGCGGCTTCCGGGCCGGTGGACACCATGGGCGCCATGACCCACACCTCGGCGTCCGAGCCCGAGGCGGCCTCGGCAATCGCCGACAATTGCCTGCCCAACACTCCCGGGGTACGCAATTCGGTGCGGAAGCCGCGGGCCCCGAGCGCCGGGTTCGGCTCCTCGGCGTCGCTCAAGAACGGCAACGGTTTGTCCGCCCCGGCATCCAGCGTCCGCACCACAACCTTCTTGCCGGCAAAGAGGTCGAACACGCCGCGATACGCCGCGACTTGCTCATGAACGCTTGGTTCGTCGGCGCGGTCCAGGAACAAGAACTCGGTGCGGAAGAGCCCCACGCCTTCGGCGTTCGCCTCGACGGCGGCACGCGCATCGGCGACGGTCCCGATATTGGCCAGCAACGGCACCGGGTAACCGTCGGCCAGTTGGCCGCGCCCGTCAAAGGACCCCAGTTCGGCGGCCTGCACCGCCCACTGCGTGGCCGCGGCCACGTTCTCGGGGGTCGGCGGGGACACTACCTCGCCGCTACCGCCGTCCACAAACACCTCCGCGCCGTCGACGAGGGCACCGGCCTCATGCACCGCCACTACGGCGGGCAACCCGAGGGCGCGCGCCAGGATCGCGGTGTGCGACTGCGGTCCACCCTCTGCCGTCACGAGCGCCAACACCTTTGCAGGGTCCAGGGTTGCCGTGTCGGCCGGTGCCAGATCGTGGGCGACCAGCACAAAGGGCACACTCGACTCTGGCACGCCGGGCGCGGACTCGCCGCGGAGCTCGGCAATAATGCGGGAGCGGACGTCGTAGACATCGTGGACGCGCTCGGCCATGTACCCGCCGAGGGACTCCAATTGGGCGGCGACCTTCGCGGCCGCGTCCCACATGGCGCGCTCGGGCGAAGCGCCGCCCGCAATCAGCTTTGCGGCACTCTTAATGAGCATCGGATCGCTGGCCATGAGGGCTGTCGCCTCCAGCACCGCCTTACCGTCCCCGCTCGCGCGCGAAGCGCGTGCCTTGAGGTCTTCGGCGACCCGTGCGGAAGCTGCTTTGAGCTGCTCGGTGGCGAGCTCCGCCGTCGTGCTTAATGGTTGGTCTGCACGCGGTTCGGCGACCGGATCTCCCATCCGCGCCACCGGGCCGATCACTCGCCCGGGGCTGACTCCGATGCCTTTCATGCAATCGCCTCCTCCGGCTGGCGCGCGCCAACCCACTTCTTCAGCGCGATCACGCTCAGCGCGGTGACAACGCTGCCCACCACAATGGCCAGGCTCCACGCGAGGACCGGGTCGATCGCGAAGCCGACAAACAGTCCGCCGTGTGGTGCCTTCGACGTTACCCCAAAGGCCATCGAGAGGGCACCGGTCACCGCGCCACCCAGCATCGACGCCGGGATGACGCGCAGCGGATCGGCGGCGGCAAACGGGATCGCACCCTCGGAAATGAACGAGGCGCCCAAAAGCACCGCGGCCTTCCCGTTTTCGCGCTCCGGCAGGGTGAAGAGGTTGCGCGCGAGGAACGTGGCGAGCGCCATCCCAAGCGGCGGCACCATGCCAGCACCCATGACGGCGGCCATGATCAGCCACGGCCCCTCGTTGCTCACGCTCGCGGCGCCGAGCCCGGCAACCGCAAACGAATATGCGACCTTGTTGACCGGCCCACCGAGGTCAAAGCACATCATCAGGCCCAAGATAATGCCCAGTACGACGGCGGAGGCACCGGTCATCGAGGACAGCCAGCTATTCAGTGCTTCAGTAAGCGCAGCGATCGGGCCGCCCAGGAAGAGGAACATCGCACCCGAGGCGATGATCGAGGCAATCAGCGGGATAATCACCACCGGCATGAGGCCGCGGAGCCAGCGCGGCACGGAGAGCGAATTGAGCCAGTAGGCGACCAGCCCGGCAAGTACACCGCCCACGAGTCCGCCAATGAACCCGGCGCCCATGAAGCTGGCGACGGCGCCGGCGGTGAAACCGGGGGCGATGCCGGTGCGGTCGGCGATGCCGTAGGCGATATACCCGGCGAGCGCCGGGACGAGGAAGCCCATCGACAGGGCGCCGATCTTGAACGCGACGGCACCGAGGTAGACCAAAAGCGGTGCGTGCCCACCCATTTCGGCAGGCAGGTTGCCGAGGTTGTTTTCGGTCAAGATGGTGTCGGCGACCCCGGCGTTGGCAATATCGGTTCCGGCCAACAGGAAGCCGAGCGCGATGAGCAGACCGCCACCGGCAACGAAGGGGATCATGTAGCTCACGCCGGTCAGCAGCACGCGCTTGATCTTTTCGCCGAGGCTGGCGCTTTCCTCTTCGGTGGAAGTCCCGGCTCCTTGGGTGGACCCTCCGGTGCCTGCGGCAACGCGGGTGGCGTTCGGGTCGCTGGCCGCGGCGAGCGCCTTTTCGATGAGCTCTTGCGGTTCCTCAATGCCGGCCTTGACCGGCACATTAATAACGGGCTTCCCAGCGAACCGGGATTTTTCCCGCACGTCCACGTCGACGGCGAAGATGACCGCATCGGCGTCCTGAATGGTCTGGGGGTTCAGCGGTTTGGCACCGGCCGAGCCCTGGGTTTCCACCGCGATGTCCACGCCCATATCCTTGGCGGCCTGGGTCAGCGAGTCGGCGGCCATGTAGGTGTGGGCAATGCCGGTGGCGCAGGCCGTGACCGCGACGATCTTGCGCGGGGCGTCCACGGGGGCAACAGCGGGGCCGGCGGCAGGATCGCCCGCGGTGGCAACCGACTCAGCGGCAGGTGCGGAGTCAGACTCGGCAGGCGCCGCTTTGGGCGCAATCGCCGCGTCCACCAGTTCCACGATCTCGCGCGGGGTCTGCGCCTCGCGAAGCGCCGCGGTGAAGTCCTTTTTCACGAGCGAGCGGGCGAGAGCGGAGAGGAGTTTCAGGTGCGCCTTGTCCGCACCGGCGGGCGCGGCGATGAAAAACACGATGTCCGCGGGGCCGTCCTTCGCACCGAAGTCGACCGGTTCACTCAGCCGCGCCATCGCGAGCGTCGGCTCTAAGACGGACTCGCTCCGACAGTGCGGGATCGCGATGCCGCCGGGGACGCCGGTGCCGTTCTTTTGCTCGCGCGCCCAGGCGTCGGCAAATAGCGACTCGGATTCGGTGGCCCGTCCGGCCTCGGTAATCCGTTCGGCGAGCGCGCGGATCACGTCCTCGGCACTCGAGCCAAGGTTTTGATCGAGGAGAACGAGGTTCTCGGTAATGATTTCACTCATGATTTTCCTTCGGGTCCGTGTGAGTTACGGAAGTGGTGTGATGGTGACGGTGGAGGGGTCAACCTCATCGGCAAGCGGCATCTCGGTGCCCGGCAGCCCCGCGGCTGCCGACCCAAATGCCACGGCGGTGGCGAGCGCTAAGGGGGCATCGGCGTCGTTCATCTCGCGGGCAAAAAGGTAACCGGCCAGCGCGGCATCCCCGGCGCCCACCGTGCTACGCGCGCGGATCGGGCGGGGGCGCCCGTGCCATGCGCCCTCGCGGGTGGTGAGGACAGCGCCACGCGCGCCGAGCGTTGCCAGCACCGCGCCGACGCCGCGTTCCACGAGCGTCCGGCTGGCCGTTGCGGTCAGGGCCGGGTCCGCTTCGAGTTGCTCCGGGCTCCAGGTGCTCACACCCTCGGCGGCAAGCAGCTCGGCCAGCTCATCGCTGTTGGGCTTGATGAGGTTCGGTGCATTGTCGGCGGCGAAGGCGAGGGCGGGGCCGGAAGCGTCGATCGCGAACTGCGGGGTCGATTCGCCGAGCTGGGTGCGCAGGTCCGTCATGAGGTCCGCGTAGTACGAAGGGGCGAGACCCGGCGGGAGGGAGCCGGCCAGCACAAACCAGGTGGCGTACTCCCGGTGGCCCAGGAGTGCGGAAAAAATCTCGTCAAGCTCGCTACGGTCGAGCTCGGGCCCCGGCTCATTGATTTTGGTCGTCACGCCGTCCGGTTCGGTGATGGTGACGTTGGAGCGTGCCGGCTTCCGGGTGTGAATCGGGAGAAAGTTGATGCCTTCGGCGTCGAGCTGGAGGGTGAGGTCGCCGTCTGGGATGTCCGGGAGGACGGCGACGGTGCGCAGCCCGGTCCTTTCCAGCGCACGGCTGATGTTTACGCCTTTGCCGCCCGGGTGGGTGCCGCTGGCGGTGGCGCGTTGCACCTCGCCGCGGCGTAGTTCGCCGGCCAGTTCAATGGTGCGGTCCAGGCTCGGGTTAACGGTGAGGGTAACGATCATGCAAACACCACCTCGACCTCGGCCTCGGCTAGTGCCGCGGCAAGTGTGGGCGCTGGTTCTTTATCGGTAATGAGCACGTCAATCTCCTTGAGCTCGGCAAAGCGAACGAGGGTTTCCTGGCTGAGCTTGCTCGAGTCCGCCAGCAAGATCACTCGGCGGGCTGCGCGCACCATTGCGGTCTTGATGCGCGCCTCTTGCGCGTCCGGGGTGGATAGACCAAACGCGGCGCTGAGCCCGTTGGTGCCAATGAATGCGACATCGGGGCGGAGCGCTTCCAGTTGCGCTTCGGCCGCCGCCCCCACGGTGGCTTGGGTGAGACCACGCACGTGGCCGCCGAGCAGGTCCACTTCCAGTTCCGGGTTCGCGGCCAATGTTCCGGCAATCGGCACCGCATTGGTGATCACTAATAACTCGTGTGCTTGGGCAGAGGGGCCTTGCGCGAGCAGCGATGCCAGGCCCTCCGTGGTGGTTCCGGCATCCAGCAACACCGACGCGTTGCCGCCACGCGGAATGTACGCCAGCGCTGCGCGGGCAATGCGCGACTTCTCCCCCATGTGCTGCGCTTGCCGCTCTCCCAGGCTTGGCTCGCTCATGCTGGAGGCATCCACCGAGACGGCACCGCCGTGTACGCGCCGCAGTTTGCCCATGGACTCGAGAAGGTCCAGGTCCCGGCGTACGGTTTCGGCCGTGACGCCAAGGGTCGCGGTCAGGTCCGCCACAGTGCACCGGCCCGCATCGGCAATCAGCGTCGCGATCCGCTCCTGGCGCTCTTCGGCGAACATGTCACTCCTCGTGGCTGGCGATTCAGGGTGCGAGCCTCGTGGCCGGCAAGGAGGGCCGCGTGACTCACATCACCTCAATCTGTGTTTGAGTGACTTTATCTGTGTTTATCTTTGATTGTCAAGGGGCGCAGAGCGGTGCTCCGTGATCAGGGGCACTTAGACCACTTGGCACCCGGGACACCAATACACTTTGCGACCGGCCATCTCGGCGAGCGCAATCGGCGTGCCACACACCCGGCACGGCTCACCGGCGCGTTTGTACACCCAGTGCGCCTCGGCCTCCGGCACCGCACTCAACTCCTGCACCGCGCTCAACCCCGACACGCTAGGCGACGCATCCGCGCTACCCCGGCCGCCTCCCCACCCCGCCCCAAGCACCCCCAGCTCGCGGGAGTCCAGCGCGCAGGCGAGCGGCGCCGTCGTAATAATCCGCCCGGTCACGGTCCCCAGCCGCATCCACACGGCGAGCACATCCCAAAGCGCGCGCAATGCCGGGCACGGCACGGAACTGCCCGGGGTGCGCGGATCGAGCCCGAGCGCAAACAGCGACTCGGCGCGATAAATATTGCCCACCCCGGCAATCACCTCTTGGGACATCAGCAGCTGGCCGATCGGCGTCTTTCGACGTACGACGGCGTTGACGAACCTTTCCGCGTCGGCGTTCGGTTCAGCGCGAGGTCGCCCGGGTGACGGGTTGATAGGGTCGGGACCGAGGCGGGCGAGAACCGCGTCGACCTCGGGGGCGGTGAGCACTTCACAGGTGGTGGCGCCGCGCAGATCGGCCCACCCGTGCGCGCCGACTAGCCGCACGCGCACCGCGCCGACCGGTTCCGGCGGGCCAGTGTAGGTATCTGGCCCAGCGCCGCGCGCGCTCACTTCCCGCTCCCCGATCCGCCTCGGCGCGCCGATGCTGGAGGCTCCGGTAAACTGCTCGTCCCCGCCGAAGCTAAACGCACCGTAAAGCCCCAAGTGCACGTGTAGCACTGGGCCGCCGAAATCCAGAAATAGGTGCTTGCCGTGCGCCCAGGCACGCTGAAGCGCTCGGCCATTGAGCAGAGCGGCACCGGCCTCAAAACGCCCTTGTGGGGAAGACACCTGAAGCGTCTCCCCCACAAACACCGAGTCAAGCTGCCGGGCCAAGCGGTAAATCGAATGACCCTCAGGCACGGCGACTCTTGAGTCGCGCCGAGCCGCGCGCTCCGCGAGCGCCCTTACTCACCGGCAATATTGACCATCCAGGTCACGCCGTACTTGTCGGTGAACATGCCGAACAGGTCGCCCCAGACTTGTGGCTCGAGCGGCATGATCAATTGCCCGCCCGCTTGCAATCCATCCCAGTAGCCGCGCAGCTTCTCCTCGTCCGCTTTGGACCCGGTGATGCTCAGGCTGATGCCGCTAATGCCGTTATAGGGCATCCCGTTGGGCGTATCCGCGGCCATGAACACCATGCCGTCCTCGGTCTTGAGTTGCGCGTGCATGATCTTGTCCTGCTCGCCCGGGTCCTCCGACGCGTTGAACTCCCCGTAGGTGTTCAAGCTCAGTTCGCCGCCGAGCACGCTCTGGTAAAACTCCATTGCTTCCCGAGCGCGATTATCAAAGTTGATGTACGGGTTCAGATCTGCCATGACTCCCTTTCCGGCGCGCCCCTCGGCACGCTCCCGGAGCTTACGCTACCCCCGGGGATCACCGCGTGGCTAGCCTTGAGGCGCGGGCCGGTGCGATAACCTCAAGGTGATGGTTCAGCACAGTTTTTTACGTACGACGGCGTTAGTCACCATCGCCGCATTTCTCGCCTTGGCCTTGGGTGCTTGCGGGCTCGGCAAGAACCCGGATGCGCCGCGGGATGAGAACGGCAAGGTCACCGAGCAGGCCGATATCGGTGCTTATAAGGTGCGCAACGGAGACTGTTTGCTGAACCCGGGAATGTCCGGTTTCACCACCGTGACGGTGACCCCGTGCTCGGCAGAGCATGATTTGGAAGCCTTTGCACAGACCCCGGTCACTGGCGATACCTATCCGGGCGATGATGCCGTACAAAAGCAGTACACCGAATTTTGCAGCGCAGAGTTTAAGAAACTGATGAATACGGATGTGAAGACGTCCGTGTATTCCACGACCGGGCTGTACCCGAATCAGAAGTCGTGGGATGAGAATGAGGACCGGCAAATTTTGTGTCTGATCGGGCAGGTCGATGTCGCGGCGTCCACCGGTGGGGACCTGACCTTTAAAAAGACGACCGGTTCCTTAATCGACGCCAAAAAATAATGTGAGTGCGCTCACTTTGGGCTAGGCTCGCAAGTATCACTCGACTCAGCGTTTGGGGACGCTTCGAGGTAACTCGCCGTCCGCGAGTGTGGTGTTCCCAAATGCGCACATTTGAGGGGAATCACATGGCTCATTCAGTTGCACGAAACGTTCGACATTCTTGTGGCGTTGCCCTGGCCGCTCTTGCCCTGGTGCTGGGATTGACCGGCTGCTCGATCTTTGGCGGGGGAGGCGACGCGGCCCGCGATGAGAGCGGCAAGGCAACCGAGGCGGCGACCGGTGCCACCGTCTTCTCGCTCAAGACAGGCGACTGCACCAACGATCTGACCGGCACCGAAATTACGAACACCGACATCATCCCGTGCGAGCAGCCGCACACGCTCGAGGTGTACGCGGACATGGAGGTCACCAGTGCAACGTACCCGCCCTCCGGCGACCTGGAACAGCAGGCGGATGACTTCTGCATCGCCCAGCTCAACGAATTCTATGGTGCCGACTATGAGTCTCAGAACCTCGAGAGCGGCGGCCCGTTTGTGGAGTACACCTACCTGTACCCGACTCAGAGCACGTGGGATCAAGCCGATGACCGGCTCATCCAATGCTTGATTGGCGAAGTCGACCTCGAGAAGTCGACGTCCACGGCGGTCTTCAAGGAGGTCACCGGATCGCTCAAGGGCAAGGGCTCCGGAGCATAAGTTTTGGCGGATAAATTTGCCAGAACCTACCCAAAGTTAACCTTTGACTGATTGGATGGGATATAGCGGGCGCTGGGGTGCCCGCTATATCCCACTCGTATTAGCGCGGTCCAGCACTCGGCCGCACACCTTATTGATGGAATTCTCGGCGACACTGTTGGCAACGGAGATAGACAGATGGCCTCAAAACTCACAATGACTTCGCTCTGGCGGATGGGGGCGAGCTTCCTGCTCGCGGCAACGGTGGGGGCCGCCGCCGTATTGCCCGCTGTGGCTTCCCCGAGCGCGCCGTCCGCTCCAAGCGCGCCGGCAACTGCTACTCCAGAGGCCAGCCCGGCAGCCGAGGCGACCAAGAGCATTAACCTCATCAATTTCAACGACTTCCACGGCCGTATCGACCAAAACACCGTCGGGTGGGCTGGGACGGTCGAAGAACTGCGCGCCAAGGCACCGGAGAACACGTTGGTGGTGAGCGCCGGCGACAACATCTCTGCCTCGCTTTTTGCCTCGTCCGTTCAGGATGATCGGCCCACGGTGGATGTGCTCAACGAAGTTGGCTTGAACGCGACCGCCGCCGGAAACCACGAGTTCGACAAGGGTTATGACTTCCTGAAGAACGAGACTCAAAGTTGGGCGAACTTCCCGATTCTCGGGGCGAACGTCTTTGTGAAGGGAACCCAGGAGCGGGCGCTCCCGGCCTATTACATTGCCGATGTCAACGGCACTCGCGTTGCCGTGATCGGCGCGGTGACCCAGGAAACGAGCACCCTGGTGTCCCCTGCGGGCATCGAGAACCTCGAGTTCCGCGATCCAGTGGCCAGTATCAATGATGTGGTGTCGCAGTTGCAGTCCTCGGGCGAAGCCGACGTCTTCATTGCCACCTTGCACGAAGGCGCCCCCGACGGCTCGGCAAGCTATCAAGAAGCGATCGATTCCAGCCCGGTCTTCAAGTCCATCGCCGAGGGCATCTCCGCGGATGTCGCAGCGATCGTGACCGGACACACTCACCAGGCGTACACCTATGACGCACCCGTCCCCGGCGTGGCAGGCAAGACTCGCCCCATCATTCAGACCGGAAACTACGGCGAAAATCTCGGAAACATCACGCTCAACCTGGATGATTCCAACACGGTGGTCTCCTACGCGCAAGCCCTCGTACCGAGGCTGACAGCGGACATTCCCGAGGATGCGAGCGAGGAGGACGCCGCCCGCATCCAAGCCGAGTTCGATGCCGGAATCATTGCCAAGTACCCGAGTGTGCAGGCGGTCAAGGACACCGTGGACGGGGCGCTCACGTTCGCGGCCCAGAAGGGCAACGAGGTTGTCGGCGAGGTCACCGCGGACATCACCACCGCATTTAGTCTGAAGGATGGCAAGCCCGCTCGAGACGATCGCGGGAGCGAATCGACGCTCGGAAATACGGTCGCGAACATGCTGCGTGAAACGCTCGGGTCGCCCGAGCGCGGCGGCGCCGACATCGGCGTGGTCAACCCCGGTGGGTTGCGCTCGGAACTCTACTACGCCCCCGATGGCAAGGTGAGCTTTGCCGAGGCCAATAGCGTTCTGCCGTTCCTCAACAATTTGTGGACCACCACCTTGACCGGCGCGCAGTTCAAGGAATTGTTGGAGCAACAGTGGCAGACGACCGTCGACGGCACCAAGCCAAGCCGCTCCTACCTGCAATTGGGGCTCTCCGACAACGTTCAGTACACCTTTGATCCCGAAGCCGCCCAAGGCGAGCACATTACCGGGATCACGATCAACGGCGAACTGTATGACCCGAATGCCAACTACCGCATTGGCACGTTCAGCTTCTTGATCTTCGGCGGCGATAATTTCCGCGTCTTCACCCAAGGCAGCGACTCACGCGACTCCGGTCTGATCGACCGCGACGGCTGGATCTCCTACCTGGAGGCGAACAAGCCCCTCTCGCCGAACTTCGCCAAGCACGCCGTAGGCGTCAATGGATTGCCAGCGACAGTGACCGCGGGAGAAACCTACACGCTCAATGCCTCCACCCTGCAAATGACTTCGCTCGGTTCCCCGGAGATCACGAGTGCCACGGTGCAACTGAACCCGGCTAGCACTGGTAGCGCCGCCGCCAAGAAGCGGGGCGCGCTCGGCGGTGCGCCGCTCGTCGGAGATGCGACCGTGACCGACCTGGCGACCGGAGACATTAAAGACGGCGCCGGCAGCATTACCTTCACCGTCCCGAAAGACGCGACCGAGGGCGACTGGTTGACGTTGACCACTCCGGAGTCTGGAACCGTTTCGATGCTTCCGGTGGCGATTCAAGGGGCAGCCACTCCGACGGGAGAACCGACAGGGGAGCCCACCGGGGAGCCGACGGCTCAGCCGACCGACGAGCCCACGGGAGAGCCGACGGCCACCGCTAGCGCTACGCCCACCTCGGGCGGAGGCGGGCTACCCGATACCGGTGCCAACAACCTGGTGCCGCTGGGCATCGGCGCCGTGGTACTGCTGCTCATTGGCGGCACCGCACTGGCCATTAGCCGCGCACGCAAAAACTCCAACCACTAAGTCAGCCTCCACCAACCGACGGGAAAGAAACCCCCATGAGTCACAACCGTCATACCGCTATGCCCAAAATCGAGCCGGCCGCCGGTTCCGGCGCGCGAGCGCGCACACCGCGTCATACGGGTACACCGCGCCATAAGGCAGGACATATGGGCCAGCCTGGACCGATAAGAGCTGTCCTCGCTTTCCTCGCGGCGTTTGCGATGGCCGCAACCGGCGCCGTCATTCCGGCCAATGCCGACCCGCTCGCTCCGACGGATGCCTCGGTATCTGCCAACCCCGTCCCGGGGCGAGCCGAGGCAGAAGTGGCGAGCAACGCCGTCGTGATTAATGAAATTTATGCGGCCGGCGGGAGCGCCGGGCAACCGTATGCGAACAAGTTTGTGGAGCTCGCGAACCTAAGTGGCGCGCCGGTGAGTGTGGATGGGTGGAGCGTGCAATACCAGTCGGCGAGCGGTTCCGCGGCGACGAGCGCGGCGGAGCTGGCCGGGAGCGTCCCGGCGGGTGGGAAGTATTTGGTGCAACTGGGGTCGAATGGGTCCAATGGTTCGCCGCTGCCGACGCCGGATGCGAGCGGTTCGCCGAATTTGAGCGGGTCGAACGGGGTCGTGATTCTGTCCAAACAGGGGTCGCTACTGAGCGGGCTGACGCCTGAGACCGCGGTCAGTGATGAGCGCGTGGTGGATTTGGTGGGCTACGGGAGCGCATCCGTGTTTGAGGGGGCGGCCGCTCCGGCGCTCGGCGGGACGCGGGTGGTGCAGTCGCTGGTGCGCGGCGGTACCGATACCGACAATAATGCGGCGGACTTCACGGTGAGCAGTGAGGTGACACGGGAAAACAGTCAGGGGGCGGGTGAGCCGACTCCTACTGTGGCACCGACGGCGACTGCGACTCCGGGGCCGACTCCCACTTTGTCACCCACGGCGACGCCCGGTGCGGTGACCGCTATTTCGGACATTCAGGGTACCGGGGCAAGCTCGCCGCTGGAAAACCAAGAGGTGACCACGCGCGGTGTGGTGACCGCGGCGTACCCGACCGGTGGGTTGAACGGGTATTTTCTTCAGACGCCGGGGACTGGCGGGGATATGGACTTTGCCACGCACAAGGCCTCGGACGCGATCTTTGTGTACTCGGCGCAAACCGTGGGGTCGGTGGCGGTCGGCGATTATGTCGAGGTGTCCGGCCAGGTCAGCGAATACAAGGGGCTGACCGAGATCACGGTGCTATCCGGCGGGGCGCGGGTGCTGGACGAGGCGGTCGAGGCGGTAAAACCGGTCGCTTCCGCGTGGCCTGCGGCCGAGGCCGAGCGTGAGTCCCTTGAAGGGATGCTGCTGGCACCCGAGGGCGACTACTTTGTCAGCGACAATTACTCCACGAACCAGTACGGCGACATGGGCCTGTCGCTCGGCGCGGCGCCGATCCTGCAGCCAACCGAGGCCGGGCCGGTCAATTCGCCCGAGTGGCAGGCGGCTAAGGATGATGCCGCTGCCCGTGTGGTGCGTTTGGATGACGGGGCCTCCACGAATTTCTTGAATCCGGTCAATACTGGGACGCCGTTGCCGTACTTGTCCTTGGCACAGCGGGTTGTGGTGGGTGCGCCGGTGAGCTTTACCAAGCCGGTCGTGGTGGACTACCGAAACGATTCCTGGCGGTTGCAACCCACCTCCGAACTGACCACGGCAAACGCCGAGGAGGTGCAGCCGGCCAGTATTGGCGAGGTGCCGGTTCCGGCCGCACCACAGGTGGGCGGAAACATTCGGGTGTCCAGCTTCAATGTGCTGAACTACTTCACAACCACGGGCGATCAATTGAGCGGGTGCACGTTCTATCAAGACCGTGACGGCGCGCCCACGACGGTGCGCGGTGGCTGTGACGCCCGAGGCGCGGCGAATGCCGAGAACCTGAAGCGGCAACAAGACAAGATCGTCGCGGCCATCAACGAGCTCGGCGCGAACGTGGTTTCGCTGGAGGAAATCGAGAATTCGGCGAAGTTCGGCAAGGACCGGGACGAGGCGCTATCCACTCTGGTGGATGCGTTGAACGCCGCCGCGCCGGACACGTGGGCGTTTGTCCCAACCCCGTCGGTGGTTCCGCCGCTGGACCAAGAGGACTTCATCCGGACCGCGTTCATTTACAAGAAGGCGGAAGTTGAGCCCGTGGGCGAGTCTGCGATTCTGGATGATCGGGTCGCGTTTGTGAATGCGCGGAAGCCACTGGCGCAGGTGTTCCGGCCGGTTGGGGCGGGGGAAGCCGGGGCCGCCGGGGGCACCGCGGGCGATTCCGGCGCCGCGGGCGATTCCGCCAACTTCCTCGTCATCGTGAACCACTTCAAGTCCAAAGGCTCCGCGCCAGATTCGCCAACCGACCCCAATGCGGACAAGGGCGACGGTCAGGGCGCATGGAACCAGCGGCGCGTCGAACAGGCGCAGTCCCTGGTGAAATTTGCGGATGAGCAGAAGCAGGCGGCGGGTACCGACAATGTCATTCTCTCTGGCGACTTCAACTCCTACTCGCAAGAGGACCCGCTGCAGGTTTTGCGCCAGGCAGGCTATGTGGACGCGCCGACCGATGGCACCACATTCTCTTATCTCTTTGGCGGGCTGTTGGGGTCGCTAGACCACGTCTTCATGTCCGCCCAGGCTCGCGAGGCCATGACTGCCGCCGAGATTTGGAACATCAATGCCACGCAGTCGGTCGGTTTCGAGTACTCGCGGTACAACGCGAACGTGACCAACCTGTACCAGCCGGATGCGTTGCGGTCCTCGGACCACAATCCGGAGGTTGTGGGATTCAACTTCACGGCCGGGACGGGGCCAGAGCCCCAGCCCCAAACCGCGAACATCAACCTCCTTGCCACCAATGACTTCCACGGCCGCATCGATGACAACACCGTGAACTATGCGGGCACCATCGAGCAGTTGCGCGCAGAGAACCCGGACGGTTCGATCTTGCTCGGTAGTGGTGACCTGATTGGCGCCTCGTCCTTTGCCTCGCGCATTGCCGAGGATGTTCCGACCATGGACACGCTCAACGCACTGGAAATGGCGGCATCGGCGGTGGGGAATCATGAGTTGGACCGGGGTGTCTCCGATGCCACGGGCCGCGTCGCCGACGCCGTCGACTTCCCGTACCTAGCCGCCAATATTTACCGCAAGGGCACTACCGAGACGGTATTTGACCCCTACGTGATTAAGGACGTGAACGGTGTTCGGGTCGCGATCATTGGCACCGCACCGCAAAACACGCCGACCATGGTTCCTGTCGAAGGCGTCAAAGACGTCGACTTCGGCGACCCGGTCGAGGCGGTCAACCGCGAGGCCGCGAAGATCAAGGCGCAGGGTCTGGCGGATGTGATCGTCGCGAATTATCACGACGGCGCCCCCGTCAACGACGCCACTTCCACCCTTGACGAGGCGCTCGCGCAGGGTGGTGTCTTTGCGAATATTGTGCAGAACACGAGCCCTGACGTGGACGTGCTGTTCAATGCGCACACGCATCAGAAGTACTCCTGGGATGCGCCGGTTCCGGGCGATCCGGGCCGCACGCGCCCGGTCATTCAGGCGGGCGAGTATGGCGCTTTCCTGGCGCAGGTCCAGTTGACGGTGGACACTGCGACCGGCGAGGTCATCAGCTACAGCAGCGGAAACGTGCCGCGGAGCACCGAAGACCCCGCCGCGCTGGCCGAAAAGTACCCGCGCGTAGCGAAGGTCAAGGAGATTGTGGACGCGGCACTTGCCGAGGCGGACAAGATCAACGTGCCATGGGGGTCGGTCACTGCGGACATCACCACCGCTTTCCGCGGCGACAGCCGAGGCGATATCACGCAGCAATCCACGCTGGGGAACCTGATTGCGGACATGATCGCTAGCGAGTTGGGCCCGGCGGAGCGCGGCGGCGCGGAGATCGGGCTGGTCAACCCGGGCGGTCTGCGCGATGAGCTCTTTTACGGCGAGGACGGCGTGATTCGCCGCGCCACCGCGGAGAGCGTGCTGCCCTTCAACAATGACATGGTCACCGGCACCATTACGGGCGCGCAGTTGAAGCGGTTGCTCGAGCAGCAGTGGCAGAAGAACGACGGCGGGGCTGAACGCTACCTTGCGTTGTCATTGTCGGCTAACGTCCGGTACACCTTTGATACAACGCGAGAGTTTGGTGATCGGGTCACCGGGGTGTGGGTGAATGGCAACGCGGTGGCGCCCGAGGATTCCTTCCGGCTGGGGAGCTTCAGTTTCCTGTTCGGCGGCGGGGACGGTTTGAGCGTGCTGAAAGAGGCAACGGATGTGACGCCCTCGGGACTCAAGGATATTCAGGCGTTCGAGAATTACCTAAAGTCGAAGTCGCCGATCAGCCCCGACTTCGTCAAGCGCGGCGTCGAGGTTCGCACTGCGAGCGCCGAGGCCACGACGGGCGACACCGTTACGGCTGAAGTTTTCGGGTTGAACCTGAACTCGCTGGGAGCACCGGAAACGACCGAAATCACCGGAGACATTGCCGGCACGAATGTCGGCACCTGGCCGGTAGCTAACGGAAACGCGAAGGTGACATTCACCGTGCCGGCCGCGAGCGCTGGCACCGGAAGTGGCACTGCAAGCGGTACTGCAAGCGGTACAGCAACTGGCACAGGAAGCGCTACTTCAGACGGCACTGCAGACGGAACTACGTCCGGCATTGCAACCGCCACTGCATCCGACGCTGCAACCAGCACTGCATCCGACGCTGCAACCGGCACTGCAACCGGCACTGCATCCAGCACTGCAACCGGCACTGCAACCGGCACTGCATCCAGCACTGCATCCGGGCGGCCGCTTGGTTCTGGTGGCGTCCCCGGTTCGTCAGTGTTTGCTCTGGCTGAGGCCGCCGGATCGGCAATCTTCCCGCGCCTCAGCGGCGAGTTTGTGGATGTCAACCTCCCGGTCGCGCTCACCCTGACGTCAGAAACGGCTCCGCCCACCGGCGAGCCGACCGCAACGCCCACCGGGACCCCAACGGCCACGCCTGCACCAACGGGCGAACCCACCGAAACCCCAACTGCAACACCGACAGGTCAGCCGACGGCGACGCCGGGACCCACTGGAGAGCCGACCGCGACGCCCACTGGGACCCCAACCGGCACACCGGTCCCGACCGACACTCCAACGGACACTCCGGCCCCCACCAATGTGCCAACTGGAAGCCCTACCGGTCAGCCTAGTGGTCAGCCAACCGGCACTCCCTCGCCGACGAGCTCGGAGTCCCCGAGCGACGCTCCGGGTGGCTCACCGAGTGGCTCTGCGACGGCAACCTCATCGCCTGGGGGCGATCTCCCGGACACTGGTGCCATGACAGGTTCGATCGCACTAGGCGGTCTGACGGTGCTTGCCGTGGGTGCGGCGCTCGTCCTCGCTAATGCCCGGCGCAAGGCGAAACACTAGCAACGCAGTTCGCGAGAAAAGTAACTGCATAGCCGGCGACGAGGGGTCGATGTCGTGTACATCGGCCCCTCTCCTTGTTCCTACACAGGCGATCAATTTCAGCCGATTTGCGAAAGTTATCCACAGATTTTGGCAGCCCGCCGAAAACCCGAACTCAATGTCAGAGCCGGGTTATAGGTTCGAGATATGAATTTTCCACTCGCGCACCTCGAGCTCAAGCAACGCACCCAGGCGCTTGCTGACTTGCGTGATGCCGTGAGTGAAGGTTTGCGCCAGTTCAACGATGCCCCCGGCGGCGCGTCGGGTCGCTTTGATCCCGCGATCGAATTGCGTGAGGAATTTCAGGACGCAGATAGTTGTGTCATCATTCTCAACCAACTCCTCGGGGATCTGACAAAGCTACGCAACCAAATTGACGCAGCCGGCCACATTGCGGCGGGTGCTCTATTCAGCACCCAATATGAGGAAGAGCTACGTATCGTCGAGGCACATCAGGAACTTACGGGTGCCGACCCCGCCACGGAAGACGCAAAGTCCCGCGTCGGCTCGCGTGAAGGAAGCAACGCAAGCATCCTCCCTCACATCTATAACGACCCAACAAAAGCGAAAGCGTTCAAGGCCGCAAAATCAGAGTTTGCCTCCGAACTGGCGTGGCAAGCCAACTGTAGCGAGGCGGGGGCTCACCGCATCATCACCAACTCGGTGTCGCTGCTCCACATGCCGCAGTTGGAACGTTTTTACCTCTCTGGCGATCTGCCGGAGGCGCGCCTCACCGACGTTGTTGCGACGACCGAGGACCTCCACCCAGAAGTCCTGGGACTTTTCGATCGCGGAATGATGGAGTATCTCGCCCCCGCGAACAAGCCGGTGCCCAAGCGCAGTCGTACCCAAATTCGCAAACGAGCGAATGCCCTGCGCGAGGTGTTCCACCACGAGTCTTTGTCCGAACGTCGCCAGCGCGACGAGCGGCGCCGCGCTGTGTTTATCAGTTCGGAGATGAACGGCTTGGCCACCCTCACCGCGCATCTTCCGGCCGAGTCCGCATACGCCGTCATGAACACCATCACGGACGTCGCACTAGCGTCTCGATCCGCAAAAGATCCCCGCACTCTTGCTCAGGTCCGTGCAGATGTGTTCACAGACCTGATTCTCAACGGATCAGCCGTGCACACGCCCACCGAAACCCGCTCCAAACCAGACTCCAGACCTGGGGATGTCCCTACCGAAGACCTCGATAATCTCACGTCGCCGTCTCCTCGTGACTCCGACGACACGGCAACAGCAGACGAGGCTCCAATCCGCCGCTTTGTCGCTGGCAAAACTGGTGTGAGCGCCGCGCCAACTGAATCGGACAGCGAAAACTCGGGGCCAGAAGCCTCGGCGTCACACTCAAAAATCCCGGCAAAGATCGTCGTCACGATTCCCTACGATGTTCTCCTTGGCCTGCGTGATGGATTCGCCAACCTTGACGGTTACGGCCCCATCCCCGGCGACCTGGCTCGCGACCTCGCCTCAAACGCGAAAAACCTGTACCGAATCATCACCGACCCGGCGACCGACCTCCCCGTCGAGTACCAGCGCGGCGTCTACCGCGTCACTCAAGAAGTACGCGATTTCCTGTTACAGCGCACCGAAACCTGCGAATTTCCCGGCTGCACTGTCAGCGCTAGAAGAACTGACGCAGATCACATCGATCCGTGGGACTCTGGTGGCGAAACAACACCCGAGAACCTGCAACTGCTCTGTCGAAAACACCACAATCTGAAAACACATCGGGGTTGGAAGAGCTCTCGAACACCAGATGGCGGCACCATGTGGACCTCTCCCCTCGGAAATGTCAGCTATACCGCCCCTACCCCGAGCGCACCGCCAGGCACTAAAGCTCTCACCGAACTCACCCGGCCGCCCACCCAACCAAGCGAGTACATTCGGTTCTTGCACCCTGTCCGGTCAACTCGGCGCCGCAAGCCATCGGCCAACGGCTCGTCCGGTACGCGCGACAAACCCAGCCCCAACTCGTCACAATGGGCCAGTTCACAGACTGGCACCGATCCGTGGGCATACGACCCATCGGACGCCACCTCAAACTTCGACTCCGCACCGTTCTAGATTCACCGCACTGTTCTAGACTCAGCGCACTTCTAGGTACGCAGCTCCTCTGGTTCCACCGGTCCAGGCCAGATTGGCAACCTGTCCAGATCACGCCAACCGGCTCGACCTAGCTGCCACCAAGAATCTGTTTCGCGATGACATCCGCGTCAAGCAGCGTTCGCCCGCCCGCTTCGATGGGGGCTCCGGACTCGGCCGCGATCGCCGTGCCCCACTCAACGGACGAGAGCTGTAACCCCAACACGTACAAGCCCCGCGCCGAGTCGCCATCCGCGGACAGCGCCTGCAGGTCAGAGCGGGACACATCGAGCCCGCTCCCCTTCACAACCTCGTGCCCACCCAACGCGACCGTCCGGGCACGCACCACCCCGTCGGACAGCATTTGCCGCAACAACACCGAGTCGGTCACGGCAACCCGGTTCGCCGGCATCATTGCCTCAATCAGGGTTGACGCGCGGTACTCCGTTTCGGGAACCGTCGCGCTCACCGCACGGAATCCGCCCGCAGAACTCAGTCCACCGGCAAACCCCGCAGCCCCGTCCAGACTGGCAGTCACGTCCAGGCTGCCAGTCCCATCCACACCGGCAGCACCGGCAACCCCCGCAGCCGCGGCTACGGACGACCCGCTGCCCCTGCTGCCCGCGCTGCCTGCATCAAACTCCGGATACGGGCCCAGAAACTCGACCAGCCCGGCACGGTGCAAGGCTAACAACTGCGCAATCCGCACCGCGGGAGGCCCACTGGCCAGTCCCTCCACCAAGGGCTCAAACCATCCCCGCAAATCGGTATGCCAAGACTCGTCCGTCAACAACCCGGCTGCAGCAACGGCCTTCACCACAGATCGGCCCGCGTTCAACGTGCCAATGGCAATGTTGACCGGATCCTGCTCGCCGCGAAGCGCCCGCGCGAGGTCCTCCTCCAAGTAGGAGCGCACCAAATCCTGATACTCGGCCGCCGACATCACACCCACCCCCGCGAAAGGCATGGCGAGCGCCTCGATGGAAAACTCGCCCGCGCCCCCGGCCTCGGCAAAGTTCCGTTGCACGTCCTCGCGTAGCAACGGCCACACGTCCACGTCGAAACTCAATTGCTCCCCGCGCGCCGCTACCTCTGCCACCAGTTCGAGCGTCAACGACCGCAACACCGAGCGCCGCGGCACATACCCTTCCAGCGCCGCCTTCGCCCGGTACGGGGTTCCGCGCCGCGAACCGACCACCAATCGCGGCTCGGCACCGCTTGGCACATACTCCAACGAACCGGCTCGCCCCGAACCACCGTCCCCGCGCACAAACCGCCCGCCGCGCCCTTCGGTCAGCTGCACCATAATGTCGAAAAAGTTCAACCCCATCCCGCGCACCAACACGGGCTCCGCCGCCGGAATCACATCCCAGTCAATGTCCGCGGGCACTTGCGGCGGAATATAAGTCACCCCGCGCGCGACCCCCCGCGCGCCGAGCCCCTCCGCATCGGAGGCAACCTGAAGCAGCGCGGCATGTACCGGACTCAACTTCGCGGGCACGTGCCCCAGGGCCAGCACCACCGCATCCGCCCGCACCAGCACCTCATCGCCACCCGGGCGGCCCACGGTAGCCAGCCACTCGCCGTCGTAATTCACCGACCGCACCTCGCCGCGCACCAGTTCCACCCGCATCCGCGCGGGCAACCGCGCCATAAGCTGCTCGCGCACCCACCGCAAGTAGTGTCCATACAGGCGCCGACTCGGGTAATCGGTGCGGGTGAGCGCGGCCAATTCCTCGGCCGCATCTTCAGGAAGCACGACGGCGTTGCTCGCCTCGCGCGCGAATTCTCGCCATTGATCAAAACTCATCGGCACGAGCGAGGACGCCAACTCCGGCGCATCCGGCACCACAGTGGGAAACAGACTCGGCGTGTTCATGAGGTAGCGCGAGGACTGATCGGTGCGCCACACCTTGCCCGGCCCGTGCTCAAACGGGTCAACCCACGTGACTTCGACGTCCCGCGCCGAACTCGTCGAATCGGCGGCGGCCACCTGCGCGGTAATTCGCTCCACCGCGGAGAGCCCGCGCGGACCCGCGCCCACAATGAGGACTTTGATCGACTCGTTCACCCTAAAAGATTACCCGCGCTCTTGAAGTGGCACCGGCCAGGATGCCTAGGATGGAACCATGACTTCAACGGAGAACACCCCCGCCGCGCCCGCCGCCACCGATGACCAAGACCAATTCCTCTGGTTGGAGGAAATTTATGGTGAAAAACCGTTGGAGTGGGTCAAGGCGCAGGACGCCAAGGTGGAGGCCGAATTCTTTGACGGGGACTTCCGCGCCATCGAATCCGAGATCCTGACCGCCCTCGACTCCGAGGACAAAATCCCCATGGTCACCAAGACCGGTGACTACTATTACAACTTCTGGCGCGACGCCAAGAACCCCAAGGGCCTCTGGCGGCGCACCACCTGGGACTCCTACGCCAGCGACAACACCGAATGGGAAATCCTGCTGGACGTGGACCAACTCGCCAAAGAGGAAGACACTCCGTGGGTATTCGCGGGCGCAACTATCCGTCGCCCCGGTTTCCAGCGCGCTCTGGTCATCATGTCCCCAGACGGCGGCGACGCCCATGCCGTCCGGGAGTTCGACCTGGAAACCAAGCAATTCGTCACCGACAATGGCTTCAACCTGCCCGTCGCCAAGGGCTACGGCGGCTGGCTTGATGATGATTCAATCATCTGGGCAACCGACTTCGGCCCTGGCACCATGACCACGTCCTCCTACCCGCGATCCGGGCGCATCCTTCGCCGCGGCCAAGCGCTGGAGCAGGCCGAACTCGTCTTCGAGGTCCCCGAAGACCACGTCCTCGCCTCCGTCGGCACCGACCAGTCCCCCGGCTTTGAACGCTCGATCGCCAACGACATGATCGACTTCTTCAACGCCACCACCTACCTCATGCTCCCGGACGCGCGCGAGTGGACCAAGATCGACGCCCCCACCGACGTCAACGTCGACCTGGACCGCGAACACCTCTTCTTCCGCCCGCAAACCGACTGGAACGCCCCCTTTGGCCTGGTCCCGGCCGGCGGCCTCGCGGTCGTCAACCTCAAGGACTACCTTGCCGGGCAGGCCACCCCGCACCTCATTTTCGAGCCGACCGCTAACACCTCGCTGCAGGGCTGGACCGTGACACGGGACTACATCCTGCTGCAACTCTTGACCGACGTCCAAAGCGAAATCCGCGTGCTGGACGTCGCCAACAACTTCGCCGCCAGCACCCTCGAGGGCGTCCCGGCGAACCACGACGTCAGCGTCTCCGCCCTCGATCCCGACGATGACGCCACCGCCAACGACTTCTGGATGACCATTACCGGCTTCCTCACCCCCACCACCCTCTTGCGCGGCACCGTCGGTGAGGAACCCCAGGAAGTCAAGCACTCGCCGTCGTATTTCAACGAAGACGACTTTCAGGTCGAGCAGTTCTTCGCGACCAGCAAGGACGGCACGCACATCCCGTATTTCCAGGTCAGCCCGAAAAACATGGAGTACGACGGCGATAATCACGTCATGCTCGACGGTTACGGTGGCTTTGAGATCAGCAGATTGCCCGCTTATGCGCCGACCATCGGCATCGGCTGGCTCACCCCGCGCGCGGCGAACGGGCGCCAGGGCGTGTACGTGGTGGCTAATATTCGCGGCGGCGGCGAGTACGGGCCGCAGTGGCACCAAGCCGCCATGAAGGAAAAACGGCACAAGGCATACGAGGACTTCTCCGCGGTCGGCGAAGACCTGGTGCGCCGCGGCGTGACCCGACCGGAGCGCCTGGGTTGTGCGGGCGGCTCGAATGGCGGGCTGCTCGTCGGGAACATGCTGACCCAGTACCCGGAGCTGTTCGGTGCGGTGTCCTGCGGGGTGCCGCTCTTGGACATGAAGCGATACGTGAAACTGTCGGCTGGCACCTCCTGGATTGCCGAGTATGGCGACCCGGATGACCCGGCACAGTGGGATTTCATTCAGACCTTCTCGCCGTATCACCTGTTGCGCACCGGGGTGAAGTACCCCGAGGTGCTGTTCTGGACCGCGACCTCCGATGACCGGGTTGGCCCGGTGCAGGCGCGCAAGATGGCCGCGAAGATGCAGGATATGGGTGTCGAGGACGTGTGGTTCTACGAGGACCTAGAGGGTGGGCACTCGGCCGCCTCGGACAACCGCCAGGCCGCGAAGACCCGCGCCTTGAGTTACCGGTTCTTGTTCAAGGCGCTGACCGACTAGGTTCGCGCGGCCTTATGGCCGCGTGGGTAGGGTCTTCCGGTGGCGAGGGCGCGCTCCCGCATGGCCAGGAACAGCGGGAGCGCGAACGCCACGGCCACGAGCGGCATCGCTATCAGGTACGCCCACACGTGTTTCATCCCGAGGCGGCGGGACTCAGCCACCATGAAAACGGCGGCCACGATCAGGATGACGATGAGGTCGAATGCCGCCGAGAGCACCGCGGGGCCGTTGCCGAACCATTCGCCAAGGTAGTTCTCACGCGCGGCCATCGAGAGGATGTTGAAGGTCCACGTCGCAACGAGGCCAAGCGCGGCGAGCACGAGGTAAGTGTAAAAGAGCGCAGGGTAGCGTTTGGAGCTCATGCCTAGACCGCCTGGTGATGCTGGGGCACCGCTTGGCTTTGGGGCGCCGGCCTATGCTGCCCAGCCGATGCCCGTGCGCGTGCCCTTACCAGTGCTCGCCAAACGCCGACAATCGCGACCAGCACGCTTACCGCAATAATTGTTGCCGCCAGGGAGATCGTGATCCCGTCCGGGGCCGTGACCGGTTGCGCCCGGAACGCCTGCACAAAGAGCAACATGGTGAACCCGAACCACGCCACGTTGGCCGCCCAAATCAGAGCAATTCGCACGCCCACGACCCGCAAAGCCGGGCTCTTTCGGGAAGCTGCCTCCAGCCCCCAGGCAACGAGCGGGATTGCTTGAAGGCCGTGCATGCCTAGGAAGTGCGCGGGGCGAAAGTCCCCCGTCACTGTGCTCCAGCCGAGAAGAGGTAGCCCGGGGCCGCCGTCCGGCCTTCCCACAGAGTGCGCGCCCAATACGTCTGGACTACCGGTATTCAGCCACGGATACACGGGAACCACCATCGCAAAAGCAAGCACCATTCCGAGCAAAGCGAAGACGACACCGCTTCGGACCGCAAGCGTTCGCGCCCGATCCCCCAACTCCGCATTCCAGAGCACCACCGCGAGGATCAACGTCGCGACCCAGACAAACACAATACTGGCTCCCATGACCTGCCATAGAACCATCGCCAACGGGGTCGTCCCATTGAAGTGGCTTGTAGTCCCCAAAATGACGGCATTGACGATGATGGCTTGCTCGATCAGGAGCGCCACCGAAATGATCCAGGCGAGCGCGGTCCCCAATCGACGAAACCGTTCGGGTATAAACCGGAAGAGCCAGAGCGCCGTCAGCGCGTAAATGCCAATCGAAATGGAGAACTTCAACGGCTTCGCCCAGGCGGGAGCACCGGTAATCTCCCGCGGATCGGCGAAGTAGCCCACGAGGCACACGAGCGTCAGCACGGCCATAACCACGGTTACTACTAAGAGGGGTCGATTGAGTTGCGGCAACGCACTGCGTGCCTGGGCAGTGCGAGACGTGGATGGGGCGGCGGCGTTCATGATCTATTCCTTTCGCTTTGCGGGCGTTTCGTTTGACTGACGGTGTTCTTGCGTTGGGTTCGATGAGGCCCGATCGAATCGCGAGATGGAGATCCTGGCCTGTTCGTAGCGTCGGAATTCTTCAATGACGACATCGCCGAGGAGTGTTCCGAGGAGCGCGAGGCTCACTTGCGCGCCGGGATCCTCCGCGCGGCGGGCGACTTCATCGATGTCTTCGCTGGCCAAAGCGCGGGCTTGGCGCGCATAGACGCGAAGCCAGTCATCGCTCACGCTTGTTCCGGCGGCCTCGGTGACGTCGATGGTGCGGGCGACCATTTCAATGGCTCGCGCCGCCAGGTCCCCATTCAAATCGTCGTTGAAATTCAGTGCCGCCTTGACTCGCCTCATCGCAGACGGAGAGGGCGCGGTGTCATTCTGGCGCCGGTTGGCCAGCGACTGCGAATAGCTCAGCGACTCACTATCTACCTGACCGCGTTCCATGAAGACGAGCAATTGCCTGATCTGCTCAATTCCCACCCCGGTGAGTTCCACGAGTCCGCGAATCAACCGCAATCGGGCCAGGTGCTCGCCCGAATAATCGGCCTGGTTTGCGCTCGTCGCCTGACCAGCAGGCAAGAGGCCCTCACGCATGTAGTACTTGATACTGGGGATGGAGACGCCGCTCTCGGCGCTCAGTTGACCAATTCGCATATGGATAGTGTAACTATCGATAGTTTCACTGTCTATCATCTTTTTGTGGAGGGGAGCTGAACGTCAGTTGCACACTCTCCCTTCTGGCGCCACGCTTTGCTCACCGTGCCAGCTACCGGGTACGCTGGTACGGTTGCGTTTGCGCATAGCTCTCGCAACAGTGGAGACGTGCCAGAGCGGCCGAATGGGATTCACTGCTAATGAATTGTCGGGCTAAAACTCGACCGGGGGTTCAAATCCCCCCGTCTCCGCGATTTTTTTGAGAGGGCGCGACCAGTGGTCGCGCCCTCTTTCGCGTTTACGGCCCCACAAGGGTGTCCGCGAACTACCGCTCACGGACCCATAACTGACATGTGACTAGCATCCCCGGCTCGCGGTCACATAAGTTTAGGTTGTGACAGAAGCACACTGGAGCTACTGACCTGGGAGAGAGCATGAGCGTCGTCATTATCGGCGGCGGACTGGCTGGAGCCACCGTCGCCACCGAACTCCGCGAATTGGATTACCAAGATCCCATCACGCTTGTCGCCGCAGAGGACCACCTACCGTATGAGCGTCCACCGCTTTCCAAAGACGTGCTCCTCGGCAAAGCCGACACCGACTCGGCCACCGTCAAAGACGCCGACTGGTACCGCGACAACAACGTCACCCTCCTGATGGGGACTCGAGTCACCAGCATCAACCGCGAGGACAACACCGTCACCACCGAAAACGGCGAGACCCTGGACTACACCAAACTCGTCTTAGCGACCGGCTCCCAACCCACACCCTTTCCCGCGGCCGAGGAGTCCGGCAAACCCGTCTTTTACTTGCGCACCGCCGAAGACAGCAATCGGCTCAAAGCGGCGCTGAACGACAAGCCGAACATCGCCATTATTGGCGGCGGCTGGATCGGGCTAGAAGTCGCGGCGGCCGCCCGCGAGTACGGTTGCGAGGTGACCGTGTTCATCCGCGGCAACCTTCCACTGGAAAAGGTACTGGGCCCCGAGGTCGCCGAGATTTTCGCCAACCTGCACCGCGAACACGGCGTCACCCTGAAGACGAACGCCACCCCGACAACGGATGACCTCAAGCAGTTCGACATGATTGTGGTCGGCATCGGCGCCTACCCGGACGTGCAACTCGCCGAGGATGCCGGCCTCGCGGTCGATGACGGCGTCCTCGTCAACGATCGCTTGCAAACCTCAGACCCGAACATCTACGCGATCGGCGACATCGCCAACGAGGACCACCCCACCCTGGGCCGGCTGCGCGTCCAACACTGGGACAACGCGATCGAGCAGGCCAAGACCGCCGCCGCCAACATTGCCGGCAAGGACACGGTCTACGACAAGCAACCCTATTTCTTCACCGACCAGTACGATCTCGGCATGGAATACTTCGGCAGCGTGGACCACACCAAGGACGGCAAGCCGGACTACGACCGCGTCGAGATCAAGGGCGACCCGAAGGGCGCATTCCAGGCGTACTGGTTGAAGGACGGCAAGGTCAAGGCCGCCATGCAAGCCAACGATTGGGACAACTCCGAGAAGGTCAAAAACTCCCTCGGCACCCCCATGTGACCCAGCTAACACTCGCGGCGCAAAGTAGGTCAGAATAGAGGAATGGCTGACTTCGACGCTTCCACCGCGCCCACCCCTGCGACCCCGAGCGGCAGCGAACCGCTCCTTACGGTCACCGACCTGAACATCGGCTTCACCACCCAGGACGGCACGGTGGACGCGGTGCGCGGCGTCAGCTTCACCATCGAGCCCGGCCGCACCCTCGCGATCGTCGGCGAATCCGGATCCGGCAAGTCCACCACGGCGGCCGCGGTGATCGGCCTGCTCGCCGAAAACGGCAAGGTCACCTCGGGCAGCATTAAGTTCGACGGCGATGAGCTAGTTGGTATGGCAGAGTCCGGTTTGCGCCGGGTACGTGGGAATTCCATTGGTATGGTGCCGCAGGACCCCATGAGCAACCTCAACCCGGTCACCAGGATCGGCCAACAAGTCGCCGAGCCTCTCTTGGCGCACGGTCACGCGACAAAGAAGAACGTGGGCGAAAAGGTGGAGGCCATTCTCGAGCTCGCCGGACTGCCCAACGCGAAGGAGCACGTCAAACAGTATCCGCATGAGCTCTCCGGCGGCATGCGCCAACGCGTGCTCATCGCCATTGGCTTGGCGTGCCGCCCTAAACTGCTCATCGCGGACGAACCCACCAGCGCCCTGGACGTCTCGGTGCAGCGCGTCATTCTGGACCAAATCTCGCGCATGACCGAGGAGCTCGGCACCGCCGTCATGCTCATCACCCACGATTTGGGTCTGGCTGCCGAGCGCGCCCAAGACATCATCGTCATGAACAAGGGCGAGGTCGTCGAAGCCGGTCCGGCGCGCCAAATCCTAGAAAACCCGCAGGCCGAGTACACCAAGAAGCTCGTCGCCGCCGCGCCGTCTATCGCGGCCGCCCGCATGACCCCCAACGTGCACGTCGAAGACGTGCCGCCGCTCCCCGCTGATGAACACGTTGGCGAGGGGCGCACGGAAGCCGGGAACACGCCGTCGAACATCACGGCCGAGACCAAGGCACCCGCGCTCATCGCCTCGGTGAAGAACCTCAGCAAGGTGTTTAAGGGCGGTTTCGGGAAGCCGGATTTTCAGGCGGTCAAGGGCGTCAGCATCGAGGTGCCGCGCGGGAAGACGACCGCGATTGTGGGCGAGTCGGGGTCCGGCAAGACGACGACGGCGCGCATGCTGCTCAAGCTGATTGACCCGACGAGCGGCGACATCACCTTCGAGGGCACCGCCGTGCAGAAGCTGGATCGCGCGCAACTGCGGGACTTCCGGCAACGCGTGCAGCCGATTTTCCAGGACCCCTATTCCTCGCTGAACCCGATGTTCACGATCGAGAAGATCGTCAGCGAGCCGCTGCGCGCGTACAAGCGCGGCAACAATAAGCTGCGCCGGCGCCGGGTCGCCGAACTGCTCGAAGAGGTCGCGCTGGATCCGAAGATGCTTTCGCGATACCCCTCGGAACTTTCCGGCGGGCAGCGCCAACGTGTGGCAATTGCCCGGGCGCTCGCCCTGGATCCCGAGCTGATCGTGTGTGACGAGCCGGTCAGCGCCCTGGACGTCCTGGTGCAGGATCAGATTTTGAAGCTGCTGGATCGGCTGCAGCGCGAGAACGGGCTGTCCTATGTGTTCATTTCGCATGACCTGGCCGTCGTGCGCCTGATTTCGGACTACGTACACGTCATGAAAGACGGCGAGGTTGTCGAGTCCGGGACCACCGAGGAGATTTTCGAGAACCCGCAGCACCCGTACACCGTCAAGCTACTCGCCTCGATTCCGGGCGTGGACATCGAGCTCGGCTCGGCGTCGTGAGCCTGGGCAGATCGCACCGCCGAGGCGCCTCGGCGCTGCTGGCCGGGCTCGTCACACTTGCAGGGTTCGGGTTGGCCGGCTGCCAGGGCGGCAACCCCAATTCGGTGCCGAGCAACGCCTCGGTAACGGGGATATCGGCAGAGTGGCTCAAGACCACGGCCGAAGAGTGGCCCAAATCAGACGGTTTCACGAGTTCGATTGCCTACTTTAAAAAGGGACCGTGCCTCATTGCCGATACTCTCCCGAAAATCCTCGACGTCCCGGCCAAGCTCAGCGACCAAGGCTATGGGGACTTTGGAGATGCCGGCAAAGTCGAAAACGCCTACACCTATCAATGCAGCTTTTGGTCTAACGAGCGCTACGCCGGTGCTCTGACACTGCAACAGGCCCCAGACTCCGAACAGGCGCAGGCCGCGGTCGAAGAGTTCAACCAGCCCAAAAGTTACGGCGGCGACCGCGAGAATACCGTGTCAACCGTGAGTTCGCGCGGTGTGGATATCGACGTGGTGCGGACGTGGATTCCGCCCAACCCCCAAGGCGCGTACACGGCATTGTATTTTGATGAGTCCAAGAATGCGCTAGTCACCCTTAACGTAAATTCGCTTTCCGAAGTTGACTTCGCAACCCTCACCGAGCAGCAGGTTGCCGATTACCTCACGGCCATCATCGTCGCCTCAACACAATAACGGGCCACCGCCCGGCATGACCGCGCCGCCGCTATTTGGTGCGGGACTTCGGATCAAGAGCCTCGCGCAGCGACTCGCCAAAGAGGGTGAACCCGAGCGCGGTGATCGCGATGCACAGGCCAGGGAAGAACGCGAGTTGCGGGGCGATCGCCAGTGAGTCTTGCGCGTAGGTGAGCATGCGGCCCCACTCGGCCGTTTCCGGGCGGCCGCCACCCAAGCCGAGGAAAGAGAGCGCAGCCGCGTCAATGACCGCGGTCGCGAGGGTCAGCGTTGCCTGCACAATGACCGGGCCCATGCTGTTGGGGAGCATGTGGTCCACGGCGATGGTGCCGCGGCTCAGGCCCAGCGACCGGGCCGCCAGCACATATTCGCTACTGCGCTGGGAGATCATCGAGGAGCGGAGCAGCCGCGCGAAGATCGGCACTTGCGCCACGCCGATCGCGATCATGACCGCCATCGGCGTTTGACCCAAAATTGCCGCAATTGAGACCGCAAGCAAAAGCGAGGGGATGGAGAGCATAATGTCGACGAAGCGCATGATCACGGATTCCACCCAGCCGCCGAAACCTCCGGCGAGCGCGCCGAGGAGCATGCCGCCCGCCAACCCGAAGATCGTGGAGACAACACCAATGGTCAGCGAGGCCTGAGCACCCCAAATGAGTTTGCTCAACTCGTCCCCGCCGAACTTATCTAAGCCGAGCGGGAACTGCGGGAGTTCGCCCGGGCCCGGGATGTGGGTCGGCGTGATGTATTCGCGGCCCGGCAACGCATCCCCTGGGTAGGGCGCGAGGATGGGCGCGAGGATTGCGACCAGCACGAACAAGAGCACAATGATGGCGCCGGCAATCGCGACCGGGTTTTTGCGCAATCGCCGGAACGCGTCGCCCCACAGGCTTGTGCCGCGAGTGTTGCGCGCCTTGCCCGCGTCCTTGGTCAGTTCCACCGCCGCTTCATCGGTGGGATCCGGAAGATCGGGGCCGCCGCTGGGGTTGGGAGGAAGCATCTGGCTCATGAGGCCCTCACTCTCGGGTCGATCAAACCATAGGACACATCAACAATGAGGTTGACGAGCGAGTACACAATCGCAATGAAAATAATGAAGCCTTGGAGCACCGGGTAGTCCAGGGCAAAGATCGCGTCTCGCAAGAACTTGCCGATGCCGTTGAACCCGAACACGGTCTCGGTCAAGACCGCCCCGGAGAGCAAGAGGCCGAGCTGGAGGCCAATCGTGGTGACCACCGGCAGCAACGCGTTGCGCAGGATGTAGCGGCGCCGGATCAGCTTCGTCGAGATGCCCTTGGCCTTGGCGGTGCGCACAAAGTCGGCGTTTTGCACCTGAAGCACCGAGGCGCGGGTAATGCGCACAATGATCGCCAACGGGATGGTTCCCAACGCAATGCCCGGGAGGATCAAGTGAATGAACGCATCCCAAGACGCGTCCCATTCTTGGGTCATCAGCCCGTCAAGGACGTAAAAGTTGGTGACGTGTGTCGCGTCAATGCGGGGGTCTTGGCGCCCGGAGGTCGGGAGGATCGGCCACATGATGGAGAACACGTACTTTAAGATGAAGGCCAGGAAGAAGACGGGGATGGTGATACCCAGCAAGCTGAACACCACCGAACCGTTATCGATGGCAGTACCCCGCTTGCGTGCGGCCAGGTAACCGAGCGGCACGCCCAGGATCACGGCGAACGCGATGGCAAAGAGTGTCAGCTCAATGGTGGCGGGGAAACGGTTGATAAATTCCTCGAGCACCGGACGGTTGGTCACCGTGGACAGACCAAAGTCGCCGCGCAACAGCTTCCCGATGTAGATGAAGTATTGCTCCAGGATGGGCTTATCAAAACCGTACGCTTCGTTGACGCGGGCGATCGCCTCCGGTGTTGCTTTTTCACCAAGCAAACCCACAGCGGGCCCGCCGGGTAGTGCGCGCAACCAGGCGAAGAGCAGAATGGAGAGGCCGATCAGGGTTGGGATTAAGAGAGCCAACCGCTTGGCAATGAGTTTGAGCACTGTGCCCTTTCTAAAACGACCGCCGTTGTGCGGTGCGCCCGCTTCCTTCGGTTAGGGTTGGACGCGCCGATCACAGCAGTGTGGGCGCCACCGGATGAACAGTGGCGCCCACACCGCGCGGCTCACACTACTTGCTGAGCTTGATCTGGTTGTAGACCTCGTCCTGAACCGGGCTGGCCGGGTAGGACTCGACGCGCTCGGCGAACGCGAGCGACGGGGTCGGCGAGGCCAACGGGATACCGGGCAACATCTTCATGATGTCGTCATTGATCTTCTGGTACACCGGAAGCTGCTCATCCAGAGACTTCATGCCGCGGGCATCGTTCAGCGCCTTGAAGAGCGCCGGATCGTCGAAGCCCCACTCCATCTTCTTCTGGCCGAAGAAGACGCCAATGAAGTTGTCGGTGTCGTTGTAGTCGCCGGTCCAGCCCAGAAGGTGGATGCCGTGCTCCTTGGTGGTTCCCTGAACCTTATCCAGGTAATCCGGGCTCCACTTGTCCGGCACCGGGTTGGTCTTGATGCCCACATCGTTCAGCATGGCGCTGATCGCGGTGAAGGTTTCAGTCGGCGTGGGCATGTACGGGCGGGACACACCGGTCGGGTAGTTGAAATCGATGGTGATCCCGTCTGGGTAGCCAGCCTCAGCCAACAGCTGCTTCGCCTTTTCCGGATCATAGTCGTAGCTGGTGACGTCCGGGTTGTAGCCATTGACCATATCGGGCACAAACTGGGTCGCGACCTTGGTGCCTTCGGGCAGGGTCTGCTTGACCAGCGCCTCCTTGTCAATCGCGTAGGCAATGGCTTGACGCACCTTCGGGTTGGCCAGCTCCGGGATGGCCTGATTGATGCCCAGGTACAAAATGTTGAATGGCTGGCGGTTCACAATATTGAAACCGGCGTCGCTCAAGGCTTGCACGTCCGAGGGCGCAACCAGGTCATAGCCGTCAATTTCCCCGGCCTGGAGGGCCTGCTTGCGGGCGGTCGGGTCATCGATGATGCGGAAGATGACCTTGCTGATCTGGCCCTTGTCTCCCCAGTAGCCATCCCAGCTGGACAATTCCACCTGCTGTCCGACGTTCCACTTATCAAACTTGAACGGACCGGTACCCACGGGGTTGCCTTGCGCATACTCGCTCAATTCGGGGTTATCCTCGGTGCCCTTCGCCACATCCGCGCCGTACTTTTCCAGCGCGGTGGGGCTTTGCATGGAGAAGGCCGGCAGCGAGAGCGAGGCGATGAAACCGGCGAACGGCTTCGCCAGCTTCACGGTCACCTCGTTGGTGCCGTTCGGGGTGCAGGATTCGTAAATCGCCGAGTCATCGCCCTTGAAACCACGGAAAATATTGCCGTAGTAGTAGGCCATCGTCTCGGCTTGCTGGATACCGGTGAAGTTGTACCAGCGGTCAAAGTTCTTGCACACGGCGTCGGCGTTGAAGTCGGTGTTGTCCTGGAACTTGACGCCTTCCTTGAGTTTGAAGGTGTAGGAAAGCCCGTCCTCGGACTCCTCCCATGACTCGGCCAAGAGCGGCTCCGGGTCGGCGGTGCCGGGCTTGACGCCAATGAGCCCTTCAAAAATATTGCGGCTGACGCGGAAGGATTCGCCATCGGAAGCGAACGCGGGATCCAGCGACTTCGGGTCAGAGGACGCCGCGAACACGAACGTGGAGTTCACATCCCCGCCATTCGACCCATCGCCGGCGTTGTTGTCGCGCTGACTCTGCGCGCAACCGGTGAGCAGCAGCGCGGCCGCAGCGACGGTGGCGCCAACTTTCATGAGCGCGCGCTTACCTCGGGCGCCCTTGGAGTGTGTGGTGAGCAATTCAAGCCCCTTTATGTGGTGACGAGCGTGTTCCCCGCCAGCGGCGTGAAACAAGGGTGCGCGGTGTGCGCGGTTTCACAAATCGTATCCCAGCAGGTGAGGTGAGTCACACCGGAATGGGCAATGTGTGCCCGATTCGATATAAAAATGAACGACGGCGATGCTCGCCTTCCGGCCGAACCTCACCGGGTGCTCCGGCACAGCGATATCCGGTTCGGAGCGGGGATTGAGAGTAAGAATATTGATGCCTGAATCGGAGGAAACACCAGGAACAGTGCACAATGCCTAGAATGTCCTCTATGGCCGTAACTGACGAAGCAATCACCAAGATCAAGGACATGCTGATTTCCGGCGAGCTGAACCCCGGGGATCGGCTTCCGCCGGAGAAAGACCTCAGCGAAAAGCTGGGGCTCTCGCGCAGTTCGCTTCGCGAAGCGGTCAAAGCACTGGAACTCATCCGTGTTCTGGACGTGCGCCGCGGCGACGGCACCTATGTCACGAGCCTTGAGCCGGCACTCTTGACCGAGGCGATGAGCTTTGTTGTAGACCTGCACCGTGACGCTTCGGTACTAGAAATGTTTGAAGTGCGGCGCATTCTGGAACCGGCCTCGGGCGCACTCGCCGCCCAACGAATCACCCCGGAACAGCTCGCCGAACTCGAAGCATCGATGGATCACGTCAACGAGGACACCCCGCTCGAAGACCTCGTGCAGCATGACCTGGAATTTCACAGCGTCATTGCCGATGCGAGCGGAAACGACTACCTGTCCTCGCTCATTGGCGGTCTTTCCTCCGGGACCGTCCGCGCCCGAGTGTGGCGCGGCATCACCGAAGAGAAGTCGGTTACGCGCACCATCGATGAGCATCGCGCCATCGCTAATGCCCTGGCCCGTGGCGACGCCGAACTCGTGCGGGCACTGCTCATCACGCACATCAGCGGCGTGGAACAGTGGTTGCGAGACGCGCAAGACGTCAACGCCGAGGACGCAGACCTCGCTTAAGCGCGCTCTGGTAACTCCCACACGAGTGGCAAGAACCCGTCATACGCTTCATCGCCATCCGGCTCAATGAATTCATCCATGCGCGCCTGCCACGCGATGTCGGCGGGGCTTGTCGCCATGAATTCTCGAAACGCATCCCAGCTTTCCAAGCTCACCGCGTGGAAAAGGTCCCGGCCAAAACGATAGATCCGCCAACTGTGCACCCCGCCCGCGCGTAGAGCCTCATCCAGTTCGGGGGGAATGACCTCATGCACCTCAAGGTACCCTTGCTCTTTTCCTTCGCGAATCTTGGTATGGAGGGCTATGTGCTGCATTGCTACTCGCTTCCTGTGCGGTTGTCCTGGGCGCCCCGTTGACAGCTGGCTGTCGTAGCGGAAAGCATGGTGGAAACATCCTACCTACGCCGAGGTGACTATGTCCGAGAAATACACCGGCCCGAAAATCGATGCCCACCACCACGTCTGGGACCTCACCGTTCGCGAGCAGGATTGGATCGACCCCGAGACGATGGCACCCATCGCGCGCAGCTTCTCCGCCGCTGACTTTGAGCGCCTTGCCGCTGCAGCGGGAGTCAGCGCCTCGGTTCTGGTGCAAACCGTGACCGTCGCCGAGGAAACACCGGAGTTTTTGGAGATCGCCGCGTCCAGCCCAGTTATTTCGGCGGTCACCGGCTGGGTCGATCTGACAAACGCCGACGCCGAGGCCAGGCTCAACCGCCTCCTCGCCTCGCCCGCAGGGAATTGGTTGAAAGCAATCCGACACCAGGTTCAGGGCGAGCCCGACCCGCGCTGGTTGCTCCGCGATGACGTGCAGTCCGGGATGGCCGCCGTGCAACGGGCGGGGCTCAGCTATGAGTTTGTCGTGCTCCCGAGCCAACTCGACGCCGTGATTGAGTCCGTGGGGCGGAACCCTGACTTGCCGCACATCCTGGATCACGCCGCGAAACCGGACATAGCCACCGGCGACATCAAGGACTGGACAAAGGACATCCACGAGTTGGCGGTCCACCCCAATGTCACGTGCAAGGTCTCCGGCCTGGTGACCGAGGCGGACTGGTCATCCTGGAAAGTCGCGGACCTGCGCCCGGTCTTCGACACGCTCCTCGACGCCTTTGGCCCCGAACGGCTCATGTTCGGCTCGGACTGGCCGGTCTCGCTCCTGGCAAGCGACTACGCCCGCATTTGGGACACCTATGAAGAACTCGCCGAGCCGTTGAGCCTCTCCGAGCAAGCGGCGCTCTTCCACGACACCGCCACAAACACCTACCACCTCTAAATCGACTGTGCAGAACACGCACGCGACACGCCGTTAAAGCGTGCATTATCTGCACAGTAGAAATCGAGTGTGCGCTCACGCGGGGATTTCGAGTGTGCGCAAGAGCCCAGCTGGAGCCGCATGGCTTTACGCCGACCGGCACCAAAAGCTACGCACCCGCTGATGCACGACGGCGGGACCTCGCCTTCTTAAGGCATCCCCCTACCGCTGTGCCTCACCGAGGCGACAGGTCGTCACACCTTGGCGAGCGCGTCCCACAGTTCGGCGGGGATATCCGCGTCGAAGCGGCGCAAGTTCTCGTCCATTTGCCCGGCAGAGCTCGCGCCCAGGGCAACGGCGGCAACCACCGGGTTCTGGTAGCTGAACTGCACCGCGGCCGCGGGCAGGCTCACACCAAAGTCGTGGCACACCGCGGCGAGCCGTCGCGCGCGCTCAATGATCGCTGCCGGGGCTTGCGCATAGTTGTAGTTCGCGTCCTCGGGTACTTCATCCCGAGCCAACAGGCCCGAGTTGTAGACCCCCACATTCACCACGCCGACACCGCGCTCGCTGCAGAGCGGAAGCAGGGTCTCCGCGGCCGGCTGTTCAAGCAGCGTGTACCGCCCGGCAAGCATGATGAGGTCGAGATCCGCGCGCCGCACACTCTCAACCAACGTGTCCACCGTGTTTGCGCCGACCCCGATGGCTTTCACCAGACCCTCCGAACGCAACTTCTCAAGCGCTGGAAGACCTTGGGCGATTCCGGCTTCCAAGTCATAGACGTCCGGATCGTGGAGGTAAAGAATGTCCACCGAGTCCAGCCCAAGCCGCTCAAGCGACTCTTCCAGACTGCGCCGGATTCCGCTCTCGCTCGGATCCCATTCGCGGATAGAGGTCTTGGGGACGTCGAAACCTTCGTCATCCGTTTGCCCGTCCCGGTAGTCCGGGTTCGGCACTATGAGGCGGCCCACTTTGGTGGAGATCAGGAAGTCCTCGCGCGGCTTGTCCGCCAGGAACTCGCCGATCCGGCGTTCCGAGAGCCCCAATCCGTAATGCGGTGCCGTGTCAAAGTACCGGACACCCCCGTTCCAGGCGGCCTGCAAGGTTTGGCGAGCAACGCCGTCGGACATCTGGCGGTAAAGATTGCCGATTCCCGCGCCGCCAAAGCCGAGCACGCGCTCGGCGCGCAACGTGTCAAAAACCGTGTTCATCGCATTATCCTTGCATCGCGGCGGCCGGGATTTCCGGTTGCGCCTCGCCACCCCTGGCCAAATCCGCCTGCCAGAATATCCCGTCGGGAAAGCGGAAGGTGGCAATGGATTCGGGGCGCATTTCGGTGCTCGCGCCGGGGGTGAGCGGGGCCTGGTAGCGGCCGTTGACAATGACTGTGGGTGTGAGGAAGTGCTGGTGCAAGTGATCGACGTACTCGATCATGCGGCCCTCGAGGCTCCCGGACACCGCGACAAAGTCAAACATTGAGAGGTGTTGCACGGCTTCGCACAGCCCCACGCCCCCGGCATGCGGACACACCGGGACACCAAATTTCGCGGCCAAAAGCAAGTTGGCAATATTTTCGTTGACTCCCGCCACCCGGGTGGCGTCGATCTGCAAGATCTGCAGCGCATCGGCCTGGAGCATCTGCTTGAACACCACACGGTTTTGCACGTGCTCCCCGGTCGCCACCGGAATGGGTGCAATCCCGCGGGCAATGGCCGCGTGGCCCAAAACGTCATCGGGGCTGGTCGGCTCCTCTACCCAGGCGATGTTCGGGTCATCTAGGGCGAGAATCCAGTCGATTGCCGGCTGCACGTCCCACCGCTGGTTCGCGTCCACGGCAATGCGAATGTCCGGCCCCACGGCCTCGCGGGCAAGCCGAAGGCGGCGGCGATCGTCCTCGAGGTCCGCCCCCACCTTGAGCTTGATTTGAGTGAATCCCTCCTCGACGGCCTCTTTGGCAAGCCGCACCAGCTTCTCATCCGAATAGCCGAGCCACCCCGGGGAAGTCGTATAGCCGGGGTAGCCGGTTTGCTCCAGCATCGCGGTGCGCTCGGCACGCCCAGGCTCGGCGGCACGGAAAATCTCGAGCGCTTCTTCAGGGGTGATGGCGTCACTCAGGTAGCGAAAGTCCACGAGCTCAACGAGTTCCTCGGGAGTCATGGAGGCGAGCAGCTTCCACAACGGCATCCCGGTGCGCTTCGCCTTGAGATCCCACAGCGCATTCACGATGGCACCGATCGCCATGTGCATGACGCCCTTCTCCGGGCCGAGCCAACGCAATTGTGAATCGTCGTTCAGTAGCCGTGCGGTAGCACCCATGTTCGCCAGAAGGTCCTCGACGTTGCGCCCGAGCAGGTGATCCTCCAGCGCCGAAATCGCCGCGGCCTCCACGTCATTGCCCCGACCAATCGTAAAGACGAACGCGTGCCCTTCCAGCCCGTCACCGGCGTCAGTGCGAATCACCACGTACGCGGCGGAGTAATCTGGGTCCGGATTCATGGCATCCGAGCCGTCAAGTTCGCGGGATGTCGGGAAGCGAATATCGATGGTGTCAATCGCGGTAATCTGGCTCATGGTTGCGCTTTCCGTGGGTATAGTGATGTAGTTGAGACTAAACATCCGATGTCTTTATGTCAACGCGAATTGCCAAACGAATCCGAGAGGTCCCTCATGAAGTTCTCGCGCCGCGGCGACGCTGGCTCCGAATTGCCCGTGGTGAGCGTGGAGACCGATGCCGGCGAGCAACACTTTGATCTGTCCGGCCACTTTGCCGATATCAACGCGGATTTCTTTAGGAACGACGGCGTTGCTCGCGTTTCCGAATTGCTCGCCTCCGGAGCGCTTGAGGAAATAGTGCTGGAGGATGGCGAGCGTTTTGGCTCGCCTATTGCCCGGCCCGCTTCGGTGGTGTGTATTGGCATGAACTATGCGGCGCATGCCGCCGAGTCCGGATCGGCGCCGCCCACCGAGCCGGTGGTGTTTCTCAAACCCAGCAACACGGTTGCGGGGCCCTTTGATGACTCACCTATCCCTCCGGGGGCCGCAACCTATGACTGGGAAGTCGAGCTGGCCGTCGTGATGGGCAAGCCGGCGAGCTACACCGCGAGCCCGGAAGAGGCCTTTGACGCGGTGGCGGGGTATGCGATCGCCAACGATCTTTCCGAACGCGACTATCAGCTCAAGGGCAATGCCGGGCAGTGGACCCGTGGAAAATCGCTTCCGCGCTCTACTCCGCTCGGCCCGTACTTGGTGCCCAAAGAGGACGTCGATGTCAATAACTTGCGCCTGCGCAGCTGGGTGAATGAGGATCCTCGGCAGGACTCTTTTACCAGCGACCTCATTTTCGATGTGCCCACACTGGTGCATTACATCAGTCAGTACATGGAGTTAGAGCCAGGCGATCTTATTCTGACCGGGACGCCGGAAGGCGTGGCGCTTTCCGGCCGGTTCCCGTACCTGCAATCCGGGGACGTGGCGCGGTTGGAAATCGATGGCCTCGGCACCCAAGAGCAAACCTTTTATTCCACGACGGAGGATTGATCATGGCAGAGTTCGATGGATTGACAGCAATCGTGACGGGAGGCGCGTCCGGGATCGGGGCCGCCATCACGCAAGAACTGGTGGCTCGCGGCGCACAGGTCGGCGTCCTGGACTTGAACCCGTTCGAGGTGTCCGGAGCGCCCAGCGATAATCAGATATTTTCGGTGACCTGCGACGTTTCGGACGATTCCAGTGTGCGCGCGGCGGTCGGCGCCGTGGCAGAGAAGTTCGGCGGCATCGACATTGTGATCAATAACGCCGGCATCGGCGCACAGGGCACCGTCGAGGACAATTCCGATGAGGAATGGCACCGCGTCTTCGACATCAATGTGCTGGGAATGGTCCGGGTTTCCCGCGCCGCGCTCCCCTATTTGCGGAAGTCCGAGCACGCCGCGATCGTCAACACCTGCTCTATTGCCGCCACCGCGGGGTTGCCCGCCCGGGCGCTCTACGGCGCTTCCAAGGGTGCGGTGCTGTCGCTGACCCTCAACATGGCGGCCGACCACATTCGCGAAGGCATCCGCGTCAACTGCGTGAACCCCGGCACTGCGGACACCCCGTGGATCGGGCGTCTGCTCGCCAAAGCGGACGATCCCGAAGCGGAGCGCACCGCCCTCAACGCGCGCCAACCCCACGGCCGGCTGGTCACCGCGGAAGAAGTCGCTGGTGCGGTGCTCTACTTGGCTAGCCCGCTCTCCGGTTCCACGACGGGCACCTCGCTTGCCGTGGACGGCGGCATGCAAGGGTTGCGGTTGCGCCCGGTGGAATCTTACGAGATGTCAGCGGCACGCTTCTCGCCGCTACCCAAGCGTGGATGAGGTTTACGCCTTCTGCGCTAGTGCGAAAAGCAACACCCCCTTTGCCCCTGCGTCCTTGAGCGCCTTTGCGGCTACGGTGGCGCTCCATCGAGAGTCGACCAAGTCATCGACAAGGAGCACCGGCCCCTCGAGGTTGGAGATGATGTCTCTGCCCGCATCCGGAACAGCGAATTTTCCCCACACATCTCGCAGCCGGAAAGCACTGTTTCCGCCGGGCGCGTGGTCGGGTCCGCCGCCGAGCATGCTCAATTCGCCAAGGTAGGGGATGCGCCCAATCTCTGAGAGCCCCCGGGCCAGCGAGGAAACCAGTCTGGGATGGCGCACCGACGGCATCGACACGATCGCAACCGGCCGCTCGGACCACTCCCACTCGGAGAGCACTTTGACCGCGCCCTTGAGCAGGTTTTCGCTCACGGGTGCATCCTCCGACTCCTCTGAGGTGGCCTGGCGGAGCGAGGCGCCCCAGCCGAGGTCGGTGTATCGCCCGAGCGCCCGCCCCTCGTCAAATCGCTCCGATTCGGTGATCGCCCCTCTGACGTCGATACCCAAGCGCGGCATCTCCTTGGGCCAGAGCTTCCGGGGTTCAACTTCCACTCCCACTCGTCCCAGCGCGGAAGTGGCCTTGGCAATGGAACGGTCCGAGACTCCAGTCGCGTACCAGGCACCGGCGCAATTGTCGCAACGCCCGCACCGTTGCGCAGTCAGCGGATCCAACGCTTCTGGATCATCCAACGACCGCGCCAGGAACAGCATTCTGCAGTCCTTGGTGTTCTCATAGTCCAACATCGTGCGCTGCTCTTTGACCCGTGCTTCTTGGATCCGGCGGTAGCGTTCTTCGTCATAGGTCCAGGGCGCGCCGGTCGAGCGCCAGCCGCCGCTCACCTTCTCCACGGCTCCGTCAACGTCCAGTACCTTGAGCAGCAACTCCAACGGGGCGCGGCGCACATTGACCCGGGATTCCAACGCCGGCGCACTCAGCGTTCCCGCCTCGGCTAAGGCTTCGAGAACCTTGTTGGCGTTCAGCTGACTGGGCATCGAGGCCGTCGCGAAGTAATCCCAAATTTCGCTGTCCTCGTTGCCTGGCAGCAAGAGCACGTCGGCATTATCGGTGGCACGCCCGGCACGGCCGACCTGCTGGTAATAGGCCACCGGGGACGAGGGCGCACCCATATGAATGACGAACCCCAAATCGGGCTTATCAAACCCCATGCCGAGCGCACTGGTCGCCACGAGTGCCTTGACTCGATTCTCCTTGAGTGCTGTTTCTGCCTCGATGCGCTCTTGCGGGTCGGTACGGCCGGTGTAGGAGCGCACCTCATAGCCCGCATTCGCCAACATGTTCGCGGTATCTTCGGCCGCGGAAATGGTGAGCGCGTAAATGATTCCGCTGCCCTCAAAATCGTCAAGATGTTCCAAGAGCCAGCCGAGACGCGCACGCGGGGAGGGCATCGACATGCTCCCCAACCGCAGCGACTTCCGGGTCAGCGGACCGCGTAAGGTCGTGACCGGGGCGCCCTCGGAAAGTTGCTCTTCGATATCGGCGACCACTCGAGAGTTGGCCGTGGCCGTGGTCGCAAGGATGGGTGTCCCGGCCGGCATCCGGCCAATAATGTCTTTAATGCGACGGTAGTCCGGCCGGAAATCATGTCCCCAGTCGGAGATACAGTGGGCCTCATCAATGACCAGCATCCCGGTGCGCGCCAGCAAACTCGGCAGCTGCTCATCGCGAAATTGCACGTTGTTGAGCCGCTCCGGAGACACCAGAAGTACGTCAACCTCGTCCCGGTTCAGCCGATCCTGGATGTCCCCCCAGTCCAGGCGGTTAGCGGAATTGATGACGGCCGCCCGCACGCCAGCGCGCTCAGCCGCCTCCAATTGATCCCGCATCAACGCCAGCAACGGCGAAATCAAAATTGTGGGGCCGCTCCCCTGCTCGCGCAGCAAAGCGGTCGCGATAAAGTAGACCGCTGACTTTCCCCACCCGGTTCTTTGCACCACGAGCGCCCGCTCCCGCCGCGCGACCAGCGCCTCGATGGCCTCGAATTGCCCCTGGTGAAATGAGGCTTCCGCATTGCCGACAAGCGCGTGCAGCCGTGCTAGCGCTCGCTCCTTCAACCCTGCCGAGCCGTTCGGTAAATTCTCCATGTCTGCAGTATTTCAGCCGCCTCTGACATTGACCTCGAAACCAGCCGGTTTCCGCGCTAATAACAAGAATGTCGGAGCCGTTCGGTACGCTATGGGGGTGAGTTCAACAATTGACTTGTCCCCGTCCTTCAAGGCCTATGACGTCCGCGGAATCGTCGGCGAAACCATCACGCCGGAAATCTGCAAGGCCGTGGGCGCGGCCTTCGTCGATGTCCTCGAGCAGAGCGGCAAAACCATCATGGTGGGCGGAGACATGCGCCCATCCTCGCCCACGTTCATCCGCGCCTTTGCCGAAGGCGCGTCGGCTCGCGGCGCCAACGTAGAACTCCTTGACCTCATCTCCACCGATGAGCTGTACTTCGCATGCGGCGAATACAACGCAGCCGGTGTCACCTTTACCGCCAGCCACAACCCTGCCGAATACAACGGCATGAAAATGGCAAAGGCCGGGGCTGTTCCAGTCTCGAGCGAAACCGGTCTCAAGGAGATCCAGAAGGCTGCCGAGGACTACCTCGAAAACGGCATCCCGGAAAACAGCACTCCCGGTGAAATCTCGGTCAAAGACATCTTGAAGGACTACTCCCAGTTCCTGCGCAACCTCGTTGACCTCAGCAACATCCGGCCGCTCAAGGTCGTCGTAGACGCCGCCAACGGCATGGCTGGGCTCACCACCCCCGCGGTGCTGGGCGATCAACTGCTCCCCAAACTTCCGCTGGACATTGTTCCCCTCTATTTCGAACTGGATGGGTCCTTCCCGAATCACCCTGCCAACCCGCTCGAAAAGGAGAACCTGCGCGATTTGCAAAGTGCCGTCGTCGAACATCAGGCCGATCTTGGCCTGGCCTTCGATGGTGACGCAGACCGTTGTTTTGTGATCGATGAAAAGGGCGAGCCGGTCTCCCCGTCCGCGATCACCGCGCTGGTGGCGCGGCGCGAAATTGCGCGGGCGCGCGCTGCCGGCGAGCACACGCCGGTCATTATTCACAATCTCATCACCTCGCGCGCGGTTCCCGAGATTGTGGAGCGCGAGGGCGGCCGCCCGGTGCGCACCCGCGTAGGGCACTCGTTTATTAAGGCGGTCATGGCGCAAGAGGGCGCGGTCTTTGGCGGCGAACATTCCGCGCACTACTACTTCCGCGACTTTTTCAACGCCGACACCGGCATGCTCGCCGCAATGCACGTGCTCGCGGCGCTCGGCGAGCAGGACCTGCCGCTCTCCGAATTCGCGGCGGAGTATGAGCCATACGTCTCCAGCGGGGAGATTAATTCGCGGCTTGAGGACGTGGCGGCGGCCGTGGCGCGCGTGCGTGAGGAATTTAAGAACGACGGCGCCACAACAGACGATCTCGATGGCATCACCTTCTCTGCCGCGAACGGAGCGTGGTGGTTCAACCTCCGTGCCTCCAACACGGAACCGTTCTTGCGGTTGAATGCCGAAGGCAAAGACGCGGCCACGATGGAATCCATTCGTGACCGCGTCTTGACTGCCGTGCGGCAGGAGAGTTAGAGCTCCTTCTCTACCGTGATGTCGGTCGAGAGCCGGTTCTCCCAGATGCGCGTGGTGAGCTCGGGGTACTGAGCGATCTCATCCTTGACCTCCTGGGTCAAGGGGATGCCCCACTGTTCAAAGAACGGCGCGAGGTTGCGATCGGTCAGTTTCGAGGTGATCCGCGCGAACTCGTTGAGCTGGTCGTCCTGGCTGCTCGGGAACTTGACGCCGGAGGCAACGAGGCGACGGTACTCCTGGGAGAGTTGGGGATAGAAGTTGTCGCCGAATGCCCAGGACAGCTGGCCGAACATCATGAGCTTGAAGAAGAGGTCGCGGTTAGCGCTGTAGTCGCGTTGCTCTACCGGCATCCCGAAGAAGGCGTCATAACTCTTTTGCGGCCCTTCGCCATCGAGGTGGCTTGTGCCCTGCACGGCCTTCTCCACCGCTAGCGCACTGATGTTGACGGTAACTTCTTCCGATCCCGTCTCATACTGCGTGGTCTGGTAGGTGTGCCCGATTTCGTGCCACAGTCCCCAGCGCTTTGCCGGTACATTGGCCAAGAGGTTAGCTCCGGCGTCATTGGAGATGGGGAAGGCAATGTAATCGTCTTCGGCGTAAGCGTAACCATAGCCGGTGTCCGGATTGGAGATGTAGACCTTTTGCTGGGACTTCCAATCCAGGCCGGTTGCGGTGTCGGAGAGACCGTAGGTGGCGTTTGTGATTGCCACATAGCGGTCCCATTCATCCATGATCTTCCCGAAGTCGGCGCGGTTGGTCGCTTCGTCGACAATTCGGCGTTGGAATTCGCCCATAATCCGGTCCGCAATCAGGGTGACAAAGGGCGCATCTGGGTAGCGCTGTAGCGCGGCCTCGAACTCTTGCGGGGTGGTCTTACCCTTGATCCACACCGGCACGGCTTGACCGCCCTTGACCATGACGGGCCGGGAGGTGTCGGTCTCGGTCTTGTTCAGCAGGTAGACCATACCGTCGACGGGTGCCACAACCGTATTGGTGCCCTCGCCCAGTACCTGCTTCTTGATCCCGACTTCTTTGCCGCCGTTCATGGAGGCATAGGGCCCGTACAGGCCGATGCCGATCTCTAGCTTCGGGCTCCCCTTGGGAACCAGAACGGTCAAGCGAGTGCCCGCGGTGGCGAATCGCCCCGTGGATTGCAGGTCCGAGTGGCGCATGTGCCGGTTCTCGCGTTTTTCCTGCTCGCCCGCGTCTCCCATGCCGCGCGCGGTCACCTTGCTAAACGCTTTCTGGACGGTGAGGTCGCTCGAAATGACACCGGAATCCGTCTGCGACGGGGCCACTTGTCCTGGGAGAGACGCGCTCGCAATACTGGCTTTCGCGAGGGATGGCGCCGCTACGGCACCGGGGTTTGCCATGGCTGGCACGGCGGTACTGGTGACTAAAAGTGTTGTGGTGGCAATAGCCAGGGGGCCACTCCATCGGCGGTTCATGATCACTCCTTGGTTGACAATTCCTGTTAATCGATTAACATGTGATCGATTAACCCCATTGTGTGACCTGGAACACTATTTGTGAAGCCCTTTTGCCAAATCCTCTCCTCGTTTCGCATCCCGGTACCGCGGAACTAGTCGCGCCGATGCACCGCCGCGCGCAACCCACCCGCGGGTTCCTCCACGTCCTCGAAAGGGAACACGCCCGGGGCTAAATGCGAGTGGCCCAGGCGCAACAAATCCTGATCCACCCCGCCCGGAGTCAGCGCCATGATCCAGTTCCTGCCCCCGTCGGCGAGCGCATATAGCTCGGGCTCCAGGTACCCGATTTTCACGAACACCACGTCGAAGCTCTCCGGATCCAGACCCAACGATCGGAAGTCTTCCAGATGGTGGAAGGGCTTCCGGCGCTCGGTCACGATCACGTACAGCCCGCGATCCGAGCTACCTGCTCCGTCGTCCCCGGCCGGCCCCACCCGAATCACCGCTTGCCGCCCGGCGACCTGATCGCCCTCGCTCAGCGAATACACCTCTCCGCGCAGGGTCACCGGCCCCTCCCACACACCATCCACGCGCGCCCCCGCATCTACTACTATTTCGGCACCCAGGCCGGCGCTAAATGCGGAAGCCACGGCATCGCCGTCGTACATTGATGCGTGCACGGCCCGCACCGCGTCCACAAACCCGGGCCGCTCCAGAAGCCGCGCGACCGTCCAGGTCACGTCCCCCGTGCCGCCCGCGGTCGGGTTGTCGCCCGAGTCCGAAATGACGAACGGGCGCGCGCTGGAGGCGAGCGCCCGATCCACCGCCTGCTCCAGCGGCATCGCCGGTCCGACAAACCGAAAATCGCCGCGCGCATCCCAGAACTGGCGGCCCAGCGCCTCGGCCTCGCGCGCCGCGAGCTCGGCATCATCCCCGGTCACGACCACATATGCCATGCACCGCGGCTCGTCCGCCCACGCGTAGCCAATCCAGATCGAGGCGTCCGTGATGCCCGGCTGCGCTTCAATGCGCGGAAGTTCCGCGTACAGTGAGGCCGCCGGGTCCAGTCGCGTGGAGGTTTTCTCGCCCGGAAGCAAGACGGGCACCGGCACCCACGCCTTGTGCACGCGGCGGGCCTGCGGATCGCGCCCGTGCTCGCCGCGCAGCCGATCGAGCAGGTTCCAGACCGCGCGCTCCTTGGTGTTCATGTAGTCCTCGTGCGGCGCCATCCGGTAACAGGTGATCAGGTCAACGGCTTCCAGCAGTTGCCGGGAGACGTTCCCGTGGAGGTCCATGGAGGTGGTGATAAGAGTCTGAGGCCCGACGGCGTTGCGCACCATATCGGCCAGGTCGCCTTCCGCGTCCCACATCTGGGTGACGCTCATGGCGCCGTGGATGTCGAAGAAGAGGCCGTCGAGGGGACCGTTTTCTTCGATTTCCTGGTGGAGCGCTTGGTGAATGGCGTCCTTCATTTCTTGGTAGAAATCTGGGTCGACGGCCCCGCCGGGGAGCGAGCGGAAGTGGACGAGTGGGCGCCATTCGGCGGCCTGGGTGAGCTCGTCGGCGGGCTGGAGGAAGCTGTAAAAGTCGAGGAGATCTTGGCCCTCGCGGCGGGTGAACGCCTCCTCGCCGGAGACGTGCGGCGAGAACGTGCTGGACTCGATGGAGATGCCGCAGATGCCGATGCGTGGTTTGGCGATGCCGTCGGGGTGGGGGCTCGGGAGCGGGGGCATCCAAATTTCGGAGGCGTCCGGGCGGGGCAGGCTGGCGGTGACATCCGATGTTTCGCGCATACCCCAACCCTATCTCCTCGACTGTGTAGCAGTTAATGCCCATTCTCGCCGGTCGGATGGGCATTAACTGCTACACAGTCGAGGAGGGGACGGGCCCGCGGGTCGGGGACGTACGATGAATTCATGCCCGAACTTTCCGCACACGTCTTCGTAGAAGGAGCGAGTGACGCGGCGGCGCTTGACGAGCTACTCTCGGCCTTTGACCTGGTCGGCGTGAGGGTGGAAATTCTTGGCGGGGCCACCAATATTGCCCACGCCCTAAGTGAATGTCGGGCCACGGCAAATGCGGTCTGGGCATTGTGCGATATTGCTGAGTCCGCTTTCTTTGAGCGCGCCTTTGACAATCACGGCGTTGCGCGGGCGCGCCTCTTCCACTGTGATCCCGACTTGGAAGGTGAGTTCATTTCCTCCCTCGGGGTGGAATCCGTGACCGAGTTAATTCGGGCCGAGGGCGAATCCCGGCAGTGGGAAAGCTTTCGGCAAGAACCGCAACAACGCGCGCGTCCGGTAGAGCAGCAACTCCACAGGTTCTTCGGCACCACTAGCGGGCGCAAGCTCCACTATGGATTCGCGCTTGCAGAGCGAGCCCGCACAAAACATGCCGTGCCCCGGGTGCTCTCGACCCTGATGGATTCCATTAAGGACACGATTCGTCCGCAAGGTGAGCCACACTAGCCTCATGGACAAGTTTGACGTCAAAAAGTCGCTACGCTTTCTTTATTCCGCGCCGCGTGACGAATTTACGCAGGTTGACGTGCCGACCATGACCTATTTGGCCCTGGACGGTGAGGGCAACCCCAATACTTCGGAGCAGTATCGACTCGCCGTGGAAGCGCTATTTGGACTTTCGTACACGTTAAAGTTCTTCAGCAAACAGGAGTTGCGGCGTGATTACGTGGTGGCCCCGCTTGAGGGTCAATGGCGCGCCGATGACCCGGAAGTCTTCATCACACGGGACAAGGATGCCTGGGCCTGGACGATGCTCATTAACCAACCCGGGTGGATTACCGCAGATCAGGTGGATCACGCCCGCCACACTCTCGCCGCCAAGAAGGATGTGCCGCGACTGGCCGACGTAGAATTCCGGACCATCACCGAAGGCGAATGCCTGCAAACGTTGCACATCGGACCCTACGATGCCGAAGCCCCAACGCTCCACCGCCTGCACCACGAGGTCATGCCCGGCCTAGAGCTCACCTTCAATGGCGAGCACCACGAAATTTACCTCTCCGATCCGAGGCGCACCGCTCCAGAAAAGCTCAAAACCATCCTTCGACAGCCCACCACCGCTCGCGACTTGCCACATACCACGGAAATGCCGCTGGAATAAGCGTCGTGTGTGGCAAGTCGCGGAGTGAGGTTTTAGGCGTTCAGGCGCTCCTTGAGCGAGGCCAACTCGGTGCGCATCGCGTCTGGGAGCGAGTCGCCGAAGCGCTCGTACCATTCTTCGATGCGTTCGGTCTCCGCGGCCCATTCCTCGGGAACAAAGCGGATCGCCTGCTCGATGGTCGCGTCATCCTCGCCGAGTCCGTCCGTGTCCAGGCCGTCCACGGTCGGAATGTAGCCGATCGGGGTCTCCTGCGCATTGCTCGTCGCCTCTGGATTGTCCACGCGGTCGATGACCCACTCGAGCACGCGCGAGTTTTCGCCGAAGCCGGGCCAGGCGAACCCGCCGTCTTCAGTGCGGCGGAACCAGTTGACCAGGAAGATTTTCGGTAGCTGCTCTTCGCTGTGCTCGCTGCTCAGGCGAATCCAGTGCTTGAGGTAGTCGCCGGCGTCGTAGCCGATGAAGGGCAACATGGCCATCGGGTCGCGGCGCACCACGCCGACCTGACCGGCCGCGGCGGCAGTGGTCTCGGAGGACAATGTGGAGCCCATGAAGATGCCGTTGGTCCAGGATCGCGACTCGGTCACCAGCGGCACCGTGGTCTTGCGGCGGCCGCCAAACAGGATCGCGGAGATCGGCACGCCGTTGGGCGCAAAGTACTCCTCGGCGAGCATGTCGATTTGATCGATCGGGGTGCAGAAGCGGGAGTTCGGGTGTGCGGCCGGGCGTCCGGAATCCGGAGTCCAGGAGTTGCCCTGCCAGTCGGTCAGGTGCTCCGGGGTGTCCTCGGTCATGCCTTCCCACCACACGCCGCCGTCATCGGTGAGAGCCACGTTGGTGAAGATCGAGTTGCCCTTCGCGATGGCGCGCATGGCGTTCGGGTTGGTGCCCCAGCCGGTGCCCGGCGCCACACCGAAGAGACCGGCCTCCGGGTTGACCGCACGCAGCTTGCCCTCGGAATCGAAGCGCATCCAGGTGATGTCATCACCCAGGGTTTCCACGTTCCAGCCCTCGATCGTGGGGTCCAGGAGCGCGAGGTTCGTCTTGCCGCAGGCCGAAGGGAACGCGGCGGCAACGTAGTGCACCGCGCCCTCGGGGCTGGTGAGCTTCAGTATGAGCATGTGCTCGGCGAGCCAGCCTTCGTCGCGCGCCATGACCGAGGCGATGCGCAGCGCGAAGCACTTCTTACCGAGCAGCGCGTTGCCGCCGTAACCGGAGCCGTAGGACCAGATTTCGCGCGACTCGGGGAAGTGGACAATCCATTTCTCGTCACTGGAGGGCCACGGGACGTCCGCCTGCCCGTCCGCAAGCGGCGCACCGACCGAGTGCAGCGCCGGGACAAAGAACGCGTCGGATTCTTCCATCTTCCGCAGCACATCGGTGCCGATGTTCGCCATGATCCGCATCGAGGCGACAACGTACGCCGAATCGGTGATCTCCACGCCGAATTTCGGATCATCCGCGTCCAAGTGCCCCATCACAAACGGAATCACGTACATGGTGCGCCCGCGCATCGACCCCTTAAACAGGTTGGTCAGCTTGTTGCGCATGAGTTTGGGTTCCATCCAGTTATTGGTGAACCCCGCGTCTTCCTCACGCTCGGAGCAAATAAACGTCTGCTCCTCCACGCGCGCCACGTCCTTCGGATCGGAGAACGCCGCGAAAGAATTTGGGAACTTTTCCTGGTTCAGCGGCGTCAGCGTCCCGGCCTCGACAAGTTCCGCCGTTAGACGCGCATTTTCCTCCTCGCTGCCGTCAACCCAGTAGATGTTTGCCGGTTCGGTGAGCGCGGCCACCTCCTCAACCCACGCGGCCAGTTTGGCGTGCGTGGTCGGTGCAGTGCTTCCCGTGCTCCCCATGCTTGCCTGCGCGGCCGGCTCAGCGTTCGGCGCGTGCGTGGTGTCGGGCAAGACTTCGGCCATGGTTGATCCCTCCATTGGGTGACAGTGGTGTAACGATCGTAGGGATTCTTCGTGCGCAAATTGGCCCGATGTTTGGCGGTGCGCGGCCGCAACTACATTGGTCAAGCGCGAGATTTCGGGGATTCTCGCGGCGCCACGGCCGGTTTTCAGTGACGCATGTCACATAGACCGGTCTAGCCGCCTTATGGCGGAGCGCGGCGGTTTTGCCTCCTGCTCCCCGCATGAAATACGACGGCGATGCGCGCCTTTTGCGCGCGCCCCACCCTGCATTGTGGCCGATTAGGAGAATTTCCGGTTGGCACGCTAAAGTAAATGAGTCCTTTTAGGGACATGCGCCTGTAGCTCAACGGATAGAGCATCTGACTACGGATCAGAAGGTTGGGGGTTCGAATCCCTTCGGGCGCACTTTTTTGTGAGGGCCCTCGTCGACATGGCGGGGGCCTTCTGCTTTGCCAGGCGCCTTAGCACCCGTGCCCCTCCACCGCGCCACCAGGTCGTCAATATTCGCAGGCTTTCCCGGCAAAACATTCCGCGCGGGCGCCCGCAAGCCCTCCAGTACGATGGCGAGGTAGCGATTGCGAACGGATGGATCTCGATCCGCGTGCGGGATATCAATGGATGCAACCATTTCTAGCAGGAGCGTCACGTCGGGCTCGGACACGTCATCTCGAAGCTGGCCCGCGCCTTGGACCCGGTCGAATAGTTCGCGTGAGAGCGCGCCGGAAACCTTGGCCAACTCCGTCAGTTCTGCAGTGGGAGTGAACGTGCCCGCAACCCTTTGTGCAAGCGCCTGGCTTTGACCCTCTACGATGCGCTCGAGGCAGGTGGTGTATGCATCCCAGATGGGGGCGGCACTGGCCAACGCCTCTTTCAGCGCAGCCACATATCTCTCAAGTCCGTCGTATGCGAGCGCTCTGAGCAGGTTCTCTTTGCTTGCATAACGGGCATAGAGCGCATTCATTCCGACATCCGCGAGCTTGGCGACGCTGCTCATCGGCGCTTTGGGGTCAGCCAAGAAAACAGCGCGGGCCGCATTCAGGATCGATTCATCGTTGCGCGCCGCCTCGGCGTGGTGCGGGCTGAGTGAAATCTTGTCCTGGTCTTCGGCCATTGCGCCAGATTAGCAGTTGCCGCGCTTGAGCCATTGCTCGCCCGTAACGCCACTGCTACCCTAAAACGGAACGAAACGTTCCGTTTTAAAAACTATCGTTCGCCATCAAGGAGTTCCTATGCAATTCCCCACCCTTTCAGCCGCTCTCGCTGCACTTGACCAGGTGACCTCGCAGATCCGCACCGGACAGCTCTCACTCCCCACGCCGTGCCCCGAGTGGAACGTTGCACAGGTGCTCATGCACGCGGCAGGAGATCAGCATGCCTGGGCCGCATCCGTCGGATCTGGAACCCCTCCCACGTACAACCCGTTTGAGCCGCCAACAGTTGGTATCCAAGAAGTAGGCGACGCAGTCAACACCGCTACAGAGGCCGCTCGGACTTCTTGGACCGAGATTGCCGAAGGCTCCGATACCCTTAATACTCCGCTCCCACCTGTCCCAGAGTTGAGCCCCGAGCTCGCAGCGGGGGCGGCAGCTCTGGACGCCGCCGTTCACGCCTGGGATGTGGCAATCGCAACAGGTCAGCCATCCCCCTTGACTGACGAACTCGCCGAGCAGCTGCGTCCCGCCGCCGAGGCTACTGTGGAATCGTTGCGCGGCTTTGCCTACGGGCCGGCGTTGGAGCCGGACCAGGACGACGGGGCCGCCGATTCGCTCTTGCGCTACCTGGGGAGAACCCCACAGTGGGCATGAACTCCGCTATTACGCCTTTTGAAGTCCGCCTTCCCGATGCCGTACTAGAGGATGTCAGGAGTCGCCTCGCCGGGACAAAATGGCCTGAGGTTCCCGAGACGGCTGACTGGAAATACGGGGTGCCACTGGACTACGTGAAACGACTCCGCGATGCATGGCTCAACGACTTTGACTGGCGTGCTAAGGAAGCGAAACTCAACGCGCTCCCCCAGTTTCTGACCACCATCGATGACCAGCCAATTCACTTCATCCATGTTCGCTCCGCAGAGCCCAGCGCTACTCCCCTCTTGCTGACCCACGGTTGGCCGATGTCCGTTTTTGAATATCTGGACCTCATCGGTCCGCTTACCGATCCCGTGGCACACGGCGGGTCAGCCACCGATGCATACCATGTGGTGCTCCCCTCAGTACCGGGCATTGGTTTTGCTGGTGCAACCACGTCAGAAGGTTGGACCACAACGCGAATAGCCGAAACACTGCTCGAACTTATGACCCGCCTGGGCTACGAGAGGTTTGGGGCGCACGGAAACGATCTCGGTTCTGACGTCTCCATAGCCCTCGGCAGGATCGCCCCGCACCGGGTGATCGGCGCTCACGTCACGCAAGTTTTTTCTTTTCCCGGTGGGGATCCCGCCGAGTTTCACGATTTAAGCACTGAAGACCAGGCGGCCGTGGAATTTCTGCAGGGATTCACCTCTGGCGGCGGGCTCGCATTCAATGCGTACCAATCGGCTCAGCCGCAAACGCTCAGTTTTGCACTGCAGGACTCCCCTACGGGCTGGCTGGCGTGGACCGCACAGCTCTTTCGCGACGAAGTGCCTGACGACTATGTCATAACCAACGCAGCTACTTACTGGCTCACTGGGACCGTCGCGAGTTCGGTGCGCAGATACTTTGACGACGCGCACGCCGAGCCCACAACGCCAGGCCCTACTACCGTGCCGTTGGGGGTTGCGATCTTCCCCAACGATTTTCAATCCGTCCGAAGATTCGCCGACCGCGACCACGCCAATATTCAGCGCTGGACTCGAATGGACAAAGGCGGACACTTCGCGGCGCAACAAGCCCCCGACTTACTCCTGAAAGACTTGTGGCAGTTCTTCGCCAACCTGCCGCGCCCCTAAATACCACGCGGTTTACTCGAGCGATCAAGTCACTAGAATCAAATCATGATCGTGGCAGCGGATGGCAATGAGTTCCAGCAGGTATTTCAGTGGGTGTCCGCCAACATGTGGGTGGTCTGGGCCTTTGGCGCCATGATTGCCGGTTCCATCGGTGGAGCGTTCAAAGCCATCTCTAAAGAGAACGAGAAGCGGCACGAACGCAAGATGGAGCGCATGCGCCTGCGTTATGGCCAAGCCGGCGCCACACCGAGCCCACATCCCCAACAAGCTCCCGCTCCTACCGCGCAGGATCGGCTCCGCCGCCAAACCACCGAGGCGCTGAAATCTCACAAGGCCGTCAATGACCGCTGGCTCGCCTATGAACTCGACGTCGCCAGACTCATCGATTACCCCGCCATGACCGACGTTCGGGAACCGCTCACCTCGGCGTACCTCAAGGCTAAGCGCAAGGCAGATCGACTCGCCCCGGAGAGCGCGGACGCCACGTTCACCCAAGACCAACTCCGCGAATACCAAGACGCCGTGGATGACTACCTCACCGCTTTCGATGCCGCCGAACGGGAAGCGATGCGCGTCAAGGACAACAACTTCACCCCCGCGGAACGGGACCGGCTCAAGAAAGCAAAACAGTTCGTCGCGATGTCCACGAACCAGGGCTCCACCGACAGCGAGCGTAAAACCGCCTACCAGCGCGCCCTCAAAGAACTCGACGGCGTGCTCCTACTTCCTGAAGCGGCCCGCGAAGCACTCGAACGCAAGGTGAACCTGGGGCTGAGCAGACAACAGCGCCCGGAAACCGCTTAACCCGCCGCACCCCGCCACCCACGGCACAACCATCCAAACCCTCTTGGGCCACCACAACGCACACCCCTCACCCCTCTTATTTGAACTGACCAGTCAGTTTAGATAACATGGCTACAGATCGGAAGATTGAGGACCCCCATGCTCACTGCCCACAACCTCTTTATTAAGGGGCGCCATACCGACCTGGTTCCGCCGACCAGCTTGGTTGCCCCCGGCAAGACGGTCACCCTAGTCCAAGCGGACGCGGCGCTGACCCGCACTGCCCTCGCGCTTGCGCTCACCGGCCGCATGAAGCCGACCTCCGGCACTGTCACCCATGACCACAGCGCCTCCCCTAAGGACCTGCGCATGCACACCGGCCTGATCGACGCCATTGACGTCAACGAGCCCGAATCTCACCTCAAGATTCTCGACCTTGTCAACGAGGACCTCGCCCTAATCCCGGGCAAGCGCCGCGCCAAACTCACCGCAACGCAATGGCTGAACGTCAACCATCTCCAGCACCTCGAAGACAACTGGATTGACCAAGTCAACGCGATAGACCGCATCACACTGCTCGCCAACCTTGCTCTCACCGATTACGCGGTCGATACCCTCGTCTTCGACACCCCGGACCGCCACACCCCCTACGCCGAGGAATGGCTCACCCCGCTGCAAGAATTCGCCGAGCGTGACACCGTTGTCGCCACAGTGCTCAACGTGCCCGCCAATTTTGACGGCCCCGTCTTCTACGTCGGCGACGCCTCGGCACCCGCAGAAGAGGCCACCCCAGAAACGTCAGAAACACCCGAGACCCCACAATCAGGTGATGCCCAGTGACCGTTTTCCAGCTTTTCCGCTCCGAGATCAAACGCATGACCTCGGGCATTTTGCCGCGCCTCACCATCCTGGCGCTGGCAATGGTTCCGATCCTCTACGGCGCGGTGTATCTCTACGCGAACTGGGACCCCTACGGCAACCTCAAGAACCTCGATGCCGCGCTCGTTGTGGAAGACAAGGGCGCAACCATGGCGGACGGCACTACCCTCGACGCCGGTGAAAACGTCGCCAAAAACCTCCAGGACACCAATACCTTTAACTGGATCCCGGTGGACAGCGAGCAGGCCGCCAATGACGGGGTGGAAAGTGGAAAATATTCCTTTGCCCTCATCATCCCGGAAGATTTCAGCGAGGCGCTTGCATCGCCGTCGGACTTTGATTCTTCCCGCCAGGCGATCCTTCAGGTGACCACCAATGATGCCAATAACTACCTGCTGAGCTCCATTGTGGACAAGCTGACCACCGAGGTGCACAACTCGGTGGCGAAGGAGGTCGGCGAGGAGACGGCGAACAAGCTGCTCACCGGGTTCGGCCAGATTCACGCACAGATCGTCAAGGCGGCGGACGGCGCGGACCAGCTCGCCAACGGCACCAGCCAGGCGCGTGATGGCGCCAACCAGTTGCGTGACGGCATCGGCCAACTCGCCGACGGCTCGCAGCGCCTCGTCGACGGGCAGGTGCAACTCGTGGACGGCGCAAACCGACTGCGCGATGGCACCGGGCAGCTCACCGACGGCGCAAACCAGCTCAATAGCGGGCTCGGCGAACTCAAGAACAAGACCGCCGCGCTCCCCGAGCAGACCGCCAAGCTCGCCGATGGCGCGCAGCAGGTGGCGGACGGAAATCGCCAGCTCGCCGATAAAATTACGACGGCGGTCCAAGACTTACGCGCGACCGAGGACTCGGTGCGCAAGGCAGTGGAGGATCGGACAGCGCAACTTGTGGACGCCGGAATCCTCACGCAGGCACAGGCCGATCAGATCCTCGCCGACCTCGACTCCGCCGCAAATTCCAGTGCGGTCAAGGACGCGCAGGCGCAGGTTGACGGCGCGGTCAGCCAGGTCAATAAGCTCGCCGATGGCGCGCAGCAGGTGGCGGACGGCAATCGGCAACTCGCCGACAACATGCCCGCGCTCGTCGGCGGGATTTCGCAGGCATCCGATGGTGCCGCTCAGCTCGCCAGCGGTGCAGCTGAACTGAATAGCGGTGCCGGCACCTTGGCCGCGGGGCAGCAAAGCGCGTACGACGGCGCGGTGCAGCTACGCGATGGCCTCACCACCGCGCGGGACGGCTCGAGCGCCCTAGCGGACGGAGTCGGGAAAGTGGATGACGGCGCGCACGAGCTTGCCTCTCAATTGCGCAAGGGTGCTGGCACCGTCCCGAATCCTACCGATGACCAGCGTCAAGATGCGGCGCGAGTCATTTCCGATCCGGTCAAGGTGGAAGATCTGAAACAGACCCAGGCGAACAGCTATGGGGCCGGTTTGGCGCCGTTCTTCTTGTCGCTGGCCCTCTGGATTGGCGTGTTTATGCTGATTCAAGCGATGCGTCCCATTACCAAGCGGGCGCTCGCCTCCAATGCGCGGTCGTGGAAAATCGCGGTGGGCGGATGGTTGCCGTTCCTGGCGATCGCGGCGCTGCAGGCAACGCTGCTGTTTGCGGTGGTGCAGTTTGGTTTGGGCTTGGACACCGCTTATCCGTGGCTGACCTGGCTGTTGATGCTACTGGCGGCGATGGCATTTACCGCGATCATTCAGGGCGTGGTGGCGCTTTTGGGGACGGTGGGCAAGTTCGTCGTGCTGATCCTGTTGGTGATGCAGTTGGTTTCGGCCGGCGGCACCTTCCCGTGGCAGACCATTCCTGAGCCTTTGCAGATTGCGCATCAGATCTTGCCATTGGGCTATGTGGTGACGGGTATGCGGCAGTTGATTTACGGTGGCGAGCTGTCCCAAGTGGTGCCCGTGGTTGCCGCGCTGTTCTTCTACACCGCGATCGGGCTGCTGCTTTCCACCTTGGCCGCGCGCAAACACAAGCTCTGGACGCTCAAGACCCTGCAACCGGAGATCGCGGTATGAACTACGTTGAGCCCAGTGCGCCGGCACCGACCCGCCGACCGGGGCGGACCACCGCCACCCGCAAGAAACTCTTCGACGCCTCGATGCTGCTCATCGGCGAGCGCGGTCCCGCGCACGTGACCGTGGATGAGATCGCGGCGGCGGCCGGAGTATCCAAAGGCACGGTGTATTACAACTTCGGTAGCAAATCCGATCTGGTGGCGCAGTTACTGGAATACGGCGTGGATCTGTTGGAAGAGCGCCTGGTGCCAGACGATTCCGTGCCACCGCTAGAAGCGTTGAAGGTGACGCTGGGGTACACGCTCGACTTCTTCCAGGAGTACCCCTCCTTCTCGCAACTCATCATCAGCGAGTTGTGGCGTTCGCCCAGCGAATGGCACTCGACCTTGGCGCTGTTGCGCGAGCGCCTGTTCTCGATTGCGGGTCAGGCGATTCGCCGCGCGGTCGAGGGGCATGAGGTCGAAACCGACATCGATGAGCAGGCCCTGGTCGGTCTCATGATGGGATCTGCGTTGGTGTTGGCCCTGGACCGGCAGGTCTTTCATCCGGAACGCTCGCGGGATGAAGCCATTCGTGTGCTGATGCTGCCGTTGCGCGGCTACGTGCGGGACGTGGATGTATTGACGCTTTAGCGCGGGACAAAGAAATTCGTGACGTCAGCGTCCCTGCCGTCAAGTTCCGCCCAGGGTTTCGTGACGTTCATGACCGTCAGAGCGGCGGTCGGATAGTGTCCTGCGAGATCCAGCACGGAGTCCTCATCGGATTGTGCGCTGGCGAGGCGCATCGCTGCGTCCTGGACACCGGGCATGTGGGTGACAACCAGTAGCGATCGCACAGTCTCGGGAACGTGATTGATGTGGACGATAATTTCCGTCCCGGTGGCGCCGTAAAGACCGTCCTCCAATTTGGCCGTCGGCGCAAGCTCCCCCAGTTCCTGGGAAACCCACGTGGTGGTTTGCCGGGTGCGCAGGGCACTCGAGGTCAGGATGTAGTCCGGAACCGTATTGTTTTCCAGCATCCAGCGGCCCACCTCGGGCGCTTGCTCGTGGCCGCGCTCGGCAAGCGGGCGGTCAAAGTCGTCAACATCCGGGGGCCATGCCGCCTTGGCGTGCCGCATGAGCATCAGAGTCTTGACGTTGCCCTTCATGCGTTCAGTCTAGTCAATGGCGGCGCGGGCAATGCTGGGACGCTACTGGGGCGCTAAGTAATTGCAGCGCAACGGGCGCCTGCGCCGTGGCGCGCCCCAAGAATGCGGGCCCAATTTAGCAGGCCCAATTTAACGGTGCAGGCCCATATATGGGCCTGCACCGTTAAATTGGGCCTGCCAAGTGATGGAAGCAGCGCTCGCCGCTCCCGCTCTAACCGTGGGGAAAACTAAATCGAGTACTCTGGCGCGGACCAGATGACAACTTCGGGGTGCTCGTAGAAGCGGTAACCCTGGCCGCGCACGGTGCGCACTGTGTTGGCGAGCCGGCCAAGCTTGGAGCGCAGTCGGCGAATATGCACGTCAATGGTGCGCTCATTCGGCACTTCGCCCGATCCACTCCACAGCGAATCCAACAGTTCGTCACGAGTGACCGTGCGGGTCCCGTTGTCGACCAAGAAGCTCAAAAGTTCGAACTCCTTGTAGGTCAGGTTGAGGCTCTCCCCGTCCAGGTGGACCTCGCGGCGCGGCAAATCAATCAACACGCCATTGGGTCGTGGCGCGCTCTCCTGGTTGATCGCGGAATCAATGCGTTGCGCCCGGGCGGCGGTGGGATCCCCCAGCGCGCGGCGCACCACTTCGAGGTCGGAGCCGATCGCCGTGGAGGGTGCGATCGCTACCGCCGCGTGACTTTCGGCCTCGGGCACGAGAGTCTGCACAAATTTCCGCACCTCTTGAGCGAGCTTGGCGAGCGAGGTTCCGGCGTCGGCGGCGGTGTCCTCGTCAATGCCGACGTATAGAACAAAGCCACGCGCGATGGCATCGGCGTCGGGGCGAGCCACGTCCGCAGAGGAACTATTCGCTGGGCCCAATCGCGGCGCAGTCGCCGCCACCGGAACGGGCGCAAAACGTTGTTGCGGCGAATAGGCGTAGGGAGAACCCGGTGCGACACCAGGGTTGCCGTAACCGTAGTGGGACGGTCCCGCTTGACGTACAGCGCGGGAGCGGTTTTGAGCGTTGCGTACAGAGATGTGGACGTAGCCGGAAGAAGTGCTCATGGTGAAACCTCGTAAACGTTGAGAAACCGAAATCATCGGCTCGAATGCAGGGGTGGTGTCCGAGACGAGACGGGCGAACCCGCCGTTGGGCTCGAATGATGAATAGAGAACTAGAGCTGGGGTAGTGCTTTAGCTATGCATTCGACAACGACAGCACATCGACTCACGGGCAACGTCCGCAGGCTTGATGGCCTGCGGGGCTCGCGACGTCATGGATGTGGGTTCGATGTTCACATAAAGAATTATTGCACCCGACGCAGGTCCAGCGGCAATCATTCTCGGGGAAAAATGTCCGTATGCTGAGAAATCGCTTGATTTTGTGATCCGCTTCACAATCGAATTTTTGAGCCAGAACCCAGCCAGTAACGCCATCCGCCTCGAAGATTAGCCCTCATTACCTGGTTACACCGAAGATAATTCGATTGTTTCCAAGTGTGAATCGAATCTGAACTTAAGCTTCGTCACGCCAGAAAATATTTGTCCACATAATGAGACGGTCGCGCGACCGGCAAAACCTACTCTCCAGTAATCCAAAGCGCCCTAGCCGACTACCCCGTAGAGCCGATCTCCGGCGTCGCCCAGACCCGGAACAATGTACGCCTTGTCATTGAGTTTCTCGTCAATCGACGCCAAAACAATATTCACGTTCGCGTCCGCCAGCTCTTCCTCAAGCACCTTCAGCCCCTCGGGTGCGGCCAGGAGGCAAATGCAAGTCACTTCGGTAGCTCCGCGCTTGAACAGGAACTTGATTGCCTCGCGCAGCGTTCCGCCGGTCGCGAGCATGGGGTCCAGCACGTACACCTGACGCCCCGTCAGGTCATCCGGCAACCGCTCCGCATAGGTAATAACGTCCAGGGTCTCCTCGTTGCGCGCCATCCCCAAGAATCCGACTTCGGCAGTCGGCAAGAGTTTGACCATACCCTCGAGCATGCCGAGCCCAGCGCGCAGAATCGGCACCACGAGCGGCGTCGGCTTCGTGAGACCAGTGCCGGTAGTAGTCGCGACCGGAGTCTCAATCCCAACCGGCTCTACCCGCACCGTGCGCGTTGCCTCATAGGCGAGCAAAGTCACGAGTTCCTCGGTGAGCAACCGAAACACCGGAGACGGCGTGGTCTTCTCCCGTAAAACGGTGAGTTTGTGGGCAACAAGGGGGTGGTCGACAACCTGTACGCGCATAGGTCTAAACGTACCATTGAGGGGTGGACAAAGGGATCGCACTTCAGAAGGCGCAGTTCTATGACTGGATGGGCCTCGCGCTCTCCCAAGCCCGCGCGGCACTGGACACGCGCGATGTGCCGATTGGCGCCGTCGTTCTTAACGCCGAAGGCGTAGTGATTGGCGCCGGGCGCAATGAAAGGGAGCACGACGGCGATCCCACCGCACACGCGGAAATGCTGGCTATCCGGCGGGCCGCCAAGGAGGTGCCGGGGTGGCGGCTTGACGGGTGCACGCTGGTGGTCACGCTGGAGCCGTGCGCGATGTGCGCGGGCGCGATTTCGCTCGCGCGGATTCCGCGGGTGGTGTTTGGCGCGTGGGACGCGAAGGCGGGGGCGGCCGGATCGGTGCTGGAGGTGCTGCGCGAGACGCGGCTCAACCATTGGGTCGAGGTGTTTGGCGGGGTGCGCGAGGCCGAATGCGCTGAGTTGCTCCGCGATTTCTTTGCGAATCATCGCTAGCCACCTGGTTTCGGTGGCACGGGGCGTTTACGGTAAAGTAGTGGAGTTGTTTGGTGACGTGTCCGAGCGGCCGAAGGTGCAACACTCGAAATGTTGTTTGGTGTAACAGCCAACGTGGGTTCAAATCCCACCGTCACCGCCAGTAGATACAGATTGGAACCCCCGGCAAGCGAAAGCTTGTCGGGGGTTTTTCCGTTGTCCTCCGCGGTTGGCTGGCTGGTTCGCCTGCGTCTGGCCTTGTCCCGCGCGTTCAGGGCCTGGCGGGCTTCCTGGGCCACGGCCACGAATGCGGCCAGGACGTCGGCGTGCGCGGGCACGAGGGTTACTTCGTGGCCCTGACCTGGTTCGTCACTTTCCGAGTCAATGTATATCGCCCTGAACTGGGCGCGGTTGAGATCACCCTTGGCCCTGTCACCGATTGATCGGTGGAGCTTGTGAGCTTTACGCGCGAGCTTGAGCAAGATGCCGATGCGCTCTTTCGTGATGTCGCCGTGGACTGCTGCATTCCTGACGAGTCGTTCGGCGTCAGCGATCTCCGTCTGAAGCTGCTCCTGTCGTGGCTTCAAGTCTTCGGGTTGCACGATGCCGTCGAGATAAGCATCACTGAGCCGCCGCTTCTTGCGCGTCAGCGTGACGAGTCGGCTCTGCTGCACGGCAACCAGCTCTCTGCTGTCATTAAGTTCCAGTGCAACCAACTCGTCAATCGTCTCTTCAATGTGCGCAAGCTCGGCTTCGCTGTAGTGCTGCGAGGCCCAGAGATGGTCAACGGCATTTTCGACTTCGTGCTGCTGGATGTACGGCAGATCGCAGACACTCCGGCCGGTGTGCCGGTTGAGGCAGAAAAAGTATGCGTAGGTGCCACCACGACCATTTGCGTAGCCGAACCCCATCCGGCGCTTGCAGCGGTTGCACTTCACGGTTCCCTTGAGGAAGTGCGAATGCTTCCATGACCGGTCGCCGGCGATGCGCCTCCCTGCGAGCACACTCTGGACTTCGTTCCATGTTTCGTCGCTAATCAACGGCTCATGCGCACCGTCGTAGAAGACATCCCGGTGTTTGATGCACCCGGTGTAGTACGGATTCGACAGCAGCCGATGCGCCTGGGCGTTGCTAAGTGCGCTGCCGACATACCGCGTCGTCTTACGGCTCCGGAGACCACGCTCCTCGAGCAGATCGCGCAGGTCAGAGATGCCGACCTGACCACGCGCATACGTCTCGAGCGCCCGCTTGATGTGCGGTGCCCGCTCCGGGTCGAGCGAAACGCTCTTTATCTCGCGACCTTCGATGCGACTCAGCGTGTTGGCATAGACGATCGAAGCGACGCCGTGGGCGCCGCCGTTCTTCACTTTCTAGCCAATACCCTTCTTGGCCTCATGGCTCAGGTTGGACGAGTAGTACTCTGCCATGCCTGCCATGACGGCGTGCTGGAACTTGCCGGATGGCGTGTCGTCGATGTTCTCCATGACAGAGACGAGCGCAGCTCCCGCGCTCTTGATCTTGAGGTGAATGAACGCATCATCCATCCGGTCACGCGCAAGCCGGTCAATCTTGTGCACGATGACGTAGTCGGCGCCCTGCTGGCCGAGGTAGCCGAACATCGCCTGCAGTCCGTCACGATCTGCCGAACGCGCTGATGCACCTGCATCCACGAACTCTTCAATAACTGTCGCACCGTGTTCTTCGGCTTTGCGCCGACAGGCTTCACGCTGCGCCGGGATTGAGTAGCCTTCTGCCTCGCCATTCTCGTTCGCTTGGCGTGAGGTAGAGACGCGAAGATAGATAACCGCGCGAGATTAGGTGGTTGATGTTGTTCGCGTAGCGGCTTCGGGCTGAGGATAGATCGCCATATCTATTACTCCTTTCTGCCGCTCTAACGCCCCGGTTCGGCGCGGTTTTCTCTCGAGTGGCCCCGCGAGGATAGCTCGATTGACGGAAGGAGAAAATATTCCGTTCGGCATGATGTGTATTCCGCAACAACGTGTCCCTGGTTTGGCGAAATTCTCGTTTCGAAAAGGTCTGCGGATTCGGTCACCGAGGGATACGCACACTCTTCCAGCCCACGCTGCACCTGCAATCCGGCTCGGTCTGCTGCGAAAGCAGCAGGACCCCCATCCCAGTTCGGGCGAAGTGGCGTAGAAATCCGGGGACGGTGGCGTGTGGTCGGCAAAGTGAACGGAAGAGCGAGGCGAACACCGGGCGGAACACCGTACGATCCTGGGGTTTTCAAACTGTCGTGTATGGGTAATAATACGAATACATAAAATTTTAGAAGCGAGAATGCAATATGAGCCACAGAGACCTGATGTTATCTGGATTCACGTCACCGGTTAAGCAGCGGAATATAGTTTCCTTTGTTGGCAATGGGTTCGATTTGCAAGCCATGTACAACTATGGTGCCAAAACCAATACGCGCTACGAGAGCTTTTTCCACTTCTTGAAGCTGCGCTCATTCAATACTGAAAACCTCATCTATCGTGAGATGGAAAGGCTGAATCAGGATGGCAAAGAAGACTGGAGCGACGTAGAGGCGATAGTCGAGGGTCTATTCCGTAGAGATCGCTCCGCGACTGCCAGGTTGGTTGTCAATCTTCGCGAAATGCAACAATTTTTTGCAGAATTTTTGGATTTCGCCGTTCCAAGTGCACTACTTGTCCAGCTTGGGGAACACTCGATGAACGAGAAGCTCGCACTGGCATCTTTGCAGGGCTTTCTAAAAGACTTATCGGACGATAGCTACCGACAGTTGACGTTTCCAACACGCTGTGACAATTTCGATGCTTACAATTTCGTTTTCTTCAACTTTAACTATACATCCATATTTGATAATTATATCTACCTCGATCAGCAGCAGTTCGACTCAATGCCGCACCTCACTGTAGATCGAAATTTCTCTTTTGAAGGTAATCCGGGTCAAGTTTCGAAAGCACGAATACGCCCAGGGGATGTCTTCTCTTCATACGTGATGACGGAGATTGTCCACCCTCACGGGGCGCAGGGTATTCCGCGTTCTTTGCTGTTTGGCATTGATACGCCAAAAGCAGTTACCGGTAATCGAGATCAGGCATTGCGTTTAGCGAAGCCCTTCTGGGCGCAGAACCAGATACGGTACGGGCACCTGTTCAATGATACAGAGCTGTTTATCATTTTTGGATGCTCTCTGGGTGAGTCCGACCGCTGGTGGTGGAGTAAGATAGCCGAATCGCTATCTCACGCGATGAGCTATGCCGGTAGTGATGATTCATTCCAAGCAGAATTGATCATCTATTGGTACGACCCAGCGTCTCGATCCTCAACCGAAGACATACGGAACGCTTTCATCGAGAATGCCGGGTTTACTGAGCGCCGAGCTGAAATTGAAGCCCAGATACATGTGATTATTTTCAACGCAAACACCGAACGTGTTTGGCTAAATACTCCTACAATTTGACTCAGACTGATTTGCGTTCATTCCATTGCGTGTTTCACAACGGAAGGTCCTTCCAGTTGGCTGTGTTCCAACGAGACCTCACTGTGGCCGCCATACACAACGCCCCGCAATCCCAGCGATTGCGGGGCGTTCGTGCTATCTAACTATTCGCCGTTGCGAACCCGCCGCTGGATGTGCTGAGCCCAAAAGATCGCCACGAGGGAGACGACGATCTCCAGCCCGATCAAGAGGATCCCGAGCAGGACTTGGCCATAGACAAAGCACAACACCGCGCCCACAATGAGCACCGCACCGATGACGCCCTGAATGATGAATGCTTTGGACATCGCGCGTTGCTTGGCGGTATGCGCGGACGGCTCGTTCATATTGTTGGTCACAATGTCCCCTCTTGAATTTGCTCGGGTTCCTCGAATGGATGTACTACAACCAGCCTAGCCCGACACTCGCCGTGATTACCGCTGCATCAAGATCTGATCCACGCCCATCCGCCCCTGCTCAAAACTGAGCTGACCGCCGGCCAGGTACAGTTCCCAGACCCGGACGACTTCCTCGCCCATCATGTCCAGAGCAGCCTCGCGGTTGCGCGCAAAGTTCTCCCGCCATTCCTCGACGGTCCGCACGTAGTCGGTGCGCAGCGACTGCACGCCGATGACCTCCAAGCCGCCGCGCTCAAAAAACTCCACGGTCTCCCCCAACGGGCGCATATACATGTCCGGCGCGATAAAGGACTCGATAAACGGCCCACCGCCCGGGTACTTTCCGCGCCGCGACATCTGTTGCACCAGCGCGCGCCCACCGGGGGCAAGGTTGGAGCGAATTGCCTCGACGTAGCGCGGATAGTTTTTCTGACCGACGTGCTCGCCCATTTCCAAAGACACCACAGCGTCAAAAGGGCCGCCGGATATTTCGCGGTAATCCTGCAAGCGCAGTTCCACCAAATCAGACACGCCCCTCGACGCCGCCCGCTCAAATCCAAACGCCAATTGCTCCGCAGAAATCGTCACCCCGACCATCTCCACACCAAACTGCTCCGCCAGTTCAATCGAGAGCGACCCCCACCCGCACCCGATATCCAGCACGCGCATGCCGGGCCGCAAACCCAGCTTCGACCCCACCAACCGGCACTTATCGGCTTGCGCCTGCTCCAAATCACTAGCTCCAGCGCCCCAATACCCTGAGGAATACGCCATGCGCTCGTCCAAGATCAGCCCGTAAAAATCATTGGAGAGGTCATAGTGGTGGCTAATCGCATCCGAGTCCCGCCGCAACGAGTGCAGCCGCCCACCCAGCTTCGCTTGCGTCGCGGGCGCCGCGGGAGGGCGCAGCTCGCGCAACACCCCGGCATCCCGAGCCACACCCAATAACCGAGCGATCAGGGCCGGTGTCACCAGAACACCAACCGGCTGCCCCTCGTCACGGCGTGCCTGAACCCAATCCCACACATACCGCAACGCCGAGTACACATCCCCGGAAACACTGAGTTCGCCCATCACATAGGATTGCGCCAGCGAGAGTTCCCCAGGTGAAAACACCTGCCGCCGCACCACATTCGGCGAACGCAACGACACCACCGGCGCGCCCACATCACTAGAGGCACCCGCAACGCTACCGTCCCATGCCTCGATGGTGACCGGGCACTCGCCCCCGCCCACTGACTCAACGACCGAGGCGAGCTTACCTGCGATACCCGGCCCATCGCCGTCGTAATTCATGGAGTTCATGCGCGGCCGCCCTTGACCATCGCGAATTGCTGCACATCGAGGTAGCCGGATGCGAAGCCGGCGCGCGAATAGGCGAGGTAGAAATGCCACATGCGCCGGAAAGTTTCGTCGAATCCGAGCGCATCCACGCGCTCGCTCGCCCGGTTGAACGCCTCGTCCCAGAGCCGTAGCGTTTCCGCGTAATGTTGCCCGAACGCGAGTCGGTTTTCCACAATCAGCCCGTGCGCGCGGGCCTCGGCGCCGATCAGTTCGGAGGAGGGGATCATGCCGCCGGGAAAAATGTATTTGTGCACCCAGGTGTAGGAGTTGCGGGTCGCGAGCATGCGTTCGTGGCCGATCGTGATCGCTTGCAGGCCCACGCGGCCGCCGGGCACCAGCGAATCGGCGATGACGCGGAAGTATTCTGGCATGAATTCGAGCCCGACGGCTTCGATCATTTCGACCGAGAGTACGGCGTCGAATTGGCCGGTGATCTGCCGGTAATCCATGAGCTGGATGGTGACTTGGCCGGACAGCCCGGCCTCGGCGACGCGCCGTTCGGCGAGTTCCTTTTGCTCCTCGGAGAGGGTCACGGAGAACACGGTGGCGCCCCGGGCGGCCGCGCGGAGGGCGAGTTCGCCCCAGCCGGTGCCGATTTCCAACACGCGCGACCCGGCGGTGACCTTGGCGGCGTCCAGCAGGCGGTCGATCTTGCGTTGTTGCGCGGCCTCCAAGGTGGCGTACGACGGCGCGTCAAGACTTTCAAACAGAGCGGAAGAGTAGGTGCGGGTCGGGTCGAGGAACGAGGCGAAGAGGTCGTTGGAAAGGTCGTAATGACGGGCAATGTTGCTTTTGGTGTTGGCGCTCTCATTGCGCTCCGACTTGGGGTGACGCGGGATGAGCAGGCTTCGGAGCGCTTGGAGGGGTTGCGGGATGAGCTTGGAAACTTGGGAGGCGAAAACGCCCATGACCGCGGCGAGATCCTCGGCGTCCCACTCGCGTGCCATGTAGGACTCGCCGAGGCCGATCAGGCCGCTCTGGGCGAGACGGGCGAAGAAGCGGTCCGGGTAGTGGATGGTCATGACCGGGTGGGTTGCGGTCTTATTGGTGGTGCCGTTATTGGGTTCTGGTGCGGTGCCGGGCATCTCGAGGGTGAGCGGCAGGCGGCGCACGGCGCTCAGGAAGAGTTTGCGTGCAATGGGTGCGCCGAGTTGGGCTCGAAGTCCGTCCGGGACGCGCGCGATGTCCGGCCAAATATCGGCGCTGACGTGGGCGGTTGTCGTGGTCACTGCGAGTCCTTTCGAGAGAGGCTGAGTTGGTTGGTCGGCGGCGCCGGTCGGTGCTGGACGGGGAGCCTGCGTAGCCACAGCTTGACACCTTGATAGTGGATTTGAGCGAGCACGCGCAAGGGGGCAAGCGGAATTGCTGTGAGCATCCGGGCAATGTTCCCTCCGGTAATGGCCAGGCGGTTTCCGGTCATCGTGGCGGTAAACGGCTTGGATTCTGGTCGGTGCAAAGTGATTGTCAGAGCCAGGTGCTTATCTGGTTTTGGCAGGGTCATCGTGTAGTGGCCATCGACCGGATGAAAGGGGGAAACGTAAAAGTCCTTGGTCGTTGCGGCGCGGTTTCTTGCGTCGGGGTGGAGGACGTAGGTGTGGCGTTCGCCGTAGGTGTTGTGGACTTCGGCGAGGACGCACTCGAGTTCGGACGGCGCCCCTTCAGGTGTATTGCGGAAGCACCAAAAGAAGGAGACCGGGTTGAACACCCACCCAAGGATTGCGGCGTTGGCAAGCATGTAGATGGGACCGTCGGCGGTGATGCCTTTGGCATTGAGGTGGGCGCGCACGTTGGCGGCGATGCTGTTAAGCGGGTTGCCGGGGGCGTCGCTCAGATGGTCCTTGCCGCGAAATTGCGCAAACGGCTTTGCCCACCAGGGCAGGCGAGGAAGGTGATCGAGATCGACAAACCATTGATAAGAACGGTACCGAAAGGAGTTGCCCATGGGCTCACGGCGAACGTGACGAATGTTGACCGCATACAGTGAGTTGGCCGCACCGATTGCGCTCGGCGTCATTCGGGCCACACTCCGCCGAGGTGCGTGGCCGCCCGCGCGCCTGCAAGCGCTCCGTCCTCATGGAAACCCCAGCCGTGGTAAGCGCCGGCAAAGGCAATGCGCGGCGAGTTGAGGTTCCTGAGCTCTGCTTGCGCGCGGAGCGATTCGGGGGTGTATTGCGGGTGCTCATAGGTCATCCGATCGATGACAGCTGCATCATCGATACTCTCTCCCAGGCCGAGACTGACCACGAACGGTTTGCCGCCGGGGTTCCCGAGTGATTGCAGTCGGCTGAGGTCATAGCTCACGAGTACATCTTCGGGCATTGCCCCGCAATCCGGTAGCAGGTAGTTCCACGACGCGCTCGCGTCCGGGTTGCTGGGCAGGACGCTCGCATCGCGGTGCAGGGCTGTTTCATTGACGGAATAAGGCATATCGCTGAGGATGCTTTTCGCGGGGTGGCCGTCTTCCAGCAGCGATGCCGCCTGGTCGGGGTGTGTCGCGATGACGACGGCGTCGAACTCCTCGGTGAGTGGGTCAGCGCCATATGGGGATGCCGGTGCCGCGCTGGCAAGGCGCGCGGCACCGACACGTTCTGGTGGGGTCAAGCGGTCCGCCACGGCTACGGGGGCGCTCGCTGTTGTGGCGACCAAGGTGGGAATCGAGGTGATGGCGACCTTAACGCCGTCGTCCTTAATGCTCTGAACCGGAGAACCCAGGCGGATATCCGCGATGCTCGCCGCTGCTTTGCGGACGTATTGCTCGGAGCCGCCGGTGACGGTGCGCCATTGCGGGGAGCCGCTGACGCTAAGCATGCCGTGGTGTTGCAGAAAGGTGAAGAGGTAGCGGGCCGGGTATTGCGCGGCGGTCGCGGCGTTGCAGGACCACACCGCCGAGATGAGCGGCGTCAGGAAGTGGCTGGTGAAATGCACCGAGAACCGGTGCTCGCGCAAAAAGTCGCCGAGCGTCGGTGATGCAGGGTCACGAAAAGTTGGCTCCTGCATGGCTCCTGCAGTGCTCTCAAGCAACCGGGTTGCCAGGCGGTGGAAACGCTTGATTTCCAGGAGCATTTTGAGGAAGCTCGGGCGCAGCAAGTTGCCGGCGCCGCGGGGGAAGATGCCGCGGAGTCCCTTGCCGCCGGCGTAACTGAGGCCGCAGCCCTGGCACGTGATGGACATTGACATGTCGGACGCTTGCGAGTCGACGCCGAGCTCGCGAAAAAAGCGGATCAGTGTTGGGTAAGTGCGTTCGTTGAAGACGATGAATCCGGAGTCCACGTTGGTGGTTTCGGAAATAGATTCTGGCGTGGTGCGGACGGTGTGCGTGTGCGCGTGACCGCCGAGCCGATCGTCCTTTTCAAAGAGCGTGACAGTGTTGGTTTTGCTGAGAATCCAGGCTGCAATGAGTCCGGAGATTCCGGAGCCGACAACGGCAATCCGGCGGGATGCGGCGGGCGGAGTGAGCTCCGGTGTGCTCGCGGTCTGGCTGTCCAACTGCGCTCCCTTGGCGATGTTCACGGCATGCGGATTCTGTGCACGTGTACAAAGCTATTCGGTGCAGCGGATCAACTAGTTTGGGGAAATTATGCTTGCGGTGTTTTTAGGCGCGAGCGTTTGCGGAGCCGCGCAATGACGAACCACGCGACGAGTGCCAAGATCACGATGACCACGATTTTGGACAGGATTCCGCTCCAGTTTTCCAAGGCTGGACGGATCGCCGGGCCAAATGCGTATCCGAGGCCGATCCAGATGGCGTTCCACACACCTGAACCGAGTGCGGTGTAGGCGGAAAATTTGAGCAGGTTCATGCGCTCGATGCCCGCGGGGATCGAGATAAAGGAGCGCACCAGCGGGACGCAGCGACCAACCAGTACCGCGACGACACCCCACTTCTGGAAGAATTTCTCCGCTTTGTCGAAGTCTTCGCCGTCCATGAGCGGGATTTTCACGATAAGCCGGCGGGTGCGGTCACGACCCAAGGCGGCACCGATTGCGTACCAGGCCCACGCGCCGACAAGCGCGCCGAGCGTTGCCATGGCCCAAGCGAAAACGGGATTCATCCGGCCGTCGAAGGCGAGGAACCCGGCCACCGGCAGCACCGCTTCAGAGGGGATGGGAGGAATGAAGGTTTCGGCGAAGACGGCGATGCCAACACCGATTTCACCGAGAGTGTCGATCAGGCTGAGGATCCAGCCGATGAAGCCCTCATATTGCGGTTGGCTCGGATCCGTGGCGGCAGGCACCAGGGATGACGGCGTGAGGTGGGCGGCGGTGCTAGCGAAGGGCATCGTCATGGGGGTTCCTTGAGTGTCGTGGCCACGCTGGCAACAAACGAATTGGAGCGGTCAACGGCTCCGGGCGCTATTGCGGGTGGGTCATCGGCAATTCACTCGATTTTACGAGTGCTGGCTGGGCGAATCCTGGGGATCAGCTTGTTAGTGCGTGACTTATATGCCTGATATTCGGGAGTGTCACCCCAGCGCTTCTCGGCCTGTTTTTCTTGGGGCGGGATGCCGCTGACTTTGGTAAGCAACAGGATCACGAAGATGGGGGAAAGGATGGCGACCCACTGCCAGCCTTGCAGGGTCGGTGCCGCGATCAGAAAAACGCCGACCCAGAGCGTGATTTCGCCAAAGTAATTGGGGTGCCGGGAGCGAGACCAGAGGCCAATATCGATGAATTTTCCCTTATTGCTGGGGTTCGCTCGAAATTGTTGTTTTTGCCAGTCGGCGGTGGTTTCGATTGCCATCCCGGCAAACCACAGAATGATGCCGATAATGGCGAAAATGTCGACCGGTTGGCGCGAGCCCGAGGCGATGGCGATCCAGGCTGCGGCGGCCGTGACACTGACCCAGAGCCCTTGCATGGTCCAGACTCGGAGGAATGGAAGTGGTTGATTTTTGATGGTGTCGAAGCGCGAGTCGGAGCCAGAGCGGGCGACGCGGGCAAACAGGAATGAACCGAGCCTCACGGCCCAGAGGATGACCGCGAGGGCCAGGATCCAGGACCGCAGGTCCTTGTTCGGGGTGGCAATGAGCAGAGCAATACTGATGGCGATGAAGGTCAGCGATCCGGTCAGATCAAAGTATTTTTCCGTTCTGGCAAGTATGGACGGGATGTAGACCAGCCACTGAATCAGGAATGCTCCGGCGACGGCGAGCGCAAATAGCGGGACGCCGCCCCACACTGTGCGCCCGTCAACGCTGCCGGCCCACGCGACGAGCGCGCCAATCAGTACGACCCCGACAATCGTGATGACAAGACCCGCACTGCTTGAACCCTCATTTTTCTGTTCCATGTAACTATCTTCGTCGCTATCTGCCGTTGTGGTTTGCCAGAAGCGCCCCCGGCCGTGTCTCAAACCGTGCAACTTAGAAATCTCCGGCGGGGCAACAAAAGACAAAGCCATTAGTCAGAGCCCCAGGCACCGGCGGCCCGCGCGAAAACGTCCAGACCACAACCACCGCGCTACGCTATTACCCATGAGTAGCGCCACCGAGACCCCGGACCTGACCGACGCCAACCCGGACACCCACCTCGGCGAGGACAACCCTGAGCAGACCCCCAGCGCCTACTACGTCCGCAAGGACGACACCCACTTCTACTCCACCCTGCACACCCAAGGCGCCTGGAACCCCCACGAGCAGCACATGGCTCCGGCCTCGGGCCTCCTCGTCCACGCGATCAACACGAACCACCCGCGCGAGGACGTCCAGCTCTCCCAAGTCACCTTCGAAATCCTCGGCCTCATCCACGGCGGCCTCATCGAAGTCACCACCGAAGTGATCCGCCCCGGCCGCACCATCGAACTCATCCAAGCGACCATGAGCCACAACGGCCGCGCCGCGATCCGCGCCTACGCCTGGCGCCTCATCAAGTCGGATACCGCCGACGTCGCCGGCACCCACCTCAACCCCCTCCCCGCGCCGGACACCTGTGAAGACATCACCAACATTTCCGATGTCTGGCCCGGCGGCTTCATCCGCTCGCTGAAGTTCAAGAAGGTCGCCAGCAACGGCCCCGGCAACGGCACCGCCTGGCTCTCCACCCCGTACCCGCTCGTCCTCGGCGAAGAAAGCGAAGCCAACGCCTCCTTCATGGGCCTCGTCGACACCGCCAACGGCATCGCCGTCCGTCAAAACCCGCGCGACTGGCTTTTCCCCAACGTCGACCTCACGGTCCACCTCTTCCGCCAACCGCGCCACGGCTGGGTCGGCTTGGACACCCGCGTCTCCTGGGGCGAAACCGGCGCCGGCCTCACCGCGAGCGACCTCTACGACGAAGACGGCCCCATCGGCCGCGTCGCCCAAATCCTCACCCTCCGACGCAACGAAAAATGAGCCTGCGCGCGCTGGCCATTGGCCGCAAACACGAGGACTGGGTCTCCGACGGCATCGCCCGTTTCGAAAAGCGGCTGAAGAAGCCATGGGATCTCACCTGGCAACTCGTGCCCCACTCGAATTTGGAGTACGACGGCGCGCGGCAGCTTGAGAGCGAAAAGCTGGCTTCCAAAGCACAAGGGGATTACCTCATCCTTCTCGACGAACGCGGCAAAGCGATCGACTCGCCTTCCCTCTCGGCGAGAGTTCAGGGCCAACTCGATCTCGGCAAACGAGTCAGCTTCGTCATCGGTGGCGCCTACGGGGTCACCGACGAGTTTCGCAACAAAGCCGACTTTGTCTGGTCGCTCTCTCCGCTGGTGTTCCCGCACCAATTGGTCAGGCTCATCCTGGCCGAGCAGGTGTACCGCGCACAAGAGATCGCGGCCGGGCGCCCCTACCACCACGAGTAACCCGCGTCCTCCCGCGTTTCGCACCCCCGCACGGCCACCAGCCACGTCGCACACCCGGCCGCCTCCCGCGTTTCGCATCCCCGTACCGCAAAAATTTCCCCGCACATGCCTCTTAAAGTGCGGTACGGGGATGCGAAACGCGGGCGGGAACTAGACTGAAGCCGTGATGAAATCCCCGCTCCCGGTGCGCGACGGCGTCAACGCCACCCGAGTCCGGCTCCCCGAATCGGGCGAATGGGGTACCGCTCTCGGCTATCTACTCGCCCGCTTCCGCCACGTCGACCCGGACGGCATCGCCGAGCGCTTTGACCGCGGCGAGGTCCAAGGCATCGGCGGCGTCAAGCTCACGCGCGACACCCCGCTCGGCGAACACACCTTCATTTGGTACTACCGCGAACTCCCCGAAGAGCAGCCGCTCCCGGTCGATATCACCGTCCTGCACAGCGACGACCACCTCCTCGTCGCCGACAAACCGCACTTCCTGCCGACCACCCCCGGCGGCATGTACGTCAAGGAAAGCGCACTCGTCCGCCTGCGTGCCTCCCTTAACCTCCCGGACCTTGTCCCGATCCACCGCCTGGACCGCATGACCGCCGGCGTCCTCCTCTTTTCACTCAACCCCGCATCCCGCGGCGACTACCAGCAACTCTTCGAGCGGCGCCTCGTCAGCAAATCCTATGAGGCCGTCGCACGCTTCGACCCCGCTCAACAATTCCCGCAAACCGTCCGCAACCGCCTCGTCAAAACAAAGGACTACTTGCTCTCCCGCGAACTCGAAGGCGAGCCCAACGCCGAAAGCCTCATCGACCTCGCACACACCGACGGCACCCATGCGCTCTACCGCCTCTACCCACACACCGGCAAAACCCACCAGCTACGCCAGCACATGGGCAAACTCGGGCTCGGCATCCTCAACGACCGCTACTACCCCACCCTCCTCGACGAGGCCCCCGACAACTACGCAGAACCGCTACAACTGCTCGCCAAAAGCATCACGTTCACCGACCCGCTCAGCGGCGAAACCCGCACCTTCACAAGCGAGCTCACTCTCAAACACACCCCCGCCGCGCTCGCCCAGCCGCAGCACCAGCAGCAGGCGAACCGCTAACCCATGGATCCGGACGTCCTCGCCACCTCGCCCTGGTTCCTGTCCGTCCTCATCGTCTCGGTCGCTGCCGACGCCTTCTTCCCGCCCATTCCCTCAGAGCTCTTGGTGATTGGCTCCGGAGCCCTCGCCGCGGACGGAAGGTACCCACTCGCCGTCGTTATTCTCTGCTCTGCGCTGGGCTGCTGGCTTGGCGACCTAGCCCTCTACGCAACCTTCCGGTTCGGGCTCACCCGCTGGCTGGACCGCTTTCGCTGGTGGCGCTGGGTGCACGCGCGAATCGTCGCGCTCGTTGCAAAGGTTGGGCCGGCGCAGACGTTCACGGCGCTCGTGTCGGTGCGCTTCCTCTCCGGCGGCCGCACCGCGTCAATGGCCGCGGCCGGGATCGCGGGCGTGCCGTGGCGGCCGTTTTTGACCGCCTCGGTTCTTGGCGCAATTCTCTGGGCGGTCTTCATGGTCGGCATGGGCGCGCTCTTCGCCACCGGCACCGACCTGCCCGCGTGGGCCGTCTCGCTGATCGGCATGGGCACCGGGATTGCGCTTGGCACCGTGGTTGCCGTGGCAGTGAGTTATGTACGACGGCGCGCCAAGACACGGGCGCGGAAATAGAGTTGGATCGGGGAAAGGTTAAGAGGGTATGGCTGAAAATGTGGATCAGAAGGTGCTCGATCGCTGGCAACGGTTCCGGGATGGGCGCACGAAAGCGCTGTCCGAGCCGCTCGGCTGGCTGTCGCTGACGGCTTTGCACTGGCTGGATGAAGAGCCCCGCGCATACGAGGGTGTGCCGGGGCTGTGGTCAGCAACCGGCCGCGCCTCCGGAGGTGGGCACGCCGCTCTGAGCGCAACCGAGTCCGATGGCTTGCGGTTGGCCGGCGTGGAAGAAACGGGGACGAGACCGGTCGATGGGACGATCACCGCGTCCATGACCGAGGACGCATCGCTGCCCTGGGTGACCTTTGGCGACGTGCTGGTCGAGTTGGCCGTGCGCGACGACCGGTACGCCATCCGCATTCATGACCCCAATTCCCCGCTACTGGACGAGTTCTCCGGTGTGCCGATGTTTGAATATGCACCGGAAGCGGTGGTGGAGGGCCGATTTGTCCCCTATGCCGATCCGGTTTTCGCCGAGATTGGGACCGCTCTCGGGTACCGCACCGATGCCGAGTTTGTGGGCGAGGTGACGTTCACGCTTGACGGTCAGGAGTACACGTTCCCGGTGGAGCCGGACAAGTTGGGTTCACTCATCCTGAACTTCTTCGATGCGACCAACGGGGAGAGCACCGACCACTGGCGGAAGCTGCAGATCACCAAGCCGCGCCCGGATGGCACGGTCACTCTCGACTTCAACCGCGCCATCAATTACCCGAGCGCGTTCACGGACTTTGGAACCTGCCCGATGCCGCTGGAACGAAACGCTATCAGTACCCCCGTGGAAGCCGGGGAAAAGAAGTATAGGTGAGCAACGCCGTCACACTTCCTCCCCTCCCCAAGAAAAGGTGACGCAGATTAACAAAAGTGTGCGAAATCCCGCACAACTTCGGTAATCTGCGTCAACTTTCTGAGGGAGGACGCCGCTACTTGAACGCGGAGATGCCGGTGATGTCCCGGCCCACGATCAGGGTGTTGACCTCGAAACTGCCCTCATAGGTGAAGATCGCCTCCGCGTCGGCGAAGATCTTCGCGGCGCGGTAATCGGTGACGATGCCGTTGCCGCCCAAGATGCTGCGCGCCAGGGCGACGCTCTCGCGCATGCGCGCCGAGGTAAAGGACTTGGCGAGTGCTGCTTGCGGCATTTCGAGTGAGCCGTCGTGATCGAGCGACATGCGCTGTAAATGCGCGAGTTGCGCGAGCATCGACATCGAAGACACCGCGTTGCCGAGAATCTGCACGAGCTGCCCTTGCACCAGCTGGTTCGCGCCGATCGGGCGGCCAAACTGTTCGCGCTCACGGGCGTACGCACTGGCGACGTCGAATGCGGCGAGCTGCTGACCGACCGCCTGCCAGGCCACCATGATCCGAGAGCCCAACAGCAGGCGCTTCACGTCATTAAAAGAGGCGACGCCCTGCATGCGGTCCGACTCCGGCACACGAACATCCTGAAAAACCAGGTCCGCATTTTGCACGGTCCGCAACGCGATCTTGTTCTCGATCCGGGTTCGCGTGACGCCGGGGGCGTTGGCGTCGAGGAAGAATCCGCGGACCTCGCCGGTGGACTCGTCCGTGCACCACAGCACCATCCGGTCGCAAAACGTGCCGTTGCCGATCCAACGCTTGCGGCCGTTCAGAATCCAATCATCCCCGTCCCGGCGCACCGTCGTCTCCATGCGCGCCGAAATGTCTGAACCGTGCTCCGGCTCGGTCAACGCGAATGCTCCGGTCTCTTCCAACGCCTGCGCCGGGCCGAGCAGGCGCTGCTGTTGCTCGGGCGTTCCAAACTGGTGCAACGCCTCGACATACAGATCGTGATGCACCATGAAGAAGGTCGCGATCGAGGTGTCGGCTCGGGTCAGCTCGGCAATCACCAGCCCCTGAAACAGCGGCGAATAGCCCTGCTGGATCGGTGCACTCAAGCCAAGGGCTGCGAGCTTGGGCAACAAATCGACCGGGAAGGACGCCGCGTCCCACCACCGGGATGCGTGCGGCAACACCTCGCGAGCAAGAAACTCGCGCAGTTCGGCGAGCTTGGAACGTTCATGCTCGGCAAGCCACGCCTCGACGTGATAAAAGTCGGCACCGGCGTGCGGCGCACTCAGCGAGGGAGTCGGGTCGATACCGGAGGCGACGGCGGCCGCGGCGGCGTGCGCACCGTCGTCCTCAACCGGCCAGTCCGCGCCGCCGGCAACCCCCGCGGCATCCCCGGCCGCAACCCCGCCACCACCGTCGCCGCTGGTACCAGCAGCGGACCCACCGGCACCACCGGCCGCCAGCGCACTCACTTCGGTGCCATTCGGATCGCGCCGTCCAGGCGGATGGTCTCGCCGTTGAGCATCGGGTTCGCCACAATGTGTTCCACCAATGCCGCATACTCAGAAGGTTTACCCAGCCGAGAGGGGTGCGGTACTTGCTGACCCAGTGACTTCTGCGCTTCTTCCGGCAACCCCGCCATCATCGGCGTCTCAAAAATGCCCGGCGCAATCGTCATCACCCGGATCAACTGCCGCGCCAACTCGCGAGCCAACGGCAGCGTCATCGCCGCCACCGCACCCTTGGACGCCGAATACGCGGGCTGCCCGATCTGCCCGTCGAACGCGGCAACCGACGCGGTATTCACAATCACCCCGCGCTCTTCAGTCCCCGTCGCTGCGTCCTTGACCGGCGATGTCTCGGCCATCGCCTCGGCCGCCAGCCGCGTCACATTAAAGGTCCCGATGAGATTCACCTGAATCACCCGCTCAAACTGTTCCAGCGGCAAGACGCCGTCCCGCCCGAGCACCTTTCCGGGTGTCGCGACTCCGGCGCAATTCACGGCCAGCCGCAACGGGCCAAGCTCACCCGCGGCGGAAACCGCGGCAGCCACCTGCCCCTCATCAGCCACATCCGCGGCAACAAACCGCGCCCGCTCGCCCAACTCGCGGGCATATTCCTCGCCCCGCGAAGAAGGCAAGTCCACGAGCACAACGTAAGCTCCGCCGTCGTACATCTTTTTGGCCGTGGCCGCCCCGAGCCCGGATGCGCCGCCGGTGATGAGCGCGCTGGCGCCTGCAATATCCACTAGTCCTCCTTGAGTAGTGTTCCGTTGCCAGCGTACCGGGTCTTTTGCGTGCGCCGCGCGGCTCATAAGGTGGGCTTATGGACACTTGGGATTCCCGATCGACGGCGGCCGCGCGCGCCGTGACGCACCTCTACGGTCAACGGCTGTGGGCGCTGCCGGGCACGTATTTGGGCGCGATTGTGCGGCCGTGGCGCCTCTCGCCCGAGTGGCACTATTGGTGGCAGGCACACTTTGTGGATTGCTTGGTGGACGCGGGTTACCGGGAGTTGGCCACGGGTGTGAGGTTCGACGGCGATGATCACCCCAGTGCCGGAAAGCTGGCTTCCCGGCTGGTCACCACCATGCGGTTGCGGAACGCGTTGCGGTTTACGAATTCGTACTATGACGACATGGCCTGGTTGGCCCTCTCAGTGGGGCGGCTGGACGCACTGGCTGAGGCGGCGAAGAAAGTGGGGCGGCGCTCAGGGCGGTTGCGGAATGCGCGGGCGATGGCGCGATTGCAGGATTCGTTGACCTCGGCGGTGACGCCGGATTTGGGCGGCGGGGTGTTTTGGAATACCGCGCGCGATTTCAAGAACACGCCGGCGACGGCACCGGTGGCGCTGATTGCGGCGCGGCGCGGGGATGTTGCCGTTGCCTCTGAGTTGCTCGCGTGGCTGGATGCGAAGGTATATGACGCGGAGTCCGGGCTGTACCTGGACGGGGTGAAAATCCGCGACGGCGCCGAGGTGCTGGAGCCGTCGGTATGGACGTACAACCAGGGGCCGGTTTTGGGGGCACTGTTGGAGTTGGCGAAGGTTGCTGGTGGGTCGGGCGGGTCTGGTGACTCGGGTGGCACTGGTGGGTCAGGGAGCTCAGGCGGCACAGGCGACACTGGGGGCTCGGCGTATGTGGCGCGGGCGGCGTCGCTCGTGCGGGCGGTGGACCGGGAGCTGGTGGTGTCCGGCCCCGGCGGGCGCCGATCGCTGAAGACCCACGGCTCCGGGGATGGCGGCCTGTTTACCGGGATATTGGTGCGGTACTTGGCACTGGCGGCGCGCTCTGCGGAATTGCGCGCGGCGGATGCAGAAGCGTGCGACATTGCGCGGAGGCTGGTGTTGGACACGGCGTCGGCGCTGTGGGATGGGGCGCAGGAGGCGCGGCTCAAGGTCTCGCTTTTCACGGCGCGAGAGGGGCTCATCTTTCCGAACGAACCGTTCAAGAGTTCCGCCGAGTGTTACCCGGGCGCTAAGCGCATCGACCTGTCGACGCAATTGCAGGCGTGGATGTGTTTCGAGGCCGCCGCGACGCTGTAGCGCGACCCTGCCCTGACTCCGCCGCTCCGCCCGCTCCGCGCCGCAACCCACTTCGCGACTTGCCACGTGCAACGCTTATGGCACGGGGATAAGCGTCACACGTGGTAAGTCGCGGACAGCGGCTGGCCGCATTGACGCTCCGGCACCTCCCCAACACCCGCGCACCCCGCGTAAGCTCACCACCATGAGCCTCCGCTGGTGGGCCGACACCCTGGACTGGCAGGTCATCTACGAGTCGGATGAAGAAATCGTCATTGTCCCTAAATACGTCATGGAGGAATCCTTCTCCACCCCCTGGGAGCGCCGCCCGCCGGGCCTCGTGTTCGTTCCGGTCCCCGAAGACAAAACGGTCAAAAACAGGCTGCACATGGACCTCGCGCCGCACCTGAGCGATGATCGCGACGCCCTCATCCAGGGCCTCCTCGATCGCGGCGCTAAGCGCATCGACGTCGGCCAACCCGCCGACGCGACGTTCACTGTGCTCGCGGACCCCGAGGGCAACGAATTTTGCGTCCTTTCCGCGCGGGAACAGTAGCGCGGGGCGGGGCGGGCTAACCCGCAGAGGTACGACGGCGCTCCAAGACCGCCAGCCCCGCGGCACCGAGCACGCCAATCACCACGGCAACGATCACGTTTGCCACGTTGAGCTCGTTGGGAAGGATCGTGTGGCCGAAGGCTCTGCTCGCGTTGGCGATCATGGCCGAAAAGTCGCCCAGGATAACGCGATTACCCAGCGCCGACTGAATCGCAGAAAACACCGCGGGCAAGAACCATAAGAACGCGAGCGTCAGCACCCACACGAGCACCGCCGCACCACTACGCCAGCCAAGCCACGCGAGTGCAAGCCCGGCAATGACGCCGGGCATCCACTGGAGCCACGGGACGTCGGTGATCGAAAACTCACCAACGAGCGAGGTACGCGCAAACACTAAGGGCCACGCGCCCAACGGCACTGCCAGCGCGCCCACGGCCAAGGCTCGTAGCACCGGGGTTCGGGCCGAGGCGAGATAGAAAATACCGACGCCGATGACCGCCGATATCAGGGTGCCCCCGAGGAGTCCGGCAACATAGATTTGCGCCGATTCGTCGTTGCGCAACCCCTCGGCCGTCACCAGGAATGACTGCACAATAATTACCGCGTACGCCAGCACCAGCCCGGCGAGAGCGCCCCATCGGAGCGACTCTCGCGTGATCCTCGCCGCGCCCCAAGCACCAAACCCCGCAATCAGAGCGCCAACCACAAGCATGATGACGATGTCTCTCGCGTTGTACTGACTGATCGGCAGCAAAGCCACCGGCATCGACTCGGGAGCCGTGTGCGTGCCCCACAAATTTTGAAGGGGCAGAGTCGCGCCGGTCAAAAGCCACGGCGCAATTCCCACGAGCGCGCCGAAAACACCGACCAAAACGCCCAAGCTCACCGCCGCACCGCCACCCCACGCCGGCTCACGATACCGCGTTCCCGGCAACCGTTGACCGCGAGCGGTACGGACAACTGTAGTTGTTTGGGCGCGTTCGAGGGCACGTGCTTCGGCGCGGGTCTGCGGAATCGTCACATGCTTCATCCTTTCACGGCGAACGGCCAGCCGCCGCCGGGTGCGGGCACTCAGCGATCGCACCCACTGGGGTACGGCCGCCATAGACTGAGTCCGTGAATTTCTGGGAAGTTTTGCTGGCCGTGGTTGGCTCGTTGGCGCTGGTGTATGCCGTCCTGCTCTTTCTGCTGTGGCTGTACGCGAGGCGCAACCCCGAGACCGTGACCGCTAAAGACGCCCTGCGTCTCATCCCGGATCTGCTCAGAACCCTGAAATCCTTAGTAGCCGACCCAAAGGTGCCGCGCGGGAGCAAGGTGTGGATCGCCGTCGTACTGGGTTATTTGCTGCTGCCCATCGATCTGGTGCCGGACTTTTTGCCGGTGATCGGCTGGGCGGATGATCTTATTGTGGTGGCGATTGTGTTGCGCCACATTCTCAAAACCGCGGGACGGGACGCGCTCGAGCGACATTGGCCGGGAACTCCCGCCGGCCTCGAGGTGCTCTTGCGCTTCACGCGAGCAAGCTAGAGTACTAGCATTCTAGGCATGTCGGAGAAAGTGCAATTCAATGTCTATCTGCCCAAGGACCTCGTGACGAGCGTCAAGCATCGCGCAATTGACGATGGGCAAAGCCTGTCGGTGCTGGTCGAGACCGCCCTGCGCGAGTACCTGGGCGGCGGGGAGCAAAAATGATCAAGGTCACGCCAATTCGATACACGCCGAACATGGACGCGAATGAGGAGCTGCTGCTCGCGCTGGGGCTGCGGAAGTCATATGACAGCCCGTCTTTCCGCGTGTTTGGGGCCGACTCCGGGTCGGTTGCCCTGCACGCCTCGACCCCCGCGGATTCCTATCATTTGACGACCGATTTTCGGTTTTCCAGCGATTCTCTTGAGTCGCTTTCGGAGGCGGTGCGGTCGGCCGGGTTCGCGGCCGAGGTGAGCGAGCAGCCGCACGGAATGAGCATGCGGGTGGAATATGAGGCGGGGTTGTCCTTTTGGGTGGATGCGGCGCGGGGCCCAATCCCGGCCGGTTCTGACAGCCCCGCAGTGACGGTCAATCAGATCGCGTTTGTGCGGGACGTGCCGCGCTTCGGGGAACTGCTGGACGCGCTTGGGTTGCGCGCCCAGTTGCGTTCCAACGACGGCGAGTTCATCAGCTTTAGCGCGCCGGGCGGCGGGCAGGTGATGGATCACGATCTGGGGTCCTCGGTTGCGTCGACCGAGAGTCTCTCGGCATTTGGCCTGGAGTACGACGGCGATGCTCACCTCTTGCTCGAGCGCTTGGAAGGCGCGGGGTTGCGCGGGAGCGTTGTGGATGAGTCGTATGGCAGGACGCTGTTGCTCGAGGACCCAGACCATCCGGGCAAGCCGATCTGGATCAACGAAAAGCCGACCGACCTTTACGGGTATCAGGCCCTCTAACGAATCCTGCTGGGGGCACGGTGGCAGAAATGTTGAGCCGGAAGCGTTCGCTGGTGATTGCGTTTGCGCTGCTGGCGCTCGAGTTCGCAGTGGGCATTCAAAGCTACGTGGTGCCGGTGGTGACGCCGCAAGTCACCACGGAATTCGGGGCGAAGGATCTGTACTCGGTAGCCTATGGGTTGCCGCTGATGGCCACGTTCGCCAGTATGCCGTTGGGGCCGTATCTGCTGGCCCGATTTTCCGTGAATCGGCTTATTGGTTTCTTGGCCGCGATCAGCGTGGCCGGTTCTACGCTCACCGCGTTGAGTTCGTCGATGGCAATGTTTGTCGGGGGGCGCGTGGTGGTTGGGCTTGCCGCCGGCGCGATGATGACTGTGACGCTCGGCGGGGTGCTGACAAGTTTGCGCGAGGAACACCGGCGGGCAGTCTTGGCTGGCTTTGCCGCGGTGTGGCTAGTGAGTTCGCCGCTGGCGCCGGTATATCTCGCGGCGACCAATGCTTTGGGGAGTTGGCGCTGGGCGCTGGTGTTGTATTTGCCGTTGCTGGTGGCCGCGCGGGTGGTCATTGCGGTGGCGATGCCGCGTGGTGGTGCGCGCGAAAGCGGGAGCGCGCCTCAGGGGTCTCAACGGCAGTCGCTCGGTGTGACGAATGGCCTCATTCTCGCTCTCGGCGCTGGTGGGCTAGCCCTCGCGCCGGTGCTCCTTCCAGGTTTGATTGTCTTCGCCTACGCGGCGGGTTCGTTTTTGTTGGTGCTGGGGGCGCAGCGAACTTTGCCTGTGGGAACTCTGCGCGCTCGGGGTCGCCGGCCCGGCGCGGTTCTGCTGCTTGCCGCGATGACTTTTGCGTATTTTGGGGCGCAGGCGGCGGTGCCGATCCTGGCCACCGATATCCTCAGGCTGGACGCGACCATGACGGCGATTGCGCTCGCGTGCGGTGGCTTTGGCTGGGCGGTGACCGGGGCGATTGTGGGGAAGGTTAACGTGTCGAGAAGTAAGCGTCGAGGCCGCGCGGGCGAGCCGGATACGAAGGTGGGCGAGCCCGCTGTTCCTTTTCCGCGCACTGTGGTGCGGGTCGGCTTGCTTCTCTTGGGTGTGGGTATCGCGGCGGTGGCCGGTTCGGTCGCGGTGTTCACTAACGCCAGATTCCTGGCATCCGGTGAGCAAGGGCTTGCGCTCGCCCTCTTAGTGATCGGCTGGTCGTTAGCCGGCGTGGGCATCGGGCTCGCGTACCTCGAAACATACAATGCGATCTTGGCCGAGCCCACGCCCCCAGATGGCATCAGCCCGGGGGAGGCCGGTGCGGCGGCCGGCATCAGCGAGTCCATTGCGGTTGCTGTCTCAGCGACTGTGGTCAGCGGCCTGGCTTCCCTTACCTTGAGCACTGGAAATATGTGGCTACTCCTGGGGGCCTTGGTCTTCTTGGCGTTGGTGTGCGTCGCCGCGCTGCCGCTTCCGACGCGCGCGGCTGGGGGCGGACCAACTCGCGTTTCGAGCCATGGGCGTTCGGCAGATGCCGGGGCAATGCGGTAAAACTTGGATATGAGTGTTCGCACCCCAGACCCGCATCCCGGTTGGCTCAACGATGAAGAGTTGGCGTGGGCCAGAGAGCGCCTGCCGATGGTTTACGTTGAGGCGATTCCGGTGCGCCTGGACTCGCTCGGTTATGTGACGGAGGTGGGCTTGCTGTTGCAGGCCACGCCCGCCGGGCAAATGGTGCGCACCTTCGTGTCCGGGCGCGTGATGCACAAAGAGACGATTCGCGCGGCTCTCCTGCGGCACCTGGAAAAAGACCTTGGCTCTCTTGCCCTCCCGCAACTGCCGCCGAGCCTGGTTCCGTTTACCGTCGCCGAGTATTTCCCGGCGCCCTCGCAAAGCGGATTGACCGATGACCGGCAACACGCGGTGGCACTGGCCTACATCATCCCGGTCAATGGCGAATGCTACCCGCGCCAGGACGCGCTTGAACTCGCGTGGATGACCCCGGAAGAGGCGCTCAGCCCGTATGTCCAAGATGAATTCCACGGCGGCCGTCAGGATTTGTTGCGGCAAGCGCTCGCGTACGCAGCCTGGGGCCGCTAGGACTCACCCCACCCCTCCACCCCACACATCCAGCAATCCCCACCCTTTTGCCACCCCCACACCCCGGTTCATCCGCCAATTGCCTTTTCATCCGGCAATTGCGGGATGAAAAGGCAATACAGGGATGAGCGGCCGCACCGCCGACTAGACTTGTCTGGTGCCGCAATCAGACTTTTCCTTCGCCGTATCCTCGCGCCTCGCCGAGTCGAGCGACCGCACCAGCGAATCGGGCGCACCGTTCCTCGGCCGCACCGGCACCATTTCCACCCCGCACGGCGAGATCCAGACGCCGGCTTTCATCCCGGTCGGCACTAAGGCCACCGTCAAAGCGGTGCTCCCCGAGTCCATGAAGGAACTCGGCGCGCAAGCCTTGCTGGCCAACGCCTACCACCTCTATCTCCAGCCCGGCGCCGACATTCTGGATGAGGCCGGCGGCCCCGACGACGGCGGACTTGGCCGCTTCATGAATTGGGACGGCCCCACATTCACCGACTCCGGCGGGTTCCAGGTCATGAGCCTAGGCTCCGGATTCAAAAAGGTCATCGAAATGGACGCGGCCCGGGCAGCGCAGCACGGCGATGACGCCGTAGCCGCCGGCAAGGAGCGCCTCGCGCACATTGACGATGACGGGGTGTGGTTCAAGTCCCACATCACCGGCGACCGTCATCGCTTCAGTCCCGAAATCTCGATGCAAGTCCAGCACCAACTCGGTGCCGACATCATGTTCGCCTTCGACGAGCTGACTACGCTGCACAACTCTCGCGGTTACCAGGAGGAGGCCCTGGAGCGCACCCGCCTCTGGGCGCTCCGATGCATCGCCGAGCATGAGCGCCTCACCACCGAACGCGCCCGCAAACCGTATCAAGCGCTCTTTGGTGTCATCCAAGGCGCCCAGTATGAGGACCTCCGCCGCAAAGCCAGCCGCGACTTGGGCGCCATGCCCTTTGACGGCTTTGGCCTCGGTGGCGCGCTGGAAAAGGAAAACCTCGGCACGATCGTGCGCTGGTGCAACGAGGAGCTACCCGAAAACAAACCGCGACACCTGCTCGGGATCTCGGAGCCAGATGACGTTTTCGTCGCCATCGAGAACGGTGCCGACACCTTCGACTGCGTCTCCCCCACCCGTGTGGCCCGCAACTCTGCTTTCTATACCCCGGACGGCCGCTTCAACCTCTCCAACGCGAAGTACCGCCGCGACTTCACGCCGCTTGTCGACGGTTGCGACTGTTACACCTGCCAGCACTACACGCGCGCCTACATCCACCATCTCTTCAAGGCCAAGGAGATGGTCTCCGCCACGCTCATTTCCATCCACAACGAGCGCTTCGTGGTGCGCATGGTGGACCAGGCTCGCGCCGCCATCTCCGACGGCACGTTCTTCGACCTCAAGGCCGAAGTGCTTGGCAAGTACTACGCGAAAAACGCCTAACCCTGCGCTACCGGCTCGCTCCAGTAGCTCGGTTCGCGCCGCTTCAGCCAGCGAATCGCCTGGTAGGTCAGCGGCATCACAACTACCTCGACGGCGCACTTGTACAGGTACCCCAAGATGAAGTAGTTGAAGAACTGCCCGACATCCTGAATGCCAATAACCGGCGCCGCAATGAGGCAGAAAATGAACGTGTCAACGGCCTCGCCCACGCCGGTTGAACCCAAGAGTCTCACCCAGAGTGCGCGCTCGCCCATGCGCTCCTTGATCTTAACGAGCACATAGGAATTCAGCGTTTGCCCCACCACATAACCGAGTAGGCTCGCCGCGACAATTTGCCAGACAGGACCAAGAACCATGGCGAATGCCTCGTTACGCGCCATGGAATCCGGGTCGTCAAAGCCCGGAAGTGCGATGATGACCCAAAAGCTCAGCGACGCGAGGATTGAAAGGGCAAATCCGGTAAAAATCGCTCGCCGCGCCGCACGGAACCCATACACCTCGCTAAATATGTCGCCCAGGACATATGCCAATGGGAACAGGAAGAATCCGCCGTCGGTGATGATTGGGAAGTCGCCGATCGGCCCAAAGACAACGCCCTTACTCGCGCCGATATTGGACAGAATGATCACGACGCAGAAGACCGCAATCAGAATGTCGAAGTAGGTGCGCGGGCGGCTAGCAAAGTGCACTGGTTCGGCTTGCGCGGTGGCGCCCGTGGTGAAGTTCGACGGCGTGTGGTCGGCAGACATTGTTGTCCTTCAGTAATTGTGGGGTCGCCTAGGCGCGACTCGTGCCAATCAACCCAAAGAAAGATGCTGATGAATGTGTGGGACTAACGTCCGGCCCGTCTGCCACCCGAGCCGAACTCATTCTACTCGTTTCGCATCCCCGTACCGCATTTTCCTCGCCGTATGGGGGTCTGTACTGTCTCAATACATAGTGGACAGTTAGGTCTCAATACATAGTGGACAGTTTTTGTGGGGTGTGTGGTGTCGGGTGTGTGGGTGGGTGAGTTGGCGTGCGATGGCTTCGTATTTGACGGATTTGGGTGGGGGCCAGGGTTTGAGTATCAGGCTTTCGCCCTCGCGGGTGAAGAGTTCGACGGTGTTCGGGGTATGGATGACGTGGATCGTTTGCCCGGTCCATGCTTTGCCGAGGACGTAGACGTGCCCTGCCACCGAGATCCCGCCGCGTTGTATGGCGGTTCGGGTGAAGAGTTGCGTGTTCTCTGGG
>NZ_JIAG01000013.1 GCF_000688395.1 Haematomicrobium sanguinis DSM 21259 | reverse complement strand
AAGCGTCCACGAATGCGATCACCTGGGACCAAGGCCAAGAAATGGCTCACCACGCACAATTCACCATCGATACCGGTTGCAAAGTGTACTTCTGCGACCCGCACTCGCCCTGGCAGCGCCCGAGCAACGAGAACACGAACGGGCTCATCCGCGACTTCTACCCCAAAGGCACCAACTTCAACAACATTAGCGACGAGGACATCGCGAACACGGAACACCTCATCAACATCCGACCCCGCCGAATGCACGATTACCTCAGCGCAACCGTCAAACTGGAACAACAAATACAAGCAAACCGTGTTGCACTAGCCCCTTGAAACCGCCGTCCGGATGACCGTCGCACGTGGCAACTCGCGAATCGGCGGAGGGGCACCGGTCGCAGGAGACGGAAGGTTTGGGCAGCCGTGCGCGGTTAGCGGAGGAAGAGCGCGCGCAGCCGCGCCGTCGTGAGGGCCAGGCCGCCAGCTATCATCACCGCGAAATAGCACAAGTGCACCCAGATTCCGCCGAATTCGCCGACGCTAATCCCTCGCAACAGCTCAACGCCGTGCCACAGCGGCATCGCCATGATCAGCCATTGAATCGCCTCGGGATACACCGTGATGGGGAAGAACGTCGCGGAGAACAAGAACATCGGCAACATCACGAAGTTGATCCAGTCCATTTGCTGAAACGTCTTCATGAAGGAGGTGATCGCCATGCCCACCGACGCGAAGGCGAACGCAATGATGAGCGAGGCCGGAATCAACAACAGCCCCCAGGGCAACACCAAGAGACCCATAAAACCCATCACCGCGGTGAACCCGGTCGCATACAGCAGCCCGCGGAAGAGCGCCAAGAAAATCTCGCCAAACGCCACATCCAGCGGCCCCAACGAGGTGGAAAGCATCGCCTGGTAGAGCCGCGCATACTGCATTTTGAAGAACACGTTCCAGGTGGAATCGAACACTGCGCCATTCATCGCCGATACCGCCAGCAGCGCCGGAGCGATATATGCCGCATATGGCATTTCTTGCCCGCCGGGCCCGGTCACCGAACCCACCAGTGCCCCCATGCCGATCCCCATGGCTAACAGGTACAGCACCGGTTCAAAGAAACCGGAGAGCCACACCACCCACGTCGAGCCCTTGGCCGCCATCAACCCACGGTTGAACACCGCACGAATATTCCCGGAGTACAGGCCCGAGAGTGGCCCGCGGCGCACGGTCACCTCATCTGCCGGGCCCCCGCCAACACCGACACTCGCCGCCACCGGGGCCAAACCAGAAGCCGAGTCCGAATCCGAAACACTCATGCGTCCAACCGCTTCCTAAAGTTCCGCACCGACAGCAGGTACCCGATAAGAGCCAAAGCCACCAGGAACAGCACGTGCACCGCGGTCAGCCACCCGGGCTCGGCATAGGAGAAACTCACCACACGAGCCAGTTCAGTCCCGTGCCAAATCGGCGAAAGCCACCCAATCCACTGCAAATACCCGGGCAACACCGCCAACGGGTAGAACGTCCCGGAGAACAAAAACAGCGGCATGATGATGAACCGTTGAACAGTCGCAAACTGCCCGCGATCCTCGGTAATCGACGCCGCATACGCCATCACTGGCAACCCAAACGCCAACGCGGCCAGCAGCGAAATGGGAATCACTAACAGGGACTCCACCATCCGGTCCGTCGTGCGAAAGAGCTGCATGAACACCCAGAACACCACCGACCCAAACAGCACCCGCGCACACACCGCAAGCATCACACCCTGCGCAATTTGCGCCGAGGACAGCGCCGTTGCGTGCGGCGCATAGTACGTCCGCTGCCATTTGAACCCAGCCATGACCGGAAACGTGGTTTCCGTCGCCGCGACCATCACCGAGGTCGAAATCAAGATCGCCGGCGCCAAAAATACTAGGTAAGACACCCCTCCCGGAAGCGCCGCAGAGTTCCCGGATACCAGAGTCCCCAGCCCGAGCCCCATTGCCACCAAATAGATCAGCGGCTGTCCCACCGAATACGCGACCAGCACCACGCCGTACCGGCGCATATTCCGAATCAGGTATGAAGCCATGTACAGCGCACCGAACCGCCGTGCGCGCCTGGCCGACACCGCGGCCGTCACCCAGCCATCGGCTCGCACTCCGCCAGCCACACAACCCGCGGTAGCATCGTCACCAACCCCACGGCCAGCCCCGCCGCGGGGCACCACAGAAGCCTTCTCAGTCAATGAGACTCCTCCCGGTCAGCCGCAAAAAGACATCCTCCAACGAGGAACGCCGGACCAGACTCGTCACCGGGGTGAGTCCCCGAGAACGCACCGATTCAAGGAGAGCCTCGCCATCGTCGTCGTACATCAAAACCCGATCCGGCAACACCTCAACCCGCGACCCCAAACCCTCCAACTCGGCAAGGACCGCGGCGTTCCGGGAGGCGCCAAAGCGCAGCTCGAGCACCTCGCGCGTGGAGTACTCGCGGATGAGCGCGGCCGGGGAACCCTCGGCCATGATCGCCCCGCGATCCACCACGATGAGCCGGTCGGAAAGCTGCTCGGCCTCGTCCATGAAGTGCGTGGTCAAAATCAACGTGACGCCCTGCTCCTTGAGCCGAAACAGCCGGTCCCACAGGATGTGCCGCGCCTGCGGATCCAGCCCCGTGGTCGGCTCGTCAAGCAGCAGGATCTTCGGCTCGGACACGAGCGAGCGCGCAATCGTGAGCCGCCGCTTCATCCCGCCGGAGAGCGCGGTGACCTTCTCATTGCGCTTCTCGGTCAGTTGCGCGAAATCCAGCAGCTCCTCGATGCGCGGCATCAGATACCGCTTCGGCAGGCCAAAATACCGGCCGTACACGTACAGGTTCTCCCAGACGCGAATCTCCTCATCCAAATTGTCCTGCTGCGGCACCACGCCCAGGTGCGCGCGGACCTCCGGCCCCTGACTCGCCGGATCCAGCCCCATGATCCTCAGCTCACCGCCGGCGCGCGAGGACACGCCGCCAATCATCCGCATGGTCGTGGACTTGCCCGCGCCATTCGGCCCCAGCAGCCCAAACGACTCCCCCTCGGGCACACTAAAACTGATCGCATCCACGGCGGTGAAATCGCCATACTTCTTGGTGAGGTTCGTCGCCTCGATCACTGTGTTGTGGGTCACTCGCCAAGCCTAGCAAAATCGGTTGGCGTTCCCCAACGGCTTGGCTTAGTGAAGCACGACGGCGATGCCCGCCACACCTGCCACAAGGATCGTTGACAGGGTGGCTAACAGGAAGGGCTTCGCGCCCACCTTTGCGAGTTGGCGCACCTTCACCCCGCATCCAAGTGCGAACATCGCGGCCGAGAGCAGGATTGTTTGCATGACGGACGCCGCGGTGAGTGCGCCTTGCGGGACGTCGACGAGCGAACGCAAGACCACCATCGCTAGAAAGCCAACCACGAAAAGCGGCACCAGGGGTGGGCGCTTCGTGGCGCTTACGCCGACTCGCTTGCGCGCGCGGGCGCTCAGCACGGCGATGACCGGCGCGAGCATGAGCACGCGAGTGAGCTTGACGACGGCCGCAACCGCGAGCGCGCCACCGCCTAAGATGCTCCCCGCGGCAACGACTTGGGCCACCTCATGGATAGAGCCGCCCGCCCAGAGTCCGGCGTCTGTGCTGGGGAGGTCGAGCCACGCCGAGATCAGCGGCACCAGGGCAATCATTGCAGTGCCGAACATGACAACCAGTGCGACCGCGGTGATGGTGTCTTCTTCGGCTTGGCGGCGTTCTTGGGGATCCGTCGGCTCGATGACTGAGGCGGTCGCGGCAACGGCTGCGGCACCGCAAATGGAGAAACCGCAGGCTATGAGAAGGGTGAGCCGGGAGGGCACCTTGAGGATCTTGCCAAGCGCGACGGTGCCGAAAATGCCGACGACCACAATGGCGACGACACCGACGATCATGCCCCAGCCGAGCCCCAAGATATCTCCGAGGACGAGTTGCAGTCCGAGAAGCACAATTCCTGTCCGAAGCAATTTCTTCGCCGACACCGCCAGACCTGGAGACCACGAGTCGGGAATGCGCACGGCGTTGGCGAGGAGCACGCCAAGAACGATCGCGACGAGCAACGCGCTTACACCGGGTAACAGGAGGGAAACCGCTAGCGAGATGCCGGCGGCGATCAGACATGCGACGAGTCCCGGAGCCGTGGCGCGGATTGCGATCACTCGGTGGCCGAGGGCGGCGGAGCTGGTATTGGCCGGTCGGGCTTGTCGCTTAAACATCACTCCGACTTTCTCAGACGCCCTCCCCGAGCGGTAGACACCCAAATAGCATGCGGGCATATCATGGTGATATGCCCACCGTCCGGAATGTACTTCCCAACTTGGACGCGCTCGCGCTTTTTGTTGCGATCGTGGAGGGCGGAAGCCTGAGCGCAGCGGCGCGAAAACTCGGTGTACACCAACCCAACGCCAGCCGCGCCCTCAAGCAATTGGAGCGCGAACTTGGCGTCACACTGGTAAATCGATCAACTACGGGAACGGTTCCTACCGAAGCAGGTCGCCAGTTTGCCGAGCGCGCTCGCGTATTGCTGAATGAAGCCGCCTACTTTTCTAACTGGTGCAACCAGCTGACATCGACAACTTCTGCACAGTTAGAGGTGGTCGCGAGCATGACAATCTCCGAATTCCTGCTCCCGCGGTGGCTCACTGCTTTCGCGAAGGACTCCCCCGGAGTAAAGGTCACAGTGGACGTCGGCAACTCGACTCACGTCTTACAAAACGTGGAAGTGGGGAAAGCCGCACTGGGGTTTATCGAGACCACTCTCATCCCGACTCGCGTGAACAAAAAGCATCTGGGTGGAGACTACCTCCTAGTTGTCGTTGCACCGGGACACCCCTGGGCAGAGCGTACGAGCAAGGTCTCGCTAGAAGAGCTCGCCGCGACTCCGCTGGTCACCCGCGAGGCCGGCTCCGGCACGCGCGAGTCCTTCACCGAGATCCTTGCCCGACACCTTCCGGGAGTTCCCATCGCAGAGCCGGCGCACGTCGTCTCCAGTAATGCCGCCGTCCGCATTGCGGTCCAAACCGGCTCCTCGCCAGCGGTGCTGAGCCAGCACGCCGTCCAGGCGCAACTAGATAACGGAACCTTGCTTCAGGTACCGACCGAGATAGCGCTCGGACGCCCGTTGACCGCAGTATGGAAAGGAGACCTGACTCCAGCTGCACGAGCGCTCATCGACGTCGCCGCTACAAGTTTTCCCACCATGCGGTGACCCGCATTCCAACCAGTGTGAGCCACGTGGAAGGCTCACCTTCCGGTACATCGACATCGAACCAGATTTCGCCTGGAAGCCGCTTCCCTCGCGTCCAGGCTCCGTCCGCGTTGCGCGACCTGGTGACCATGCGCATGAGGTCCCCAAGCCTCGGATCGGGGGCAACGCCGTCGTACCTTGACGCCGCGCAAAAATAGTCCCGCGGAATGGGAATGTAAAGTTGTCTACCCAGGGGCCAACCAGCTCCCTCGTATTCTTTCGACCCAGAGCTGACCGGGCGAGCCGTCGCTCGGGTTGTTGTCCGCGGGGTCGGAGTGCAGCATCCACGCGGTTAAAGCGTCTATTTTCAGGGTGACAGGAAACGCTTCCGCCGCTCATCCCCTAGTTTCCTTTTCATCCCGCAATTACGGGATGAAAAGGAAACTAGGGGATGAGCGCAGAACAGGTGAGCGCCAAACCGGTGAAGCCTGGGCTACCTCGGCGCAGGTGTCACTTCCCGACAGCGGCGCGCTCGGCGGCCTCCACCACGTTCGTCAGCAGCAACGCCACTGTCATCGGCCCCACGCCGCCGGGATTAGGCGAGAGGTACCCCGCTACCTCGGCAACGTCGGGAGCAACGTCGCCGACAATCACCGACTTGCCGCTCTCGGAGTCCTCCTCGCGCGAGACACCCACGTCCAGCACTGCCGCACCGGGCTTCACATCCGCGGCCGTGATCATTCCGGGGACACCTGCCGCGGCGACGATCACGTCGGCCTGACGCAGGTAGGACGGTAGATCCAACGTCCCGGTGTGCGTCAGCGTCACCGTCGCGTTGATGTTCTTGCGCGTTAAGATCAGCCCGATCGAGCGGCCCACCGTGATCCCGCGCCCCACCACAACCACGTGTTTGCCGTGCAGGTCATAGTCGTTGCGCAACAGCAGCTCGATCGCCCCACGCGGCGTGCACGGCAACGGCGAATCGATCTTCCCCGACACCGAAAGCACCAGCTTTCCCAAGTTCATCGGGTGCAACCCGTCGGCGTCCTTGGCCGGATCGATGCGCTCCAAAATCGCGTCGGTGTCCAGGTGCTTGGGCAACGGAAGCTGCACCAGATACCCGTGGCAGGCGGGGTCGGCATTGAGCTCGTCAATGACAGCCTCCACCTCGGCTTGAGTGGCATCGCCGGGCAACTGGCGCTGGATCGAGTTCATGCCGAGCGCCTCGGATTGCCGGTGCTTCATCCCGACATACACCTGAGATGCCGGATCCTCGCCCACCAGAACGGTGGCGATTCCCGGCGTCACCCCGCGAGAGCGCAAGGCGTCGATCCGCTCGGCGAGTTCGGCCTTGATTTCGGCGGCCGCTGCCCGGCCGTCTAAAACGGTAGCTACCATGGTGACCCCTGTCCTTGGCGCGCCCAGGCACCCGGGCCGGGGACACGCCGTCGTACTTTGACTATTGCTGCGACTATTGCTGCGCTGGACCCAAGGAGGGGTACAGCGGGAAGTCCTCGGTCAGTTTCTTGACGCGCGCGGACAAGGCGTCCACGTCCGGGGACGGCTTGAGCGCGGTCGCGATGATGTCGGCGACCTCGGTGAATTCGGCGGCGCCGAAACCGCGGGTGGCGAGCGCCGGGGTGCCGATGCGCAGGCCCGAGGTGACCATCGGCGGGCGCGGGTCAAACGGGACGGCGTTGCGGTTGACCGTGATGCCAACCGAGTGCAGCAGATCCTCGGCTTGCTGCCCGTCCAGCGCGGAGTTGCGCAGATCCACCAGCACCAGGTGCACGTCGGTGCCGCCGGTCAGCACCGACACTCCGGCCTCGGCCACATCCGGGGCGCTCAGCCGCTCAGCCACAATCCGGGCACCCTCGAGCACCCGCTCCTGACGCTCGCGGAACTCCTCGCCGGCGGCAATCTTGAACGCCGTCGCTTTGCCCGCAATCACGTGCATGAGCGGGCCGCCCTGCTGGCCTGGGAACACCGCGGAATTGATCTTCTTGCCCCAGGTTTCGCCGTCGCGGGACAGGATCACACCGGAGCGAGGGCCGGCGAGAGTCTTGTGCACGGTCGAGGTGGTGATGTCGGAAAGCGGGACCGGGTTCGGGTGCAGGCCCGCGGCGACCAGCCCGGCAAAGTGCGCCATGTCCGTCCACAGCAGCGCCCCGACCTCATCGGCGATCTCGCGGAACGGGGCGAAATCGAGCTGGCGCGGGTACGCGGACCAACCCGCAATAATGACCTGCGGGCGTTCGGCGAGAGCCTGCTCGCGCAGCGCGTCCATGTCGACGCGGAAGTCATCTTCAGACACCTGGTAGGCCGCAACTTCATACAGTTTGCCGGAGAAATTGAGCTTCATGCCGTGGGTCAGGTGCCCGCCGTGCGCAAGCGAAAGGCCCAGAATCTTGTCGCCGGGCTTGATCATCGCGGCGAGCGCGGCGGCATTGGCTTGCGCGCCGGAGTGCGGCTGTACATTCGCGAAATCCGCGCCGAAAAGCGACTTCGCCCGCTCGATCGCGAGGTTCTCGGCAATATCGACGAACTCGCAGCCGCCGTAATAGCGGCGTCCAGGGTAGCCCTCCGCGTACTTGTTGGTGAGCACGGAACCCTGCGATTCCATGACGGCGCGCGGCGCGAAGTTCTCGGAAGCGATCATTTCCAGCGTGTCGCGCTGGCGGCCCAATTCCTGGTCCAGGACCCGGGCGATTTCCGGGTCAACCTCGGACAGGGGGGCATCGGTGATTTGGGCAGACGTTTCGGTGGACATGGCACTCCTAGATTGGGACGAGATTGTGGCCAGACTATCGCGAATGCCGGTTTCCCGGCTCGATCGTTGAGTCGACCCACGGTCCCAGGCGCGCGATCCATGGTAAGCGCTGCGGCCGCTCCCCGGTGGTCATCCACCCGAACGCCAGTTACGGCCAACAGCACCAGCTTAGCGCATGGCGCCGACACGAAGTACGAGCACGTCAGCGCTCTCCCTCACTCGGCACTCGCCCGGGACGCGAAGTTTATGTGGCAGTTTCGGGCCCTAAAGTGCCACATAATCGATTATGTGGCAGCACCGCCGCACAAACTGCCCCGCAAACAGACATGCGCCTAACCGGTAAACAGTCCCGGATCCGGGGGTCCGCACCCCAGCCCAATCCCCGGCCCTCGCCCCAGAAAGTAGGGCGGTATACGGACCTACTTTCTCGCGGGACCCAGGCGCACGGCACAGAGGCACGACGGCGTTGCTCGCCTCACACCCGCACCTCACCCTGGACCGCGGTCACCTAGGCGGTCGCGGGTCCGGTGACCAGCGGGGTCACCCGGACGCGAAGTTTATGTGGCAGTTTCGGGCCCTAAAGTGCCACATAATCGATTATGTGGCAGCACCGCCGCGCAAACTGCCCCGGCAACTACCCGGTGAACAGCGCGGGCACCCGGGAGAGCGTCTGCACAATGCCGTAGATGAGCGGCACTCCGACCAGCACCCAGACGGCTACAAGCTTGACTCGTGCGTTCACGGCCTAGCCCCTTTCGTTCTTGTCAATGACTACGTCTTCTTCGACGACGACCTCGCCAACCGCAGGCCCAGTACCCCCGCCATTGGTGAGGGCATCGCCGTCGTTCTTCACCACGGCCGCGGCCGGTTCATGGAACCGGTCGGCAACCGGGCGGATCAAGAGGTTCGCGACAAACCCGACGATCAGCAGGCCGACCATCGTCAAGAGTGCGGGCTGATATGCGGGCGCGGTCAACTCGCCGGGCTTGCCCTGCGCGTCCAAGAACGCGTTGACGATGAGCGGCCCGGCAATGCCTGCCGCGCTCCACGCGGTGAGGAGCCGGCCGTGGATGGCACCAACTTGGTAGGTGCCGAAGAGGTCGCGCAGGTATGCCGGGACGGTCGAGAACCCGCCGCCGTAGAAGCTCAGAATCACCAGCGCCAGCAGGACAAACAGCACGGTCGAGGAGCTGCCGGCGAAGGCCAGAACCGTGTAGAGCACCGCGCCGACGCCGAGGTAAATCATGTAGATCGGTTTGCGGCCGATGAGATCGGAGGTGGTGGACCAGCCGAAGCGGCCGAGCATGTTGCCGATCGAGAGCAGTCCCACAAAGCCGCCGGCGGCCGCCGCGGTCACGATGGAGACGCCGGAGGAATCGCGGAAGAAGTCTTGGATCATCGGCGCCGCTTGCTCCAAAATGCCGATGCCCGCGGTCACGTTGCAGAACAGCACCACCCACAGCAGCCAGAATTGCGGCGTCTTGATGGCGTTGTTGGCGCTGACCGAAGCGGTGGTGACCAGGGCTTTGGCTTTGACGGTGGCGGGGTCAAACCCGTCAGGTTTCCAGCCCGGCGCGGGCACCCGCACAATGATGGAGCCAATCAGCATGTAAATGAAGTACACGATGCCCAGGGTGAGGAACAGTTTCCCGACGGCGTCCCCGGAGGCGACCCAGCCTTGCGCGCCGGAGTTGGGGTCATAGGCGCGTAGCAGCGCGGTGGAGACGGGGCTCGCGATGAGCGCGCCGCCGCCAAATCCCATGATCGCCATACCGGTCGCGAGGCCTGGACGGTCGGGGAACCATTTAATGAGTGTGGAGACCGGGGAAATGTAGCCGATGCCCAGGCCAATGCCGCCGATCACGCCATACCCCAGGTACACGAGCCAGAGCTGCCCGGTAAAAATGCCGAGCGCGCCGACCAGGAACCCCGCGCCCCAGAAACACGCCGCGGTGAACATGGCCTTCCGCGGCCCGTTCGTGTCCACCCAGGTGCCCATCACCGCGGCGGACAGCCCGAGCATCACAATCGCGATCGAAAAAATAATGCCGATTTACGTTTGCGACACACCGAAGTATTGCACTAGGGCGGTCTTGTAGACGCTGGTCGCGTACACCTGCCCAATACACAGATGCACGGCCAGCGCGGCGGGCGGAATCATCCAGCGGTTGAAGCCGGGCTTGGCAATCGTCCGGCTTCTCTCCAACCAACTCATACTGTCTCCTTTGACACTTGCTACATGCGAGCAACCGGCGCAGCGCCGGTTCGTGGGGGTCTCCATGATTTCGTGCACGAAGATATATGCAAAAACATCTTTCCCACAGCGTAAGCGATGCCAAGCCCGTTGGATAGAGTTTGGTCTCCAAAGATGCACGACGGCGTGTCCCCGACCGCCGCGCGGCGCAACACTTGGTCGTGGGGTTACCCGGGCGGACCCGGCGGTGGCTAAGGTGGGTTTGTGTCCGAAACGATTGAAACGCCGGTTTTTGTCCTGACGCTCTCCTGTCCCGATCAACCGGGTATTGTTCACGCCGTGTCCGGGGTTTTGGCCGGTGTGGGCGGCAACATTGTTGCTTCGCAGCAGTTTGGCTCGCCGACCGGGACGTTCTTTATGCGCGTCGAGTTTGCGGCGCTCTCCCCGGTGACCGAAGTGGAGTTGACCGAGGCGCTGGCCGGGGTGGCTGCCGAATTCTCGATGGATTATGCGTTTCGGGCCGCCAAGGTTCCTACGCGCACCCTGATCATGGTGTCCAAAGACGGCCACGCGCTCAATGATCTGCTTTACGCCCGTCACGCCGGCAACCTCAATATCGACGTTCCGGTGATCGTCAGCAACCATACGGCACTCGCGGACATGGCCGCCTTTTATGAGGTCCCCTTTGTGCACATTCCGGTCACCCCGGAAACGAAGCAAGAGGCGGAGGCGCAGCTTCTGGACCTCATTGCCGATCATGACATTGAATTGGTGGTCCTGGCTCGCTACATGCAGATTTTGAGCGACGAGTTGTGTCGAGAACTCGAGGGCCGCGCGATCAATATCCATCACTCCTTTCTGCCTGCGTTTAAAGGGGCCAAGCCGTATCACCAGGCGCACGCTCGCGGCGTAAAACTCATTGGCGCGACGGCCCATTACGTGACGGCGGACCTCGACGAGGGCCCCATCATTGAGCAAGAAGTCATTCGCGTGAACCATGCGCGCAGTCCAGAGCAGTTCGTGGCGCTGGGCCGCGACGTCGAGGGGCGCACGCTCACGCAGGCCGTGCAGTGGCACAGCGAACAGCGAGTGCTCTTGGACGGCAACCGGACCGTCATATTCAACTAGCACCGAGTTCCATTAGCATCGCGCCACCGAGGAGATGTCATGAGCAGTGAAAACACCGAAGCGTCGCCCAAGGAGCCGTTGCGCTACCGGCTGATTACCGGCCCGGATGACCGCTCCTTTTGCGAAAGAATCAGCGCGGCGTTGGAGGACGGCTATCAGTTGTACGGTTCGCCGGCCGCGACGTTCAATGGCGAATCCGTGATTGTGGCGCAGGCTGTGATCTTGCCAAACTCATCCCAATAATCGCGCCCGGGCTTCGGCCTGGAGGCACCAGTAGGATGGGCACATGAGCCCGATTCTTCCCTTCAATGACCTGACCCCGCAGCTTGACGAGACGGTGTTTGTCGCCGAGAACGCCTTCATCACCGGGGACGTCAACATTGGCGCGCAATCCTCGCTCTTTTTCGGGGCGGCGGTCCGTGGCGACTCTGGCGCCATCCGCATTGGCGAGCGGACCAACCTGCAGGACAACGTGGTGGTCCACGCCGACGAACACGCGCACGCGACGCTCGGCGATGGCATCAGCGTGGGGCACGGCGCGGTTGTTCACGGGTGCACCATCGAGGACGACTGTCTGATCGGCATGAACGCGACCGTGTTGAACAACGCGGTAGTGGGCCGCGGGTCACTGGTCGCCGCCGGCGCCTTGGTGTTGGAGGGAACCGAAATTCCGCCGGGTTCTCTCGTGGCGGGCGTCCCGGCAAAAGTGCGGCGTCCCCTGACCGAGGAGGAGCAGGCGCACATCCGCGAGAACGGCGCCCACTACGTAGACCTCGCCTCCACCTACATATCGACTGTGCAGAACACGCACGCGACACGCCGTTAAAGCGTGCATTATCTGCACAGTCGATTTCGAGTGTGCAGCATTGTCACCGCGATTGCTTTCCGCGCCGGGCGCGCGGTCGGCTTTCGGCACGCCCGTCCCCCACTGAACCACGACGGCGTGACGCCGCCTCCTTAAGGCGAGTCACCGCCGTCGACCCTCACCAAGGAGATTCGCGAAACCCCGACCTCATCTGTGTAGCAGTTAATGCCCATGATGAGCCCAAACATGGGCATTAACTGCTACATAGACGAGGGGGGTGCGTTCAATTCTTGACTGCAACGGGTCCATGGTGCACGCTTAGGTGCATGCCCAACGATCGTGCATCGGGCGGCCGCGCGCACCGGCGCCCCGGCTCCCAATCCGCCCTGCGAGCGCAGAATCAGGAACGGATCATTTCCGCCCTGGCCCAAAACGGCGCGCTGACCCAAGCCGAACTCTCCCGGCAAACCGGACTCTCCAACGCGACCGTGTCCAACCTGGTCAAGATCATGGAGTCGGCGCGTCTCGTGAGCACCAGCCCCACTACCTCGTCCGGGCGGCGCGCGCTCGCAGTGCGTTTGGACGAAAACGGCAGCGCCGCCGTTGGCATTGACGTGGGGCGCAGGCATGTTCGGGTGGCGCTTGCCTCCCCTGGGTATCGGATACTTCAAGAGGTCAGCACCGCGCTTCCCCTCGGTCATAGCGCGGAAAGCGCCATTGCCGCCGCGAAAAAATTGCTCCAAGAACTCGTTGACGCGCAAGGCATGGACCATTCCCGTCTGCTGGGTGCCGGCATCGGCATTCCCGGACCGATCGACCGGCGCACCGGGACCGTGGCCCAGGGCGCGATCCTCCCCGAATGGGTTGGAATCAACCTGCAAGAGCGCATGGAAGACGCATTCCAACTGCCGGTATACGTAGATAATGACGCGAATCTCGGCGCGCTCGCCGAGGTCAGTTGGGGTCCGCACTCCGGCTCGCAGGAGCTGATGTACGTCAAGATCGCCTCGGGGATAGGTGCGGGCATGATTTTTCATGGGGATCTCTATTACGGGAATATCGGGGTCACTGGGGAGATCGGGCACGCGACGATCCGCGAGAACGGGATCGTGTGTCGCTGCGGCAATCGCGGCTGCCTGGAAACCGTGGCCTCCATGTCCACCATGATCGACGTGCTTTCACGTGCGAGCGCGCGCACGCTCACGAGCGATGACGTGGTGTCGATGGTGCGCTCCGGGGATGTTGCCGCGAGCCGGCTGGTCGATGACGCGGGCCAGGCCGTGGGGCAGGCCATCGCAAACGTCGCAAACCTCATCAATCCGGCGACCATTGTCATCGGCGGCCCGCTTCACGAACTGGGCGAGACCTTGCTTGAGCCCATCCGGCGTGGACTGACCCGCCACGCGGTGCCGATTGTGGGCGAATCGACCGAGCTCGCCGTCTCCACCTTGGGCGATCGCGCCGAGGTGCTGGGCGCCGCCTCCTTGGTTTTGCAAAATGAAGGCTTTGCCCAGGTGGCCAAGAGTGCCTAAACCCGTTTAGATCACAATTTGCGTTCAAGACTTGACGGCAAGGTCGGTTTCCCCACTATGATCACACTCAGGGGGGTTGCCCGTCACAACACCACCCACGTCCGTACCGCGGACCATGAGACAACGAAGTCCCCAGGAGGCGAAACATGGGAGTAGGCACTCCCCTCATCCTCGAGATGCGCGGCATCACCAAGGAATTCCCCGGCGTCAAAGCGCTCTCCAACGTCAACCTCTCGGTTCGAGCTGGCGAGATTCACACCATTTGCGGTGAAAACGGCGCCGGCAAATCCACGCTCATGAAGGTACTTTCCGGCGTCTACCCTTATGGGACATACGACGGCGATATCGTCTTTGAGAGCGAGGTCGCCAAATTTTCCAGCATCAGATCGTCAGAAGACGCGGGAATCGTCATTATTCACCAGGAACTCGCGCTCATTCCCGAGCTCTCCATCGTCGAGAACATTTTCTTAGGCAATGAGCCGCGCCGCTGGGGCATCATCGACTGGAACACGGCGCGCCGCGAAGCACTGGATCTTCTAGCGCGGGTTGGCCTCAACGAGGACCCGGACACCGCGATCAAGAACCTCGGCGTCGGAAAACAACAGCTCGTGGAAATCGCCAAGGCGCTCTCCAAGAACGTTAAGCTGCTGATCTTGGATGAGCCCACTGCCGCACTCAACGAGGAAGATTCGCAACACCTGCTCAACCTCATTCTGGGGCTCAAGGGCAAGGGCGTCACCTCGATCATGATTTCCCACAAGCTCAATGAGATTGAGCAAATCGCCGACTCGGTGACCATCATTCGCGACGGTAAAACCGTGGAAACCATCGATGCCACCACCGGCGAACTCGACGAGGATCGCATCATCCGCGGCATGGTTGGCCGCTCCCTGGAAAGCCGCTTCCCGGATCACACTCCGAACATCGGCGAAACCATTTTCGAAGTGAAGAACTGGACGGTTCGGCATCCCCAGGTTGCCGAGCGGTTGGTGTGCAAGGACGAAAGCTTCTTTGTGCGGCGCGGTGAGATTGTGGGATTCGCTGGGCTGATGGGCGCTGGCCGGACCGAACTGGCGCGCTCGTTGTTTGGCCACTCCTATGGGCAGTTCGTTTCGGGCCAGACCTTCATCAACGGCAAAGAAGTCTTCATGCGCAATGTCCCTGAGGCGATCAAGGCCGGACTCGGCTACGTCACGGAGGATCGCAAGAGCCTCGGCCTGAACCTGTTAGATGACATCAAAACCACGACCGTCGCCGCGGCGCTGAAGAAAATTTCCAGTCAGTATGACGTGGTTGACAACCGCAAGGAGCGTGTTGTGGCCAAGGAGTACGTGCAGCGCATGCGCACTAAGACACCGTCCATTGATGAGGGCGTTGCCAAACTTTCCGGCGGCAACCAACAAAAAGTGGTGCTGTCTAAGTGGCTGTTCACGGACCCGGAAATCTTGATCCTGGATGAGCCCACCCGCGGAATCGATGTCGGTGCGAAGTATGAAATCTACGGCGTCATTCAAAAGCTCGCCGAAGCCGGCAAGGCCGTCATCGTCATCTCCTCCGAGCTCCCCGAACTCCTGGGACTCTCCGACCGTATTTACACCATCTTTGAAGGCCAGATCACCGGTGTCCTGAACAAGGACGCGGCCGATCAGGAAAGCCTCATGAAACTTATGACCTCCACCGGCCGTCGCTCGAGCGCCGCATAAATAACTCGCACCTAGGAACCCCTGATGAAAACACTCAAGCAGTTCTTTGGCGGAGACCTTCGCCAATTCGGCATGGTGATCGCGCTCGTGGCGATCGTGCTGTTTTTCCACTTTGCAACCGGGCAGAAGGTGCTTTCGCCCACCAATATGCAAAACCTGTTCAATGGCAACTCCTACATCCTGGTGCTGGCCATCGGCATGGTGTTTGTCATTATTGCCGGAAACATTGACCTCTCCGTGGGCTCCGTCTCGGCGCTCGTGGGCATCGTCATCGCGATTTCGGTCACCAACTGGGGACTGCCCTGGTGGCTGGGCATCCTTATCGGGCTCGCCCTCGCCCTGGCCATCGGAGCATGGCAGGGATTTTGGACCGCGTTCTGGGGCATCCCTGCCTTTATCGTGACCCTGGCCGGCATGCTCGGGTTCCGCGGTCTGCAGCAACTCATCGGCGCTTCCCAGACCATCCCGGTGCCCCGCGAAATCCAATTCATTGGCGCAGGCTACCTGCCCGAGATTGGACCGAACACGGGATACAACAACCTCACCGTACTGATTGGTCTCATCGCGTGCGCCTTCGTCATTTGGGGCCAACTCCGCTCCCGGGCAAACGACGTCAAGATTGGCGCCGAAGTTGTCCCCATGTGGATCACCGTGACGCGCATCGCCGTGGTGTGCGTCGTCATCTTGTACATCACCTACCTCTTTGCCACCGGCCGCCCGGGTACCTCGCTGCCGGTTTCGGCCATCATCTTGATCGCCTTGACTTTGATCTACAGCTTTATCGCTTCCCGCACCGTCCTCGGCCGGCATGTTTACGCCTTTGGCGGTAACCGGAACGCGGCGGAGCTCTCCGGTGTGCGCACCAAATGGGTGAACTTCTTCGTGATGATGAACATGTCCTTCTTGGCCGGTATCGCCGCCGTCATGTTCATTGGCCGTTCCACCGCATCGGGCCCGGCAGACGGGTTGAACTGGGAACTAGACGCGATTGCCGCGGTCTTTATTGGCGGCGCAGCGGTCTCCGGCGGCGTCGGAACCGTGCTCGGCTCGGTGGTCGGCGGCCTGGTCATGGCCTTCCTCACGAACGGGCTTCAGCTCATGGGCGCCTCGGCCGAATTCACCTCCATGATCAAGGGCCTGGTACTGCTCTTGGCGGTCGCCGTTGACGTGTACAACAAGAACCAAGGACGCCCCTCCATCACTGGGCTCCTCATGAAGAATTTCAAGCGTTCCCAAGCCACCGTTGAACCATCTGTGGAGCAACAGCAGGCCGAGACCTTGAATGAAACAAAGTAACCACACAAAAGAAGGAAAGAACATGCGATTCACTGGCAAAGCAGCCAAATCCCTGGTCGCCCTCGTTGCCGTGGGAGCACTTGCGCTCACGGGTTGCGGTCGCCAGGACACCAACGCAGGGTCCTCGGACAACAACACCGGCGGCACCTCAAGCGAGACCATCCGCGTGGGCGTGGCACTCCCGCAAAAGACCAGCGAAAACTGGGTTCTTGCGGAGGGCCTGTTCAATGACGGCCTCAAAGAAGCCGGTTACGAGGGCACCGTGCAGTTCGCCAACGGCGGCGCTTCCGAGCAACAAAACCAAATCAACTCGATGGTCCAGGGCGGCGTTGACGTGCTCGTTGTCGGCGCCGTGGACGGCAAGCAGCTTGGCAACCAGCTGAAGCAGGCCAAGGACTCGGGCGCAACGGTCATCGCCTATGACCGTTTGCTGGAAAACACCGACGCGGTGGACTACTACGTCGCCTATGACAACTTCAAGGTCGGCGAATTGCAAGGCCAGGCGCTCCTGGATGGTCTCGCCAAGCTCAAGGGCGATGCGCCGTACAACATCGAGTTGCTTGCCGGTTCGCCCGATGACGCCAACTCCGCCAAGTTCTTCGACGGCGCGATGAGCGTTCTGCAGCCAAAGATCGATGACGGCACCTTGGTGGTCCGCTCCGGCCAAACCAGTCAGCAGCAGGCCGCAACCCAGGGTTGGAAGCCGGAAAACGCGCAGAAGCGTATGGACACCATCCTCGTCGACTCCTACCAGAGCGAAGAGCTGGACGGCGTGCTCTCCCCCAATGACACGCTGGCCCGCGCGGTCATCACCTCGGTGAAGTCTGCGGGCAAGCCGATCCCGGTCGTCACCGGCCAGGACTCCGAGGCAGAGTCGGTCAAGTCCATCATGGCGGGCGAACAGTACTCCACGATCAATAAGGACACTCGCGCGCTGGTGGATCAGACCATCAAGATGATCGGCCAGGCCGCTAAGGGCGAAACCGTGGACGTCAATGACACCGAGTCCTATAACAACGGGGTGAAGGTCGTCCCGACGTACCTCCTTGAGCCGGTCATTGTCACCAAGGACAACGCTGCCGAGGCCTATGCCAACGATCCGAAACTCTCACAACTCACCAAGTAGCACCCGCGCCTCTCCGAGGCGATTTCCCGTTGCCCCGTATCACCATGGTGATGCGGGGCAACCCGTTTCACCTCCAAAGTGAAGAACGACGGCGATGCTCGCCTTTTCTGCGCGTCCTCACCACCCGTAGTGGTTACGAGGGCGCGTCGGGCTACGGTTGAAAGCGGTAGCCGAGCCCGGGTTCGGTGAGAAAGTACTGGGGTAGCGCGCTATCAATTTCCAGCTTTTGCCGGATTTGGGACAAGTACACGCGCAGGTAATTGATCTCGCTGTGATACTCCGGCCCCCACACGGCGTGGAGCAGCTCATCCTTTTCCACTAGACGGCCGGCGTGCTTGGCGAAGAACGAAATGAGCCTCCACTCGGTTGGGGTGACCTTGATGGTACTGCCCTCACGGATGACGCGCTTCTTCTCGAGATCGATCACCACCCTGCCGTCCTGAGTGCGCACGAGAGCCTCGTCGGTGCTTGCGGTGCCGCGGCGCAATTGGGCTCGAATCCGCGCCAAGAGTTCGTCCATGGCAAAGGGTTTGGTCACGTAATCGTTCGCACCGAGATCCAACGATTCCACTTTGCTCCGCCCTTCGCTGCGCGCCGAGACCACAATGATGGGAACCTCCGAATAGCCGCGGATGCCTTCGATCACGGTGCGCCCGTCGAGGCCCGGCAGCCCTAAGTCGAGCAGGATCGCATCGGGGTGCTCGTGTGCGGCCAGGCGGAGCGCGCTCGTACCACTTGTCGCAGTGAGCACCCCGTATCCGCGTGAGCGCAGATTGACCGATATCGCCGTGGCGATCGTGGGATCGTCTTCCACGATCAAGATGGTGTTCACGTGTCCTCCTGTGAAGATTCGTTGTCCATAGGCAGTGTCAAAACCAGCGTCAACCCACCGCCGGGAGTGTCCTCCGCGCTGAGCGTTCCGCCGATCGCTTCGGCGAGTCCGCGCGCCACCGCGAGTCCGAGACCAATGCCATCGGCGGAGGTATCGTCAAAGCGCTGAAAGGGCTGGAACATGTGTGCGCGCTGGGCCGGGCTCACCCCGGCCCCGTGATCGGCAAACCGTATTTGCATCATGGAAGCGGTGCGGCTCACGGAAATCACGAGCGGGGCCCCCGGCGCGTGCTTGGCCGCGTTCTCCACGATGTTGGCCACAATACGTTCCAGCAACCCCGCGTCGGTTCGCACCACGGCGCACCCGGGACCGACCGCGAGGTCAATCGGAGGACTACTTTGCGCGTCGGGGTGAGCCCCGGCTACTTCCCGAGGGGCCTGCGGGCCGTGGGCGGGAACCGATGAGAGCACCCGTCGAATCAGGTGCGCCACATCCACGTCCTCACGCATCGACACCAACGCCCCCGCGTGGATCCGGCTCATATCCAGTAGATTCGCCACGAGCGCCGACAGCTGATCGGTGGACCGCTCCACCCCGAACATTAACTCCTCGCGATCGACGGGATCCAGGTCTAAACCGGGCGTGCGCAGGCTGGAGACACTGGCCTTAATGCCGGCTAGCGGTGTTCGCAGGTCATGCGATACCGCCGCCAGCAACGCTGTACGGGCGGCATTTGCCGCGGCCAACTCCTCGCTGCGCACCCTTTCGGCGGCCAACTCTTCTTGGTGCAACACCGCAACAATGCGCCCGCCGAACGCCGCCAAAATTTTTTGGTCCGCCGCAGAAATGGGGGGTCCCTCCGCGACCAATTCATAGTCGTCATCCAGCGCCAAGACTTTTCGGCTCGGCACCCCGGAGAATTCCGGCGGGACGCCTGCAGCGCCCCTATTCTCAACTCCACCAGACACCACCGCCTCACCCGCTCCGCGCCCCCTCAATGTCACCGAACGCTGCCCCAACGTCTCGCGAATCTTCTCTAACAGACCCTGGACGTTGTTCCCCTCGGAAATCACCCCGCTGGCCAAATCGGACAGCAGCGAGGCTTGATACTGCGCCCTGGTTGCCACCGCGAGGCGCCTGGCGGCCAGATCCACCACACGCGCCACCCCCGCAGCGACGGCCACAAACAGCGCCAACGCCACAATGTTCTCGGGTTGGCTGATGGTGAAGGTTCCTAACGGTAGCGTGAAAAACCAGTTGAGCAACGCCGTACTGAGAAGCGCGGACACCATCGAGGGCCACCACCCGCCGATGAGCGCCACCAGCACCACCCAGGAAAAATGCACCAGAAAATTCACGGTCAGGCTCGTCTCGGCGCCACCAAGGACCATGAACAGCCCGGTCAACCCAAGCGGCCCCACTACGGCGGCTACCCAACCGAGAACGCGCCGAACCAGAGACAACCTCGCGCCGCGATCACGCACCGCCCCGCGTCCTCCGCTACCCGCCTCTTGGTGGGTCACCATGTGTACATCCATCTCACCGGATCCCTGGATGACACGGGTGCCGACGCCGGGCCCAAAGAGCCGGTGATACCACCTCGCCCGGCTCACCCCAATGACGAGTTGGGACGCGTTGACCGAGCGGGCGAACTCTACAAGCGCGCTGGCCACGTCGTCCCCGGTCACGACATGAAAAGTGCCCCCGGCACTTTCTACCAACTCACGTGCCGCATGAAGTGAGCCGGGCTGGGAGGCGACCAATCCGTCGTCGTGCCTCACGTGGACCCCCAGCAATTGGCGACCCGCAATCCTGCCCACGATGCGTATGCCCCGGCGCACCAGCGTTTCGGATTCGCGGCCGCCGGTCACCGCCACCACAATCCGCTCGCGTGCCGGCCAGGTCGCCGAAATGTTCTTCTCACCGCGGTAGGCGGCAATCGCTTCGTCAACCTGGTCCGCCAGCCACAAGAGCGCCAGTTCGCGAAGCGAGTTCAGATTCCCCACCCGGAAGTACTGTGAGAGCGCGGCGTCCACACGGTCAGGCCGATAGATTTCGCCCTTGGACAACCGGATACGTAGCGCGTCGGCGGAGAGGTCTACCAGCTCGATTTGATCGGACGCTCGCAGCACCCGATCCGGTATGGTTTCGCGCTGGGTGACTCCGGTAATGGCGCGCACCACATCCACGAGCGAGGCCAAATGTTGGATATTGACCGTCGAAATGACGTTGATGCCTGCCTCCAGCAGCGAGTGGACATCTTGCCACCGCTTCTCGTGCGGAGACCCGGGAATGTTGGTGTGGGCAAGCTCGTCGACAATGGCGACCTCGGGGGCGCGTGCCAGAAGTGCTTCCAGGTTCATCTCCTTGTGCGCCGCCCCGCGGTACACCAGCTCCATGGGTGCGATTGTCGGCAGCCCTTCGGCAAGGGATTCGGTCTTCGCCCGCCCGTGCGCTTCGACGTGCCCCACCACGACGTCGACGCCGTGCGCCGCGAGATCCCGTGCCTCCTGCAGCATGGCGTAGGTTTTGCCCACGCCTGGGGCGAACCCCAGGTAGACCTTGAGTTCGCCCCGTTTCGCCGTGCCAGTCCCAGTGTTTGTCATCGGCGGGCGCCAGCCAACTCCTGTATCGCCAGGTTCAGCCGTAAGACGTTCACCCGCTCCTCACCGATAAATCCCCACACCGGCGTCAACGTCTGCTCCGCCACCGCGGAACGCACCGCCTCCACACTCAGCCCGTTCGCTTCCGCCACGCGTGGCACTTGCAACCGCGCATACTCGATACTGATATCCGGATCGAGTCCGGATGCGCTCGCGGTCAGCGCGTCCGCTGGGATGGTTTCCGGTGGAACACTCTCGCGCGCGCTGATTTCGGCCTTGCGCTCGGCGATATCGGCGGCGAGCACGGTGGAGTCTGCGGCAAGATTGGACGCCCCGGAGGAGAGGCTGTCATACCCGGACTCCCCCGCCGCCGAGGGCCGGGATTGGAAATACTCGTCCCCGTCAAAAGACTGTCCAAGCAGCGCCGAACCTACCGGCTCTCCCGCCGAGTCCCGGATGATCGATCCGTCCGCCGTGTCCTTGGTCACTTGCCCGATCGCCAGCACAGCGGCCGGGTAGAGAATCCCCACTAACAGGGTGAGCGCGATGAGAATGCGCAATCCGGTGGAGGCATTGGAAAACGGATGTGGCACCTTATTTACCATGATTACTTCCTTGATTCTTTTAATTCTTGGATTTTTCGCAATGACAGAGTGGCAACCCGGGCCGCTATCCCAAACCAGGAATGAGCGCGAGCACCATATCGATGAGCTTGATGCCAATGAACGGCGCCACGAGTCCGCCGAGCCCGTAAATTAGCAGGTTGCGGGACAGCAGTTTAGCGGCGCTCACCGCCCGGTACCGCACACCTTTCAAGCTCAGCGGAATCAGGGCGACAATAATCAACGCATTGAAGATGACTGCGGAAAGAATTGCCGTGGCAGGCGAAGATAGCCCCATGATATTGAGCGCGGAAAGACCCGGGAAAATACCCATAAACATGGACGGGATAATGGCGAAATACTTTGCCACATCATTCGCGATCGAGAACGCGGTCAGCGCGCCGCGGGTAATAAGCAACTGCTTGCCTATCTGCACAATGTCGATGAGCTTGGTTGGATCGGAGTCCAGGTCCACCATGTTCCCGGCCTCCTTCGCCGCCGAGGTCCCGGTATTCATGGCGACCCCGACGTCGGATTGGGCGAGCGCGGGCGCATCATTAGTGCCATCCCCGGTCATCGCGACGAGCTTGCCGCCTTCCTGTTCCTTGCGGATCAGCGCGAGCTTGTCCTCCGGCGTTGCCTCCGCAAGGTAATCATCCACCCCCGCTTCGGCCGCGATCGCCCTGGCCGTGCGTTCATTGTCGCCGGTGATCATCACCGTGCGAATCCCCATCTCGCGTAGCTCGGTAAACCGCTCGCGTAGCCCGTCCTTCACCACGTCTTTGAGCTCGATCACGCCGAGCAGCCGGGCCGAGTCGCCGCGCCGTTCCGCGACCGCGAGCGCCGTGGCACCCGCGTCCGACACCAGTTCGGCAATCCCCCGAATCTGCTGATGCACGACGGCGTCAAAGTCACCTTGGCCGCCTTCCTCACCCGAAGTGTGCCCACCGTTTTCCACCCACGCCATCACTTCTTTGGCTGCGCCCTTGACGATGACGGTGCCGTCGCCGAAATTGATGCCGCTCATCCGGGTTTGCGCCGAAAAGGGGATGAACTCGGCGTGTGCGTACTCCCGCTCCTGCGCCGCTGGGCAACCGTACCGCTCTTCGACCAGGGTAAGAATGGAGCGACCCTCCGGTGTCTCATCGGCCAGCGAGGAAAACTGAGCGGCCCAGGCGAGTTCCGCCGGTTCCACCCCGCGCACCGGATGCAATTCGCTCGCTTGACGGTCCCCATAGGTAATGGTCCCGGTCTTATCGAGAAGCAGAGTGTTGACGTCTCCGGCGGCTTCGACGGCGCGCCCGGACATGGCCAACACGTTGCGTTGCACGAGCCGGTCCATACCGGCGATGCCGATGGCGGAGAGCAGGGCACCAATCGTGGTTGGGATGAGGCACACCAATAGCGCGACCAGCACCACGAGCGACTGCGCCTGACCGGAAAACACGCTCATGGGTTGCACGGTGGCGACCACCAAAATGAATATCACCGTGAGTACCAGCAACAGAATCCCGAGCGCGATCTCATTGGGAGTCTTTTGCCGAGCCGCACCCTCCACCAGCGCAATCATCTTGTCGATAAATGTTTTACCCGGCTCGCTGGTGATGCGTACGACAATCCGGTCGGAAAGCACCTTGGTGCCTCCGGTCACGGCTGAGCGGTCGCCACCGGACTCACGGATCACCGGTGCCGATTCTCCGGTGACCGCGGACTCGTCCACTGTCGCCGCGCCCTCGATGACATCGCCGTCCCCGGGAATTTCTTGACCCGCAATAACTTCCACCCGGTCCCCGGGACGCAACTGGGTGGCCGGCACCTCCTTGGTGCGCCCGTCCGCGGCGAGGAGCGTCGCCACCGAAGTGGTACGGGTCTTTTTGAGCGTGTCCGCTTGCGCCTTGCCGCGTCCCTCGGCAATGGCCTCGGCCAGATTCGCGAAGAGCACGGTCAGCCAGAGCCACGCCGCCATCGACACGGTAAACACGCTGGGGGTGATCACGGCCATCAGCGTGACCAGTAACGCACCCACTTCCACTAGAAACATGACCGGGGTCTTGACCATGATCCGCGGGTCGAGTTTGCGCAACGCCTGCGGGATCGCGTGACGCACGGACTCCCAACCCAGCGAAGGCGGTGCTTTCGGCTCCCGTCCGGGTACGCCGTGCGGGGCAGTTTCTTCGGCAGCGGTTTGTGGATGGGATGTTGTGGTCAGTGCCATTATGAGCTCAGTCCTTCGGCGAGCGGACCCAGCGCGAGCGCGGGTAAAAAGGTCAGAAGAGTGACGATCAGCGAAACGCCGACCATGACGGATACGAATTGCGGACGGTGCGTCGGTAGCGTGCCGACGGTTTCCGGTGCCGGCTTTTGCCCGGCAAGCGACCCGGCGAGCGCCAAGATCACCACGATCGGCACAAACCGGCCTATCGCCATGGCTAGTCCCAACGCCACGTTGAAGAACGGGGTATTGGCGCTCAGCCCGGCAAAGGCGGAACCGTTGTTATTGCCCGCGGACGTGAAGGCATAAAGCACCTCGGTCAAACCGTGCGGGCCGGCATTCAGAATGGAATCCCAGGTGGCGGGAATCGCGAGCGCAATCCCGGTTCCCACCAGCACCACAAAGGGGACCACCAGGATGTAGAGCGAAACCAGTTTCATTTGCGTGGCCCCGATTTTCTTGCCCATATACTCAGGTGTGCGCCCGACCATGAGCCCGGCAATGAACACCGCCAGGATGGCGATAATCAACATGCCGTAGAGCCCGGAACCGACTCCGCCCGGCGCAATCTCGCCGAGCAGCATATTCATCACCAAAACGCCGCCGCCTAGCGCGGAATAACTCGAATGGAATGAGTCCACCGCACCGGTTGAGGTGAGCGTGGTTGCGACCGCAAAGAAGCTGGACGGGATGATCCCGAAGCGGACCTCCTTACCCTCCATTGCGGCACCGGCCGCGGCGATGGCCGAACCATTATTTGCCAACTCTGACAGGATGACCGCAGACAGCGAAAGCACAAACAGCGTCCCCATTGCAGCAATGACCGCGTAACCCTGCCTGAGAGAGCCAACCATTCGGCCAAAGGTCCGCGGAAGCGCGGTGGGGATGAGCAAAATCAAGAAGATCTCGACGAGGTTCGTCCACGCGGCAGGGTTTTCAAAGGGGTGCGCAGAGTTCGCATTGAAGTATCCGCCGCCGTTGGTGCCTAATTCCTTGATGACCTCTTGCGACGCTACCAATCCGCCCGGGATGGTTTGCGTCCCGCCATCGAGGGTTGTGACCACAAGCGGTTCCTGCAGGTTTTGAATCACGCCGCCCAGCATCAGCACCACCGCGAAGACCAGGGAAAGTGGCAAAAGAATCCGCACCACGGTGCGGGTCAGGTCCACCCAAAAGTTCCCCAAGCCCTGCGCCGAGCGCGCCGCAATCCCACGAATCAGCACGATCGCCACCACAATGCCCACCGCCGCGGACACAAAGTTTTGCACGGCAAGCCCGGCGGCCTGGGTGAAATAGCTCATCGCCGCTTCCCCGGAATAGGACTGCCAGTTGGTATTGGTGACAAAGGAAATGGCCGTATTCCACGCCTGATCGGGTTCCACCGGCGGCATCCCGACCGAGAACGGCAACCAGGACTGGAGCCGCTGCATCACATAGAGCAGCACTACCGAGAGCACCGAAAACGTCAGCAGCGAACGCGCATAGGACGTCCAGCGTTGCGAGGAGCGGGGATCCACCGCGCACAACCGGTAGATCCAGCGCTCCACCGCCAAATCCTTGCCGGAGGTGAACTGGGCGGCGATATAGTCGCCGAGCGGTCGGTGCACTAGCGCGAGCGCCGCGAGCACCAGGACAATTTGCAGGATTCCGGCCACGGTCGCGTTCACGAGAAACGCTCCGGGTTCAACAGCGCGTAGCCGACATAGATCAGCGCGGCGATGGCCAACACCAGGCCAATCACATTTTCTACGCTCACAGTCTCTCCAACCCCTTGATCAATCCAAAGAGACCGGTGAATACCGCGAGCGTCAGGGCCAGAAAAGCCACGTCCAGCACTCGATCCTCCCAAAGTGTGTCCCCGATGCGGGGTGCCCGCGCCCTGCGGGCACTTCCCATTCCACTCCGCCACCAACGCCGGCATTAGCCATTTTTACGATTCCTTGACGCCCCGGCGGCAATTCTTAACGTAGTCTTGACGCCTGGGGTTGAGATCACGCCTGGGCCGCACGGTACCGGCAACGCATCGGCGCTCGGCATGGCTGGCACGGCTAGGCTGGAGGCATGAGCGAACGCCCTTTCCCCCGCCCCGATGCCTCCGTCCTCGACCGACCTCTGGAAGCCACCGGCGAAACCCTGAACTGGGGAGTCGTCTCCACCGGCAACATTGCCCACTCGGTCAGCCGGGACCTTCAGCGCCTCCCCGACGCGCGAATCCTCGCCGTCACCTCCCGCACAGAAGGCAACGCGAAGGAATTCGCACGCGAGTTTGACGTGCCGCGCACCTATTGGGATCAGGGAAGCACGACGGCGATAGCCCAGTTGGCCGCGGACGCGGACATTGATGTGGCGTACGTGGCAACGCCCCATGCGCAGCATTTTGCGATCGTGCGCGAATTGCTGGAAGCAGGCAAACATGTGCTGGTCGAGAAGGCGATCACCCTCAATGCGCGGCAAGCCGAAGAGCTGGTCAACCTCGCGCGCGAAAAGAACCTATTCCTCATGGAAGGGCTGTGGGCTCGTTTCACCCCCGGCATCACCCGCGCCTTCGATCTCATTGCCGATGGCGCCATCGGTGAGCCACGCTGGGTTCAAGCGAACCTCGGTTTTGCTTCCGAATTCGACACCAGCCACCGGCTCTGGGGGACCGAGGCCGGCGGCGGCGCGCTACTGGACATCACCATTTATCCGCTCAATTGGGCGGTTGGCACCCTCGGCTTTCCCAGCACGCTCAGCGCCACGGCGGACAAGGCGCCCAACGGCGTCGACGCGCAAAACACGCTAACCCTCTCCTATGAGAATGGCTCCACCGCCCAACTGCTCTCCACTCTCCAGGCGCACACGCCCGCCCAAGCGACGGTCGGCGGAACTAGCGGCTGGCTGCGCACCACGGAGGGACCGCTTCATAACCCCACCGCCATCACCTACCAAAGCGGCAATGCCGATCCGGTGACCGAACGCTTCGAGGTGACCGGGCGGGGTTACACGTATGAACTGCGCGAGGTGACCCGCCGCATACAAGCCGGGGACACGTCGTCGGACGTCATGGACTGGCAGGCGAGCATTGGAATCATGCGCCTCTTCGATGAAGCCCGCGCGCAATTAGGTATTAACTATCCGGGCGAGTAGTACCCCCGTTCATGACCGACTGGATCCAGGAGTAGGCCGGGGCGACCTTGGTGTACCAGGCATCCGAGTAAGGGTCGCTACCCATGCTTGCGCTCGTGGACGCGATCCCCTGCACCACACCGTCCACTACGAACGGCCCGCCGGAGTCCCCTTTCCATGCCTGGCCGTCGCTACCCGAGAGCCGGTACGCGGCACCGCCGTAGGCATCGGTTTCGCTTGCGGTGACAATGACATCGGCAATGCGCAGGTGCGCCGCGGGCGGACCCTCCGGTGTGGTGCGCCCCCAGCCGAATATGCTGCCATCGGTGCCCAAAGGCACTTCGGTGGAACCCAGGTCGGCGACCTTGCCGTCCCACTGGGTTGCCAGGTCGAGCAGGAGCAAGTCACCCGAGGGCCACGGCACTTGCCGACGCACCTGGTAGAGATCGCCATCGCCGAGTTCGGCACTACCCAGTAGCACCGACATGTCCTCGCCCGCGCAATGCTTGGCGCTCAACGCCCACCCCGGCGCTATGACTGCGCCGGTGCACATGAATTGGCCTTGGGACTGCACCTGTGCCGCGTAGGGCGCGGCGGTAATGGGCACTCGCGCGCCGCCAACAATAATCTTCTCCATCACGGACCTCCTCAATAGTCGGTGCCCCGAGCCTACTCCCCGGCTCTGACGGTGAGCAGATTAACTTTTGGCGCGGCCCGCGCGCAGGCGCGCCCACATCGCGAAAAGCGCGCCGGAAATGTTATGCCAGACCGAGAATACGGCGGCGGGTAGCGCGGTTTCCGGGGTGGGGAAATAGCTCTTTGCGAGCGAGGCGGCAAGACCGGAGTTTTGCATCCCCACCTCCACCGAGAGCGCGGTCCGGCTCGCACGCGGCAACCGGAGGGCAAGTCCGGTCAGGTAACCCAGGAGCAAACCGGCTCCGTTATGAAGCACGACGGCGATGATCACCAACAGCCCAGCGGTCAGGATGCTTTGGGCGCTGGCGGAGACGACAATACCCACGACCACGGCAATCGCAGCGACCGAAACCCACGGCAAGGCGGGAAGGACCTTGGCGACGAGTTTTGGCAAGAAGAGGCGCACCACAAGGCCCAGGACGACCGGGACCAGGACAATCTGCACGATGGAAAGGGCCATGGCGAGCGGGTCGACGGCCATGAACTGCCCGGCAAGCCATAGGGTCAAGATGGGGGTCATGAGCGGGGCGATCAATGTGGAGACCGAGGTCATGGCGACCGAGAGCGCAACATCGCCGCGCGCCAGGTAGGTGACAACGTTGGAGGCGGTGCCGCCCGGACAGCATCCGACAAGGATCACGCCGACGGCGAGCGCCGGCGGAAGGCTGAGTGCGACTGCGATGAGCCACCCGAGTAGTGGCATGATGGCGAACTGTGCGATGACACCGGCAATGACCGACCACGGGCGTTTACCGATGGCGGTGAAGTCGCGCGGGGTGAGTGTCAAGCCCATGCCGAACATGATGATGCCAAGGAGCGGGTTCACCGCCGGGCTTAGCGCCTGGAATGGTTCGCGGACAAAGAGTGCCAGGACCCCTGCGCCGAGAATGATGAGCGGGAAGATGGTGACGGCAATGCGGGCCGAGCGCTCGGTCTTGGCCTCGCTGCGTTGGCGGGCACTCAGTTTTTCCATGGTGCCGCGGTGCGGCGGGTGCGGATTGGGAGCCATGCGGATACTCTACTCGGCGCGCCACGCCAATCGGCATTGCGAATAATTCTTACGCGTAACCAGATTGTTATTCGAAAATTTTGCCGTCGCGCGGTGCCGAGAGTTTACACATTCTCAACATTGCTCGCTGGTTGGACTATATCAACCGCTTTAGCGATCGGAGCCACTTCCTTGATTTTTCGGGGAAGCGCACTGTGCGGAGGCTGCGAGCGCGGAAATTCTACAACACCGGTGGGCGCTCTGCCACGATGAATTTTCATTGGTGCGCACGCATATCCGGATGCAACGTTCAGGCTTTATCAAGACGACACACAAAATGGTCAGGATCACCCCCCACATGGTTATAGACTTTCTGAAACCACACATCGAGTGACCGTGATCACAGTTGCTCGGCAACACGTCCGCACGTGGGTCACGAGCCCACACACCGCGTCCCGAGGAGTATCCGTTGGGTAAGTTTTTAGTCTCCGTTCATCCCACCAGCTTTGCGTTGGAGTCCTCGAGTACGCGCCATTAGTTTTTAGCCAAACATGATCAAATATCTTGCCAAGCGCATCGTCACGTATAGCGTGATGGTCTTCATTGTCACGAGCGTGACATACTTGATCACCGTCACCACGTTCAAGCCGTGGCTTCTCGATGAGAACAAGAACCCTCGCCCCAGTCCGGAGCAAATTGAAAATCGTTTCCGACTACTCGGGCTAGACTTCACGAAGAACCCGTTTGAACGGTACCTCGACTGGATCACCGGTGTTATAACACGGTGGGACTGGGGGCGAACTCCGCTCGGCGGTAGCGTCAACATGGAATTTGGCGACCGGGTGTGGGTCTCGACCCGCCTCTACGTCGCCGCCATCATACTGACCATGGTGATCGGAATCGCTCTCGGAGTTTATTCCGCTGCCCGACAGTACAAATGGCAAGATCGCGTTATCACAAGCTATAGCTACATTTCTTATATTCTTCCCGCAGTTATCGGATACTTCCTGATCCAGCTGCTATTCATCGCCATCAACCAGGCGCTGGGATCAACCGTCTTCTTCGTCACTGGAATATCAACACCCGGTGTTCAACCAGGCTGGCCCGCATTCTGGGATGGGGTGGCGCACTATTTTGTTCCTACATTCGCGATCACCATTCTGGGCTGGTGGAATTACCAGATCGCCCAGCGGCAGTACCTACTAGACAACGTCAATGCCGATTTCGTGCGCACAGCTCGTGCCAAGGGCCTGACGCGGACGCAGGCCATTCGGAAACACGCTCTTCGAGTCTCTTTCATTCCAGTCGCGCAGTCAATCGCCTTCACGATCCCCGCAATTTTCGCGGGCGGCTACTTTGCCGAGATTATCTTCGCTTGGCCGGGAATCGGCCAGTGGTCGATCGCCGCAATCTCACAAGGCGACGTGAATTCTGCCACTGCGACAGTCGCATTTGGTGCAGTCATCTTTGCTTTCGGTGCGATTCTAGCCGACTTGGCAACTTCACTTGTCGACCCGAGAGTTAGGGTTCAATAATGGCAATTAACCCAAATTTTGATGCTGTGGGGGTAGCAGAGGAAAAGGAGCTTGAAAAAGCACCTGCTGCGATGAGAAAGTCGACAATCATTGTTCGTCGATTTCTCCGGAATAAAGTTGCCGTAGTCGGACTTGCAATCTTTATTCTGCTGGTCATCTTCTCCCTCACCGGACAATTTTTCACCAAGTGGACTTCTGAGGACCTTGACTTCTTAGCCATCAACCAGCCGCCGGGTAAGGATCACATACTCGGAACGGGACCATCCGGCCAGGATTTATACATACGGCTAGTCGATGGTCTGCGTATATCTATCGTGATCGGGTTGGTAGTGGGCATCGCGACCACCCTCATTGCCGCCGTATACGGATGCACCCAAGCGTTCTACGGTGGGAAGTTGGACAAGATCATGCTCTTGTTCCTTGAGATGTTGATCATGGTTCCTTCAATCATCATCATTGCCATCGCAACCAGTGGGAATAGCACGCTCAGCGAAATTTTCCCCGACTGGATCACGCTTTGTATTGTGTTGATTATTTTTGGCTGGATGGGCACCGCCCGCCTGATTCGCGCCCTCTCCTTCTCCACGATGTCAAGGGACTTTGTCCGTGCAGCCAAATACGTTGGTGTTCCAAATCGACAAATTATTTGGCGGCATCTCCTTCCAAATCTGGGTTCACTTTTGATACTTCAGTTCACGCTCGGAGTGTCGATTGCAATTCTCTCTGAAACCGGCCTGTCGTTTGTCGGCATCGGGATCAAGCCGCCGGGCGTGAGCCTCGGCGTACTTCTTTCGCAAGGCAACGCTCAAATCAACACAGGGCCATGGATGTTTTGGATTCCGTTGGCTGTCATGTTTTTGCTGACTGGATCTTTCGCCCTCATGAATGACGGCCTGCGCGATGCGCTAGACCCAACATCGAGCTCGGTCGGCAAAGCTCGTAAGAAAAAGCGGAAGAAGAAGGAGGAGGAGGGCCAGTGAGCGCAGATCAGTTACCCGAAGCCATTGGAAACACAAATTTAGAATCAGCGGCGCCCACCAATGAAGAAGCTGTTCTTTCTGTCCGTGACCTAAACGTCCGGTTCAATACCGAGAACGGAGTTAACCACGCTGTTCGAGGCATTAGTCTCGATCTGTACCCCGGAAAAACGCTAGGTTTAGTTGGCGAGTCCGGGTCTGGAAAATCGGTTACTTCGATGGCCATCATGGGGCTCTTACCGCCGACGGCTGATATCACCGGTTCGATTACCTATCGCGGACGTGAACTTATCGGCCAGTCGGATTCGGCAATGTCAAAGTTGCGCGGCAAGAGTCTGGCGATGGTCTTTCAGGACCCTATTTCATCCCTTACCCCCGTTTATACGGTTGGCGATCAGATCACCGAAACGTTGAAGATTCATTCGCCGGGTCTCAACAAGCAGGATCGGGTGAATCGTGCCGTCGATCTGCTTCGAAAAGTGGGCATTCCGGCACCCGAGAAGCGCATAAAGTCGTACCCTCATGAACTTTCTGGCGGCATGAGGCAACGAGTGATGATTGCCATCGCCATGGCAAATGACCCGGACGTCATCATCGCTGACGAACCAACTACCGCGCTCGACGTCACGATTCAAGCGCAAGTGCTGGAAGTGCTAAAAACGGCGCAGGAAGAAACCGGTGCCGCGTTACTCATGATCACTCACGATCTTGGCGTTGTGGCAGGAATGGCCGATGACATTACGGTCATGTACGGCGGCCGGGCTGTCGAAGAGGGAGACACCGACGATATTTACTATCGTCCTCGCATGCCGTATACGATCGGGCTACTTGGGGCCGTCCCTCGTGTTGACCAAGCGCGAACCGATGCTCTGATCCCGATCAAAGGAACTCCGCCCAATCTCATCGAAGAGATCACAGGTTGCTCCTTCGCTCCACGTTGCCCTATCGCGGAATCACAATGCTGGAACACAGACCCTCGATTGGAGAAAGTCGACGGGAGTCCCGAGCACTTTGCAGCATGCCTGCGTTCTTCAGAGTTGGCGGATGCCAAGTTCGCGAGCACCATCTTCGATGTGCCCGAAGTCGATTTATCTGAGGTCGAACTCCAGCCCCGCGACCAACGCCCGAAAGTCCTTGAAGTCAAGAACATCGTTCGCCATTTCCCCCTCACAAAAGGTGCCTTGTTCAAAACTCGCATTGGAACCGTGCGCGCCGTTGACGATCTGACTTTCGACATCCGAGAGGGAGAGTGTCTCTCCATTGTGGGCGAATCGGGCTCAGGTAAGACCTCAACCTTGCTTGAGATCATGGACTTCAAGAAGGACCAGCCAGGTGTTATTAGCATTGATGGGGTCCAGAGCGATACTGCCAAAGGCTCTGAAGTCATGAGAATGCGGCGAAACACACAAATCGTGCTCCAGGACCCCGCCGAAGCTCTGGACCCTAGGTTTACTGTGAATGAAGTTCTATCGGAACCGTTGAACCTTACATCGATGTCTAGCGCGGACAAACGCAAGCGGGTTCTAGAACTCATGAAATTGGTAGGGCTACAGCCCGATCACGTCAATCGTTTTGCGAACCAATTTTCTGGAGGACAAAGACAACGGATCGGCATTGCTCGAGCGCTTGCGGTAGACCCCAAGCTTATTGTTCTTGATGAGCCAGTTTCTGCGCTCGACGTATCAGTTCAAGCAGGTGTCATCAACCTGTTGACGGAGTTGAAATCTACCCTTGGCTTGAGCTACCTACTCGTCGCGCACGACCTGGGAGTAGTTCGACATATTTCCGATCGTGTGGCAGTCATGTATATCGGCAAGATTGTAGAAATTGGAAATGTCGACGAAGTGTTTGACAACCCTAAGCACCCCTACACTCGCGCCTTATTGTCAGCGATCCCCCTTCCCGATCCCGTAAAGGAAAGCCAGCGAGAGCGTATCATTCTTGAGGGGGATCTACCTTCACCTCTTGACGTTCCAAAAGGTTGCAATTTTGCAACAAGATGCCCAATTTTCGCTATTCTTCCGGATAATAAAAAGAGTAAATGTCTTGACGAGGTGCCAGAGTTAGAAGAAGTACCTCACAAGGATCACGCCTACGCTTGCTTCTTCCCAGACGAGAAGGTGAACCAGGAAATGGTTGTCGTGGGCCATCAAGTTTTGGGCTCGTAGCCCAAAAAAAGAAAGGGAAAAATGAAACATCAGCTCAAAATGGGGGCAGCACTCATTGCTGTCAGTGCCCTGTTTCTGGCGGGATGCGGCGGCGGAACTGAAAGCAATGGACCGGACGCGGGATCTCAGGCTACGCAAGGTACTGACTTGTCTAAGCTTGTGTCCTACAACCCTCAGCCCAAAGAGAATTTGAAGCAAGGCGGAGAACTGACGCTCCCGCTGGGTCAGATTGGACCAGACTTCAACGGCAATTCCAATGGTGGCAACTCTTCAGATAACGCCACTTTGAACCGACCGATGAATCAAGCCATTGATGGTTGCTGGACTTTTACCGAAGAGGGTAAGGCCGAACTCAACAAGAACTTCTGCACTGATTTCAAGTCTGAAGTCTCTGATGGACAGCAGACGATTACCATCACGCTGAACGACAAGGCTACTTGGAACGATGGAACGCCCATCGATTACAAGACGTTCCAAAACACCTGGCAAATCCTGAACGGATCCAACCCGGACTACGATATCGTGTCCGCGGATTACTGGAATCAAATCGACTCGGTGGAACGTGGCTCCAGCGATAAAGAAGTGATTGTTAAGACCAAGAAGCCGACCTATCCTCTCTCGGCGTTCTTCTACACGTTCTTCCACCCAGCAATTAATTCACCAGAAATCTTCAACAAGGGATTTGTGGGGAACCTCAAGCCGGAATGGATGGCGGGCCCCTTCAAGTTGGAGAACTACGACTCGGCTGCTCAAACCGTCACCATGGTTCCTAACGAGAAGTGGTGGGGAGATAAGCCCGTTCTCGACAAAGTGACTTTCCTCCAGCGCGAATCACAAGCAACTATTGCTGCGTTCAGGAACGGCGAGATTGACGCTGCAAGTGTAAACACCCAGACGTCATATTCTGGGCTCGAAGGTACGCCTAACTCAGACATCCGTCGAGGACAGCGACTTTTCAACGGCGGAATGATGGTGAACCCGAAATCGGAGAATCTGAAGGATCCTAAGATTCGCGAGGCGATCTTTACGGCTGTTAACCGTGAGGAACTCCGTAATGTTCGGTTCAACGGGTTGAACTACACCGAGGGCAATCCGGGATCGATGTTGCTCATGCCTTTTGCTCCCAACTATCAAGACAATTGGCCAGTCCCAGAAGATCAGCAGGGCCCGGAAGGTGCCAAGAAGGTCATGGAAAGCGCGGGCTATACACTCAACGACAAGGGAGTATTCGAAAAAGACGGTAAGACTGCACAGGTCAAGGTCGTCAATTTTGGTGACGATCCTATCTCACTTGCCTACGTCAATACTATGGTGAAGCAATTCAAAGATGCCGGTTTGGACGCGTCAATCGACCAAAAAGCGTCTTCTCAATTTGCTGATGTTGTCGGCAAACTCCAATTCGACGTCTCGACTTCCGGTTACTCTGTCGGACCTGATACTGAGAGCATTGCCCAGTACTACAGTACAAACAACCAATTCGAAACTGGCGACGAAGAGCTCAACAAGCGCATCGATGCGGTGTCTGGCATCGAAAATGACGATGAGCGCCGCACCGAGTCGATGAATATCGAACGAGACTACCAGAAGAAGTACTTCGTCTTCGGTACGATCATGAATGGTCCGTCCATCATGTTTGTGAAGAATGGCTTGGCCAATTACGGGCCGATGCTTTTCCGCACTCCTGATTGGACCGAAATCGGTTGGCAGAAGTAGTCCAGATCTGCTAGCTATTTAAACGCAGTGGGGCCCCAAACCACCACCCGTGGCTTGGGGCCCCATTGTTCTTCCTACGCTGGGCAGACCGGATAAGTTGCACCAGGTTCACAGATACAGCCCGAAGGTGCCTGACATCCGCTTGTTGCTGCGGCCGCGGTGCCTCCGCCGCCAACCGCACCGATCCCAAGAAATGCCGCGATTGCCATTAACCGTATGAACTTCTTTGTCCGCATGAAATTTTCCCGTCTTATTCGGTCCCCAAGAGTTTTCCTAGGTGTGCCACAAGCTACCGACATAAGATGAGACGCACAACACCCTGTCACCACGGTGAGCGCATCGTTACTAAATTGACATACTAATCTTCAAAATTGGAGGCACACGGCAATTGGCCCAAGTGGCATCTAGTTCTCCGCGCCACTTTGACGCTCAGGAATGTCGCAAACGGGGTTATGAAGATTGGTTTCTCTGTCTAGACTTACGACACCGTAATCATTCACGTTGAAAGTGGAGGTTCGACAATGTTGCCACGATTTAGAAGGATCGCTATCCCCATTGGTTTGACGGCAGCCTTGGCGCTGGCGACCGTTATATCCGCTCTGACTATTACCACTACGTCCGTAGTTGCCTCTAGCGGGCTACCTTGCATGCCGTTCGGCGGCAAGATCTCCTCATCGACATCAAGTTTGACGTTTGCTGAAGTGAGACCTAGTTGCGGAGGCGGAGGTCTTCCCTATCCTCCGCCTCCACCTCCGGGCTACTGGTACTAACTCGCGAAAGTGGGGTAGCCGGATTTATCCGGCCGCCCCACCATCAGTTTAAAGTTGCATATCTATTCCCTACAGATTACCTTCGCGGGTTTGCACTCCGTGGATGTGCCTGACGCGCCAGCGGCACTTATGCCACCAAACACAGATACCGTCGCCAAGGCGATGCTCGCAATCAGTCCGACAATGAACTTCTTTGTCCGCATGGAAACTTCCTTTCGATTCTTCTCTCCGACAGGTTTCGAAGATAGCTCGAGGCTAAGCATCTACTCCCCAGAAAGGAACCCATCCAAAACAAAACCAAAGCATCGTTATGGCATTGTCACCCTCGCAGGAATTAAGACCGAATGAGCTCCTGCTCACGCACCTCGGACGCCTCAATCAACGGATCTTCCTTCACCAGAACCCGATCTGCCCGAATATGCCCGGCCCCAATGAACATGAACGCGAAGCCCAGCACAAAATAGACCAGCGCAAGCTCCCCCGTCACACCCGGCGCGTCGGTGAACAGCGGCTTGCCGAGGGAGGTCGTTAGCCAGATCGCGGCAAACAGCAACGCGGTAAATGCACCGGCGATGCGCACAAAAACCCCAAGAACCAAGCAGAAACCGAGCCCAATTTCACCGGCGATCGTCAGCCACGCGAACAGCTCCGGCGCCGGCCAGCCCATCCCGGCAACCGCAGCGATCGTCCCCGGGACATCCGGGAGTTTCTGCACCCCGTGAATCATCATCAGCACCCCGAAACTCACGCGCACAATCAAAAGGCCAATGCCCAGGGTCTTCACGGTCGGGTTCTTGGGCAGGTTCATGTCTATCCTCTCGAAGCGACACGCGGCACACGCCGCATTCTCAAGAGGCTAAACGAAGCATCCGCCGGGGCGGTTCACGACCCCGCCATGATTCTTCACACGGGAACCTGTCACTTACCGTGAAGCCGTTGCTCGGCCACCCGTCTCATCTGCGCCGATATTGCCTCGGCGACGGCCGCCCGCTCGCCCTCGTTCAGCACCGCGAGGTCACGCTCGAAGGCCTCGTCGGTGGCCGCTTCGGCCGCCTCCCAGCGCGCCTTTGAGTTCTCGACGGCCTCCGCGCGCGTGAACAACGACGCCGACGCCTCCTCATCGTATCCAGCGAACTTTAAGAACGGGGTTGGCTCTTGCCTCTCGTTCAGGACTACCGCAACATCGGGGGTGAGCCCCTGTTCTTCGAGTGCTTGGAAGTGTCGCAACCCGCGCAGTTCACGAAGTTGCACCACGTCCCAGTAAAAACGCTGCCGGTCGCCACTGAGTTGATCGTCTCCGGCATCGTGCCACGACGCGAAAATTGTGTCCTCCGGCGCATTTGCTGATGCCAGCACCTTTTCCACGGCGTCGAGCACTTCGCCTGGAATGTCGTCTCCGAGGTGCGAGTCGGCCCACTCCCCCGCAATCCGTTGATAGGTGAGCATTGCGTCCCGAGGTGACCAATCCGCCGTCGTACTCCAAACATACGCGACGTTTTTGGTGGGAAAAATGCCTAAGGTGCGTACCGCCTGGGTGGCGTCAATGTCGCCGAGCGCCGCGAGGCGGCCGCGCATGTAGGTGCTGCCGCGCGGATAACCGCGGTCGCGATCGCTTTGGCCCATCAGACCAGAGCTCATGAAGCCGGCGCCGAGGTCAATGAGGTCTTGCGAGAAGCCGTTTTCCATAGTGCCAGCCTAGCCAAGGGAGCGCGGTTAAAGCAGTGGCCCCGAACCGTTGGCGGTTCGGGGCCGTGCGCTTGCGGGCTCTGCGCGCTTAGGCGGCGAGGCGCTCCTTGAGGTTCTCATCGATCGCGCCGAGGAACTCCTCGGTGGTCAGCCATTCCTGCTCGGGGCCGACCAAGAGCGCGAGGTCCTTGGTCATTTTGCCGGATTCGACGGTCTTGATGACCACGTCTTCCAGGGTCTCGGCGAAGTTCACCAGTTCCTGGTTGTTGTCCAGGTTGCCGCGGTGCATCAGGCCGCGGGTCCACGCGAAGATCGAGGCGATCGGGTTGGTGGAGGTGGGCTTGCCCTGCTGGTGCTGGCGGTAGTGGCGGGTCACGGTGCCGTGCGCGGCTTCGGCCTCGACGGTCTTGCCGTCCGGGGTCATGAGCACGGAGGTCATCAGGCCGAGCGAACCGAAACCCTGGGCGACGGTGTCGGATTGGACGTCACCGTCGTAGTTCTTGCAGGCCCAGACGTAACCGCCTTCCCACTTCATGGCGGAGGCAACCATGTCATCGATGAGGCGGTGCTCATAGGTCAGGCCGCGGGCCTCAAACTCTTCCTTGAACTCGGTGTCATACACGTCCTGGAAGATGTCCTTGAACTGGCCGTCATAGGCCTTCAGGATGGTGTTCTTGGTGGACAGGTAGACCGGGTAGTTGCGGTTCAGGCCGTACTTGAAGGACGCGCGGGCAAAGTCGCGGATGGAGTCGTTGAAGTTGTACATGCCCATGGCGACGCCGCCGTCTTCGGGCATGGTCACGACGTCAAACTTCATGGGCTCGCTGCCGTCTTCGGGCTCAAAGCTCATGGTGATCTTGCCGGGGCCGGGGACCTTGAAGTTGGTGGACTTGTACTGGTCACCGTGCGCGTGACGGCCAATGATAATCGGCTTGTTCCAGCCCGGGACAAGGCGCGGGATGTTGGAAATGATGATGGGCTCGCGGAACACGACTCCGCCGAGGATGTTACGGATGGTGCCGTTGGGGGAAACCCACATTTTCTTCAGGCCGAATTCCTCGACGCGGGCCTCATCCGGGGTGATCGTGGCGCACTTGACGCCGACGTTGTACTGCTTGATGGCGTTCGCAGCGTCAACGGTGACCTGGTCATCGGTAGCGTCCCGGTTCTGGATCGAGAGGTCATAGTATTTAAGGTCAATATCCAGGTACGGGTGGATCAGACGATCCTTGATGAACTGCCAAATGATGCGGGTCATTTCGTCGCCGTCGAGTTCGACGACGGGGTTGTCAACCTTGATTTTTGACACGGTTGCTCCTATGCGATTTCCAGGGATTTCCACCGTCAACTATGCCATATTTCGGGGGCTGAGGCCTAAATTCAGGGGTTGGGGTGCAGTATCGACGTGCCGTGTGGCGACGTCGACCAGATCCTTTGCATGTTGAGGATTGGGCTCAACCCTTTCGAGCTGGCCGCTTCTCATCATGGCTTCAATTTCGCCCGAGCGTTTACTCATGTAGTTCCCCGGTCACCACGTTGACTGTCGGCTTTGACTGGACGGTAGATAAGAAGGGCGAAGGTTCATTCGAGGTCCACTCCTCAGGAGAGACCCGAGTGATGTTGACCGGTAGCCCCAACCTATCGCCCGCTGATGTGGCGATGTCCGCGAGCACTCTACGGGGCGTCGTGCCAACCACGAGTACGTCGATGTCGTTAGGGAACGGACCGGCAACCCCAGCGCGTCGAGCCGCCCTGGATCCATAGACGAAAACAAGCTCCGCTCCATCGACCTCGCTCAATGCGTCACGGAGCACGGGGATTGGACCGTAAGTGGCCTCAACGATGGTTCGCATCGGTGCGAAAAGTGGGTGGTTGAGGTTAGCGCTGACGAGTCGATTCCTGCCTTCGTGGCGGTCCTTGAGAATTCCACCGCGGACAACGCGGCCTAGTCAGGGCGTCGCCGTTTACTGTCGCCCTCTCCGCGAAGCCAGAGAGCGGGTATCGCACCATCCGAAACTAGTGGAAGAAGTGGCGCGTCCCGGTGAAGTACATCGTGATGCCAGCGGACTTGGCGGCCCCGACGACCTCTTCATCTCGCACCGACCCACCGGGCTGGACGACCGCTTTCACGCCCGCATCGATCAGGATTTGCAGACCATCGGCGAACGGGAAGAATGCGTCGGAGGCGGCAACGGAGCCGCGGGCCCGTTCGGCGCCATCCGTAGCCAACGTGTTGGCGCGCTCCACCGCGAGCTTGCAGGAATCCACGCGGTTCACTTGGCCCATGCCGACGCCCACCGTCGCACCGTCCTTGGCGAGCACAATCGCGTTAGACTTGGCCGCCCGGACCGCACGCCAAGCAAAGTCCAGGTCGGCAAGAGTTGCCGCGTCGGCTGGTTCGCCTGCCGCGAGCGTCCACGAGGATGGGGAGTCGCCATCGGCGTCAATCGCATCGCGCTTTTGCACGAGCATCCCGCCGGACACTTGGCGGTATTCGGTTTCGACCGGCGAGTATCCATCGGGAAGAGCTAGGAGCCGGATGTTCTTCTTCGCCGAGAGGATGTCGACCGCTTCCGGCTCAAAGCTCGGGGCCACCACCACCTCGGTAAACACTTCCGCTACGCCGCGAGCCATGTCCGCGGTGACCTGTCGGTTCGCGGCGATCACGCCGCCAAAGGCTGAGACCGGATCGCAGGCGTGGGCCTTGAGGTACGCGTCGGCGAGCGGATCGGTCGCATCCGGCGAGCCCACGGCCACGCCGCACGGGTTCGCATGTTTGATGATCGCGACCGCGGGTTCGGTGAAATCAAAGGCGGCCCGTAGCGCGGCATCGGCGTCGACGTAGTTGTTGTAGCTCATCGCCTTGCCGTGCAATTGGTCGGCTTGGGCAATACCGGCGGGCGCTCCCTGGGTCACGTAGAGAGCTGCCGGCTGGTGCGGGTTTTCGCCATAGCGCAGCACCTCGGCACGCTCCAAGGACACCCCCGCATAGGCGGGCCACGCGTAGGAGGAGGCATCGCCGTCGTTCTTCAGATCGGGGAACTGCTGCGCGGTCCAGGAGGCGACCGCGTTGTCATAACTCGCGGTGTGCGCGAAGGCGCGGGCGGCCAGGCGCTGGCGGTCGGCGAGGGTGAAGCCGCCGGACTGCGCGGCGTCCGCCACGGCAGGGTAACGCGCGGGATCCACCACGATCGCGACCGAGTGGAAGTTCTTCGCGGCCGAGCGCACCATGGCGGGGCCGCCGATGTCGATCTGCTCGACGACGTCATCTTGCGCTGCGCCGGAGGCGACCGTCTGGACGAACGGGTACAGGTTCACGACGACCAAGTCAAAGGCCTCGATGTCCATGTCCTCGAGGGTTTGCACGTGCTCGGGCTTGCGGCGGTCGGCGAGGATTCCGGCGTGCACGCGGGGGTGGAGGGTCTTGACGCGGCCGTCGAGCATTTCCGGGGAGCCGGTGACGTCCTCGACGCCGGTGACCGGGACGCCGGCGTCCTTGATGCGCTGGGCGGTGGAGCCGGTGGAGACGATCGTGACGCCCGCGGCATCGAGGGCGATCGCGAGCTCCTCGACGCCGGTCTTGTCATAGACCGAGATGAGGGCGCGGCGGATGGGCAAACGTTCGGCGGGGGCGGTGTCAGTCACAGAGACAAGTGTAGTGGGCGGTGCGGAGGTGCGTTGTCGGGAAGTGGGTGGTGATGGGTGGTGACCCTGTGTGGCGCTGTGTGGCGCGCTCATCCGCTAGATGGGGCAACCGGTGTGTACCGACCGCCAGACAACAGTTCAGAATGTTGTTCGAAATTTCGAACTAGGGGCTTGTGCCGCGGCCCGAGCGGGTGTTCAGTATAGAAACCGTCCAGTAAAGACACCGCTCAACACGGACGCAGCACACTCGGGAACAAGGAGGTTTCCATGTCCACCACGGCGCTCGCCGATATTCTCGCCCCCGGCGCGACACTTGAACGCCTCGCGACCGGCGCGACCTGGGGCGAAGGACCCGCTTGGATTCCCGCCACCCGCACGCTGCGCTTCAGCGACATCCCCGGCAACCGCATCCTCCAGTGGAGCGCTGACACCGGCGAGCTCACCGTCTACCAAACCGACGTCGAATTCGCCAACGGCCGCACCCTCGCCGCAGACGGCAGCGTCATCCAATGCTCGCACGGGCGCCGCGCCATCGAGCGCGAGCGGGACGGCCACCTCGAAACGCTGATCGACCGCTTCGGCGACCACCGCCTCAATTCCCCCAATGACGTCATCGTCCACAGCGACGGCAGCATCTGGTTCACCGACCCGCCTTACGGCATCACCCAGGCGCACGAAGGCCACCTCGGCACCCCCGAATACGGCGGCAATTACGTCTTCCGCCTCGTCCCCGACGGCACCCTCAGCGCCGTCATTACCGACATGGAGGAACCTAACGGGCTCGCCTTCAGCCCCGACGAGCGCATCCTCTACGTCACCGACACTTCGGCCGCGTTGCGCACCGATGGCACGGGTCACCACCACATCATGAAGTTCGACGTCGTTGCACACCCAGGCGGGCCACCCACCTTGGAGAGTGGTCACGTGTTCGCCGAGATTTCGCCGGGACTTGCCGATGGCATTCGGGTGGACGAGGACGGCCGCGTGTTTTCCTCTAGTGCTTCCGGGGTGCAGGTCTTCTCCCCGGAGGGGGAACTGCTCGGTGTCATCGAGGTCCCGGAAACGGTGGGGAATCTGACCTTTGGCGGCCCGGAAGGCACCGACCTCTTTATCGTGGCGACCACCAGCCTGTACCGCATCCCCACCCGGGTGCGGGACGCGAGTTCACGGTGGCGGTCATGAACCCGTCCTCCGCACAGCCCATCGCGAACGCCCTCACGGGCGTGACTGTTCCCGCGGTGGTCCGTGCGGTAGCTGTGCTGGAGGCCGTCGCGGCCAGCAACGAGCCGGTGCGCGCCTCGGAACTGTGTACCGAGTTGGGGCTTGCTCGCTCAACCATGTCAAACCTGATCTCGTCGCTGGAGGCGGTTGGCATGTTGCGGCGCAGCGGCACCGGATGGCTCATCGGCTACAAGGCGCTAGAAATTGGCCAGAGCGCCATCTCCGGGACCGACCTGATGACCCAATTCCGGGACATTGCCTCCTCGCTTCCCCACCTGCGGGCCGAAACCACGCTGCTGGCCACCCTGGACGGACCGGACGTGCTCTACTTGGCCCGGCGCGACGGCACACAGAGCGTCCGGCTCGCCAGCGATATCGGGCGCAAGCTCCCGGCCGTTGTCACCGCTCTCGGTAAAGCCATGTTGGCAGCACTGGAACCCGCAGAAATTGAGGAGTTCTTCGAGCGCTACCCGGAACTGCCGCACGTGACGCCGCGCTCCCACCGCACCCACCAAGCGCTCTACCAAGACTTGGTGAAAACCAAAGCCCGCGGCTGGGCGCTCGATGACGAACAAAACACCGTCGGCGTGCTCTGCCTCAGTGTCAGCGTCCCGAACGCCAACCGTCCCCAGGCCGTCAGCACCACGCTGCTCAGCGCACGCATCACCGAGCGGCTCAAAGACGCACTCATAAAAGACCTCACCATCCTGGCCAACCGCTTGGGCGTCATCGCCGACTCCCAATCCTGAAAGCAGCAGACATGAGCGAGATCCCTCTCTTACAGGTCGACAACCTCTCAAAGTCCTTCCACGCTACCCGCGCGGTGGACAACGCCTCCTTCGACGTGAATCAAGGCGAAATCGTGTCCCTGCTCGGCGAGAACGGCGCCGGAAAATCCACCGTCATCAAAATGCTCGCCGGCGTCTACAAACCGGACTCCGGCAGCATGAAACTTGCAGGGCAGGAACTCGGCGCACCCGGTGCCCGTGACCGCCTCTCGATCGTGCACCAAAACCTGGGGTTGACCGAATGGATGACGGTGGCCGAAAACATTGCACTCACCATGGGATATCCCCGCAGCTTCGGACTCATTAACCAACGCAAACTGAACGCGCAAGCCGAAGAGATTCTCGCGAACGTTGGCGGCGGCATCGACCCGGAGGCCCGCGTCTTTGACTTACCGCGCGCCGAACGCAGCCTGTTGGCCATTGCCCGTGCGCTCATGTCCAAGCCAAAACTGCTCATCCTGGACGAGCCGACCGCGTCGCTCCCCCACCATGACGTGGACCGCCTCTTTGAGGTGCTGCACCAATTACGCAATAGCGGCGTCGGCATGATCTACGTCAGCCACCGCCTGGATGAGATTTATCAAATCTCCTCTCGCACCGTCATTATGCGCAATGGCCGGGTGGTCGCGCAGCGCCCGGTGTCCGGGCTCAGCCACGGCGAACTCGTCGAACTCATTGTCGGCCGCGACGCCCCCGACCCGGACTTCTCACAACCCGGAGAAGAGCTCACCCTGGAAGCCGACAACCTCACCGTTGGAGACGTGGGACCGGTGAGCTTCCAAGTCCATCGCGGTGAAGTTCTGGCCCTGTGCGGACTGCGCGGCGCCGGTCAAGAGCACGTGGGGCGCGCCATTGCCGGGGCACTGAAGACCGGCACACCCAAAGCAAGCACACCCAGCACACTCAGCGTCCCCAGCACAGGCCGCGCCAACGCCCAACCCGGGATGCGCCTCAATGGCCAACCGTATACACCAGACAGCGTCCACGACGCCGTCTTCCAAGGCGTCGGCTTCGCCACCTCCAACCGCGAAACCGAGGCGGTCGCGCCCGGGATGAGCATCTCCGAGAACCTGTACCTCAACCCGCGGGTGTGGGGCTGGAGGGGCCTGAACCCCAAGCGCCGGAAAACCGAGGACCGCGAATCGATGGAACACATCACCCGGTTCGGCGTCCGCCCGCCCAACCCCGAGCTGTCCTTGGACACGCTCTCCGGCGGCAACCAGCAAAAGGTCATCCTGGCCCGCTGGTTCGGCGTCGGCAGAGACCTCATCGTCTTAGAAGAACCCACCATGGGTGTGGACGTCGGCGCCAAGAGCGACATTTACGCCATCCTCGCCGAAGCCGCAAAGGACGGCACCAGTGCCGTCGTGGTGTCCACCGACATGGAAGAAGTCGCCAAAATCGCCCACCGCGCCATTGTCTTTGGCCGCGGCCAAGTCGTCGCCGAACTGAGCGGCACCGAACTCACCGTCCCGAATCTCGTTGCCGCCGCCTCCGACCTCGAGAGCGTCACCACCACAGGAGAAGCATCATGAGCATGAACACATCCCTGAAATCCACGGCATTGGAACCGGCCCCGGGAGCGCCCTGGTTCCGCAAGCTCTACACCGTTTACGGCATGGTCTTGCTCACGATCGTCCTCTTCGCGATCTTCGCGATCCTGAAACCGGACACCTTTGCGAGCCTGCTCAATTTCCAGCTGCTCGCCTCCGGCCAATCCGTGTTGCTGATTCTCGCGCTCGCCGTGACCCTCCCGATGGTCGCCGGCAAGATCGACCTCTCCGTCGGCTATGGCGTCGGGCTCTGGCAAGTCATGTCGCTCTCCTGGCAAATCCAGGGCATCGACTACCGGCTGGTGATCCTGATGACGCTCATTGGCGGCGCGATCGTCGGCCTGCTCAACGCGCTCTTGGTCGAACTCGCGCAAGTCGACGCGTTCATCGCCACCCTCGCCACCGGCCAGGTCATCTACGCGGTCACCTACTGGTACACCGGCGGCAAGCAGGTCACCGACTCCGAGGGCAACCGCCAAGTCGCCTTCGACGCGCTGGCAACCTGGTCGCTCGGCCCCATCCCAGGGCCCTTCATCATCGCGCTCGCCCTGGGCGTGCTAATTTGGCTCTTCCTCGACTTCATGCCGGTCGGCCGCTACCTGTATGCGGTCGGCGCGAACCCGGCAGCGGCCGAACTCACCGGCATCCGCCGCCGCCGTTACGTCATCCTCGCGATGACCGCCTCCGGAATGCTCACGGCGGTCGCTGGAATCCTGTTGGCCTCGCGCCAAGCGGGCGTCGCACAAGCGAACATCGGCCCCGAGTACCTCCTCCCGGCCCTCGCGGCGGCATTCCTTGGCTCCACGACCATCCGACCGGGCCGCGTCAACGCCCTTGGCACCATCCTCGGCGTCGCGATCGCGACCATCGGCATCTCCGGGCTGCAACAGCTCTTGCCCGGCCAGTTCTTCCTCGAGCCGCTCTTCAACGGCCTCACGCTGGTCGCGGCGATCACCATCGCTTCGCTCGCCTCCCGCAAGCGCCTCGCCTCCGCCTCGGCGGTCACCACCAATGAGAGCGCGGCAGCAACGGCAGGAGACCCGGGAACGGATCTCACCGAACCCACCGTGATGCCCGACGGCGATGAATCACCACCGCGCGCACCTCGCCCGAGCCCGGGCGAACCAGATACCCACGGCAACTCAACCGAGACGGAAAAGGGACGGTGACACCATGAAACGCTCAACTTCTCCCACAGCCGCAACAGCACCCGCGGCACCCAGGCGAGCACAGCGCAACTGGACCCGCGCGCTGGTGGCGAGCATCGCCGTCGTTCTTCTGCTGCCCCTGGCCGCCTGCAATAGTGAAACGGTGCGGGAGGCGAACCAGCGTTCGGAGGCCGAGCAGGGTTCGCAAGGGCCGCAAACCCAGCTGATTCCGGACGGCGATATTGTGGCGGCCTCGCGCCAGATGGTGCAGGAGAGCCTCGCCGGGCGCACCGGTTTTGAGCCGCCGGCGAGCGGGCCGAGCGCGCAGCAAGAGGGCGCGACGATCGCGTTTGTCGGCTCGGATCTCTCTAACGGCGGCATCAATGCGGTGGCGACCGGCGTGCAGGAGGCGGCCAAAGCGATCGGTTGGACGGTCAACGTGTATGACGGTCAGGCCAGCGCGCAGGGCCGCTCCAACGCGATGAATCAGGCGATTGCCGCGGGGCCGGCCGCGATTGTGATTGGCGGTTTCGATACCAAGGAGCAGGCCAGTTCCATCAAACGCGCAACCGACGCCGGGATCCCGGTGGTGGGCTGGCACGCGAAGGCCGCCGCCGGGCCGGGCGACGGGCTGTTCACGAACATCACGACCGACCCGATCAAGGTGTCCCAGTTGGCGGCGGCGTACGCGGTCGCGGACTCCGGTGGCACCGCGGGCGTGGCGATTTTCACCGACGGGCAGTATGAGATCGCGGTGCAAAAGGCGGATGCGATGCGCCAGTACATTGAGGCGTGTTCTGGGTGTTCGGTTCTCAGCTATGAGGACTCGCCGATTGCCGAGGCGGATCAGCGGATGCCCGGGCTGATCTCGACGCTGCTGCAAAACAACGGGGACAAGCTCACCTATTTGCTGGGTATCAACGGCAATTATTTCGGCGGCGCGCAGCAGGCGTTGCGTGCGGCCGGGAAACCGGCGAGCGGGCCGCCCAAGTCGGTGGCTGCCGGGGACGGGGATCCGGCCGAGTTCCAGCGGATCCGCACCGGCAATTACCAAGCGGCAACCGTGGCAGAGCCGCTGTACCTGCAAGGTTGGCAGATTGTGGACGAAATCAACCGGGCTCTGGCCGGGGAAGGACCGAGCGACTTTGTGGCAAGCCCCGGGCTGATCACCCAGCAGAATGCACCCAAGGGCGACGTCTTCGACCCGAACTCGGGGTACCGGGACGTGTACCTGGGGGTCTGGGGTCGCTGACCTCCCGGCGCTCTCCCGCCGTTCATCCGCTAATTGCGTTTTCATCCGGCAATTGCGCCATGAAAATGCAATTGGCGGATGAACGGTGCGGGTCGGGGCGCGTCACGGCGCGCAACTCGATCGGGCATCGGGCACCGGAAGGGTCTAGGGTGGAGCCATGACCTCGCACGTCTCCTCGGGTAGCGTTGGCGCGCCCGGAACCGGCCTGCCCACGGCGGCCGACGTTGTCCAAAATCTGCCGTGGCGTTGGCGCGTCCAAGGCCGCATCTTCCTCATCGGCGGCCTCGGCTTCATGTTTGACGCCTGGGACGTCACCCTCAATGGCGTCTTGATACCGCTCGTGTCCAAGGAGTGGGCGCTCGATCGGCCGACCGCAGGGCTCCTGTCCACGGCGAACCTCGTCGGTATGGCGCTCGGCGCGTTCGTGTGGGGTGCCATTGCGGATCGGATCGGTCGCAAGGCCGCCTTCAGCGCAACCCTGCTCGTCTTCTCCGTCTTTACGCTCGCCGGAGCGTTGGCCCCGGACTTCCTGTGGTTCTGCATCTTCCGGTTCGTTGCCGGGTTTGGGCTCGGCGGCGCGATCCCGGTGGACTACGCCCTGGTTGGCGAATTTGCACCGACCAAACAACGCGGCAAGGTCCTCACCGCGATGGACGGCTGGTGGCCCATCGGCGCGGCGCTGTGTTTCTTTGTGTCCGCGCTCATCCAGATGTTCACCTCTAATTGGCGGCTCATCCTGGTGGTCATGGTGATCCCGGCCCTGATGGTGTTCTGGATTAGACGCAGCGTCCCGGAGTCCCCGCTTTTCCTCTTATCCAAGGGCAAACCCGATGCCGCCCGCGGAGTCATCGATCGGCTCGTCAAAGACACCGGCGCACCCGCGACCGAGTACACTCTGCCCCCAGCGGAAGCGCCGCCACGGTTCACCTGGCGTACGCTGACCGACCAATTCAGCGAAATCTGGCGCTTCAATTGGCGCGTCACCGCCTCCAATTGGCTGCTCTTCCTGACCATCCTGCTGGTCTACTACTTAGCGCTGAACTGGATGCCGAGCATCCTGATCGAAGCCGGGATGCAGGCCCAAACCGCACTCTTCGCCAACGGCGCCATGGCCGCGGTGGGGTTGCTCGGGGTCGTCGTCGCCGCGGTACTCGTCGAGCGCACCGGCCGCAAATGGATCCTCGCGATAACCGGCCCGCTCTCGGCCGCGCTGCTCGCGATTGTCGCCTACTCGCTCGGCACTCCCCCGGCCGCCGTGACCTGGCTCCTCGTCTTCGGCTTCGTCATCCAAATCGCGATCCCGGTGCTTTACGCCTACGTGTCCGAGCTCTACCCCACCGACCTGCGCGGCCGCGGCTTCGGCTGGGCGTCGACATTTTCGCGGCTCGGCGCCGGCTTCGGTCCGCTCATTTTCGCGACCGCGCTCTGGCCGACAATCGGCCTCGCCAATTCCTTCTGGGTCGCCGGTGCGATGGTCCTGGTCGCGGTGGTCATCATGGCATTCGTCTCGCCAGAGACCCGCGCCAAGGCCCTCCGCTAGCTCCCCTCCCCCCCTCGTTTCGCATCCCCGTACCGCATTTTCAGAGCCGTATACGGGTCAATTTTTGCGGCACGGGGATGCGAAACGAGAGGAGGCGAGGGATGTACGACGGCGATGCTCACCTCGAGCGCGCGAGCTCGCCGAGTGTTGCCACCAGGAGGCGCCGCTCTTCGACTTTGATGCGCTCATGCAGGGTTTCTTCGGTATCGCCCGCCTGAACCGCGACGGCGGCCTGGGCGATGATCGGCCCGGTATCGACCCCCGCATCAGCGTAGTGCACGGTACACCCGGTCACCTTCACACCGTAGGCGAGCGCATCCCGCACGCCGTGCGCACCCGGGAATGAGGGCAACAGCGCCGGGTGCGTATTGACGTAACGGTTGGGAAAGGCGTCGATAAAACTCGGTGCCACAATGCGCATGAAACCGGCGGACACCACCACATCTGGCTCATATCGCTGCACAGCGGACAAAAGCGCCGCGTCCCACTCGGCGCGTGCGGCAAAGTCCTTGAAGTTCACCTCAAAGGTATCGATTCCCGCTGCCCGTGCACGCTCCACCCCGTACGTCCCTACCCTGTCCGAGCCCACGGCGGCAATCTCCACATTGAGTTCCCCGGAAGCGACAGCGTCAATAATGGCTTGCAAGTTGGTACCGGAGCCGGATACCAGGACTACGATGCGCATGAGTCAAGACTAGGGCTTGCGAGCGCCTAAGCTGGAATCATGTCTCAACCGGCACCGCCCCACCCCGACGCCTCGAGCCGCACTCCGCAACGCGCCATCGACTCCCCCGAGGGCAAGCGCGCCCGCAAATTCGCCATTGCCGCGACAATCCTCTCGGCACTCACTCTCGTGGCGCTCTATTTTCTGCAATTGCCGCTCAAGGCGACTGGCGTGCTCACGGCGATGGGCGCCGTCGTGCTTTTTATCATTACGCTGATCACCGCGCGCGGTGTCGCTTTTGGTGCGCTGTTCCGGATTGGCGTGAGCCTGCTGATTGCGTGCAATTTGCTGCTGATGGTGGTTTTGGGGGCGTGGAGCGCCATGTTTATTTATACCGCGCCGTATGAGCAGTGTGTCGCGCAGGCGCTGACCGATTCCAGCCGGGAGGCGTGCACCACGGAACTGATGGACAAGCTCAACAAGCTCTCTGGCGTGACCCGCCCCTAGCCCGCGTTTCGCATCCCCGTACAGCAAAAATTGAGCCGTATGCGCCTCGTAAAATGCGGTACGGGGATGCGAAACGCGGGGAGGGGTACGAGAGCGGGAGCGGGGCGGGAGGTCAGTCCCAGTGGTGCCGCTCGTTCTCCATCCACGGCCCCAGCATGATGCCGATAAACGCCCCGAAGGCGACTTCCACCCCGAGGTATACCCCGGTGCGTAACGGGTCGGCACCGAAGTCAGCGAGCCGCCCGAACCCGGCCCCGCCAGAGCCGAGCCACGCAATGAGCGACGTGCAAAGCATCGCCACAAACCCCATGAGCACCCCAGCCACCAGACTGGAAACCGACCAGCTCAACCATCGCACGCGGGTTTTCAGCGACAGCCACTCATCGAGGTGATTCTCACCGGCGCGGTAGAACCACCAGCCGCCCAGCAGACCGGCAATCACCGGGAGCACCAGGACCGCCAACGCATAGATCGAGGTGCTCTCGGGGATCGCGGCCAGCACCGGCACGGCAGGTAGCTCGGAAAGTTGGGTACTCAGCGGCGAGACCAAGTTCCCCGTCCCCGCATAAAACCCGGCGCCGGAGGAGTACGCCATCGTCCATGTCATCAGATTCGGAAAGTACCCCAACTGCGCGAGAGTCAGCACAATCCCGCCGGCAAGCCCGGGTTGCAGCCGCTCGTAAATCGTGACGATATCCGCCCAGTGCACCGCCAACATCACCGCGAACAGCGCCGCCGACAGCCCAATAATGCACAGCACCGCAACAAAGGCGGCCTGCACCCCGGCCCACACATAGGATCCGGCCCACCGCGAGTACTGGCTCGTCCGGGCAACCCAATCGGCGGCATTCACCCCAATAATCCGGTCCCACGATCCGGCTTCGCGGTACGCCCCGGCCAAAATGCCCACCACAGCCACCACCACAGGAACCAGGGTCCCGGCCAGCAGCGGCGCCGAAGCGACCTCATTCCGGCACGCCGTCGCCGTCGCAAAGCCGATCAGCGCCTGCGCCAGGGCCGCAGCCAACAGCGGCTGCCAAAACTGTTTCTCATACGAGGCCCGCGCCAATCGGCGCCCAGCGAAAAACCACGGGATGATCAAGAGCAACGTCAACCCGAGCGGGATGAGCGAGAGCGTCCCGGAAAGGTCATCCCCGGCAATCCGAATCGAGAGCTCCAGCGGCACACCGTGCAACAACAGCCAGGACTGCCCCGCCAAGACCAGCGCGCTCATCGCATCCTGCGCGCCGACGGCCCCGCTCAACCCCAGCCAAAACATGAGCGCAATGAGCACCACGGCGATGCACAAATTGATCAGGATCGCTTCGACGACACCCTGAAGCCACAGCGGCATCGAGAGCCACGGCTTGCCGCTCTTGCGTTGGGGAAGTTTCATCGAACCCATCGTGCCATCTTCAGCCGCCCCAGCCCCGAATCCCACGCCGAGCGCGCCCACTTTGGCGACCCGCGCCCACCGACGCACCCACGTTATTCGCGCAAAGTTCACCGACGCGAAAGAAGGCGACCACGCGCCGTCGAACATCAGATGCCACGCTCAAAAGGTGAGAATTGCTGTGGTTGCCGAATCGTTTCTGCCCCACATGAATGGGGTCACGCATTCGCTGCTGCGCGTGGTGGAACACCTGCGCTCACGCGGCGACGAGGCGCTGATTATCGCGCCGTCCTCCTCCTGGCTGGACGATGAAGCGCCCGCCGAGGTCAGCGGCTACCCCGTGGTCCGGTTACCGTCCTTCCCGCTCTCCGGATACGCGAATGTGCGCGTCGCGGCCGGGACCGTGCTGCGCGTGCGGCGCATTTTGGAGGACTTCGCCCCGGATGTGGTGCACATCGCCTCCCCGTTTGTGCTCGGCTGGCGGGCGGTGCAGGCCGCGAATCAGCTCGGGCTGCCGAGCGTGGCGATCTACCAAACCGAGGTCCCCAATTATGCGGCGCGCTACGGGTTCCCGTGGCTGGAGAATTTCCTGTGGCAGCGCGTCGTGAACATTCACGATGCCGCGACGCTGACCCTCGCGCCGTCCACGTTCGCGATCAATCAGCTGCACGCGCACGGGGTGCAGCGGGTGCACATGTGGCGGCGGGGCGTGGATACCACGCGTTTTTCGCCCAGGAATTACGACGGCGAGTGGCGGGCTTCCGTAGCCGGCTCACGGAAAATTGTCGGTTACGTCGGGCGGCTCGCGGCGGAGAAGCAAGTGGAGGATCTTGCGCGGGTGTCCGAAATGCCGGGCGTGCAACTGGTGGTTGTGGGGTCGGGGCCGTCCAAGGCGGGTTTGCAGGCGCTGATGCCGCGAGCGCATTTTGCCGGGTTCCAAGCGGGCGCGGACTTGGCGCGGTTGATGGCCTCATTCGATGTGTTTGTGCATCCCGGTGAGTCCGAGACGTTCTGCCAGACTGTTCAGGAGGCGATGGCCTCTGGGGTACCGGTGGTCGCGGTGGGGCGCGGCGGGCCGCTTGACCTGGTGCGGCCCTCATATACGGGGTGGCTGTATGAGCCGGGCGACCTGGACGGGATGGTCGCGTCGGTGCGGGACTTGGTGGGCGATGATGCCAAGCGGCGCGCCTTTGCCGCCACCGCGCATGCCGAGGTGCAGGGACGTACCTGGCCGGTATTGTGCGAGTCGTTGGTCAGCTTTTATCAGCGGGCGATGCTGGTGAAGCGCCGCACCATTGCCGCCGGACGCGCGTTTGTCACCGCTCCCGAGGTGGACTTTGAGTACTAGCGCACGTTGATGCCCGCGAGGTTGCTCATGAGCGACTCGAAGGACTGCGGGTCCTCGGCTTTCTCTTGCTTGGCGCTGGGCTGCGCGCCGGGGCCAAAACCGCGGGCGAACATGATCTGATTCGCGAACTCCGTGGCGGCGCGCTTGACGCGATCATCTAGCGGAATGATGTTCTCGTCGCCGCGGCCCCAATCGTTCGGTGCGGCGTAGACGCCGGTCGGTGCGGTGAGGGTCCGCAGGTAGGCGAACATGGGCCGCATCACGTAATCGATGACGAGCGAGTGGCGGGCCGAACCGCCGGTGGCTCCCAACAGTACCGGCTTGCCGATGAGGGAATCGGGTTCCAGGATGTCGAAAAAGGACTTGAAAAGGCCGCTGATCGATGCGGTGAAGACCGGGGAAACCGCGATGATGGCGTCGGCGCCGGTCACCGAGTCGATGACCTCTTGGAATTCCGGGCTCGCGTAGCGGGAGGTCATGGTGTTGGTGATGGCCATGGCGTGTTCGCGAAGTTCAACCACGTTGAGGTTGACCTGGATGTCATGGTCGGCAAGCGCGCGGGCTGTCGCCTCGGCCAATTGGTCGGCAAGCATCCTGGAGGAGGACGGGACGCCCAAACCGCCGGAGATCACGGCAACGTTCACGGTTTGCATCTTCGAAACACCTTTCAACCAAGTACATGCGTTTGCATACAGTTGAACTTGCGATGTCTCTAGGATATTCCCGTGGATGGCTCGCTAGGAAAACAAGCCCAGCACGTTGTTAAACCAGCCGAGCACCACGTTCATGGATGACGCGAGGGCGATCGCCAGCAAGGAAACGACGCTCGCCACCCCGAACCCGAACCGCCCGGCGCGCGCATACGCCACGCCGATCAGCGAGGTGAGGAACGTGATTCCGCCGATCAGCAGCACGGCCATCATGAACTTGGGGATGAATGCGAGGAACAGGGTCAGCGCCGCGACGGCGAACACGCCGGCGCCAAGCCAGGCATGGACGCGCTTGGCCTCCGCCTCGGTGCGAACCGTTTCCGGTTCCAGGAGAAAGTCCTCATCCGGCGTATAGGCGCGGGTTGCGGAAAACTGTTGCGGCGGGCGGGCCGAGGGCCGTTTGGTGCCGATGGTCGGTAGCGCGGAGCGGTGCGGAATGTGAAGAGTAGCCATGTATTAAGGCTAGAAATTCGCGCGGGTGCGATCGAGAGATTTCCTCCACCCCTGGATGGAATTCCCCCTCAGCGTTCAGGCTGATCTTGCGGCCCCGCGGAGGGTGCGGGGCTCATCCTTCGCGTTCCTTGCGGTGCAACATTGGATTGCAGCGAGGGGCGCTCGCCCCCGCGCCCGCTAATTGCCCACGTGCGTGGGCGCAAACATCTTCAGGAGCGTCTTAACCACGACGACGTTCGGCCCCTTGGCCTTGAACGCCGCCTCGAGCGCGTCCCCGACATTTTCGGGTTCGACCCGCTCAGCCGGGATGCCAAAGCTTTCGGCGAGCTTCACGAAGTCCGGGCCCGCAAGCTCGGTGGCGGTCGCCTTCCCGAACGCGCCCTCCATATATTCGCGGAGGATGCCATATCCGCCGTCATCGACAATGAGCCAGGTGACCGGGAGGTTGTGTTGGCGGGCGGTGGCCAGTTCCGCGATGGAGTACATCGAGGAGCCGTCGCCGGAGACGGCAAGGACCCTCTGGCCGAGACCCACCGCGCCGCCGAGGGCCGCCGGGTAGGCGTAACCGAGGCCGCCGGCGCCCTGCGCAGAGTGGAATTCGCCCTCGCGGGCATCCCACGCACTCCACCCCCAGTACGCGGCAATGGTCATGTCCCAGAACGTTTGCATGGTGTCCGGAACCGCCGCGCGGACGTCTGCCATAAAGGTGCGCTCGAGGTTGAGGTCCTGCTGGTCAAGCCTGCCCTGAACCTTGGCTAGGGTCGCTGCGACGCGCTTGGCCGCGCCCTCGCGGCCGCTCACCGCGCTGGGCGTCAGGCGTTCGGCAATGGCGTCGAGGGCTTGCCGGGCGTCGGCGCGGATGCCGAGGGCGGGCCGGTTGGACTCCAAGACTCGCGGCTCGGCGTCGATCTGGATAATGCGGCCGCGGGGTTCAAAGGTGAAGTAATTGGAGGTGACCTCTCCGAGCGATGACCCGATCACCAGGAGCACATCGGCTTCCTCTAGAAGGTCAGTGGTGTAGCGGTCTTCGACCCAGGACTGCAGCGACAGCTCATGATTCCACGGGAACGCGCCGTTGCCGCCGGGCGTCATCACGACCGGGGCGTTCAGTTTCTCGGCAACGCTCAAGAGCGCGTCTTTGGCTCCCGCTCTGCGCACACCGCCGCCGGCGATGATGGCGGGTTTTTCCGCTTTCTCCAACCAGGCGATGGCTTCGGTGACGAGTTCGGCGCGCGGCGGGTTGTCGAAGGGCTCGGCGAGCGCGTCCACAACCGGCGGCACCACGATCGGTTCCAACAACACGTTTTGCGGGATCTCAATCCAGACCGGACCGGCCGGCGACGAGATCGCTTCAGTCCAGGCATCTTGAATGGCAGAAGGGATGCCGGAGGCATGCTGGATGAGGCGTTGGCTCTTGGTGACGTTGGCCGCGGAGGCTTTCTGATCATCCAGCTGGTGCAACATGCCCTTTCGCCGGGCACCCAAACCTTCGATCGGAATTTGGCTGGCCACCACGATCATCGGGACACCGGTTGCGTAGGCCTCCTGCAACCCGGCGAGCGCGGTGAGGGCGCCCGGTCCGGTGGAGAGAAAGAGCGCCGGCACCTGGCCGGTGGCGCGGGCGAAACCGTCGGCGGCGAAGGCAGCGTTATTCTCCACCCGGGATGAGACGAACTCGAGATCGGAACGGGACAGTGCGTCGAAAAGGCCCAGCGCGTGCTGACCGGGGATACCGAAAACGGTGGTGGCGCCGAGCGCACTGAGGGTCTCTACCACCAGATCGCCGCCGTTGCGGGTGGCGTTAGTGGTCTCGGCGAGTTGGGCAGCGTTGTCCATGGATGTACTCAATTCCTTGCGGGGGTGCTCTTAGTCTTGCAGACGGATGGTTGGGCTGTCAGCGGGGCCTCAGTTGTTGCGCGGCGCGTTCGCCGGCAGCTCCGACATCAGGGTTATCAAGTCATAGGCCACATGGGAGGCCGCGACACCGGTCATTTCCGCGTGATCATAGGCGGGAGCCACTTCCACCACATCCGCGCCCACCACATTCAGCCCGCGCAAGCCGCGGATGATTTCCAACAGTTCCCGGCTCGTCATGCCGCCGGCTTCCGGAGTACCGGTGCCGGGCGCGTGCGCCGGATCCAACACGTCGATGTCCACCGAAACGTACAGCGGACGGTTGCCAATGCGCTGGCGCAACTTATCCACTACCTCGCGCACCCCCTGGTAGTACACATCCGAGGAGGTGACGATGCCAAACCCAAAGCGGCGATCATCTTCCAGGTCCTTTTTGCCATATAGCGGCCCGCGAGTGCCGACATGGGTGAGCGCCTCGGTGTCCACGATGCCTTCTTCCACCGCGCGGCGGAACGGGGTGCCGTGCGTGTACTCGGCGCCGAAATAGGTGTCCCACGTGTCCAGATGGGCGTCAAAGTGCAGCAACGCCACCGGCCCATGTTGGCTTGCCACATTACGCAACAACGGCAGCGCAATCGTGTGATCGCCGCCCAGGGTGAGGAGCCGTGCCCCGTCCGCGGAAAGCTCCCCGGCAGCAGATTCCATCGTGTCGATGGCTTCATTGATATTGAAGGGATTGACCGCGATGTCCCCGGCGTCTGCCACTTGGGCGAGCGCGAATGGAGACACATCTTGAGCCGGGTTATACGGACGCAAAAGACGGGAGGATTCGCGCACGTGCGTGGACCCAAATCGCGCACCGGGCCGGTAGGAAACACCCGAATCAAAGGGAATGCCCACGACCTTAATATCTGCACGGTCCACCTGGTCAACTCGCGGCAACCGGGCGAAACTCGCCGAACCCACGTAGCGCGGAATGCGGGACGAATCGATCGGGCCCACGTTGCCGCCGTCGCTAATGTGTTGATTCACGTCCATGTAACCCTCCAAGAGTTTTCAAATAAGCACCGCCCGTTTCACCATAGGCTATTTGTGTGGCGCGCTTCGGGTCAAGGCAACCCCGCACCGTGGCATGACCTTGGCATTACCGTGGCCTTGGCAACACCCGCGTAAAGATGTCGTTAAAACGGGGCGCTACCGCCAAACAGCGGGTCTAAGCTCCTAGGGTGAAGACGAGCACCGATGCGTCCATGCCCCCGGCACCTAAGCAAATGGGCCGCGGCGCCACCTCGGAGGAATCCCCCGCTGGCAACGCAGCTGACTCTGGCGAGCCCCAGGCTCCCATGGACTTGGAACGGGCCCGCTTGAGCGGCGACCACCAGAAGATGCGCGCGTGGCTACTCGCCTCCGAACGAGAATCGCAGGTCCCCGAAGAGAAGAAGCAGCCCTGGTGGAAGGTCATGTGCCTCACCGGCGTTGATTACTTCTCCACGTTGGGTTATCAGCCTGCCATTGCAGCATTGGCTGCCGGAGCGCTATCACCCATAGCGACCCTGGTCTTGATTGCCGTAACGCTTTTCGGTGCACTTCCGGTGTACCGGAGAATCGCCAAGGAATCCCCGCACGGCCAGGGTTCGCTAGCGCTCTTGGAAAAGCTTCTCCCCAAGTGGAAGTCCAAGCTGTTGGTGCTCGGACTGTTGGGCTTCGCCGCTACCGACTTTATGATCACCATCACCCTTTCCACCGCTGACGCCTCGGCACACGTGATCGAAAACCCCTTTGCCCCCGAGTGGCTAGAGAGCGCCCAGGTCCCGCTCACCCTCTTTTTCCTGGCTCTGCTCGCCGCGGTATTTCTGCGCGGATTCCGTGAAGCGATCGGCGTTGCGGTCATCTTGGTCGGCGTTTTCCTCGCACTCAACCTGGTCGTGATTCTGGTGGCTATGGGCGAGGTCCTTCAAGCCCCCGGCCTCACCGACGACTGGTTCGCCCGGATGGGTCAAGCCACCGGCGGCAATTGGGTGCTCGGCGTGGCCATTGCGCTGATCCTTTTCCCCAAGTTGGCCCTGGGCATGTCCGGGTTCGAGACCGGCGTCGCGGTGATGCCGCAAGTGCGCGGCAAGGTCACCGACACCGTCACCAACCCGACGGGCCGCATCGCGGGCACCAAGAAACTTTTGACCACCGCGGCGCTCATCATGAGCGGTTTCCTGCTCACCTCCTCCATCGTCACCACCATCCTCATTCCCCCGGCAGAATTTCAGGAGGGCGGCTCCGCTAACGGGCGCGCACTGGCCTACCTCGCGCACAAATACCTCGGCGACATCTTCGGTACCGCCTATGACATCAGCACCATCGCCATCTTGTGGTTTGCCGGCGCGAGCGCCATGGCGGCCATGCTCAACCTCGTTCCGCGCTACCTGCCCAAGTACGGCATGGCACCCAATTGGGCCAACGCGGCCCGCCCGCTGGTCATCGTCTTAACCCTCATTGGCGTCGTCATCACACTCATCTTCCAGGCGGACGTCAACGCCCAGGGCGCCGCATACGCCACCGGCGTGCTCGTGCTCATTTCCTCCGCATCCATCGCGGTGTTGATCTCCGCCTGGCGGCGCCGCCAGAAGCCCGCGATCATCGGCTTTGGCGCCATCACCCTGGTGTTCCTTTACACCACCATCGCGAACATCGTCGAGCGCCCGGACGGCCTGAAAATCGCCCTCATTTTCACTGCGATCATTGTCATCGTCTCCTTCCTTTCACGCATCCGCCGCTCACTGGAGTTGCGCGCCTCGGATGTGCACATGGATCAGCGCGCCCTCGAATTCGTATCCGGCGCCGATGAAGGCACGCTGCGCATCATCGCCCACGAGCCGCGCAAGATCTCCCCGGCCGCCTACCGCCGCAAACTCTGGCACGCCTGCAACGCGAGTAACATCCCGCAGGGCGAGCCCTTCCTCTTCATCGAGGTGGATCTCGATGACGCCTCCGAGTTCGAGAAATCCCTGGAGGTCAAGGGGATCGAACGTAACGGATTCCGCATCCTGCAAGTCCAGGGCAACAACGTCCCGAACACGATCGCCGCCGTCCTGCTGCACATCCGCGACATCACCGGCGTCATGCCGCACGTCTATTTCCGGTGGACCGAGGGCAGCCCGCTACGAAACATGTTCAAGTTCTTGTTCTTTGGCGAAGGCGAGATCGCGCCGGTCACGCGCGAAGTGTTGCGTGAAGCGGAGCCCAACGTTGAGCGCCGGCCCTGGGTGCACGTGAGCTAAGCGCGCGGGCGCACCAAGCGCCGTGTTGGATGTACGACGGCGTGTCCCCGACTAATTCGCTGCTGGCACCAAGGTCCACATCACCTGGGCGGGCTCGGGGTGCGGATTCTCCCAAGAGTGCGGTTCGCGGCCGGGGTAGGTCAGGGTGTCCCCAGCCCGAAGATCAAAACTATCCTCGGCAAAACGCAATGTGAACCGCCCCGAAATCACGTGCAGGACTTCCAGATCGCAGTCCACCGAATACAGTTCGGACTCGCCTTTGCCGCCCGGCTCCACCTCGGCGCGAATGACCTGGACGCGGCGCTCGGCTCGCGAGGTTAACAACCGTTCGGTGATGCCGTTGCCGCCCAGGTTAATGCGCGGCGCATCCGCCGCCGGGGTCAGGTGCAGTTCCGGCGAAGCAAACAATTCGCCCACGTCCACGGAAAGAACCTGGCACAGGGTGAGCAGGCTCGCGACCGAGGGCGAGGTCAAATCGCGTTCCACCCGGCTCAGAAATCCTTTGGTCAGCCCCGCGCTTTCGGCGACCTGCCCGATGGTCATTCGCTGAGCGAGCCGTGCCGCGCGAATACGGGCGCCGATCAAATGGGCGGTGCCGCTGGGTTCCACCGGTAGGGCTTTCATGGGCGCGCTCCTTTCCGCGAGAGCTGTGCACCGCCTCTATGACTTACAGTTGACGTGTCACACAGCCCACCCGTAGCCTATCTGACAACAAAAGTTGCACCAAGAGCAACCGCAGTGGTCTTGCTCACCCGGCGCCGAGGCGCAACGCACTAGGCTACTTCCCCCGCAGGAGCCCCCCGTGGATTTTCTCACCGTCGCGATTATCACGCTCTATCTCGCCGGCATGCTCGTCTTCGGTTGGTGGGGACGCCGCCGCACCAAGGACACCGCAGACTTTTTCGTTGCCGGCCGGCGCCTCGGCCCGCTCCTTTACGTCGGCACGCTATCGGCTTTGGTGCTCGGCGGCGCATCCACTGTGGGAGGGGTCGGGCTCGGCTACAAGTTCGGCCTCTCCGGTATGTGGCTCGTTATCTCCATCGGCGTCGGCGTCATTCTTCTCAGTCTGCTCTTTGCCCGGACCATCTCCCGGCTCAAGATTTACACCGTCTCGCAAATGCTGTCGCTGCGTTACGGCGCAAAGGCCACCCGCGCCTCCTCCATCATCATGTTGCTCTATACGCTCATGCTGGTCGCGACCTCGACCCAGGCCTATGCCACGGTGTTTATCGTTGTCTTTGGCATGGAGCGGTGGCTCGCGATTGCTTTGGGCGGCGTCATCGTTGTCATCTACTCCACCATCGGCGGCATGTGGTCCATCACGCTTGCCGACATGGCGCAGTTCCTGTTCCAAACCATCGGCATTTTCGCGCTCATGCTCCCTTTTACCCTGAGCGCGGCCGGCGGCTGGAGCGGTATCAGCGAACGCCTCGGCGCCCAGTTCACCACCTGGGACTCAATCGGCTGGACAATGATCGGCACCTACTTCATCACCTTCACGCTGGGACTTTTGATCGGCCAGGACATTTGGCAACGGGTGTTCACGGCACGCAGCGAAGGCGTCGCCAAGTGGGGCGGCTTCGCCTCCGGCATTTACGTGGTTCTCTACGGTATCGCCGGGGCCGTGATCGGCATGGCCGCCCGCGCCGCGCTTTCCGGTGACGAGATCGCCGCGAAGGACGATGTCTACGCCCGCATCGCCACCGACCTGCTCCCCGCCGGGATCGGCGCCTTGGTGCTGGCGGCCGCGGTGGCCGCCATGATGTCCACCGCATCCGGCGCGCTCATTGCGGCCGCCACCGTCACCCGGGTGGACATTCTGCCCATGCTCGCCTCCTGGCGCGCCAAGAACGACGGCGATGCCTCCTCGAGCGCGGCGGCCCACCACCCCGAACACCGCGGCACGAGTGAAGCAGAGGAGCTGGGCAAGGACCGCATGTGGGTGCTGATCTACGGCATCATCACAATTATTTTGGCAATTGCGCTCTCCGACGTGGTCGCGGCGTTGACGATCGCCTACAACATTCTGGTGGGCGGGTTGCTGGTTGCCATTGTGGGCGGACTGTTCTTTAAGCGCGGCAACGCGGCCGGCGCGCTCGCCTCAATGGCGGTCGGGTTCTTGGTGACCGTCGGGCTCATGGTCGGTATCGGCGTTGCCGCTGGCGATTGGCAGACCGGTGTATATGCCAATGAACCCATCATTTATGGTTTGCTGGCCGCCTTGGTGAGCTACGTCGTCGTATCTCTTATGACCCCGCCGACCCCGGAAGGTGTGCGGCGCGCGTGGGATGAGCGGCTTTCGCTAGCCCGCAAGAAAACGGGTTAGCTGGTCGGGTTCCACAAGAGCACCACCAGGATGCCCAGCACCCCGGTGAGGATGATTGCGGCGGAGGTCGCGAAGACGGCCCAGACGTCCGCCTCGATGCGTTCGGAGCGAATTCCTGCGTCCATGCGCAGGTAGCGGCGGCGCTGGGTTAGGTAGACGAGGCCCACCGGGATGAGCACGAGCGGGATGAGCGCGAGTGCGGCGGCGCCGTGGGCCGGAACCCAGCGCAAGAAGATGGCTGCGACCACCACCATGGCCATGAGGGTGCGGCCCCAAGCCAGGATGGTGCGTTCGGGTTGGAGACCTGGATCGCGATGCCGTTGTGGGTCAGTGAGATGGCTCATGGCTGCTCATCGCAGGATCACGAATACGATCACGACGGCCGCCGCCAGGCACGCGCCGAGCGCTACGACCGGGGCCAGCACCGGGATGGGGAGCGGTTTGTTGGTGCGCATGGCGCGTTCGACCTGTAGCCAGCGGAAACTGGCGAGCGCCGCGATGATCACCGCGATACCCAGCAAGATGATGGCGATCACCTTGCGGATTTCTGGCACGAAAATATCGACGGTGAATGCCTCGACGGCGATGCCGCCGGCTAGCAGCGCCAGCGAGGTGCGGATCCAGGCCAGGAAGGTGCGCTCGTTAGCGAGGGTGAACCGGGGATCCGGTTCACGTCCGCCGGCCAGCACTCGTCCGGCGAGGCGGCCGCGCCGCGGTGTGTCCTCTGGGCTAGCCACGCTACTTCTTGGCCGAGCTTTCGAGGCCCTGAAGCCCCTGCTTTTCCTCTTCGGGGGTGTAGCCCGAGTGCATGGCCACCGGCTCCGCCTTAGCCCCGCCGCGCTTCGCCTTGCGGGAAGCGTAGAGCAGGTTGAGCGATTCGACGAGGACGGCAAAGGCCATTGGGCCGTAGATCAGGGCCTTATCGATCTTGAGGCCAAAGCCGTCGGCGACCAAGAACACGCCGATCAAGAGCAAGAAGGAGAGCGCCAGCATCTTTACGGTGGGGTGCTTGTTCACGAAGTTGAAGATCCACTTGGACGCGAAGAGCAGGATACCGAAGGACAGGACGACCACCGTAATGATGATCAGCATGTTGTTGGTCATGCCGACTGCGGTGATAACCGAGTCCAGAGAGAAGACCAGGTCCAGGGCGAGAATTTGGGCGAGGACCGCCCCGAATGTTGCCGTGCCGACACCGGACTTGCCGCCATGATCGTCGGTGCCCTCAAGGCGATTGTGGATTTCGCTGACGGCTTTGTAAATGAGGAAGCCGCCGCCGACGATCAAGACTAAATCTCGTCCGGAGAATCCCATGCCGAAGACTTCGAAGAGTTCTTCCTTGAGCGAGATGATCCAGCCGGCAAAGAGAACGAGCACCACTCGCATAAACATGGCGAGGGTCAGGCCGAGAACACGCGCCTTATTCTGCTGTTCTTTAGGCAGTTTAGAGGCAAGGATCGAAATGAAGATGACGTTGTCGACACCCAAGACCACTTCCAAAACGAAGAGCGTGAGGAAGATGGCAATTAAGTCGGGGGTGAACTCTAGTGCGAATTCCATAATTCCATTCTTGATAGATCGTGGCCGCTTGTCGCAATGAGCGCAAAAGTATGTCTTTAGTGTACGGGGCGGTAAGATGATTTGTAGCGAAGGGGAGTAGCTCCACCGATTTTGATTCGAACGCGGATCGGAAGCGTGGAGGCCTGTCGACATACTGGTGTTCTTCACCCGGCAGTCCACCTGGTGCCTTTTGGCGTGACCAGGCGAGCGAGACCTTCGGCCAGATCGATGTGGCCGAATGTCTCTATTTTTTCGGTCACTTTCACCTGACGTGGAAAGAGGGCCTTCGCATGAACCCCGCAGCATCACCTGCCCGGCCTACCTCGGCGCAGATTCGACGTTGGCGCAAATATGTCGCCGATGAGAGGGCCGAGGGCGAGCTTTACAGCCTTCTCGCGCAAAAGCGCGATGGCGAAGACCGAGAAATTCTTCTCCGCCTTGCCGAAGCGGAGAAACGCCACGAAGAACACTGGACTCAGCTACTCGGCGACGAGCTAGGAAACCCGCGCCGAAGCATGTCCAGCCGCATCATGGCGTTTATGGCTAAGTATTTCGGTTCGGTGTTTGTGCTGGCCTTGGCCCAACGCAGTGAGGGACGCTCGCCGTACGCGACCGACCCCGATGCGACACCCACGATGGCAGCGGACGAAGCCATTCACGAGGAAATTGTCCGGGCGCTGGCCAATCACGGCCGCGAAAAGATCTCCGGTAACTTCCGCGCCGCTGTCTTTGGCGCCAATGACGGACTGGTCTCCAACCTGGCGCTGGTGCTTGGCGTCGGCGCGTCGGGGGCGCCCAACTCCTTTATTCTGCTCAGCGGCCTCGCGGGGCTTTTGGCCGGAGCGCTCTCGATGGGCGCCGGCGAGTACGTGTCGGTGCGTTCCCAGCGCGAGCTTTTGAGCGCCTCGCGTCCCACTCAAATTACGTTGAGCGCGGCACCTGACTTGAATTTGGAGGCCAACGAACTGGAACTGGTTTATTTGGCCCGCGGTATGAGCCGGGAGGCTGCCAAGCACCGGGTGAAGGAGCGTTTCGGCGAGCTGGATTGCGATTGCGATCCGAGCCTTTCGGTACGCCCGGAAACGGAGCGCGCGGATCAAGACGAGCTACAGACGGTCGGAACGGGGCTCGGCGCGGCCACCTCCAGCTTCCTCTTTTTCTCCTCTGGCGCGATTGTCCCGGTGATCCCCTACCTGTTAGGTATCACTGGAATCCCAGCCGTGATCACCGCCGCCGTATTGGTTGGTATCGCATTGCTCTTTACCGGCAGCGTGGTGGGCGTGCTTTCGGGCGCGTCCCCGCTCAAGCGGGCGCTTCGCCAGTTGGGCATTGGCTGGGGCGCGGCCGCCGTAACGTACCTGCTGGGTCTGATATTCGGGGTCTCGGCGGGCTAGCGCCGGTATGTTGCGCACCTGGCCGGGGCCGCTCAGAGCCGTTCCGGCTCGGTGCGTAACAGCTTCACCAGTTCGAAGATCGCCCAGGCAAAGAGCAGTATTTGCAACACGTTGCGCGCGCTCAGCAACGCAATCACGCCAGGGTCCAGCACAAAGATCCGGTCGTAAAGAACCGGGTAGATCAGGGTTGTCGCTGCTCCCACAACCAACAATCCGAGCGCGGGGAGTTTCCAGATCTTGGGCCTGGTAGCCAGCCCCACCGCGCAAATCGCTACCAGCCACAGGTTGAACTGCGGCGAGCCGACCTTATTGAACACGATCATGGCCGCGGCCAGCGCGAAGGCCCCGACGGTAATGAGGTCCGCCGAGTGCGCCCCGCGGCGTAGCGCCAACAACATGAGTCCGGCGACCACCACAAGGGACAGGATGAGCAAGGGCTGCATCCACGGTGCAATCCCCTCGGCCATGGGACCCACGATCTCCACCGTATTAATGTCGCGGTTGTAGAAAAAGCGGTTCTGTTCAGCGCCAGAAATCATCGCCCAATAGACCGGAATATTGAACACCGCTTCGGTCTGCATATTGCGGCCGTTCTGCTCGGTGATGAAACCAAACAGGTATTTCGTTGTCCCCGCGAAATAGGTCACTAGGGCCACCGCTATGCTGACTCCCAGTCCGGCAAGGAAAATCTTCAGGCGATTCTTACTGACGATCAGCGCGGCGACAATAATCGAGGCCGGCCAGATCTTGATCCACGTTGCGAGCGCCAAAATTCCTCCGGCAAACACCGGGAGCGCCGCAAGCAAACTCATACCGATGATCGCCAACGGCGCCGAGATACCATCGATGCGGGCCACCGTGACCGGTGCCAGCACTGTGATCGCCACGAGCCACCAGTAGCTCGCCAAGGTTCCGTACCGGGAGCGGCCGGCCCGCGAGAGCACCAGCACCGCCGCTAGGTTGAGCACGGTCACCATAATCACCCAAGCCAGCATGTAGTTCTGGTAACCCAGAATCGCGGAGGCCCAGAAGGGGAGCATCGCCCCCACCGGATACACCCACTTGATGTCAATGGTGTAGCACTCGCCGTTGAGCATGCCGTCGAAGGCCCAGGACCGGTAGCAGTCCACATCGGAAAAGGTCGCGCCGGTGGTGTAGTACGGGAACGTGTAAATGAAGAAGAAAATGTGGACCGCCGCGAAAACCACCATCAATGTGATGGGCGAGGTCACGACGGGCGATCGATACAGATTCTTCACTCCAACATGCTAATTCACCAGCCGCCAACGTAACGATTCCGCCGTCAAAGCCGTGGCGGTCGTCGCGCCGCCTAGAAATCCTACGCCAGCGGGTATATAACGAAACAACCATATGAGACAAAGGGGAAAAGAATGTCTACTCTCAAAGAATCACTCACCAGCGTGGGGAAGACCGTGTGGTGGTTGTTGCTGCTTCGCGGCATTTTTGCCATTATTTTCGGTATTCTCGCACTCGCTAATCCGTTTGGCGCCGCGATCGCACTTGCGATCGTGTTCGGCGCTTACATTTTCGTTGACGGCGTCATCTCAATTGTCGGCGCATTCACGAACCGTGTTCCCGGTTCCGGCTGGGGCTGGCACCTGGTGTGGGGCATCATTTCGGTGATTGCCGGTATTGCCGTGATGGCAACCCCGGGACTCGCAACGCTCGTCGGCCTGTACGTCGTCGCATTCTGGGCCATCGCCTTGGGTGCCGCGCAGATCTTCGGCGCGTTCAGCTTCCGTAAGGAAAGCGGCGGGCAATCGCTGTGGCTCATCCTGTCCGGTTTGATCTCGGTGGTCTTCGGTATTGTCATCCTGGCGATGAACCCGGCCGCCGGCCTCTACGGCATTATGACCACCATCGGGTTCTTCATGATCGCCTTTGGCGTGGTCATGGTGATCCTCGCGTTCCAGGCGCGCGCGGATGCCAAGAAGGCGGGGCTCTAACCCTCCCCTCGTTTCACATCCCCGCACCGCATTTTCATCCCCTCATACGGGTCGTGAAACGCGGTAAGGGGATGCGAAACGCAAAGAACGACGGCGGTGACTCACCTTCTTAAGGTGAGTCACCGCCGTCGTTCTTCAGTAAGAATTAGCCCGGGTAGATCTCGCGCAACAATTCGGCGGTTTCGGTCGGGGTCTTGCCAACCTTCACGCCGGCCGCCTCGAGGGCTTCCTTCTTCGCCTGAGCGGTGCCCGCGGAACCGGACACGATCGCACCGGCGTGACCCATGGTCTTGCCTTCGGGTGCGGTAAAACCGGCCACGTAGCCGACGACCGGCTTGGTGACGTTGGCCTTGATGAATTCGGCGGCACGCTCCTCGGCGTCGCCTCCGATCTCACCGATCATGACGATGGCCTTGGTCTCCGGGTCGGCCTCGAACGCGGCGAGCGCATCGATGTGCGTGGTGCCGACAATCGGGTCGCCGCCAATGCCGATGGCGGTGGAGAAGCCGAGGTCACGCAGCTCGTACATCATCTGGTAGGTCAAGGTGCCGGACTTGGACACAAGACCCACGCCGCCCTTGCCGGTGATGGTTGCCGGGATGATGCCCGCGAGGGACTCTTCCGGGGAGATGATGCCGGGGCAGTTCGGGCCGATGATCTGGGTGATCTGCTTGCCGTCGGCGTCCACGCGCTGCTTGGCGAGATCCCAGAATTCGGCGGTGTCCTGCACGGGCACGCCCTCGGTGATGATCACGAGCAGGCCGATTCCGGCTTCGATGGCCTCGACGGCGGCGTCCTTGGTGAAGGCCGGGGGCACAAACGCGACAGACACGTTGGCGCCGGTCTTCTCCATGGCTTCGGCAACCGAGCCGAAGACGGGGAGTTCTACGTCGTTGCCGTCCTTGTCCTTGTGCATCACGGTGGTGCCGGCTTTGCGGGCGTTGACACCGCCCACCACGTTGGAGCCGGCCTTGAGCATGAGCGCGGTGTGCTTGGTGCCCTCGCTACCGGTGATGCCCTGGACGATGATCTTGGAATCGTTGTTGAGGAAAATAGACATGTTCTTCTCTCTATCTCGTCTTTTGGGCCTAGTTGGCGTTGGCGAGCGCGGCAGCCTTGTCGGCGCCCTCGTCCATGGTTGCGGCCAGGGTGACAAGCGGGTGGTTGGCGTCTTGGAGGATCTTGCGGCCCTCTTCCACCTTGTTTCCGTCCAGGCGGACCACGAGCGGCTTGTTCGCGCTGGAGCCGAGTTCGGCGAGCGCGCCGACGATGCCCTTGGCAACCTCATCACACGCGGTGATGCCGCCGAAGACGTTCACAAACACGCTCTTGACCTGCGGGTCGCCCAGGATGACGTCGAGGCCATTGGCCATGACCTCGGCGGACGCTCCGCCGCCGATGTCCAGGAAGTTCGCGGGCTTGACCCCGCCGTTCTTCTCCCCGGCGTAGGCGACAACGTCCAGGGTGGACATGACTAGCCCGGCGCCGTTGCCGATGATGCCGACTTCGCCGTCCAATTTGACGTAGTTGAGGTCGCTTTCCTTGGCCTTGGCCTCCAGCGGATCCGTCGATGCGGCGTCCTCGAGGGCGGCGTGGCGCGGGTGGCGGAAGTCGGCGTTCTCATCCAGGGTGACCTTGCCATCCAGGGCCAGGATGTCGCCGGCGCCGGTCTTGACCAGCGGGTTGACCTCGACCAGGGTGGCGTCTTCGCCTTTGAACACGTCGTAGAGCTTGACGAGCACCGGAACAACCTTGGCCCCGGTTTCCGCGTCGAAACCAGCCACCTCCACGATTTCCTTGGCCTTGGCCTCATCGATGCCCACAAGCGGATCGATGGCAACCTTGGCGAGCGCTTCGGGGCGCTCGACCGCGAGCTGTTCAATCTCCATGCCGCCCTCGACCGAGCACATAGCCAAGTAGTTGCGGTTCGCGCGGTCGAGCAACACCGAGAAGTAGTATTCCTCGGCAATGTCTGCGCCCTGGGCGATCATGACGGTGTTCACGGTATGGCCCTTGATGTCCATGCCGAGAATTTGCTTGGCGTATTCGTAGGCCTCGTCCGGGGTCTTGGCAACCTTCACGCCGCCTGCCTTACCGCGGCCGCCGACCTTGACTTGTGCCTTGACAACAACAACGCCGCCGATCTTCTCGGCGGCAGCTTTCGCTTCTTCAGGAGTTTGCGCCACGATGCCGGCAAGCACGGGTACACCGTGTGCCTCGAAGAGATCGCGCGCTTGGTATTCAAACAGATCCAAGGTCTTATTCCTTCTACGTCGAAGTAGTCGCTTTGTGCACTACCGAGTACGGTGTGAACCCGCATAGCTGAACCCGCGGGCCTCTCCTTGGAACTCTAGTACTTTCGACGCCCATTGCAGAACCCGAGGCGATTTTCGTGACCAACCCCACACGCCGTCCCCGCGTTTCGCGCCAACCACCGAGGGCCCCGTTCGGGCGCCGGTTAGACCTTGGTCAGCGGCGCGTAGCGGAGCATGAGCCGCTTCTCCCCCACCGGGAAGCTCACCTTGGCGATCGCCTTGTCACCGGAACCTTCCATGGCGATGACCTTGCCGCGGCCAAAGGACTTGTGCTCGACCTCGTCCCCGACGTCCAGGTCAATGACTTCCTTGGCCGGTTGCACGCGCCCAACGCTGGTTTTGAGCGGTACCGAGCCACTCGCCGTCGTTCCTCCGGGCGCGCCAGCGCCCCAAAAGGAGCCGCTGAAGCGGCGGTCCGGGGAGGAATCGATGCGCCCGAAGCTGCGCGACGTTCCCTCGCGCTCCCAGTGAATCAGGTCTGCGGGGATGTCGTCGAGGAATTGACTCGGCGGGTTGAATTGGCTTTGACCCCAGAGCGTGCGCATTTCCGAGCGTGTGACGTAGAGCCGTTGCCGCGCGCGAGTCAGGCCGACGTACGCAAGGCGGCGTTCTTCGGCCATTTCTTTCGCATCGGTGGCCGAGCGCTGGTGCGGGAAGACGCCGAGCTCCATGCCGGTGACGAACACCACCGGAAACTCAAGCCCCTTGGCTGTGTGCAAGGTCATGAGCGTCACCACGCCCTGTGCGATTGCTTCTGGTTCGCTAGGCACTTGGTCCGCGTCCGCGACCAGCGACACTTGCTCCAGGAAGGAATCAAGATCGCCCTCGGGATTCTCGGCAAGGTACTCGCGCACCACTGCCAGGAGCTCGGAAAGGTTCTCAACCCGGCCCTCATCCTGCGGGTCCTTCGATTCGCGGAGCATCCGCAAGTATCCGGTTTGCTCCAGGGTCGCTTCCAGGAGCGCGACAAGACCGGAGCTTTCGCTCACTTCCTTGAGGTCATCGATCAAGGTGACGAACTCTTTGATCTTTTTCAGGGCGGCGGTGCCCATTCCGGGCGCTTCCTCGGCGCGGCGCAGTGCCGCCATGAAGGAGATGCGCTCCCTATCCGCGAGAGCGGCGGCACTGGCTTCGGCACGCGCCCCCAGACCGCGTTTGGGTTCGTTGAAAATGCGGCGCAGGCTGACATCGTCATCCGGGTTCGCCACGGTGCGCAAGTACGCGAGCGCATCCTTGATTTCCTTGCGCTCATAGAACCTGGTGCCGCCGACCACTTTGTAGGGCAAGCCGACGCGCATCAGGATTTCCTCGAGGGAGCGGCTTTGCGCGTTGGTGCGGTAGAAGACCGCAACGTCTTTAGGTTTGATCCCCTCTTTATCGGCGAGCTTATCGATTTCGGCGGCGATGAACTTTGCTTCTTCGTGCTCGTTCTCGCCCACGTAGCCGATGATTTTGGCGCCCGCGCCCTCTGCGGTCCACAGCCGTTTGTCCTTGCGGCCGGGGTTCCGCGAAATCACCGCGTTGGCGGCGTTCAAAATGTTTTGGGTGGAGCGGTAATTCTGCTCCAACAAGATGGTGTGCGCGTCCGGGTAGTCTTGCTCAAACTCGACGATATTGCGGATGTCGGCACCGCGGAAGGCGTAGATCGACTGGTCCGAGTCGCCCACAACGGTGAGTTGACCCGCCGGCACCCCGTCCATGGTTTCCGGGGCTTTGGTGATCTCACGCACCAAGGCATATTGCGCGTGGTTGGTGTCCTGGTACTCGTCAATGAGCACGTACCGGAAGCGACGGCGGTAGTAGTCCGCGATCGCCGGAAACGCCCGGAACATATAGACCACTTGGGCAATCAGGTCATCAAAGTCCATGGCGTTAGCCGCATTCAAGCGACGCATGTACTCCTTATAAACGTCCGCCACCGCGCTATCCATGGGGTCCTGATGGTTGTGTTGGGTCGCGAAGTCTTCCTCATCGATGAGTTCATTTTTAAGGCTGGAAATGCGGTGTTGAATCGCCTTGGCCGGGAAGCGCTTGGAGTCCAGTTCCAGGTTTTTGGAGATGAGCGTGATCAGGCGGAGCGAATCGGCCGAATCGTAGACACTGAAGTTGGACGCCCTCCCAATGTTCTTGGCTTCTCGCCGCAGGATGCGCACACATGAGGAGTGGAAAGTGGAGACCCACATGTTTTTGGCGGCCTCCCCCACGAGCGCCGCTGTCCGCTCCTTCATTTCGGCCGCGGCCTTATTGGTGAAGGTGATAGCAAGGATTTCCCCCGGATGCGCCTTGCCGGTAGCCAGCAAATACGCGATCCGGTGGGTCAGCACCCTGGTTTTTCCCGAACCCGCACCTGCGACGATGAGGAGGGGACCGCCGTCGTACTCCACTGCCGCTTGCTGCTCCGGGTTGAGCCCGGTCAGCAAGCCATCCACGCGCGAACTCTCGGCAACCGGTGTGGCGGCGGGAGTTTTGCGGTCTGAGTACGGGTCAAAAATCATATCCATGTTCCCTCTAGTTTAGGTGTTGGATAATGGTGCTCATGGCTAAAACTCCAGCGCAGCGCGCGGCAAAACACGGCGACCGCGCAACCGGCGCCCCCGCGGCGAGTTCCGCGCAACCGATCAATCCGACCACGCGGCGCACCCCGGCGAAGGCGCAGAGCAATGCGCGGATGGTCCTGATCGCGGGCGCGGTCATTTCGCTGGCGCTCTTTGCCTACCTGCACCTGTATTCGCTCGAACAGATGACGCAGTTGAGCGACGGGCTTGCGATGCCGGATTCGCGAATGGGCGGCTACTCGGTGGCGGACATCGAGGCGTTGCGCGCCGTCATGAATGAGGATGACCGCGGACAGCTCAGTTTCATCCACAAGACCGCCGGCACCCTCTTCCCCCTGATTTTCGCGGCAACCTGGCTACTGCTGATTTCCACGCAAGTCGCATCGCGGATGTGGCGCTGGCTGTTGTGGGCGCCGGTGGTGCTGTTTGCGGTGGTGGATATTACCGAGAACGTGGTCATTGACTCGATGCTCGGCGCCGCGACCCTAGATCCGGGGATGGTGGCCGCGGCGAGTGCGCTCACCGTGGCGCGCTGGATTTTGCTCGGGCTGTCCCTCGTCGCGGCGCTCGTTGCCGTGTTTCTGCCCCGACCGAAGCCTGAAACAGGTTCGCAGGCCCAATTTAACAATTAAGTCCCATATATGGGCCTGCACTGTTAATTTGGGCCTGCTAATTTGGGCCTGCGAACTGGCGGCGCTCCCGCCTGCGAAACCGCCGCCGCGCCGTCCAGCGCCTAGGTGTTCCGGTTCAACCGCCCGGTGCCGCCCTGCTGCCACGGGTGCGGCCCGGCAAGCGGCCGGTAGTTCACCCCGAGCACATCCAGGAGTTCCAGGTGCGCCGGCAACCGATCCGCCACGGGGTGAGCCGCACGCACCTCGGGCGAAGCCCAACCGATATCGGCCAGCACCGACAAGCGCGGAAACGCCCGATACTCCACCGCGCGCCCGTCCTTCATGTACTCGCTCCACAGCTGCCCCTGCAGACCCAGAACGCGGCTAGCCTCTTCCTCGGACACTCCCGGAGGCACCGGCGAAAACTCGGCGACCTTCTCTACCGGCAGCAGCCCGCCAATGCTCAGCGGCTCCTCGGCGTCCTCGGATGCATAGGCGTCCAGGTAGGTCCATTCGTGCGCGCAATTGACAATCTGGTGCCCGGCCTTCAGCGCTTGGACATCCGGACGGTTTTCGCCGCCGCCCCACACCCGCCACGCCGCGATCACGGTGTCCTTGGGCATGCCGTCCGCCTCCAGCGCCTCATCCCAGCAGATCGCCTTGCGCCCGGCCTCGCGCACCTGCGCCACGCACGACTTCAAGAACCAGTTCTGTAGCTCCTCGACCGAATTCAGGCCCAGTTCCTCGACCCGGCCGCGCGAATACTCGTCATTTTCCCACCCGGTCTTGGGCACCTCGTCGCCGCCCAAGTGAATGTACTCGCCGGGGAAGATGGTGAGCGTGTGCGCCACCACGTCCTGCACAAACTGCAGCGCCTCGGGCGAGGGACGGAGCACCATGTCGGAGACCCCCCAGATGGTCGGCTCGACAATCGTCCCGGGAATCCCAAGCTCCGGGTACGCCCGCAACGCCGCCCCCATGTGCCCGGGCAGGTCGATCTCCGGCACGACCTCAATGTTCCTGGCGGCAGCGTACGCGACGATTTCCTGCAAGTCCTCGGTGGTGTAGTAGCCGCCGTGCGGCGTCCCATCGAAATCGCGGTCGGACTTGCCCGCATGCCCAATCACCGTCTCTGGCCGCCACGAGCCCTGCTCCACGAGCTTGGGCCATCCCGGCACCTCGATGCGCCAGCCTTGGTCATCGGTCAGGTGAAAGTGCATCTTGTTCATCTTCAGCAGCGCCGCAATATCCAGCATCCGCATCACGAACTCTTTGGGCAAAAAGTGCCGCGCCGGATCCAGCATGAATCCGCGCCAGCCGTAGCTCGGCTCATCAGCGATCTGCACACCGGCCACGCTCACGCTTTCCGCGCTCCCGGCTTGCCGCAGCACGCTCACCGGCATCAGTTGGATCAGCGTCGCGAACGCATTTTGGAAACCGGCCCCGCTGGGTGCAGTGATCTCCACGCCGTTGGCGTCCACAGCGAGCGTGTAGGACTCCTCGTTTCCCTCACCTACCGTGCGCAAAGCAATGATGTTCGACGGCGTTGCCTCCCCCCGGCCGCTTGTCGCCTTCTCCACGGGGAGACGGATCCCCGTGCTCGTGGCAATCAGATCGTGGAGTTGCCAGGCAACGGGGAGCGCAGTCTCGTCGGCGTGGATGGTCGTCTCGGCGGTGACGGTGAAGTTTTCGCCGGTTTCGGTCAGGTCCTTGGGTTGGGGCAGGATGCTAAGAGGCATTCTCTTTCCTCGGTAGGGTGTGCGTTTGCCTGGCTCGAAATGTGCACTGAGCGTGTGCATTGCGAATGTGCATTGAGCAGGTCTTCCCATTCTTACCAGGAATTCATCGGATGTCTACGACGCGCCGAAAGTTTCCAAAACTCGCCTCGCACGGTGCCCAACTCCCGCCCCACCCTGAGCGCACTCCCGCCCCACTGTCCCGGTCACCGCGAGCCCACTCCCTCGCCACTGTCCCGGTCACCGCGAGCCCCGACTTTGTAGGGCCGTTTCGACAAAATAGGGCGGTATACAACCCTAAAATGTCGAAACAACCCTACAAACTGGATGGGCGCGGCCGTAGCGACGCTGCGACGACACTGCGACGACGCTGCGACGACACTGCTCGGCACCGTTCGCGATAGACTGTTAGCCGCGCCCGTTCCGCCACGGAGCGAGCATGCACGCCTCGGTAGCTCAGTAGGATAGAGCGACCCTCTCCTAAAGGGTAGGCCGTCGGTTCGATTCCGGCCCGGGGCACCAGAAACAGGATCGCTCTGCCAGCCCCGCGCCCAGGCTCCGGGCGGCCGCGATGGCGGGCAACGCCGTCGTTCTTCAGGGAAGTAACTAGGCGGCCGAGCCAACCTTCAAGAAATCTGACCATTCGTCTCGAGGGCGCTCGAGTTCGCGGATCGCCCAGTGCGGGCTGCGCGGCTCACGCGGTGTGACGCGCAGGTTCCAGCCCATTTGCGCGAGGGTGCGGTCGCCCTTTTTGTTGTTGCAGTTCAGGCAGCAGGCAACCAGGTTCTCCCAGCTTTCCCGCCCGCCGCGCGACTTTGGGTGAATGTGATCCACGGTGGTGGCGTGTTTGCCGCAGTACGCGCATTCGTGGCCGTCGCGGCGCAAGACCCCGCGGCGGGTGACCGTCTGATTGACGCGGTACGGGAGCTTCACGTAGCGGTTCAGGAGGATGACGGAGGGGCGAGCGACCATCGTGGTGGGGCTGAAGACCGGTTCTTGATCCTCGGCGAGGACGGACGCCTTGCCCGTCAAGACAAGAACGAGCGCCCGGCGGAAGGTGACCACCGCCAGCGGTTCATATCCAGCATTCAGAACTAAGGTGCGCATACCTGGTCCTTGCCCGTCGATGCGCCCGAGCCGGTGCGCCCGAGCGCAACTCATTGGATCAACAACCTTAGATTATGGGCAGGTGGGCCCTTTTCCTAATCACTGGCCCCCAGGGTGGGGCGTGTCGCCAAGAATTCATCCGCCGGTCATTCCGAGATGCCCGTTAAACCGAAGAGGCCCCACCCCGTCACGCGGGATGAGACCTCCTGGAAAACAGTGTTCGTGTTAGCTCACGCGCACAATGGTGATTGGGCCGCCTGCAGACAAGTAGCTGTAGGGGTGAACAACGGTGCTGCCGCCGGCGGGGTACCAGTTGGAGCTGATGACCTGGCCGTTGCCGACGTAGATGGACACGTGGCCGGGCTGCATCAGGATGTCACCGGGCTGCAGATCGGAAACGACGGTTCCCGCAACGCCGAACTGCATCGGAGCGAGATCGCCAACCGGACGGCCGATGGAAGCGAGAGCGTTCTCGACCAGCTTGGTGCAATCCTGCACCACGCCGAGCTGACCATAGGCAGCGGCCACAAGGCCGGAAGCGGCGGCGGATCCACCCTGCGGAGCCGGGGCCGGAGCGGCCTCCTGCTTCGGAGCGGCCTGCTGGCCCTGGTTGCCCTGCTGAGCCGACTGTCCGCCCTGCGGGGCGGGAGCAGTCTGCGCGGTCGCCGGAGCGGACTGCGGGGTGATGACAGGCTCCGGTGCGGCCTCAACGGTCACCGGTGCGCTGAAGAATGCGGGAGCTGCCTTGACGTCTGCGGTCACAGCGCTCGAAGCGACGGACGGAGCGGCGAGGGCAACGGCCTCGGTCGCCTCGCGCTTGAGGGCGGGAGCGTCAGCGTTAGCTGGAACGGCTGCGGTCAGTGCCAAACCGGATGCGGCGGCGACCACAGCTGCTTGGCGCCCAAAGGAACCAGCGTTACCAGCAACAGCCTTGGTAATTGAGGTCATCATGGTGGCGCGGCCCGCGCTGTGACGACCAAGCTTAGATGTAGCCAATGTGTTCTCCTTGAGCCTACGAGGTGAGCTGTCGGGTTCGGATGGGAGACATCCGGCCAGGCATAGTGCACCTGACTTAACCCCAAGGGCTTCTTCGTGTGAGGAAGACCAGAAGTGGTTCCCCCGTCTCTGCCGTCATAGAAGTGAACGGGAACCGGATGTAGTGGCAGAGCTCGGCTTGCTACTCCGGTGCGCCTCATCATTTCGAATGAGGCACGATTATGAGGTTATAACATTTTGGTTGAAATGTCACATTCCGGTTACGGTCGTGTCATCCCTGCGGCTTAGAGCCACTTCAGCGGGTCAATGGTCTCGCCATTAACCTGTACTTCGAAGTGCAAGTGGCACCCGGTGGAGGCACCGGTGGTCCCTGCGCTTCCCACCTGCTGACCGCGCGACACCTTATCGCCAACTTTCACGGCGACGGATGACATGTGGTTGTAGGTGGTTTCCAAACCGTTGCCGTGATCTACCACGACTCGATTGCCGTACCCGGTGTTATCCCACCCGGCCGACTTCACGGTGCCCTCGGCGGCGGCGTCGACGCTCACGCCGCATGCCGCCTGGAGGTCCAGCCCGTTGTGGAAATTTGAGACTCCGCCTACCGGCGCAACACGCGGCCCGAAGGGGGAGTTGATTTGCATCGGGGTGTTCAGCGGGAAGTCCAGCGTGCCCTTGGAGGCTTCTGGGGTGACCTTCGCCGCCGAAGCGCTCACGATGCTTCGCAATTGTTGGTCAGGATCCACCTTGGTGATCTCTGACGGCTTCGAAAGCTGCAATGACGCGTTGGGGTCCGCGGTAACTTCAAGGCTTTCCGGGGTGATCTGCTGGCGCTGCGGGTTTTCCCCGTCGGCCGAGACGGCGGCGGTGGTCGGCAGCGCCGCGGTCAAAGCGAGACCGGAAACTGCAGCGACCATGGCCACCTTTTGCGAGGTGGCCGAAGCGTTGAAGGATTTCTTGGGCGAACGGGTTGCGTCTAGCTTGGCCCGCCGCGGCGTCTGATGGATCTGCCGGCGGCTAGGCAATTCTGGGTACGCGTCACCGTGGGGTGTGTGCGCGTAGGCCGAATGCTTAGACAAAGTTCCTCTTCCTTTTCACCTACGAGGTTAGCTGTCGGATTCGAGGCAGGTTCACCTCGGTTCCGCCAACGGGCGCCTAGCTTTCGCGTCTGGCACCGAAGCGGAACTTCACCCCAAGACGCGGCGATTCGCGTCAAAAGTGTGGTTCCCCCGCCCCTGTCTTCTGGCTCAATTCGACCCCGGCCGACAGGGCTCGGCGTGCCAAGGAAGTGATGTCACGGTGTCGACATCCACAAGCAACTATAACGGCTTGGTCTCACAGTTACAATTTCGTTATAAAACTTTTTGTGGAAAAGTACGACGGCGTTGCCCGGGTTGGGTGCCGGCCCTCAGCTCCCAGCCTGGTGCTCTACAAAGACGTGAACCGCGACTTCTGGCGGTAGCTCCAGTGCGCCTTCAATGCCGGGGACGCGCACCGAGACGTACTCGCCGGCCATGGCCAAGTTCACATCCGCGCCCGGCTTAATGCCGCCCTCGTCGAGTTGGGTCAAGAGCTCGGGCTCCACTTGGATCGGCTCGCTCAGGCGCTTGACGATAACCTTGTCGCCGTTTTGGTAGGTCTCCATCACTTCCAAGAGCGTGCGCAGGTTCGGATCGAAGGCGGGGGCAGCGGTACCACCTAATTCTTCGAGGCCCGGGATGGGGTTTCCGTAGGGCGAGTGATCCGGCTGGCCCAGCATGTCGAACAGTCGACGTTCCACCCGCTCGCTCATCACGTGTTCCCAACGGCACGCTTCATCGTGCACGTACGCCCACTCCAAGCCAATCACGTCGGAAAGCAGCCGCTCGGTGAGGCGATGCTTGCGCATCACTTCGACCGCGCGCCGCCGACCCTCGGGCGTGAGCTCCAGGTGCCGGTCGCCGCTGACGACCACCAGGCCGTCACGCTCCATGCGACCGATGGTTTGTGAAACGGTGGGCCCGGAGTGCCGCAACCGCTCGGCGATGCGCGCGCGCAGAGCGGTGATGTTCTCTTCCTCAAGTTCCAAGATGCTCTTCAGGTACATCTCGGTGGTGTCTATAAGATCGGTCACGGCTTACGGAGCTCCTTCGGCCAGGTGGCACACGTGTCCACCGCTAAAAACGAACTATTCTCAATAAAGGTAACGGAAAATGGCGTGCCTTTCATTTCCTGAGGCAGAATCGGTTAGGTACCGCGCACAATCTTGGGAGACCTCATGCCTGATATCACCATCCCTGCCCACCTGTTGCCCCGCGACGGGCGCTTTGGTTCCGGGCCGTCAAAGGTGCGAGACGCCCAGGTGAGCGCTGTTGCCGCGGCCCAGCCTCGCTTGCTCGGCACCTCGCACCGGCAAGCGCCGGTCCGCGAGCTTGTGGGACGGGTCCAAGATGGGCTGTTGGACTTCTTCCAAGCCCCTTCCGACTATGAGGTGGTGTTGGGCGTCGGCGGTTCGACCGCATTTTGGGACGCGGCTACTTTTGGGCTGGTTTCGCAACGGGCCGCTCACTTGTCCTTTGGCGAGTTTGGGTCCAAGTTCGCCAAGGAGACCTCCGCCGCACCGTTCCTTGAGGATTCGGTGGTGCTCTCCAGCGAACCGGGAACGCGGCCCGCCTTTGAAGCGGTGCCCGGCGCCGATGTGTATGCGTGGCCGCATAACGAAACATCCACCGGTGTGATGGCGCCGGTGGAGCGGGTCGCGGGAGTGGATGAGGGCGCGTTGATGGTCGTGGATGCGACCTCGGCCGCCGGCGGTGTTGCGGTGGACGCGTCTCAAACCGACGTGTACTACTTTGCCCCGCAAAAGAATTTCGCGTCCGATGGCGGGCTGTGGTTGGCCCTCTTTTCACCGGCCGCACTGGAGCGTGTTGCTCGTGTGGCCAAGGCGGAATCGCGCTGGATCCCGGACTTCTTGAGTCTCAAGTTAGCGGTGGATAATTCGCGGCAACGCCAGACCTACAACACTCCGTCCTTGACAACCCTGGTCTCTCTGGCGGATCAAGTGACATGGCTCAATGAGAGCGGCGGCATGGCATTTGCCGATGGGCGGACCAGAGACTCGTCTTCGCGGGTCTATGAGTGGGCCGAGACCTCAGATTTCGCCCGTCCGTACGTCGAGGCCGCTTCAGACCGGTCCCAGGTGGTGTGCACGGTGGACTTTGACGACGCCGTGGATGCCGCCGCCGTGGCGAAGGTGTTGCGCGCTAACGGGATCGTGGACGTGGAACCGTACCGCAAACTAGGGCGCAACCAATTGCGCATTGCCACCTTTGTGGCCATCGAGCCCGAGGACGTTTCGGCGCTCCTGGCCAGCATTGACTATGTTGTGGGTCAGCTGCAAGGCTGACCGGCGGCCCCGCTGTCTCACCGTCTAACGGCGACGGCGTCTGCGCGGATTGCGCTTGGCGGCCTTGAATTCCTCGATGTCTTCGACGTCTTCCACGTCATCGTCGAGGTCATCGTCGGCGCCGTCGGGGCTGGTCGCCGCTGCGTCGGCCTCACTCGGCGCAGTGCCTTTGCCGTCTTCGGCCTGTGCGCCTTCAGAGTCGGTATCAGCGCTTAGCGGCACATCGCCGTCGGCGTGCGCGGGCTCGAGGTCCTCCGGGCGAACTCGCTGAGACCAGGGCACCCAGTCCGGCGCCAGTAGAGCACCGTCACTGGGGATCAAGCCCACCTCGCTGACCGTGGCTTCCTTGCCTCGAGGCACACGTGTCACGGTGGCAAACCACACCCAGCCGCGGTATCCGGCGAGGTTGTTCTCAAAGCGGTGGGTGCCGATGCGCTCGGACTCTTGAACATAGTCACGGTGCGCGCCCAGCGTGTTTTCCGCGGTGATTTCCAGGATGGCAGAGCGAGCCTTATCCGTGGCCGCGGCCAGGATGTGATCGCTCTTGTGCGTCTTACGTGGAGGCATTAGCTTCTCGCCCTGAGGCTCTTATGCGTCCAGATCATCGGCGACGCGGCGCAGCACGGTGGCCACCTTGCTGGAGTGGGAACGGTCCGGGTAACGGCCCTTGCGCAGGCCGTTGGAGAGATCATCCAGCATCTTGATGACATCTTCGACGATGGTGGCGAACTCATCTGCGGGTTTGCGTTGGGCGCGCACTACCGACGGCGCTTCCAGCAACCGCACCGAGAGCGCCTGCGCCCCCTTGCGGCCATCCGCAATTCCGAACTCCACACGGGTTCCGGCTTTAACGTCGGTGACACCGCTAGGAAGGGCGGATGCGTGCAGGAACACTTCTTGACCGTCATCGGCGGCCAGGAATCCGAAACCCTTTTCGGCGTCGAAAAACTTCACTTTGCCAGTTGGCATGGCGGTACCTCATCTTCTAGGGCATGCGCCCTCTCTAACCTGCGTGCTTGCACCCGCAACCGTTTCCCCCCTGGCACCTCTCAGCAAATAACCTGAGGAGCGCAAGCTAAAACAGGGCAGGGTGTAGCCTCGCGCAAAAAGTCTGCTTTAACTACAGTACAGCCCCTGGCGTCTGGGCGAACCTCGCCGCACTTTGCCATCAGCTTAAGCCGTGGTGCCGGTAGCGTTGACGTCATGAAGTCACGTTCATTGTTGGCGACCGTGCGCCTCGTGCTCGCGGTCCTCGCCGGAATTCTTGCATTGATCGGTGTAGCGGCGTTGGCCTGGATCCTCATTGCCGCCGCGGCCGGCACCGAGGTCACGCCGCTCTCGATTGGTTTGGTGACATGGTGCCTGCCCTGGTCCTTTGTGCTCTTGGCCGGTGTGATCGCCATATCGATCCTGATGCGCCGCGCCCGCAAGGACTCAGCGCACGCCCGCCAATAGAACAGCTTGCGTATGGCATTTACATCAGAGGCGTCCAGTCAACATTCAGTTTCTGGGTGAATACTAGTGGTTGTGATGAAAAAGACTGGACCCGAAGCCAAGCTTCTTGTTGTTGATGATGAGCCCAATATTCGCGAGTTGCTCTCAACTTCTTTGCGCTTTGCCGGCTTTGACGTTGTTGCCGCAGGCACCGGGCGCGATGCCCTTGCCGCGGCCGAATCCCATAACCCCGATCTCGCCGTCTTGGACGTAATGCTCCCGGACATGGACGGGTTCACCGTCACCCGCCGCTTGCGGGCCGCGGGCAAGCACTTCCCGGTGCTGTTTCTCACCGCTCGGGATGACACCGAAGACAAGGTCACCGGACTGACGGTCGGCGGCGATGACTATGTCACCAAGCCGTTCAGCCTGGATGAGGTGGTTGCCCGCATCCGCGCCGTGTTGCGCCGCACCGCGCCCCTGGAAGAGGATGACGCCGTGGTGCGCGTTGACGACCTTGAGCTCGATGACGACGCGCATGAGGTTCGCCGAGCGGGAGAAGTCATCGACCTCTCCCCCACCGAGTTCAAACTGCTGCGCTACCTGATGATGAACCCCAACCGGGTGCTCTCCAAGTCGCAGATCCTTGACCACGTCTGGGAGTACGACTTCAACGGCGATGCATCCATCGTGGAGTCCTATATCTCCTACCTTCGCCGCAAGATCGATTCGAATCCGGACTGGGAGCCGATGATTCAAACCAAGCGCGGCGTCGGATATCTGCTGCGGAGTACCGACAAGCGATAATTGCGTCTATGCGCTTTTGGAAAAACACCTCGCTGAGGTCCCAACTGGTGACCATCATGACCCTTCTCATGGTGGTCATCATTGGTTTTACCGGTTTTATCACCATCGCGCTGTTGCGAGGCACCCTAGTCAGCCAGGCCGAAACCGACATTAAGAGCAACACCCTGCGCATGGCCCAAGCGTTGCAACCCATAAATTCTTCGATCGATACCCCCAAACAAATCCAATTCGGCGATAACTACTATGCGGCTTTGATCGCCCCGGACGGCAGCGTCATCAACGTCATCCCGACCTACACCGACGATGAACCGGTCCTCCCACCGGGCCTCGACACGCAATTTGTCGACAAAGCCAAGGGTCTCCCGTTCACCTTGCCCGGCAAGGAGAAGGGCTCTGCCGGGTGGCGAACCATCATCACCCCGCTCCAGGGCGGCAATTCCGTCTTGGTCTCATACAGCCTGCAAAACGTTAACCGTGCGGTAGATCAGGCCGCCATTTTCATCTCCATCACCGGCGTCATCGCCATTTTTGTGGCCTCCGGAATCGCGTACTTGGCGGTCTCGCGAGCCTTCGTTCCGCTTCGCCGCGTGGAGCGGACCGCCGCCGCCATTGCCGCGGGAGATCTGTCGCGACGCGTTGAGGTGAGCAACCCTGCGACCGAAATCGGGCGGCTGTCCCGTTCGCTGAACGCGATGCTCGCCCATATTGAGAACGCCTTTGCCGCCCGGAGCGAGTCCGAAGCCAAAATGCGCCGTTTTGTGGCCGACGCTTCGCACGAATTACGAACCCCGCTGGTCACCATCCGCGGTTTTTCCGAGTTGTACCGCCACGGCGGGTTGCCTCAGGAAGAGAACGTCGCCGAGGCCATGGGGCGCATCGAAAGCGAAGCCAAGCGCATGGGGCAGCTCGTCGAGGATCTGCTCATGTTGGCGCGCATCGATGAACAGCGCCCGCTCGAGGCCAAACCGGTGGACCTGCTCTTGCTTGGCAATGACGCCGCCCTCGACGCGAAGGCTAGCGCCCCGGATCGCGAAGTCACGGTTGTGGGCTTAGATGGGCCCAAACCCGTCTCGGCGACCACGGTCGGAGATGAGGCGCGGTTGCGGCAGGTCGTCGCGAACCTGCTGACGAACGCACTCAGGTACACCCCGGAGGGTTCGCCGATCGAGATCGCCGTGGGGGTGCAGCAGGTTTTGCATGGCCACTCGGATGCGGTTTTGGAAATCCGCGACCACGGTCCGGGCATCAGCGAGGCGGACGCGGCGCGCGTCTTCGAGCGCTTCTACCGCGCGGACACCTCGCGCACCAGAGAAACCGGCGGCACCGGCCTTGGTCTGGCAATTGTTGCCGCGCTTGTCGCCCAGCACGATGGCAGCGTGCGGCTCACCGACACTCCGGGCGGCGGGGCCACCTTGTCGATTCGTCTCCCCCATGTGAAGGACGACGGCGATGCCTCCCCAGAGGGCGAACTCGCCTAAGCGCCGGGTTGGCACTGTTCCTACACAGGCGCCTGATTTGTCGAAAATCGGCAAAGTTATCCACAATTTTGCGCTGGGCACAGCGGGTCGGCCGACTTCTCCCTAGTCTCGAATCAGACCAATTCATTGGCGTTGGTTTACTCAACAAGGAGGAGAAGATCATGGCAATTTTCCAGGTAGACAGCGACGCGCTGGCGCAGAAGAGCAGCGAAGTGCGCGGCACCATCTCTCGTTTGCAGTCCGAAGTGGACAGCATGCAAAGCGGACTACGAGCACTGGAGGGGATGTGGACCGGTTCGGCCGCTACCAACTTTCAGGCGCTCATCGGCGATTGGCGTAACACCCAGGCCAAGGTCGAACAGTCGCTTTCCAGCATTAATGAGGCGCTGAACTTGGCGTCGCAGCAATACGCCGAAGCGGAGCAGGCCAATACCAAGATGTTTACCGTCTAGGCCGGCGCTTCGCGAAGCCGGGGCGAGTGGTCAAGCGCTCAAGGTCTGTGCTCTTCCGTGGCTGTCCCCCGCGGAAGGGCACAGGCTCCCGATCGGGTTTCGCGGTGCTTTGGTGCACCCCTGTCCGATCGGGAGTCATGTGGGGGAACACAAAGCGGGCGCGAACTCACCTCTGGTGAGTTCGCGCCCGTCGTGTTGACGTCCGTGAACGGGGCTCTAGCTTAGAAGCCGCCCATTCCGCCCATCTCGTCGGCGCCCGGTGCGGCCGGCGCGGCCTTCTCGGGCTTGTCGGCGACAACTGCCTCGGTGGTGAGGAAGAGGCCGGCAATGGATGCCGCGTTCTGCAGGGCAGAGCGGGTCACCTTGACCGGGTCGTTCACACCGGCGGCAAGCAGGTCCTCGTATTCGCCGGTGGCAGCGTTGAGACCGTGACCGGGCTCCAGGCTGCGCACCTTGGCGGCAACCACTCCGGGCTCGAGTCCGGCGTTGAACGCGATCTGCTTCAGCGGAGCTTCGATGGCAACCTTGACGATGTTGGCGCCGGTTGCTTCATCGCCCTTGACGTCCAGGTTCTCGAATGCCTTTTCGCCAGCCTGAATCAAAGCGACACCGCCGCCGGGCACAATGCCCTCTTCAACAGCGGCCTTGGCGTTGCGCACGGCGTCTTCGATACGGTGCTTGCGCTCCTTGAGTTCAACCTCGGTCGCCGCACCGGCCTTGATGACGGCCACACCGCCGGCGAGCTTCGCCAGACGCTCTTGCAGCTTCTCGCGGTCATAGTCGGAATCGGAGTTCTCGATCTCGGCGCGAATCTGGTTGACGCGACCGGCAATGGCGTCGGCGTCACCGGCGCCTTCCACGATCGTGGTCTCGTCCTTGGTGACAACAACCTTGCGAGCTTGACCCAGCATGTCCAAGGTGGCGTTCTCCAGCTTGAGACCGATTTCCTCGGAGATGACTTGGCCACCGGTCAGGGTGGCAATGTCGGAGAGCATCGCTTTGCGGCGATCGCCAAAGCCCGGGGCCTTGACGGCAACGGACTTGAAGGTGCCGCGGATCTTGTTGACGATCAGGGTGGCCAATGCTTCGGCTTCCACATCTTCGGCGATGATCAACAGCGGCTTGCCGGACTGCATGACCTTCTCCAGGATGCCCACCATGTCCTTGACGTTGGAGATCTTGGAGTTGACGATCAGGATGTAGGGATCCTCAAGTACCGCTTCCTGGCGCTCGGCGTCGGTCACGAAGTACGCGGAAATGTAACCCTTGTCAAAGCGCATGCCTTCGGTGAGTTCGAGTTCCAAACCAAAGGTGTTGGACTCCTCAACCGTGATCACGCCTTCCTTGCCGACCTTGTCCAGCGCCTCGGCGATAAGTTCGCCAATCTGCTGGTCACCGGCGGAAATGGAGGCGGTAGCGGCAATCTCTTCCTTGGTCTCCACTTCCTTGGCAGCGTCCAAAAGCTGATCGGTGACGGCACCGACGGCCTTTTCAATGCCGCGCTTGAGGCTCAGCGGATCCGCTCCTGCAGCGACGTTGCGCAAGCCCTCCTTGACCAAAGCCTGGGCAAGAACGGTAGCCGTGGTGGTACCGTCACCGGCAACATCGTCGGTCTTCTTGGCGACCTCTTTGACCAGTTCGGCACCGATCTTCTCGTAGGGGTCATCCAGTTCAATTTCCTTGGCGATGGACACGCCATCGTTGGTGATGGTGGGGGCGCCCCACTTCTTTTCCAACACAACATTGCGACCGCGCGGGCCGAGCGTCACCTTGACGGCGTCGGCGAGCGTGTTGAGTCCACGCTCCAGCCCGCGGCGGGCCTCTTCGTCGAATGAAATGATCTTTGCCATGGCGGCAATCAGTCCTTCCGGAACTCGAATGCTTGAAGTTAAGCAGTCTTGGTTATCGACCCTGCGCCCGCGACGGACGGCCGGCAACACCGCGGGATCGGTCCCGGGCATTTCTGGCCTCGCAAGAGAAGACTTTGTTCCTCTTTAGTCCGGCCGCATCAGCCGGGACGAATTGACCCGGCGTTAGCAATCGAGACCAAAGAGTGCTAAGTCAATAATTAGCACTCTGCCTAGGAGAGTGCAAGCTACTTCCAAGCGAGCGATCGTGCTTCATCTGAGGGCGTAGCGCGGCCGCTTTAGAGCGCCTCCCGGCCATTCCACTCAGAACGCAACACGCCATAGACAACGCTGTCATGGATCTCGCCCCGAACCTCTCGTGCCTGGCGAAACCGGGCTTCCTCGCGCCACCGGAGCTTCTCGGCAACCCGGCACATCGCAACGTTTCCCGACCAGGTCGCCAAATCGAGTCGGCGCACATTCGTGGTGTCAAAAAGGTAGCTCGTCCACACCCGGAGCGCATCCAACCCAAGCCCCTTGCCACGACGGGCCTGGTCATAGATCACCATGCCGACCCGGCGCCAATCGGACTCCGGAGATTCGTAATACCAGCTGAGCGTCCCGATGAGCTGGTCTGTATCGCGGTCCGCGATGACGGCGCGCTGGCGCGGCCACTCGAGCTCACCACCGACGTAAAGAGTCCGGGCCCGTTCCTCTTCCATCGAGACGATGCGGTCAATATCGCCCGCGGTCGCCTTGGCAAAATAGGGCCCATCCCAGAGGTGCCATTCCCGCTCAGGTGCCAACCAGTGCCGGTAGGCGAGCATATCTTCAGGTGAGAAATCCCGCACCCGCAACCCGTCGCCGTCGAGCATCAGTTGGCGAGCCACGCGAAAAGGCCCCTGCGCTAGCCCTGGTAGCCCGGGCCCGCGACCACCGCGATGGTGTCGCCGAAACTGGGGTCGAGCAGGATTTGCTGAATGCCCAGGAGGTCGGCGAGCGCCTGGGCGGACGGCGCCAAGTCCTCGCGCGGGTAGAACACGTAGGAGGTGTCCAGCGGGTTGCCGGGCCAGTTGGTCACGCTGTTGACGGTCCAGCCGTCCTGGGTGACGCGGGTGGAGACCACTGTGCCAAGGCCCTGGGTCAGGGTCGCGTTGTACACCACGAGCGGGACGGTTTTGTCGACCGCGGGAGTTTCCGGCGGGGTAGTTTCTTCGGCGGGGGGTGTTTCTTCTTCGGCCGGCGGGGTCGTCTCCGGGGTGGTCGGCTGCGCGGTGCTGGTAGCCGCCGGGCTCGAGGTCTGCTGGTCGGCCGGAGGCGTCTGGCCCGCCGTGGGAGCACCGCCGATCCCCAGGCGCGGGAACACGAGGGCGGAAATCACACCAATGATGAGCACGAGCGCCGCGACCAGGATGATGAGGCCCAGTCCGGAGCCGCGTTGCTTGGAAAGTCTTTCGCGGTGCACACCTTGCCGGTCGGAATTCTCGGGGACGTCATCGAATTCGTCGCGGGGGTATTCGCTGCTCATGCGTAAAGGGTCCTTGAACGTTGGCGGTTGGGCGCCACGACCCTAGCCGAGCCGACGCGAGGTTCGGTTCTGATGTCGTGACGTACGTAGTCTACGCAATCTTTTGACGAGCATCGGGTCAAACGCCAGCGCATCCTCGGAGTCGATGAGCTGATTCAGAATCTGGTAATAGTTGGTGGCGGAAAGGTCGAAGAGGTCGCGGATGGCTTGCTCTTTCGCCCCGGCGTATTTCCACCACTGGCGCTCCAGAGCAAGCATGCGCTGGTCGCGTTCGGAGAGCGGGCTGGACTCGTCAATGCTGAGTTCCTGGTTGAACTCGTGGGCCACCTGGCTCATGCCGCTCCTTCCGTGGTGCACCGTGTTTCACTCCATCATAGACCCGGAATTACATTGGTGTCATTCGCCTGGGGCCCGGCGTGCGTGCGAAGATGTGGGCCATGACGAGTGAACCAGCAATGCCTCTGCAACCGGGAATCGCCGAGGATTGGAAGCCAACGCTGGCACAAAACGAACCGTCACTTGCGCGGTTGCGAGATTTCCTTGCTGCCGAGCGCACGGCCGGCCATGTGGTCCACCCCGCGCCGCCTCAGGTGTTGCGTGCGTTTCACCGGCCGCGCGCCCAGGTCAAGGTGCTCATTGTGGGGCAGGACCCCTACCCCACGCCGGGACATGCGGTCGGGCTGAGCTTTTCGGTGGATCCCGCGGTGCGTCCGCTGCCGCGCAGTCTGCAGAACATATATAAGGAGTTGGAGTCAGACCTTGGGGTTCCCCCGGCAGCCACGGGCGATTTGAGCGCGTGGAGCGATCAGGGTGTCATGCTGCTCAACCGCGTCTTGACGGTGCGCTCCGGTGCGGCCGGCAGCCACCGCGGCCAGGGGTGGGAGACGGTGACGGAGGCTGCGATCCGTGCGCTTGCCGATCGCGGGACCCCGCTCGTAGCGATCCTCTGGGGACGCGACGCGCAAAACTTGAAACCGCTGCTCGGCGACGCGCACATCATCGAATCTGCGCATCCAAGCCCGTTGTCGGCCTCCCGCGGGTTTTTTGGGTCCCGGCCGTTCAGTCGCGCGAATGCATATTTGGAATCGCGCGGGGTCGCTCCCATTAATTGGAACCTCGCCGAGGCGTAATCCGTGACCGGGAGTTGTCGCACGGGTGGGACGGGGCGGCATGGTCGCATGGCACGGCAGGGTCGCCTACTGAACCACGACGGCGATGCGTTGCCTTAAGGAGGCGAGTAACGCCGTCGATCCTCACCAGCGTGTGGCCGGCACCCCCGTCTATATAGCGCGAAATGCGGGAAAATCGCGAAAAACCCGTAATTCGCGCTACACAGATGAGGTAGGGTGAGTTAGGTAAGCCTAAGTTCTACCTCGAGGTGTCATGTCTACCGTACGCAAGCCCCGCAAGTCGCTCACCCTGGAAGTTCTCCGTACCGAGAGACTCACGAGCCACCTCCAGCGGGTCATCCTTGGCAACGGCGACATCGACGAAATCACCGACCCGGGCTACACCGACACCTATAGCAAGCTCCTCTTCCCGGTGCCCGGTTCCGGGGTCACCGCGCCGTTCGACATCAACGCGGTGCGCGAAGAGCTGCCGCGCGAGCAGTGGCCGGTGACGCGCACCTACACGATTCGGCGCATTGACCAGGACGCCAAGCAGGTCTGGATCGACTTTGTGGTGCACGGCGATTCGGGTTTGGCGGGGCCGTGGGCTCTCAACGCGCAGCCCGGAGATAAGCTGACATTCCTGAACCCGGTGGGCGCTTACTCCCCGAACACCGAAGCAGATTGGTACGCGTTCGTTGGAGACGAGTCCGCGATTCCGGCGATCTCTTCGGCGTTGGAGTCCTTGGCGGAAACCAAACCAGAAGCACGCGGCTGGGCCGTTATTGAAATTGCCGAGGAGTCGGATCGGATGGATCTTGCGGCGCCGGAGGACCTGGCCGTTCACTGGGTAGTCCGCGGCGGCGAACCGGCAGGGGACGCCAGCATTACCGAGCACGCCGTGCGAGTGCAACCGTGGCTTGAGGGCGAGGTCGATGTCTTCGCCCACGGCGAGCGCGAGGCGATGAAGGCGATGCGCCGCTACTTCCGCACCGAGCGCGGGGTGGACCGCAAGGCTCTATCTCTTTCCGGGTATTGGGCCTTTGGGCGTGTGGAGGATGACTTCCAGGCCGAAAAGCGTACGCCGGTTGGCCAAATCTTCGAGCCAGAGGACACTGCCACCGCCTAGCCCCAAAAATGTTGGCGCAGATTACCGAAGTTGTGCGGGATCCCGCACAAAAAAGTTAATCTGCGCCAACATTTTTGCGGGGAGGGCTGGGGTGGCTACCGCCGACGCGACCGGCGCCGCTCATTCGAGTTGAGGCCCTTGGTCAGCGGCCTCGCCAAGTTATCGCCGAGCACCAGTCCGGCCGCGATCGCCAAGATCACTGCGAGCGCGTTGAACAGCGACACCACACCGGGCTGAATGTTCGCGGCGTCGATGGAAATCCCATACATCGCCCGGAAAATCGAGAGTCCCGGGTATAAGAACAGCGTCGCCGGGATCGCGACCACAAGCTGCGGGGCACCCATGCGCAACGCCACAAACCGGGCGACGAACCCAATAACAACCGCGGAGATCGCGGGCGTGAGCCGGAACCCGAAGTCCAGTTGCACGGCCAGCAACACCACAAGATAACCGGCCACACCGACCAACGCCGTCGGCAGCACGAGCTTGAGCGCCGACTGCTCCACCACACAGATCGCCATGCCCGCAACGGCGACGAGCGCCACCACCACCGGCACCGGGTACCCGTTCTCATAGGTGCGGGCCACATCCAGCTCCGGAATCCCGAGCATCGCGCCCACCACAAGCGCCACCGAAATCCCGGAAATGAGCGCACCGAAAACCAGGAACGCGGAGAGGAAACGCCCAGCCGCAGTCACCGGGAAACCGTTGATCGCATCCTGTGTCGCGGTCACCAGCCGCCCCGCCGGCAACAGCAGCAGGATTCCACCCGCCACCACCAGCCCGGGCGGCACCGGAATCGGCGACCACCAGACCAGTTCCGCCAGCGCGGTCACGCAGAACGCGCAGGCGGCCACTGAGAAGAACTCGGGAACCCGCCATTTGCCTAGCACTCGCTGGATCACATCCACCATCACGGTCCCAGCCGCGGCGAACAGCGAGGCGAGCCAGTCCCCGCCAATAATCCCGGCAATCGCGGCCGCGAACACCGCAATTGACGCGGTCACCATCCACTTCGCGAAGGGCTTAGAGGACGTCGTGATTTCGCGCAACTCCACGCTCGCGGTGGCACGGTCCACATCCCCGTCCACAATCTTGGTCACCAGCTGATGGATCGCCGCGAGCCCGGCATAATTCGCGGTCCAGGAGCGCACCACCCGCATCACAGTCATCGGGATTTGGTCCTTGGGCGCATAGTTGATCATCACCGACTGATTGGTGATGTCCACGTCCACATTCTTGAGCCCGAACGCGGCGGTCACCGCAATCAGGCTGGTTTCCACCTCGAGCGCACCGGCACCGTAGCGGAACATGCTCTCGGACAGATTGAGCGCAAAATCCAGTGTTTTCCGGTCATCGTGATCCACCCGGTTTACCTGAATAATCGGGTTCGAATAGGGGCTGCCGGCCAGCCTATCCACAATTGACATCGGCTGGGTTGGCGGCTGTTCGCCTTGAATGAGCCGCTTGAGCATCCGCTTGGCGGCGGCGTTTGCCGATGGCGATCCGGTGGCCTTGGGGGTGAGCGGGGTCGTCGGCAGGGCCGCCGTGGGATTGGGTGCATTCTTGCCGCCCTTGGGCCGCCCGCTCGGCTTGGTCCGCGCCCGATCGTTCACCTGTCACCTCACTTCACCACCCGCGCCGGTGAGGCGTGCGCGGGTGGAGGCATCGCCGTCGTACTTCCACCCTTAACGCTACTTGCTCGCGGGGCTACGATGGGACAAGAACGCCGTAAAGCCGCCTGCGGATTTCATTGCAAAAACGTGAGGATCCACTGATGGCGAAGGAACAGAAGTCCACCTGGGAAATTGGCGAGCAGGACCGCGCCGGGCTCGGCGAAACCGAGGACGCCGAGCGCGCCACACCGGAGATCAACACCGAGGAATTGCCGGACGGTTCGGGCAATGATGCACCCACCGATGAGAAGGACGACGGCGATACTCGTTTCGATGCCGGATAGCCGCCGGGCGTAATACTCACCCGGTGCGCGCGCGGTGCCCGCTCGCCTGAGCGAGGCGGCTGAGGTATTCGCCAAAACCTCCGGGTGCGCGAGCCTCAGTGCGCGCCGACGTGAGCACCCGCGGCACCGGTTCGGTGACGATGCGGGCGCCGAGTCGGAACGCGTCTTCGACGAGCCGCCGGTCCTCGCCGGCGCTCGATCCGCGAAAACCGCCGAGGGCAAGATACGTGCTCGCGCGGATACCAAGGTTGGCCCCAAAGATGTGTTGCGGGACGTCGGTGCCCTGTGGCGCGTGTTGGGTGCTGGGTAGCTGGTCGGTGCGCAGCCGGTCGGTGTGCAGCCGGTACCAGTGCGCTAAGAGGTCGGGGTCGATCTCGGCGGGGTTCGGGTCAACCGCACCGGCGACCAGGTCAGCGCCCGCATCGGCGAGGTTTACCTGCGCTTGAAGCCATGCGGGTGGCACCACCGAGTCGGCGTCGGTGCAGGCGATCCAGACGTGACCCGAGTCGCCGGGTGGCAGCGCCCCGAGTGCCCGCTGCGCCGCCGCGTTCCGGGCCGCGCCTGCGGAACCAAAGTCTCCGGTAACGTTCGCAAACCGGGTGTCCCGCGCGCAGTGGTTGGCAACGATGTCCCGGGTGCCGTCCGTGCATCTATCGAGTGCAATGACGGCTCGCCCTCGAATCTGCGGATGCGTCTTGCCCAGGTGACCCAGCGCGCTCGCCACTGCGGCAAGCGCGCTTGGGATGCGGGCCGCCTCGTTGTGCGCCGGGACGATGACAATCGCCGAGCTAACCGGTTGCGGCGCCATGGTTTCCCGATCGAGTGTCTGGCGTGAGCGCGAGAATATCGACACGGAAATCCGTCTCGTCATAGTGTGCAATACCGGTCCACGCCGGGCGGGAGAGCAAGGTGCGGTGCACGGTGTCGCCGTCGATACTCCAGTTCAGGATGGGGTGGCGCCAGTGGCAGGCGAGCAACTGTGTTCCGGGAGCGGAAATCGACTCCACGGTGTCCAAGAGCTCGTCGAGTTCCTCGGCGGTGAAATAGTAGCCCACCTCGGAAAGGACGATCAGGTCGAATTCTCCCTGGCCGGTGACGACGGATCGCAAATCCTGGGGCAAGGTGGCGCGCTCAATGGCGACACCGGGCAAGCAGGCGGTGTTTTGCCGGGCCAGTGCGACGGCTTTATCGCTCGCGTCAAGAGCGAAGACGGTGTCGGCGCGGGTGGCGAGGTCTGCGGTCATGGTGCCGATGGAGCAACCAATCTCCAGGACATTGTTGTATCGCTCCGAGGGCAGCATGGTCATGGACAGGCGCCGCTTGCGCTGCTCATACCAGGTGCTTTCGGTTCCCCACGGGTCGGGTTGGTCGCTGTGCACCTCGTCGAAGACCCGGGCAGCGTCATGGGAGGTGAATTGAGTGGAATGTTTGTTCATCGAGAAAACCTCCCATTCGCGCCCAAAGTGCTGTTGAAAGTTTTCGGAGAGCAGCGTCTCATCCCCCGGTTGGTCAGAAAGCGGCGCAATTTGCGAGCGGTGCTCGGCGAGCGCCCCGCGTTTCGCTTCCAGATCGGCCGCGTTGAGTGGCCACCGATACCAATTGGTCCAGTCTCTGTTTTTCGAGGGCATCGCCCAATGCCAATACCAGATCGGGTACTGCAAATGCGTGGCGCTCAATTCTTCGGCGGCTTCCGCGGCAACCTTGGCAAGTGCCTCGTGGTCGGGGTGTTTATCTGCGCGGTACGGGCTTACGAGGAGTAGTTGCCGGCCCGCGCCGTGAAACTCATCGACCTGTCCGTAAAGGGCGCCCAAGATTTCTTTGTGATGGTTTCCGAGGTGGCCGTCGGGAAAGCGGACCACGGTAAAAGAGGTGTCCAGGCCAAGGCGCTCCATGGCACTGTGAAATTCGCGTGCCCGAATTTCCTTCAGGTCGGCCTGCGAGTGGGTGAGTGATTCGGGGTGTGAGCGTTCGCCTAACGACGCCAACATGATCCGTACCGTCGCCCCGGCACGCCGTGCCGCATGAAGGAGACCGGCGGCGCCGAGAGTTTCGTCATCGGGGTGTGCCGCTAGTAAAACCACGGTTGAGCGGGAGAGGTCCTGCTCGGTGAAGGGCAGTGTGGGCAGATCGCCGAGTCCCGCATCGTCCCAGGTATCCGCGGCGGTGCCCTTATCCAGATGTGTGAAGGACATCAGGATTCTTCTCCTTTCCGCATGAGCGTGCCAAGGCTTGCGTCGTCGCGATCGAAGTGGTGTTGCCGCAGATACAGGGTGAGATCTGCAACGCGCTTGGCAAAAGCGGCATTGAGCGCAAGCGGCGCCGGGCCCATCCCCTGCAACACCGTGTGCAGAGTTGACTCGGCACTCGCGGCGACGTTTCCGCGAAGCGTTAGGGCGGCCGGCCACCATTCGGGCTGTCCCTCCTGAGAATCGCCAGAGCGAGTTGCGGCGCCCTCTTCGGCAGCGTCGATCAGATCGGCCAGAACCGCGAACTGCGCGGCGCACGCGGACACCTCACGGCAAAGCCTGCCCAGAGTTGCCAGGGCGATCTGATCGGGTTCGCGCCGTGTGAGAGAGGTGTCGAATTCGCGCACGAGGCCCAGCGCGCCGCCAAACCACGCGGCGGCAACCTGCATGCCGCCCCACGCGAAACCGGGTCGATTCAGATACCAGCCGGGCTCGCCAACCATGGTTGCACTCGCCCGGTCAAAGGCGACGCCGACGCTGGGGACCTCGGCCATCCCGTGCGCTTCCCAACCGTCTTGCGAGGCAGTGACGCCCGGCGCTTTCAAATCCACTGCAAAGAGCGCCCGGTCCGTGTCATTGATGAAGGCGCTCACCAGCGCGTGATCAAGGGTGGACGCGAGGGAGCACCACGCTTTTGCGCCTGTGAGTTTCCACTCTTCTCCCGCGCCGGCCGCGCGTTCCCCGCTCGAACTGTGCGGTGCCCGTTCGGCGGTGAGACGCGCATGCGGCGCTTCGGCGGCGAACACGCCCCAGGTGCCCTCCGCGTCCACGGCGAGCCCGGCTTGCGCTCGAATGGCGCGAGCATCCAGGTGAGGTTCGAAGATTCTGGAGGCACCGACGTCGTACATCGCAATGGTGGCCAATGTTTCCCACAGCGTGCGCGTATTGCCCTGCCCCGGCAATCCGGCCGCTTCCTCCACCTGCGCGCTCAGCGCAAGCAAAGCGCGGGCATCGCCAAAGTGCGGCTCGAGAGTGTCAATGAGCGCGGCCAACGTCGCATGATTGGGGCACCGGGTGCCGGTGATCGTCTCGCGGGCAAAGGGTGCTGACCGGGCGCACAGGCAAACCGTTGCCCGATCGGCGACCGGACGGTCTTGTGCGGGGGAAAGCATGTGGCGGCTCCTCGACATTTTTGGGAAGAGTTGTGCGGCCGCAGACTGAACCTGACTAGGCATTATCTTATTGCACCCCGGCGTGGTTCGCGGAGGTGAAGTCTGAAAATCAGATGGCGCTAACCGGGTGTGAAGCGCCTAGACTCAAAGGCATGCAGATTTCATCGGTCTCCGAAAAGCTCCAAGATTTGGTATTGCACAGCGAGGACGTCAGCGTGTTCCTTGCGGAGCTTTCCGAGTTCTCCGCCGCCACCGTGACCGAGGTGGCCGGCCACCCCATTCAATGCGCCGTTACGCTCAAGCGGGAGAAGCGGCCGACCGTGACCTTGGCCGGTAATACCGCAGAGGCGAAGGCGTTGGACGAGGTGCAGGCCGCGTATGGTGAAGGGCCGTGTATTGAGGCGATGAAGACCGGCGAGGTGCAGCTGGTCCGCAATGTCGCCACGGATCCGCGCTGGCGGGACTACCTGGAGGCAATCCAAGCGGTGGGCCAATCCAGCGTTCTCGCGATGCCGCTGACCCTGGATGATAATGCGCGGGCGGCGTTGAACTATTTTTCGCGCACCGAGGATGCCTTCGACGAGACGAGCATCAAGATTTGCCGCGAGTACTCCGAGCAGGCGCAACGGGCGCTTCTGTTGGCGGTGCGGATTGCGGCGAAGCACCAGTTGGCGGCGGATTTGCGTGAGGCGATGGAGTCTCGGACCACGATCAACATTGCGGTGGGCATTTTGATGGCGCAGAACCGGTGCAGCCAGGACGAGGCGTTTTCCATCTTGCGCAACGCGTCCAGCAACCGCAACGTGAAATTGCGCGTGCTGGCGGGCGAGTTGGTGGAGTCGGTGTCCAAGGTGCCGATTACGTCTCACTTCGACGCGTAGTTTATGTGGCAGTTTCGCTGCCGAAATTGCCACATAATCGATTATGTGGCAGTTTCGCCGGGTCAGCTGCCACGCAACCCGCGCATAAAAATAGAGCCCCCTGCCGGATTCGAACCGGCGACCCCCTGTTTACAAGACAGGTGCTCTGGCCAACTGAGCTAAGGAGGCGCGGCGCCGGCGGGTAATGCCCGCAAAACAGCGCTTTACAAGGGTAGCGCACCGGGCCGAACGAAATCGACCCGGTGCCGCCACCGACGTCTAGAGCGTTAGGACTTCTCTTCGATCTTCTTGTTCAAGAAGTCCAAGAACTGGCCGTCTTTGCGTCCGTCCCAGTACTCGCCGTCAACCACCACATACGGTGTTCCCGTGACTTGGGTGTTGGTCGCCAGCTGCGTCTGGTACTTCACCCACGGGCGGTAAGTGCCGTCCTTGACGCACGATTCGATGTTGGTCACACCCTGATCAGCGGCCATCGCGTTGAGTGTGGCGTTGTCCAGACCGGTGGTTTGCTCGGCCGGTTGCTGCGCCCAAATCTGGTTCGCCACGTCCTTGTACTTTTCCGGTGCCTCATTGGCCACACACGCGAGCATGTTCGCCGCACGCGAGGAGTAGTTGGAGCCTTGCGAGTACGTGTCAAGCAAACCGACCATGCGGGTCTCGGTGGTGATCTTTCCCTCTTCGACAAGCGTGTCCAGTTGGGCGCCGTTCATGTCCTCAAACTGCTTACAGATCGGGCAGATGGCATCGGCGTAAATGATCACCTGGATGGGGTCTTTGCTGCCCTTTTCCTTGACCTTCATTCCCTCAATCTGGGCTTCAGTCTTTTGATCCGGAGCTTGGGACGGTGCCGGAAGGGGAGAGGGCAGGTTGGCCATGTTGACCTCTCCCACCGACTCCGAAGTCACAATGCCGTCCTTATTAAAGACCACACCGCCATACTGAGTCTGGTTAGCCGGGGCGGGACCGGCATCCGGAACGGCGGAATTGAGGGAGTTCGCCACGAGCAGGGCCACCACCGCACCGATGGCGACAACCACACCGACGATAGACCAGACCAGAATCTGCTTATTCCGCTTTTCCTTCTTCAGCTGCGCCTCGCGGAGCGCTTTCGCCTTTTCGCGAGCGGCCGACTGCCGCTCCGCCTTGGTCAAACGGTTCTTATTGTTACTGCTCATGGTTCCTCTGGTCCGATGGGTAAATGAGTGGTAGCCACTGGCAACTTTCTCATTGTAGGTGAGCTACCGGGGTGAAAACCTAACCGCAGCCAGGCAAACACCTCCAAGAAAGACGCACCCCGGCCCGGAAGAGTTCACCGGCCGTCACCGCACTTCGGCCACACCCCCAAATCCCGACTAGGGTAGAAGGTGAGGCACTAGGCGAAAACCGGGGTGAAACGCGATGGCTACCAGCACGTCCGAACCTGCAGACCAGGCAAGCGCAGACGAGACACACACCAGCGATGAGACCTTTAATTTTGTAGTGGTTTCCAACCGCCTCCCGGTGGACCGCGTCACCGGTCCCGATGGGGAGGAATCCTGGCGCCGCTCCCCCGGCGGCTTGGTCACCGCGCTTTCCCCGGTGATGGAGAATAACGACGGCGCGTGGATCGGTTGGTCGGGTGCGGCCGGGGATCATTTGGCTCCCTTTGATGAACAAAACATGCATCTGCACCCGGTGAGCCTCTCCGAAGAGGAAATCCAGTTATATTACGAGGGTTTCTCCAACGGCTGCCTCTGGCCGCTGTACCATGACGTGATCGCCCCGCCGGAATTCCACCGCACCTGGTGGGACGCCTATAAAAAGGTCAACCGGAGATTCGCCGAAGCCGCCGCGAACATCGCCGATCAAGGCGCCACCGTCTGGGTGCAGGACTACCAGCTCCAGCTCGTCCCGAAAATGCTCCGGGAACTACGCCCCGACCTCAAGATCGGCTTCTTCAACCACATCCCGTTCCCGCCGCTCGAGATTTTTGCGCAACTCCCGTGGCGCAAGGCCGTCCTCGAGGGGCTCCTCGGCGCCGACCTGATCGGCTTCCAACGCGATAGCGACGCCGCGAACTTCCGCCGATCGGTGACCCGCTTCACCTCGCACAACGTGGTCAAAAACAGCATCCACGTCGGCGACGATCAGGGCGTTCCATCCCGAATCGCCCGCGCCGCCGCGTTCCCGATCTCCATCGACATGGAACGCATTAACGAACTCACCGCCCGCCCCGACATTCAGGAGCGTGCCCGCCAAATCCGTGAAGACCTCGGCAACCCGAAATACATCCTGCTCGGCGTGGATCGCCTGGATTACACCAAGGGCATCCGCCACCGTCTCAAGGCCTATGAGGAACTCCTCAATGACGCGCGCACCAAGGTCGGCGACGTGACGCTCGTGCAAGTCGCGAGCCCAAGCCGCGAGCGCGTGGAACAATACCGGTTGCTGCGCGAAGAAATCGAGTCCACCGTCGGGCGCATCAACGGCACCTTCGACACCACCCAACACTCCGCGGTCCGCTACCTGCACCACTCCTACCCGATCGAGGAAATGATCGCGCTCTACATGGCCGCGGACGTCATGCTCGTGACCGCGCTGCGCGACGGCATGAACCTCGTCGCCAAAGAATACGTCGCCTCGCGCATCCACGATGACGGGGTGTTAGTCCTCTCCGAATTCGCCGGCGCCGCGGACACCCTCAAACAAGCCATCCTGATCAACCCGCATGACATTGACGGTATGAAAGAGGACATCGTCAAGGCCCTCACCATGGACCCCGAGGAGAAATCCCGCCGGATGCGCGTCATGCGCCGCATCATCGCGACCAATGACGTGGAAGCCTGGTCGAAAAAATTCTTGGAAGCCCTCAACTCCGATTTGGACGTGTAAATGTCGCCGGAACTCTCCGCCGCACTCGATCGCTTCGCCCGCACCGGCACCATCCTGGTCGCCCTCGATTTCGACGGCGTCATGGCGCCCATCGTCCAACGCCCCGAAGATGCGCGCCCGCTTGAACAGACGGCGGTCGCCTTCGCTGCGCTTGGCTCCTTGAGAAGCACGACGACGGCACTCGTCTCCGGGCGCGCATTGGCATCTTTGCGTTCGGTCGCCTCGCCGGACAAGCACACGCTTCTGGTCGGCTCTCACGGTGCCGAGTTTTGGTGGGGCCCCTCGAACATCCAGCCGCCCATAGAACTCAGCCCCGAGCAATCCGAGGCGCTGAATGCCGCGCAAGCGGCCCTCGCCCAGGTGAGCACACGCTTTCCGGGAACCCGCGTGGAAAGGAAACCGGTCGGCGTCGTCATTCACACCCGGGAGCTGAGCGAGACGGAAGATGCGGCCGCCACCCGGGCCGCGCTCGAGGCGCTTGAACGCATTCCGGGAACGCATGTGACGCTGGGAAAGCGGGTTGTCGAGGTGTCGGTATTGCAGGTCGACAAGGGGCAAGCGCTAGACATTTTGCGCGAGGCAACCGGTGCCGATGCGGTGTTTTTTGCCGGCGATGACGTCACCGATGAGAACGGTTTCGCGGCGTTAGATCCGGCTCGAGGCGACGTCGGTGTGAAGGTCGGTGCTGGTGATACGCGGGCCGAATTTCGCATTGCCGGGCCCGAGGAACTGCCCGGTGTGTTGCAGGCCATAGCGGCGGCCCGGCAAAATGTGGCATACTGAATCCACTGTGACTCACGCCACTCTAGCTGTTTGTGTGTCCGGTACCAACTAAATATTCACCATTCACAACGGATCGTCCGGCACGTACCTGCCGGTGAAGGGAAAATGATGGCTACCGTCAAATACGAAGATGCCACCCGCCTGTATCCAGGCACCGAAACTCCTGCTGTCGATAAGCTCAATATCGACATTGCCGACGGAGAATTTCTTGTTCTTGTGGGACCCTCTGGTTCCGGTAAATCCACCGCGTTGCGCATGCTCGCCGGGCTTGAAGACGTCAACGCCGGACGCATTTTTATCGGCGAACGCGATGTCACCGACGTTCCGCCAAAGGACCGCGACATCGCCATGGTGTTCCAGAACTATGCGCTATACCCGCACATGAGCGTGGCCGACAACATGGGCTTTGCCCTCAAAATTGCGGGCGTATCCAAGGAAGAGCGCGCGCAGCGTGTGAAGGAAGCGGCGAAGCTTCTGGACCTGGAGCAGTACCTGGACCGCAAGCCGAAGGCGCTTTCCGGCGGTCAGCGTCAGCGCGTGGCGATGGGGCGCGCGATTGTGCGTAACCCGCAGGTGTTCCTGATGGATGAGCCGCTCTCCAACCTGGACGCGAAGTTGCGTGTGCAGACTCGTACCCAGATTGCCTCGCTGACTCGTCGCCTGGGCGTCACCACCGTGTACGTCACGCACGACCAGGTGGAAGCGATGACCATGGGTGATCGGGTGGCCGTGCTCAAGGACGGGATCCTGCAGCAGGTCGACACCCCGGATGAACTGTACAACCGGCCGGGCAACGTGTTTGTGGCCGGATTCATCGGCTCCCCGGCAATGAACCTCATGGAACTTCCGGCAGTGAAGGAAGGCGTGGTCTTTGGCGGACACACCTACCCCGTGCCGGAGGCGATCCTGGTGGAAGCAACCGGAAATACGGTAGTTGTCGGGGTGCGTCCGGAGGATCTGGAAACCGCCCCCGAGGGCGAGGGCCTCGCGGTCACCGTGGATGTGGTCGAGGTGCTCGGTGCCGACGCGTACGTCTACGGCCACGCGACTATTAATGACAAGCAAACCGACCTGGTGGTCCGTGTGGACGGCCGCCGTCCCCCGCAGGCCGAAGAGGTCATCCACGTGCGTCCGCAGCGCGGTCACGTGCACTTGTTTGATTCCAAGACCGGGGAGCGTATTGGCAACTAACTGAGTTGCACGACGTTCCCGGGATGACGGGATCGAGGTGAGGCGTTTTAGCTCTTGGGTGCCGGTTATGGCGGACAATGGTTAAAGCGCCTCACTTAGTTTTTGAGGACGGGGCAAGTGAGATGAGACGGGTGGAGTAAGTGGCAACCAATTCTGATGAGAGTGCCGGTTCGGGTGCGCAGTGGACCGATGAGCCGACCGACTTCGAACAACTCGGCAAGCTCCCCCGCAATGTGCCGGTTTCCGACGCGGTGGCGCCGTCCGCACTCAGCATCACTGCAGCGGCGACCGACCCCGAACTGCTGGATTTGCCGTGGTCGATTCCGTTGGAGGATTGGCCGCAGGAATACTTGGCGGCGTTGCCACGCGGTATTTCCCGTCACGTTGTGCGATTTGCCCATTTAGGCGGCTCGGTGATCGCGGTCAAAGAGACCGGCGAGCACGTGGCCCGGCACGAATATCACATGTTGCGGAAACTGCAGCGTTTGGACATTCCGTGCGTGGAGCCGGTGGCAGTCATCACCGGGCGGCGGGCGCCGGACGGGACAGAACTTGATCCGGCGTTGGTCACCCGGCACCTGAAATTTTCGCTACCGTACCGGGCGCTGTTCTCCCAAATGTTGCGCAAAGACACCTTGACTCGCTTGATTGACGCGCTCGCGGTGTTGTTAGTGCGGCTTCACTTGGCGGGTTTCTATTGGGGCGATGTCTCGTTGTCTAACACGCTGTTCCGGCGCGATGCGGGCGCCTTTGCCGCGTACCTGGTGGATGCCGAAACCGGCGAGTTGTACCCGGATTTGTCCACCGGGCAACGTGAATATGATCTGGAGATCGCTCGGGTCAATATCGCTGGCGAGCTCATGGATTTGCTGGAGGCTGGTCTCATCGAAGAGTCTGTGGACCCGATGGCCACCAGCGAGCGGATCATGGAGAGTTACCGCAATTTGTGGAAGGAATTGACCGAAACCGAGGACTTCGACTTGGCGGACCGTTGGCGGGTCAACGCGCGTATCCGGCGGCTCAACGAGTTGGGCTTTGACGTGGAGGAGTATGCGATTCAGACCACCGATGACGGTGCACGAATCCGTTTGCAGCCTAAAGTGGTGGACGCGGGGCACCACCAGCGCAGGCTCCTGCGGCTGACCGGTATCGACGCTCAAGAGAATCAAGCGCGGCGGCTGTTGAATGACATGGACTCCTACCGGGCCGACAACTTCCCTGACCAGGACGAGGAAATCAGCGCGCACGGTTGGGTGTCGCAGGTCTTTGAACCGATCGTGCGGTCCATTCCGCGGGATCTAGGCGGCAAGCTCGAACCGGCCGAAGTGGTGCACGAGGTCTTGGAACACCGCTGGTACATGTCCGAGAAGCAAGACCGCAACGTGCCCCTCGCCGAGGCGGTGCAGTCATATATTGATGGGGTGTTGCGCCACCGCCGCGACGAAGCGACAATCATGCTCAACCCCGATACGGCGACGCTCAAGGCGATGGAGGCCGGCCAAGACTAACCCCCTCGACTGTGTAGCAGTTAATGCCCATCACGGCGTGAACCATGGGCATTAACTGCTACATAGATGAGGGAGAGGCCCGTGGCGACGAGCCACGCGACGATCGGGTACACCGTCATACGCTCGATCCCGCCGCGGCCAAGTCCAAGGTCATTCCCGGTCTGCATGAGCACGATCGCCGCAATACCGGTTGCAGCCAAGATTATCGAGACCACCGCATAGCCGCGGTTCGATCGCCAGGCAATGATTCCTCCGGTCAGCACCATGAGGTTTCCCACCCCAATAGCCAACAGCGCGCCAACGCTGTGCAAGAGCGCCCGCGTCGCGTCCCCGCCGATGTTCTCGGCGAAGGACCCCGGAAAGACCCCTACCATGATGATCCCGATGGCATACAGCACCGTCGGGACGGCGATGATCCGGCGCCATCCCGCCAACACGGGCCACAGCGCAACCAGCGCGACCAAGGCTAACAGCCCCGTGAGAACAAACGTCGCATCCATCAGCCAGAACAGCGGAGAGCACACAGTCCGGTCAAGCTCAACGCATTCGGGGACGCCGAGATCGCTGATGTAATTGTCGGCCCAATTGTAGGGCGCCCTGGACCAGGCCAAGGCCGTGATGGCCTCCCCGACAACATACAGAATCACCAGGGTCAGCGCCACCGCCGACACCCACAAACGACCGCGGGAAAGCCCCGCGCCCGGCGTCATCCGAAATCCGTGAGAACCCATATCACGAGTCTAAGCGCTTAGACACACGCTGGCTAGATCACGCCGCGTCGCCGTTAGACTCTTCTGCACGTAATTCGTCGCGAATTACGTGCAGAAGAGTCTAACGGCGGAATGCCAGGTGCGCGGGGCACGGTCGGGCGGGGTTGCTGCCAGGTGAGGATCGACGGCGGTGACTCGCCTCCTTAAGGCGAGTCACCGCCGTCGCCCCTCATCTATGTAGCGCTGTAAGGATTGGGTTGGCTGGTTTGGGACTGGCTAGCAGGATGGGTATTGGTTGTTCGCTCTTGTTGTGGTGTTGTGACTCGATGTAGCGCTGGCCGCCCTTGGTTGGGTGTGCTTTGAAGTCGATTTGTCCGGCACGTGAACAAGGGTGGGCGGCCAGTGCTCTTTCCGCTCGTTCCGATGACTTGATCAGAAGGTTGCCCACCATACCGTTGTTGGTGTGGTGTGGCTCGTTACAGTGTTGTCTCGAAACGCTTTCCCGGGACCGGTGACTGGCCGCCCTTGAGCGGCCGTGTATCACTTCATTGACCGAAGGGAAGCAACCGCTATGACTATCATCGCGCACTCACACGCGTTTATCATCGGGATCGACACGCACGCGAAAAATCATGTGTTCGCGCTCATTGACGCGAATACCGGGGAAAGTGTGGATACCCGCTCTTTCCCCTCGACCTCGCGCGGGTACCACCACGCGATCGATTGGGCTGGGAAGCGCACTCACGGGAGCCAGGAGAACTTGTGGGTGATCGAAGGGGCCGCGTCATACGGGGCACGGTTATACCGGGCACTGACTCAGGTGGGGAACCAGGTGGTTGAAGCGGCCCGGATGTCCGCTAAAGACCGGCACGCTCAGGGCAAGGACGACACCATTGACGCGCACCGGATCGCGCACAGTGTCCGGAACTTACACCCTCACCAGTTGCGTTATCCGCGCCAGGACCAGGACGCCCGTCAAGCATTAGCGATCCTGGACACCGCGCGCACCTCGATGACCAAGGAACGCACCGAGCATGTGAACGCGCTCGGCGCTTTGGTACGTAAAACCGAGTTCGGTCTGGACACCCGCAAAGCCCTGTCCAAAGCGACGATCACTATGATCGCCGGCTGGCGTGCCCGCAAGGGCGAGGACCTGGACATCGCTACCGCGCGTCATGAAGCGATCCGGCTGGCCAAACGCATCCAGGACCTCGACGAGCAACTCGCCGAGAACAAAGAATTGATCACCCACGCCCTGGAACACATCGAAGCAGCCGTGCTCTTGAAAGAAAAAGGGATCGGTCCGATCAGTGCCGCCCGGGCGATGATCGTGTGGTCCCACCCGCGCCGGGTGAAAAGCGAAGCCGCGTTCGCCGCGATAGCAGGCGTGAACCCGATCCCGGCCTCCTCCGGGAACACGCAACGCCACCGGCTCAACCGCAGCGGCGACCGGAAACTCAACGCGGCCCTGCACATGATCGCGGTCTCACGCATGACCCACGACTCCCACAC
>NZ_JIAG01000012.1 GCF_000688395.1 Haematomicrobium sanguinis DSM 21259 | reverse complement strand
CGGTTTGAAGAATGACTCGCTGCTCAAAACTCAACCGCGAATACGCCCTCCCCCGCGCCCTCACGCCCCCGCCGCTCTCCATCAACGCCGTGTCCGGTACACGAGGACCCGTCATGCCCCCGCGGGAGCCATACACCAGTTCCATACCAGCCAGTCTGGCAAACCTGTTCACACTCGTGCGCGCCACCCCGACACGCTCAGCCACCCGCACCGCGGAAACACCCCGAGCAAGCAAATCAAGGCACAACGAAACCTTCCACCACGGAATCACAGCAGGCACGACACACACTCCAAAAAACTCAGGTGTTGCACTAGCCCCTTGAAACCACTCGGGTCATTAGCGGATTATCTGCCGACTCGGCGAAGTGGGCTCGGCGAAGTGGGGCGGCGAAAGCAGGGCGGGCTTTCGCCTGCTGGCACCGATGGCCGGGTGAGGTGCTCGGGCAGGTGACCACGCGCCGTCGTACTTCAGGGCACCGCGCCGGACATCTGTGTAGCGCGACACGCCGAGGAAACGCGCGCGCACTCGGCGTGTCGCGCTACGTAGACGAGGAGCGGCGGCCGCCGAGGGCGCGGGAATCGTCCCCCATCGCCTTGAGCGCGGCGCGGATCTCCTTAGGCAGAGAAAAGATAATGTCCTCTTCGGCGGTGACGACTTCCTCGACGTCCCCATAGCCGTACTCGGCCAGGAGATTGAGCACGTCTTGGACCAGCACCTCGGGCACCGACGCGCCGGAAGTTACACCGACGGTGCGCGCCCCTTCGAACCAGGACTCGTCCACCTCGCTCGCGAAGTCCACCCGGTGCGCGTCCTTGGCGCCGTATTCGAGGGCAACCTCGACCAATCGCACCGAGTTCGAGGAGTTGGCCGAGCCGACCACAATCACCAGGTCGGCCTCGGGCGCGATCTTTTTGATCGCCGCTTGGCGGTTGGAAGTGGCATAGCAAATGTCATCGCTGGGCGGATCTTGCAGATTGGGGAAGCGGGCGCGCAGACGCTGCACCGTTTCCATCGTCTCGTCCACCGAGAGCGTGGTCTGCGAAAGCCAGATCAGCTTGTCCGGATCCTTGACCGTGATGGTATCGGCCTCGTCCGGCGAATTCACGATCTGGGTGTGATTCGGGGCCTCACCGTAGGTGCCCTCAACTTCCTCATGCCCCTCGTGGCCGATGAGCAGGATTTCATAGTCGTCCCGGGCAAAGCGCACCGCCTCGCGATGCACCTTGGTCACCAGCGGGCAGGTTGCGTCAATGGTGCGCAGGCCGCGGTCCTCGGCGGACTGAACCACAGCCGGGGACACCCCGTGCGCGGAAAAGATAATAAGAGCGCCCTCGGGGACCTCATCGGTCTCATCCACAAAGATCGCTCCGCGATCCTCCAGCGTAGAGACCACATGCTGGTTGTGGACAATCTGCTTGCGCACATACACGGGAGGCCCGTAGTGCTCCAGCGCTTTCTCCACCGCAATGACGGCGCGGTCCACACCCGCACAGTACCCGCGAGGCGCCGCCAACTTCACCTGTTTCGCCCCGGCTACCGGGGACGCCGCCTCTACCTCGTCACGGGAACGCCGTGCACGCGGCACGGTGGGCATAGGCACAGAAACGGTGGAACTCATGCTTCCATTCTAGCGACCCGCCGATTACCGGCCGAGGGCTTGAATAGGAGATTGAGCACAATACCGACAACCAGCAGCCCGCCCGCAACCAATGCCTCGATGACCACCCAGGCCCCCAGACTACGCTCAATGGATGGCATCAGCGCGGCAATGTAGGCGTTGGCGAGTTCATTGCTCGAGGTGAATTGGTTCATGACCGTCGAGGCGACGGGAATCACCAGCCAATGCGCCCCGGCGACAAGCAAACCCCCAATCCCAGCGACAATCATCATGGTGCCTTTGCGCACCCCAATGGCAATGCCGATGACCAGCATGACTCCCCCGGCAGTCGCGAGCGGCAGTCCCACGGACCCCACGCTCCTCGCTAGATTCACCACGTTTGACGGGTTCTGGGAGCTCAGCGACTGGTACATCGGGCCGCGCTGGGTGCCTTGCAGGTCAACGCCGGGCACCAGTTTTTGCACCGCCATACTCACAATGGGTGCGATATCCAGCGCCAGTTGCGGCTGTGCCTGCGACCCGTCCTCCGGGAACAGCGCCACGTGCGAACTCCTGATTGTCTCATCGAACGCCGCCGGGTACTCGGGCCAGCTCTGCACGTCTTTCACCGCGGTGCTCAACGCTCTCTGAGCTAGATCGATGATTTCTTGCGGCGCCTGCAAGTCCCCGCCGACACTGTCCACGGCTTCGGTGACTAACACGGTACGAAAATTATCGTCCGTCCCCACACCGCGGTTGAGCGCCACAAAGCCGTCCGAGGAGACGATATTGTTTTGCACCCAGACGCCGGGGATGCCCACCGCCAGAAAAAGGAGACCAATAATAACCAGGGTGGGGGCCAACGCTTTTCTCATGCACACTCGCTAGGGATTCAGATCGGGACGTTCTCCGCTGATTCTATCGGTTTGCTTCGAGCCCTACCGGTGAATGTTTTCCACAACCGGCGCCGCACACACCCAGAATGTCGGTGCCGGCTGGTATTGATAGTAGAGATACATTTTTCCAGGGAGGCATCGTGGACTTTGACGCTGGCGACACCCAGAGCCAGAAGCAGGAACCCAGCACGCTTCCCGAACGCGCCGCCGACACCACGCCAGACGCGCCCTGGCCGCTCCACGTTCTCTCGCAAAAGCTCAAGGCACACATTGAGCGGGCCCCCGCCGCCTGGATTGAGGGGCAGATTATCGAACTGAACTTGCGCGGCAATATGAACTTCCTGACGTTGCGGGATCTCAATCAGGAAATGTCGCTCCCCCTCTCCGCGTTCGGCAATGTCATTTCCCGCACTACCGCGCCGTTGGAGCGGGGTTCGCATGTGGTGGCGCATGTCAAGGCCGGTTTTTGGCTCAAGTCCGGGCGGCTGAGCATGCAGGCCCAAGACATCCGTCCGGTGGGGCTCGGGGACCTTCTCGCTCGCATCGAACGGCTCAAACAAGCCCTCGCCGCCGAAGGACTCTTTGCCGCCGAACGCAAAAGGCCGCTCCCGCTCCTGCCCTCCCGCGTCGGCCTGATCACCGGTCGCGACTCGGACGCCATGAAAGATGTCATCCGCAACGCGACCCTCCGCTGGCCCGCCGTGCAGTTCGAGGTGCGCGAGGTCGCGGTCCAAGGAAACACCGCGGTAGCACAAGTCACCCAAGCTCTTCAGGAGCTCGACTCTCGCGAGGACATCGACGTCATCGTCATCGCCCGCGGCGGCGGCAGTCTCGAGGACCTTTTAGCCTTCAGCAACGAGAGCCTGGTGCGCGCGGTCGCCGCCGCCCAAACGCCGATCGTCTCCGCCATTGGCCATGAGGCGGATCGGCCCATCTTGGACGAGGTTGCCGATCTCCGCGCGTCCACGCCCACCGATGCCGCCAAACGCATCGTGCCAGACATGGCCGAGGAAATGGCCCGCATCCAGGGCGCCAAGGAACACCTCACCCGGCTCGTGCTGCACCAGCTGACCCGCGAATCCGAGCGCATTAACGCCCTGCGCTCTCGGCCGGCTCTCGCTTACCCCATGGGGATGGTGGAGGTCCGGCAGCAGGATGTCGACCGGTTGCGCGAGCGCTCGCACCACGCCACGATCAGGCTCGTCGAACGTGCGCAATCCGCCATTGACAACTTGCGCGGGCAGGTCCGCGCGCTCTCCCCGTTGCAAACGTTGGAGCGCGGTTACGCGGTAGTTCTGACCAACGACGGCGATCTGGTGCGTTCCACAGCGCAGGTTCCGGATGGCACGGGGCTGAGTGTGCGGGTCGCGGATGGAAAGTTTGGTGCCCTCAGCACCGGAATCGTGGAGCAAGACCAATCTGCCGTGGCCCGGCAGGAAAGGTAAGAGTAATGGCGGAAAGAACGACGAATACGGATGTGGCAGCGCTCTCCTATGAGGAGGCGCGTGAGGAACTCGTAGCGGTTGTCTCGCAGCTGGAAACCGGGGGTGCCACACTGGAGCAGTCCCTCCAGTTGTGGGAGCGCGGCGAGGCGCTGGCCAATCGGTGCGAATCCTGGCTCTCCGGGGCGCGCGAACGCATTGAGCAGGCGAGGCCGGATGTCGACGGCGAGTTAGTCGACGACGATTCCGAGGACGATTACCCCGACTCCGACGACTAAATCCTCACGCACACGCGCTTGCGGTCAACCCGGGACGAGGGTGAGCCGGAGTATCTAGGTGGCGGCGAGCCGTTTCTTTTCTTCGGCGACGTCGAAGTCTGCCTCCGGCCAGCCCAGGTCAAAGGATCGGAGCGCATCCAAGAGTAGTTGTTGCACGGCGATGCGCGCGTACCACTTGCGGTCTGCCGGAACCACAAACCATGGTGAGGTATCCGTCGTCGTACGCTCTATGGCTATCTGGTACGCCTCTTGATATGCCGGCCACAAAAGACGCTCGTCGACGTCCCCGGGGCTGTACTTCCACCATTTGTCTTCGCGATCCAGGCGCTCCGTGAGTCTCTCCTTTTGGGTTGCGCTGGAGATGTGGAGCATCACCTTGATGACCTTGGTGCCGGCCGCGGCGAGGTTGTTTTCGAAGTCGACAATGGCCCCGTAGCGGCGCTCGATCTCTTCTGGCGGGGAGAACTTGCGCACCCGGTGAATGAGCACATCTTCGTATTGTGAGCGGTCGAATACCCCGATCATGCCGCGTGCCGGGACCTGCTTTTCAATTCGCCACAGGAAATCGTGCTGTTTCTCCTCCTCCGTGGGCGCCTTGAACGCGTGGTAGGAAACGCCTTGCGGGTCCACGGCACCGACCACGTGTTTGGTGATGCCGCCCTTGCCGGCGGTGTCCATGGCCTGCAGGATCAAGAGCACCGAGCGGTTGTCGCCAAACTTTCCGTTAGCAAAGAGCTGCTCTTGCAGGTCGGCGAGCTCGGTGGCGCCGGCGGCGAGCAGCTTTTCGCCGTCGCGCTTCTTGCCGGTGAATCCCGGTGTACTGGAGGTGTCGATGGACGCCAAATCAAAATCGGGAGTCGCACGCAACAGCTCGGTGGGCGATTCGCTGAAGGTCACAAGGTTTTTGGCCATGTCGGTCCTTTCCCCGCTCGTGGAATTACCTCTAGCTTAGGTGTACCGGCCAAGGAATGTCGCAAGCCGGGAGATCGCCTCTTCAATATCCCCCACGCTTGGCAGCGTCACCATGCGGAAGTGATCCGGGCGCACCCAGTTGAACGCGCGACCGTGGGAGATGAGGATTTTCTGTTCCTTGAGCAGTTCCAGGGCGAACTGTTCATCGTCTTCGATAGGATAGACCTCGGGGTCGAGCTTCGGGAACAGGTAGAGCGCGCCTTGTGCGATCTCGCAGGTCACCCCGGGAATGTCGGTGAGCAGACGGTAGGCCGTATCGCGTTGTTCCTTGAGCCGGCCTCCCGGGAGGATGAGGTCGTTGATACTTTGGTATCCGCCCAGCGCGGTCTGAATCGCATGTTGCGCGGGCACATTGGCGCACAATCGCATATTGGCCAGCAGGTTGATGCCCTCAATGTAGTCAGCGGCCTCGGCCTTGGGCCCGGAAATGGCCATCCACCCGCTGCGATACCCGGCAATGCGGTACGCCTTCGACAGACCGCTGAAGGTCAGGCACAAGACGTCATCACCGCACAGTTTCGCGATGTTCACGTGGACGGCGTCGTCGTAAAGAATCTTTTCGTAAATTTCGTCGGCGAAGACAATCAACCCGTGTTCCCGGGCAAGATCAACAATCTGCTGGAGAATGTGTTCCGGGTAGACAGCGCCGGTGGGGTTATTGGGGTTAATGACCACAATCCCCTTGGTGTGCGGAGTGATCTTGGAGCTCAAGTCCTCAATGTCCGGGTACCAGTGGTCGTCCTCATCACACAGGTAATGTACCGGGCGCCCCCCGGCCAAGCTCACCGACGCGGTCCACAGCGGGTAATCCGGGGTCGGCACAAGGATTTCATCCCCCGAATCGAGCAGCGCCATCAGCGAGAGCGTGATCAACTCGCTGACACCGTTGCCCAGGTACACATCATCCACATCAATGTTGTGGATACCTTGGCCCTGGTAATACTGCACGACGGCGGTGCGCGCCGAGAATATGCCGCGGGAGTCGCTATAGCCCTGCGCGTTGGGCAAGTGGCGAATCATGTCGACAAGCACCGCGTCCGGGGCCTCAAACCCGAAGGGCGCCGGATTGCCGATGTTCAGCTTCATGATCCGGTGACCCTCTGCCTCCATTCGCTGGGCATGCTCTAGGAGCGGGCCGCGAATGTCATAAAGGACGTTGTGGAGCTTGGCAGATTGGGTGTACTTGTCCATGAAGAAACTATTTCACAAAGATGCGCGTGTGCCCGTGACCGCAATCACACGATGACGGTCACGGGCACACGTGAGTGACTGTAATGAGCAAATTACAGTCACCCTCAGCTAGGACGTGAAGCCCTTCTCCTTCAACCAATCGGCGGCGGCATCCTCCGGATTCCGCTTCTCATCCCCGGACACCTGCTCGTTGAGCTTGATCAAGTCCTCGGTGGTGAGCGTCTCGGAGACCTTGTTCAGCACGGCGGCCGCACCCTCCGGGAACTCCTTCGTGTTCACCAGCGGAATCACGTTTTGCGGGGTGAAGTTGAACTTGGGATCTTCTAGGACCACCAGATCATTGGCAGCGATGGCCGGATCGGTGCTGAAAAGGTCTGCCACCTGCACGTTGTCCTCCAGGAGGGCCTTCAGCGTCAGCGGACCGCCGCTGTCGCCAATGGGCTCAAACTTGGCAGGCACGCAGTTGTACTTTTCCTTCAGTCCCGCACTGCCGTAGGGTCGATCGGCAAACTCGGGGGGCACCCCGAAAGTCAGTTCGCCGCACACCGGACCCAGATCCTCCAGGCTCTTCACGTTGTACTTGGCCGCTGTCGCCTTGGTGATGACCATCGAGTCCTTGTCTTCAGCACTCGAGGCGTTCAAGACGTTGAGGGTTTCCGGCAGCGCCGACTTGATATCTGACACGATCTTCTGCGGGTCGGTCTCGGTGCTGCTCTTATCCAGGTACCCCAGAAGGTTTCCGGTGTATTCGGGGACAACACCAATGTCTCCCGCTTCCACAGCCTTGTAGTACGCCTCACGGGTGCCGATGCTCAGCTTGGTGGAGGCGTCATAACCGGCAGCGTTGAGCGCACCGGCGTAAATTTCAGCAATAATCTGGCTCTCCGGGAAGTCCGCCGAGCCGACCACCACCGAACCGGAACCCGAGGCAGTGGGGTTGGCATCGCCGTCGTTGCTCAGCGGATCGCTACCGGCACCGCAGGCGCTCAAGGTGAGCGCCGCCACGGCCAAGGAAGCCGCGGCAAGGGCACCGCGACGAGTGAATTTTTTTGTCGGGACCATGAGTGAAACTCCTCAGTGGGGATTGCGGATGTATAGGCTCACGCAGAGGCCTTAGTCTCAACCCTAATGCGCTTTGGGCCACTTTGGCGTAACCCAGGTGAAACGCTGAAACGTGTGATGGCAACGAGAACCAGGTCCAAAACGATGGCAAGCAGCGAGACCATGACGCCGCCTGCCAGCACCATGGCGAAGTCGTTGCTGGCAATGCCGTCGAAAATGTAACGGCCGAGGCCGCCCAGGTTGATGATCGCCACGATGGTGGTGGTGGCGACGATTTGGAGGACCGCCGAGCGCAGACCACCCATCATCACCGCGAGCCCGTTGGGGATTTCGACCTTGGTGAGCACTTGCCATTCGGTCATGCCAAGTGCGCGGGACGCATCGGTGAGCGCGGGGTTGACGTTCGCGATCCCGGCGTAGGTGCTGGTGATCAGCGGCGGGGCCGCCAGGATGACGAGCGCCCAGACGAAGGGCATGAGCCCCAGTCCGGAAAGTAGGACGAAGAGAGTGGCGAGGCCAAGTGTGGGTAGGGCGCGCAGAGCCCCGGCGAGCATGGTGACGAGGTTCTCGCCGTTGCGGGTGTGGCCGATGTAGAGGCCGATCGGGACGGCGATGACCAGCGAGATGGCAAGTGCCAGGGCCGAATAGCCGAGGTGTTCGGCGATGCGCGCCGGGAAGCCTTGCGGACCGGACCAGTTTTCCGGGTCGGTGAGGAAGGCCCAGGTTTGGCTAAAGAGGTTTGTCTCCTGGGTGGCTAGCGGGAGGCGAGCGGCGATCATGAGGCTGCCACCGCCTCGATTTGGGCGGTCTCGGTGACCTTGCGGGTCTTGGTGCGGGTCCGCGCAGTGGCGCGATCCCACGGGGTGAGCAGGCGTTGGATGAGCACCAGGATGGCGTCCATGATGAGGGCCAGGATCAGGGTGAAGACGATTCCGATCACGATTTCGGTGATGAAACCGCGGCGCAGACCGTCGGAGAAGAAGTAGCCGAGATTTTGCACGCCGATCACGATCGCGACCGACACCAGGGAGATGTTGGTCACCGAGATGACGCGAAGCCCGGCGAAGAGCACGGGCAGGGACAGTGGGAGATCCACCGTCCAGAACCGGCGGAGCGGCGTGTAGCCGAGCGCGACGGCGGCCTGCCGGACGCTTTCATCGACGCTCTCCAGGGCGTCGATGCCCGACCGCAACAACAGCGACACCGCATAAATGGTGAGCGCGACGATGACGTTGATCGGGTCAATGATGCTGGTGCCTAGGACCAGCGGCAAGAAGATGAAGAGTGCAATCGACGGGAGTGTAAAGAGGAAGGAGCTCAGGCCGAGCGATATCCCCTTGATGACCCGGTTTTGTCGGGCTAATTGTGCCAACGGGACTGCGATGATCGTGGCCAGGATGAGCGGAACCACGGACTGCACCACGTGATTCCAGGTCAGTTCCATGACTCGATCAAAATTGCTGAAAAGCCACTGCATCTTAAGCCTCGGGCTCCCGCGCGGTGCTTGCGGGGCCGTTATCCGGCGGTTGCGGTCCGGCCGCACGGCCCGCCGCGTCCAAGACTTGCCGGCCGTTGAGGACGCCTTTGACTCTGCCCTCCCCGTCTACGGCGACCCCGAGGCCGGCGGGTGAGGACAGGGTTGAATCCAGCGCGCTGCGCAGACTATCGCCCTCGTAGAAGAGGGAACCGCCTGGGATGATCGCGTCCTCGGAAACCTGGCTGGGTCCGTTCAACTGCGGGCTAAACCAGCCGAGCGGCTTATTCTGGGCGTCAACCACCAAATACCAGCCCTCACCCGGTACGGTATCTCTCACTGTCACTGTGTCTATCGGGTCGATTTCGGCCTCGCTCCCAGCAAAGAATTGAAGGTGACGGAACCCGCGATCGTGACCGATGAAGTCGGCGACGTAGTTTGTTGCCGGTGCACGCAAAAGTTCCTCGGGGGACGCGATTTGCTCGATTTCGCCGCGACCGAAGACCGCGATCTTATCGCCGAGGAGCACCGCCTCATCGATGTCATGAGTCACGAAGACGACGGTCTTGCCCAATTCGCGCTGCAAACGCAAGGTCTCGGCTTGCAACTCCGCGCGCACCACCGGGTCCACGGCGCTAAAGGGCTCGTCCATGAGCAGGAGTGGCGGATCTGCGGCGAGGGCGCGGGCCACGCCGACGCGTTGCTGCTGGCCGCCGGAAAGTTGTGCCGGGTAGCGCTTGGCGAGGCTCTCATCGAGCCCCACCACGTGCATCAGTTCCAGCGCACGCTGCCTCGCCTTTGCTTTGGGCACGCCATCCAGTCGCGGAACGGTGGCGATATTGTCCACCACAGTGCGATGCGGCATCAGCCCGGCGGCCTGCATGACATAGCCCATCGAGCGGCGTAATTTCGGCGGGTTGACGGTCGCGATATTGGTACCGTCCACCAGTACTTCGCCTGCGGTCGGATCGACCATGCGGTTGATCATGCGCAACGTTGTGGTTTTACCGCAACCGCTAGGGCCCACAAATACGGTGATTTTCCCGCGCTCGATGTCGAAATTGAGCTCGCGCACCGCTTGAGTGCCATCGGGGTACTCCTTGGCCACGTGGCGGAATTCAATCATCGCGTTCGGGGCGGGGGCATTCGGGTCGTGCTGGTCCGCGGTTTCCATCAGATCCTTCCGGTGACCCTCGTTTTCTTCACCCTAACCCATGCGGGGGGCATTTCCAGGGGCTATTTTGGCAGGGAATCCGGTCAACGGTTGTCCCCATATTTGCGCTTGTATGCTGCGCGCGAACCTTTCGCCATGTCCTTGTGTTGCGCCTTCATACGCTGGCGGGCAGCTTTGCGATCGGTAAGGAAATCCATTTCGCGCTGGAGCTTTTTGTAATGCTTTAACCGTTCTTCGGAGACCTCTCCCGATTCGATTGCCGCGCGGATGGCACACCCCGGCTCCCGCCTGTGCTGGCAGTCGTTGAAGCGGCACCGCCCCATGAGGGCCTCGATGTCCTCGAAGACGGCGCCGAGCGCGTCCTGCGCATCATAGAGCGCGAACCCGCGGACCCCGGGGGTATCGAGAAGCACCATTCCCCCACTGACGGCGATGAGCTCACGTGCGGTGGTGGTGTGTTTGCCGCGCTGGTCTAACTCCCGCACCTCGCTGGTGGCTTGAATGTCCTGGCCGGCAAGCGCGTTGATAAGGCTGGATTTTCCGGCACCGGATGGCCCGAGCAGGAGCAAGGTCTCCCCCGGCCTGACACGGGATCGCAACTCGTCCAATCCGTCTTCCTCTCTTGCGGAGGTGGTCACTACATCAACTCCGGGTGCATGATCGCGAACTTGAGCGACCACGTCATCGGCAAGGCGGGAGAGGTCGGCCTTGGTGAGGATAATCAGCGGTGTGGCGCCGGAATCCCATGCGGCGACGAGGGTTCGCTCCAGGCGGTTGACCGAGAGTTTGCGGTCCAGCGGAATTACGACGCCGATCCAAGACATATTCGCGGCCAGGACTTGGCGTTCGGTCGAGTCATCGAACGCGCGTTTTCGATCGAGTTGGCTGGTGCGGGGCAGTAACCTCAGCGCGCGGGGTTCATGGTCCGCGCCGTCCTCGACGAGGACCCAATCGCCGGTGGTTGCGCTGCTGCCATCCGGGGCGCGGAGGTTGTTTCCGAGCGAGATTGCCCGCGGGCCGCGCTCGCCGGTGACAATCAAACGGGTCTTGTCTCGGCGCAGTATGCGCTCTAGGCAGATGGGGGTGTCCGGCAGCTCTTTTTGAGCGGCCTGAAAGTGGTCAAGAATGGTGGCCGTTAGGCCGTATTGGTCAAGATGTGATGGTGCACTCAAGAGAGGTCTCCCAAGGAAGGTAGTAGTAAATGTGGGCGCAATGGATCGAGGCAATAACACTCATTTACTCCACCTCCTTCGGGTGCTGCGGTGACCGAAATCTACTGATTGACACGTTTCAATCAGTGTAGCATGGGGCGGGCTGCAGGGCGGCCCGCCCCAGGCGAACTTCTGGCCTTTCTACTTGGCCGGGGGCGTGGTGGGCCCGTAATCTGGGCCGTCTTCTACGGTGAGTTTGTCGCCGCGGGCCTCGAGTTCGAGCACTGTCACAGTGTTGTCCCCGGCGCGCAAGAGCGGCGCTGGGACATAGAGGGTTTTCTGTGGGCCCTCCGCCGAGTAGCGGCCGGCAAGGAAACCGTTGACCCAGAGGAAGCCGCGGCCAAACTCTGCGGTGGCAATCCAGGCGTCCTTGGGCTGCTCGAGAGCGAGCGTTCCGGTGGCGAAACCGGCCGTGCCTGCTTCGTCACCGGAGTCCGCGGCATTGCCTTGACCGCCGAGGATTTCCTCGCCGAATTCGGCCACCGGGATCGCGTATTGCTCCCAGTTGAAGAGGCTACGCCCACCGAAGAGGACATGGCCAAGAATGCCCTTTCCTTCCCCGATGCGGTAGCCGTAGTTAATGCGTCCGCGGTTTTCAACCAGGATCTCAATGGTTGCCTCGGTGCCATCGCCCTTCACAACGAGACCGGGTACGGCCGAGTTCTCATCGACGGTTCCCAGGAGCTCCCCATTGATGTAAATGTCGGCGCGGTCATGCAGGTCGATGATCCGCAATGCGTACTCGCCTTTAGAAAGGATCGCTCGGGTACGGTAGAGGACCATCCCTTGATCCAGACCGAGCGCCTCAAAGCTCAACGGCGCCACGCTGTCGGTGCGCGGCATCGAGCGCAGGAATTCCAGCAGCCCGGTTCCTTGAGTCATAGGAATGTCGGTTGCGCCCACACGGGCAATGGGCTCCAGCAAATCCGCAGGTACGTCCGCGGCCTCTGGGTTGTAGCGCACATATTCGGCCCGGATGGCATGGAACTTGTCGGTGAGGGTGCCGTCTTCGGCGATCGGCGCGTCATAGTCATAGCTGGTGACATCGGGTTGGATGCGCGTGGTCGATTGCCCAGAAACGTCAAAATTGGCACCGGCGAAGAGACCGAAGTTTGTGCCCCCGTGCGCCATGTAGAGGCATACCGATCCGCCGCCGTCCAGGGTGGTGGCAATGTCTTGGGCCGCGCTTTCGGCGCTGCGCACATGGTGGTGTTCGCCCCAGTGGTCAAACCAGCCGCACCAGAACTCGATGTTGAGTAGCGGCTCTCCGGGTCGCCGGCGCCCCCACACCTCAAGTACGTCTTTGGAGCCAGAACCATAGGTGGCTGCCGCGAGGACGCCCGGCATTTCGCCGCCGTCCAGGAAGTAGTCGCTGCCGCCGTCGGCGGTGAAGAGCAGCTCGGAGACCCCGCGATCCTCCAGTGCCTTCTTGTTCCATTCCAGATAGGCGAGGTCATCGCCGTAACTGCCGTATTCGTTTTCGATCTGATACGCCACGATGGGTCCGCCGTTGGCCGCGTTGAGCGGGGTTAGCTGCGGGAGCAGCTGATCAAACCAGGATTCAATGCCCGCTTCGAATTGCTCGTTATGGCAGCGCAACCGCATTCCCGGCTTGGCGGTGAACCAGGACGGGAATCCGCCGTTGTCCCATTCGGCGCAAATGTAGGGTCCCGGACGAACTATGACGTCCAGCCCGAGGTCACCAGCAAGGCGCACATAGGCGGCAATATCGCGCCAGCCGGAGAAGTCTGGGGCCTGATCCTCGTGCATTTGGTGGAAGTTCCACGGCACATAGGTGTCCACGGTGTTGGCTCCAATGGCCTTGAGCCGGCGCAACCGGTCTTCCCAGAGATCTGGGTGTATGCGGAAATAATGCACCGCTCCGGCCAGGATGCGATGCTCCTTTCCGTCCCGGTAGAACTTGCCATCGGCATAGCTCAAGAATGTCTTGTCCACTGCTCTTTCCTTCACTTCAACTCGAGTCCGGCCAAAAATAGGGTTCCGAATACGGGATCTTGGTCCAGCACGCGCACCTCGGTGACCCCCGCCGCGTGAAGTTTCGCCGTCACCATTTCTTGCAAAACGGGCTGGTTGACGATCATTCCGCCCCCGAGGACCACGGGAGCGCTCAACCCGAGGCGGGTAGAAACATCCAGCGCCAATCGGGCTTCGTCTGATGCGGCCGTTTCGATGATTGTCTCGGCCGCGGCGCTTCCGGCTGCGGCCGCGTCAAAGACCAATTTCGCGCGTTCGGCCCAGTAGTGCCTGCCGGTGCTGTCGGAATGAAACTTCGCGATCAATTCGCTCGGTGCACTCACGCCGGTGTCCCTCAGGAGCGAGCGGGTCAACTCGTCGGGTTCGCGTCCGGCGTCGTTCTCCCGCAATGCGTGCCGTACCGCTTCGCGACCGACCCAATAGGCGCTACCCTCGTCGCCGAGAAGGTAACCCCAACCTCCGGAACGGGACCACTCGCCGTCGTTCTTCCGTCCCCATGCCGCTGTCCCGGTGCCAATAATCACCGAAATTCCGGTCGCTGTGCGGCCGGCTGCGAGCATGAGGTGGGAATCGTGGATGACCTCGATCTCCGCGTTGGGCGCGTGCGTCCGGATGAGCGCGGCAAGGTTCTGCGCATCCGCTTCGGTGTCGATGCCGCCAGCACCGGCAATGACCCGGTTGATTGTCACGGGCGGAAGTTGGGCAAAGAGTTCCGCAAAGTTCTGCTGAGCTTGCTCAAGGCTCACGTTCTGGACGTTGGTGGAACCCACGCGCAGGTTCGCACGTATCTCGCCGCCTTGATAGAGCAATGCTTGGGTTTTGGTGCCGCCAATGTCCAGACCCAAGAAAGCGGGTTCGCCTTCGTTGGCGCGTGCGGTTTCGGTCATGGATTCAGCCTACCGAATCGTTTAACTAAAACGAGTAAGGGGCAGGTGTTGGCAGAATTATGACGTATCTGTGTGCACCGCATGTGGCGGCGGACGAACTGAGAATTGGGTTGGTAAGGCGAAAACACCTATATTCAGGCGTATGGCTGAGTCGTCAAAACGCATACCCGAGGCACCGGAGTTGGATGCCACCGATCGGAAGATTATTGAGCTTCTGCTGGCCGACGCCAGAATGAGCAACTCGCAACTAGCGGAGGCTCTCGGGGTCGCACCCTCGACGGCTCTCTTGCGGACCCGCCAGCTGCGCGAGCGCGGCATTATCGAAGGCTTCAGTGTGAGGCTGGACCTGAAAAAACTGGGCCGAAGCGTCCAAGCGTTGATTTCGGTGCGATTGCGCGCCCATGATCGCGAGGAAATCGATCGCTTTATGGAGCGGGCACCGAAGCTACCCGAAGTACTTTCCACGTTTCATGTGACCGGCGCAGAGGATTACTTATTGCACATTGCGGTGGACAACACCGATGACCTGCGCGACTGGGTCTTAGACAACTTGACTACCGACCCGGCTGTAGGCCACACCGAGACGACTCTCGTCTTTGAGCAACGCTCCGGCTACGCGGGCCCGCTCTGAAGCCACGGCGCAGGGAGGCCACGCCCAGACTGCCACACAGGGCCCCGCCCAAAAAGTTGGCGCAGATTACCGAAGTTGTACGGAATTCCGTACAACTTCGGTAATCTGCGCCAACAAAATTGGGGGTGGGAGGCGCTAGGCTCGGCGGCGTTGCAAGACGTCGTCCAGGTTCAACTGGCCCGTGTTGGTGCGGCGCGTCTCAACGGGCGCGGTTTCGGGGCGTTTGGCGGCAGCTTTCTCGGCAGTCTTTTCTGGCGCTTGAACCTCGGCAGCAGCGGTGTCGGTTTGCTGCGCTTCGACCTCGGCCGCTTTCTTGGCCGCCTGCTCGCGCGCGATGTTGACCTTGCCTTCTGGCTTGGGCTGCTCGGGGATCTCCACGGGGGCCACCTGCGCGCGCTCCGCTTTGGGGGCTGCGGTGTAGGTGGGGCGGGGAACACTCACGGGTTTCCAACCGGAGGCCTGCGTGTTCTTGAGGCCCGTGGTAGCGCCGCCAGTCTCGTTACCCTCGATAACCCGCACCTGCTCCAGTGCCATGCTGCGAAGTTGCTCGCGAGTGACGACGGCGGCAGCCTGAGTGCGGGTATCCACTTTGCCCGAGCGCAACGCCTCGGCACTACCCGCGCCCCGACGCACCGAGTCCTCCGCGGAGCTCGCATCGAATGGGGCTTTCGCGCCAGAATTCAGTGCGGTGGGAGTGAGCGCACTCTTTTCGCTCCGATCCTCGTTCCGGTCCTCATTCCGGGCCGAGGTGGCCGCGCCGCTGGACGCCGAACGTGCTTTGGCCTCGAATTTCGCCGCACGCCGGCGAGCTTGATCTCGCCTTGCCAAGGTGCGCAATACGAGGACAGCCCCGAGAGTCACCGCGAAAGCTATCGCCGGGATGACCCAGGAGGTCGCCGAAAGAGCCGAAGTGACGATGGTGACCGGCATTGCCACAAGACCGGCTAGTCCGACCAGTGCCAGCGTGAGGCGCCCGTAGCGAACCGTGGTCCGACGGCGGGGCTCTTGATTAGCGGTTGCACCCTGGTTGCCGCGAGGCGTGATGGCTTGGCCGGCCTGACCTTTCATGCCAGACCCGCTGGCGGTGCCGGACGCATTCGCTGGGGATTCGATTCGCGAGACCATCATGGGATCAACCTCGTGCTTAAGATTCGTCTGCACAGCGTCCCGGAGGCTTGATCCGTCGAAACCGGGACCGCTGAGAGAGGTGGGGTGGGAAGTGCTGGGGGTGTGAGCGGACAGATCCCGCGTGGCAATAGGCGTGGGAACAGCAACGGCACGCCTATTTTTCACGAATTGCGGGGCAACCCAAAGCAACCACAAGACCACGACGGCGGCTAAGACGATTGAGCCATTGAGCGAAAAAGGGATGTCCACATCTCACACGTTACGAAACCGTCTCGTTTCGCCCGCGCAAGCGCCCCGGTGTGTCGAATAACAAGCGTGTAATTTATCGTTCAGAGGTGCTTTCCCGCTGCGCCAAATAGCGGGAGAGCACCCCTTCGGGAACCTCGTCCTCAAGCAATGCGAAGGTCCGGTGGTCGGTCCACTTGCCATCGATATGCAGAAATTTTTTGCGCAGCCCCTCGTCCCGAAAACCCAGCTTGCGCACCACCGCGAGGCTTGGCGCGTTTTCCGGTCGAATATTGATCTCCACCCGGTGCAAATTCAGGCCGCGAAAGCAGTGATCGGTCGCGAGCGCGACCGCCGTAGGCATAAGCCCCCGCCCGGCCACATCCTCGGAAATCCAATAGCCAATCGAGGCGCTGCGCGCCGATCCCCACATGATCGTGGAGACGGTCACTTGCCCAATGAGCCGCTCTTCCCCGTCTTCACGCAGGGTGAGGATGTACGGCAGGGCCGTTGCGCTCGCCGCCTGGCGATTAAGCTGGCGAACCATGTCGTAAAAGGTCGCCGGTCTTTCACCGGCGACCGGGCTGGTAGCCTCCCATGGGGCTAGCCAAGCCGAGTTCCGCCGTCGTACTTCTAAAAATTCCTTGGCATCCCGGTAGCGAATGGGGCGCAAGGTCAGGTCAGCGTGCTGAAGCGTGCTGGGCCAGATCGCTGACCTGGCCACGTTAGCCTTGGTCCTCGAGCTTCTTGGCGTAGTCGATAACCCAGGCGCGCAGGGCGGGCCCCAGGTCCTCGCGATCTGCGGCGACCGAAACCACTGCCTGGATGTAGCCGAGCTTGTCCCCCGTGTCGTAGCGGCGTCCGCGGAACACTACACCGTAGACACCGGAGCCCTCGCCCTCGGCCTTAGCCAACTCCTGCAGCGCATCGGTCAGCTGAATCTCGTTGCCGCGGCCCGGAGGCGTATTTTCCAACACCTCGAACACGCGCGGGTGCAAAACGTAACGGCCGATCACCGCAAGGTTGCTCGGCGCCTCATCCACCGGGGGCTTCTCTACGAGCTCGTTGACGCGCACGTAATCCTCGCCGTCAATGGCGCTCACGTCCGCCGCACCGTAGGAGGAAATCTGCTGCGGGTCCACCTCCATCAGCGCAATCACGGAACCGCCGGTCTTCTCCTGGACCTCGATCATGGTGGAGAGCAACTCGTCGCGCTCATCAATGAGATCGTCGCCAAGCAGCACCGCGAACGGCTCATCGCCCACGTGGGCCTTGCCGCGCAACACTGCGTGACCGAGACCCTTGGGGTCTCCTTGGCGTAGGTAGTGGATGTCGGCGAGCTCGCTGGATTCGCGCACCGCGTTCAGCTTTTTGGTGTCGCCCTTGCTCTCCAGGGTCTGCTCAATAAAGGGCACCCGGTCAAAGTGATCCTCGACGGCGCGCTTATTGCGCCCGGTGATCATGAGAATGTCGTCAATGCCGGACTTCACGGCCTCTTCCACCACATATTGAATGGCGGGCTTGTCCACTACCGGGATCATTTCCTTCGGCATTGCTTTGGTGGCGGGAAGGAAACGTGTCCCCAATCCGGCGGTAGGCACAACGGCCTTGCGTACGCGCTGAGTCGATGTCATGCCCCTAGATTACTTTCTCGACGCCCATTTTCTCGAACCGACTATTAGCGATGCTCATGCTACGGCCATAATGGTGGCATGACTGATCGGGCCGAGAGCGCTGCTGCGGACAAGGATTCGCTGCGCCGCCGGCTCCGTGCGCGCCGTGCGGAACGCTCAGACGCCCAGTTGGCTGAGCACGGCAACTCGGTGTCCGAGCGGCTGATTGAGGCATACTCTTCGGCCCGAGAGCGGCGCCCCGGCTCGGCTGGGCTGATCGCATACCTGCCGATGCCGGGCGAACCGTCCCCGCTAGTAGCCATGACCGCGTTGTGCGAGCGCGGGGTTCCGGTCTGGGTGCCCGTGATTCAGCCCGCGCGGCAGCTCGGCTTTGCGCCGTGGAGACCTGGCATTAGTACGACGGCGCACCCCGCCTTAGCGATTGAGGAACCTACCGAGGGGGTCCAGTCGGCGGATTCGGTTCTGGGCGCGGCCATGATGATTGTGCCGGCGCTTGCGCTCACGGTGTCCGGAGCTCGGCTCGGGCAGGGGGGCGGGTATTACGACCGGCTGTTGGCGCGGTGGGAGGATGCGGGGTCTGATCTGCCCTGGCGCGTGGGATTGGTGTTCCCGGACGAGGTGCTCGACGATGCGGCGATCCCGGTGCTAGCGCACGACGTCCAATTAGATGCCGTGATCTCCTAGGCGTGCGCCGTGTTGGTCGTCCGGTGCCAGTACACTGTTGAGTTGGAATGCTCCGAGGCCTTGGGGCGTTCCTGTTGAGCGAAACCTTCGTCAATACCAGGAGTTGCCGTGCCCACCTACGCCTACGCGTGCAAAGACTGCGGACATGAGTTCGATGTGCACCAGTCCTTCAGCGACGACTCGCTGACCACGTGCCCCGAGTGCGGCGGGACGTTGCGCAAGAAATTCAATACGGTCGGCGTGGTCTTTAAAGGCTCCGGGTTCTATCGGACGGATTCACGCAAGAGCGCGGATGCGCCGAGTTCGGCGGGCACTCAGACGTCCGGTGCCGGGTCGAAGGCGGCTGGGTCTTCTGGGTCTGCGTCGAGTGGGCCTGGGTCTTCTGGGTCTGCGTCGAGTGGGCCTGGGTCGAGTGGGTCTGGGGCTAAGACATCGTCAGGCTCGGGAAAGACCGAGTCGAAGAAGGCGTCAACGAGCGCGTCCTAACGCGTTCCACCTGGTTACAGCCTGTTTCGGCCGGGCGACGCTGTTCCTCCACAGGCAGCGAATCGCCGCGACGTTATCCACAGTTCGCGGTTTTCGCCCTCGCATCCATGCGGGGTCGTTCTACTGTGGGGCCATGAAACGCACTCAGACACCGACACGGCGCGGCCCCAGCTTGTGGAACCGAATTCGGCACTGGATCACCACGCATCGCCGATTTACCGTCGCGATACTGCTCTGCGCGGCCGTCGCTATGACCGTTCAGGCCCTCATTCCCAGTCCCGTCGCCACTGAGTCGGTTGCCGTTGCGGCAAGACCGCTCCGGGCCGGAAACGTGATCCAGCCAGGAGATGTGCGGCTCGAGTCCGTGGCGCGTGGACTCGTGCCAGAGGGTGCAACTCAAAACGCCGACGCTCTGGTGGGAAAGCGGCTTGCAAGCACGGTCTCTGCAGGAGGCGTCATCGCTGAATCAACGCTCGTCGGCCCTGGTTTCATGGACGCTCTGGGCCCAGGAATTGTTGCCGTGCCGGTGACTCCGACCGACCCCAAGATTCTCCCGCTCTTGCGCGAGGGCGCCCGAGTGGATATTTACCGCCTGCAAGAGGGCGGAACACCCGATGCTGATTCCGCCGTACTCACCGCGTCCGGCGCGACCGTTCTATGGATAGAATCCAGCGCGGACCCGGGCATCTTGAACGCGCAACAAGAACCGGGATTGGTGGTGCTTGCGGTCAAGCAGGAGGAATCTGCCGCCGTGTCAGCGTTGTCATTGGCCGCACAGATCCAGCTTGTGCTGACCGGTTAGGAGTGGTGCGGTGGTTTCTGGTCCCGAATCCACTGGTCGCGATCCGCCCCGCGCCGCTCACCCCACGACTCGGGATCATCCTCTTTGGCGAGTTTCGGGATGACGGAGTCTTCGGATCGCAAATTGAAGCGATGCCGCGGCTTATTCGCGGCCTCGCTTCCCCGCGCATCTCTGCGGGAGAGCGGAACCGAGGGCCGTGGACTCGGTACGTCGGTGGAGGAATCCTCACCCGGCGCTTCCGCGGCGGGGTCCATCCCCGGTCCATTGAGCGAAACCAGCGGACTCTCGGCCGCAGCCGGTTCGCTCCCCGAAACCTGAGCGCTTTCCGTGGCGACCTGGGGCGCGGCAGGCTGATTGCGTGTCGCCGTCGCCGCCGTCACCGCCTCCGGATCGCTGGGCGTTTGGGGTGTCGCGAGTTTCGCCAGTTGCTTAGCCAGCCCAGCGGGGTCGGTGAATACCTCGATGGTCCACAGCGGCACATAGCGCCAGCCGAGCTTCTCTAGCTGCTGCGGCCGCAAACGGCTCCGCTCACGCACGGACAGTGCGGCATAGCGCGAGGTGCCGTCAGAGACCATGGCCAACGGACGGACCGCAACCGCATTGTCCTCGCCGGGCACGGGTGCCATCGCGGCGGAAGCGTCAATCTGCGGATCGATATCATGCCGGACGATCACCCCGTGGGCGCGCATGCGATCCATCAGGTCCGCAACTAGGGGGTCATTAATTGACGCGTCTGTGCTTCGAGGAGCCGGGCTCTCTAGCAAGGTTTCCATCAGGTCATAGAGCATGAGCGCCCCCTCGCTCAACCGCGAGGGTTCCAAGTGCTCGGGCAGGATACTTGTGAGGATGTGCATGAGATACCGAGATCTCGTGACCATATTGACAAACGCTTGCCGCCCACCGCTGGCCGACAATGGGCCGAAGTCATGCAGGGCGCGGCCATGCGGAGTCCGCGCGTAGCCTACGGACACGATGACACAGTCCCGGACCAACTGTGGCGAACGGTCCGCAGAGACGACCACAAACGGCTCATCGCTACGGGAGATGAACGCGGCGACATCTGGCTGGCTTTCCGCACGCGCACGCACCGCCCGCTCAATTTCCGCAGCATGTTTTGCACTCGCGCTGACCACCGCCAACGAATTTTGCGGCCGCAAGCGGATGTGCTCCACCACCAGTTCCACCGACCGGGCTACCTCTGCCGCGGATGTTTCAACGGCGTCTTGTTCAGCAGAAGGCATCCCGGTTCCCTCTGCCACATATTCGATGCTGACGCCCCGGGGATGACTGCCAAGAGCACGTGCGGGACTCAGCACCTTAAGAGTTTCGCTGTAGGCCTTGTCGCCTAGCCAAGAACTGAAACCCTCATCCACGCTCCGATAGACGTGATCCAAACGCACGCGAGGTAGCACCGTTGCCGTAGCATCGATCGCACTCGGAATCCGTTCTGCGCTTCGACTAACTTCAGAGCCGGGCACCACGGTAAAGGGACGGGTGGATTGCGAGGTCGAGTCGCCTAAAAGAACAAGTTGTTTCGCGCGGCCGATGGCGGGCATGAGGGTGGCGAGATCGGTTCCGGCAGCGTCCAGCACCACCAGGGCATCGAATCGCTCCTGTGAATCAAAGAGTTGTGCTACCTCATACGGACTCATGGCAATGACCGGAGTCAGTGCGGCAATGAGTTCAGGAGATTGGTCAAGGTAACGCTGGAAGGAGAGTTCCGGGTCCCGGATCGCATCCCGCAGTGCGTTGGCGCCCTTTTTGTCCGCGGCGATGCCCTCCTTCCATCGAGTTGAAATTCGTTGGGCCACTCTGCGAGCACCTGACGCAATGTGCGCGGCATCGGCAAGACGGTATTCGGCTTCCAGGGTGCGCAGGCTCGGGCCGTCTGACATGGCCAGGAAATCGTCACCGGAAATCATCGCTTCCAGCGCCGACTGCCACCAGGCCAACTCCAGTTCATCCCGGACCGCGCTCTTGTCCACGTGGCGGGCGCCGAGGTCTTCAATCAACTCATCCAACCCCAGGGTGCGCAATTGCTCCACAATAAGGGTTTGTTCGGGAAGCTTCGACAACGACTCTTTGGAATCGCTCAACTGGCGAACAAAGTCCTGCAATTGATCCAACGGCATCTGCAAGAGCCCGGACCCGCGTTCGGATCCGCGCAGGAGCTCTTGCAAATTCTTGGCGTCCTCGAACACCGCCATAAAGCGCAGATTTGTATCGGCCAGGCCTGCAGGTACCGCAGGATGGCGCTGGCTCGCGGCGATCTGCGCCCATTCGTCACGCTGACGGCCCACCTCCACCAGAGAATTGTGCAGGTCATCGATATGCACGCCCGGTCGAATATAGTCCTTTGCCACGCGGCGCAGTCGCGAACGGGTCATCGAACTCATCTCGACCGAGTTCTCCCGTCGCCATGAATTCGGGGCCGTCGCGGAGATCAGATCTGTTACCGGGCGGTCAAAAATGTCTGGTTTGAACTTATCGAGGCTCGCGCGGATGGAGACCAGCAATTCCAGGACATTGGTCCAGGCCACCAGTCCTTCCGGGGGCGCTATCTGCGAAAACTCCGCAACCGCGTTGAGGCTCGTGATTAGTGGGGGCAGCCCCTTATTCAGGGATCGCGCCAGAGCGAGGGCGTCATCGGCTTGCTTGCGGTTGCCCAAGCGAGCACCGTGCCAGGGACTCTGGGTAGCCTCGGCGGTAAACGTGCCAAGTTCTGCGGCGCGCTCCAATTGTGCCACCGCGCTGTCCCGAGTGGCTAAGGCATCCAACACGCTCCGGCGCAAACGGACGGTGGTTGCCGGTGCCGGGTCCAACGAGGTCAGCCTGGCCAGCGACTGCATGGCCTGGTACGGAGAGGCACCCCAGCGGGCGCGCACATTGTGCAGCGATTGCACGTGATCGCGCAGTTTGTGCCGGGTTTCGCGCAGGGTGTCATAGAGAGAGCCGGAATCGACCGGTGTCGCCGATTCATTGCGACGCAACGCCGCGACCAAGGCCTCGCGCAGGCTCTGCGCCTCGCGCGCGGCAGAACTGGGGAGCATGAGCGATTTCAAACCGACCGTGTCCAGCCGCGCGCTAATATCGGCGAGGCTACTAGAGTTCTCGGCCACCAAGAGAACGCGCTTGCCCTGGTCTGCGAGTGCCGCGAGCGCATTGACGGCCGTTTGGGTAAGCCCGGTACCCGGTGGGCCCTCGACGATGAGGGACTCGCCCGCGGCTATCCGGTCAATGGCTTCCTGTTGGGAGCTATCGGCATCAACGACAAGATTCTCGGTCTCGGGGTCGCGCTCGTCCACCGCTTCGACCCGAGCCCGAGACGCCTGGGCGTGATCGGCGGGAGAGGGCACCCCGGCCTCTTTTGCACCGGGCCGCGCATGTGCTGCGGGGCTTGTCGCGGCAAACACCTTGGATATGACCGGGTGCGTGGGCCGCACCATCGCGTCCTCGCCCAGCGGCTTAAAGGTGGCGAAGCTGGAAATGGAGAGCCCCGATTTGACGACATATTCCTCATGATTGAGCAACACGTTACGCACCCGATCAATGGCCGGAGTCGGATCGAGACGTGCCGTGAAATATGCCAGAGCGGCAATGGATGACGTTTTATTGGCCTGCGCAATAGCAGGAATAGCCCGTTCCAGCGCAGGGTTGAGCTGGGCGCTGCCGGTGAGTTGGACATCGAAGTCATTGCCGGATTCATGGCTTGTCACCGAGAGCGGAACCAGTAAAACGGGTGCCCGGAAGGACTCTTCGCCCTCATCGGTGCGCTCGGTCCACTCCAGAGTTCCCGCGGCAAGGTATCCGCTGTTAATGCCCCGGTCCTCGCGCAGTTCGCGAATCTTGCGCTCCACATTCCGCGCGGCCGGCGCGGCGCGGGAAAAGGCGTCTGCGTCCAAAAGGAGCGTCGAGAGGCGGGTGCGGCGCCCGGAGAGCAGTTGGGTGAGTCCAGAAGGGTTTGCCTGCGAGAGATCCAATGCGCTGCTACGGTCCGGCGCAAAGTGCACGAGCGTGGCGGCATGAGGCTGAGTCGGCGCGCTGGAAGGAAGCGAGTCGATCCACTGGGCAAAATCGGTATCGTTTCGCTTCTCGCCAGTCGCCGTCTTTTTGGGGGTGGATTCAGCTGTTGCATCTGAATCTTTAGCAGAACGGGACCATCGTGGCATACGTCAAAACTAGCCGATCAAACCTGGGAACTACCGCAATTACACGGTTGACCGCTCAAAATCGGGTGGCTACTCCCATTCAATGGTTCCAGGCGGCTTGCTGGTCACGTCCAGCACCACCCGGTTAACGCCATCCACTTCATTCGTGATCCGGTTCGAGATGCGTGCGAGCAACTCATACGGCAAGCGCGACCAGTCCGCGGTCATCGCATCCTCGCTGGAAACCGGCCGCAACACAATGGGGTGACCGTAGGTGCGCCCGTCACCCTGCACACCGACACTGCGCACATCGGCGAGCAACACCACGGGCATTTGCCACACGCTGGAATCCAACCCGGATGCGGTCAGCTCGGCGCGGGCAATGGCGTCCGCTTTGCGAAGCAAGGTCAAGCGGTCCTCGGTCACCTCGCCCACAATGCGAATACCAAGTCCCGGGCCGGGGAACGGCTGGCGGCCCACGATTTCGGCAGGCAAACCAAGTTCTGCTCCCACCGCACGCACCTCATCCTTGAACAGTGCACGCAACGGTTCCACTAATTCGAACTGCAAGTCCTCGGGCAGACCGCCCACATTGTGGTGGCTCTTAATGTTGGCGGCACCCTCGCCGCCACCGGACTCGACCACGTCCGGGTACAACGTCCCTTGGACCAGGAACTTGATCGGCTCGCCCTCTGCGGCGGCGCGTTCCAAGATGGCGCGCTCGGCCGCCTCAAAGGAACGAATAAACTCGCGGCCAATAATCTTGCGCTTCTCTTCCGGATCGCTCACACCCTCGAGCGCCTTCAAGAAAATATCCGCGTCCTTGGCGACATAGAGGTCGGCGCCGGTGGCCGCCACAAAATCGCGTTCCACCTGCTCGGCCTCGCCTTCGCGCAACAAGCCGTGATCCACAAACACACAGGTCAGCTGATCGCCCACCGCGCGCTGCACCAAGGCGGCAGCCACGGCGGAGTCCACTCCCCCGGACAGCCCGCAAATCACGCGCCCCGTTCCGACCTGGGCGCGAATGCGCTCCACCTGCTCCTCGACGATATTGCCGGCGTTCCAATCCGGGGTGAGCCCGGCACCCTGGTAGAGGAAATTCTTCAGAATGTCTTGACCGTACTCGGAGTGCTTCACTTCCGGGTGCCACTGCACACCAAAGAGCCGGCGGGATTCATCGGCAAACGCGGCAACCGGTGCACCCTCAGAGACAGCCAAAACCTCAAACCCTTCGGGAGCTTGGGAAACGCTGTCCCCGTGGCTCATCCAGGCTTGGTGGTCTTCACGAACCCCGCCGAGAATCGAGCGCGGCTCGCCGACGGCACGCACCGATGTGGAACCGTACTCGCGTAGCCCGGTCTGCGCGACCGTCCCGCCCAAGGCTTGAGCCATGGCCTGAAACCCGTAGCAGATGCCCATGACCGGCACACCCGCCTCAAACAGCTCCGCTTCCACGCTGGGCGCACCCTCGGCGTATACCGAGGACGGGCCGCCGGAAAGAATGATTGCCGCCGGATTCTTCGCGAGCATGTCCGCGGTAGACATGGTGTGCGGAACAATCTCGGAGTAAATTCCGGCCTCACGCACCCGGCGGGCGATGAGCTGCGCATACTGTGCGCCGTAATCCACCACCAGAACGCGCTGGTGCTCGGTATCGACGGGGAGGGTTTGGCTCATAAAAGTAGGTTACCTTCCTTGGGGCGCGCTCTAGTAGCGGCGGGCGGCCTGGGGGTTCGCGGCCACGATTTCTTCAACGTCCTTGTGCACCGAACGCTCCATAATGAAGGAGAGCAACGGCACCACGCCGCCAAGAGCAATCAGCAAGAAGCGCTTGAACGGCCAGCGCATCACCGACCACAGCCGGAAGTCCGCCAACAGGTACACCACGTAGCACCAGCCGTGCACAATGAGCACCGCCACCGAGAGATTGAACCCTCCAGCCACCTCGGGCAAGTCACCCATGACCGATTGCCATGGCGCCTGGTAGAGCGGATCGGCCAGACCAAACCCGGCGCCGAACGGCTCACCGGTCGCGGCCACGGTGCCGCCCAGGAACAGATACGCGTTGAACACATACTTCAAAATCATTTCGGCGCACAGCAGCAATAACATGGTGCCGGTGATCCAACTCATCACCTTATAGAAGGCCAGTCGGCCCCTGATTTGTTCGATCGTGCCGCCAAACTTGTGTTGCGGTGCCCGCGCACCGGCGGCCTCAAGGTTACTCATCGCGCGCTTCTCTCGCTTTCTGTCTTGGCACTCGTGGTGAGCTTGCCGACCAAGGAGGGATCGGCGTCGTACTTTGCTTCCTGCTCCCGCTGGTACTCATCGGCGGCCAATCGCCACCACAGGTAAATCGCGAAACCCGCGAAAACCACCCATTCGACCGCGTAGAAAATGTTCAGCCAGTTCACCCCGCCCTCCGGCTGGGGCGCGACAACCACCGGCTGCACCGCATCCGAGACCCCTGGCGTGAACGTCGCGTTGGCGATGAACGCCGCGTACATCGGGGTGTCCCACGCGTTGGTGAGGTCCGCGGTGGACAGCTGGGTGCGGGTGTTCAAATCATGGTTCGCGCTGATCGGTTCGCTCGGCAAGAGCCTTCCGGTCACCGAGACGGCGCCGGTCGCCGGTTCCGGCGCGCTCGCCGCATCCGGAATCCAGCCAAGGACCACCGGAATCGTGGCGTTAGCACCCGTGACGGCGACGCCGTCCACCACCCAGTACCCGGTTTTATCCTCGAGAATGCGGTCTTTAATGAGCACCTGGTCGCCGGTGAATTGACCTTCGAAACTGACCATCTGATCGGCTTGGCCCTGCTTGAGCGCGTCGCCAGGCTGGTACACCTCGGCGAGCGGACGCACGGTCTCGGTCTGCTCGCGGGGGGCCGCGCCGCTCTCGCTGGAGCGCGAAAACTGCCACTGGCTCAGCCACACAAACGCGGACGCCACCGCGAGCGCGAGCAAGAGCACAGCAATCCACTTGGGTTTGAGCAGGGTCCGCAGCACCCATCTAGCCTATCTTCTACACCGTGTCGAAGACCAATGCGCTTGGGGTGGAATTGCGCACAAATTCAAGGAACGACGGCGATGCCCCCTATGCGCGCTCAAGGCGCCTCGGGCGCACATCACCAAAAAGTCACATCTGATTGGCATTTCTCTATGACTTTGCGGATTTCTTCACTAGCATGGTTGTTTGTGCGACAGTTTCCCTATCCCAAACCCCCGGCTCCGCCGCTGGAGAATCAGAACGCGTTTATTGCCTGGCTGGCCCGAAGCTTGACCGGTTCGCTTGCGCTGTCCCTGTTTTTTGAACTGACCTGGATGGTCTCCCAAGCAATGCTTCCGTTCTTTATTGGGCGGGCCCTCGATGAAGGAGTGACCACCGGCAACTTTCCGGCACTGGTCGGCTGGGTGGGGTGGATTGCGCTGGTGGCAGTGGTCGCGACTCTGACCTCGCTCATGCGGCACCGTGTCGGTGTGAGCTTGTGGTTGCAGGCGGCGTTTAAGACCTCGAAGGTCGCCAATGATCACGTGGTCGGCACCGGCAAGGCGGTCAATGAGGAAATTGCGACCGGAGACATCATCGCCACGAGCGGCAACGACGCTTACCGTTTGGCCGAGGTCTATTACATGTTGACCTCGCTGGTCTCCGCCGTCTTGGGCTGGCTATTTGTGAGCTTTCTGGTGTGGCAGACCTCCGCCACGCTCGGTATCACCGTCTTGATCGCGGTGCCGGTGGCGTGCCTGGCGCTCGCCGCGGTGATCAAACCCCTGCAAAAACGGCAGGAAGCCCAGCGTGAAGCCAGCGGCAAAATGACCTCGATCGGGGCCGATACCGTCGCCGGGCTGCGAGTGTTGCGCGGCATTGGCGGCGAGGACATTTTCGTGGACCGCTACCGGGAACGCAGCGAATTGACGCGAGACCGCGGCATTGAGGTCGCCGCAACGTGGGCGAATATGTCCGCCATCCGGGTGTTGGTCGCCGGGCTCATTTCGGTGCTGTTCACCTGGCTCGGGGCGCTTGCCGCGCTGCGCGGGGAGATCACCGTGGGTCAGCTCGTGTCCCTGTATGGGTACACGTTGTTCTTAATCAACCCGATCATGAGCTTGACCCAGCTTTTGCAACAGTTCTTGCGGGGCCGGGTCTCGGCAAAGAAACTGCAAAAGCTTCTGCGAGTGTCCCCCTTGGTGGATGATTCTGGCCGCGCTGGTGCCCCCGAAGATGCGGCGCCCCTGGTTGACGAGGCAACCGGTGCGCGGTTTGAACCGGGCAAGCTGACCGCCATCGTCTCCGAGGTCCCCGATGAATCCGCAAAAATTGCCATGCGCCTGGGTCGCTTCAGCGACAAGGATTATGCCAAGGCGCCGGTGCGCTGGGGTGGAACCGACCTCCGTTCGATTCCCCTGGCGGCACTGCGCGAACGCGTCGTGGTTTCGGAGGCATCGCCGTCGTTATTCACCGGGACCTTGCGCTCCCAACTGGACCCGAAAGGCTCTCACACGGATGCCGAGATTATGGGGGCCATGCGGGTGGCGAGCGCGCTGGACATCCTGGATGGGCTCGAGGGTGGCCTGGACCATCGGGTGACTGAACGCGGGCGCGGGTTCTCGGGCGGGCAGCGGCAGCGGCTCGTCTTGGTGCGGGCGTTGCTCTCCGACGCCGAGAATTTGGTGTTGGTGGAGCCCTCCAGTGCGGTGGATGCGCATACCGAGGCGCGCATTGCCGAGCGACTGCCCGGGTATCGGCGATCGGCTCGCGGGGCAACCGTCATTGTGTCCGCGTCACCGCTGATTTTGGGGCAGGTCGATGAGGTGGCGTTTGTGGCCGGCGGGCGGCTGATCGCGCAGGGCCCGCACGCGGAATTGATGGATACGTTGGAACAATATCGAAAGGTGGTGGTGCGCGGTGAGTGATCTGTCAACGCAGACGTTGGACTCCGCGCCCCTGTCGGTGGAAGAGGTCGAGGCCGAACTGGGACGCCTGACCGGTAATGACGGTGTGAGCGGTGAGAAGCTGCCGGTTGCCTCGATGCCGGAAGTCAAGGCGGAAGCTGCGGGCTTGATTCGAGAGAACCGACGTGCCTTGACCTGGGTCATTGTGCTGTACTGCCTCTCATCCTTGGCGCGCCTGGTGGCGCCGTTTCTGATCGGTGTGCTGATTGATCGATTGAGCGCCGGGGCGGATGTCACGTTTATCGGCGTGCTGATCGGGCTAATGCTGGCCGCCGTGCTCGCCCAGACGCTCTTGGAGCGGTTTGCGACCAAGAGCGGGCTGGTGCTTGGCGAGCGCGTGTTCTCCAAGCTTCGCGAGCGGTTCATGCGCAACGTGACCTCGCTGCCGCTGTCCACGGTGGAGAAAGCCGGTACCGGGGATCTGATCGCGCGCACCACCAATGACATTGAGTCGGTCTCGCACACCATCCGCATGGGCGTGCCGCAACTGATTTGGACGGTATTTTCGGCGCTCGTGACTCTGGTGGCGGCGGTGCTGACCTCGCCGCTGGTGGCGCTCGGGATTCTGGTGGCGTTGCCCGTGCTTCTGCCGGCGATGCGTTGGTACTTGCGGCGAAGCGGACCCGCCTACCTGTTGGAGCGTGCGCGCTATGCAGACATCGACGGTGTGATCACCGAGAATGTCGAGGGCACGCAGACCATTGACGCGTTGCAGTTGGAACGGATTCGCCGGGCAGCGTTGGAGCGCAACCAGGGCGCGGCGTTTCGGGTGGAAAAGTTCACGCTGCGCCTGCGTTCGGTGCTGTTTCCGGCGACCGATGTGGGCTTCTTCCTCATGATCATTGCGACCCTTTTGTGGGGCGGCTGGCTTGCCGGGCAAGGCTTGGTGAGCGCGGGGGCGGTGGTGAGCGTGGTGCTCTACGCGTCGCAGATTTCCGAGCCGATCACCTGGCTGATCATTTGGCTGGACGAAATTCAGGTGGGTGCGGCGGCGCTGGCGCGCATTATGGGCGTCAACAAGGTTCCTGCGGACCGTGTGGCGACAGCGGCCGAACCGGTTTCCGAGGACATTGTGGTTGACAAGGTGACCTACGAGTACCGTCCGGGACACCCGGTGTTGCACGGGGTTGACCTCACCTTGCGCCGCGGTGAACGGCTCGCGATGGTGGGGCCCTCCGGTGCCGGAAAGTCCACTTTAGGGCGGCTCATTGCCGGGATTCATCCTCCGGCGTCGGGGTCGGTGACCGTGGGGGGCGTGCCGCTGGTGGACCGTCCCTTGGACAAGTTACGGCGCGAGGTGGCGCTGGTGACGCAGGAGCACCACGTTTTTGTGGGGTCCGTGGCCGATAACGTTCGCTTGGGCAAGGAGGATGCGAGCGCCGATGAGGTGGTGGCCGCTCTTCGCGCCGTGGACGCCTGGGGATGGGCGTCTTCACTGCCCGAGGGGATAGAAACAGAGATTGGATCCGGCGCTCACGAACTCACACCGGCGCAGGCTCAAGAGCTGGCGCTGGCCCGACTGATTTTGGCGGACCCGCACACGTTGGTGTTGGATGAGGCGACCTCGCTCATTGATCCGCAGCACGCCCGCGATGTCGAGTCGGCGTTGAGCCGGGTGCTTGCCGGGCGGACCGTGGTGGCCATTGCGCACCGGTTGCACACTGCGCACGATGCGGATCGGGTGGCCGTGGTCGAAGAGGGGCGCATTACCGAGCTTGGCACGCATGAGGAGTTGCTCGCCCGCGGCGGATCCTACGCGAAGCTGTGGGAGGCGTGGCAGCAAACCGCCTAACAACCCACCCTCCCCTCACAATCGACTGTGCAGAACACGCACGCGACACGCCGTTAAAGTGCGCATTATCTGCACAGTCGATTTCGAGTGTGCGCGGGGCGAGTGCGCCAAAAGTTATCCACATTGGAAATTTCTCGAGATGCCCCTGTGGATAACCGCCGGGTTTGGCGTTTTGTCATACCCCACGGCGTCACCATTGCTGCATGAATACATCAGCAGAGAATTACCCAGGTAACCCTTTTTCAACCCCAGCCGGCGAGCAAGAGGCGGGCAACGCCGTCGGACTTCACCTCTCCCGCCGCCGCTCACGCGAACTCAGCGTGCCAACCCGGAATGTGCGCACCATGCGCGGGGTGCGCGGCTCCCACGCCGAATGGCTGAAGGTGCTCACCGAGCTGGATCCGCGCGGCGCGATTTCCTATGTGAGCGCCGCGAAATGGTGGGGCATTCCGCTGCCGCCGTGGTGCGAAGTCTCGGACACCGTTCATGTGAGCGTGCCGACCGGAACCATGTCGATGCGGCGCGCGCAAGTGACCGGGCACCGGGTCAAGACGTTGCCGGATGAGGTGTGGTCGGTGCGCGGGCTTCGGATCACCTCGCCCGCGCGCACCTGGCTGGATCTGGCGCGCAGCTTCGACGTGCCAAACTTGACCGCGGCGGCAGATTTTCTGATTTGTCAATATCGGCGCGGTCAGGTTGAACGCGCGCAAATTGCGTCTCCGGCACAGTTGCGCGCGGTCGTCTCCGCTCATGGCGGGATGCGCGGGATTCAGCGAGCGCGGGCGGCGTTAGAGTTGATGCGCAATGGCGTGGATTCGCGGCCGGAGACCCTCGTGCGCATTGCCTTGTGGGAAGCGGGTCTGCCGATGCCAGAGACCAACGTTCGGGTGGAGGTGTCTATGGGTCTCGGGCAGACTCGGAACCGCTGGATTGACTTGGGGTATCGTGCGTTTCGCATCGGAATCCAATATGAGGGCGCGCTCCATATGGCGCGCAGCCAATTCACCTCCGATATTGAACGCGATGCGCAGTTGAGCGCGCGCGGGTGGCTGACCATCCGGGTGACTGCGGACCATGTGAGGGATGGTTCGCAGGAGATTGTCAGCCAGGTGATTGCGGCGATGCGCTCGCGCGGCTGGCGCGGGCATTTGGAGCCTCGGGACGCGCGAGCCGCACACCTTTGACGGGGCGGGCTCGGCTTTTGCGCCCGCACACTGGAAATCGACTGTGCAGATAATGCACACTTTTACGGCGTGTCGCGTGCGTGTTCTGCACAGTCGATTGTGAGGGGATGGGGGTTAGGGGTTGGAAAAATCTACCGTCGAGTTAATGAGCTCGGCGATGACCTCCGGGTCATGCGCGCGGCGCAGCGATTCGCGGAAGTTTTCCTTGAACAGCGAGCGCGCGAGGGTGGCCAACACCTCAAGATGCTCCGAGTAGGAAGTCGCCGGGGTGGCGAGCAGCAAGATGATGTCCGCTCGCCCATCCACGGCCCCAAAGTCCAGGCTGTGCCCGTATTTGGTGATTCCGACGGCGATGCTCACCTGATTGGCGTACTGCGTGCGCGCGTGCGGTAACCCGATCCCCCCGGGAAGACCGGTCGCCATCTGATGTTCGCGCGCGTTCACCTCGTCTAGGAAACCTTGCAAATCGCTCACGCGGCCCGTCTCGACCAGCCGTTCGGAGAGCTGGGCGATGGCGTCTTCTGGCGAATCGGCCTCCAACTCTAGAACGACCAGCTCAGGCGTGGTCAGCGTGGCATCAGTCAACTGGGACAATATCGGGTACTCCCAACCTCACGGCATCGGCAGACTTGTCATCGGGTTGTTCTTGGCTGAGCCGCTCTGCCTCGACGCGCGCCAAATAGTAGTCGACTTCCTTCTTCTTTTGCTTCGAGTTCCACTTCAACAGCGGGGCCATGATGTCTGCGACGACCGGTGCCGCCGAGACCCCGCGGTCCCAGGACTCGATGGAGATCCGGGTGCGGCGGGTGAGCACGTCATCGATGTGCAGGGCTGCTTCATGGGACACCGCGTACACCACTTCGGCGCGCAAGTAATCGTCGGCGCCGGGCAACGGTTGCGCCATGGATCGGTCGTTCTTGATGATGTCGAGAACTTCGGTGGCCATGGACCCGTACCGGTGCAGCAAATGCTCCACGCGAGCCACGTGAACCCCGTAGTCATGGGCCAGCTGGGCGCGCTTATTCCAGGTAGCGAAGTACCCGTCTGCGCCGAGCAGCTCGGTGCGGTTCGTCACCGAGTCCGGCACGCGTTCGTCCAGGGTGCGCGCGGCTTCATCGATCGCGTCCTTGGCCATGACGCGGTAGGTGGTCAGTTTTCCGCCGGCCACCACAATAAGGCCGGGGACCGGGTGGGCCACCACATGCTCGCGAGATAGCTTCGCGGTCGAATCGCTCTCACCGGCAAGCAAGGGGCGCAAGCCCGCATAAACTCCCTCAACATCTTCGCGAGAGAGCGGACGCTTGAGCACCTTGTTGACGTGCTCAAGAATGTAATCGATATCCGAGGAGGACGCTGCCGGATGAGCCTTATCCAGGTTCCAGTCGGTGTCGGTGGTACCGATAATCCAGTGTCGTCCCCACGGGATGACAAACAGCACCGACTTCTCGGTGCGCAAGATTAGACCTACCGTGCTTTGGAATCGATCCCGCGGCACCACCAGGTGAATGCCCTTAGATGCACGCACCTTGAGCTGGCCGCGATCGGTGACCAGACCCTGGGTATCGTCGGTCCAGACCCCGGTCGCGTTGACCACTTGCTTTGCCCGGATATCGAATTTTTCGTTGTTCTCCAGGTTGTGCACGCGTGCCCCCACCACGCGTTCGCCCTCGCGAATGAAATCTTCGACCTCGAGCCGGTTCGCGGCCAGCGCACCGTACTTGGATGCGGTCCGCACCAGTTCCAGCACCAGGCGGGCGTCATCAACCTGCGCGTCGTAATACTGGATGGACCCGATCATCGAATCGTCCTTGAGCCCCGGGGCGGCGCGCATCGTCGCCTTGTGGCTCAAATTCTTGTGTGCTGGCACGCCGCGCCCGTGACCGGAGGTCAGGCCCATCGTGTCATAGAGGATCATGCCCGCTTCAACATACGGGCGCTCCCAAAAACGGTGCGTGAGCGGATACAGGAACGGGACCGGGCGCACCAAGTGCGGGGCAAGACGCTCAATCAAGAGTCCGCGCTCTTGCAGTGCTTCCTTGACGAGCCCAAAGTCCAGCATCTCCAGGTACCGCAAGCCGCCATGAATCAGTTTGGACGAGCGCGAGGAGGTTCCCGAAGCCCAGTCGCGGGCCTCCACAATGCCAACCTTCAACCCGCGCGAGGCCGCGTCCAAGGCGGCGCCGGCGCCGACCACGCCGCCGCCAACGATCAGCACGTCCAATTCCTTGCCGTGCGCGGTCGTTTCACCAAGTTCTTTGAGCGCGATCTCACGCTCTGCCGGACTCATCACACTTTTTCTCATGGTGTTCTCCCCTCGTTTCCGGCACCGATGCCGGTTATGGATTGATCGCAGGCGGCGAGACAACTACCTCCACCCGCTGGAATTCCTTTAGGTCCGAATAGCCGGTCGTCGCCATGGCACGCTTGAGCGCCCCGACAAGATTCGACGTCCCGTTGGTGTGGTTGGACGGCCCGAACAACACCTCGGAGAGCGGGCCCACCTGCTTGAGATGCACTCGGTCGCCGCGCGGCAACTCTGGGTGATGAGCCTCGGGCCCCCAGTGCCACCCCTGACCGGGTGCCTCTGTGGCTCGCGCGAGCGCAGATCCGACCATAACCGCGTCCGCGCCCATGGCGACGGCCTTCACGATACTTCCGGAGACTCCCATGCCACCGTCGGCAATGACGTGCACGTAGCGCCCGCCGGACTCGTCCAAATAATCCCGACGCGCGGCCGCCACATCGGAAATCGCGGTGGCCATCGGCGCGTGGATGCCGAGCGCTCGGCGCGTCGTGGTGGTCGCTCCCCCGCCGAAACCGACGAGCACACCGGCAGCACCGGTGCGCATGAGGTGCAGCGCAGGTGTGTAACCGGCCGCGCCGCCGACAATCACCGGTACGTCAAGTTCATAGATAAATTTTTTGAGGTTAAGCGGCTCGTCGGCTTTGGACACGTGCTCGGCCGAAACGGTGGTCCCGCGAATCACAAAAATGTCCACACCGGCGTCCAGTACGGTCTTGTAAAACTCCTGTGTGCGTTGCGGCGTCAACGAACCCGCGACCGTCACACCCGCCTCTCGAATGGAGGCAAGCCGCTCCTTGATCAGCTCGGCCTGGATCGGCGCCTCATAAATTTCCTTGAGCCGCTTTGTCGCCTTGGGCGAAAAGTCTTTCGCGCTCAATTCCGCAATTTCGTCATAGGCGGCCTGCGGATCGGCATAGCGCGTCCACAACCCCTCCAAATTCAGCACGCCAAGACCGCCGAGCCGCCCCAATTCGATCGCCGTCTCCGGTGACATGACCGAGTCCATGGGCGCGGCAATAAACGGAACATCAAACTGATATGCATCGATCTGCCAGGACACCGAGACGTCTTTCGGATCCCGGGTGCGGCGCGAAGGAACAATCGCTACATCGTCCAACGAATACGCCATACGGCCGCGCTTTGATCTACCAATTTCGATTTCTTGACTCACTTGACCAGCCTATCGCAGGGGCGGGGGCCCGGCGTGTGGCGTTCATCGCAGAACCTCACCCAGGTGCGCTGGCACCTGGGCGCTTAAAGTACGACGGCGCGTGGTCACCTTTTCGCGCTCAAGGTGACCACGCGCCGTCGTACTTTAAAAACCGCGCGGGGAAAACGGGCGGCGACCCGCCCCGCGCGGCCCACCGAGTGCACACTCAAAATCCACTGTGCAAATAATGCACGCTTTAACGGCGTGTCGCGTGCGTGTTCTGCACAGTCGATTTCTAGTTGGAGGTGTAGTTGGGGGCTTCTACCGTCATTTGGATGTCATGCGGGTGGGACTCTTTGAGCCCGGCCGAGGTGATGCGCACAAACTTGCCCTTCGCCTTGAGCTCGGGGATGGTGTTCGCGCCGGTGTAGAACATGGTTTGGCGCAGCCCTCCCACCAGTTGGTAGGCCACCGAGGCGAGCGGACCGCGATAGGCGACCCGGCCTTCGATCCCTTCGGGGACGAGCTTGTCATCGCTGGGCACATCCGCTTGGAAGTAGCGGTCCTTGGAGTAGGAGGTGTTCTTGCCGCGGCTCTGCATCGCGCCGAGCGAGCCCATGCCACGGTAGGACTTGTACTGCTTGCCGTTGACGAAAATGAGTTCGCCGGGTGCCTCGGCGGAGCCCGCCAGAAGGGAGCCCAGCATCACGGTGTCGGCACCGGCGACAATCGCCTTGCCGATGTCCCCCGAATACTGGAGGCCGCCGTCGGCAATAACCGGGACACCCGCCGGGATCGCCGCCTTGGCGGATTCATAGATCGCGGTCACTTGCGGCACGCCCACACCGGCGACCACGCGGGTGGTGCAGATCGACCCGGGGCCGACCCCGACCTTGATCCCGTCCGCACCGGCATCCACCAGCGCTTGGGCGCCCTCTTGGGTAGCGGCCTGCCCGCCGATAATGTCGACGTGCGCGGCCGCGGGCTCGCCCTTGAGCCGGGCAATCATGTCCAAAACCCCGGCGCTGTGGCCGTTCGCGGTATCCACAAATAGTGCGTCAACACCGGCGTCGATCAAGGTCATCGCACGTTCCCAGCCATCGCCGAAGAAGCCGATCGCCGCGCCGACGCGCAAACGACCCTCGTCATCCTTGGTGGCGTCCGGGTACTGTTCGGCCTTGGTGAAATCCTTGACGGTGATGAGTCCGCGCAGTTTCCCGGCGGCATCGACCAACGGCAGCTTTTCGATCTTGTTCTTGGCCAACAGATCGCTCGCCTCTTCGCGGGAGATGCCTTCCGGGCCGGTCACCAGCGGCATTTTGGTCATGACCTCGTGCACCCGGCGAGTGGGGAAATCGCCTTCTGGAACGAAGCGGGTGTCGCGGTTGGTCACGATTCCCAGCAACACGCCGTCGTTATCCACCACCGGCAAACCCGAGACGCGGTAATGGCCGCACAATTCATCCAACTCGCGCAAAGTGGCATCCGGTCCGATGGTGACCGGGTTGGTGATCATGCCCGATTCGGAGCGCTTGACGCGGTCGACTTGCTCGGCCTGGTCGGCTATGGACAGGTTCCGGTGGATCACCCCGAGCCCGCCTTGGCGGGCCATCGCAATGGCCATGCGTGCCTCGGTCACCGTGTCCATGGCCGCGGAGAGGAGCGGGGTGCGCACGGTGATGCGCTTGGAAATGCGGGAGGTGGTGTCCGCATCGGAGGGAATGACATCGGTGTGCCCGGGGAGGAGGAGCACGTCATCATAGGTCAGGCCGACAAAGCCGAAAGGATCTTTGGACTCTTCGCTTAAGCTGTGGTTCACGGCGCTCCTCGAGGGCAAAATTGTGGGGTCTTGGATTACAGTTTAGAACCCTTTATGGCGTGCCCGTATTCCGGTGAGACGCGGCTCACAGCAGGTCCAGGTCCGCAAATCTGCGCGCTAGTTGATCGGCCATCGACGCCGAATAATCCTTGGTCACGTGGTTGTCATCCAGGTACACCATCATGTTGCCGATCACCGGCTGGCACAGCCCATTGGGACACAGCAGGTCCGTCATGTCCAAGAAACTGACTAGGCCCGGATAGTACCCGGCATCCAGCGCGGCCTGGTATGGCGGTTCGGGCGCGAGAACTTGGTTGACCGGGAGTGCGCAATCCTGGGTTGGATTGGTGGAAGTCAATGCACACTCGGCGATATTGAAGTCATAACGAGGGTTATCGCGAAGTCCCAAGACCGGGATGCCGCTATCGGCAAGCTCAATAACCGCCTCATCCCAGCCGCTAACCATACGCTCGTCCGGACTGGAGGGCGCGGCCTCTGTCGCCACGGTAACCACGAGGTCCGGGCTCAGATTCTTGGCGTATTCGCTCGCCTTCTGGTTGAAGTCTGCGCATTGTTGGCTATTGCGTGCGTCGGGCTCGCTGAAAGGGCAGGCGCCTAGAAGCAAGGCCACCTGGTTTGCCTGGTTTTGCTCGGCGACGGTCTGGAACGCGGGCATCCACTGTTCGGCGTGCGAGTCGCCAATAAAGAGAATGACCGGGGCATCGGGACCATAGGGCGCGGTCTGGGCGCATCGCTCTTGCAGCAGCGGGTCGCTGGGCGCAAACTCGCCCGTGCACGAGCCCTCTAGCGACGCGAATTGATTGGGCAGCTCCTCGGCGGCGGGCTTGATGAGGGCGTTGGGATTGATGTCGCCAATCCAGTTTTCGCTGAGCACGCGCGCGCCGGGATTGTCGCCGACTCCTTGAGCCTGCACCTGGGATATGCGCTGGTTAATGCTGATTTGACCATAAATTGCCGGTCCGGCAACCAGCGCCACACAGGCCCCGGCCACCCCGAGTGAACGCCAGGTACTGGCATCGATGCCCTTGGCAGAGCGAATCGGCCGTTCAATGAGGTAGGTGGTGGCCAAGGCCAAAATCAGCGAGACCACGATGATCCCCAGGCCGGTGAGAAAGTTCACCCTCTCCAGGTCAAAGTAGGTCAGGTAGATGACCAGGATGGGCCAGTGCCACAAGTACAAGCTGTATGAGCTGCGGCCAAGGTACGCCCAGACCTTGGAACTCAAAATGTAGTCGACACCGGCGGTGCTTTGCGTCTGCCCGGCCAGGATCACAAACGCCGCGGCGGCAAGCGGCCAGAGCGCCACATACCCGGGAAACTGCGTGCCGACGTCCAACACAATTCCGCACAATACGATTGCCATCATGCCGACCCAACCCATGACAATCCTCAAGCGCCGCGGCAGGTTCAGGTAGGGCATCAGCAGCGCTATGAGCGAACCGAGGGCAAATTCCCACAAGCGGGTACGCGTATCAAAATAGGCGAATTGCTGGTTGGTGTAGGTTTCAAAAATCGAAAATATCAGCGAGGCGGCAAATATCAGCCCAAAAATCGTGAACGCAAGCGGTTTATAGAGTTGCCGCCGTTTGCGGGCAATCAGGAAAAGCAAGCCAAAGATGATGGGCCACAGAATGAACACCTGGCCCTGAACCGAGAGCGACCAAAAATGCTGCAACGGGCTCGCTTGCGAGTGATCCTGCGCGTAGTAGTCCACCGAATTGATCGCGAGGGTCCAGTTCTCAAAATAGAACAGCGAGGACCAGGTCTGATCGACAATGTCCTGCCACCGCGAGGCCGGCACAAAAAAGTAGGTACCGATCAACGTTGCCAGCAACACGATCACGGCCGCGGGCAGCAACCGCTTAAACGTGTGCACATAGCGGCGCAAGAGGTTGAATGACCTGCCGGAGTCAAACATCCGCCCAAATTGCAAGGTCATCAGGAAAGTGGAAATCAGCAGGAAGATATCCACGCCGCCGGAAATCCGGCCCAACCAAATGTGGTAAATCACCACCAGGAAGACCGCGACCGCGCGCAGGCCCTCGATTTCCGGACGATAATTTGCGATGGCGGGGACAGGGACCTGGCCTGTTGCCGGCCGGGTCGAGGTGAGTGAGGTTGCCATACTAGCCCTGCGGGGTCACTTTCCAGTCAGTTGCCCCCAGCACTGCTTGCTCTAGTTGCGGAGCCAAGGACTCCATGTAGGTTTTCGTCACGTGGTTTTCATCCATGTACACCATCACGTTACCAATGGCTCCTCGGCATACTCCGCCCGGGCAGAACAACTCGGACAAGTCCGCCGTGGCAACCTCCGGCGACTCTTTGGCCAGCGCGTCAAGCGGGTCTTCGGGTGCGTAGAGGTCTGCGGCATCCGCCTGGCATCGCTCGGCTGTCGCTCCCCATTTGGAGATGCATTCGGCCATGTTGAAAGTGAATCTCGGATTGTCTCGCAGTGCCAGCACGTCGATTCCGGAGTCAGTGAACGGCTTGAGGCTCGTGGCCAGCTCCGGGATGAGCACTTCGCCGGTACCGCCGGGCTCGGTCAGCGTTCCGAGAACCACAATGAGATCCGGCTTGATAGTCAGAGCCGCTTCACGCGCCCCGTCGATAAAGTCATTGCATTCTTGCCCGAATTCATCCGCGTATCCGCCATAGCGGCAACCGAACTTGATCAGCCCCGCGACCGACCAATTGTTCTTCTGCGCGAGCGGCACAAAAGCCCCATACCACTGCTGCATGTGCGAATTGCCGATGACCAGAATGTTCTTATCCGCGGTGGACGGGTCCCCCACCTGCAGGCAGTCCGGAATGCGCGGGTCCAGGCCCGGCGCAAATGCCCCTTGGCATTCGCGGTCCCCGGCCGCCCACTCTCCGTTGACAGAGGACGCGAGCGGCTTGACCACAGCCCCGGGATCCCCTTGGTATTGAAAATCCGGACGCAAGGTGGCCGCACCCGGATTGTCCTCGACGGTCTGCGTTTGCGCCTTGGTTTCTTGCGCCATCACTTGGGTTTGCCATCCGGTCAGCGGTGCGGCAACCAGCAGCACCAGGGCCCCGGCCACGAGCAGGGTGCGCCGCACCTTGTGCGAGGGCCACTTCCAGGTGCGCAGCGGCGTCTCAAGTACGCGGGTCGTCACTTGCGCCAGCACCAGCGACACCGCAATGATCACACCTCCGGCCACCAGGGACACGGATTCGGTTTCGGTCAGCGCCATCCAGAAAATGAGGAGCGGCCAATGCCAGAGGTAAAGCGCGTAGGAACTTCCGCCGAGCCCCACGAGCGGCTTGGCGCTGAGCACACGGTCAGCACCCCATCTGCTCTCGGTCTGGCCGGCGGCAAGGATGAGAGCCGCAGCAATGAGCGGCAGCAGCGCCACATAACCGGGGAACTGGTTCTCCACGGTCAGCACCAACCCGGTACCGAACATGATCACGAGCCCGGCCCACCCGGCAACAACGCGCAACACCCGCGGCAGCGTCAGATACGGCAGCAGCAACGCGAGCAGCGAGCCGAAGGCGAATTCCCAGAGCCGGGCGCGGGTATCGAAATACGCGTATGGCTGGTTTGCCGCGGTGGTCACCACAGAGTAGATGAACGACGACGTGAATACCGTTCCGAACGCCAGTACCATGACCGTGCGGTACTTGATGCGCAAAATTTTGGTCGCCAATGCGCCCAAGGCAAAGAGCAGGGGCCACAGTAAAAACACTTGGCCCTGTATCGACAGCGACCAGAAATGCTGCAGCGGGCTCGCGGTATCGAAACTTGCGGCCTGGTAATCAATGGCTTGGTTGGCCAGCTCCCAGTTTTGCCGGTAGAACAGGCTCGCCCAGGTCTGCGAGAAAATTTCCGGCCAACGCACCGAGGGGAGGATGAAGTAGGAGCCGATCAGCACCGCAACGAGAACCACGCTCGCCGCGGGAAGCAGCCGCCGCAACACATTGGCCCAATATTTGAGCAACTCAAGCGGGCGCTCCGACTCGACCTTGCGCACAAACGAGGCCGTCATCAAGAACGCTGAAATGAGCAGGAAGATATCCACGCCACCGGATACTCGGCCCAGCCATACGTGGTAGACCACAACCAATAAAACCGCTAATGCACGCAAGCCCTGAATTTCTGGACGGTACGCCGTTTTCGCTGTGGTTATCTTCTTACCGCGAGGTGCAGTTGCAACTGGCGTGGAGGACACGCTGAACCTTTCGATAAACAGACCCATTAAGTTTACCGGCTCGTCACCCAATCCCCCACTTGGCGATTCTGGCACTCAACACGCCGTAGCCCACACTAGACACTAGTACGTATTACGGAGTAGCTTGTTTTTAAGGCATTGAAGAAGGGTCGGCCATGGACACAACGCAATTACTGAAGGGCGTTTTAGACGTCGCGGTGCTCGCGGTCCTCGATCAAGAGGACGGGTACGGCTATGACGTGGTGCGCCGCTTACGCGCTGCGGGCCTCGAGCAAGTTGGCGACGCGTCGGTGTACGGAACGCTTCGGCGCCTGTACGCGGCAGGGTCGCTGACAACCTATGTGGTCCCTTCCGATGACGGTCCGCACCGCAAATACTACGGAGTCAATGAACAGGGCAGGCGTTCGCTCAAGGAGCAGCGCGACTCCTGGCGCGAGTTTTCCGCGACCATGAACAAGCTTCTTTCCGAAACGGCCACACCGAATCCCACCACGGCCAAGCAACCCAGGGCAGGTAAATCATGAGCAGCACGGCACCGGGAACAACCAATACTCAGCCGGACGGAGTCGAGGAGTTCGCGCGTGCGGTCCGTACACACCTCGGCGACCTTAAACCCGAGCAAATCGAAGAGCTCACCGAGGACCTGGAAGACAATCTGGGCGAAATGCTCGCAGACTCCGGTGCACTGCCCTCATCGGCGAGCGCCTATGCCGCGGAATTGCGGGAGTCCGCGGGGCTCGGCGCGAAGGAAGACACTCGAATTCGGTTCAAGGATCGGGTAGCTCCCATTGTCGCCAAGATCGAGGAATCGGCCGCGTTCCGAGCCGCCACGCCGGTGCTGAAGCGACTCGCGCCGCTGTGGTGGATTCTGCGCGGGTACGGGATCTACCTCCTTGCCGTCTGTCTCTTTGCGTGGGTCGATTTCAACATGCTTCCTTTGCCCCAGCGCGGGATGCACTGGGCGTTGCTGCTTGCTTTCCTTGCCGTAAGTCTTGCGTGGGGGCTCTGGCAAGATGCCCGTGCTAGGAACGACCTCCGACGTAGACGGTGGGAGCGTGCCGTTGGGGTTGTGAGCGCGGCGGGTGCCGTTCTGGGACTCGTGCTGCTCATTCCGGCGAGTCTCATTGCTGCTACCTATGGACCCGACGGCACTCAATACGGCGGCGCAAACTCTTCAACCGACCTATCCAATCCGGAACTCCTCAACAACGGCGTGCCGCTCACGAACGTCTTCGCCTATGACGTCGAGGGAAAGCCCATCCCCCAGGTGCAACTCTTTGACCAGAACGGTAACCCGCTCAATCTTGGTGCCGCGCGTCCACCGGAGCAGAATTACTACGGGCCCATTGTCGGCGAATCGGGCATCCCCATCAATGGTGCGCCAGACCTACTTTCCAACGGTCAAACGGCGTACAACGTGTTCCCGCAACGCATCGTGCCAGACGGCGTTTCACCCGCGAACATCAACGGTGTTTTTGGTTACGCCAAGGACCAACTACGGACGCCCTCGTTCCCACAACCGCAGGTTTACGGTCTGGATCCTTCGGGCGTCTCGCCCGAAGGAAGCGTGGCCCACGAGGTTCCGCCGCAACCCTCGGAGTACCCGGCGAGCCCGGCCCCGCACACCGCGACCGAAACTCCAGCCGAGCCCACGCCCACACCGACAACCCCATAGACCTGGTGTGCGCGGCGTGGAACGGGCGCCGCGCACACCGCTTAAGCCAAGAACCCCACGCCATGACGGGCGCGGGGTTCTTGGTTTAAAACTTCCGTGAGCGCTAACCCGGGTTAACACTCACCGTGGAACTTCCGTGAGCGTAAACGCGAGTTCACGCTCACGGAAGTTCGCGACTACTTCTCGTCGTCGTCCTCTTCCGGCTTTTCGGTGACCACCGCTTCAGTGGTGAGCACCAAACCGGCAATCGAGGCGGCGTTGCGCAGTGCGGAACGCGTCACCTTGACCGGATCGATGACACCGGCGGCGACTAGGTCCTCGTACTCGCCGGTGCGGGCGTTGAAGCCCTGCCCGTCTTCGAGTTCAACAACCTTGTTCACCACAACGGAGCCTTCGTTTCCGGCGTTGGTGGCGATCCAGTACAGCGGCTGAGTCAGGGCCTTGCGGACCAAGGACACGGCGGTCTTGGCGTCGCCTTCCAGCGCGGTGACGTCCGCGTCGGTATCCAGCGCCTTGGAAGCCTGCACCAGCGCGGAACCGCCGCCGGGGACAATGCCCTCTTCCAGCGCGGCACGCGTGGAGGACACGGCGTCCTCAATGCGGTGCTTCTTTTCCTTGACCTCAACCTCGGTGGCAGCGCCCACCTTGATAACACCTACGCCACCGGCGAGCTTCGCAAGGCGCTCTTGGAGCTTCTCGCGATCCCAGTCGGAGTCGGTGTTCTCAATTTCGGCACGGATCTGGGCAACGCGACCTTCAACGTCGGCGGCTTCCCCGGCACCGTCCACAATCGTGGTGGTGTCCTTGGTGACCGTGACGCGACGTGCAGAGCCGAGCACCTCGAGACCAACCTGATCCAGCTTCAAACCGAGGTCAGCGGAGACAACCTGCGCACCGGTCAGGGTGGCAATATCCTGCAGCATGGCCTTGCGGCGATCGCCGAAACCGGGAGCCTTGACGGCAACCACATTCAGCAGTCCGCGGATCTTGTTCACTACCAGGGTGGAGAGCGCTTCGCCATCCACGTCCTCGGCAATGATCAAGAACGGCTTGGACTCCGCGGCGACCTTTTCCAGCAGCGGCAACAGCTCGGCCACGGTGGAGATCTTCCCGGAGTTCACCAAAATGTAGGCGTCCTCAAGAATTGCTTCCTGACGCTCCGGATCGGTCACAAAGTACGGGCTCAAGTAACCCTTGTCGAACTGCATGCCTTCGGTGACATCCAGCTCGGTTTGCGTGGTGGAGGACTCTTCGATGGTGATCACACCATCCTTGCCGACCTTCTCAAACGCCTTGGCAATGAGCTCGCCAATTTCCTGATCCTGCGCGGAAATGGCGGCAACGTTGGCGACCTGCTGGCCCTCAACCTCACGGGCATTGTCCAACAGGCGCTTGGACACGGCTTCAACAGCGGTGTCGATGCCCTTCTTCAGCGCACCCGGAGCGGCCCCTGCGGCAACGTTGCGCAGCCCCTCCTTCACGAGCGCCTGCGCCAACACGGTTGCCGTGGTGGTGCCGTCGCCGGCAACATCATTGGTCTTGGTGGCAACTTCCTTGGCCAACTGCGCGCCAAGGTTCTCATACGGGTCTTCCAGCTCAACCTCGCGGGCAATCGTCACACCATCGTTGGTGATGGTGGGCGCGCCCCACTTCTTGTCCAAAACAACGTTGCGTCCCTTGGGGCCCAACGTCACCTTGACGGTATCGGCGAGCTTATCCACGCCAGCTTCCAGCTTGCGACGAGCTGCCTCGTCAAATTCCAGTTGCTTAGCCATGAGCTACTTTTCGATGATGGCAAGAACGTCGCGAGCGGAAAGTACCAAGTACTCCTCGCCGCCGGTCTTGATTTCGGTTCCGCCGTACTTGGAGTAGATGACAACGTCACCTTCAGCCACATCGACGGGGACGCGGTTGCCGTTGTCGTCTACGCGACCGGGGCCCACCGCAACAACTTCGCCCTCCTGGGGCTTTTCCTTGGCCGTGTCCGGAATAACCAAACCAGACGCGGTGGTCTGCTCGGCTTCCAACGGGCGAACAACAATACGATCCTCAAGAGGCTTGATCGAGATCGACACTCTTCGCTCTCCTTATATAAGAGTTATTGGTTTTCGCGCCCTGGATGCCGCCGTCGCGGTGCCGACATTCGAGGGCAAGTTTTTAGCACGCCCACTCTGAGAGTGCTAATTCGACTCTAGGCGCGCTTTAGCACTCGCGCAACCCGAGTGCTAATAGCGAAATGCTGTCCTAGGCTGGACCCATGTCCGCCGAACAGATCGATCCGCTCTTGACCCCACAGGGGTGGGAATTGCTCGCGCAGATGCCGCCGTACCTGGAGTCGGAGGCGCTCAGCGTGGCAAGCAGCCTCCGCAAGGACGGGCACTCCCCCGAACTCGTCTCCGCGCTGCTGTCCCAGTCCAAGTTGCGCATGCGCGCCCGCGCCAAGTTCGGCCCCTTTGCCGACCAGCTGCTCTTCACTCCCGACGGCCTGGAACAAGCCACCCGCCTGCTCGTGGCCGGACTCCACGCTCAGCGCTTTAGCGACGCCGGCATCCAGAACATCATCGATTTAGGCTCCGGGATCGGCGCCGATTCGCTCGCGTTCGCGTCCGCAGGAATGGACGTCACGGCGGTTGACGCGGATGAGATCACCGCCGCGGTTGCCACCATGAATCTGACGCCCTTCCCGAATGCGCGCGTGATCCACGCGCTTGCCGAGGACACGGATTGGCAGAAGTACGACGGCGTGTGGCTGGATCCCGCTCGGCGCAACAGTAATACTTCGGGAACCACGCGGATTTTTGATCCTCAGGCGTTCTCGCCGCCATTGAGTTTTGTGGAGCAGGTCGCGGACTCGGCTCACGCTACCGGCGTAAAAATGGGACCGGGAGTTCCGCGCGACTCGGTCCCCGAGTCCGCCGAGGTGCAGTGGTTGAGCGTGGATGGTTCGGTGGTGGAGGCGACCCTGTGGTGGGGCGCGGTGTCCCGGAGGCACGCCGCGGATCCGGTGCGCCGCTCTGCTCTGGTGATTGCCCAGGGCGCCCGCGCCGAACTGGCCTCCAGCACGGATTTCGGGAGCACCGAGCCGGAGATCGGCGAACTCGGTGAGTATATTTATGAGCCGGACGGCGCCGTCATTCGCGCCGAACTCATTGCCGACGCGGCCGAGAAAGTTGGCGGCTGGACGTTGGATGAGCACATTGCCTACTTCAGCGCGGACTCTTACACAGATACGCCGTTTGCCCGCGGATTCAAGGTCGTGGACGTGATGCCGTATAACGTCAAGAAGCTGAAATCCTGGGTCAAGGCCAATAACATCGGCGTTCTGGAGATCAAGAAACGCGGCATTGACGTGACACCGGAAGAACTACGCAAGATCCTCCTTGCCGGTACGCCAAAAACCGCGCGGAACCAGGCGACCCTGATTCTCACGCGGTTGAAGGCTGGAAGGTTCGCACTCGTCGTCGAACCTCAGAAAAACTAAGGCGCGCCAACCGCCTCCGGTGCGTCCGTGGTCGCCTCAAGGCCGGCTGGCACCTCGGGGACCGTGCGTCCGGTGCGGAACCCGCGCGCGTAGCGGGGTGCGGCGCCTTCGCCCTCGATGTCCACGCGCAGTGTGCTCACAGTGCGCGGGGCGAAGTTGTGCACGCGCTGGTTGCCGATCGTGAAGCCTTCGGCGATCACGTCCTCGCCGTCCAGGACGCGGTGGCCTGTGACGCGCTGGCCGTCGGTGAGGATTTCGGAGAGCTCCAGTTGGTCGATCTCCGTCGGTTCGGCGAAGGTGATGGCCCAGCTGCCGTCCTCGTTGGAGGTGACTGACGCTTCGATGGGGTGGGAGAAACGGGCCTCGAGCTCCTCGCGGAACCCGGCGAGCACCTGGAGGTCGTCCTCGCCGACGAGCCCGCGGCTATTTGGTGGGATGTTGAGTAGCAGGTTCGCGCCGAGGCCAATTGAGCGGTAGTAGATCGCGGTCAAGTGATCGACGGTTTTGGGTTCATCGCTCTCGGCCCAGAACCAGCCGCGGCGTATGGAGACGTCGCACTCCGGCGGGAGGTAGTAGGCGTCCTGGAGATCGACCGAGTCCGTGGTGTACTGCTCGAGTTTGGTTTGTGCGACCACGTATTCGCACGGATCTGCGGCGAGACCGTCCTCATTGCCGACCCAGCGGATGGTCGGGCGGCCCATGTTGAACACGACGGCATTGGGCTGGAGTTCGTCGATGATTCCGGCGATGCGTTCCCAGTCGTATTCGCGGCCTTGACTGCCGGCGCCGTCAAACCAGAGTTCGCTCAACTCGCCGTAATTGCTGCACAGTTCGGTGAGTTGGGCGGCATAGAAATCGTCATAGGCGTCCTTGTCCGGGTACTGCGGGGCGTTGCGGTCCCACGGCGAGAGGTAGAGCCCGAACTTGAGGCCGTGCTTCCGAACCGCGTTGCCGAGGTCGCGGACAATGTCGCCCTGGCCGTCTTGAAACGGCGAGGACGCGAGCGAGTACTTGGTGGTGGCGGTGGGCCAGAGGCAAAAGCCGTCATGATGTTTGGCGGTCAGGACGACGTATTTGGCGCCCAGATCTGCCGCCGTTTTCGCCCACTGGTCCGGATCGAAGTCGACCGGGTTGAAGGACTCGGCGGGGAGAGTGCCGTCGCTCCACTCGGCGGCATGGAAGGTGTTGATGCCGAAATGGAAGAAGATCCCGAACTGGTCGTCTTGCCATTCGAGTTGTTGTTGGCTGGGGACGGGGATGGGCTTGCTGGGCACGCTAGAACCTCGCGAAAGATCGGATGTTTGTTTCGTGTCCACTCTTCCGAATGTGTGGGCGCGTGTCAATGCGCGGATTGCGTGGCACTTTCGGTGCCGTTGCTGCCACGTAATCGATTATGTGGCAGCACACGCCGGGAAACTGCCACATAAAGTTATCCACAGATTGCACCGAGCCGCTGTCGCGCGCGCTCCCGGTCCGAAATACTCAACGAATGCACCCCGATCTGCAACGGCTCTTGAACGAACGGTTTGGTGCGGCGCGCCTGGTGGAGATTGCCCGTGCGGGAATCCCCCAGCGGACGGTGAACGAACTCATGGCCAGCGGTGAACTGGTCAAGCTGCAGCGCGGCGTGGTGCAGCGCCCCGCCATCGCCGCGCACTGGGCGCAGTTACGCGCCCAAGGAATTGATGTCACGTGTGTGACCGCCGCCAGGTCCTTGAAGCTGTGGGTTCTTGACCCGCATCGCGACGAATTTCACGTGAGTTACCGGCGCATGCCCCTACGCGATGCTGTGCTCCAGGCGCGTGATCGGCCCCGGCTCATTTCGCACCGCCGCCGCACCGACAACCGAACCCTCGATGTCATCCTGCACGCCATGCATTGTCTGAGCGAAGTCGAGGCGCTCGTCATTGCCGAGTCCGCGGTCGTCCTGAAGCAAGTCAGCTTGGCGGAGGTTCGCGCGGCGAGCGCACACTTCGTGGCCGAACGCGCCATCGTGGACATGCTTCAGCCGGGGAGCATGTCGCTCCTGGAGACTGTGGGCCGCTACCACTTGGTCAAGGCGGGACACATTATTCAAATCCAGCGGTACTTTGAGCGTTGGGGCCATATCGACGGGCTCGTTGACGGGGTGCTCGGCATTGAGTTTGACGGGCGCGAGTCCCATGACACACCCCAGGGGTACCAAGAGGATCGGCGTCGCAACAACATGTCCGTGCTCCACGGGGTTCCCACGCTACGGGTCACCTATGATCAGGTGGTTCACCGCCCGCAAGAGTTCATCGCACTAGTCGAGGCGGCACTGAAACGCATCCACGGTGGAAAGTTTCCGTGACACTTTCCGGGCCACTGCTGCCACATAATCGATTATGTGGCAGCACTCCCCGCAAAACTGCCACAGAAAAATCACTGCGCGCGGGAAAACGCCGCGGCCTCCGCCACCAGCTCCCGAGCGGGCCGCACCCCGGTGTAGAGCACAAACTGCTCTTCGGCCTGTATTGCCGCCACCTGGTCCCCGGTGATGACCGTCTTGCCAAGCTCGCGCGCCCGCCGAATCAGCGGCGTCCGCGCCGGCATCGCGACCACATCAAACACCACGGCGGCCCCCGCAATGAGCGAGTCGTCAAACGCCACCACGTCCGCCGCATCCCCAGCCATACCGAGCGGCGTGACGTTTATCAGCACGTCATACGTGGCACCTTCCGGCACGCTCGTCACATGCTCAAACCCGTACTTCTCCGCCAGCGCCGCACCCCGGCCCGCGTTGCGCGCGAGCACCGTCACCGCGTCAAAGCCGTTGTTCCGCAGCGCCGCCACCACGGCCTTCGCCATCCCGCCGGCCCCCTGTACAAGCACCCGCGACGACGCCGGCACCGCGTTCTCGCGCAGCAACCGCTCCACGGCGACATAGTCCGTGTTGTATGCACGCAACACACCATCGGTGTTGACCACCGTGTTGACCGAATCGATGGCGAGCGCCGAGGCATCCATCTCATCCACCAGCGCAATGACATCTTCTTTGTACGGCATCGACACCGCGCAGCCGCGAATCCCGAGCCCGCGCACCCCGGCGATCGCCTGCCCCAGGTCCGTCGGCGCAAACGCCTTATAGACATAATTCAAGCCCAGCGCATCGTACAAATAATTGTGAAACCGCGTGCCGTTGTTGCTCGGCCGTGCGGACAACGAGATGCACAGCGTCATGTCTTTGTTCAAAATGGGCATTCCCCCATTATGAACTACCGGCAGCTTGCCCCCAGAGCATAAGGTTCGACGGCGACCGGCAGCTTCCCGGATGCCGCGAGACTTCCAGCGAGGTACTTGGCCAACGCGGTATACGCGCCCGGGTCGCGACCAAAGAGAGCGATCTTGGTGTCCGCCTGCCATGTGGCAAGCGCCCAGGGGGCATCCACCGTCACGGCAATATCCGCAGGAGGCGTCGACCCGTCGGCGCTCAGTGCCACAACGGGCCCGGCGCCAGTGGCAATCCCGGCATCGGCGAGCGCCCGGCTCACCCGTTCTTGGTCGGCCGGTGACCCGCCAACAACCCGTACGCTTGACACGGGTTCCGCTTGACACGGGCCCTCCACCACTGTGAGCGCCTTTTCCGAGACCTCGGCCGCGACGGCCTGATTGTCCGGTGAACCGACCGTCGAGAGGTCCGGGGTCGGCGCGTTCGTGTCCTGGTACCACTTCATGAGGGTGATGACACGAGTTGCCGCCTCATCCAACCGCGACATCCGGACAGTGCCGTCGCCAAGTGCCGCCATCAGCGCCGCCTGTGCTTGGTACACGTCGGTGGGCATGAGCAAAAGATCCGCCCCCGAGGCAAGTGCCTTGACCGCGGCCTGCCCGTCCGGGAACGCCTGGTCCACGGCCGCCATGTTGAGCGCGTCGGTAATCACCACTCCCTCAAAACCGAGGTCGCGCAGCGCCTGATAGCTCGGCGCCGACACACTGGACGCAACCCCATCCTCTAGAGCCGGGACCGCAATGTGCCCCATCATGACCACCGGAATCCCGGAGTCGATGGCGGCCCGGAACGGCTTCCAGTCGCGCGCTTGCAACTGTTCCACCGAGGCGTCCTGCACCGGCAGGCCCAGGTGCGAGTCGGTCGTGACCGAACCATGCCCCGGAAAGTGTTTTGCGTCCGGGATGATCCCGGATTCCCACAGTCCTTTCCACGCCGCGATCCCTTGCTCGGACACCATCTCGGGGTCGGAACCAAAAGAGCGGGAGCCGATCGTCGGATCCTCTGGGCCAATGGTGGTGTCGACGCTGGCGGCATGATCCATGGTGAACCCCATGGCCTTCAGTTCCGAGCCCAACGTGGAATACGCCTTCTGCGTGAGCTCCGTATCACCGGCGGCACCGTAGCTCATCGGAGCGGGCCACTCGGTCACCGGATCACGCAACCGGGCCACGATCCCGCCCTCTTGATCCACCGAAATAATGGCCGGCCAGTCCCAATCCGGGTTGATCTCGGTGCGGGCAGACACGGCCGCGTCGGCGAGCGCGCCCGTCACGCCCTTGACGGCAGCCACATCCGGGAGCCCGTTGGCGCCCACCGGCACGTTGTCCCCCATCACAATGCTCCCGGCCAGACCGAGCTCGCCAATGGCTTGAACCTCTGGAGCCGGGTCCTCACCGGAATAGAACGGCACCAGCACCTGGCCGATCTTCTGCTCGGTGCTCATTTCGGCGACGGCTTGCGCCGCCTCGTCGGCATTGCGCTGGCTGGGACCCCAACTGAGCGAAGCGGAGGTGGGCGTGGAAGTGCTAGAAGTCATGGTTTCACTCGAACTGGAAGGCGGAGCGGCGGGCGTGCATGCGCACAGCACCACCAGCAATATGGCGAGAAGGGCGCCGGTGAGGCGCGTGCGGGAGTCGGGGACACGTCGTCGTACATCTGTGGGAAATATTCGCTTCATCTACTGCCAGGTTACGCGGGCTGGTAACTCGAACCAACGCGGCCGGGCGCGTGCCACTAAGATTGGAAGGTAGCGCGAAACCCTGGGAGGACTATTGTCATTGCCGTTTGCCACGTCCGAACAGTCAACACTCGGAATCGAGTGGGAGTTGGCGCTCGTTGATCGCGAGTCCGGCGAGCTGGTCCCCGCCGCGCACCAGGTGTTGGCCGGCATCGAGGCGAAGTTCCCGGAAATCCATGAAGATCCAGCGCACCCGTGGGTCAAAAAGGAGCTTCTGCTCAACACCGTGGAGCTGGTGACCGGGGTGTGTCACACCGTCTCGGAGGCGACCGGACAACTGACCGAGGCGATGAACGCGGTGCGCGAGGTTATCGATCCGATGGGCCTGGACGTGTTTTCCGCGGGCTCGCACCCCTTTGACGTGCCGGCGACGCAGTTGGTGACAAACGCCGAGCGCTACCAAAAGCTCATTGACCGCACGCAGTGGTGGGGCCGGCAGATGCTCATTTGGGGCGTGCACGTGCACGTGGGTCTGGATGATGTGAACAAGGCGATGCCGGTGCTCAACGGGCTGCTCAACTATTTCCCGCACTTTCAGGCGATTTCCGCGTCCAGCCCGTTCTGGGAGGGCGAGGACACCGGGTACGCCTCGCAACGCGCGCTCATGTTCCAGCAGTTGCCGACCGCCGGGCTGCCGTTCCAGTTCCGCACCTGGGAAGAGTATGAGGCGTACGTGCGGGACATGATGACGACCGGCGTGATCGATGATGTGAGCGAGATTCGCTGGGATATCCGTCCGGCCGCGAACCTCGGGACGATCGAGATGCGGGTCTGCGACGGGGTGTCCACCGCGCGCGAGATCGGGGCGATTGCCGCGCTGACACAGTGCTTGGTGCAGGATTTTTCGGATCGGCTCGAGGCCGGAGAGACGCTGCCGACCATGCCGCAGTGGCATGTTCAGGAGAATAAGTGGCGGGCCGCACGCTACGGTTTGGATGCGATCATCATTACCGATGCGGCGGGCAACGAGGAGCTGGTCACCGAGCACCTGGCGCGCGAGGTGGAGCGGCTGGCGCCGGTCGCTTCCCGGCTTGGTTGCGCCCAGGAGTTGCAGGATATCGCGTGGATGATGGAATTTGGCGCCGGGTATCAGCGCCAGCACGAGGTGGCCGCGGCCGCCGGGGGCGATCTGCGCGCGGTGGTGCGCTACCTGGTGGATCAGATGCGGGGCGGCGTATAAACGGGCCCGCGGCCCCGGGTTCTAGCGCGCCGGGGCCCTGAGCGCCGGGTGGGCCTAGTCGCCTTGAATGCGCACCACGGTGACGCTGATTTCGGCGTCCGGATGGTGCTTGGCCAGGAGCGCGGCCACGTTCTTAGCGACGTCCGGGGCGCTCGCGTCTGCCGTCACCGAAATGCGGGCGGTCGCCTTGCTGTCGGTGACCTCCACGAACCCGGCCTTGCGGGTGGTTTCCGGGTCTTCGCCGCCCAGGACCTTCCACAGCCGCTCCGCTTCGGCACGGATGGCGCCGTGCGGCGGGTACACCTCGGCCACACCGGCGAGCGCGGCGACGGCTTGGGTGAGTTTGTCTGAGGCGGCGGATCCGCTTGGGGACTTACTCATCGGCGTCCTCCGCCGCGTGCAACACAATGACATCGGTAATCGTCACGTCAATGGCGCCCACGCGAAGTTGCGAGTGGCGTGCCAGCGCCTCGCGGATACGGGTGCGGGCGCGGTCGGCGGCCGCGCTGGCCGAGAGGGCGGGCGCCTTGGGCGCGCCCTGCGGGGTAGTTTCCACAAGTACGACGGCGGTCAATGACACGCCCACGCTGGCACCGCTTTGCGACACATCGCCAAGGAATTCCACGTGCTCAATCAGGAGCGAATCGTGGCCGTCCACGGTGGCGCGGACGAGGTCGAGGAGTGCGCCTTCGGTTTGCCAGAGTTCAATGTCCGCCGTGCTGGCTGCGGGCCCGGCGCTTTTGGCTGTGCCCTTGGCTGTGCCCTTGGCTGTGCCCTTGGCGGCGCTCTTCGCCGCGCTCTTTGCGGCGGGCGCGGCAGGGGCTACGAGCGGAATCATTCTCCCGCTTTGCGCCTCAAGGGCGATGTTTTGCAAAAAGCCGCGCAACCAATTGCGGTCGCTTTCGCTGTGTGCTTTGAAATCGTACTCGGTCAAGAGTTGACCGAGTGCGCTTGACTGGTTTTCGCTCATGTCCAGTCCCTCAATTCATGGTCCAGGAACGCTCGCGCCCGGGCAATTTGTCCACGGACGGTCGAGGGCGGAACGCCCAGTTGTTTGGCGATGTCGACATAGGACTGCTCCCCGATTTCGCGCAACACCCAGCAACGTCTGCCCAGGGGTGGAAGCTTGTCGAGCGCCAGCGCGAGCGCTTCCATGCGAGAGCTGGCGATGGCAACGTCCTCGGGTGAGGAGCTTTCCGTTCCGGGTTCGCCGACTTCTTCCAGGTCAACGTAGTCTTTGCGTGACCGGATTGCGTCAATGCTCTTTGACGAGACAATGCGCATGAGCCAACTCTTGGCTTTTGCTGGCTCTCGTAGCTTGTCCATGGTCTGCCATGCCGTGATCAGCGTTTCTTGTACCGCGTCCTCGGCTTCGGGAAGCGAGCCGATGATGCGGTAGGCGTAGGAGCGCATGAGTAGCGCGTAACGAGTGACTAACGCTTCGAAGGCCGCAAGATCGCCCTCCCGGCTACGGATGACCAGTAGCGCATCGGGCGCTTGTGAAAGGTAACTCACTGATCACGCCCCTTTGCTACTCGCTCGCTCCGAAAAAGTATGTCACGAACTCCCAAAAGGTCCCTGAGAGGGTCGATGCCCGGCTCACCGCTCAATGGGGGGACGGGCGAACCGGGCATCGGCTTAGGGGTTGTGGTGTGGGTTACTTCTTATCCTTGTTGAAAACGTCCTTGATCTTGTCGCCGGCATCCTTGGCGAAGTCCTTGACGTTCTCTACAGCGTCCTTGAGGCCGGCTTGAGCCTGATCGCCCTTGCCCTCTGCTTCAAGATCTTTGTTGTCAGTGGCCTTTCCGGCGCCTTCCTTAGCCTTGCCGGTGAGGTCCTGAAACTTGTTCTCTGCTTTATCTCCGATACCCATTTTTCATGTCCTCCTTGGTTGGTCACTGGCCCTTGTGGGTCAGCTGTTACTGAACGCGTCCGCTGTTGTCCTCGCGGCGAGCGCTCTCCTGTCCGGAATTCTCATCCGAACGGGAATCCTCTTTGTCTTTGTCATCCGACGGGATGTGGATGTCGGTGATCGAGATGTTGACCTCCACGACTTCCAAGCCCACCAAATCCTCGACGGCCTTGTACACGGCGGCGCGCACATCGTCAGCGACCTGCTTGAGCGGTTGCGGGTACTCGACCACGATCGTCAAATCTGCGGCAACCTGTTTTTCGCCAACTTCGACGGACACGCCCTGAGTCAGGTCGGTGTTGCCGACGGCATCGCGGATGGCGCCGATCGCCCGAGCCGCTCCGCCACCGAGCGCGTACACGCCCGATACATCCCGCGCTGCGATGCCGATCACCTTGGCAACAACGTTGCCCTCGATGATGGTCTTGCCCGCGTCGCCCGAATCATTCGGTACGGCCACGCCGTTCTTTACCGTCTTGTCCGGGGAGTTCTTGGTCGCGCTGGAGTTCTGCTTGTTCTCTGGGGTAGTAGTGCTCATTGTTTACGTCCCTTTCGCGAGATGTACTTGCTGACATAGATAAGACGTGCGCCGGTGCGCAATCGTCACGCTCAGTTTATGTGATCTACCTCACACCTCGACTATGTAGCAGTTAATGCCCATGTTGAGCGGTGTCATGGGCATTAACTGCTACACAGTCGAGGGAGGGTGCTTGCTGAAGCACGACGGCGGTGCGTTGCCTTCTTAAGGCGACGCACCGCCGTCGTTCCTCACCAAGGCGCACCCGCGCTCACTGCCTCTGCCCCCGTCCCCCTTCGCCGAGGCGGCAGGTGGGGTCAGCTGGCCCTGGAAAGTGCACACTGGAAGTCGACTGTGCAGAAAATGCACGCTTTAACGGCGTGTCGCGTGCGTGTTCTGCACAGTCGATTGGGGGGTGGTGGTGATTTCGGTGACTGGCTGGGAGGGGTCGGATTCGAAATTGAGTCCGCTCGGGGCAACGCCGGCCGACATCACTTGCGCGCCGAGGGTTGCGATCATCGCGCCGTTGTCTGTGCAGAGCGCGATGGGCGGGGTGATGAGCTCAATGCCGGCCTCGGCGCAGCGCTCGGCCAACAGCGAGCGGATGCGCGAATTCGCGGCCACTCCCCCACCCAGGAGCAGCGCATCGATGCCGTTTTCTTGGGCGGCGAGAATCGTCTTGCAGGTGAGCACATCCGCAACTGCCTCCTGGAAACTTGCCGCGATATCGGCGGCCGGGACCGGCAGGCCGCGCGCCTCAAACTGTTCCACGGCCCGTAGCGCCGCGGTCTTGAGCCCGCTGAAGGAGAAGTCGTAGCGGTGCTTACCCGGGTTCTCGGCGCTACCCATAAATTTCGGCAGGGACAGGGCTCGCGGGAAGGTGAATGCTTTCGGGTCCCCGTCTCTGGCGAGTTTGTCGATCGCCGGCCCACCCGGGTAGTCCAGGCCGAGGATGCGGGCCACCTTGTCATATGCTTCGCCGGCCGCATCGTCTATGGTCGACCCCAACAGCTCGACATCCTCGGTCAACGAATTAACCTTCAGGATCTCGGTGTGGCCGCCGGAAACCAAGAGTGCGCCAAGGTGGGGCGGCAATGTCTCGACGCCGGCATCCAGCAAGCCCACGGCGATGTGACCGACCAGGTGGTTGAGTCCATAGAGCGGCTTCCCGGTGGCCAAGCCCAGCGCCTTGGCTCCGGCGACACCGACCATGAGCGCACCGGCCAACCCTGGACCGCTCGTGACGGCTATCGCATCGAGGTCCTCCAGCGCCACATCCGCCTGGTTCAACGCCTCGGCAATGGTCGGAGTCAGGGCGTCCAAGTGCGCGCGGGCCGCGATCTCCGGGATCACCCCGCCGTATGGTACGTGCAGTTCCATGGAGGACGCCACCACATTCGCGAGCAGCGCGGTGCCACGCACAATACCCACGCCCGTCTCATCGCACGAGGTTTCAATACCCAAAATCAGCGGTTCCCGGGGCAGCGCGGGGACAGCGGGCGTCGAATCGACGGCAGCGGGGCCGGTCGCGTCCCCTTGCGCGTTCGAAGCCGCTTGCTCTGCGCCGAGTTCCTTCCGCATGACCGCCGCGTCTGCGCCGTCGCCGTAATATCGCGGCCTTTCGCCGATCGTTTCAAAGCCAAAACGCTCGTAAAGCCGAGTAGCCCGCTCATTGTCCTTGCGCACCTCAAGCATGATCGCTTCGGCACCGCGGCGAATGCTTTCGGAAATCATCCGCTGCAACAGGCTGCTCCCGATGCCCTGACCCTCATAATCCGGGTGCACCGCGATGGTTTGAATATCGGCAATCGGGGACAGGTACATGAGCCCCGCATAGCCGATGACTCGCCCGGGTTCCGCCTCGGATTCGACCACCCAATACCAGCGGGTGTCCTCATGGGTGAGCTCGGAATGAAACAGTGCCAGCGGCCACGCATCATGGGGGAAGAGCTCGGTTTCCAGATCATGCACCACGTGGATATCGGCGAGTTGCATGCTCCGGAAGCGAACCGCGGAAGGCGACCTCACGCCGTCGTTCATCATGCTTTTCCCCCGAGTTTCCGGGCCGCGGGGATCTTCGCGTCCGAGTCGCGTAAGTACAACGGTTCAGTGCCGGGCAACGCGATGCCGGCCGCAAGCGCACCCTGGCCATAACGCCCCAGCGATGCGGCGCCGGGTTGGCGGTGTGCAAAGTCTGGGTCCACGTGGAAGGCGTCCGGATAGAGTCCGGCGCCAAACCCGAAGGCCCGGTAGTGCGCGTAGCTCGACGGCACCTCGGTGGGTGCGCTCACGTGTGGCCCGTCGAGCAGAGTGCCTTCGGCAGAAAACGCGCTCCAATACACCTCGCGGCGGCGCGCGTCGGTGACGATCAAGAATGGCGCGCTGTGACCGGATGCCATGACGTCCCAGGCAAGCGCATAGTGCGCCATCACCCCGTAGAGGGGCACACCCCACACTTCGGAAAGGACCCGCGCCTCGGCGATGCCCACTCGCAAACCCGTGAACGGCCCGGGTCCCACCGACACAAAAATGCCGTCGAGGCGTTCTGGACCCACCCCGGCCTCGGCCAAAACGGCGGCGACCTGTGGCACGCTCACTTCGGAGTGCGAACGGGTGTCCTGGGTGGAGGTTTCGGCCAGGACGATGCCGTTGGAAATGAGTGCGGCGCTTGCGGTAGCGGAGGTATCAATGGCCAGGTGCATGCGTTACTCCGCGCCCGTCAACTGCGGCGGTTTGCCGCGCCAGCGCTCACCGAAGGCACGGAAAGTGATGGTGCGTTGGTCCTCGTCTTCGGCGGAAAAGTCGGTTTGAACCTCGGCGTCGGCGGGATGGGTGTGACCGGGCGATGCCGTCTCGCGCCGCAGCGATACCTGAACAAAATTTGGCGTCAAATACTCCACGCGTTCCTTCCCCCACTCCACGACCGTGACGGAGGTATCCAAGGTTGATTCCAAATCGAGGCTATCGAGCGCATCCGGATCCTCGCCCAACCGGTAGGCGTCAACGTGGATGAGGTCGGGGCCGCCGCGAAGCGAGCGGTGCACCCGCTGGAGCACAAAGGTCGGCGAAATGATTCCGTCTTCCACGCCCAACCCCGCACCGAGCCCCTGGGTGAAGGTGGTCTTGCCGGCGCCGAGTTCCCCATCGAGGATGATGAGGTCGCCCGGCCGTAACGCTTGAGCAAACTGGGCGGCAACGGATTGTGTTTGCTCCAGGGAGTCCGTCGAGACCGTGATCTGCCACTGCGCCTCGCCCGGCGTCTGCGGCTCGGCAGAATTCACAAATTCGCGGGTGACCCGCGGACCGATCCTGGTGACGATTTCATAGTTGATGGTTCCCGCGGCCCGCGCCCATTCGTCGGCTAGCGGCTGCTCGCCGTCGGCGCCGAAGAGGATGGCCTCGCTGCCCACAAGGTCGCCCGGATTCTCGTAGGCGCGGCCCATATCCACCACCAGCTGGTCCATCGCGATGGTGCCGACCACCGCACGTTTGTGCCCGTCCACCAGTACGGGACCGCCGGACGCGGAACGCGGAATGCCGTCGGCATAACCGAGGGGAATCAGGACCAGTGTGGTTGCTTCCGGTGTGGTGTATCGCAGCCCATAAGACACGCCGTGCCCGGCGGGAACGTTTTTCGCGTTGGCAACAACGGTCGCCAGCGTCATCGCCGGGACGAGCCCCAAATCCGCCGGGCTCAAATGTTCAAAGGGCGAGAGCCCGTACATGCCAATACCCACGCGCACCAAATCAAAGTGCGTATCGGGGCGGGACAGCGCCGCCGGGGTGTTGGCCAGATGGCGCACTTCCACATCTAGCCCGGCATCCTCTGCCATCGCGATGGCTTCATGAAATTTCGCGAGCTGTTCATCGGTCTCGGTGCGGTGCGGCTCATCGGCCACAGCCAGGTGAGAAAAAATTCCGGTGACGCGGATCAAGCCGGATTCTTGTAGCTCCAGCGCCTGACCGAGCAAGGCATCCCAATTCTCAGCGGTGGCACCGTTCCGGCCAAGCCCGGTATCGATCTTGAGTTGGACCCGGGCCGGCTGCTCCAGCCGACGCGCCGCTTGCGCGATGTGCGCCAGCTCCCAGCCCGACGTGGCGACATCGATCCCGGATCGAATGGCAGCGTCAAAATCGGTTTCACTGGTGTGCAACCAGGTCAAAATCGGGACGCTCACCCCGGCACCGCGTAGCTCGACGGCTTCGCTGACGTGGGCGGTGCCCAGCCACGCCGCACCGCCTCGGATGGCGGCCTGCGCAACCGGAACCATGCCGTGCCCGTAACCGTTGGCTTTGACCACCGCCATCACCCGGCTGGGCGAGACCATGCTACGGATTCGCTCCACGTTGGCTTGAATGGCCCCGAGGTCGATGCGCGCCACCCGCTCGGGCAAGCCGGCGCGAGAGAGAACGGGTTCATCTAGTGGAGCACACACGCTCCTCATTCTCTCACTTTCGACCCGCTCACACGGTTTGGGCGTGGCGTCCGCGAGTACTGTTCGCCCCGGGCTTACTGAGCTTCGCGCCCTCCACATCCACATCGGGCAGAATGCGGTCGAGCCAGCGCGGGATCCACCACGCCCACTTGCCGAGCAAGGTCATGACAGCGGGGGTAAAGGTCATGCGGACAATGAACGCATCCACCAGCACACCGAACGCCAGCCCCAACCCGAGCGGCCGCACCATGGCCAGGTGCGCGAAAATGAAGCCGGCAAACACCGAGATCATGATGATCGCAGCCGCGGTGACCACCCGGGAACCGTGGTTGAAACCGTCAACGACCGATTGCCGCGCGCCGGCACCGTGCACAAAGGATTCACGCATCCCGGATACCAGGAACATTTGGTAGTCCATCGCCAGCCCGAAGAGCACACCGGTCAGAATGAGCGGCGCAAAACTCAGGATGGGCCCCGGGTTGTGCACGCCGAACAGGTCCGGCAGCCAGCCCCAGCTATAGACCGCAACCACCGCGCCAAACGTGGCACCGATGGTGAGAACAAAACCGATGGTCGCAACAATGGGCACCAGGATGGAGCGGAATACCAACAGCATCAACACCAAGGAAAGTCCGACGACGACACTCAAGTACACGGGCAGCGCTTCGGTGAGTTTCTCGGAGACATCGATTTGAATCACCGGCACGCCGGTGATCTTGACCGTGGTGTCGGTTTGGGCGCCTATCTCGCCGAGCGAGGTGCGCATGTCCTGCACGAGCTTCTCTGTCGCCTCATCCGAGGGACCGGTGGTCGGGATGATGCGCAAAGTGGCGGTGCTGTAGTCGGCGTTGAAACCACCGGGGGTAATGGCGGCAATGTCGTAGCGGTCCCTGACCTGGGTAGCGACCTGCGCCAACGTCTGAGTGCCGGTGGTTTCGTTGGAGCCCTGGGGCAGATCCACCACCATCAAGAGCGGCGCGTTGTAGCCGGCACCGAAGTTGTCCTCAATGCTCTTATAGGACTTGTACGCGGTGCTTTCGGCTGGTTCGAACCCGCCGTCGGGCAGGGCCAAGCGGAGCGAGGCGGCCGGGATGGCCGCGACGCCGAGAACCACGATCGTGGCGATGCCCACGAGCCAGGGATGCTTGGTCGTGACGTTCGCCCAACTGCGGCGCGGGGTGTGGACCACTTCGCCGTCTTCGCCTACCGGTTCGCTGCCAACCTTGGCCCACTGGCGCTTGGAGAGGATGCGTGTACCAATCAGGGACAAGAGCGCCGGTGTGAGCGTGATGGCCACCAGGACGGCCACCGCAACGGTTGCCGCACCGGAATAGCCGATGAGCGAAAGGAACGGGATCCCGGGCACCGCGAGCGCAATGAGCGCGATGATGACGGTGATTCCAGCAAACAGCACCGCGTTGCCGGAGGTGCCAATGGCGCGGGCTATGGACTCGCGCAGGTCCATGCCGCCCAGCAACTGGTTGCGGTGTCGGTTCACAATAAACAGCGAGTAGTCGATACCCACTGCGAGCCCCAACATGAGGCCGAGAACCGAGGTCATGGACCCCATTTCCACCCAGGCAGTGAGCACATAGGTTCCGCCTACCCCGACCGCGACGCCCACCAGCGCCATCAGCAGCGGGAGTCCGGCCGCGATTAAGGTGCCGAGCATGATGAGCAGGACCGCTACCGCGACCGCGACACCGATCGCCTCGGAGGGGCCAAAGAGCGAGATCTCTTGGACGATTTCTTGGCTGAGATTGACCTCGACCCCATTGCCCTGGGCCGTGTTCGCCGCTTCCTTGACCGCGTCGCGTTGTTCCGCAGTCAGATTTTGCAGCGCGTCGGTGAACACCACCTGGGCGTAGGCGACATCCCCCTCCGCGTTGACCGTGCGGTACCCTTCGGTGATGGTTTGCTGCGCTTCGCCCTGGCGAAGTTTTTCGGTGTTTTCGGCGATCTGGGTGTTTGCCTCATCGAGCTGCTTCTTCGCCTGGTCATACTGCGCTTGACCCTGCTGATATTGCTGCTCTCGCGGCGCCAGTTGGGCGGCGGCGGCATCGGCGGCGGCGCTCTGCCCGGCGTCGCGCAATTGCTGGATTTGCGTCTTGGCGGCATCGATCTGCTGTTTGGCCGCATCCAGGACTGGCTTTTGCTGATCTAGTTGCTGTTGGCCCTGCGCAACCTCGGCCTTGGCCTTATCGAGCTCTTGCTGGCCGCTGGCAATTTTTTCGGCGGCACCATCGAGTTGCTGCTGCACCTCAAACGGGTTGGCGACCGCTTGCACCGTGTCCTGACGGCCAATCTCTTCCAGCGCGCTGGTGATGGACTCGCGCTGCTCAGCAGTGAACGCCTTACCGTCACTAGTGGAGAAGGAGATGACGCCGAGCCCGCCGGTGGAGTCCGGGAACTTCTTCTCCAAATCATTCAAGACTTCTTGCCCGGGTGTGCCGGGGAGTTCAAAGTTGTCTTTGAACCCCTTGCCTAGGCTCAGCGCACTGGAGGCGACGGCAATAACAATGAGCGCCCACACCGCGATAAACCACCAGCGCTGGGCGGCCGCGGACTTGCCTAGTCGGTAAAGAAAAGTAGCCACGTCTAACTCCTCGAGGTGGGGGAAGTGAATCCAGAGCGGAGCGCCTGGATGGAGCGGATGAGGTTGGAACGGAAATCTTGCATATCTATGGGGTTGGAGCCGTCATACCGGGAGGCGGCGCAGTCCATGGCGGTCTTGCCGCAACTGAAAATCGCGGCGGCGGCGGTGGCCAAGAAAAGCTCGTCCACGTCGGCGGGGAAGCGGGAGCGCAGGCCCTCTTGGAGCCTGGATTGGGCCTCATGCCACATTTGCAGTTCGTAGCGCTCTAGGCTCGGCCGGTCTTGGGCGGTCACCATGAGCGTGCACACGGTGGTGAAGCTCTCATCGTCGATGTCTTCGGCGAGCGCCGAGAGCACGGCCTCGAGCAGATCTTCCTCTGCGGGCCGGGCAGACAAGCGGGAAATGGCGCTTTCCAGGAAATCCCGCACCGGCGCCATGATGGCCTCATCCACCGAGGAAAAGTAGTTAAAGAAGGTACGCCGGGAGATTTCGGCGCGTTCGGCCACCGCGTCGGCGGTCAAGTTTTCGTATCCGGACGCGCCTAGGTCGAAGGCGGCCTGCACAATGGCGGAGCGGGTACGTTCGCGGTTGAGTTCGCGGCGCCCGGTGACAGCTGATTCACTCACACTCCTACACTATGGGCAAGTTTGCACACTGTGCAAACTACCTGGTTGTGCGATCGCTCACATCCGCACGCAAACTCGCCCAATGCGCTCCGGCTCGCAAGCATCCCGGGGAATGTTTTTGCCCGCGACACGCTTGATGTAGCCGAACATCCGGGCAACCCGCCCGGAACCTCGCAACCTAGTGAACAGGACACCGACAATGTACCCCGATCCGATTTGGCCCGTCATCGTCATGGCCGCACTCATGATTCTCATGGGCATCGGTAGCATCAAACCCGCCCCGCAAATCGCGCAAACTTTTGAAACGGTCAATCTGCCCAAGCGCGTCTGGCCGCTCATTGCGCCGCTCAAGTTTGCGGGTGCACTGGGGCTGATCCTGGGAATCTGGATTCCCGTGCTCGGCCTCGTGACCATCCTTGCGATCGTCGCGTATTTCGCCCTCGCGCTCGCCTCGCACGTGCGCGTGAAGGACTTCGGCCAGGGCATTGTCGGCTCGGCCGTGATGCTCGCGGCATCCCTCGCCGTGCTCCTGATTTCCTTCGTTTTCTAGCCGCGGCCGAGCCGCCGACCGCGCGGGTGCTAGTCCTGAAAATCCAGGAGGACCTTGGAGGATTGGCTGGAGTCCCGCGCGGTCGCAAACGCGGCGAGCGCTTCATCCGCCGGGTAAACATGCGTAATAATCGGGTCTACAGCAAGGCTCCCGTCCGCGAGCGCGGCAAGGACCTCATCCATCTCGGCGTTGAACCGGAAGGACCCTGAAAGCCGCAGTTCTCGGGAGATCGCCTTGGCAATCTGCACCGGCTGCTCTCCTGCCGGCAACAGACCCACCATGACCACTTCCCCGCCGCGCCGAGTGCCGGTGAGCGCCGAATCCAGTCCGCGCGCGCTGCCGCTGGACTCAAAGGTCACATCCGCGTGAACCTCGGCAAGATCGGACGCCGACGGCGCCTTCAACACCCGATCCGCCCCCACTTGCCGCGCCACCTCAAGCGGCACCTCGGCCAAATCTACCGCGGTGATCGACGCTGCTCCGGCACGCTTGCACACCGCCACAATGAGCGCGCCGATCGGCCCGGCACCGATCACCAAAACATTTTTCCCGGCAACTCCGCCGGAGCGCGCCACCGCATGCCAGGCCACCGACGCGGGCTCGGCCAGCGCGGCCAAACGCAAATCCAGCCCGTCCGGTAGCGGGCGCAACATTCGCGCCGGCAACACCGCTACATCGGCAAACGCCCCTTGGGTGTGCGGGAAATGCGCGGCGCTGCCCAAATACGTTCCGCGCGGGGATAGGTTCGGGCTGTCGGCAGGATAGGGCTCATCCCCGGCGATCTCGGTGGCAGGATGCACCGCGACCCGCGTTCCCACCTCGGGCCCGCTCCCGTCGGCCGCCGCACGCAGCACCGTGCCGACCACCTCGTGCCCGAGCACCATCGGCTCTCGCAGAATCGACAACCCGGCAGCCCCATGTTGCCAATAGTGCAGGTCCGAGCCGCACACCCCGCCAAACGCGATACGCACCATCGCCTCGTCGCGTGCGGGTTCGCCGAGCGCGCGATCCTCCACGCGTACATCCTCCTTGTGATGTACGACGACGGCACGCGTCTTTGTCTCTTGGCTCACCGGGGCACCTCCTTGCCTAAAATTTTCGCTCGCGCTCTAGACGACGGTGGTCATGCCGCCGTCAATAAAGATTGTTTGGCCGTTGACATAGTTGGAGCCGGCCGAAGCCAACCAAATGGCGGGTCCCTTGAGGTCCTCGGGAGAGCCCCAGCGCCCGGCCGGCGTGCGGCCAATGATCCACGAGTTAAACGCCTCGTCATCAACGAGCGCTTGCGTCATGCTGGTGTGGATGTACCCGGGGGCGATGGCGTTGATTTGCAGACCGTGCTTGGCCCACTCGGCGCTCATTGCGCGGGTGAGGTTGCGGACGGCACCCTTAGATGCGGTGTAGGCCCCGATCGTGGGCCGGGCGAGATCGACCTGGACCGAGCCGACGTTAATGATCTTTCCGGAACCGCGCTCAATCATGGAGCGCGCCACTGTGCGTCCGACCAAGAACGCGCTCGTGACGTTGGTGTCCATGACGCGGTGCCAGTTCTCCAGTTCCAGATCCAGGAGCGGAACCCGGTGCTGTAGGCCCGCATTGTTGACGAGGATGTCGAGGTGGCCGACCGTATCTAAGACCCGAGCAATTCCGGTTTCCACGGCGTCGGGGACGGTGACATCAAAGGTCGCGGTGAACACGCGGTCTTCGCCGAATCGGTCCGAAAACACGGAAGCCGCCTCGGCAACTGTCTGCTCGTCGCGACCGTGGATGACAACGGACGCCCCAGATTCCAGCAGCCCCTCGGCAATGGAGTTGCCGATCCCGCGGCTGGAGCCGGTGACCAGCGCCGTCTTTCCGGTGAGGTCAAACAAGGAATCGGTCATGGCGCTTCTCCTTCACAAGAGTGTGGCTTGGCGGTTTGGGCGAGTTCGATGCTGCGCCGAATGACCGATAGGTCATCATCGCCCAAGCCTTGATCGACTAGACGCTGGTACATCGTTGCGGCCGCCGGGACCAGCGTGAGATCAAGGTCGGCGGCGCGGGCGGCATCGGCGGCGCTGCCGAGGTCCTTCACCATAAATTTGGCAGGGCCGCGCACCGTATAGTCACGTTCGGCGAGCCGTGGGGCCATCATGGAGAGAACGTTACTCCCTGCGAGCCCCGCAGACAGCACCTCGTAGAGCGCCGGCAGGTTGAGTCCGTTTGTTTCGGCAATGACCGTGGCTTCGCCAAGGGCGGCCGTCGTTACTCCGACCAGTAGCTGATTGCAGGCCTTGGCAACCGAACCGGCACCCAATTCCCCCATCCGCAAAACGGTGGAGCCCATGGTATCCAGGAGCGGTTTAAGGGCGGCGAAGTCTTCCTCGCTACCGCCCACCATGATGGCCAGCGTCCCGGCTTCGGCGCCGGTGGTTCCGCCGCTGACGGGTGCATCAAGTAAGTGGACCCGGCCGGAGAATCTCTCGTTCAGGCGCGCGCCCAAGGTGCGGATACCGTCCGGGGACACCGAGCTTCCCACGACCAGTCGCTTTTTATCCAGGTCACCGCTGGCAAGGTCGTTGTCCCATTGCGCCCAGAGCGGCTCTAAGACGGATTCAATCTGAGCCAGATCGGGGAGCATCACGAAGATCACGTCGCTCGCAGAAAGTTCGTCGACGGAGGGCACGCCACGCGCACCTGCCGCTTGTAGCGCCTCGAGCGCGGGTATGGAACGGTTCCACACGGCAAGGTGAACGCCCGCCTTCACCATATTGAGCGCCATCGGTTTGCCCATGAGACCCAAACCGACAAACCCCACGGTGAAGTCGGGCTGGATATGATCGGGGTGGGTGTCGCTCATGCGGCGTGCTCCTTTGAAGGCCGGGGCAATTCTGCACTGAACACACTCAGTACACACTCAGAATCACCTGTTCAGTATATTATCCGATATACAGCATATTGAACACCCGCTCGTGAAGGCACGGGTTTCGGAAGTGAGGATAGGCCATGCGCATCGCCATTGCGGTACCCCTGGAAGAAGAACTTGTCGCGAAGATTCGCGAGCAGTTCCCCGAGCACACCGTGGATTATCGGCCAGAGCTCCTGCCGCCGCGCCGCTTCCCGGCCGATCACGCCGGGGACCCTGCTTTTTCCCGGAGCGATGACGCCGAGAAAGAGTACTGGGACATGCTCTTGGACGCGGACATCCTGTACGGATTCCCCAACGAATCCCCCGAAGGACTCGCACGGATTGTGCGCGAGTCGAGGAAGCTCAGGTGGATTCAGGCGATGGCGGCCGGTGCCGGCGGAGCCCTCAAGTCCTCCGGCCTCACTCCCGAAGACCTGGGAGACATTATTATTACCTCCTCTGCCGGAGTGCATGCGCGCCCGCTCGCCGAATTCGCGGTTATGGGCGTGCTGGAGGGCTTCAAAGACGTAGCCGGGCTCCGCGAACAACAAGCCAAGAAGGAGTGGCCAACGGTACGTCAGCCCGTCCGCCTCCTCGACGGTTCCACTGTGGTGATCACCGGCCTGGGCGAGATCGGCATGGAAACCGCCCACTTGCTCGGCACCCTCGGTGCGAAGATCTATGGAACCAAGCGATCGCCGTCGGACATCACCGGCGTGGGAAAAGTGGTGACCAACGCCGAACTCGGTGATTTGCTTCCCGCCGCCGATGCGGTAGTCAATACCCTGCCGGGCACCCCGGAAACCGAGAAGCTGTTCGACTCCGCGGTGTTTGCGGCCATGAAGCCGGGAACGGTGTTCGTGAACGTGGGGCGCGGAACCGTGGTGGATGAGGAAGGACTGCTCGCCGCATTGAATGACGGCACCGTCTCCTACGCGTGCCTTGACGTCTTTGCCGTGGAGCCTCTGCCCGCAGACAGCCCGCTGTGGGAGCACCCGCGGGTGCTCGTGTCCCCGCACACCTCGGCCCTGAGCGAAGCCGAAGCGCGGCTGATCTCCGAGCGCTTCGTGGCGAACCTGCGCGCCCTGGAGCGCGGCGAAACGCTCCCGCACACCGTGGACCCGGTGCGCTTTTACTAAAGCGGCTACTTGTGGGCGTCTTCCGGGGTGACCAGGTCGCGGCCGCGGGTTTCCGGAAGGGTGAACGTGGTGGCGAACGTGATCAGCGAGAGCACGAGCGAGACGATCGCCATGACGAGCCAGGAGTTATCGGTCGCTTTCAGGAGCGCGACGATCAGCACCGGCACGAGCCCGCTGGCGATCATGGCCGAGATTTCGCGGCTGAGCGCGACACCGGTGAAGCGGTGCGTGGAGCCGAAGAGTTCGGGAAGGAGCGCGCACTGCGGTCCGAGCATGGATTGCACACCGAGCGCGATGCCGATCACGATCACCACAATGACGAGCCACGACTGGCCCAGGGTCATGAGGTAGAACGCCGGGATGGCGATGACGGCCTGGAAGAGCGAGCCCCATTTGTAGACCGGGACGCGTCCCACGCGATCAGAAAGCCAGCCAAAGAACACGACCGTGACCGCGGAGAATGCGGCGGCGATTAGGAGGGCGGTGGGGCCGAGCGACTTTTCTTGCGAGAACGCTGCCATCGCACCGATGAAACTGACGGTGACGGCGGAGTAAATGCTGGAGTTGCCGTTTTCGGCCAGGCGGATACCGATACCTTTCAGAATGTTCCACCGGGACTCGTGCCAGACTACGCCGATCGGGTTTTTCGCGACCTGCTTGTGCTTTTCCAATTCTTGGAAGACCGGGGTTTCTTTCAGACGCATCCGGATGATAATCGCGACGACAATGAGGATGAAGCTGGCGAGGAACGGGACGCGCCACACCCAGTCGAGGAGCAACTGCTTGTCGACGAGGCCCAGCAGAGCAAACGTTCCGGCGCCCAAGAGGGTTCCGAGCTGGATGCCGACAAAGGGCAGCGCGGCAAAAAAGCCGCGGCGTTGACGCGGGGCGACCTCGGAAATGAGTGTGGTGGCGCCGGCTTGTTCCGCTCCGGCGCCAAGGCCCTGGAGAATGCGCAGACTCACCAGCAGAATGGGGGCCGCCGGGCCGATCATCGCGTAGGTCGGGAGCAGTCCAATGAGGAAGCTGGCGCCGCCCATTAGCGCGATCGTGGAGATCAGCACCATTTTGCGGCCGAACCGGTCGCCGATGAAGCCAAAGAGCAGGCCGCCCAGTGGCCTTGCGACATAGGCGATACCGAAGGTCGCGAAGGAGGCGATGGTCGCCGCGTCGCCAAAGGGCGCGAAGAAAAGCGGGCCGAACACCAGGGCGGTGGCCAGACCGAAGATGTAGAAGTCGTAGTACTCCAGGGCGGAGCCGATGGAGCTTGCTAGGGTTGCCCGACGCAACTGGTCGGCATCGAATTCATCGCGTTTGGTGACTGCGGTGTCCACGCTCATGGCGTCTCCCTTGACGGCTATGGGGTGACCCTCGTCACCACTATGCTGAACAGCGTACAGCATAGTGGACGAATGCGGGAAATTTTCTTGTTCGCGTGGCTCGCGGGCCGCCCGGTCGCCACACGGCAGCCGCCGTTAGACTCTTCTGCACCGAACTCGCACCGAATTCGGTGCAGATGAGTCTAACGGCGGAGATTCGCCGAGAGCGGGCCCCCGGCTAGGCGTTCGCGAGGAACGGGTCGCCCAAGATATTGGCGAGATTCTTCAACTCACCCACGAGCGCATCCTCCAACTCCTTGGTGAAGGTCGCCTTGAGTGCGGTAACGGAGAGCCCCAGGTTCGCCCCGTGGGTGCCGCGCGTGGGGATCGGGACGGCGACGCACACTACGCCTAGCGTGTTCTCCTCGTCCTCAAACGCCCAGCCGCGCTTGGCAATCGCCTCGAGATCGGCGCGGAGTTTCTTGGGATCGGTGATCGAGTGTTCGGTCAGTCCGGGCAGCGCCGTGCCGTCGGGGAACATTTCCAAGACGTCTTCCTCGTGGCGGCGCGCCAACAGCGCCTTGCCGACCGCGCATAGCGACGCGGGCATCCGGTCTCCGACGTTGGATGTAAACCGGACCGCGGGGTGACCCTCATACCGAGCCAAGTAGATGACATCCTTGCCATCCAGCAACGCCATCCGCACGGTCTCTTTGGACAGCACTGGCGAGGATTCGCAGTAGGAGTGGAACTCTTGGATTTCGTCTTGGCGCCGCAAGTAGGCGCCGCCGAGTTCTACGAGCTTACGCCCCAGCGCGAACCCCGCTTGGGTGCGCGCCACGAGTCCGGCATCCTCTAGCGCCTGGAGCACATTGGAGGCGGAGGATTTGGGAATGTCGAGCTCGCGCGCTAAGTCGCTGAGCGGCAGGCGGCCGGTCTCGGATGCGGCAATCGCGTCCAGCGCGGCGGCCGCGCGCACCACGGCGGGGGCGGAATTCGGGGCAGAAGACTCTGCGGTCATGGGTCTCACTTAAAGTCGATCACTATTTCGTATTCTGTTCAGTATACTGAACAATAGCCACTCTGTGCGACGCGCGGCTCCCAGTGGCCCTCCGGCACGTGCAGCAGCACCCCGGCAGCGCCCTGGCAGCGCGCCCCCGCATCAGTCCGCGGCCCAGCGCGCCCCGTGACCGCGTTCGCCGTAGCGAGCTCGGTCGGGTAATTTGTGCACTATGTCGCCTGACTCCCCCGCCGCGCCCAAGAGCGCGTCCGCCGCGCCGCCCCTCGGGCCGGACACCGCCCTCGCCACGCTGATCGAAACGGACCGGGCGCAATTAGAAAAAGCGGGTTTAGTCCCCCCGGACACCACGGACCCCTTTGCCGCCGCCCTCCCCCGCGTGGATGCCGAAAGCGATGACGAGCGCGCCCGCATTACGGATGCCACCGCTCGAACGCTCGCCACCATCGATCGAGACGCGCTGTCCACCTCGGCGCGAATCGACGCCGAGGTCTTCGATTACCTCTTGCGGGTGCGCGCGGATATGGTCCGCACTCGTGCGCGCGAGTGGCCCCTCAACAGCGACGCGACCTTTTGGACCGGCCTGAATGCCTTTGCGCCCGCGTCTCTTGCCGACCGCGCCATGGCCGATCGTTACCTGAATCTGCTAGCGCAGGTCCCCCGCTTCTTCGCGGAAAATCTGGAGAATTTGCGCGCCGGCGTGGCCCGTGGTTTCGGGCCGGCGCGCCCGGTGATGACCGGTGCCGCGAACTCCTTGGAAGCTCTCGCCCGGTCGACCGGCGCGGAAGCGACCCCTTACTGGAAAGGGTTCGCCGCGCTCGCGGCCTCAAGACCCGGTACCGCCACGCAGAAGGTTCTCGACTCGGCCAGGAAACTCATTGAGGGCACCCTGATTCCGCTGCACCGCGACGCGCACGAATTTCTCACCGCCGACTATTTGCCGCACCTCCCGGAATCGCTCGCCGCCACCTGGCGCCCGGGCGGCGAGGATTATTACCGCTCCTTGATTTTTGAGGCGACCACCGAAGACTGGGACCCGGAACAGCTGCATGCCTTGGGCCTGGAGCAGGTCGAATTGATTCGCGCCGAAATGGAGCAGCTTGCCGCCAACCTCGGCCACCGCGGCGACCTTCCCGGCTTGCTCGCCTTCATGAAAACGGACTCGCAGTTTTATGCGCGCACGCCCGAGGAGTTGCTCCACTTTGCCGCGTGGCAAGCCAAGAAGTTCGACGGCGTTGCGCACCACTATTTCCCTCGCGCGCCTAGGCGCCGGTTTGGCATCTTCGAACCGGCACCCGAAATTGCGCCCACCTATACCGCCGGTCGCGGCGGACCCGGCCTCTACATTGTTAACACTTATGACCTTCAATCCCGCCCGTTGTACGGTATCCCGGCGTTGACTTTGCATGAGGGAGCACCCGGTCATGCCTGGCAAATCCCCTTTGCCCAGGAAGCTCCGGAAGTGTCTGATTTCCGCAAGAAGGTTTATATGAGCGCGTACGGAGAGGGGTGGGCGCTGTACTGCGAACGGCTCGGCGAAGACATGGGCATCTACGCTAACGACTATGAGCGCATGGGCATGTTGAGCTATCAAATGTGGCGCGCCGTTCGCCTGGTCGTGGATCCGGGCATTCACGCGCTTGGGTGGACCCGAGATCGGGCGGTCGCCTATCTTGGCGACAACACCGCGCTGTCCGCGCATGAGGTGGGAACCGAGGTTGATCGCTACATCACCTGGCCGGCTCAGGCGACCTCCTACTATCCCGGGATGTTGCGCATTCAGGCGGCACGCCGGCGCGCCGAAGATGCCCTTGGCGACAGGTTTTCGCTACCGGATTTCCATCACGCCGCACTGACCCTGGGCTCCGTGCCCATGCCCACCTTTGATCGCGAAATCGACCGGTACGTGGCTAGTGCGCTTGCGACCCCAGTTCCACAATCATGACGCCGAGCCCAATGAGCACAATGCCGATCCCCATGATCCAGGTCAGCGGTTCTTTGAAGATCAGCCGCCCAATAATGGCGGTCAGCGCGACACCGACGGCCGCCCAAATACCGTAAGCGATTCCTACCGGCATCCCGAGCGAGAGCACCACCGAGAGCAGCGAAAACGCCACCACGTAACTGGCCACGACCGGAATGATCCAAGCACGTTTTTTGAATCCCTCGGAGGCCCGGAGCGACATGGTTCCGGTGACCTCGAAAATAATTGCTCCAGCGAGCGCAAGCCACATCATTGCACGCGCTCCTCAACTTGGGCGTGGGCCTTTTGCGAGCCAAACTCGACGAGCAATACACCGGCGATAATGACCGCAATGCCCAGGGCAATGACCCAGGTGAAGGGATCACCGAAGACGATGGCCGCGATGATGGCGGTCAGCGCGACCCCGCTTGCCGCCCAGATACCGTAGGCGACGCCAATAGACATGCCCTGCCGCAAGACCAGCGCTAAAGCGACAAAAGCAATCCCGTAGCCGAGAATGACTCCGGCGTAGAGCCAGGGCTGGTCCATGGCCCCGCGCAAACACAGTGTCGCGCTGACCTCACTAATGATGGCAATGCTCAGGAAGAGCCACTTTTTCATGATGTGACACCGTTCTGCAGCAAGCCCTTAAGGTAGGCGGCCTGCCCTAGGTGCTGGGCACAGTCGTCCACGATCGAGACGAACCGAACCCCAAGGGTCACCGGCGGGTCCCAGCGCTGATCAACCACGCGGTCCAGATCTTTATCGGTGAGGCTCGCAAGGTAGCTAGTGGTGGTCTCGGCGACCTTCGCATAGTAGTCGGAAAGCAACTGGGGATCGCTGAATTTCACGGCAGCGACTTGCTCTGGCGTGTGCCCATACCCGGTGGAGTTTTTCGGCAAATCCAGGGCGGCGCGTTCGGCGAAACTTCCCTCATCTGCAGACGCGAGCCACACCTGTTCGGTTCCGGCCGCTTCGGCGACCTGGGCGTCTTCTACGCGCGCGGTGTGCCACAGGAGCCAACCAATACTGTTGGCTCCGGGTTGCACTTGCCAGGCAAGCTGTTCCGGATCGAGCCCGGTCGCGATCTCTGGAAAGCCGTCATGATTGCGGCTCAGCGCGTCCTTCAATACTTCTGTTGCCAGCATCCCTCTCCCCCGTTTTTGTCACGGCGTCTACTCTTTGCGCAACGCCCTTGCGGTATCGATCTCTTCCAATTCCTGTGCGCTAAAGTCAAGATTCTTGACTGCCTCGAGATTATCTTCCAGCTGTGCGACCGAGGACGCACCGATCAACGCGGACGTCACCGGCGCCACCCCGCCGGGTTGCTCTCGCAAAATCCAGGCGAGCGCCATTTGCGCGAGGCTTTGCCCGCGGGCACTGGCGATCTCGCCCAGGGCGCGGATGGATTCCAGCGTGGACTCGGTGAGATTGCGTTCGCTCAAGAATTGGCCTTGCGCGGCACGCGACCCTTCGGGAACACCGTGCAGGTAACGGTCGGTCAGGAGCCCCTGGGCCAGCGGCGAATACGCAATCGACCCCGCACCCACGTCGGTGAGGGTGTCCAAAAGACTCGGGTCTCCATCCTCGACCCAGGTGTTGAATATGTTGTACGTTGGCTGATTGATGAGCAGGGGGGTTCCCAGCTCGGAAAGGAAGGCCGCGGCACGCGCGGTGGTATCGGCGTCGTAATTGGAAATGCCCGCGTAAAGCGCCTTGCCGGAGCGCACCGCGCTATCAAGGGCGCCCATGGTTTCTTCTAGCGGGGTGTCCGGGTCGGGACGGTGGCTGTAGAAAATATCCACGTAGTCCAGACCCATGCGCTCCAGCGACTGGTCCAGGCTCGCGAGCAGATACTTGCGCGAGCCCAGGTCACCGTAGGGGCCGGGCCACATCAAGTGTCCGGCCTTGGTGGAGACGATGAGCTCGTCGCGGTACGCGCCGAGGCCCTCGCGCAAGTGTCGACCGAAGTTGAGCTCGGCGCTGCCCGGCGGCGGTCCGTAGTTGTTTGCCAGGTCAAAGTGATTCACGCCCAAGTCGAAGGCGCGGCGCAAGATGTCGCGTTGAACGTCGAAGTTCTTGTTGTCCCCGAAGTTGTGCCACAGCCCCAGCGACACGGCAGGAAGTTTAATGCCGCTGCGTCCGGTGCGGCGGTAGGGCATGGTCTCGTAGCGATTATCGCTGGCGTGAAAGGTCATACTGGTATCTTGTCACGGCCGGCACCGGTCAGGGAGCGACACAGCGCAACACGAGGGCGCTGTGCGCAGCCATCACGACGGTGTCCCCCGCGGACAATTCCTCACTCTCGGCCTCCGAGCGCACGCCATTGCCCGAGCCGGTATTGATTTCCGCGACCCAGCGCGCACCGTATGCACCATCCGGGATGGTGATTTCGGCTTCCTTCCCATCGGCGTTGAAGTACAGGATGAACGAATCATCGACAATGCGCTCCCCGCGCTCATCGGGCTTGCGAATCCCGTCCCCGTTGAGGAACATGCCCAAGGTTTTGGCGTTTCCGTTGCTCCAATCGTCGCCCTCCATGACGTTGCCGTTAGCCTCCAGCCAGACAATATCGGGGAGTTCGCGGCCATTGGCGCCGCGCACCATGTCCCCGGTGAAGAAGCCGCGCCGCCGGAAGGTGGGGTGTTTGGCGCGCAACCCGGTGATGGCCCGGGCAAAGGTCAGCAAATCCTGATCGGCCGCCGCCCAGTCAATCCAGGACAGTTCGTTGTCCTGCGCGTAGGTATTGTTATTGCCCAATTGGGTGCGGCCCAGCTCGTCGCCGTGCGAAATCATCGGTACACCCTGGCTGAGCAGCAGCGTTGTCCAGAAGTTGCGTTGCTGGCGGGCGCGCAAACTGTTAATGGCACCGTCATCGGTATCACCCTCAACCCCGCAGTTCCAGGATCGGTTGTCATTGGTGCCGTCGCGATTGTCTTCGCCGTTGGCTTGGTTGTGTTTCTCGTTGTAGCTGACCAGGTCCCGCAGTGTGAATCCGTCATGCGCGGTGACAAAGTTGATTGACGCCATTGGTGTGCGTCCGCTGCTTTGATACAGGTCGCTGGATCCGGTGAGCCGGGAGGCGAGTTCCCCAATGGTGGCAGGCTCCGAGCGCCAGAAATCGCGTACCGTGTCCCGGTATTTGCCGTTCCACTCGCTCCACTTAGGCGGAAAGTTCCCCACTTGGTAACCGCCGGGACCCAAATCCCACGGTTCGGCAATCAGTTTGGTCTGTGAAATCACCGGGTCCTGTTGGATGAGGTCGAAGAAGCTGGAGAGCCGGTCGACATCGTAAAAATCGCGGGCGAGCGTGGACGCCAAATCGAATCGGAACCCGTCCACGTGCATCTCGGTCACCCAATACCGCAGCGAGTCCATGATGAGTTGCAGGGTATGCGGGCTTCTCACGTTCAGCGAGTTACCGGTGCCGGTGTAATCGACATACACCGACTTGTCCTTCTCATCGAGCCGGTAATAGCTCGGATTGTCGATACCGCGCAGGTTCAGCGTCGGCCCGAGCCCGCTGCCCTCGGCGGTGTGGTTGTAAACCACGTCCAGGATCACCTCGATCCCGGCGTTGTGCAGACCCTTGACCATGTCCTTGAACTCGGTGATCTGTTCGCCGCACGCCCCGCTCGCGGAGTACCGATGCTCGGGCGCGAGAAAACCGAGGGTGTTATACCCCCAATAATTGGTGAGACCGCGTTTGATGAGCGCATCATCATTAATGAATTGGTGCACCGGCAACAGCTCAATAGCGTTCACATTAATGGACTTGAGATGCTCGGTAATGGCCGGGTGCGCCACGGCGGCGTAGGTTCCGCGAATGTTCTCCGGAATGTCCGGGTGCGTTTCGGTCAACCCCTTGACGTGCGCCTCATAAATGACGAGGTCGCGGTAGGCGTGTTGCGGGCGGGACTCGCCGCTCCAGTCATAACCGGTGTCCGCCACCACGGACATCATCGTAAATGGCGCAGAATTCTCCGCGTTGGCGGTCTGCGGTTCGCCAAAGGTGTAGCCGAAAACGGCCTGTCCCCATTCGATATCCCCGCAAATTGCCTTGGCATACGGGTCAAGCAGCAGCTTGGCCGGGTTGCACACGACGCCCTGCGCCGGATCCCACGGCCCGGACACCCGAAACCCATAGCGTTGCCCCGCCTTGATCCCGGGCACGAATATGTGCCAGATAAATGCGTCCACCTCGGTGATGGGCAGGCGGGTTTCCTCGCCTTGATCGTCAAAGAGGCAAAGTTCGACGGCGGTAGCCACCTGGGAGAAGAGCGCAAAGTTGGTTCCCTCCTCGCCGAGCGTCGAACCGAGCGGGTAGGACTTACCGGGCCATGACTGCATGAATCTCCTAGCGTTGGGTCGATTGTCGGACTAATCGGAAGCGAGTTCGCTGGCGGCCAGGATGGCCTCCCGGATGGCAGGAATCAGATCGCTCGCGCCAATGGGAACCCGGTTGTTAGCACTGGCAATGAATGCCGCATCGGAATGGAGCCTGGACGCCAGTGCCGCACGAGTGAGTGGTGAAGGCAGCTGATCCCTCGCACTCAGCGCACCCATGATCCCAGCTTGCACGTCTCCGCTGCCCGCGGTAGCAAGCCGAGCCGTCGCGGACTCCTGCACAGCAACCCACGGCGATTCCGGAGATGCCACAATCGTGGTGAAGCCTTTGAGCAACACAGCCGTCCCCGTAAGCTCCATTGCCTTACGCACCCAATATAGGGGTCGCGTCATGACCCCGTGAGCGCTGACGTCTTGTCCTGACCGAGCGCTCATCAGGCGTGCAAGTTCACCGGCATGCGGGGTCAGTATGGTGTTTACGCGCTGCGGCTCGGGAACGTCGGAAAAGAGTTCGATGGCCCCGGCATCCAACACAATGCTGCGGGCGCGGGCGATTGCCTCAATGGCAAGAGCGCGCGTCTCGGCGATATCAAAATCGACGCCTGGTCCCACCACCAGCGCATGCGGAGATTTCTTTGCTGGACCCAGAACCGTTTCGGGGTGCGCCTGCACCACCATCCTGCCGACGGTCTCTGGACCGTTGTAGCACAGCATTCCCACACCGGTTGCCAGCGCCGCCCCGGTGCACAATATACCCGCGCCAGGGTACTTCTCGCTCCCGGCCATCAATTCGAGCACGCCGTAGGTGTACTTGTTATCGGTGCGTGCCGGCTCGTCAAAGGCGTGCGCCAGGTCGGCGGACCTGACCGAAACAGCGGCCTGATACCCGGCGGGCACGCTCATGTCCAGCCCAATGTCGACGACCGAAACCGTACCGGCATGCGCGGCCCCCGGATCTACCCACAGCCCCAGCTTGTGCGCACCAAAGGTCACCGTGTGATCTGCCCGCAACACCGGTGGCGTCACTTCGCCAGAATCGGCGTCGATTCCAGAGGGCAGATCACACGCGATCACGGTAAACGCGCGAGAGTCCTGCGGCTCGCCCTCGTGGCGCAGCGCCCGCACCAGATCGGCGATAATCCCGTCGAGTCCGCCTCGAGCGCCGGTTCCCAAAACGCCGTCCACCACAATTTCACTCGACTCACACGCGGCGACCGCGCGCTCCAAGGTGTCCGCGCGCAATTCCAGTACGTCGCCACCGGCCGCTTCAAAGTCAGCCAGCGCTTCGGGATGCGCCGCCGAAAAGGCGAGTATCGCCGTCGTACTTAATCCCGAACGCGCCGCCTCGGCGAGCGCAAAGAGCGTGTCGGCCCCGTTATTGCCTTTGCCCACGAGCCCGCTCACGCGCACTTCCCCGGCGGGGTCTGCGTTGCGCGCGCTCTCGGTGAGTTCGCGGATGCGCGCGAAGAGTCCGTGCGCGGCGCGTGCCATCAGGTGCGGGCCCTCGCCGGCCTCCAACAGCGGCCGTTCGGCTTCTCTGATCTGGGTTCCGGTGTAGGCGTCCTGCATGGGTAATCCTTAGGATTCGGCGATGACCATTGCGGTTGCGAGGTCGCCGTCGTGGCTGAGGGACAGGTGCCATTGCTTGACGCCCTTGGCGCGTTCGACCTCCGCGACGCTCTCGATCGTTTCGACGAAGGGGTCGCCGTGCGCGTCGACGCTGATCCAGCAGTGCTGCCAATTCATGCCGGCCGGGGCGCCGAGCGCTTTGGCGACGGCCTCCTTCGCGGCGAATCGGGCGGCGAGCGAGCGCGTGTTGAGTTCGCGTTCCGCGGGGGTGAAGAGCCGTGTGACGAGACCTGGGGTGCGCTCCAATTGCTTCCGGAACCGTGGTACGTCCACCACGTCGATGCCAATGCCTACGATCATGCTTCCACCCTATCCTCATCTGTGTAGCACTTAATGCCCATGTTTGTGCTCGGCATGGGCATTAAGTGCTACACAGATGAGGAACGACGGCGGGAGGTCGCCTGATCAGGCGACCTCCCGGGAGCGTGTGGTTCAGTGGGCGGGGTTGACGTGCGCCCACCTCAATGGGGTGCGTTGCGGAGTGTTACTCGACGGTGACCGACTTGGCGAGGTTGCGCGGCTGGTCGACGTCATAGCCCTTTGCGGTGGCGAGCTCGCAGGCGAAGATTTGCAGCGGTACCGTGGCCAGGAGCGGTGCGAGCAAGGTCGGCGTCTCGGGGATGTAGAAGACGTCTTCGGCGTAGTCGCGGACGGCGTCATCGCCCTCTTCGGCAATAACAATCGTCTTGGCGCCGCGGGCGCGGACTTCCTGGATATTGGAGACAACCTTGGCGTGCAATGAGTCGCGGCCACGCGGCGAGGGCACCACCACGAACACGGGTTGCCCCTCTTCGATGAGTGCGATCGGGCCGTGCTTGAGCTCGCCAGCAGCAAAGCCTTCGGCGTGGATGTAGGCAAGTTCCTTGAGTTTCAGGGCGCCTTCCATGGCGACCGGGAAGCCGACGTGGCGGCCCAAGAAGAGCACGGACTTGGTGTCCGCCATGGAACGGGCCAGGTCCTTGATTTCGTCCTCGCGGGCCAGGATGTCCTCGATCTTGGCTGGAATCTTGCCGAGGTCGGCCAAGATGTCCTTGATTTCGCCCTGGAACTTGTTGCCGCGCAGCTGAGCCAGGTAGAGGCCCAGCAAGTACGCGGCCGTGATTTGCGCGAGGAACGCCTTGGTGGAGGCCACCGCGATTTCCGGGCCCGCGTGGGTGTAGAGCACGGCATCGGATTCGCGCGGAATGGTGGAGCCGTTGGTGTTACAGATTGCGACCACCTTAGCGCCCTGTTCGCGAGCGTAGCGCACGGCCATGAGAGTGTCCATGGTTTCGCCGGACTGCGAAATCGCGACGATCAGGGTGCGGTCATTGACGATCGGGTCGCGGTAGCGGAACTCGTGCGAAAGCTCGACCTCGACCGGGATACGGCACCAGTGCTCAATGGCATACTTGGCGACTTGGCCCGCGTAGGCGCTGGTTCCGCAGGCGAGGACGATGATCTTGTCGATGTCCTTGAGCTCTTCGGGATCGATGCGCAATTCATCGAGGGTGAGGCGGCCGTCGGCGTCGGCGCGGCCCAGCAGAGTGTCGCCGACGGCGGCCGGCTGGTCATGAATTTCCTTCTCCATGAAGGACGGGAAGCCGCCCTTTTCCGCGGCGGCCGCGTCCCAGGATACGTTGAATTCGGTGCCCTCGGCGGGGTTGCCCTCGAAGTCGGTGATCTCCACGCTGTCCGGAGTGATAGTGACGACCTGATCCTGTCCAAGCTCCACAGCTTGACGGGTGTAGTCGATGAAGCCGGAGACGTCAGAGCCGAGGAAATTTTCACCCTCGCCGAGACCCACCACGAGCGGCGAGTTACGGCGTGCCGCCACAACGGTGTTCGGCTGGTCCTCATGAATGGCGAGAAGGGTGAATGCGCCCTCAAGCTTTTGGCATGCTTTCTGCATCGCTTCGGTGAGCGAGATGTTGTTGTTGGAGTAAATATCGCCGAGCACATTTGCGGCGACCTCGGTGTCCGTCTCCGAGGTGAATTCGACGCCCTTGGCGAGGAGCTCTTCCTTGAGTTCGGCGTAGTTTTCGATAATGCCGTTGTGAATGACGGCGAGCTTCCCGCCGTCGGCCAGATGCGGGTGCGCGTTCTGATCGGTGGGGCCGCCGTGCGTGGCCCAGCGGGTGTGGCCGATTCCGGTCAACGCCTCGGGAAGCGGGTTCTCATCGAGTTCGGCCGAGAGGTTCGCCAGTTTGCCGCTCTTCTTGCGGCTCTGGACGCCGTGCTGAGTCAAAACGGCGACACCTGCGGAGTCATATCCGCGGTATTCCAGGCGACGAAGGCCTTCCATGACCACATCGAGAGCACCTGGATGCCCGGCGCTCTTGCTTGCATTGGCGTCCACCACGCCCACGTATCCCACAATTCCACACATAGTATTCGATTTTACCTGGCGCGAGGCTCCACCCTTGACCGAGGGTGCGCCAGGTCACGTTGCGCCTCGAGCCCTGCCCATTGTTCGCGAGTTGCCACTTGCGACGGGATACGCGCGGCCTAAAGCGTTGGACGTGGCAACTCGCGGTGGAGGAGGGGGCCGTTTTGATATTGGCTGTGCGCCCGTGCAGAATTCCAATGGTGAGCGACGCGAAACCGACGACGGGCCCGATGAGTCAGGCAGACAGCCATGTCACGCCCTTCATGGAATTGGACCGTGCGGCGTGGGCTCGGCTTGCCAATCAGTTAGAGCAACCGTTTAACTACGATGACCTGGCCCGGATCCGGGGCTTGGGCGACCAACTGGACTTGGCCGAAGTGCGCGAAGTGTATTTACCGCTTTCCCGCTTGTTGAGCCTTTATATCGACAATGCTCGGCAACTGCACGCCGACACCTCCGCGTTCTTAGACGCCAGCAATTCCCGAGTACCTTTTGTCATTGGCGTGGCCGGTTCGGTCGCCGTCGGCAAATCGACGACGGCACGCCTTTTGCAGGAGATGTTGCGCCGCTGGCCCGGGAGCCCGAACGTAGAACTCGTCACGACAGACGGGTTCCTCTACCCCAATGCGGAACTCGAGCGGCGCGGGCTGATGCAGCGCAAGGGCTTTCCCGAGTCTTACGACCGCCGAAAACTGTTGCGCTTTGTCTCTGAGGTGAAAAGCGGCGCCGAAGAAGTACGTGCGCCACAGTATTCTCACCTGGTTTATGACATTGTTCCGGGGGCCGAAACCGTCGTCAGACGACCCGACGTGCTCATTGTCGAGGGCTTGAACGTGTTGGCGCCGGCTCGGGTGCGCGCCGATGGCAAGTCCGGGCTCGCGCTAAGCGACTTTTTTGATTTCTCTATTTACGTGGACACTAAGACGTCCTACATAGAGCAGTGGTATATCCAGCGGTTTAAGTCCTTGCAAAAGGGTGCTTTCGCGGATCCAGACTCCTACTTCCACCGGTATGCCTCGCTCAGCGATGAGGAGGCAGTCGAGACCGCGACCCGCATTTGGCGCACCATCAACCAACCGAACCTGGAGCACAACGTGTTGCCCACTCGCGGGCGCGCGACCCTAGTTTTGACGAAAGAAATTGATCATTCGGTTCGCCGAATTCTTTTGCGCAAGACTTAGTGAGTGCACTACCCAAATGCGTTGCTTAAAGTTTCTCGAAAATTTTGCCTGTATATACTCGCCAAGGCATACGTGGCGCGGTAATCTGGCCTCATGATTCAGGGATTCAAGAATTTCATCATGAAGGGCAACGTCATTGACCTTGCCGTCGCTGTCGTCATGGCTTCTGCATTCGGACTGGTTGTTACCGCAATTGTGGAAGGCCTCATCACGCCACTTATCGGAAAACTATTCAATGCCAACGGCATGGCCGAGATGCAATGGGAAGGCTTCATGTACGGCCGGGTCATTGCTGCCGTGATCAACTTCCTCCTTGTTGCCGCCGCGGTGTACTTCATCATTGTCGTTCCGATGAACAAGATGATCGAAGCCCGCAACCGCCGTCTTGGCATCGAAGAGGAAGAGGAAGCAGCCGATCCGCAAATCGTACTGCTGACCGAAATCCGCGATTCGCTTCAAGCACGGCAATAATCCGCGTCATTTACTCCAAAAGCGAGCGGGGTTGGGATTCATTTCCCGGCCCCGCTCTTCTTTTACTCCTTTCCGAGCAATCGGTCCCACCACATGTCCATGACCGCTTCGAAATACTCTGCGTAGTTTCCTACGGCGTTGACGAAATGCCCGAACAGTTCAAACGAGATGAGTCCGTAGAGCTGGTTCCACGCCGCGATCCCAACCGCGAGTACATCGGGATCAGCATCCGGCATTGCCGCACGCAAGGGAGCGATACCGTCGATAAGCTGCGTACTGGCTTCCACTCTGGGCGCTTTCGGGCCGCGGGATCGCGCCTCGACGATTAGGGCCAGCATGAGCTCGCCCACGCGGCTGGCCGGAGCGACGGTGTCTTGCGGCGCTTGATAGCCCGGGATCGGCGTGCCGTAGAGAAGTGCAAAAAGGTGCGGGTTGTCGACAAAGAACTCCCGGGTGGCGCTCGCCAGCACCCGCAACCGGACCCGAGGAGTTTCCTGGCCATGGGCGCCCACCGCCGCGGCCACCACATCCGAGATCGCATTGAATCCGTTAATGATCAAATGCGTCAGAAGAGCATCCGAGCTTTCGAAGTAACGGTAAATGGCTGATGGGGCCATCCCGAGGTCGCGGGAAATGGCCCGTAATGAGAGACCAGGAATTCCGCCCTCGCGCAACTGCTCCCCGGCAATCTCCTCAATGCGCTCCAATGTGCGCGCCCTAGCTTCGGCGCGAATCCCCTGCTTCGGCGTAGAAGTCATCCCTCCATTGTGCCCAACGTGAGCATTCGACACAAATGTGAGCAGTGCTCTTGTTTAAGAATCCGAAGCACCCTAGACTCACATTTGTGAGCAGTGCTCACAAACACTTTGAACTCAAGGAGACCACATGAAACACCTCATCATTGGCGCCGGACCTATCGGCCGCAACGCGGCGAAAGCACTCCTGAACCTCGGCGATTCCGTCACCGTCGCGACTCGCTCCGGCACGAGCGTGCCCGGCGCTCGGTCCATGTCGCTCGACGCGAGAAACCCAGAATTACTCAAGCCCGCGGCCACCGGGCAGGACACGATCATCGTGGCAACAAACCCGCCTTATCCCGCGTGGAAAAAAGAGTGGCCGTCACTCATCGACTCGGTCATAACAGCGGCACAGTCGTCCGGCTCCAATGTGGTGCTCATGGGGAACCTCTACGCCCTGGACCCCACCTCTGGCCCCATGACAGAAAGCAGCCCGCTGCTCCCCCGCGAATCCAAAGGAGAAGTACGCAAAGCCATCTGGGAACGGCTACTCGCAGAACAGAAGCGCGGAACTATGAGAGTCGCCGAGGTGCGCGCCAGCGATTACTTCGGCCCCGGCGCCGGTTCCAGTGCACATTTAGGGGACATGTTCTTCAAACCGTTGCTCGCCTCGAAAAACGCCTACGGCGTCGGCAAACAAGAGATTCCCCATGCCTGGGCATACCTTCCGGACATCGGCGCTACGATTGCAGCCGTGTCACGCCGCGACGACACCTGGGGCACGGCGTGGCTGGTGCCGCACGCAACCCAAGACGACCGCGTCACGCTGGCAGGCAAAGTGAACGGCCTCGCTGGCACCAGCGGTACCGCACGCGCCGTCCCGCAGTGGGCGCTTTCAGTCATGAGCTGGTTCAGCCCCATGACCCGAGAAATCCTCAAAAGCTCCTACCAGTTCCGCGAGCCGTTCCTGGTGGACTCAAGCCTCAGCGAGCGAGCTCTTGGGCTCGCAGCGACACCCCTCGAGGAAGCGCTTGAAGCGACCATTGAGTCTTATCAATCGGCGGCGAAAGCGAATATCTGAACCACCCAACGCAGATGTGCAAAACACCCGCGCGAGGACACACTAAATCGCGAGCTGCGCCTCCACAACGCGTGCCAACCGCTCAGCGACGCCCATCGCGGTGTCCTCATCGGCCGCCTCGACCATGACGCGCACTACCGGCTCGGTCCCGGAGGGACGCAGCAACACCCGTCCGCTCTCCCCGAGCTGGTTCTGCGCGTCTAAGACTGATTCTTGCACCGCGACGTTACTTCCAACCGCGGCCTTGTCCACGCCTTTAACGTTGATCAGCACTTGCGGAAGTTTGGTCATGATGGTGGCCAGGTCAGCCAGTGAGCGGCCGGTTCGCGCGACCTGAGCCGCCAGATGCAACCCGGTCAGCACGCCGTCACCGGTCGTCGCGAACTCACTCATGATGACGTGCCCGGACTGCTCGCCGCCCAAGGTGTAATCGCCGGCTCGCATCGCTTCAAGGACGTAACGGTCTCCCACGGCGGTTTCGCGAAGCGAGATTCCGGCCTCCCGCATGGCCAATTTCAGGCCCAAATTGCTCATGACCGTGGCCACCAAGGTGTTGTCTTTCAAGTGACCCGCCGCGTTCATCGACACCGCGAGGATAGCCATGATTTGGTCGCCGTCGATCACGGCGCCGGTGTGATCGACCGCGAGGCAACGGTCCGCGTCGCCGTCATGAGCAATACCCAGGTCAGCGCCCTCAGCGACAACCCGCTCCTGCAACGGCCCTAAATGGGTGGATCCGTATCCGTCGTTGATATTCACGCCGTCCGGATCGGCACCGATGACAATCACTTGAGCACCAGCATCGGCAAACACCTGCGGCGAGCATCCGCTCGCCGCACCGTGCGCGCAATCCAGAACAATCTTCAAGCCCTCGAGGCGATTGGGCAGCGTGGACAAGAGGTGCAAAACGTAGCGATCCTCCGCGTCCGCAAAACGCTGAATGCGACCCACCGACGCGCCGGTCGGCAACAGGGGACCCGAGGACATTTGCTCTTCGATCGCGTCCTCCAACTCATCCGAGAGCTTTTTCCCTCCGGCGGCCAAAAACTTAATGCCGTTATCCGGCGCGGGGTTGTGGCTCGCGGAAATCATGACCCCGAAGTCCGCGCCCAGGCTACCCACCAAATAGGCGGCTGCGGGAGTTGGCAACACTCCGGCGTCGTACACGTCAACACCCGAGGAGGCGAGCCCGGCCTCCACGGCCGCCGCAATGAACTCCCCGGAAATGCGCGGATCCCGCGCCAACACCGCAGTGGGCCGAGCCCCCGGCTCCACGTGGTTATGCCCCAACACTACGGCGGCCGCTTGCGAGAGCTTCAACGCCAAGTCTGCCGTCAACACGCCGTTTGCGAGCCCACGAACCCCATCGGTACCAAAGAGACGAGCCATGATTCAACTTTCTAGTTTCCGGGCGCGCCAGCCGCCCCCCAGCTACAGACGCATTTCTATGAGTTTAACGCGACACAGCCTGCACCCCAGAAAATTGGGGCACAGGCTGTGCGGCTATATGTATGAGTAGTGCACGAGCACCGATTAACGCTTGGAGTACTGAGGCGCCTTGCGGGCCTTCTTCAAACCAGCCTTCTTACGTTCCTTGATGCGTGCATCGCGGGAGAGGAATCCAGCCTTCTTCAGGCCCGGACGGTTGTTCTCCACATTGATTTCGTTCAATGCGCGGGCAACACCCAAGCGCAGAGCGCCGGCCTGACCGGAGGGTCCGCCACCGGAAATGCGGGCAATAACGTCATAGGCGCCATCGAGATCGAGAATCTTGAACGGTTCCTTGACTTCCTGCTGGTGCAGTTTGTTCGGGAAGTAGTTGTCCAGTTCGCGGCCGTTGATGGTCCACTTGCCGGAGCCAGGGATCACGCGGACGCGAGCAATGGCTTCCTTCCGGCGGCCAACAGCGCCACCGGCAACGGTGAGGGCCGGGCGTTCCTTGGCGACAACGTCGGTTTCGGTCGAGGACTCCGAGGTGTAGCTGGTCAGCTCTTCCTCGGTTTCGTTGACCTCTGGGTTGAGCTCTTCAGTCTGAGCCACTTTTTCTCCTAGATATTGGTTTCAGGTGGCCGGAGCTTACTGAGCTACCTGGCTGATTTCAAAGGTCTTCGGGTTCTGAGCTTGGTGCGGGTGCTCAGCGCCGGCGTAAACCTTAAGCTTGGACAGTTGCTTGGCGGCAAGGGAGTTCTTCGGGAGCATGCCCTTGATCGCCTTTTCCACGGCGCGAACCGGGTTCTTTTCGAGGAGCTCGGCGTAGTTCACGCTCTTGAGGCCGCCCGGGTAACCGGAGTGGCGGTAAGCGCGCTTCTGCTCAAGCTTGGCGCCGGTCAGGGCAACCTTCTCGGCGTTGATGATGATGACAAAGTCGCCCATGTCTTGGTGGGGCGCAAAGGTTGGCTTGTGCTTTCCGCGCAGCAGTGTTGCGGTCTGGCTGGCAAGCCGGCCTAGGACAACGTCGGTGGCGTCAATGACGTGCCACTGACGATCTACGTCGCCTGGCTTCGGAGTGTACGTACGCACGTGTTTGCCTTCGTTTCTTAGGTATTCAATGGTGGCGCGGAAGCCGCGCCGAACGGTCTTGTGCGCTCATCGGATCAAGAGGTGAGGACTCTTGGATATCCAACATCCAGTGCTTCGCGCAAGACATCCGCGTGATCATGGCCGACGCAACTAGGCCGAACGCGGGGCTCCAATGGAAACAGGATTGGCACAACAGCACTTAATCTTACTAGTTGCGCGCTAAACAGGTCAAAACGCCCAGGCGACCAGCAATCTCAGGTGCCATTGACACCTCAGGCGAGCAACGCCGTCGTGCTTCTCCTTGGTCTCAATTCGGCAACGTTGCCGTGACACGAACCCACTACCTATTGTGCATTCCGTAATAGTGCGCTTAGTGTAATGACTGCGAGGGGGCGGCGCGGTAACCGGCACACCCGGCCCGCCGTCCCAATCGCGCCAAACGAACTCAAAGGAGAGCCGCTCGTGTTCAAAAAGGTGATATTCCCGGCGTTTTGGGCGATCGCGGTCATCGCAATCGCGGCCGCGCTGCTCAAGCTCGCGTTCTTTGGCGACGATCCCAGCGCGCAGGTGCAGGCGCAGCCGCAAGTGGGGCAGGCGGCCGCCGCGATTCCGGTCAGCCGCGGCGACATTAAGAACGAGGTGACCGTCAAGGGCACGGTGCAAGCCGATCCCGCAGTGCCCGTCAAGAGCACCGCCGAGGGCGAGGTCATTTACTTTTATGTGGCGCCGGGCACTCAAGTGCAGGTCGGCACCCCGCTTTTTCAGGTGCGCAAACCGGTCGAATCGCCAAGCGGGGCGGGCTCGGAGGCGGGCACCGAGGCTGGCACGGAGGCTGGCAGCGAGCCAACCGGTCCGACCTTCCAGTACCTCGACATCTATTCGACCGCGAACGGCACGGTTGCCCCATTCGACCTGCTGCTCGGCCAAACGGTGAGCATCGGCTCGGACGCAATGAGCATCAACCCGGGCACCTTCACCGCGAGCGGGCAGCTCACCTCGGACGAGCAATTCCGCCTCTTCAACAAGCCCACCACCGCGACGCTTACGATCCGCGGCGGCCCGGCGCCCTTTGAATGCAAGGGGGTGAGCATTGGCGAGGCGAAACCCAGCGACAAGGAAGCCGCGCCGCAGCCTGCGGGCATCGAGTACGGTCCGAGCGGGCCCCAACCCGTTGACACCGCTGCGGTGACCGGCTCCGTTTCCTGCCCCATCCCCGCCGAGGCCGCGGTGTTCGCGGGTCTCGAGGCGGAGATCGCGCTCACCGCGGGCGAGGCAAAAAACGCGCTCTTGGTGCCCACCACGGCTTTGCTGGGCGGCGCGGGTTCCGCGCAAATTTGGGTGATGGACGACGGCGATACGCCCCAAAAGCGCGAGGTGACAGTTGGCATCAACAACGGTGAGCAGGCAGAAATTACCGAAGGGCTGAGCGAGAGCGACATGGTTTTGCAGTACGCGCCCGGCGAGCCGGCGCAAAACGATCCGAATGGCCAAGGCATGGTGTACGGCGGATGAGCACGCCGATCTGCGAGGTTCACGATGTCACCCGGACCGTCGAGCTGATCGACCAGGATCCGTTGCACATTTTGCGCGGGGTCTCGCTCACTGTAGCGGAGGGCGAGCATATCTCGATTCAGGGGCGTTCCGGGTCCGGGAAGTCGACGCTGCTGAATATCTTGGGGCTGCTCGACTCCCCGACCTCCGGGTCGGTCAGTATTTTAGGTAAGGACACGGCGCGGATGCGGGAGAAGAAGCGTGCGCAGTTGCGCGGGCGTTCGGTGGGGTTTGTGTTTCAGCAGTTCAACCTGTTGCCAGGGCGGACAGCGCTCGAACAGGTCAGTATGCCGCTCTTTTATGATTCGGGGCCGGGGTTTTATCGCCGTGCGGATCGGGCGCGGGAACTGTTGGAGAGTGTGGGACTTGGTGAGAGATTAGGCGAGTTGCCGAAGAAACTCTCCGGCGGCGAGCAGCAGCGGGTGGCAATTGCGCGGGCGTTGGCGCGGCGGCCGCGGCTGATTCTGGCCGATGAGCCGACCGGTGCGCTAGATATTGGTACCGGTCAGGAAATTATCGACATTTTGGAGGCCGCCGCGGCCGGCAGCAATGCGGCGCTCATTACGATTACCCATGATCCCCATGTAGCCGCCCGCGCCGACCGCGGTTTCCGGTTAGAAGACGGGAAATTGCACCCCATTGAGCTTGGCGTGCCTTTGGAAGAGGTGTCGCGATGACGGCGCTCTTGTCCACGATCGCCGAGGCCTGGCAAGAGGTGCGGGTGCACCGCGGCCGCATCATTCTGGCGCTCAGCGGGGTGGCGCTGGCGGTCGCGATCCTGTGTTCGGTCTTTGCGATGGGGCAGATCTCCACCGCGGCAACCAAGTCCGCGATGGAGAAGCAAAACGGACGGGCGGCAACGATTATGGTGCAGCCGCCCTCCGCTGCACAGTCCTCGCAACAGGTGTCAGAGAACTTTGCCGGAATCGTGGAGCGCTATCAGGTCAAGTACTGGAGCACGGAATTGAACGGCCAGGTGACGTTCCAGTTTCCCGATGGCACGCGCTCCACCCAGACCTCGTTTGGGGGTGGCGACTACAACACGGTACTGACGGTTGCGATGAAGAAGGGGGCTTGGTTTTCCTCGACCGATGCGCAACGGATGGCCCCTGCGGTGATCGTGAATGAGACGATGTATGACCTTCTTGGCCAGCCTGCGTTAGATTCCAATCCCTCGATCACGATCGCGAGTCCGCGCGAGATGACCGGGGTGATTGTGGGTGTCGCGAAGAACCAGTATCAGTATGACCCCATTAGGGCTTATATGCTCCAGGGCCAGGCCGAGGCAGTGTTCCCGATCAAGCAGTCGCAGTTTGCGAGCCTGCGCATGTGGGTCCCCACCGATCGAGCCGACGAGTTGACCGCACAAATGAGTGCTGAGCTGACGCCCACGGGGCAAAACGTGCAGCGCGTCGATTACCTCTCCTATGGTGACCCCTTCCTGGCTATGCAACTCACCATTGCTGCCATTGGCGTCCTGGTGTTGCTCCTCGGCGCGGTGGGACTGCTGAACATCAATCTCGTGACGATCAAGTACCGGGTGGCGGAGATCGGAGTGCGCCGAAGCTTCGGTGCGACAACCGGCCGCATTTTCGCCGGCATCATTCTCGAATCCGTGGTGGCAACGTTCCTGGCTGGCATGGTGGGAGTTGTCTTTGTGGTGCTGCTTTATAAGAGTCCGCTGTTGCCCACCATACTGGCCGGTACGGGTGCCCAATTGCCGCCCTTTCCCATCGAGGCGGCGATCGTCGGGGTGGTTTCGGCGACCGTGGTCGGCGCGCTGGCAGGATTGCTCCCCGCGCTCTACGCCGTGCGCGCCAAAGTCATTGACGCGATCCGGGTCTAGGATTCTTGACGGTCCGTTAACGTTTCGCTAGTGCGGCGCTAAGGCGGGTCCCGGAACAGTTGGTGATGCAAGGCAATTCCCACCGATTGAGAAGGACACGACCATGAAAACGCCAACCAAGATCATTGCCGGATCCGCAGCAGCCCTGCTCCTCACCGGAGCGGTCGCCGGAACCGCTATCGCTTCCGACGATTCCTCGGATTCGCACAGCAAGACGGCCAAGACCTCGCAGTCTGCGCCAGCGTCGCAGACCCCGGGTGGTCAAAGCGCTGACGGCCAAAGTACTGCGAGCCAAAGCAATGGAGCCCAGCCAAAAGTCAGTCAACAGCAAGCCGAGAAAACTGCTCAGGCGAAGTTGCCCGGCTGGACGGTCACCGAGACACACTTAGAAACCGAGGACGGTGTTCGGGTCTGGGAGGTCGACCTCAAGGATCCAAAGAACACTGGCCGGGATGCGGACGTTGACGTCAACGCCAGCACCGGCGCCGTGATCAAGGTCGACAAGGACGACTCCGCCGATGCAAACCACCGGGACGATTCCGGACGCGACCATGAGGAGAGCGGTCAAGATGACACAGACCACAACCGTCCGGGAAAGGATGACTCGGGCGATCGAGATGATGACTAACATTTAGCGTCCCCCGCCGAAACATGAGTCAAGCTGCGGGCACATCGCCGAGGTGTGATGTGCCCGCACTTTTCTTATGTGGTGAGCTTCAACCGCACCACGATTTTGGCGCCGCCGCTATCGCTCAGACCGAACTGCACCGTGCCGCCGCCGCGCTCGGCGGTGCGGACCACAATGTCGAGTCCAAGTCCTGTACTTCCAGCTCCCGATTCCCCGCGTTCGGCAATTCTCGCCAGGTCCGAAAATCCGGGCCCATTATCTTCTGCCGTAAGAACCAGTGCATCCTCTTGGATACCAGCAGTGACGGCAAGGACCGAACCGTCCGGCGTGTGAGCGAAAAAGTTTTGGATGATGGCATCCAGAAGTGCCTCGAAGTCGGACGGGGCAAGGGACACGCGCGCCTGGGCAACTTGCGTCGCCACGGTAATAGTTCGCTCGGTATCTGTGGCGAGCGGCTCCCAAAACGCGACTCTTTCGGCCAGGGCTGCGATCGCATCGGTGCTGACCGATGCGGCGCTTGCCCGCAGCCGCGCCTCGCGGATGGTCCGATTGACGGCGTCTTCCAGTTCGTCGATTCGCTCGTTGAGTGTCGCGGCGGTGTCGCCGTCGCGGACCGAGTCGACGGCAAGGCGAAGCGATGTCAAAGGGGTGCGCACCCGGTGCGAGAGGTCGGCGACGCGTTCGCGTTCGACGTTCAAGAGTTCACCGACGCGTTCGGCAAGCTGGTTTTGCCGAGTACCCAGATCCTTAATCTCGGCCGGCCCCGACGGGCGCACGCGGGCCGCCAGGTCACCTTCGCCAATGCGGGCAGACGCCTCCATGAGACTGCGTAAGGGCCGTAAGAGCGTCAGAGTTAACAGGTACGCCAACACGAGCCCGACGCCAAAGAGCACGAGCGCCAGTAATCCTAAAAAGAGCCAAGTTTGTCCGACGCCAGCGTTCAGTTGCGTATCCGAGACAAAGCCGCGCACCACAATCACCGATCCGCGCGATTGTTCCACAGCAAAAAGCACCTCTTTGCCGCCAGGAGTTTCGGCAGTAAAGCTTCGCCCGGTGCGTGCCAGTTCTATGGGCGCATCAACGGTGATCGGCGCACCGATCACCGTGTTATCGGGGAAGATGACCGAGATGTCGACGCCGTCTCCCTGAACCGTATCGACAACCCTGCTCAGTTCCGCCCGTGGCCCCTGCGCCGCCAGCCCACCCAAATACTGAGTGCGCGCCTCTGCCCGGCCCAGCGCCGATTCCTCGCTGTAGTGCTGGACCAACAGCGCCAGCGGGATGACAAATGCCGCCAACAATAGCGAGCTGACCGCCGCCGTCAGTAGCAGAATCCTTCCCTTCACGTGGCCGTCCCCGCGCCGTGATCCGGGTTGACGAGCTTCACACCGACCCCGCGAACCGTGTGCAGGTACCGCGCATCCTGCGCGGATTCGCCGAGTTTGCGCCGTAACCAGGACACGTGCACATCCACGGTGCGGTCCGCACCGCCGTAATGCGCTTGCCAAATTTCGGACATGAGTTCGCTCTTGGTCACCACTTGTCCCGGGCGCTGGGCGAGATAGGCGAGCACATCGAACACTTTCGGGGTCAGTTCCAGTGCACTCCCCTCCAACGTCACCACCCGTCCGGAAAGATCGATCCGCAATGCCCCCACCTCGAGAATCGTGGGCTCATCGGTCAGTTGGCTTCGACGCAGCACCGCCCGAAGCCGTGCCTCCAAGCGGTCGGCGCTGAAGGGTTTTGTCACGTAATCGTCGGCACCAGCATCCAACGCCTTGACGAGTCCCGATTCCTCTTCCCGCGCCGTCACCACAATCACCGGGACCGTGCTCACTCCGCGCAACATCTTGAGCAGATTCATCCCATCGATGTCCGGCAAACCGAGATCCAGAATGATGGCATCAAGGGGTTCTGTGGTGGCACGTTGCAGCCCCGGCATCCCGGCCAGTTCGGAAATGACGGTGTGCCCGCGTTCGGTCATGGCTTTCACCAAAGAGTGGCGAATGGCGGGGTCATCTTCGATCAAGAGAAGCCGGGACATGGCACCCAGCTTAGCGGGCCGGGCGTGCGCGCAGACCCCCGCACGGCCCCGATTAACCCTCTATTAACATGGTGTTGAGGCTTCCTTGAGCATCGAGAACGGAGACTGGTTCGGTGAAGAGATTTGCGCGCCTCGCCTCTACGGTCTCGCTCGCCCTGTTGTTGTGGGCTGCGGGTGTAGCGGCGGCGGCCGTCATCGGGGTGTGGGCGGTGTCCTCCATGATCGCCTCGTCCTCCGATCGCAGCGTGCTCAACACCGAGCAGGTCAACGCTGCGCTCGCGGCCAATGCCAGCAAAGGCACTTCCGCATCCCCCACGCCCACCGCCACCGCCACCGCGACGCCCAGCTCAACGTCAACCGCCACCGCGACCCCTACTCCCACCAGCTCGCCGAGCCCTGCCACGGAGATCGTGTCCTACTCGAGCGACGCGGGCACTCTCAGCGGACGCTGCACCGGAACAAAAGCGGAAATACTCTCCGTCACGCCGGCACAGGGCTACGGCATCGAAGACAGGGAGGACTCAGACAACGGCAGCGCAGAGGTCCAGCTCAGCAATGGCCGCAGCGACGTCACGATCCAACTCTCCTGCGCGTCCGGCAGCCCGCAATGGACTCTCGCCAACCTCGGCCACGACAGCGACGACTAGCTCCCCTGACTAGGTCCGCTTCGCCCGGGTCTGCTCGGCTCGCAACGCCCACAGCGATTCGTCCGGGTATTCCACCGACTCCAACACAAGCGGATGCGGCGCCGCCATCACGACCTCCCCCTCGCGGCGCGGCGAATCCAGCAGGTCCGCAAACCACTCGCCAGATCGCTCCCCCGCGCCCACCTTGAGCAGCCCGCCGACCAAGGACCGCACCATGTGGTGACAGAAAGCATCGGCTTGCACTGTGAACGTCACTCGCGCGCCCGAGCGCGTCACCGACAACGCCTGCAACTCCCGCAGCGTGCTCGCCCCCTCGCGCGGCTTGCAAAACGCCAAAAAGTCCCGCAGCCCAAGCGCATGCACCGCTGCGGATCGCATCGCATCCACGTCCAGCGGCGTATCCACCCACAGCTCAAACCCGCGCCGCAACGGATCCCACGCCTCGCGCGCATCGCACACCGTGTAGGTGTAGGTCCGGGAGAGCGCGGAGAATCGCGCGTCAAAATCCTCGCGCACCTCGGTCAGCGCGTGAACCGCTAGCGCACCCAACAGTGAGGCCCGACGACGCCCCTCACCCCCCGGCGTCTCCTCGCCAATCCTGGTGGGAACCTCGAGCGCCAGCGCCGCATCAGGAATCCGATCCGCAGGGAGCCGCCCGGCGAGCAATAGCCCGATCACCGAATTGAGTCGCGCCGTCACCTGCGCCGCGCCGCCGCCGTGGGTTTGTTCGAGCAGCCTCGCCCACTCATCCTCGGTGAAGTCCACGTGCGCCACTTGCCCGCGAGCGTGCACGCCCGCGTCGGTGCGCCCGGCCACCGTCACGGCAACCCGTCGCTGCACCATCACCGAGAGGGCGGCCTCGACAATCGCCTGAGCCGACCACTGTCCAGGCTGCCGTGCCCACCCAACGAAGGGCGCGCCGTCGTACGCCAGATCAATCCTCACGCGCACAGGTGACTCTCCTCGTTAACGCAAGCGGCCCGCCCCGCGAATGCGGTGGCGGGCCAACTAGGCGGGTGCTTATTTCTTGTCCTTGTCGGCTGCCTCTTCGGCTTCCTCAAGGTCCTTTTCGGCGGTCTCAACAGCCTCGGGAGCGTCCTCTTCGACCTGGGTCGCTTCCTCGGTGTCGGCCTGCTCCTGCTCGCTCGCTTCGGCGGCATCCACGTTGGTGTCCTCGGCGGCCGTCTCAGCGTTAGCCTCGATGGTCTCCTCGGCCGGAGCGGACGTCTTCGCCGCGGTCTCGGCTTCCTTCACCACGGCCTGCTTCGGGGAAACGGGCTCGAGGACCAGCTCAATGACAACCATGGGAGCGTTGTCACCCTTGCGGGCGCCGATCTTGGTGATGCGGGTGTAGCCGCCTTCGCGGTTGGCCATCGCCGGAGCGATCTCGGTGAAGAGCTCGTGCACAATCGTCTTGTTGTTGATCTGAGCGGCAACGCGGCGGCGTGCGGCAAGGTCGCCGCGCTTGGCGATCGAGATGAGGCGCTCGGCGTAGGGGCGCAGACGCTTGGCCTTGGTCTCGGTGGTGGTGATACGACCGTGCTCGAACAGCGAGGTTGCCAAGTTCGCGAGCATCAGGCGCTGGTGTGCCGGGCTTCCGCCGAGGCGCTTACCCTTGGTGGGCGTAGGCATAGTGTTTTCTCCTAGAATGAGCCGGTTGCCGTTGCGCTCTCGCGCGTGGGCTCCCTGGCGTGGTGGCTAATTAGAGCTCGTCGTCTTCGTCAAAGGTCTCATCGTCCTCGTCATCGAGCGAGGCGCGAGCGGCCAGATCAAAATTCGGAGCGGAATCCTTCAGGGACAGACCCAGTTCCTGCAGCTTCGCCTTGATCTCATCGATCGACTTGGCGCCGAAGTTGCGGATATCCATCAGGTCCGCCTCGGAGCGGGCAACCAGCTCACCGACGGTGTGGATGCCTTCGCGCTTCAGGCAGTTGTAGGAACGGACGGTCAGATCCAGGTCCTCAACCGGGAGGGCCATGTCGGCGGCGAGCGAGGCGTCTGCCGGGCTCGGACCGATCTCGATGCCTTCCGCGGTGGAGTTCAGCTCGCGGGCGAGACCGAAGAGCTCAACCAGGGTGGTACCGGCGGAGGCAACCGCGTCACGGGGAGCGATCGAATCCTTGGTTTCCACGTCCAGGATCAGACGGTCGAAGTCGGTGCGCTGCTCAACACGAGTAGCTTCCACCTTGAAGGTGACCTTCAGGACCGGGGAGTAGATGGAGTCAACCGGGATGCGGCCGATCTCCTGGTCTCCGGCCTTGTTCTGCGCTGCCGAGACGTAGCCGCGGCCACGCTCGATGGTCAGCTCAAGCTCAAACTTGCCCTTGTTGTTCAAGGTCGCGATGTGCAGTTCCGGGTTGTGGAACTCGACGCCGGCGGGAGGGGCAATGTCGGCGGCGGTGACAACACCGGGGCCCTGCTTGCGCAAGTAGGCCACGACCGGCTCGTCATGCTCGCTGGAGACCGCGAGGTCCTTGATGTTCAGGATGATCTCGGTGACATCTTCCTTGACACCGGGAACCGTGGTGAACTCGTGCAGCACGCCGTCAATGCGGATGCTGGTCACGGCGGCACCGGGGATCGAGGACAGCAGGGTGCGGCGCAGGGAGTTGCCGAGGGTGTAACCGAATCCGGGCTCCAACGGTTCAATGCTGAAACGGGAGCGGTTCTCGGTGACGACTTCTTCTGTGAGGGTGGGGCGCTGTGCAATAAGCACTGATATTTCCTTTCAGCTGTGCGTCCGCTATATGACGCAAGCAATGGGTGGAAATGAGATGTTCGACGGCGTGTGGCTGGCACGGATGCCTTCGCTCACCTCTGGCGGGCTTGGGTATTCGATTTCAGTTGGTCAGGCCGCCCCGTTTTGAGGCGGGGCGGCCTGACTCACACAGCATTAGACGCGGCGACGCTTCGGCGGGCGGCATCCGTTGTGCGCAACCGGGGTCACGTCCTGGATGGAGCCGACCTCAAGACCGGTGGCCTGCAGCGAACGAATCGCGGTTTCGCGACCCGAGCCCGGTCCCTTGACGAAAACGTCAACCTTGCGCACACCATGTTCCTGGGCGCGCTTGGCGGCCTGCTCGGCTGCCATCTGCGCGGCGAACGGGGTCGACTTACGCGAACCCTTGAAGCCGACCTCGCCGGAAGAAGCCCAGGAGATGACGGCACCGGTCGGGTCCGTGATGGAGACGATGGTGTTGTTGAAGGTGCTCTTGATATGCGCTTGACCCAGCGCAATGTTTTTCTTGTCCTTGCGGCGCGGCTTACGGGCCGCTGACGACTTTGGGGGCATGTGTTTCTCCTACAAAACGTGGTTGCCCCGGGGCGTTGAAAGCTCCCGGTTTACTTCTTCTTACCTGCCACGGTCTTCTTGGGTCCCTTGCGGGTACGGGCGTTGGTCTTGGTGCGCTGACCGCGTACCGGCAGACCACGACGGTGGCGGATGCCCTCGTAGCTTCCAATTTCCACCTTGCGGCGAATGTCAGCAGCTACTTCGCGGCGAAGATCGCCTTCAACCTTGTAGTTGCCTTCAATGTAGTCGCGGAGTTGAACGAGCTCGGTGTCGCTCAAGTCCTTTACGCGGGTGTCCGGGCTGATGCCGGTCTCCGCGAGGGTTTCGTGTGCACGGGTCTTGCCCACGCCGTAAATGTAAGTCAGGGCAATTTCCACGCGCTTTTCGCGTGGGATGTCCACTCCTGCTAGACGGGCCATACTGGCTGTCTCCTTGATACTTTGCGGAGGTCTGAGGCAACGCGTTCCCTCGCTTGTTCGCGAGGGTCCCCGGCCTCCGTGCCCGGGGGTGTGGAACGTGATGTTCCTGCGTTACCTATATGTATTTACTGTGCGTTTCAAGCGTTGCGTGGGCTGTGCACCCTGGTCGGCGGGAGCCGACCAGCGGTTCTTAGCCTTGGCGCTGCTTGTGGCGCGGGTTTTCGCAGATCACCATGACCCGGCCGTTGCGGCGGATCACTTTGCACTTATCGCAGATCGGCTTAACGCTTGGTTGAACCTTCATGATTTCCTTTGACTAGCGGTAGCGGTAGACAATACGTCCACGAGTCAGGTCATATGGGCTCAGCTCCACCACTACGCGGTCTTCAGGAAGAATCCTGATGTAGTGCTGACGCATCTTCCCCGAAATGTGGGCAAGCACAACGTGACCGTTCTCCAACGTAACGCGGAAATTCGCGTTCGGGAGAGCTTCACTGACTGTGCCCTCGACTTCGATGACTCCGTCTTTTTTGGCCATATCCTCCGCTAACTCTTTGTGTTTTTCTACGCATAACACAACGCCGACGTTCGGGATTTGATTCCAGAAAGAGGGCACAGCAGAGCGCAGATAACCAACAGTCAACTGTACTCTATTGCGCGTCGATCCGCCAATCTGCCCGCCCCTCCCCACAATCGACTGTGCGGAACACGCACACGACACGCCGCGTAAGCATGCATTATCTGCACAGTCGATTTCGAGTGTGCGCCTTTTCGGCGGTAGCGTTCAGCCCGGTACAAAGTTCGCGCTCCGTGTACCTGAGAGCCATCCCACCTCTCACCATCCGGCGTTTGGGTTCTCCCCCAAAAGCCTTATGAGCCCGGCTGTACGCGGAACCGAATATCCGAGATATTCTTCATCATCCATCTCGACAAAAAGCTCAAAGCGTCGCCCCCCGGCCTTCTCACGAATCCATGACAATACCTGATCAATGTCGGCGAATCCCACGAGTATTTGAGCATCCTGACTCCAACCCTGCCCACTCGCCGGACGTGCCCAAAAATTAACACGATATCTTGGGTGCTCAACTCCCCATCGTGGCTCCGCATGTACTGTGCTTAAAAATTCCTGTGACAAAATCGCTCCTTCTAAAGGTCGGTCGTTCAGAAATCTCAAATAGCCCAACGAAGTCAGATACCCGAGGACGTACAGGGCTGAAACTCACTCACTGACTAGATCAGAGCGTGTGAACGTTACGGACATTCTCTCTATTGGCCGCGCATCGGAAGGATCCGCGAAAAAGTTCAACCCGCAACCACCTGACCAGACGGGGCCCCATTTGCAATAATTTTAAAAGTCTTCAGCACGCCAACCCCCAAATACCCAATCAACCTCGAAACGCTTGTGAACTATATCACATCATGGGGTTCCCTCGTCCCAATATGTCCACGTGGAGATGAGCGTGACCGTTCGCTCTCAGCAAAGTGTTCGCGCCGCGTTTACCTCGCCGCCACCTATTAGACCCATTGACCCGTTGAAGTGGCCGTGTGCCTGTCCATAGCCAGGCTGCCGCGAGCGCACCACCACCCGTTCGCCGCCGCAGCCGTCAAACCCGCCGCGACTTTTGGATCTTCCTTGCGTTCGTCGCCCCGAACGTCGCGCTCATTTTGATGTTCACCTACATCCCGCTGGTGAACAATGCCTACTTCTCCACCCTCGACTGGACACTCGGCTCCCGCACCGCCACGCCCGTCGGCCTCGCTAATTACATTGAATTCTTCACCTCCGGGGACGCGGCCACCGTCTTAAGCACGACGGCGATATTCACTTTGGTCACGGTCCTCGCCCCCATGGGGCTCGGCTTGGCATTGGCGGTGGTGCTCAATCGCAATGTGCCGGGAACAACGTTTGCACGGGCGACCGTCTTTGCACCGTACGTCCTATCCGGCGTGGGCGTTGGCCTAGTCTGGTTGTACATTTTCGACCCGACGTACGGTCTCCTCTCCAGCGTGCTGCGCATGTGGTTCGGCGCCCCCAGCCCGGAGTGGTTTAACAACCCCACACTTGCCCTCGTCATGGTCATGATCGTGTACACCTGGAAGACGCTCGGCTACTGCGCGATTGTCTACGTGGCCGGGTTACAGTCCCTGCCAAAGGACGTCATGGAGGCGGCCTCCTTAGACGGGGCGACCGGCCTCACCCGTTTCTTCCACGTGGTGTTCCCGCTCTTGTCTCCCACCACGTTCTTCTTGCTCATCACCTCGGTTCTCTCCTCACTCCAGGCTTTTGACCTGATCCGCATCATGACCCCATCCGGAAACGGCACCCAGACCCTGATCTATGAGGCCTACATTCAAGCCTTTGGTGGCTACAACCGCGCCGGATACTCCGCAATGATCTCGGTCGTATTGTTTGTTCTGCTCCTGATCATGACCGCGGTGCAGTTCCGATTCGTGGAACGGAAGGTGCACTATTCATGAGCACGGTCTCGACAAGCCCCGACACGCAAGCACCGTCGCGCTCTCCCTTGGTGAGCGCCCCGCCGCCACGTAAACGCATCTTCACCGCGCAGAATCTGGTGGGCACCCTCGTCGGATCGTATGTTCCGCTCATCATCGCCACCTTGATAGTTGCGCTTCCGCTGCTGTGGATGGTCAGCGCGTCGCTCAAACCGACCGACGAAATCGTGACACTGTCCCCCACGCTGTTTCCGGAGAATCCGACGTTCCAAAATTACGTGGAAGCTTCCCGCACGGTGTCCTTCGGGCGGCTGTTCTTGAATTCGACGATCGTCACGGTTCTGGGTGCCAGCATCAAGGTTGTCCTCGCGATCCTGACTGCGTACGCGCTCGTTTTCATTCGCTTTCCTGGTAAACGCTGGGTGTTCTTTTTCATCCTGGTCGCACTCATGGTGCCGCCGCAGGTCTCGATTCTGCCGAACTTTCAACTCATCGCCGGGTGGGGCGGCATGAACACGTATTGGGGAATCATCCTGCCAGGGCTCGGGACCGCCTTTGGCACCTTCCTCTTGCGCCAACACTTTCTCACGCTGCCCGCATCGATGCTGGAAGCTGCGCAACTGGATGGCGCTGGGCACTTTCGCCGGCTCTGGCAAGTCGTGGTCCCGGTATCGGGTCCGGCCATCGCCACCGTTGCGCTGGTCACGATTGTCAATGAGTGGAACGACTACCTGTGGCCGCTCATCATCACCGACCGCGCCGAAATGATGACGTTGCCGGTCGGTCTCACGCTCTTGCGCAATAACGAGTCCTCGCTCGCGTCCTTTGGCACATTGATGGCCGGTGCCGTGCTCGTCGTGGTACCGGTGCTCATCGTGTTCGCCATGCTGCAAAGGCATATTGTCACTGGGCTCACACAAGGTTCCACGACCGGTTAAGCCGGGAACACGCCGTCGTACATCAGCAAACTCAACCACCACCGAAAGGCAACCATGTCCAACTCTATGAGCCCGCTCTTTGACCGCCGCGGCTTCCTCACCCTTGCCGGACTCGGCATCGGGGCCGCCGCCCTCGCCGGGTGCGCAGGGCCCTCAACCTCCGCGGCCGACGCGCCAGCCACCGAAGCTGACCTCGACTTTTCCGGGGTGAAACCGGCCGCCGAAATCACCTTCTGGTCCAACCACCCGGGCAAGAGCCAGGAGGTGGAGAAGAAGATCATTGAGAAGTTTCATGCGGCGCAGTCAGATATCAAGGTGAACTTGGTGACCGCGGGCTCCAATTATGAGGAGGTGGCGCAGAAGTTCCAGGTCGCCGGCTCGGGCACCGATCTGCCGGACATTGTGGTGTTCTCCGATGTGTGGTGGTTCCGGTATTTCCTGGCGAAGTCGATCATTCCGCTGGACGAGTTGTTTGTGGCCGTGGATGAAGATCCGGCGACGTACCGGAAGGGGCTGTTCGCGGATTATCAGTATGACGGCAAGCAATGGGCCGTCCCCTATGCGCGCTCCACGCCGCTGTTCTACTACAACAAGGATCAGTTCAAGGCGGCCGGGGTGCCGGACCGCGCACCGAAGACGTGGGCCGAATTTGCCGAGTGGGCGCCGAAGATTCAATCGGCGAACGCTTCGGTGTCCGGGTTCAAGAACGCGTACTACCACCCGGCGCCCAAGGACTATGCCGGCTGGACCTTCCAGAATTTGCTGTGGGGCGAGGGGGGCGGCTGGTCCTCGGAGTGGTCGATGACCGCGGACTCGGAGGCGAACGTGAAGGTGTTTCAGTTTGCCCAAGACAGCGTGTACAAGGACAAGTGGGCGGGGGTGTCCTCCGATGACGTCTCTACCGACATTGCGTCCGGGGCTGTCGCCGCGTCCTTGTCCTCGACCGGTTCCTTGGTCGGTGTGCAAAAGGCCGCGAAGGCGCCCATCGGGGTGGGATTCTTGCCCGGTGGCTCGGTGGCCGAATCCCCCGTGTGCCCGACTGGCGGTGCTGGATTGGGGATTCCGCGCGAGATTTCCAAGGAGCGGCAGTTGGCGGCGGCGACGTTCTTGAAGTTCCTAACCTCGCCGGAAAACACTGTGGAATTTTCGGCGGCGACCGGGTACATGCCAGTGCGCGAGAATGCGGATACGTCAACTTTGTTGGCGGCGAACCCATTGATTGGGACTGCCATTGAGCAGTTGGCGGTGACCCGGCCACAGGATTATGCGCGGGTGTTCCTGCCCGGCGGGGATCTAAAGATGGCGGATGCGTCCGGCGCAATCCTGACCCGGCAGGCCGATGTCGCTTCGACGCTTGGGACGCTCAAGACCGACTTGGAGAAGATTTACACCTCCCAAGTCAAACCCGAACTCCCCTAACCCCCCGCAAATTTCATGGCCTCCCGCACGTTTCATGGCGTTATAAGACCATGATTCGTGCGGGAGGCCATGAAATTTGCCTCGACTGGGCGGGCTTAGGCGGGGATGGGCTGCGGGGTGATGCCGAACTCGGCAAGCTCCGCGGCTCCCCCGTCCTCGGCGGTCAGCACCCAAATGCCGCCCTTGTGCTTGGCGACCGAGTGCTCCCAGTGTGCGGCGCGCTTCTTGTCTGCGGTCACAACGGTCCAGTCATCATCTAAGACCTCGGTCTCGAGGCCGCCGAGCACCAGCATCGGTTCGATGGCCAGCGCCATGCCATTTTGCACCTTTGGGCCGCGGTGACGCGACCGGTAGTTGAGCACATCCGGGGCCATGTGCATGGCCGAGCCGATGCCGTGACCCACATAGTCCTCGAGGATGCCGTAGTCCCCGGACACACCCCGCACGTAGTCATCAATCGCGTCGCCAATCTCGCCGACCCGGCTCGCCTTCGCGAACGCCGCGATGCCGTGCCACAGGGAAGCCCGGGTGACTTCGGACAGTTCCCGATCCGCCTCGCTCACATTCCCAATCAAGACGGTGCGCGCCGAATCGGAGTGCCAGCCGTTGACAATGGAACCGCAGTCAATCGAGAGAATGTCCCCGTCCTGGAGCACGCGAGGCCCGGGGATGCCGTGAACCACTTCCTCATTGACCGAGGCACACACCGTTGCCGGGTAACCGTGGTAGCCCAGGAAGTTTGGTGTCGCTCCGGCCTCGGAGATGACCCGCGCGGCCGCGGCATCCACGTCCGCGGTGGTGGCACCGGCCACGGCCGCAGCCGACGCAGCGTCCAGCGCCCGGCTTGTGATGACTCCGGCGCGCGCCATGTCTGCCAGTTGCGCGTTGGTCTTCAGTTCAATTGTTGGAGCGCCGAACCTGGCCATTGCCCTATCCCTTCACTTTTAAGCGCCAAACTCACGTTTCCGCGCCTTCTAAGGCTCTGAAACGTGAGTTAGGCGCTGAAATTTGCCTAGGCGAGGGCGGCGGATAACGCCACCATCACCCGATCGGTCACCTCGTCGATCGCACCGATCCCGTCCACCTGCACCACAATGCCGCGCGAGTCATACGCGGACACCACGGGCTCGGTCTCGGAGTGGTACAGCGCCAACCGGTGCCGGATCACGTCTTCGGAGTCGTCGCTGCGCCCATCGGTCGCCGCGCGCCCCTTGAGCCGCTTGACCAATTCTTCATCATCAGCGGTCAGCTGCAGTACCACATCCAATGACACCGCATTCGAAGCCAGGATGTCATCCAGCTCTCGCACCTGATCCAGCGTCCGCGGATACCCGTCCAGCAAAAAACCCCCGGCCACATCGGGGGCCGCCAGCCGGTCCCGCACCATGGAGTTCGTCACGGAATCCGGAACGTAGTCGCCACGGTCCATGTACTTCTTCGCCTCGATACCCAAGGGCGTCGCTTCGCGCACATTCAAGCGGAAGATATCGCCGGTGGAAATCGCCGGGATCCCCAGCCGGGAAGATATCTGCGACGCCTGCGTCCCCTTACCAGAACCGGGAGGGCCAATAATCAACATGCGGGTCATCGCAACAATCCTTCGTAGTGACGTTGTTGGAGCTGGGCGTCAATCTGCTTGACGGTCTCAAGACCCACACCCACCATGATCAAAATCGAGGTACCGCCGAACGGGAAGTTCTGCGAGGCGCCAATGGCCGCCACCGCGAGAATCGGGATCACAGCAATGATGCCCAGATAGATCGACCCGGGGAACGTGATTCGCGAGAGCACGTACTGCAAGTAGTTCTCGGTCGGCTTGCCTGCCCGAATACCCGGGATGAACCCGCCGTACTTCTTCATATTGTCAGACACTTCCTGCGGGTTGAACGTGATTCCCACGTAGAAGTACGCGAACGCGATCACCAACAAGAACATCAGAATCAGGTACAGCGGGCTATTTCCTCCGGCGGTATTCAGATACGTATTAATCCAGTTGACCCATTCCGGCGGGTTTCCGCTACCCATATTGAACTGAGCGATGAGCCCGGGAATCGTCAGCAGCGAGGACGCGAAAATCACCGGGATCACGCCGGCCATGTTGACCTTGATCGGGATGTAGGTGCTGGTTCCGCCAACGGTTCGGCGTCCCACCATGCGCTTCGCGTAGTGCACCGGAATGCGGCGTTGGCTCTGCTCCACGAACACCACAACGCCAATGACCACCAAGCCAATCAGGATCACCAGGAAGAAGGTGGTCGGCCCTTGGGCGGCCCAAATGGCACCCATCGCACCCGGGAAGGACGCACAAATCGAGGTGAAGATCAGCAAGGACATGCCGTTGCCGATGCCCTTTTCGGTGATGAGCTCGCCCATCCACATGATCAGGCCGGTACCGGCGGTCAAGGTAATGATCAGCAGCAGAATCATCATCAGCGAATCATCCGGGATCAAATCCAGCGAACACTGGTTATTGAACAGCGCACCGGTGCGCGCCAGCGTCACCACGGTCGTCGCGTTCAAGAGCCCCAGACCAATGGTCAGGTAGCGGGTGTACTGGGTCAGCTTCGCCTGCCCTTGTTGCCCCTCTTGATAGAGCGTCTGGAAACGTGGAATCACCACGCGCAGCAGTTGCACAATAATGCTCGCGGTAATGTACGGCATGATGCCCAGCGCAAAGATCGACACCTGCAGCAGCGCACCGCCGGAGAACAGATTCACAAAGTTGAACAGCCCGCCGGTCGTGTCCGCGGTCACCAGACACTGTTGCACATTCCGATAATCCACACCCGGCCCGGGGATAAACGTTCCGAAGCGGTAGATGGCGATAATGCCAAGCGTAAACAACAACTTGTTACGCAGGTCTGGGGTTCTAAAGGCCCGGCCTATAGCGCTTAGCAAGCGTCCTCCTGAAAATTAATGCCCCGGGCGGGACAGGTCACAGTCAACCAGTCTAACGGCTAGATGAGTGAGCTAAGAATCGGTGCGAAAAAGATGTACGACGGCGATGCTCGCCGTGGTTGCCTACACAAAAGGCTTGCTGTGCTCACCTGAATCGATGAGCACAGCAAGCCAATGTTTAGACGCGGTAGGCCGCGTGTGCACTCACGTGCTTAGACCTCGTCGGTGCTTCCACCGGCGGCGGCGATCTTTTCCTTCGCGCTGTTCGAGAAGGCGTTCGCCTTCACGTCCAGCTTGACGGAAACCTCGCCGGTACCCAGAACCTTGACCGGCTGGTTGCGGCGAACCGCACCCTTTGCGACCAGGTTCTCGATGGTGACCTCGCCACCTTCTGGGTACAGCTCGGAGAGCTTATCCAGGTTCACAACCTGGAAAGTGACCTTGAAGGGGTTCTTGAAGCCGCGCAGCTTGGGAAGACGCTGCAACATGGTGACCTGGCCACCGGCGAAACCGGGACGAACCTGGTAACGCGCCTTGGTGCCCTTGGTACCACGGCCAGCGGTCTTACCCTTGGATGCCTCGCCACGACCCACACGGGTCTTAGCGGTCTTGGCACCCGGTGCGGGACGCAGGTGGTGTACCTTGATGGCTGGCTCGCCGGTGGTGTTATCCACGGCGTCAGCCTTTGCAGTTGCTTTTGCCATTAGTTGGTCTCCTCAACCTTCACCAGGTGCGGAACGGTGTTGACCATACCAACCGTGACGGCGTCGGCGGTGCGGGTCACTGAATCGCCAATGCGCTTCAGGCCCAAGGACCGCAACGTGTCGCGGTGGTTTTGCTTGCCACCGATTTCGCTCTTGACCTGGGTGATGACTAGTTGTGCATCGCTCACTTTGATCCGCTTGGGAGTGGTCTGCATGTTAGACACCAGCCTTTTCATTAGCAGCGGCGCTGCGAGCAGCCTGGGATTCCTGGATGGTGCGAAGCAGTGCGTGCGGCACAACTTCATCCAACGGCAAGCCGCGGCGGGCAGCAACGGCGGCAGGCTCTTCGAGCTGCTTCAGCGCTGCGACGGTCGCGTGCACAATGTTGATCGCGTTGGAGGAACCCAGCGACTTGGACAGCACGTCATGGATACCGGCGCATTCGAGTACGGCGCGCACCGGACCGCCGGCGATCACACCGGTACCCGGGGAAGCCGGACGGAGCATGACCACGCCTGCGGCGTCCTCACCCTGCACACGGTGCGGGATGGTGGAGCCGGCGCGAGGAACGCGGAACAGAGACTTCTTGGCCTCTTCCACGCCCTTGGCGATTGCTGCCGGAACTTCACGGGCCTTGCCGTAGCCAACGCCGACCATGCCGTCGCCGTCACCGACAACAACCAGGGCGGTGAAAGCGAACCGACGTCCACCCTTGACAACCTTTGCCACGCGGTTGATGTGCACCACGCGCTCCAGCATCTTGTCCTTGTCATCGCGAGCGTTGTCGCGACGCGAGTCACGGCCACGGCCGCCATCGCGGTTGCGGTCGCCACGGCCACGGCCCCGGCGCTCGTTGTTTTCGCTGGCCTCGGCAGCGGGTGCCTCGGTCGCGGCGGTCTCTTCGCTCACAGTGTTCTCATTCGTGTTTTCGCTCATAGTGCCAATCCACCTTCGCGTGCGCCGTCCGCAATTGCTGCAACACGGCCATGGAACTTGTTGCCACCGCGGTCGAAGACCACAGAGTCAATGCCTGCCGCCTTGCTACGCTCGGCAACCAATTCGCCAACCTTCTTGGCCTTGGCGGTCTTATCACCGTCGAGGTTGCGAAGCTCGGGCTCCATGGTGGAAGCGTAGGCCAAGGTGACGCCCTTGGAATCGTCGACAACCTGAACGAACACGTGACGTGCCGAACGGTTGACAACCAGACGCGGACGGGCGGCGGTGCCTTCGATGTTCTTGCGGATGCGCATGTGACGGCGCGAGCGTGCAGCTGCACGGCTCTTGCCATTGCGCTTCTTGTTGATGGTCAAAGCCATAATTACTTACCAGCCTTTCCGACCTTGCGGCGGATCTGCTCGCCGGCGTAGCGAATGCCCTTGCCCTTATAGGGATCAGGCTTACGCAGCTTGCGAATGTTGGCTGCCACCTCGCCGACCTGTTGCTTGGAGATACCGGAGACCGAAAGCTTGTTTGCGCCCTGCACGTTGAAGGTGATGCCTTCCGGCGCCTTCACCGTGATCGGGTGGGAGTAACCCAGTGCAAACTCCAAGTCCTGGCCCTTGGCCTGGACACGGTAACCGGTTCCTACAATTTCAAGGTCCTTGGTGTAGCCGTCGGTGACGCCGGTAATCATGTTGGCGATAAGGCTACGGGTCAGACCGTGCAATGAACGCGATTCGCGCTCATCGTTGGGACGGGTAACGGTGACAACGCCGTCTTCGAGGGAAACCGCGATCGGGTTAGCGACCTCCAAGGACAACTCGCCCTTGCTTCCCTTGACTGCAACGTTATTGCCGTCGATCTTGACCTCTACTCCGGAAGGAACCGAAATGGGGAGACGTCCAATACGTGACATAGTTTTCTACCCCTTTCCTGTTACCAGACGTAGGCGAGGACTTCCCCACCTACACCCTTCTTCGCGGCCTGCTTGTCGGTCAAAAGACCGGAGGAGGTGGAGAGGATCGCGATACCGAGGCCACCGAGCACGTGAGGCAAGTTGGTGGACTTGGCGTAGACGCGAAGACCGGGCTTGGAGATGCGGCGAACGCCAGCGATGGAACGCTCGCGGTTCGGACCGAACTTCAAGTCCAAGGTCAGCTTCTTGCCGACCTCGGCGTCTTCGACCTTCCAGTCGGCGATGTAGCCCTCCGCCTTCAAGATGTCAGCTACGTGACCCTTGAGCTTGGAAAATGGCATGGTCACGGTGTCGTGATATGCCGAGTTTGCGTTGCGCAGACGCGTAAGCATGTCTGCGACAGGATCTGTCATTGTCATGTGGGCTTTAGCCCTTCCTCGAACCGGTTTCCTGTTCTTTCCGGTGACCCCGCGCTCAAGCTGAGCCGATGCACTCGTGGCGAGCATCGCCGTCGTACATCTTTTGGGTGTCCCGTGGAGAAACGGACCCTGTTCGTAGTTGGATTAGTTATCTGGGGTGAACGGGAAGCCGAGCGCGCGCAGGAATGCGCGGCCTTCTTCATCGGTCTTGGCGGTGGTCACAACCGTGATATCCATGCCGCGCACGCGGTCGATCTTGTCCTGATCGATCTCGTGGAACATCACCTGTTCGGTCAAACCGAAGGTGTAGTTGCCGTTGCCGTCGAACTGCTTGGGCGAAAGGCCGCGGAAGTCGCGGATACGCGGCAGTGCGAGGGAGATCAGGCGATCGGTGAATTCCCACATGCGGTCGCCACGCAAGGTGGTGTGCGCGCCGATGGGCATTCCTTCGCGGAGCTTGAACTGCGCGATCGACTTCTTGGCCTTGGTCACCATTGGCTTTTGGCCGGTGATTTGGGTCAAGTCGCGGACGGCGCCGTCAATAACCTTGGAATCGCGGGCGGCTTCGCCAACACCCATGTTCACGACAACCTTGACCAGGCGCGGAACCTGGTTGACGTTCTCATAGTTGAACTGGTCCTGGAGAGCCTGCTTGATTTCGCTGTTGTAGCGTTCCTTCAGGCGAGGAGTCACCTTGGTTGCTTCGAGAGTCTCACTCATGGCAGATCCTTCCCTGATGCCTTGGAGACGCGAACGCGAACGTTCTTGGTCTTGCCATCGCGCTCAACGGTCTCGGTCCGGAAGCCAACGCGAGTGGGCTTCTTGGTCTCGGGATCGATCACAGCGACGTTGGACACGTGGATCGGGGCCTCAACGGTCTCGATGCCACCGGTCTTGGTGCCGCGCTGGGTCTGACCCACCTTGACGTGCTTGGTCACACGGTTGATGCCCTCGACAAGCACGCGGTTGCTCTCCGGGTACACCTTGAGAACCTTGCCCTGCTTGCCGCGGTCGCCGCCGCGTGCCTGGGTTGCACCGGTGATGACCTGAACCAGGTCACCCTTCTTGATTTTTGCTGCCATGAGTTAGAGCACCTCCGGAGCAAGCGAGATGATCTTCATGAACTTCTTGTCACGCAGTTCGCGTCCAACCGGCCCGAAAATACGGGTGCCGCGGGGGTCGCCGTCAGTCTTCAAGATGACCGCTGCGTTCTCATCGAAGCGAATGTAGGAACCGTCCGGGCGACGGCGTTCCTTGCGCGTGCGAACGACGACTGCCTTGACGACATCGCCCTTCTTAACGTTTCCGCCAGGAATCGCATCCTTGACGGTGGCGACAATGGTGTCACCAATACCTGCATAGCGACGTCCAGATCCGCCGAGCACACGAATGGTCAAGAGTTCCTTGGCACCCGTGTTGTCAGCAACCTTTAGTCGCGATTCTTGCTGAATCACGTGTTTTTCTCCTATGTTGTCTCACTGGTTCTTGCCTCGCTCTGTGGCTTTTACGGTCCTTGCGCACCGTGTGTGGTTTTGCGGGCAAGCCTGGTGGAACGTCCGTGAGGATTCTCTAAACCTGTCTGGATTCGGCCAGATCAGGCCTAAATCCCCATGCCAGATGCACTTTCCGTTGCCTGTTTTGGGCGTGCGATAGTTTGCAGTGGCACGTGGATTTACGAGTAGCGCGGCCAAGAGTGGCCACACAAGCACTTAACTCTACCAGAATCGGGGTGTTCGCCGCGAGCTGGCGTTTGGCACCTTCCCCCTCCATCCGCGCCACTCACGCCGAGTCGGCACGTATTCCGGTTATGGCCCGGTCTTTAGCGGAAGAGGTGCCGACTCGGCGAATTCGCTGCCTCGCCGCGAGCTGGCGTTCCGCCCCTCCCCCCTCGTTTCGCATCCCCTGAGCGCTTTTTCATCCCCGTGTGCGGGTCTAAATTTGCGGTACCGGGATGTGGAACGCAGGAATTACGACGGCGATGCGCACCTAGGTGCGCATCGCCGTCGTCCTTCTGGGGTGCTAAGGTGACGGGCCCGCGCAGGCTCTCGCCGCGTCGCCCATCCCCCGCCACCCGCGCCACCCACGCCACCCGCGCCGAGTCGGCACGTTTTCCGGTTATGGCCCGGTCTTTAGCGGAAAACGTGCCGACTCGGCGAATTCGCTGCCCGGCGCAGATCGCGCTAGGACGGCCCTACGGCTTTACTGGGCGGTCCCAGTAGCGAAGGTCGGCGAGGGTCTTGGCGAACTGGGTCGGCTTCGTTGTCGCAAGGTTGATAAAGCCGTCATCCAACTTCTCCGCGACGCCGGCCTCGTCCAGGAGTGGTTCCGCTTCCGGCGTGTAGCCCACGAACTTTTGGTGGGCAAACGCATCGGAAACGAAGTCCTGAGCGGTGGCGAGCTCGGCGACGTCGGCCGCCGAGTCGGCGCCGAGGACGATGGCAACCGCATCATAGAGAACTGATGGCGCACCCTGGATGTGCTGATCCGCCGCAAGTTTTGCGCCGTCGGAGAGCGTCGCGCCGCCAATCTTGGGGGCCACGATTTCCACCTGAGCCCCCGACTTGTCCATGGCGTCCTTGAGCCCGTTGACCAGCGCGGCGTCCGCCCCATCGGAGACGAAGATCCCGAGTTTGCGGCCGGCGAAGGTGGCCGGCGAGTTTTTCAGAATGCTGAGCGCATCCGAGGCAGGGAGGTCTTCGCGCGGGGCGAGTGCCGGTTCGGCGGCATCGGGGAGTTCCAGGGCGAGGCCGTCCGCGACGCGCGCGGCGAGGTCCTCGTGGACGTTGCGCAGGTGCGCGACGATGCGGGATCGAATCTCTTCAACCTCGCATTTGCCGAGCTCAAACACGTAGGCCGCGACGATGTGATCTTGCTCCACCGGCGTCTGGCTGATCCAGAACTGCCGGGCTTGGCTGTAGTGGTCGGCAAACGTCTTCGAGCGGTGCCGCACCTTCGGGCCGTTGACCTCTTCCGGGTAGGTGACGTAACCGCCGGCCCCGGCACGCGGGCCGCGCTCATCACCGCTCCAGCCGTTGGGTTGGTAGTTGGCCCGCCCGGAGGGGACGTGGGTCTGCATGTGACCGTCGCGCTGGAAGTTGGCGACCGGGCAGCGTGGGGCATTGACCGGCAACTGGGTGAAGTTCGTGGTGCCCAGGCGGCTGAGCTGGGTATCCAGGTAAGAGAAGTTGCGCCCCTGCAACAACGGATCATCGGAAAAGTCGATGCCGGGAACAACATTCTGGGTGCAGAAGGCGACCTGCTCGGTTTGGGCAAAGTCATTGTCGACCGCCTGATCCAGGGTCATGCGCCCCACGATGCGCAAGGGCACTTGCTCCTCGGGGATGAGTTTGGTGGGATCCAGCACATCGAACTCGAATTTCTCCGCAAAGTCTTCGTCAAAGACCTGAACCGCGAGATCCCACGATGGGGCGTCCCCGGAATGGATCGCGTCCCACAGGTCGCGGCGGTGGAAGTCCGGGTCGGCACCGTTGATCTTGACCGCCTCATTCCACAACACCGACTGCAGCCCCTGCGCCGTCTTCCAATGGAATTTCACGAAAGTGGCTTTGCCGTCCTCGTTCACGAAGCGATAGGTGTGCACGCCAAAGCCGTCCATGAACCGGAAGGAGCGCGGGATGGCGCGGTCAGACATCTGCCATAAAGTCATGTGGATGGCTTCCGGGGTGAAGGAAACAAAGTCCCAGAAGTTGTCGTGCGCCGATTGGGCCTGCGGGAAGCCGCGGTCTGGTTCTTCCTTGACCGAGTGCACGAGGTCCGGGAACTTGATCGCGTCCTGGATGAAGAACACCGGAATGTTGTTGCCAACCAGGTCCCAATTGCCCTCTTTGGTGTAGAACTTGACGGCGAATCCGCGCACGTCTCGTGCGAGGTCAAAGGAGCCCTTGTTTCCGGCCACCGTGGAGAACCGGACAAAGACCTCGGTCTTTTCCCCTTTATTGGCGAAGAGGTTGGCGCTGGTGATATCGGTCAGCGGGTCGAGAGTTTCAAAGGTGCCTCGAGCGCCGTACCCGCGGGCGTGGACCACGCGCTCGGGAATGCGCTCGTGGTCGAAGTGGAAGATCTTCTCTCGCATGGCGAAGTCTTCCATGAGAGTGGGACCGCGGTCCCCGGCTTTGAGCGAGTTTTGATCATCGGAGAGCGGGGTGCCCTGCGCGGTGGTCATGATATTGCCGTCTTCAACGGGCTGCTGGATGTCGCCGCCTTCGGCAACGTGTGAGGCTGGGGTTTTGGGCTTAGCGTTGTTGCCCGCCTTTGCGGCCGAAGCTTTCGACGTTTTCGAGGTTGTTTTTTGAGACGTTGTTGACACGGGAATCTTCCCTTACGTGAAACCAAGGTGAAATGCGCTGGCTGCTCAACGTGGATTTATCCGTAATGATCGTGGGGCGGCACACGGAGGTGACCGGACCCACAAACATTGCTCATATTAATCGGGTCGAATCGCCCAGGCTAGACCCCTTGTCCGGGTAATTCTTGCCGGGCATTTCCGAGCCAGGCGCGCGGGCGAAGCTCGCAGTAGAGTGGACGTCATGGTGAACCGCGCATTTCTAGCCGTCGATGTCCAGAACGACTTTGTGGAAGGCGGGGCGCTTGGCGTGACCGGCGGTTCTGCCGTGGCCGCCGGGATCGCGAAACGCTTGGCCGACCCGTCGCGGTACGCCGTGACCATTGCCTCGCAAGATTGGCACAGTGCCGAGGGCGATAACGGCGGCCACTTCGCAACCCCCGGCACCGAACCCGATTTCCGACACACGTGGCCCGTGCACTGTGTAGCCGGCACGCCCGGAGCCGAGTTGCACGCGCCGCTCACCCAGGAACTGTTCGCTGAAATTGTGCGCAAGGGGCAGGGAACGCCCGCATACTCGGCGTTTGAGGGTGTCACCGCGGATGGTCGGAGTCTAGAGGACATGCTGCGGGAGGCGGGCATCGAGGCGATAGATGTCGCCGGCATTGCCACAGACTTTTGCGTGCGGGCAACCGTGTTGGATGCGCTCAAGCTCGGCTTCAAGGTGCGGCTTTTCACCAACCTAATGGCCGGAGTCGACATGCGCTCCAGCCAACGCGCGGTCGCCGAGATGACCCGCGAAGGCGCCCAGCTAGGGATGGGCTAGCCCCCACAAAGTACGACGGCGATCCCCGTCTCCCAGCCGAGCGGCACCTAAGTGCCGCTCACCAGAACAACGGCGAGTAACGCCGTCGTGCCTCTCACAACCCGCGTTTCGCATCCCCGTAGCGCATTTTTTGAGCCGTATACGGGTCTGTGAAGTCTCAATACATAGTGGACAGTTAGGTCTCAATACATAGTGGACATTTGAGCGTGCTGGTTTGTGGCGGTTGAGAATGCGGGGATGACTCGTATTCCTGATCAAATTCGTCAGCTCGTTCTCTCCTGGCCGCAGAACGCCTCTCATGGTGATGTGGAAGCGTTTTGCTTGCGGCATGGAGTATCACGGTCGTGGTTTTACCGGGTCCGTGCGTTGGTGCGCGAGCAGGGTGTTCAGGACGCTGCGCTCAAGGGCTCGCGAAAGCCTCTCTCGCATCCTCGGCAGACCAGCGATTTCGTCACTAAAG
>NZ_JIAG01000011.1 GCF_000688395.1 Haematomicrobium sanguinis DSM 21259 | reverse complement strand
CCCGGAGAAAGCGTCCACGAATGCGATCACCTGGGACCAAGGCCAAGAAATGGCTCACCACGCACAATTCACCATCGATACCGGTTGCAAAGTGTACTTCTGCGACCCGCACTCGCCCTGGCAGCGCCCGAGCAACGAGAACACGAACGGGCTCATCCGCGACTTCTACCCCAAAGGCACCAACTTCAACGACATTAGCGACGAGGACATCGCGAACACGGAACACCTCATCAACATCCGACCCCGCCGAATGCACGATTACCTCAGCGCAACCGTCAAACTGGAACAACAAATACAAGCAAACCGTGTTGCACTAGCCCCTTGAAACCACCTGCCGGATAAGCGTCGCAAGTGGCAACTCGCGGGAGGGACGGCGGCGGAAAAGTTGGTCGGCAGGTTTCTACGCCGCGTAGAAATAAGCTAAGATGAGACTGATTCCCAATCGGGAGCGCCCCCACGAAGTTTCTTCAGATAAGGTCTGAGCGTCGATGACAGATGTGCCGTCGCACTCCGCACCTTCCTTGGCGTCCGCCGACGGCCACAATGATGCCATCTGGCTCACCACGCTCCGCAACTGTGCCCTCGCAAGTGGGGGACTCGCCGTCGTTCTTTGCATCGTTGCCTGGGTGAGTACCTCAATGGCCGCGATGCTGAGTGTGCTGCTCACATCCCTTGCTGTGATGGCGTTTTTCTCTCTCTCGCTTCTGGCCGCTCATGTTTTCGGTAAGCACTTCGCCCATGGCGCGGTGGGCACGTTCGTACCCGTTTACCTGGTGAAGGTCGTTGCGCTGGGTGTCCTCCTGTGGCTCGTGCGCACACCGGAGTGGTATCACGGGGCGTGGGCGCTCTGGTCCGCGCTGGCAATTGTTATTGTGTGGCAAAGCGTGGAAATTTGGACGTTCGCCAAGGCTCGCTTCCTCGCCTACGCGCCGGTCAAGAGTGGGGGCGAAGCATGAGCGCCAAAAAGGCTGTCGGCAAGCAGGCCCAGTCCGGAGATCGCGCCAGCAACGAGGGCTCCTACAACGCCGGTTTGAGCGCTTTTAGCTACATAGCTGGCGGGATCATAGTCTGGAGTTTGATAGGGTGGGGAGTAAGCATTCTGCTGAATTCTCCATGGATCACTCTCATTGGGGTTGCCGTGGGTTTGGCCGGAGGTTTTTACCTCGCAAACCACCACGGTTACTTTCGCCCACAAGGCTCAACTGTGAAAGATCAGTCCGGAGAAAAGGACACATGATGCTCGCACACACTTTAGCCACGCTCGCTTGCGCGGGCACGATGGCTGAATGCCCAACGATGGACACTGCAGAGAGGAAACGCGTTGCTCGCGCTATCGCTCCCCGCTGAGAACAGCGGCGAATTTACGCCGCCTGGTATTGGTGAAGCTGGAATCCCTTCCCCTTGGTTTGGATGGGACGGCTTTGGCCGCTACCAGATTCTAGTCATTCTTTCCGTAATTCTGATTGCGGCGTTCTTTTTGATCGCTTCGCGCAAGGGCAGTCTGGTTCCTGGGAAACTTCAATTCGCCGGTGAATCCGCCTACGGTTTTGTGCGCAATGGAATCGCAAAGGACGTCATCGGCGAACGCGATTTCCGTCCCTTCATTCCACTGCTGTTCACGTTGTTCTTCTTTATTCTGGTCAACAACATTTATGGCGCGATCCCGCTGCTTGAGCTGCCGACCTTCGGTCACGTGGGTGGCGCCTATGGCCTAGCGTTGCTCGTCTTCTTCCTATGGATCGGCGTGGGGCTCAAGAAATACGGTTTGCGCTACTTCAAACTGGCGGTGGTTCCCTCCGGAGTGCCGTGGTACCTGTTGATTCTCGTGGTGCCGATCGAGATCATTTCCAACTTCCTCGTTCGCCCGATGACCCACAGCCTCCGTCTTTTCGCGACGATGCTCGCCGGACACATGATTGTGCTCATTGCCGGATACTCGCTGGAGTTTCTGGTGAACCTGGAGAACCCCTTTGCGAAGGCGTCCAGCGTCCTAGTGGTGGTGGGCTTCCTTGCGATGTACATGCTCGAGGCGCTAATCATGCTCCTTCAGGCCTACGTTTTCACGCTTCTGTCCGCCATCTACATTGAGGGTGCGCTTCACGCGGACTCCCACTAACCCCGAAATTTTCAACCAAAGACTCCCAAACGGGAAGTTCCCAAACAACCTGCCGCAACCTGTGGCATCTTGAAAGGAAAACAAATGACCGGCTCCCTTAACATGATCGGTTACGGCCTCGCTGCTATCGGCGGTGGTGTCGGTGTGGGTCTCGTCTTCGCGGCTTACATCAACGGTGTTGCTCGCCAGCCTGAGGCTCAGCGCGTTCTGCAGCCCTTGGCCTTCCTCGGCCTGGCACTGACCGAAGCGCTCGCGATCCTCGGTTTGGTCTTCGCCTTCATCCTCTAGCACGACCGACCAACTCGAACAGATAGGAGTGGCAACACATGAGGAATCTCATTGTTTCCGCTGCGAGCAAGACTGAAGAAACGAACCCGATTGTCCCCAATATCTATGACACGCTCTTGGTATTGGTCGGCTTCTTGGTCCTGCTTTTCATCGTCTGGAAGTTCGTAGTCCCCAACTTTGAGAAGACCTTCGCCGAGCGCACCGAGGCCATTGAAGGCGGCATCGCCAAGGCCGAGGCTGCACAGGCAGAAGCTACTCAGGCACTGGAGAGCTACAAGTCCCAGCTGGTCGAAGCACGCACCGAGGCAAACCGCATCCGTGAGGAAGCGCGCGCCGAAGGTGCTCAGATCCTGGCCGAGCTCAAGGACAAGGCCGCCAGCGAAGCCAAGCGCATCACCGACCAGGCTCAGGTACAAATCCAGGCTGACCGCGAGGCTGCCATGGTGTCCCTGCGCAGCGAGGTGGGCACCTTGGCCACGGAGCTTGCCGGAAAGATTGTGGGCGAGTCCTTGAACGACGACGAGCGTGCCAACCGCGTGGTTGAGCGTTTCTTGGCGGACTTGGACGCGAAATCCTCGGGAGCATCTGCCTAATGGCTGGTGCATCCGAGCAATCGCAAGCCCTCATTCTTGAGGAGTTCGAACCGACCCTCGCCGCAGCGGATCTCAAGCTCGGCGAAGAACTCTTCGCCGTGCTGGACCTGCTGGATGAGAACCCGGGTCTGCGCCGCGCGTTGACCGACCCGTCTCGAGACGATGCGGAAAAGGAAAAGCTTGTCGAAACGATCCTTGGCAACAAGGTATCGGCAGAAGCGCTGAACATCGTTTCCGCGCTGGCGCGAGCACGCTGGTCCAACGTTCGCGACTTTGGCGACGCGCTGGAAAAGGTTGCCGCGACCGCCGTGGCAGCGACAGCGGAGAAGAACGGTCGGGAGGGACTGGAGAAGCTGGAGAATGATCTCTTCGCCTTCCAAAACGTCGTCGCCTCCGACCATGGTCTCCAGGCGGCGTTGACCGAGCCTCAGGCGTCTGGCGACGCCAAGGGCACGCTCGCGCTCAAGCTGGTCCCCGGCGCCTCGGAAGAGGCGAAGGTGTTGATCCAGCAGGCCGTTCGCCACCCGCGCGGTTACAAGCCGCAGTCCCTAATTCGAGAATTTCAGGACATTGTGGCTGGCCGCCAGCGCCGCTACATCGCCGAGGTGTACGTGTCGCGTCCGCTCAGCGATGACCAGGTGTCCCGCTTGCAAAACGGGCTCAACAAGCTCTATCAGCGCGAACTCAACCTCAATGTGCACGTGGACCCGTCCTTGATTGGCGGCATTCGCGTGCAGGTTGGCGACGAAGTCGTTGACGCGACGGTCATGAACCGCCTGAACGAACTCGGCCGAAAGCTCGCAGGCTAAACCGCCAGCACCTTTGGGCCACAAGACAACAAAATTACCCACCCAAGGTTCCCGGAAACCAACAATCAGCCCAGGAACCGCACACAAGGAGAGCAGGGACTCAAGATGGCCGAATTGACCATCAACGCAGACGACGTCCGTAGCGCGCTCAACGAGTTCGCGGCGTCGTATGAGCCCGGCAACGCGGAACGCGTTGAAGTCGGGCGCGTCACCACCGCCAGCGATGGCATCGCCCGTGTCGAGGGATTGCCCTCGGTCATGGCAAACGAACTCTTGCGTTTTGAAGACGGAACCCTGGGCCTGGCCCAGAACCTGGACGTGCGCGAGATCGGTGTCATCATCCTCGGCGACTTCAAGGGCATTGAAGAAGGCCAGGAAGTTCAGCGCACCGGTGAGATCCTCTCGGTCCCTGTGGGCGATGCCTTCTTGGGCCGTGTTGTTGATCCGCTCGGCGCACCCATTGATGACCTCGGTCCGATCGACGCCGAGGCTCGCCGCGCCCTGGAAATCCAGGCGCCGACCGTGACGCAGCGCCAGTCCGTGAATGAGCCGATGCAGACCGGCCTCAAGGCCATCGACGCAATGATCCCGATCGGCCGCGGACAGCGCCAGCTCATCATTGGCGACCGCCAGACCGGTAAGACCGCGATCGCCGTGGACACCATCTTGAACCAGAAGGCTAACTGGGAGTCAGGCGACCCCAAGAAGCAGGTTCGCTGCGTTTACGTGGCTGTGGGTCAGAAGGCCTCCACCATTGCCGCCGTCCGCCAGACCTTGGCTGACCGCGGTGCCTTGGAATACACCACCATCGTGGCGTCCCCGGCATCCGACCCGGCCGGCTTCAAGTACTTGGCTCCGTACGCCGGTTCGGCCATCGGCCAGCACTGGATGTACGGCGGCAAGCACGTGCTCATTATTTTCGATGACCTCTCCAAGCAGGCCGAGGCCTACCGTGCGGTATCGCTCTTGCTGCGCCGCCCGCCGGGACGCGAAGCCTACCCGGGCGACGTGTTCTACTTGCACTCCCGCCTTCTGGAGCGTTGCGCCAAGCTTTCCGATGACATGGGCGGTGGCTCGATGACCGGCCTGCCGATCATCGAGACCAAGGCCAATGACGTCTCGGCTTACATCCCGACCAACGTCATCTCCATTACCGATGGCCAGATCTTCCTGCAGTCCGACCTCTTCAACGCCAACCAGCGTCCCGCGGTGGACGTGGGCGTGTCCGTGTCCCGCGTGGGCGGCGCCGCTCAGGTCAAGGCCATGAAGCAGGTTTCCGGTACCTTGAAGCTGACCTTGGCCCAGTACCGCGACATGCAGGCATTCGCCATGTTCGCCTCGGACCTGGACGCCGCATCCAAGCAGCAGCTGACCCGCGGTGCGCGCCTGATGGAGTTGCTCCGCCAGCCGCAGTACGATCCGTTCCCGGTCCCCGCACAGGTGGTCTCCATCTGGGTTGGCACCAACGGCTACTTGGATGACATTCCCGTGGAGGACGTCTCCCGCTTCGAGTCCGAGTTCTTGGAACACCTGAAGCACAAGTCCAACGTGTTGACCACCATTGGTGAAACCAACAAGTTGGAAGACTCCACCATCGATGAGCTCAAGTCCCAAGTGGAGGACTTCAAGCAGGGCTTCTTCGGCGAAGGCGATGACAAGCTCGTAGGCGCAGGCCACGAAGAGCACGAGTCCATCGGCGAAGGCGACGTTGACCAAGAGCAAATCAAGAAGCAAAAGCGCTAGGTGAGTTTTCGGCGTGAAGGCGAGCATCGCCGTCGTTCTTCACGCCGAACAACCCACTGACGTCTAGGAAAGGAAGACTATGGGAGCCCAGATCCGGGTCTACCGCCAGAGGATCAAGTCGACTGAGTCGATGCAGAAGATCTTCAAGGCGATGGAACTGATCGCGACATCCCGCATCGGGAAGGCGCGCGCACGTGTGGCGGCATCGCTGCCGTACGCGAACGCGATTACCCGTGCCGTCTCAGCTGTTGCTTCGCAATCCACCATCGATCACCCGCTGACCACCGAGCCGGAGCAGATTCGCCGCTCGGCCGTGCTGATCATGACCAGCGACCGCGGCCTGGCCGGTGCGTATTCCGCATCCGTGCTCAAGCAAGCGGAGGGTCTGACCGAACTGCTGCACAAGGAAGGCAAGGAAGTCGAGTATTTCCTGGTGGGCCGCAAGGCACAGGCGTACTTCGATTTCCGCGGCCGCCCGTTCGTGAAGGCCTGGACCGGTCACACCGATGCGCCCACCTTTGAGATGGCGCGCGAGATCGGCAAGACGCTACTTGAAGCGTTCAACACCCCCTTCGAGGAGGGCGGCGTTGATGAGATCCACGTGGTCTTCACCCGTTTCAAGTCCATGGTGACGCAGGAACCGACCGTGATACGTCTGTTGCCCCTGGAAGTGGTCGAGGAAGAAGAGACCGCAGCCGAAGACCTGTTGCCGCTCTACGAATTTGAGCCGGGAACCGAGCAGGTTTTGGATGCGCTGTTGCCGCGATACATCGAATCCCGCATCTTCAACGCGCTGTTGCAGTCGGCAGCCAGCGAGCTTGCCGCCCGTCAGCGCGCCATGAAGACCGCCGGGGATAACGCCAATGATTTGATCAAGAAATACACGCGTTTGCGCAATAACGCGCGTCAGGCCGAGATCACTCAAGAGCTCTCCGAGATTGTGGCCGGGGCGGACGCCCTCTCGGCCTCCTAGCTCGGCAAACCCAACGACAAGCCCACTCAACCAAGTGAAGTGAGAAACATGACAGCCCAAACTACCGAGAAGGATGCCAAGAGCGCATCCGAGGGCGCGACCGGCCGCATCGCGCGCGTGATCGGGCCCGTGGTGGACGTGGAGTTCCCCGCGGACGCGATCCCCGAGGTGTACAACGCCCTCACCTGCGACGTCACGCTCAACGGCGAGACCCGCACCCTGACATTTGAGACCAGCCAGCACTTGGGCGACAACCTGGTGCGCGCGATCTCCCTGCAAGCGACCGACGGCCTGGTGCGCGGCACCAAGGTCACCGACACCCAGGGCCCGATTTCGGTTCCCGTGGGCGAGGTCGTCAAGGGGCACATCTTCAACGTGCTCGGCGATCCGCTGGACGTGACCAAGGACGCGCTGGAAATCACCGAGCGCTGGCCGATCCACCGCAAGGCGCCGAGCTTCGCGGACCTGGAAGGCAACACCGAGATGCTGGAAACCGGCATCAAGGTGATCGACCTTCTTACCCCGTACATCAAGGGTGGAAAGATCGGTCTGTTCGGTGGCGCCGGTGTGGGCAAGACCGTGCTCATCCAGGAAATGATCACCCGTGTGGCCCGCAACTTCGGCGGTACCTCGGTGTTCGCCGGTGTGGGCGAGCGCACCCGTGAAGGTAATGACCTCTGGGTCGAAATGGAAGAGTCCGGCGTTCTGAAGGACACCGCGCTCGTCTTCGGCCAGATGGATGAGCCGCCAGGAACGCGTCTGCGCGTGGCGCTCTCCGCGCTGACCATGGCGGAGTACTTCCGCGATGTGGACAAGCAGGACGTGTTGCTCTTCATCGACAACATCTTCCGCTTCACCCAGGCCGGCGCCGAGGTGTCCACTCTGCTCGGCCGTATGCCCTCCGCTGTGGGTTACCAGCCGAACCTCTCCGATGAGATGGGACTCCTGCAGGAGCGCATTACCTCCACCAAGGGCCGCTCCATCACCTCGATGCAGGCCATCTACGTGCCCGCAGATGACTACACCGACCCGGCACCGGCCGCGACCTTCGCGCACTTGGACGCCACCACGGAACTCAGCCGTGAGATCGCCTCCCGCGGTCTCTACCCGGCCGTGGACCCGCTGACCTCCACGAGCCGCATTCTGGATCCGCAGTACATCGGCCAGGACCACTATGACACCGCCGTGCGGGTCAAGCAGATCCTGCAGAAGAACAAGGAACTCCAGGACATTATCGCGATCCTCGGTGTGGACGAACTCTCCGAAGAGGACAAGATTGTGGTGGCACGCGCCCGCCGCATCCAGCAGTTCCTCTCGCAGAACACCTACACCGCGAAGCAGTTCACCGGTGTTGAGGGCTCGACCGTGTCCATCAAGGACACCATCGAAGGCTTCAAGATGATCTGCGACGGCGAGGTCGACAACATTCCGGAGCAGGCGTTCTTCAACGTCGGCGGCATGGAAGATGTCTACAAGGCGTACGACAAGATCAAGGAAGAGACCGGTAGCTAAATGGCTGACGGAAACACTCTCGAGGTAGAGATCGTCGCGGCGGATCACTTTGTGTGGTCCGGCGAGGCGACGTTGGTCAAGGCTCGCACCACCGACGGTGAGATTGGCGTCATGGCCGGTCACACCCCGGTGCTCGCGATCTTGGCTCCCGGAGAGTTTGAGATCCAGCCCGTCAACGGTGAGCGTATCAAGGTCACCGTTGACGGCGGGTTCTTCTCCGTGGACAAGAACCGCGTGGTGATCGTGGCCGACAACGCACAGATCGGCGGCGGCGAACTGCGCGAGAAGGCTAGCGCCTAACCTCCAGTGACAGACACCATACGTGTAGCGGGCCCCAACCGTTTGGCGGGCCGAGTCAGCGTCCCGGGTGCCAAAAACAGCGTTTTGAAGCTCATGGCTGCAACGCTTTTGGCCCCGGGGCGTTCCACTATTACCAACGTCCCGAACATTCAGGACGTGTGGATCATGTCCGAATTGCTGCGGCGGCTTGGGTGCGTGGTGAATTACGACGCCGATGCCTCCTTGGTACACATCGAGGTACCTGAGGTGGTGGGTCACCAGGCGGATTACGACCTGGTGCGCGCGATGCGTGCGTCGATCTCTGTGCTCGGGCCGCTGGTGGCCAGGTGCCATCAGGCCGAAGTGGCGTTGCCCGGGGGAGATGCGATTGGCTCCCGTGGACTGGACATGCATCGGGCGGGCCTGGAACAGATGGGCGCCTCGATCTCGATTGATCACGGGTATTTGGTGGCGTCGGCGCCCTCCGGCCTTGCCGGGGTGCCGTTGAACTTGGAGTTCCCGTCGGTGGGGGCCACCGAAAACTTGATGATGGCCGCAACTTTGGCGCGCGGCGTGACCGTGATCGATAATGCGGCGCGCGAGCCCGAGATTTCCGATATTGCGCACATGCTGATCGCGATGGGCGCTCAGATTGACGGTGTTGGCACCCCGACCTTGACCATTACCGGTGTCAAGCGGCTGCGTCCGGTGGAACACCGGGTGGTGCCAGACCGCATTGTTGCCGGGACCTGGGCGTTTGCCGCGGCGATGACTCACGGCGATGTGCACATTGACGATGTCGAGCCCGAGCATCTGGTGGTGGTGCTGGATAAGCTCCGCCAGGCAGGGTGCGCCATCGATGCGACGGAAACGTCCTTGCACGTGGTGGGGCCGGAGCGTCCCGAGGCGATCAACGTCTCGACCATGCCGTATCCCGGCTTCCCGACAGACCTCCAGCCCTTTGTGGTGGCGCTCAATTCCATCGCGACGGGCTCTGGGATGGTCACCGAGAACGTCTTTGAGGCGCGGTGGGGGTTTACCTCTGAATTGGCGCGTCTTGGGGCGGTGGTGCACTTGGACGGGCATCACGCTTTGGTGCGCGGTGTGGATCAGTTGTCCGGTGCGCCGGTGGAAGCGGCCGACATTCGCGCTGGCGCCGCGCTGGTCATCGCCGGTCTCGTGGCCGACGGTGTGACCGAGGTACACGGTGTGGATCACATCGACCGCGGGTACGAGGACTTCGTCCCGAAACTGCACGCGCTTGGCGCGAACGTCTCCCGCCCCTCGACTGTGTAGCAGTTAATGCCCATGTTTCGCGCGGCATGGGCATTAAGTGCTACACAGTCGAGGCGTGGCGATGAAAAAAGGGGCCGCACCCTCCGGTGCGACCCCTTTCGGTTACGTCAAAAACCTAGATAACCTGAACCCCTGTTGCTTGAGGCCCCTTGGCACCTTGGCCGATTTCAAAGCTGACGCGCTGATTTTCATCAAGCGTCTTGAAACCGCCCGTTTGAATTTCTGAATAGTGTACAAACACATCGCCTTCGGAGTCATCGGGGGTAATGAACCCGAAGCCCTTTTCAGCGTTGAACCATTTAACGGTTCCCTGTGCCATTTAATCTCCTCATGATGGAACTTACACTCACGCGGATGTGAGTATCTTGAGTCGCAACATCTCAACACCAAGAACCTACGGTGAATCCGCGAGTATCCAGTAGCTCAATGCCAGCAACACGGTCTAACAGGTAATAAAGTTTGTTCCCCAGTACCTCAAAGACTCCGTTAAGCATCACACACCGCTATCACGCGGTCAACGAGGTACCTCAGATTTTCAAAAATTCACCGGGAATTTACGCGCCCATCGATTTCAGCCAACGGCCCTCGCGCATCACTTTTTGTACCTGAATTGTGGGATCGGCGACTATCAGGTCGGCGCGGTACCCCTTGTGCAGGGAGCCGATTTCATCCGCACGGCCGAGCACGCTCGCCGGAACAGCCGTCGCGGAGAGGACCGCGTCCTCCAAGGCAACCCCTGCCTCAGCCGTCTTGCGCACCACATCGATAAGCAACGAGGTACCGCCGGCCAGTGACCCGTTGCTCTTCAACCGGGCTGCGCCGTCCACCACCAAAACGTCCAGGTTCCCCAGCGAGTATTCACCGTCGGCGAGTCCGGCGGCCGCCATCGAATCCGTGACGAGGGCAATATTGGGCGCGCCCACCAGGTCAAAGACTATGAGCACCGTGGCGGGGTCCAGGTGCACGCCGTCGCCGATAAGTTCTACCACCGCGTGCCCGCGTGCGGCAGAGCGCAGGCTCGCGGCCACCGGTCCCGGGCTCCGGTGGTGCATGGGCGGCATCCCATTAAAAAGGTGCGTGACGGTGGGACGTCCGGCGTATCCGTCAAAACCGCCACCGCTCAAACCCTCACGGGCGCGCCGCAACGAATCCATCGCCGTCTCCGCATCCGAGTCGGTATGGCCCATTGACGGGGTGATCCCGTGCGCGGTCAGGGTTTCGACCAGCGCCTCGGCCCCATTCAATTCGGGCGCATACGTCATGGTCACCAGTTCGCCATCGGCGGCATCCACCAGCGCCGCCACAAAGTCTTGATCCGGTTCCACAATGAACTCCGGGTTTTGCGCCCCGGAGCGATCCGGCGAAATGAAGGGCCCTTCGGCGTGAATGCCTGCAATCAGTCCCTCATGGGCGAGTTTGGCGAGGATACGGAAGCTCTTTTCGAGCCCTTCCCGGCTCCCCGTCACCGTACTGGCGAGCAAAGTCGTGGTGCCGCTGCGGTGCATGGCGTCAATGGTGTTGCGAAGCCCTGTTTCGTCGCCGGAGGGAAAGTCATGTCCAAATCCACCGTGGTTGTGCAGGTCGATGAGGCCCGGAAGAATGAGCGCGCCGTCGTTCGGCGAGTTGCTCGCTTCATAGCCCTGAGCGTCAAAGGAAGCCTGATCAAGTTCCGCTGACGGCCCTGCGTAGGTAATGCGATCGCCAGAGGTTGCCACCACGCCCTCGGGAACGCGGGCTCCGTCAGAGACGAGCTCACCGAAAACAAGATAATTGGACGAGGACGAGGTTCCAGGCTCCGAAAAGGTCGACATGCCCCCAGTCTAGTCAGCCCCGCGACCTCTATTGCGCGCTACGCAGGGTCTATTCCTGCCACGAAGTAGACCCATAACGGTTATGGGTCTAGTTTGCGGCAAACATAGACCCGCGAGCCACCCACGGCCAGGCCATTATCCTAAAAGAGGCGCGTCGAACTATCGTCTACGCCGCGCATCGCGTCATAATCCAGCGTCTTGCACTCGATCCCGCGATCGGTCGCCAAGACGCGAGCCTGCGGCTTGATCAACTGGGCGCCAAAAATACCCCGAACAGGCGCCAGCAGCGGGTCGCGATTGAGCAACTCCAAATAGCGCGTCAACTGTTCCACGCCATCGATGTCGCCGCGACGCTTGAGCTCAATCGCCACGGTCTGCCCCGACGCATCCCGCGCCAAAATATCAACCGGTCCAATCGCCGTCGGGTACTCGCGCCGAATCAGCGTAAAACCCGAACCCAGGGTTTCAATCTGCTCGGCCAATAGCCGCTGCAAATCCGCCTCGACACCGTCCTTGACCAGCCCGGGATCCACGCCCAAATCGTGGCTCTGCTCGCTCAGCTTCTCGTAAACGCGCACCACGAGGCGATCATCGCTTTTCGCGTGTTGCACGTACCAGACCTCGGCAATGCCTTCGGCCGTCTCTTCCTCGCTCGCAGCCTCAATGCGCAGCGTCGCCGGAGGGCTCATCCAGTTCAGAGGTTTGTACGAGCCGCCATCCGAATGCACCAGCACCGAGCCATCCGCCTTGACGATCAACAGCCGCGTCGCAAGCGGCAAATGCGCCTTGAGCCGACCTTCATAATCCACCGAACACTGAGCAATCACTAAACGCACAGGCCAACTCTACCGAACCGGGCGCCCCCGCAAAACGCGGCGCGGTCGGCACGGCACAATAGAAGGTATGGCGCGAAAAAGGACACGAGTCAACAAGTGGCAGACCGAACACACGCCGCTGGACGTCGCCGCCATTCGCGCGCTTTCCGGGCGCGGGCAGCGCACCGAGACGGGGCGCGATGGCACCTGGCTCGTGCGCAACATTGCCGCCGGCACCTCGACAAAGGAGTACACCTGCCCCGGGTGCTTTCGCACCATCGCCCCGGGTATCGCCCACTTGGTCGCCTGGCGCGAGGACGGGCCGTCCTCGGAGCAAGCCGCACTGGCCGACCGGCGGCACTGGCACGTCCAATGTTGGGCCCAGCGCGCGCGCCGTTAGAGTGGATTCATGATTTCTTCGCCCAGCGAACTCGAGTTCACCACCAGCGCCGACCCCACCGACATCCGCGCCTCCACAGTCCTTCCCGCGCTCCGTTCCAACTGCTCCTTCACGACCGAGGACGGATTGGAACTCGTCGGCGAAATAGCGCTCCCGGAGGGCGAGCTCAAGGGGCTCATCGTCTCGCTGCACCCGCTGCCCACGCACGGCGGCTTCATGGATTCGCACGTGTTTCGCAAGGCGTCCTACCGGCTGCCCGCGCTCGCCGGCATCGGCATCCTGCGGTTCAACACGCGCGGCACCTCCTCGCCGCGCGGGCAAAGCGATGGGATGTTCGACGGCGGTGCCTCCGAGCGCTTCGACGTCGCCGCGGCGGTGGACTTCAGTAAGCAATTTGAGTGCGCCAACACCTGGTTGCTCGGCTGGTCCTTTGGCACCGAGTTGGCCCTCAAGTACGGTACGGAAGAACCGGCCGCCAGCGCGACGAAAGGCGCGATACTGCTCTCGCCGCTGCTCAAGCGTGCCAATGACGAGGACCTACAAAGGTGGGCCGAGACGGACAAGCCGCTCATCGCCGTCGTACCTGAATTTGATGACTATCTGCGCCCGGCCGAGGCGGCCGAGCGTTTTGGGTTGGTGCCGCAAGCCGAGGTGATTCCGGTGGCGGGTGCCAAGCACCTGTGGGTCGGGGAGAAATACGTCAAGACGGTGCTGGATATTATTGCCAGCACCGTCTTGGGCGAAAAGGTTGCGCTTCCGGATACCTGGGCGGGCCCGAGCGCAAACGTGAGCGGCTAGAGCTTATCCTGCCTGGCGATAAACACCTCTTTGATCAAGAGCATGACCGCAGCGGCCGTCGGGATGGCAATGAGGGCGCCAAGCACGCCGAGTAGCGAGCCACCGGCGATCACCGCAATGACTGCGACCGCACCGGGCACTGCGACGGCCTTTTGCATAATGCGCGGCGAGACAAAGTACGCCTCGATTTGCAGGTAGGCGAAGTAGCCGATCGCGTAGAACAGCGCCGTCTGCGGGGAAACCGTCAGCGCGACGAGGGACACAAGCACACCGGCGATGACGCCGCCGACCAGTGGGATGAACGCCAAGAGCGCCACCACAAACGCGAGCAGGGCGGAGAACGGGACCTTGAAAATGGACATCAGGGTGAAGGCGACGCCGGCGTTAATGAGCGCGACGCAGGCCTGCCCAATCACATAGTTGCCGACGCTGCGAGTGATTTCCTCCGAGAGCGCCTGCACGCGGTTGCGCTTGGAGCGCGGTGCCAGACGGTACGCCCACCGCTTCATCGCGGGCAGCGAGGCGAGGAAATACAGCGAGAGCACCAAAACGATCAGCGCGCCGAGGAGCCCGTTCGCGACGGCCTGCCCTGCGGTAAAGGCGTTGTTAAAAACGCTGCCGATCGCCGAAGAAGAGCCAAAGAAGTTGTTGACCTCGTCCTGGATGCGTTCGCGGACATTCCACTGCGAATCGATGTTCGTGAAGAAATCCGAGGAGAGGAAGTCATTAGTCAGGGTCGGTACCTGGTTCACAAAGTCCGTGGTCTGTTGCACGATCGTGGGAATCGTATTGACGAAAAACAGCGTGAGCGCTCCCACGAAGGCCGTCAATACTGTAACGATGGCAAGCGGTCGCGGGAACTTGTGCCGCTCCAAGAAGCGCACGACCGGGTCGAGGCCGAGCGCAATGAAGAGTGCGGTCAAGATCCACAGCAACAGCTGTCCCACGTTTTGCAACATGAAGTAGGCCATGAGCGCAATGCCGACGCCAACGGTGAGCATGAAGCCAAACCTGATCGGGTGCGTTGCCACCGAGCTGTCCGTTGTGGGCTCGGCGGGGGAGAACTTCAGCTTCTCGTCGCCAAGGTCCACGTCCTCATTTTTGTAGATGTGCTCCGGCGACTGTTCCGGCGGGAACTCAAAGCGGCGGCGCGCCTTTGCGCCGGGAACGCCTTTGCCGAATACTCCGCGCACACGCTGTAAAAACGTGGGCTTCTCTTGCGGTTGGGGTGCGGGTGCTCCAGTGGGTTCGGTGTCTGTGCTGGTGTCATCGCCTGGGGCAGGGGTGGGCAATGCGTCACCCACAGGTACCTTGTCCTTGTCAGCCATGGTGCCTTTCTTTCGCGTCACGGTATTGATCCATTGCGCCGCTTGAGCACATCTATTGTGGCGTTGCTTGCCGCGATGCGCTGCATATCATTCCTTTTTGAGAATACCTTTTAAATGGGCCGGGGACGCTCAGGCAAATACCGCGTCAAATGTGCCGCATACCACACGATCATGCTCCTTTCAGGCTCGTTCGTTACCATTGCTTAATAAGACTGTTGATAGTGATTGGACAACTGTGCGACTTTTACTCGGGCTACCTTTACTCTTGATTGGCCTCGTGGTCGGTGCGCTCGGCATCGCCCAACAAACCGTGTGGGCTCCGCCGGAGTACAACGAGGTGACTCAAACCATCGACCAGAAAGCTCCCGTAGTGGTCCTCGATTCGGCCATTGGCAAGGTGTCCGAGGGTAACGTCGACGTGCAGATCAAGGGCGAGGGCGACATGGTGCTGGCCATTGGGCGCTCCTCCGACGTCAAGGCCTGGGTCGGTCCGGCGGCGAATTACACCTACACCGGCATTGAAGATAAGACGTTGCAGGGCAAGTTCACCGAGGGCGAGGCGTCCACGCCCAATCCTCGCGGCTCAGACCTGTGGGTCAAGCAAGAAGAGGGTACTAATACGCTCGAGTACCGTTGGGAAGAGTTCCCTCCGGGTGACTGGTCCGTGCTCGTCGCTACCGACGGGACCGCTCCGGCACCATCCCAACTCACGGTGCGCTATGCCAATACCGACACCAATCAGTGGGCCATTCCGCTTATTATTATTGGCGGTCTGATTGCGCTTCTCGGGATTGGCTTGATGTTCCTCACCGGTCGCGGCAAGAACAAAGAGCCCAATGAGGGCACGAGAGCCTGGGAAAAGGCGCACACCGGTCCGCTGACCAAGATTCCTGCTCCCGCGGCGGCCGGAGCGGCCGCCGGGAAGTCCTCGCCGGTAAAGGGCCCCGGGGATGGATCGGCGGACAAGCCGACTGGCAAGCCAGGGGATACTGGCACCGAGAAGACCGGCGCTGAAAAGGTCGGCACCGATAAGACTGGTACAGATAAAACCAGCACAGGCAAGACCAGTACAACCGCGGGCGCGTCCGGAACAAAGCCGAGCGACACTCCGGCACCCAAGCCTGCCGGCGACGCCGCAGGCTCGCCCGAGGTGCCTTCGCCCAAGCCGGCGAGCGGAAATACCCGGCCCAAGATGACCGAAATGTTTGGTGCCTTGGGCAAGCGGGCGAGGGGCGTCGTCGTACTTTTGGTTGCGCTCAGCCTGGTGACGCCCGCCGGAGCGGCGAACGCCGAGACGGCAACAGAGCCAGCGCCCACCGAATCGGCGAGCGTGGCACCCACACCGACAACCACCGATGACACCCCGGGCGCCGATGATGGCTCGACCTTCCCGCTCATTACCGACACGCAATTGAAGTCGATTCTCGCCTCTGCCGAAGAAGTGGCCGCACGCGGCGATTCGGAAAAGAACGTGCAGACGATCGCGCCGCGATTTGCCGGTGTCGCGTACTACATGCGCAAGGCGAATTATGAGGTCGGAGCCAAGGTGGAAGGGACGGTTCCCCTCGCACCGATCGCGGCCGAGCGTTTGCTTTCCTACAACATCCCGGTGACCGACGGCGGCGAACAGTCGTGGCCGCGCTCGTTTGTGGCCGTCACGCAGGGCGAAAACAATACCGTCCCACAGATCATTTTGTTCCGGCAAGAATCCGCACGCGATAACTACAAGATCATCGAGTCCGTGCCGATGCTTCCCGGCGGCGTGTTCCCGAAGCCAAATCTGGACAGCCTGGGCGCGAACGGACTCGATCCGGCCTCTGCCGAAGGCTTGGCGATGTCCCCCAATGACGCGATTAATACTCTTGCGGGGCGGCTGAACGATCCTGCGGGCGACCAAAAGGACAGCATCGAAGGCAACCAATACCTGGACTTTGTGGACAAGACACAGAAAGACCGCATAGACGGCAGCACCAATGCCGAGGGCGAGGCCGTTTCCGAGGTGTCGATTCAGCATGCGGCTCCGGGCAATGAGGTGTACGCGTATTCCACATCCGATGGCGGTGCCGTGGTGATCGGGTACCTGAACTACCTGATGACGACCACTCCGGTCAACCGTTCAACCTTGCAGTTCCAGAACTATCAAGAGATTCTGGGCACCGACAGCACCAATCAGCCGTTGGAGGAGTTCTTCGGGGAATCCGTGGCGCTCTATGTGCCGCCGGCCGGAAGCAAGGATCCGTTGAAGCTCTTTGCCGCGACGCAAGAGCTGTTGCGAGTCCGTATTCTTGATCAGTAGATTCTTGGTCAGCAGGCGCGGTGCTTGCGGGCGAATGTCACTGAAATCGAGTTTGGAGAAGCATTGTGAGTAGTTCGATGAATGGAGCGCCCGGTCCGTCGATGAATGCGGCGAACTTGCGCGGTGCCGTGGACCTGTCAACGCTGGGGGCGCGCAAGGGCGCGATTCCCGGCGCTGGCGGGGCTGGTGCCGGCGGGGCCGGCGCAGGTGGCGACAACGGCAACCCGTGGGCGGTCACCATGACCGAGCAAAGCTTCCCGCAAGTGATCGGCGCATCCTCCAAGGTGCCCGTCTTAGTTGCCGTGGTGGATCCGGCGCAGAACGAATCGTCGCACGTGCTCGGTCTCTTGGATCAGGTGGTCAGCGCGGCGCAGGGGAAGCTCTTGCTCGCTGCGGTGGACGCGGCGGCGAATCCCAATATTGTGCAGGCGTTTGCGGTGCAAGCGCTGCCAACGGTCGTCGCGGTCATCAAGAACCAACCGGTGCCGCTCTTTAGCGGCCCGATCAGCGAAGACGAACTTGCCGGGCTCCTGCAGCAGTTGATGACACTGGCCGCGCAGCAAGGGGTGACCGGGCGGCTACCCGGGGAGGCGAGCGACGCCGAGGACGGCGGAGCGGACGCGCCTTTACCTCCGTTGCACCAGGAGGCCTTTGACGCCATTGAAAAGGGCGACTATCGGGCCGCCGAAGAGGCATACCGTAAAGCGTTGGCCGAGAGCCCGGCGGATCAGGATGCTCAAGTTGGTTTGCATCAGGTGGGCCTGCTCAAGCGCACCGCGGACATGGACGCGGCCGAAGTCCGCGAAGCGGGAGCCGGTCAACCGGATAACCTTCAGGCGCAATTGGCGGTGGCCGATCTGGACATGGTGGGCGGTCATGTTGACGATGCCTTTAACCGGTTACTGGTCTTCATTGGCGCTCATGTTGGCGAGGACCGCGAGGCCGCTCGGTCGCGGCTCGTCGATTTCTTTGCGCTGGTGGGAGCCGGAGACGAGCGCGTCGTGAAAGCTCGCGGAAAGCTGGCTTCGCTCCTCTTCTAAGTTGCGGGCCCGCGCCCTTCCTATGTAATCATCCCTTCGGGTGGGGTGAATGTCGGAGTGCTTTGATAGCGTCAAAGCATGAGTTCATCACAACCTGCACTTGTCATTCGCGGACTCGGAAAGCGCTTTGGGGACAAGATCGCCGTCAACGGTATCGATCTTGATGTGCCAGCCGGATCCTTTTATGGTTTGGTCGGCCCCAATGGGGCTGGCAAGACCACCACGCTTTCCATGGCAACCGGCCTATTGCGCCCGGAGTTCGGGAAGGTCTGGGTGTACGGCAGCGATGTGTGGGAGAACCCCAATGAGGCAAAGCAGCAGATGGGAGTTCTCCCGGATGGCGTTCGTCTCTTTGACCGGCTCTCCGGGGAACAGCTCATAACCTACGCCGGTTTATTGCGCGGGATGGACCGGGATACGGTCGCTCAGCGCACCCAGGATCTCCTTCAAGCCTTCGACCTCGCCGATGATGCGGGAACTTTGGTTGTTGATTACTCGGCCGGTATGACTAAAAAGGTCGCACTCGCGTGCGCGCTGATCCACTCGCCGAAGCTGTTGGTCTTGGATGAACCCTTTGAGTCCGTGGACCCGGTCTCGGCCGCCAATATCCGCGACATCCTCAAATCCTTTGCGCTCTCGGGCGGCACGGTCATTGTGTCCTCGCACGTGATGGATCTGGTGGAGCGCATGTGCGATCACGTGGCCGTGATTGATCACGGTCAAGTGCGCGCTGCCGGGACCGTTGCAGAGGTCCGTGACGGAAAGAGCCTTGAGGACCGGTTCGTCGAATTGGTTGGCGGTCGTCACGAGACGGAGGGGCTAGAGTGGTTGCGAAACTCGTAGCTCTCAAGTGGGCACTGTTCAAGAACGGTCTAAAACGTAGCAAGTGGCAGGCCATCGGCGTGATTCTTGGGGCGGTTTGCGCCCTCGGTGTGGTCTCCATGGCGATCACGGCCATGGTCGCCGTTGGCCGCGACTATCCCGAGGCGGTACCCACGGGCTGGATCTTGCTCGGAAGTGCCATGATCCTGGGGTGGATCATCATTCCGGTGTTTGTCACCGGCGTTGACCTCACCTTGGATCCGGCGCGGTTTGCCACCTTCGGCATACCGATGAATAAGCTCGTGCCGGGACTGGTGCTCTCAAGCTTTGTGGGAATTCCTGGGATTGCGATGATTCTCGTGACTCTTATTGGGCAGCCCGTCGCCTATGCGCAATTATCTCCCGCCGCGGCCCTGGTCAGCCCGATCGCCGCCGTTCTGGGACTGCTGACCTGCATCGTCGCCTCGCGCTTGGCGACCACGGCCGCAGCGCAACTCATGAACTCGCGGCGGTTCAAGGACGTCTCGCAAATCATTCTTTTTCTCCCGCTTGTGCTCCTAGGCCCCATTATCGCCGGTATTGTTGCGGCCGCGACGTCCAACCCGGCCTTCCTGGTGGATCTCGCCCAAGTCCTCGCCTGGACCCCGTTGGGTGCGCCCTGGGCGATTCCCGCCGCGATAGCGGCGGGCAATCCGGGACAAGCCGCTCTGGTGAGCCTCATCGCCGTCGTATTTCTACTGGCTTTGGCCTGGCTGTGGTCACGCATGCTTTCCCGCGCGCTGGAGAACCCGCCGGTGAACGCGGTGACCAAGCGTGCCGCCGGGAAGCTTGGCTGGTTTGCCCGTTTTCCGGCCACGCCCACCGGCGCGGTCGCCGCGCGGGCCACCACTTATTGGTTCCGGGATCCGCGGTACTCGATTTCGCTGTTTATGCTGCCGCTTTTTGCGATTTTGCTCTGGTTCTGGGGCTCGGGCGGCGGCCGCGGCGAAGCACTGCCGGGGATCGGGCTCTATTGGATGCTGGGCGCCATTGTCGCGTACTTTGTGGGGTACGGGATCATTGCGGATATTTCCTTCGATAACACGGCGTTCGCCCTGCATGTGTCAACCGGGGTGAGCGGTCGGGCGGACCGGGCCGGACGCGTTTTGGGTGCGGCGACCATTGGCCTGCCGCTGATGCTCCTAGCCTGGATTGTGCCGCCGCTGATCACCGGGGATTGGTCCAAGATTGTGCTCTCGGTAGGTGTCAGTCTTGGGCTCTTAGGCATTGCGCTCGGCGTCTCCAGTGTGGTGTCCGCGCGTTACACCTACAACACGCCGCTACCCGGTGACAGCCCGTTCAAGACTCCGCCGGGCACCGCAGCCCGCGCCGCCATCACAAGCCTGGCTTCGACCCTGGCGGTAGGTATTCTGGGATTGCCGCTCATCATTCCCACGGTTGTGGCGCTTATGAGCGGTCAGATGATGTGGCAGTGGATCGTGTTGGCAGTGGGACTCCTGTGGGGTTCGGCTGTACTGTGGTTTGGCATCCGCACCGGCGGCGCAAGCTATGACCGGCGTGCCCCAGAACTGTTGGCGAGCGTCGCACTCAACAGGTAGCGGCCGCCGAGCAACAACGAGAGTAACTCAGGAGAAAGTGCAGGAATGGAAGTCATTATTCTGCGAGACCGCGAGGAAATTGGCGATCGCGTGGCGCAAGCGGTACAGGAATTGGTCAACCGCAAGCCGGACGCCGTCCTCGGCCTTGCCACGGGGTCTTCGCCGCTTCCCACCTATGATGCGCTTGCTTCGCGTTACCGGGACGGGCTGGTCGATTTTTCCCGGGTCCGCGCCTTCGCGCTGGATGAGTACGTAGGCTTACCCTCCGACCACCCGGAGTCTTACCGCGAGGTCATCAGACGCGAGTTCACCAGCAAGGTCAACGTGCTCCCGGAAAACGTACACACCCCGGACGGTATGGCCACCGACATACCGGCCGCTTGCGCCGCTTATGAGGAAGCGATGACGGCCGCCGGGGGAGTGGACTTCCAAATCTTGGGAGTCGGCACCACCGGCCACATCGGGTTCAACGAGCCGACCAGTTCGCTCGCCTCGCGCACACGCATCAAGACGCTGACCGAGCAAACCCGACGCGACAATGCCCGGTTTTTCGAGAGCATCGATCAGGTTCCGCACCATGTCATTACTCAAGGGCTGGGCACCATCATGGACGCGCGGCATGTGACGTTGATCGCGACCGGCGCCAATAAAGCCGAAGCCGTGCACAATATGATCGAGGGGCCGGTCGCAGCCATGTGCCCCGCCTCCATCCTGCAAATGCACCCACATGCCACGATTATGTTGGATCAGGCGGCGGCCAGCGCGCTGCAGCTTGCCGACTATTATCGCCACACCTATGACAACAAACCGGAGTGGCAGGGTCTGTGAGCGCAACCCGCGCACGCTAGAATTGATGAGCACGCCGACACGCGAGAAGAGGGAAAGCATGACCTGGTTGCCTGTATCAATGAGCCCGGTAACAATGAGCGAAAACCCCCTGAGCGACCCCTCCGCTCCGTCTTCGGCTCCCGAGCCGTCCCGCGGCGGGACCGCGACGCTGGAGCGCGAAGAGATTCGCCAAGAAGTCGAGCCCGGCGATCACGAGCGCTTCGCGCACTATGTGCGCAAGGAGAAGATCCTTGAGTCCGCGCTCTCCGGCGAGCCCGTCATCGCGCTGTGCGGCAAGGTGTGGGTGCCCGGCCGCGACCCGCAGCGCTTCCCGGTGTGCCCGCAGTGCAAGGCAATTTATGAAGGTTTAATCCCGGGGGACAACGGGAAGAACGACGGCGATAACTCGCCTGAGTAGCGCGTCTTTCGTTGCCAGCGGGGTCGCCAAGTGCGCCTCCGTGTGAGTGTTTTGTCCATATTCCGTCTGTGATCAGTCCGCGACATCGGTAAAGGAGTTCTACCGCCGTGGAGCAAGAGAGTCTCTTTGTGCCTGCCTCGCACCAGAGTCTCCCACCGGCCTACCCGGAGCGCGCGGCGTGGGGCACGGCGACCAAGCTACGCCAATGGCAGAGCGAGGCGCTCGAATCCTACTTTTCGAGCGTTCACAAGGACTTCCTTGCGGTCGCAACCCCCGGTGCCGGTAAAACGACCTTTGCGCTTCAGGTAGCAACGGAGCTGAAGAGCCGCGGAACCGTCTCCCGCATTATTGTGGTGGCACCGACCGATCACTTGAAACGTCAGTGGGCCGATGCCGCCGCGCGCGTCGGGATTGCGCTGGACCCCAATTATAAGAACGCGGACGGCAAGCATGGCGCGCATTTCGATGGCGTGGCCGTGACCTATGCCCAGGTTGCGGCGAATCCCGCGGTGCACCGTGCGAAAACCGAGGCCGTGCGGACTCTGGTGATTCTGGACGAGATCCACCACGGCGGCGACGCGCTGTCCTGGGGCGATGGGATTCGGGATGCCTTTGATCCGGCGCACCGCCGCCTGGCGCTCACCGGTACCCCGTTCCGTTCCGACACTGCCGCGATTCCGTTTGTCACTTATGAGCAGGACGCCGATGGCATTCGCCGCTCCAAGGCAAACTACACGTACGGCTACTCGCAGGCGTTGCGCGATCACGTGGTGCGCCCGGTATTGTTCATGGCGTATTCCGGGCACATGCGCTGGCGCACCAGCGCCGGTGAAGAAGTGGCTGCCGCGCTCGGTGAAGCCTCGCTCACCAAGGACATCACCTCCCAGGCCTGGCGAACCGCGCTGAACCCGCAAGGCGAGTGGATTCCCACGGTGCTCGCGGCCGCGGACAAACGCTTGACCCAGGTGCGCCAGACCGTGCCGGACGCCGGCGGCCTGGTGATCGCCACCGATCACGAGGACGCCCGCGCCTATGCCAAGCGGCTTCGCGAGATTACCGGGGAAGCGGCAACCGTGATTCTCTCCGACGATGCGAAGGCCTCGAGCCGCATTGAGGCGTTTTCCGAGGGTGACGCGCGGTGGATGGTGGCCGTGCGCATGGTGTCCGAAGGTGTGGATGTGCCCCGACTTGCGGTGGGTGTCTATGCCACCAGCACAGCCACGCCGCTGTTTTTTGCCCAGGCTGTGGGGCGCTTTGTCCGTTCGCGTAAGCGCGGTGAAACGGCGTCGGTGTTTTTGCCCTCGGTGCCGCAACTGCTGATTTTGGCGAACCAGCTTGAGCAGGAACGCGATCACGCCCTGGACCGGGTTATCGAACCAGAGGATTTCATCCCCGAAGAAGCGCTGATGGATCAGGCGCAGCGCGAGGAGAAGGCCTCCGACCTGCTGGAGCGGCAAAAGTTTGAGGCGCTGGAGTCACAGGCGTCCTTTGACCGGGTACTCTTCGATGGCGGAGAGTTCGGTACGCATGCCGATGCGGGCAGCGAAGACGAGCAGGAGTTTCTTGGAATCCCGGGGTTGCTGGATGCCGATCAAGTGGGAATCTTGCTCCGGCAGCGTCAGCAGGATCAGCAAAAGCGGTTGAAGAATGCGAAGCCGACGGGCGCCGAGAACCTCACCGGGGTCGATCACCGGCAGTTGACGGACTTGCGCTCGCAGCTAGCGAAGAATGTGTCGGCATGGTCGGCGCGCACCGGCACGCCGCACGGGGTGATTCACAGCGAGCTTCGGCGGCTGTGTGGCGGGCCGGCCGTGGCCCAGGCGAACGAGTCTCAGTTGCAGGCGCGCCTCAAGAAGCTCCAAGACTGGTTCATCGGCCGCAAGTAACCCCTCGACTGTGTAGCAGTTAATGCCCATGTTCGTGCAAACATGGGCATTAACTGCTACACAGTCGAGGGAGGAAGAGGGGGCAGAGTGAGAATCCGGTCAAGACGATCAATAAGCTCTGGATGCGTTCCAGAAAGATGGCGCGCTGTCACTCGGAGAATACGCCAGCCCAATCGAGACGCTATCTCGTCACGAGTGATGTCCGAGTCCCATTGATCGCGCTCGCGGTGCTGGTCGCCTTCATACTCAAGTCCCAATTTCAGTTGCGGGTAACCCATATCGAGCCACCGCGTGCGACCGGTTTCAGGGTCGCGAATGGGAACATTGACCTCGGGTTCTGGAAACCCACAGCGCACTATTAGCAACCGCGCACGTGTTTCCTGTGCCGAGTCGACACCCACCCGAACATCGTCAATGGCCACTCTCGCTTTGACGATCCCGGGGACGCCCTTGTACCGATTCAGAACCGCTCGCAGGTCAGGCAACGAAACGACCGGTTCGCGCACAACCGACGTTGAGCGCACGTACTCGGATACCAAATAGTCGCCAGCCGCAACCAGCTCATCCCGGCTCAACGATCGGGCCAAGTCGAGCCACGTTCGCTCCGGGGATGTGAGTTTCACGCCTCGAAGTCTCACAATGTCGCGAGGACAAAGGTCTAGACGGTGACCAACCACGGGGTCCCGCCGTAACGGCTGAACTTCACGGGGTCGTGCTACGTGAATGCGCTTGTCGTCAAGGTATCTGAACGGAAGCGGAATACCCCAAATGCGTGCTGCCGATATGTGCGAGTAGAAACTGTAGTCGTTGAGTTCCAGCCAGCCAGATCCTGGCGACGAGGGATCCAATTCAACCCCGCCAACGACCCGCATGCCGCGGGCGGGCGAGTCGAGATCCAAAGCCCGCAGTCTCTTGGCCGAAACTCCGGCGAGCCGGGCACCCAAGGTGCTGAACGCCGTCGTAATTAATCCGGGAGGTAAAGGTGACCTTCGCATTTGATCAGTATGCGCGCGTCAACAAATTCAAGCGTCAAGTTATCCACAACTCTGAATCTGTGTAGCACTTAATGCCCATGCTACTCATAAACATGGGCATTAAGTGCTACATAGTCGAGGGAGGGTCAGGAGTTCTCGAACTCGGTCGGGATCGCCGGCTCACCGCGCTGCAGCTTCGTGACACTCGCGGGCAGCTCAGCCATGACCGCCTCGTGATGTGCTGCCGCATCCACCACCGCAGACGCACCCACAAAACCGGGCGCTAGCTTGCCAGCAGACATGAACTGTTTCAACAGCACGCGGTCATTGCTATCCGAGGCTGGCGGCTCGCCGATGCCAATCACCTCGGCCGTCGCCACACCGTCCTCATTGAGCCGACGCAACGCGTACTTTCGGCCACCGACAGACACCTTGTCTTTGGACGCCTTGGCCACCGACACCGGAACACCCTGCGAATCCGCGCGGCTCACCAGTTTGTACACCATCCCCGCAGTCGGCGCGCCGGACCCGGTCACGAGCGAAGTCCCCACACCGTACGCATCTACCGGTGCCGCCCGCAGCGCGGCAATTGCGTACTCATCCAAATCCGAGGTCACCACAATCCGGGTGTCCCGATTACCCAGATCGTCCAACAGCGCGCGAACCCAACGCGCCTGATCGAGTAAATCCCCGGAATCAAGCCGCACCGCGCCCAAGGACGGCCCCGCAACATCCACCGCGGTCCGCACCCCCTGTTCCACGTCATACGTGTCCACCAACAAGGTCGTTGACGGGCCAAACGCCTTGACCTGCGCCTCAAACGCCTCACGCTCGGAATCGTGCAACAAGGTAAAGGAGTGCGCCGCGGTCCCCACCACGTCCAGCCCATAACGCCGACCGGCCTCCAAATTAGACGTGCTTCCAAAACCGGAGATCACCGCCGAACGCGCGGCCGCCACGGCCGCTTCCTCATGGGTGCGCCGCGAACCCATCTCGATCAACGGCCGGCCGCCCGCCGCACCGCTCATCCGCGACGCCGCCGACGCGACCGCCGAATCATGATTGAGCACCGAGAGGATAAAGGTCTCCAACAGGCACGCCTCGGCGAACGTGGATTCCACAATCAGAATGGGCGAATTCGGAAAATACGCTTCACCCTCCGCGTAACCGAAAATGTCGCCGGAGAACTTGTAGTCCGCCAACCAGTCCAACAGTTGGGCCGAATATGCGCCGTCGGATCGCAAATACTCCAAATCCGCATCGGTGAATCGGAACCGCTCCAAGCCCTCCAAAACGCGCCCGGTCCCGGCGACCACCCCGTAACGGCGCCCTTCAGGGAGCCTGCGCGCAAACACCTCAAACACGGAGGCACGCTCCGCGGTGCCCGATTCCATGGCGGCCTGAACCATGGTCAATTCGTACTTATCTGTCAAAAGCGCGGTCGATGGCGCCCCGGAAGTCACGTTGCTCACGATCCCTAGCCTAATAGGATGTGGGTATGAACGTCGCCGCATTGCCGGAGGTCACGCCTCAAAGCACCTCGGAACAACAGCTTGAACCCGATGTTCCCTGGGTGGTCATTGTCTGGAATGACCCGGTGAACCTCATGAGCTACGTTTCGATGGTGTTCCAAAAATACTTCGGTTACTCCCAAGTCGAGGCGGACAAACTCATGCTCCAAGTGCACCAAGAGGGCAAGGCGGTCGTCGCATCCGGTCCGCTCGAAGAAGCCGAGCGGCATACCCAGGCCATGCACGAATTCGGCCTCTGGGCCACCTACCAGAAAGCGGATCAAGCATAGTGTCCTCCGAGTTCAAGAGCACCCCACGCGGCATTATTGCTCACCTCGAACCCGCCGAAAAGCAGTTGCTTTCCAAGCTGTTCACCGACGTCATCGAAATGCTGGAGATTCCCACCGATGACGATCCGCTCGCCGCGATGGTGGGTCTGGATGAGGAAGTGGAACGGCCCGCGGACGCGGCCGTGGCGCGCCTCCTTCCGGACGCGGTGAAGAACGACGGCGATGCCTCCTTGGAATTTCGAAGGCTCACCGAGCGCTCGCTCCGGCAGGCAAAGGTGGCGAACCTCCGCGCTGCGCAGTACCTGGCGGAGGGGGATTCGCTCACCTTGAGCGCGGAGCAGGCCATGGTTTTTGTGAAGGCGCTGACCGATGTGCGCCTGGTAATTGCTGCTCGTCTGGGTTTAGAAACCGACGAGGACGCCGAAAAGCTTCAGGGAATCACCGACGCCACCGATGTGACCGACGTCGATTCCTACCTCACGCTGATCTACCACTTTTTGACCGCCATGCAGGAGTCTTTGGTCGGCGCGATCATGGTGGACGAACGCGATTAGTGTGAGCAAGCACACCGGTGTGTTTGTAGCCGGAAGTTAGCCACTCGCCGCTATCGCAACTACTCTCTGTTAACAATGAAAAGTTCATCGCATCCGCAATTTGCGTCTTTGTCCACAGACGCTCCTATCGGTGTCTTTGATTCGGGGGTTGGTGGCCTGACCGTGGCGCGGGCCATCTTGGATCAGCTCCCGCAAGAGTCGATCGCTTACGTGGGGGACACCAAAAATACCCCGTACGGTCCGTTGCCGCTGGCCACCGTTCGCGCCTTTGCACTGGGAATCATGGATGAACTCGTCGATGCGGGCGTCAAGGCACTGGTCATCGCCTGTAATTCAGCATCCTCCGCGGTCCTTCGGGACGCCAGAGAACGTTACACGGAGCGGCGCGGCATACCGATCGTCGAGGTCATTCAGCCGGCGGTGCGGCGCGCCGTCGCGGCGACGCGCAACGGCAATATCGGTGTGATCGGCACCCAAGCAACTGTCTCGTCGCGATCCTATGAGGATTCCTTCGCCGCGGCCGTCGACGTGAACATTTTTTCCGCGGCCTGTCCGCGCTTTGTCGAGTTCGTCGAAAACGGCATCACCACGGGCCCGGAACTGATCAAGGTTGCCGAAGAGTACCTTCAGCCGCTCAAGGATCAGAACGTGGATACGCTCGTGCTCGGGTGCACGCACTACCCTCTTCTCACCGGTGTGATCTCGATGGTGATGGGGGAGGACGTCACATTGGTGTCCAGCGCCGAAGAATCAGCAAAGGATCTGTACAAAGTGCTTGTGCAAGAGAATCTCCTACGCGAATCCGGTGCCGCCGCCGAACACCAATTCCTCGCTACCGGCGATCCGGACTCGTTCCGGACCCTCGCGCAACGCTTCCTCGGTCCCGTTGTCCAGACCGTCGACCACGCAGATCACATTGCCGCCCGATACCCGACCGGACTGATGCCGATCGTCACACCGGAGCGCGCTGTCAGCGCGGAAGGAACCTTATGAAACTGACCATTGTTGGTTGCTCGGGTTCCTTTCCCGGTCCTTCCTCTCCGGCATCGTGCTACTTGCTGACCGCTCACGATGGTCAACGCACGTGGCGAATCTTGCTAGATCTCGGATCGGGAGCCCTCGGGAACTTGCAGCGGTACATGGACCTCTATGACATTGACGCGGTCATGCTCTCTCACTTGCACCCCGATCACTGCATGGACCTGTGCGGTTTGCACGTGGCGGTACGTTGGGACCCCGCAGGTTGGCCGAAAGACCGCATCCCGGTCTATTCGCCAACCGTCACCGCCGATCGCATGGCGAAGGCATACGGTTTGCCCCTGGACCCCGGCATGCGAGAAGAATTCGACTTCATCCGCTGGACGCCGTGGCAAGCGGTGACGGTGGGACCGTTCTCGGTCACCCCGATTCCGGCCAACCATGCGGACGACGAACCCTACTCGATGCGTGTGGAATGTACGGAAGTCATCGATGGTCAAGAGCGCACCGTCACACTGTGCTACTCGGGCGACACCGATTATTCACCCGAGCTCGTCCAGGCCGCCCACAACGTCGATCTGTTTCTGTGCGAAGCCGCATTCCAAGAAGGTCGCGACGAGGTTCGCGGCGTGCACTTGACCGGAAAACGCGCAGGGCAAACCGCGACCGAAGCCGGAGCGAAACGCTTGCTCCTGACGCATTTACCGCCATGGACTGACGCCAATACCGTCCTCGCCGAAGCCCGCGAAACTTACGGCTTGGATGTCGCAGCCGCAATTGCCGGAGTGCACTACGAGGTAGTGCCGGATCGAGTCGAATCTCCCTAGCGCATCCGGATAGGCTGGACGCATGACTAGCACCACGCCTTCTGCACATTCCACCGTTCGCGCCGACGGGCGCCTTCCTGACGAACTGCGCCCCATTTCCATTACGCGGGGCTGGTCGGCCCAAGCCGAAGGTTCGGCGTTGATCGAATTCGGCAACACCCGTGTCCTCTGTACCGCATCGGTGACCGAAGGTGTGCCGCGCTGGCTCAAGGGCGAAGGCCGCGGCTGGGTCACCGCCGAGTACGCCATGCTCCCTCGCGCCACTAACACTCGAAGCGACCGCGAATCGGTCAAGGGCAAAATTGGCGGACGCACCCATGAAATCTCTCGACTCATCGGACGATCGCTCCGCTCCGTCATCGACACGAAAGCGCTCGGCGAAAACACCGTGGTGCTGGACTGCGACGTCCTCCAAGCCGATGGCGGAACCCGTACCGCGGCCATCACTGGAGCATATGTTGCGCTCGCCGAAGCCATGAAATGGGCTCAGGAAAAGAAGATCGTCAAACCCAACGCGAAGCCGCTGACCGATACCGTCTCAGCTGTGTCGGTCGGCATTATCGACGGCGTTCCCATGCTGGACTTGCCCTACGTGGAAGACGTGCGGGCCGAGACGGACATGAACGTGGTGGTGACCGGATCCGGAAAGTTTGTCGAGGTTCAAGGCACCGCGGAAGGGGCACCTTTTGACCGCGACGAGTTGAACCAGTTGCTCGATTTAGCGCTCAAGGGCACCGAGCAACTCGCCGTTATTCAACGCGAAACCCTGGAATCCGCGTGACCCTGGAAAAGGCCACCGCAGAGAAGCCTCTCCTAGTTCTCGCCACCCACAACCCGGGCAAAATTCGTGAACTCCGCTCTCTCCTTGCCGAGCATTTGCCGGAGCTCGATCTAGAAAAAGCGGTAGTCGGTGCCGCCGAGGTCGGCGCCCCGGATGTCAAAGAAGACGGCGTCAGCTTTGAAGAAAACTCATTGCTTAAGGCTCGTGCGGTTGCCAACCACACGGGTGTGGCGAGCATCGCGGATGACTCAGGCCTCGCCGTCGTTATTCTGGGCGGTGCGCCCGGTATTTTTAGCGCGCGCTGGAGCGGCAAGCACGGCGATGACCGCGCAAACCTTGATCTCCTTCTGGCTCAGCTCGCCGATGTTCGGCCAGAACATCGCGCCGCGTCGTTTGTGTGTGTCGCCTCGCTCGTGACGCCGGAGGGCCAAGAAATTGCCGAGCGCGGCGAGATGGCCGGGAGCCTGATCACCACGCCGCGCGGCGCGGGCGGATTTGGCTACGACCCCATTTTTGTACCAGCGGGACTGAACCAGAGCGCAGCGGAAATTTCACCGGAGCACAAGAACGCGATTAGCCATCGCGGAAAGGCGTTCCGGGCGCTTGTGCCGCACGTGGTGGAATACCTGCGGCTCGTGTCCGAGGACACCGCGCGCTAGTTGGGCTAGGGCTTAGTTTGCCCGGGGATCCTTGGGCTTGCGAGTACCGCGGAGCAACTCGACAGCGATCGGGATGACCGAAACGAGCACAATGACAATAAAGATGATGTCGATGTTCTCGCCGATCCATGGGACCGAGCCGCCCAGGAAGTAGCCGAGCAATGTCACGCCGACGCCCCACAGCAGGCCGCCGATGACGTTGAAGGAGATAAAGGTCCGGTAGTTCATTTGGGCGGTGCCGGCGATCACCGGGGTGAAGGTGCGCACAATCGGCACAAATCGCGCCAGAATGACGGCCTTGCCGCCGTGCTTTTCAAAGAACGCGTGCGCCTTGTCCACGTACTCCTGGCGGAAGAAGCGGGATTCCGGCTTGTTGAAAATCGAGGGACCCACCTTGTGGCCGATGTAATATCCCAGCTGGTCGCCCGCGACCGCGCAGACGAAAATCAGGGCCACCAGGAGCCAGATATTAAAGTCAATGACGCCGGTGGCGACAAACAGGCCCGCGGTAAAGAGTAGCGAGTCGCCCGGCAAAAAGAAGCCTACCAAAAGCCCGGTTTCGGCGAAGACAATCCCGCAGACAACCAGCACAATCCACGGCGCGAGCGCCGGGTCGGCGAGGAAAACCGAGGGATCTAGCCAGTCCGGCAAGAGGCCGGTGGGAGGTTGCACGGCAATGGCTTGGGGCGCAGACGCAGATATAGGCACCTTTCAAGGGTAGTGTCTAAAACACCCGGCGACCCGAATTGTGGCAGTGTTTGTGGCAGGGAACATACTGGGAATTGGGAGGCAGTGTTGGAGGGCACCGTAAATCTGGTCGATGTGTGGCCGCTTTTTGGCCTCGAACTCTCTACCCCGCGCCTGCAATTGCGGCCGGTGCGCGATCACGACTTGCCCGCTCTTATTGAGTGCGCCCTCAGCGGCGTGCATGACCCGGCGTATCAACCCTTCGACTTTCCCTGGGCCACTCAGCCCAAGGCGGAACTCCCGGCAAACACCGCGCAATTCCATTGGGGGCGGCGCTCCTCGCTCACACCGGATGACTGGAGCGTAGAGTTCGGCATCCACCTCGACGGACACATCGTGGGATCGCAAGGCTTGATGGCCAAGGACTTTGCGCGGACCCGGAATGTATCCACTGGATCGTGGTTGGCTCAGCAGTACCAAGGGTTGGGCATCGGAAAAGAGATGCGCGCCGCAGTACTGATGTTCGCCTTCGATCACCTGCACGCGAGCGAAGCCATCACGCATGCGTGGGAAGACAACGGGCCCTCCAACGGTGTCAGTAAGTCGCTGGGCTATCTCGACAACGGCATTGAACGGCAAGCCGCGGGAGAGGGATATCGGATTAAGCAAAACTACCGCATGTCACCCGAGCACTTCCTGCGCCCAGAGTGGGAATTGCGCGTGGACGGGTTCACCGACAAGGTCACAGCCCAACTCGGCCTCGGAAGCGCGCGGCGCCCCATCGAATAATGACCCTCACCCTGGTGGACATCTGGCCGCTCTTCGGACTGAGCCTGCACACGCCCGACCTCGATTTGCGCATCATCCGCGACGAGGACTTGCCGGGCCTCGTCGCCGCAGCTGAACGCGGAATTCACACAGCAGACTTTGTGCCCTTCGCCTCCAATTGGGCGCTTAAGCCGCCCCAAGAATTACGGGAAAACTCGGCCCGCAATGACTGGGGCAAGCGCGCCGCGTTTTCCGCTCACAAGTGGAATCTCGCCTTTGCGATCCATCACCGCGGAACGATCATCGGCCAACAAAACCTCCGTGGCGAGGACCCCGTCACCACACGCTCTGTCGGCTCCGGTTCGTGGCTCTCTGGTGAGTACCAGGGGAGGGGGCTTGGCACCCAGGCGCGCATCGCCGTCGTGCTTTTTGGTCTGGACTATCTTGGGCTGACCGAACTCACCAGCGGTGCGTGGGGGCCCAACCGCGCCTCGCACGCGGTGAGCCGGAAGGTGGGCTACGTGCCGAACGGCACCGCCCGGCACGCCCCCGGGACCGGGCACGATGGCACGGAGTATCGCTACCGCGTCACGGCAGACACGGTGCTCCGCCCGGAGTGGGAGTTGCGCGTCGAGGGGTTTACCGACGCAGTGCGCCGCCAACTGGGCATCGCCTGAACAACACCGTCCTTGACACGCGGCACCAGCACTTCTATGGTTAGTTACATGAGTAATGAACCAACCAGGTTGGCGCGATGATTGATGACAGCCGGCCGATCTTTGAGCAGGTCGCTCAGATCATCGCCAATGACATCATTTCCGGCGCGCTCGCCGAAGAGGCGCAAGCCCCCTCGACCAACGAGTTCGCCGCGTTTTATCGCATCAATCCGGCGACCGCAGCCAAGGGCATCAACCGGCTCGTTGATCAGGGGATTCTGTACAAACGCCGCGGCATCGGCATGTTCGTGGCGCCGGGAGCAAAGGAAAAACTGATGGCCCAACGGCGCGAAGAGTTCACCGCGCAATACCTGCAACCGCTCGTCGCCGAGGCCGCCAAACTGGGGCTGAGCGCGCGCGAGGTCTCCACCATGATCACCGAAAACTGGGATACGGCCGCCGACCTAGTCACCACCGCACAAGGGGAAATGAAATGAACACCGTGGCGCAAATGCGCGATTTGACTAAGAAATACGGCAGCGTGCTAGCGCTGGATAACGTCAGCATCACGCTGGAGAAGGACAAGATTTACGGGCTACTGGGGCGCAACGGCGCCGGGAAAACCACGTTGATGTCGATCCTGACCGCTCAAGGTTTCAAGACGAGCGGTACCGTCGAGGTGTTCGGCATGCAGCCCTATGAAAACAACAAGGTGCTCTCGCGGATGTGCTTTATTCGCGAATCGCAACGGTACCCTGATGATTTCACCGCGAGCCAGGCGCTCAAGGCCGCGTCGATGTTTTTCGAGAACTGGAGCGAGGGACTGGCAAGCGCCCTGGTCAAAGATTTCCAGTTGCCGCTCAAGCGCCGGATTAAGAAGCTCTCCCGCGGCCAGCTCTCCGCTGTCGGGGTGATTATCGGGTTGGCTTCGCGAGCCGAGCTCACCTTTTTCGATGAACCGTATTTGGGGCTCGACGCCGTTGCCCGCCAACTCTTTTACGATCGCCTCATTGCCGAACAAGCGGTGCATCCGCGCACTATAGTGCTTTCTTCCCACCTCATCGATGAGGTCGCGAACCTTCTCGAGCACGTGATCGTGATCGAGCGGGGCAGGATCGTGATGAATGACGACGCCGACAGTGTCCGCGGCCAAGCATTCAACGTGGTGGGGCCGGCGAATGTGGTGGAGCAGTTTGTGGCCGGACACGAGGTTTTGCACACCGACCGGTTCGCTTCCATGGCCTCGACCACGGCGCTAGGGACCTTGAACGCGGCAGACCGCACCCGGGCCATCGAGCTCGGCCTGGAGTTGGGGCCCGTGTCCTTGCAACAGTTGGTGGTCCGGAAGTCCCTGGCCGCCCAAGAAGACGAATTCGCCGGGAAGTCCCCGGCCCAGGCCACGATGGAGATGGCATCATGAGCACCGCAACCGTGAATTCAACCGACGTCGGGGGAGTCGCGCCCTCCCCGAACGCTCGCAGGTCCGGGTCGATCAACCGCACCTGGGCAATCATGCGGATGCAGTTGGTGAACAAGATGACGTTCATTTGGACGCCGCTCATCATTATCGCCGGCTCGTTCTTGCTCTCGCTGACAATCTGGCTGCTCATCCCGGAAGCCGCCCGCGAAAACAGCACGCTCGCGGGAAGCCAAGCCGTGTTTTGGTATTTGGTCCCGGTCGGTGTGATGACCATGTCCTACACCTTCCCGTTCTCGCAGGGCATGAGCGTGTCTCGCCGCTCCTTCTACATCGGCAGCGTCGCCACGTTCGCGCTCTTCGCCGCGGCACTTTCTGTGTTCTTCTTTGTCATGGGTCTGATTGAGCGGGCGACCGACGGCTGGGGATCTCACGCCACCTTTTTCGGCCTCTGGGTCCGCGACTACCCCTGGTACGAAGGTCTCGGCCTCGTCTTTGGACTTGCCCTGGTGCTGTGCATGCTTGGTTTCGCCTTTGCCACCGTGTACAAGAGGTGGGGCGCGTTGGGTCTAGTGCTCTCCTGCACCGTGCTCGGTGTGGTGCTCGTGGCGGGCGTGGCGCTGGCAACCTGGAACGAGCTGTGGCCCCAAGTCGGCGCGTGGTTCGGCGCGCAAACCCCGGGCACCGTGGCGTTGTGGAGCATCGCGGTGGCCGCCGTGACGGCGCTCGTCTCCTACGCGATCCTTCGCAGGGCCACGCCGTAGCGCCACTCACTGAACCACGACGGCGGTGCCTCACCTTGCCAAGGTGAGGCGCCGCCGTCGTTCCTCGCCATTGTGTGGCGGCCACCGAGCGCAACCCACCCCACCCCAAGCCTCGACTGTGTAGCAGAAAGTGCCCATGTTGACACAAACATGGGCACTTTCTGCTACACAGTCGAGGGCGGGTACAGTTTTCAGGGTGAGTTCGAAGCCAAAATATTACATCACCACCGCGATCGCGTACCCCAACGGCGTCCCTCATCTCGGGCACGCTTACGAATACATTGCCGCGGATGTGATGGCGCGGTTTAAGCGACTCGACGGCTTTGACGTCCGCTTTTTGACCGGCACCGACGAGCACGGGCAAAAGGTTATGCAGACCGCCGAGCGCGAGGGCGTACCCACCCAGGAGTTTGTGGATGGTCTGGCCGAGCAGTTTATCGGCCTGGATAAGGCGCTCGGCATTACCTACGATCGTTTCATCCGCACCACCGACAAGGACCACTACGCAAGCGCGCAAGAAGTGTGGCGCCGGATGGAAGCGAACGGTGACATTTACCTCGACAAGTATGAGGGCTGGTACTCGGTCCGCGACGAAGCGTATTGGGCCGACGATGAGACCGAACTCGGTGAGGACGGAGTGCGCCGCGCGAAGGAGACGGGGACAGAGGTCTCGTGGACGGAGGAAGAGTCCTACTTCTTCCGGTTGAGCCGCTACCAGGACAAATTGCTTGAGCTTTACCAGGAGCAGCCGGAGTTCGCCGCTCCGAGCTATCGCTTCAACGAGGTCATCAGTTTCGTGAAGAACGGCCTGACGGATCTTTCGATTTCGCGAACCAGTTTTGATTGGGGTGTTCCGGTCCCCGGCGATCCCAAGCACGTCATGTACGTCTGGGTCGATGCGCTCTCCAACTACTTGACCGGCACCGGGTTCCCGGACTGGGACGACGAGGGCGAGTCGCTCAAACACTATTGGCCCGCCGACCTGCACGTCATCGGCAAGGACATTTCCCGCTTCCACGCCATCTTCTGGCCCGCGTTCTTGATGAGCGCTGGACTCGAGTTGCCGCAGCGCATCATCATTCACGGCTTCCTCATGAACAACGGCGCGAAGCTCTCGAAGTCCACCGGAAACTCGTTGGATCCGTTGGAACTCGTCGACACCTACGGTCTGGACCAATTGCGGTACTTCCTCTTGCGTGAAGTGCCGTATGGGCAGGACGGTTCATACTCGCACGACGCGATCGTGGGCCGGATGAACGCAGATTTGGCCAACAACTTTGGCAACCTGGCGCAGCGCTCGCTGTCCATGGTGGCCAAGAATCTGGATGGTGTGGTTCCCACGCCCGGAGCGTTCACTGCCGAAGACCAGTCAATTCTCGATGCCGCTCACGCACTCCTAGACCCGGTTCGCGCGCACATGGAGAAACAGGAATTCTCCCGTGCTCTGGAAGCGATTTGGGCGGTGCTGGGCGATGCCAACGCATACTTTGCCGGACAAGCGCCGTGGGTGCTGCGCAAAACCGACCCGGAGCGCATGGCCACCGTCCTCTACGTGACGCTGGAAGTGTTGCGGGTTGCCGCACTCTTGACGCAAGCGTTCATGCCGGATTCCACCGCGAAACTCCTTGCCCTCTTGGGCCAAGCCGAAGGCGAGGCGCGGGATGTGGCGAGTATCGCCGTCGTGCTTCAGCCGGGAACGCAACTGCCGGCGCCCGAGCCGGTCTTCCCGAAGTACGAAGCCTAAACGCCAGACATCCCCGTACCGCGTTTTCATCCCCACACAAGGGGATGAAAACGCGGTACGGGGATGTGAAACGCGCGGGGGGCGCGGCTACTCGGTCGCCAACCCCTGCACGGGGGAGAGGCGAGCCGCGCGCCGAGCCGGCATCAGCGAGGCCAGCAACCCGGCCAGCACAGCTACCAGCAAGATCAGCCCAAACTGCGCCCACGGCACCGTAATGACCGGCGTGCCCAATTCGACCAAAGCCGTTCCGGCCCCAACCGCACCATAGATGCCGCCGAGAACCATGCCCAGCGCCGCCGAGACCACCGAAATCAGCAGTGCCTCCAGCGCCAGCATGCCGCGCAGTTGCCCGCGAGTCAGGCCGAGCGCTCGCAGCAATGCGTTCTCCTGCGTGCGCTCCAGGACCGAGAGCGAGAGCGTGTTCGCGACGCCGATAATGGAGATCACCACGGCGACCGCCAGGAGCGCCAGAACAATGAGCAGCAGCACGTCGATGATTTGCATGAACAGCGCGCGCTCGATCACGGCGCCGGAAACGGCACCGGCTGGGACGTTGATGGTGTCTGCGATGGTTTGGCGCAACTCCATGATCTCGTTGGTGGAAGCACCCGGCGCGGTCTTGACCCAGATTTGCGTGGAATTCGCCGATTCTGGGGTGGGCTGCGCCGCTTCTGGCGTCAGGCCGATCTTGGCGGCGGCGCCCTGCCCCATGACGAAGCCAAAGGTGTTGCTGCTCGTCATTTCCAGCGGGATGCTGCCAGGGTTCGCCGAGGTGCCGGTCACCGTTGCGGAACTGGCCGGAGTGCCATAGCTTGCCCAAATGACCGGCTTGCTGATGTCAATCGCGGAATCGTTGAGGATGCTCGCGTCGCTATCGTTGAGCACGTAGAGCGGCTCTGTGTACTGCGAATCCTCCGCCGAGCCCCCTTGCAAGTTCAGCTGGCCAACCGGCTGCAGCACGGCCGCTCCAGTGATGCCCTCAATCCCGCGCAACGTCTGAGCGTCCGCGAGCGCCTTCTCCATGGTGCGCACCCCAGGCATTCCGTTATTAGTTCCGGTGCCGTTATCGAGCGGAATCGAAATGCTCAGATCCACCGGGAACTTGCCCTTGAGCGCGGTGTCCATGGTGGACTTAGCGGTTTGCGCGCCGACGATCATCATCGACACCAGCGTGGCACCAATGAGCAGTGCGGTGGCGGTAGCCGTGGTGCGCCCCGGGTTGCGGACCGAATTGAGGGCGGCGAGTTTCGCCGGAACACCGGTCTTGCCCAGCAGTTTCCCGACGCCGGCAATAGCGCCGGGCATGAACAGCTGCGCGGCCATCAGAATGCCGACAAAGCTGATAAGCCCGCCGAAGAACGCGATCACGAGCATGCCGGAGAGCCAGCCGAGCGCGAGCAGTGCGAGTCCCACGAGCGTCGCGATGACGCCCACGGTGAGGCGGGTGCGCCCCGCGCGGGTTTTCAGGGTGGCTTCCTCCACCGGTCGCAGCGCGGCCAGCGGCGCAATTCGGGTGGCCCGGCGGGCCGGGATGGAGGCGGCAATCACCGTGATGAGAACTCCGACGGCGATGGGCACCGTGAGTGCCCAGGTATCCAAGCGTAGGGTTGCGAAGGCGAAATCCGGGTTGGACTGTGCCCACGCGATCAGCGCCGCCACCGTGCCAATTGCCAGGAGCACGCCGAGGACGCTGGCAAGGAGACCCACGATCAACGCCTCAACGAGAACCGAGCGTTGCACTTGGGATCCTTGGGCGCCAAGGGTGCGTAGTAGGGCGAGTTCTCGGGTTCGCTGCGCCACGAGAACCGAGAAGGTGTTGGAGATGACCAGCATGGTCACCACCAGTGCGAGCCCGGCAAACAGGAGGAGGATCGGGGTGAGCTGATCCGAGCCGCCACTGAAGGCCGCAACGTCCGCGGCGGTTTGCGCCTGGGATGTACGCGAGGTGTAGTCCGGCCCAATGGCGGTTTGAATTTCGGCGGCGAGTTGATCGGCGTTCACGCCCGCAGCCGGTGCCACCAAAATGGTGCCGATCGGTGCGGAATCGCCGGAGAAGCGGGACATACCGGATTCGCTCATGTGAACCATGCCAAAGACGCCGAGTCGGGGATCCGAGGTCGTTTCGGCGATCCCGGTGACGGTGTAATTGAGTAGCTGGCCCTGGGCTTGTGCGGCCGAGGAAGTGCCTGGACCTGCAGAGTAGACGGGAATGCTGAGGACGTCACCTGTAGCGATGGAGTATTGGTCTGCGGTGCGCTTATCGATCACGATCTGTGAATCCGCGCTTGGCAACTCTCCGGAGACCATCTTGACGGTGCGCAGCGCGGGGTCCTCCGGGACACTCCGGACCGTGGCGACAATGTCCGTGGTACCGGACTGGACAGTGGACACTGTCCCGGGCTGGCTGGCTGCCGAACCCACCGAGGGTAGAGCGCGGATCTTCTCGAGCGTGTCTCGCTGCGGCTGGTTTCCCAGGTCCGGATTGCCTTCCACGATCACCGCGCCGGTGGGATAGGCCGCTCCAATGGACGCTTCGAGGGTGGCCTCGGTGCTGGAGCGGACCAGCAGGGTTGCCGAGAGAAACCCGACGCCCAGCATCACGGCCAAGGTGACGGCGATGAATCGGCGTTTGTGTGCGTTGAGTTGGGCTAGTGCAACTTTTAACATGGCGCCTATTCCCCCAGGTTGGAGAGCGCGGCAAGCACGGACTCCGGGGTCGGGTTGGAGAGTTCTCCGGCGATGTGGCCGTCGCTGAGCAGGACCACGCGGTCCGCGTAGGAGGCGGCGACCGGATCATGGGTGACCATGATGATGGATTGTCCGAACTCGCGGGCGCTGCGGCGCAGAAGCGAGAGCACCTCGGCGCCGACCTTGGAGTCCAGGTTTCCGGTGGGCTCGTCGGCGAAAATCACGTCCGGGCGGGTGAGCAGGGCGCGTGCAACGGCGACGCGTTGCTGCTGGCCCCCGGAGAGTTCGTGCGGTTTGTGGTTCAAACGGTCCTTGAGACCCAACGTGGTGACGACGAAGTCAAACCATTCTTGGTCAACGTGGGTTCCGGCCAGAGCCACCGGAAGAGTGATGTTGGCCTTGGCGTCTAAGGTGGGGACAAGGTTGAAGGACTGGAACACAAAGCCGACGCGGTCACGTCGCAGAGTCGTGAGGTCTTTGTCGCTCAGTGAGGTGATCAGTACCGGCTGGCTATTGGCGCCACCAATCCAAATCTCACCGGAGTCAGTGGTGTCCAGGCCTGCAAGAGTGTGCATGAGTGTGGACTTGCCGGAGCCGGATGGGCCCATGATGGCGGTGAATTTTCCGGCCTCAAAGTCAATATCGACATTGCGCAGAGCGTGGACGGTGGTTTCACCGCGTCCGTAGGTTTTGGTGAGAGAGCGTGCGCGGACGGCGCTGACTTGCCGGGCAGGCATGGTTTCATCAGTGATGTTCGTGGTCATATTTCCACGGTATGCGGCCGGCTTTTCGCGTGCCCTCGACCGTTGGGAGGTTTCTGGGTGCTGCCTGCTCCGACCCTGGTAGGAGTTCCCGTTGAGCTCTGTCGAATCAGGCCTCGCAAAAGTTGTCTTGCCACGTACGACGGCGTTGCTCGCTTAGCGCGGTGACGTTTGCTAATCCTGTGGTCACCATGGCGACGGGTTTGGCACTGCTGCCTTTGCTTAGTTCTCGAGTGGCGAGGTGGGTGGGACCGGGTCGAACGCTCCCACCTCTTCCAATTGCGTATACACCTTTTTGAGTGATGCCACTGGATCATCAGAGTCTTCTATAAGGGCTCGTAGATCCACCAGCACGCCGTCACCCAGTCGTGGATACCCCAACGCTGCCACACCGGGCGCACACGGCAACCGATCACTAAACCACATCACCAACCCGGGACGCGGACTCGTAAAAGTTCGGTCGACTAAAGTTCTTGTTCCACCCGTTGATAGGGAAACGAAGTCAGGAAGCCAAATTTGGCAAATACTGAGTAATGCGGACGTTGAGAAATCTATGTAAAAATTTCCGTTATCCTCAGAAGATTCAACTTCAACTCGATTGAAGATCATGCTCCGAACTGGTGATTGGGATCCAGCCGAGAAGCGAACGTAACCCACTGCATTTGTTGCGGGTGCTTTAGTGGCTGACGCGAGGGCGACGGCATAACCTCTGTCTGATCGATCCTGAACGTTCCCGTGTGAATCGGGGTCTGTTCGAGAAACGTTGCGAGCAACAATATCGGTTTGGTCGCTCGAGCACCCCACCACGCGTCTAATCGGATCCGACCAGAAAATATTGACATGTTTTTAATATTACCTCTAAATAATAATAAAAAGCAAACCAGGCTATCATGGTGGAAAAATGATGGTAACTGATATCTCACGATCGGCAAAGAGCTTTCTCAAGGCATCTGCTCCAGCTTTGGTCGAAACGAGCCACGTCGCTGAAGCACCCGCTTTCACAGCGGCATTTTCTTGCCTCCGCGCGGACTCGATAATGCTTTCGACTGCCTTGGGGTTCCAGTTGGAGTTTTGGAGGAAGGCGTAGCCGTTTTTGGCGTCGACGAGCGTGGGTGCGGGTGTGGCCGGTGACGCGCAGTTGGTAATCAATATGTGTGTTGCGTGGCCGCCCCTGGCAACGACGTCCCCGATGCCGATCTGGTCCCCGACCTTGGGCATCGGGCCCGGATACCGCAGTCCGTGCGTGTTCGGGGCTCCAGCCGCGGAACCTTTGGGACAACGTCCTTCGGGTTGGACGGGCGCTGCAGGCGGTCACTTGTTGGCTGTTTCCAGGTTTAGTCGGGTGATGTGCGACGACGATAGTCACTTCACTGCCGCCAGTCAGCGTTCGTGGGGGTCGCCGGAACGACACGATTCGGGGGAGTGGCCCGGTAGCGATCGTGGTGCCGGCAACGTAGATCCAATCATGGAGCTTCACTCCAGGATCGGAGCCGTTCCTCAAGGGTGCTGTGAGTGCTTAGTGCTCGAGCGGGGACATTGGTGGGATCGGATCAAACGCTCCCACCCCTTCCAGCTGCGTATACACCTTTGTGAGGGATGCCACCGGATCATCAGAGTCTTCTACCAGGGATCGCAGATCCACCAGCACGCCCTCACCCAAGCGTGGATACCCCAAACTCTTCACACCTGGCGCGCACGGTAACCGGTCGCTAAACCACATCATCAACCCCGGACGCGGACTCGTAAACGAAACGTCCACTAGTTCCCTCGTTCCATCAGATGAGAACGATACAAAATCGGGGTGCCAGATCGACGACAATGATCCAAAAAGCTTCACGAACGGCTCAGAAGTAAGGGGATTGCCCATTTTTTTAAAATTGACAGTGACCCGATTATAAACCATTCCGTCTGCCGGCGCCTGTGAGCCCGACCAGAACCTCAAAGTAGTTATACTTCTGTCTGTACTGGGCTCTCCCAAAGGAAATAAACTGACGCTGTACCCGAATTCTGGTTGCGCTTCGACATTCCCGTTATCATCGGGGTCGGTCTTGGAAACTCGTGACTCGACAATCGCTAGTTTTTCGTCGTAGGTGTCTGGCCAGTCCTTGTCAGGATTACCAACTTCCCAGCTTTCCGTTGTCGTGGCGTAGGGTTTGATGAACTCCAGGGTTCGGTCAATGTCACCCACGATGATTTCCGGCGTGGTGGCGCGCCCAGCCCACCAGGCATCAACGAAAGGAAAGGATAAATCTAGACCCATTAGGACAGTGTTCCTCCTGGAAATAGAAGGTTGAATTATGTAAAAATAATATCTCTATTATGGTTGAAAAACAACATTGATCTGCACGTTCGCCCTCAAGAACAACTTCCTTAAAGCGTCCGCGCCTGCCTTGGTCGACACAATCCACGTGACCGAGACGCCAGCTTGGCGTGCGGCTCGATATTGTCTCTTCGCGGACTCGATAATGCTTTCGACTGCTTTGGGGTTCCAGTTGGGGTTTTGGAGGAAGGCGTAGCCGTTTTTGGCGTCGAGGAGGGCGGGTGGGTGTGGGTGGTTGGCCGGTGTAAGCGAATCCGTCGAAGTCGACTCCGTTGACGCGGTACTCGGGGACTTTACCGTCGGGGGTGCGGGTGTGGCCAGTGACGCGGAGTTGGTAATCGATATGTGGGTTGCGCGGGCGTCCCCGGGGGACCACTTCACCTACACCAACTTTCGTCCCAACGCCCGGCATCGGGTCCGGATACCGCAGCCCGTTCGTGTTCGGTGGACCCAACCGCGGAACCTGTGGGACAACGCCGTTCGGGTTGGACGGGCGTGGCGGACGCACACTCGGCGGCCCTCCGCTGCCGCCCGGGACGGGTGGTCGCGGCCTGAATCCGGGCGCCCGAATCCCGCCGAGAAGGGTGGCACCCAGGTTGGTGATCTGCCCGCCGCCGAGAATGAAGTCAATGCCCACATTGGTGGCCATCTCCACCGACTGCCCAGCAGTGATCCGCACCCACCGTGGAGCCTTATTCCCCGCATACGACACCGCACGAATCACCCGAAGATTTCCAATCCGTGCCGTGACCGAACTCACGCGAGAGGCGACACCGCTAATCCTGGTGCCAACACGCGAGGCGGCCGAGACCACGATCCTAATGATTGACGCAACGCGTGCGGCGGTTGCGGACAGCTGAGCGGCACCCGCGGCTGCTCCCACGAACGCAGAGATACCAACGGTCAAGATAGAAGCCGCGAGGCTCACACCAGCAATCGCCACTTCAGTGGCAAGTAGCATTACCAGTTCATTGCGGACCTGCTCATGCGAGGTCTGCAATTCATTCGCGTATTCGGTGCATGAGTCGCCAAGTTCGTTGCAGGCCGAGGCCAATTCACTCAACTGTCCACGGAACTCTTCCAGCGCGCCCTCGATGACATATAGTTCGGGGGAGCGCTGACCGGACAATAGGCCGATTCCCCGCTCTGATTGCGCCCGTGCCTGATCGATGCCAGCACCTGCATCACGCCAGGCGTTTCCGGCGCTTTTGAGCATTTCCTCATCGCCGTTGGGCCAAAGCATCCCCACAAGGGACTGGATGACTTCCCAGCCCTCCGGTAGCGGCATCGGGTCACCAATGGCCGACGGTGCAGTCATCACGCAGGAAGGAAAGCCGCCGCCTCCGTTAGGAGCCTCACCTTGCGGGCCCTGACCACCGGCAGCATAGAACTCGGCACTGGTCCATGCCGCAGCGGTGCCGCGCAGTTTGGTTTCGAAGCCGCGACATGCTTCCGCACAGGTGCTAATCGCTTCGCCACTTGCACCCGCGGATTGGTCGTAACTCTGGGCGAACTCTAATCAGCCATCATCGTTGCCACCCATCCCGGTGGTTCCAGAGCGTGCGGACTGAAGTGTGGACAAAACATCATCCAAGTCACTGCCGGCAAACCCGATGACGGCCGCGCTGGCAAAAAAACTATCCGTGTTAATCGCTACTCGCATGGCTCCCCCGCGATCTCGTTGACAGAATTTTGGCAGCTCAATGTTATGCCCAAGCCTGTCGTATCGCCTCGGAGGCAAGCTCGTATTGTTACCTCGCTTTGCTAACCCACCCCACGAGGGTTTGCAATTCGGTGACCATGGCATTCCTTTCGGTCTGCCAGACCGCCATCTGACCCATGAGAGAGTCGGATGCAGCGCCTGCCCACGCCGCACCTTCGGTGCGGGTGCGTGAACCCACTTGCGCCATGAGCTCTTGAACATACACTGTCACTGCCGTCATGTCGGAGACCAGGGTCGCCATGTCTTCGCTGTTAGCTTCGAATTCGACGCTCATTGCACTTGGTTTCTTATCCGCGGATCAGGAGTAGGGCCGCCATTGGTGGTCGGCGGAGTGAAGTCGATTCCCGACGCGCTTTCAGCGGCCCTGGACAATGTCTGCTCGGAGATTTCGTAGCTTTCCGCGCTCACATTCACAAATGACGACAACCCGTTCAGCGCTTCCCACACACTTCGAGCGCTTGTCATCCACCCATCAAAGGATTGTCGAACCTCATCTGCGGCAGTCCCGCTCCAACTGGAGCCGAAGACCTGAACCGCTCAAGCCTGGATATCAATCACCCGCGACTCTAGCTCTGCTGCGTGCGCGGCAAGATTTCCGGAAAAACCGGCCAATGCATTGGCGTCGGCTCTGAGCTGACTCATGGCCTGCCCCCAAATATAGTCACCAGCCAATTACACACTTCACCCTTGCAACAATGATCCAAAACCGCAAGAGCACTCCCACCAAAAGTTCTGCTTCGTTGATCATTTGGGTTAGGGGGTGACAATCCCCGTCTCGTACGCAATCACCACGGCGTGCACACGATCCCGCGCTTTGAGCTTGGCCAGAATATGCCCCACGTGGGTCTTGACCGTGGCCTCAGACACGAAAAGTTGAGCCGCGATCTCCGGGTTCGCCAAGCCCTGAGCTATGAGGGTGAAAACTTCGTGTTCGCGGGCGGTCAGGGTTTCGACCAAGTGCGCTTTTTCGGCCTGGGCAGTGGACGGTTCGCGCAGAAGCGGCGCCACATGATTCAGCAGACGTTTCGTGGTTGAGGGGGCAATGACGGCGTCGCCTCGGTAGACGGTGCGGATCGCTTCGAGTAGCTCCTCGGGCGGCGCATCCTTGAGCAAGAAGCCGCTCGCTCCCGCACGCACGGCGGCAAGGGCGTATTCATCCAAGTCAAAGGTGGTCAGTACAACAATTTTGAGCTCGCCATGCGCCGAACCTGCAGGTTGCGCGGCGGCGCGTTCCAAGAGTTTTTCGGTTGCTTCCAGCCCATCCATTCCCGGCATGCGCACGTCCATCAACACCACGTCGACACGGGTAGCACTCAGCGCAGCAAGCGCCTCGCGCCCATTGCTGGCCTGCGCCACTACCTCCAAGTCCGGTTGAGAATTAATGAGCATTTCAAACCCGGAACGCACCAAAACTTGGTCATCCACCAGGGCAACGCGAATCTTTTCCGAATGAGATTCAGCATCTGCGCCAGAGCCTGAGCCCACGTCCACGCCAGCTCCCTGGTCACTACCGATATCGCTCATTGCTCCGCTCCCATTGCCATACTTGCCATGCTCATCGCAGGCACTCGAAGTGTTCGTCCTCACGCTTCACTGTAGGGAATGAAAACGGATACCGTGAACCCCCCACCGGTGCGCGGGCCGGCCTGCACTTGACCATCGTAAAGGCCCACTCTCTCTCGCATCCCGACCAGTCCTTGTTGTGCACCCACGGTGGCGGGGTCTGCAGCCGCGCCCCGTCCGTCATCTGAGACCTCGATGTGCAGTCCTTTCCCATCCCACGTCAAAGACACCGTTGCCCTGGCATTCTCCCCGGCATGCTTCATCGTGTTGGTCAGGCTCTCTTGAATCACGCGATATGCGGTCAACTCGGCCCCCGGCGGCAACTCCCGGCGCGGCTCCCCGACACTCGACAAACTCACGTCCACCCCGGACGTCCTCACCGACTCGACCAGTGAGGGGATATCTGCAAGCGTGGGCAGCGGCCTGGTTGCCATCGCCTCATCACTGCGCAAAACTCCCAGTAACCGCCGCATTTCCCGCAGCGAGGAGCGGCCGGTTTCGGCGATCGTCCCCAGCGTCTTGACCGCGACCTCCGGGTCAGTGCGCGAGGCATAGCGCGCACCATCCGATTGCGTAATGATGACGGAGAGAGAGTGCGCAACAATGTCATGCATCTCCCGTGCAATATGGCTGCGTTCGTCGGCCGCCGCCAAATCGCGCTCTTGCTGTTGTTCCACTTCCAGCCGATGCGCCCGATCCTCCAACGCCTTGACTGCCAGGCGACGGGTCCGCGTCAAATCGCCCAACAGCCAGGCAACTCCCACAGCCAACGCAATGAGCACAGCCAAAAAGACCTTGGATTGCCACGGCGCATCACCCGGCGGAATGACTTCAAAGTCCGTAGGCGCAGTGCCCCAAGCCGCCCAAGCATTGCGGTACGCAAAGAGGAGAGCGCCGACAAAACCGGCGCCGAGACCGAGGAAGCTTGCCCACCGCTTGCCGTACGCCGCCATAGAGTAAATGATGATGAGGACACTCACGAGGGCAGGCGTCGGCCCCACATTCAAGACCCAGAGCACCGCACACACCACGATCGACGCGATGCCGGCCCATTCCGGACGCACCCGGCGCCACGGCAATGGCAGAATCAACGCGGTCGAGACGATGGCGCCCCACGCCAGATAGCTGATACCCATAGGCACGGCAAGCACGATCCACAGCAAAAACGCCGTCAGCAGATCAACAAGAAAGCGGTTCCGCTGCATCCAGCGATAAACCCGAGTGTGTGGAGCCATTGCATCTACTGTAATGGCGCAATCACCCGAACACCTCGGACCGCGGGAGGAGATTCGTCCACATGTCAAGACGCATTGCTCATATCCTGGACTGGATTGGCTAGGCTCGCACCATGAACACGAGCTACAACATTGCGGTCATCGGCGGCGACGGCATCGGCCCGGAAGTCACAGCAGAGGCCGTAAAGGTCCTGGAAGCGGTCGGCCAAAAGGACGGCATCGACTTCACCTTCACCGATTTCATCCTCGGCGCCCAGCACTGGCTAGACACCGGCGAAACCCTCAGCAATGAGACGCTCGCACAGCTCAAACAATCCGACGCCATCCTCTTCGGCGCGGTCGGCGCGGCACCGGGGGACACCCAGATCCCCTCCGGACTCATCGAACGCGAACTACTTCTCAAACTCCGCTTCAGTCTCGATCACGCCGTCAACCTGCGCCCCTCCCGCCTTTACCCCGGTGGCGCCAGCCCGCTGGCTAACCCCGGCGAGATCGACTTCGTGGTGGTCCGCGAAGGCACCGAGGGTCCTTACGTCGGCAACGGTGGGAGCCTGCGCACCGGCACCGACCAGGAAATCGCCACCGAAGTCTCGGTCAACACCGCCTACGGGGTCGAGCGCGTAGTCCGCGACGCCTTCGAACGCGCCACCACCCGGCGCAACAAGCTCACCTTCGTTCACAAACACAATGTCCTCGTCCACGCGGGCCACCTCTGGAAGCGCATCGTCGACACGGTCGCGAAAGATTACCTGGGCGTCGCACTCGACTACCTGCACGTTGACGCCGCCACCATCTTCCTCGTCACCGACCCGGCACGCTTCGACGTGATCGTCACCGACAACCTCTTCGGCGACATCCTGACCGACCTCGCCGGCGCGGTCACCGGCGGCATCGGCCTCGCCGCGAGCGGCAACATCAACCCAAGCGGCGAGTTCCCGTCCATGTTCGAGCCCGTTCACGGCTCCGCCCCGGACATTGCCGGCCAGGGCATCGCCGATCCGCGCGCCGCCATCCTCTCGGCCGCGCTCATGTTGCGTCACCTTGGCCTTGAGGGACAAGCCGAGCGCATCGAGAGTGCGGTGCTCGCCGATGTGACCGCCAACAGAAATCAAGAGCGTACGACGGCGATAGTCGGCAATGCGATTGCGGAAAGTTTGTCCTAGGCTTGGGTTAATAAACGTTAACTTGGACGCAGGGGAGCACCACTCGTGTCAGAAACACTCGATTTTTCGGTCAATGCGAACCCGGCACCGAAATCCGCCGACGAGCGCGCCACGATTCTGGAAAACCCCGGATTCGGCAACCACTTCACTGACCACCAGGCCATTATCGAATACACCGCGGACGCCGACGGTAACGGCGACTGGCATGACGCTCGCATTGAGGCTTACGGGCCAATCACGCTCGACCCCGCCGCCGCCGTGCTGCACTACGCGCAGGAAATTTTCGAAGGCATGAAGGCTTACCGTCACCAAGACGGTTCGATCTGGTCTTTCCGTCCCGAAGAGAACGCCAAGCGACTCAACAATTCGGCAAAGCGCATGGCATTGCCGACACTGCCCGAAGAGGCTTTCCTTGAAGCCGTCAAACTTCTGGTGCAGCAGGATCAAGACTGGGTTCCAGACGGCGAGGGTATGTCCCTCTACATCCGGCCCTACGTTTTTGCGACCGAAGCCTTCTTGGGTGTTCGTCCGGCAAAAAAGGTCGAGTTCCGCGTCATCGCTTCGCCTGCGGCGGGATACTTCGGCCCGAACCCGAAGCCGGTCACCATCTGGGTATCCCGCAACTACGCTCGTGCCGGACACGGCGGCACGGGCGCGGCCAAGGCTGGAGGCAACTATGCCGCCTCGCTCTTGCCGCAAATGGAAGCACTCGCCAATGGGTGTGACCAAGTGCTGTACCTGGACCCGACCAATGACGAGGCCATCGAAGAAGCGGGCACCATGAACATCTGCTTCGTGTTCTCCGACGGACGCCTCGTATCCCCGGAATTGACCGACAATGTATTGCGCGGCATCACCCGCGACTCGGTTCTCCAGGTCGCCAAAGATCAGGGACTGGACGTTCAAGAACGGAAGATCACGCTCGAGGAGGTGCGCCAGGGCATTGAAAGCGGCGCCATTACCGAAATCTTCGCGTGTGGCACCGCGGCCGTGATCACGCCCATTGGCACCCTCAAAGACGGCGACGAGATCATGGCTCTCCCCGAGGACACCGCATTCACCGTCACAAACCAGATCCGCGACACGCTGGTCGGTATGCAAACGGGAACAGTGGAGGACAGCAAGGGCTGGATGACCCGCCTCGTCTAAAACTTCCGTGAGCCCTAACTATCCAAGACGCTCACCTGATAACTTCCGTGAGCGTTAACCGCAGTTAACGCTCACGGAAGTTAGGGTGGAACCATGCGCATAGCTCGATACATTGTTGACGATGACCCCGTGTATGGCCTGGTCGAAGGCGAAGACGGCGAAGAAGAGGTACAACAGATCCAGGGCGACCCCTTTTTCATGGGAGTCAAACCGGTGGGGATCAAGCACAAGCTGGATGATGTGCGCCTGCTCGCCCCGGTCATTCCGCGTTCCAAGGTAGTTGGTGTGGGCCGCAATTACGCCGACCACGCGAAAGAGCTCGGCAATGACGTGCCTGTCTCTCCGCTAATCTTCTTGAAACCGAACACCTCGGTGATCGGACCCGGCGATCCGGTGATCCTGCCCAGCTTTTCCGATGAAGTGTCCTATGAAGCGGAGCTTGCCGTTGTGATCGGCCGCATTTGCAAGGACGTGCCGCAAGAGCGGGTGAACGAGGTCATCTTCGGGTACACGTGCGCTAACGACTTCACCGCGCGAGACGTGCAGAAGACCGATAGCCAGTGGGCTCGCGCCAAGGGCTTTGACGGGTCCTGCCCGATCGGCCCCTGGATCGAGACCGAACTCGATCCTTCCGATCTCAGTATTAAGGGCTGGCTCGACGGCGAGCTCAAGCAGGATGGCAACACCCGCGACATGATTTTCAGCGTCGAGTTCCTGGTGTCCTATATTTCGCAGGCGTTTACGCTGCTACCTGGCGACATCATTCTCACCGGTACGCCCGCGGGCGTGGGGCTGATTTCGGCGGGCGAAGAATACGAGATCGAAATCGAAGGCATCGGCGCGCTCGCCAATACCGCGCGCCGCTAATCCATGCCTGACGAGTCGCAAGAACAGCCCGGGCAGAGGAAGTGGCCTAACGCGCCGGCGCGGCCCGGGTTCCATCGCGGGTTTCGCGGGATCGCGTGGTGGCACAGCCTGTGGGTCATGGCGCTTCTGGGCGTCTTGGCGCGATTTAACAAGGCGGTTCTGAACGGTCCGGACGTGGTCACCGCGATGTTGATTGGCGCCGCGATCGCGCTTGCTGTTGCGACTTTGTTGCGGGCGCTCTTCCGCTCCCTGGCGGCAGTATGGGTGTGGGCGCTCGCTGGCGCGGCGTTCGTTGCCACGCTGATTGTCGCCGCGTTGATATAAGGGCCCCGCATGGCGCTGTGGCGATGTGTGTGCCGGAAAGGCGCGCGCTGGAGGAGGCATCGCCGTCGTGCATCTAGGATAGAAGCATCATGACTACTGAACTTTCCGATGTAATTCCTGCTGTCCAACCCGATACCCCGGTGCGTGTGCGGTTCTGCCCGTCACCGACCGGCGTGCCGCACGTGGGGCTGATCCGCACCGCGCTGTTCAATTGGGCGCAGGCGCGGCACACGGGCGGGAAGTTGGTTTTCCGTATCGAGGATACCGATGCGAAGCGGGATTCGGAGGAGAGCTATCAGCAGTTGCTGGATGCGTTGCGGTGGCTCGGGCTGGATTGGGATGAGGGCGTCGAGGTCGGCGGTCCGCATGAGCCGTACCGGCAGTCGCAGCGTGGCGAAATCTATCAGGATGTCATTGCGCGGTTGCTTGAGGGCGGATTTATTTATGAGTCGTTTTCGACGCCGGAGGAGATTGAGGCGCGGCATGTGGCGGCCGGGCGAGACCCGAAATTGGGGTATGACGGTTTTGACCGGGATTTGACCGCGGAGCAGATTGCGGATTTTCGGGCGGAGGGCCGGCAGCCTGCTTTGCGGTTTAGGATGCCGGACGCAGACATTTCGTTTGTGGATCTGGTGCGTGGGGAGATTACGTTTAAGGCCGGTTCGGTTCCGGACTTTGTGGTGGTGCGTCCCAATGGGGCACCGCTCTACACGCTAGTGAACCCGGTGGATGATGCGCTGATGGAAATCACGCATGTGCTTCGCGGAGAGGATTTGTTGAGCTCGACGCCGCGGCAGCTGGCGCTGTATCAGGCGCTGTATGAAATTGGGGTCGCCAAGTATTTGCCCGAGTTTGGGCACTTGCCGTACGTGATGGGGCAGGGAAATAAGAAGCTGTCCAAGCGCGATCCGGAGTCGAACCTGTTCTTGCACCGTGAGCGCGGGTTCATTCCCGAGGGATTGCTGAATTACTTGGCGCTCCTGGGTTGGTCGATTTCCGCGGATGAGGATGTTTTTTCGGTTTCGGAGATGGTGGCCGCCTTTGACGTGCATGACGTTTTGGCGAATCCGGCGCGTTTTGACCAAAAGAAGGCTGAAGCGATTAACGGGACCCATATTCGCCTGCTGGAGCCCGGAGACTTCCGGGACCGGCTGGTGCCCTACCTGATCGGCGCGGGGTTGCTCGGCGGCGAAATGAGTCCACGGCAGGCGGAGATCTTGGATGCGGCGGCGCCGCTGATTCAAACCCGTATTAACTTGCTGGGGGAAGCGCCGGAGATGCTGCGGTTCCTGTTTATTGCCGATGCGGACGTCGATATTGCCGAGGATGCCATGAAGGGCATGCCGGAGAACTTGGGTGAGGTGCTGGATGCGGCGATTGGCGCGCTTTCCGGGGTGTCGGAATGGAATACCGAGTCGCTTGAAGCGGCGTTGCGTGCTGCGTTGATCGATGGAATGGGTCTGAAACCGAGGCTTGCGTTTGGGCCGGTGCGGACGGGTGTTTCGGGCCGCCGAATTTCGCCGCCGCTGTTTGAGTCGCTGGAGATTTTGGGGCGCGAGTCATCGCTTGCGCGGTTGAAGGCGTTTCGCGAGCAGGTCTAAGGTGCGCGGAGTGGTTGTGCCGATTCGTGGCGTGCTCTTTGACATTGACGACACTCTTGTTGACTTGCGCTCGGCCATGTGGGCGGCGCTGGAAGTCTCTCTGGGGTTGCTTGCCGCGGCCGATGTTGATGCGGTGCGGTTTCGGGCGGTGTTCGAGGACTTTGTGCGAGATCCTGACCGGTTCTATCTTGCTTTCCTCGATGGCGATATGGGCTTTGAGGAGCAGCGGCAGCGCCGGATTCTTGCGGCGATGTCTCGTGCCGGGGTGGCGGTTGTTGATGCTCCGGACATGGCCGCGTGGGATGAGGCATACCGGGCAGCGGTTGCCGAGCGTTGGGCGCCGACCTCGGGTGTGGCGGGTCTCCTTGATGAACTGGACGCGCGCGGCATTGCCTATGGGGCTGTGAGCAATAACACGTTCGCGCGGCAGCGGGCGAAATTGGATGGTTCCGGGCTTGAACGGGTGACCCATTTGGTGGGGGTGGACACGGTTGGCGCGGCCAAGCCGGATCCGGCAATGTTCCTGGAAGGATGCCGGCTGTTGGGTGTTGAGCCCGGCGAGGTGCTGTTTGTGGGGGATAACTGGGAAGCGGACGTGTTGGGTGCACAGGCCGCCGGATTGCAGGCCGTCTGGTTCAATCCGCCCGAGCATGCGGAGGGTCCCGACGCGGCGCAAGCCGAACTGGTTGCGGATCGGGTCACCGAGATTCCCCAGGTTTTGAAACTACCCGGCCTCATCGGGTAAAGTAGATACCCGGCGTTGAGCTTTGAACCGGTGCACGGAACGGGGCTCGGCAGACCATTGGGATATGGTGTAATTGGCAACACTACGGTTTCTGGTACCGTCATTCTAGGTTCGAGTCCTGGTATCCCAGCGCTAGAGAATCGCTCTCCTTCGATTAGGCCATGACGCGTGGTTGTGGCAGAATGGAGAGGTTGGTTTTTTGGCCAACACAAAGTACGGCCCCATCGTATAGCGGCCTAGTACGCCGCCCTCTCACGGCGGTAACGCGGGTTCAAATCCCGCTGGGGTCACTGAATAAAGCGGCGCGAACCGGCACGGTTCGCGCCGCTTTTGTTTACCTGGTGTTTGCTCTCTGGCAACTTTGGAAACGTACTTGTGCAAGACACTGGTGGATGTTGTGAGTTGGCGTGCAAAGAGTTGGAAAAGATTTCGCGCCTGGATAAGCTTGCAATACCGAGGTGTGAGCAATAGGGGCTACTTTGTACCTCCGTGGTTTCTACGGATGGTCGCCCGCGAACTGTTGTTTAGCTCAGAGCAACTTGCATTCGTTTGGGGAAGGTAGAAATTGGATAAGACCTCGAAGCACGCGTTTCATTTCGACATTCTGCCCAAATCGGTTCAGGTGAACGTCCATGCCAAGCGGGATTACGCGTTCGAGTATGGCGTGATTTTGACCCTGAGAGCAACCACGGTTGGTGGTGCACCAATTCCGGCAAGCGACCTTTCCTGGCCATACTCGCGGGTAGTGGGCGCAAATTATCTGTACATGCCGGACCTCAGTCTGGCTGGCGCAACGGTACTTAAAGCCATCTCCAGTACTCGTGACATTGAGTCCATCACCATTGAAGCAAAGCCTTGGAAAGACAAGAGCCTCACGGTGGCCGATGTGATTGCGTCAATGTCCGCGCAATCCTCGTTTCGAACGGCTCCCACCGGAGCTGTCGCTTCAGCTAACCCTGTCATCAACGTCCTCACCCTAGAAAGCGCACTCTAGAATTGGAAAACGCAAGAATCGACGCGAGCGTAGTCATTGGTTTCCGAGACTGGGGGCAGGAGCGGCTTAAACTTTCGGTGAAGAGCATCCTTGACTCATTTGGGCCATACCAAGGTGAGGTCATCGTCTCGGACTACGGATCTAAAAACACCGAGGGGCTCCAGTCAGAGATCGAGGCGCTGGGAGCCCGATACATCTACACACCCACGGACGGGCCATGGTCCAGGTCGCGAGCGCTCAACGCGGGCTTCGCACATGCCCATGGGGAGGTGCTGATCTGCACTGACGCCGATATGCTGTTCTCGCCCAGGTCCATGGAGCGTATCATTTCCATCTCCCGCGAAAACGCTCCGTCATGTTTGCTGCTGCAATGTCGTGATCTTCCAGGTGGTTACACACATGAGTCGGATCGGGTGATCAACCCAGACTGGAATGAGTTGGAAGCCGCATCTAAGCTCCGTCCGCGATGGGGAATGGGCGGAATGATTGCCGTCTCCCGTCCGACTTTTCGCACGGTTCAAGGACTGGACGAGCGAATGCACACCTACGGTGGCGAAGACATCGACTTCGCCAAACGCGTGCGCAATACCGGGGCGAAAGTCCTTTGGGTTGAAGACCCTGAGGTTCGCATGTATCACATCTTCCATCCGCCGACTCGGAACTCCATCTCTGCAGCGGAATCGGTAGCAGTGGAGCGCAACAAGAAGATTGTCGAAGCCGATAACACCCTCGTTCGGAACCTCAAGTCATGGGAGTTTCCACTCGATGATGAGCCGCTAGTATCGGTGGTGATCTCGACCTTTAATCGCGGCGACTACATTAGCGACAGCATTAACTCGGTTCTTGCGCAAACATTCCAAAATTTCGAGATCATCATTGTCGATGACGGGTCAACCGATAACACGCGTGAAGTTGTCGAGAGTTTCGCCGACCCCAGGGTCCGGTATTTCTACCAAGACAACGCGGGCATCTCTGCGGCAAGGAATTTAGCAGCACGTGAGTCACGCGGCATTTATACAGCTGTGCACGATGACGACGACATTATGCTCCCGGACCGGTTAGAAAATAGCCTGAACGCGATACGCTCTGGCGTGCGCGCAACCTTTGGATCCTGGGTCAACTTTGATGACGCGAGCGCCGAGATGGTGTTGCACGTATCCAAAATCAATTTCAACAAGAACACGGTTTACGCCACGGGGCAGGCTCCCGGGCACCCGACCTGGCTTCTTGAGACGGCGCTCATTCGCGAATTCAAATATGACGAATCGCTGACCAGCGCTGTAGACAATAATCTGGCTCTACGCCTCATGCGGGCGGGCATTCAATGGGCGCATACCGGCAAAGTCATGGTGATGCGCAGGATTCATAAGCGCCAAGTCTCTGACGTCGACTCGGGAGGGCAAAAAACGGGCGCGAAGTGGAGCAACCAGATGCTGCAACTGATCACGCCCGAGTCATCTCGCGACCATTACCGCAAACGCGCAAAACAGGAAAAATGGCCCAAACTTGACGAACGCGGACACCTGGAAGAATCGTTTAGCAAGTACCTGCCCGATCACTTGGCCGATCGACAGGTGACCGTTACCGGTGGTCCAGAACGAGCTGCCGGATTGATTGGCAAACTTAGCAGCGTTGATTACGTCTTGGACGAGACCGATCTGGACGGAACTCGGATTGGCGCCAGGGCCAGAATCTCCGGTGTCACCTTGGCGGATTTGGTTACCCTTCGGAAGGCGAATTTTAACTTTTCACTGTCCGGAACGCTCGCGGTTAAGGCGATCCGCGATCCACAACGAAGCTCTGCGGTATCGGAGTCAGATGCGCTCAAGACGCGTATTGCCGACATTTTGGCGATCAATATGAAGAAATGGCCGCAAGCGGCAATTCTGCTGGTTTCAGGGCTGGACGCTGACTCCACCATCCTCAAATCCGGAAGCGCATCGCGAGCGGTCATTGGACGTGATTTTTCCTTCATTGGGACGGACGGAATCGAATCTCGAAGTGTGGCACTTGGATTTACAGACCCGGCGCAGGCCGTCACCGAAGCGCGAGTGATCAAAAAGTCGGGCGTCGGTGCGCACATTTCGGTTCTTTCTGGAGCGCAATTGGGAGAACCTCGAAACGCGAGCGGGTCGGAGAAGTAACATGAAACTACATTGGACCGATGAAAGCACCGGCAGGTGCGGAATATCGATATCGGAAATTGAACGTTTCGACGCGCCGCCGGTGGTTCCGGACTTTTGGCTCGACGCTCGTCCCATTACTCTCAACAACGATCGCCTGGCGATCGCCAGCGCGTTGATCTTCGGACCGAGCTCACTAGGTCATTTTCAGTTACCGTCGCCTGCAAGTGCGGTCACCGCGGAATGTATCGTCGAACTGGCAAAGCCCGGGTTCCGAAGCGTCGAACCAATTGACTGGGGTCCCAAGCCAATACCGGAAGGCGGCAGCACCCTCCGCATTTCAGAACCCGAACCCGATAACCGAACCTTGAAGCTGGTTGGAAGCGACAGTATTAACGTCATCAACTTTCAGTTGCTGAGAACCTCGCGATTTGCGGGCACCCTCATGGGGATGGGGTCTGCGGCTGTGGCGTCCAACGCCTGGTTGTTTAATCGAGGTAGCGAACAGGACCCCATTGCCGCCGAGTCATTGCTGGCCGCCGCAGTACTGTTCGCTGAAGATTTAGGTTGCAACACTATTGAGCTCGACGGAAGCTTTGTTCCTTTCCGTGCACCGCGAGAGGTGATCGAGCGAATGCTGGAAGCAACCGGATTGAACTTGAAAGTTTCCTCCGATCTCCAGGAAGCGGTTGCGCGATGAGAATTCTCATGCCGGTATTTACTGTCGCGGATTGGGGTGGACTGCACGAAAACGCCCTACACAGTGCCGAAGTGCTGCGCAAGGCTGGCCATGAAATAACGTTTGTGTGTCGCGACGGGCGCATTGCGGAAGCTGCCAAGTCCTTGGGTCTAGACGTAATTGTCGTCGACTGGCAGGACTGGCAGAGCGAGGCGGATTTACTCAGAGAAACGCGCGAGTACGACCTCATTTTCACGCAGTTGCAAGAGGCACGTAAGTTCGCGCTCGAAGTCAAGGGCTCCAGCGACGTGCCCGTCATCGCCCAGATTCAGGGCTTCTGGAGTGACGCGGCGCACACCTGGCGCGATAAAGTCGACGCTTGGATCGCGGTGGCACCGGCACTCACCAATTTGCTAGCCGGTTTTTCAAAAGTTGAACCATGGCGAATCTCCGAGATTCCCAATGCGGTGGACACCATTCAATTTTTGGCCCTGACGAAGAATTTTGAAGAGAAGACTGCAGGGGGAGAGGCTCGTATCTCACTTGTTTCGCGCCTCGATGCCGACAAGCGAGCCCAACGCGATGCAGCCATCGACATTGTCAGTCACTTTTCGCGGTTGCAACCGGAGCTGAACTGGCGGCTGGACGTTTATGGCGACGGCCCGGAAAAGGAACTGTTCGAACTCGAACTCGCTGACGCGTTTCGCGGCTCACAGAATGTTTCCTATGACCTCAAGGGGTGGGTCGATGCCGAGGACGTGCCACAAATCCTCGCCAACAGCTTTGCTTCTGTAGCTGCCGGTCGGGGTGCGTTGCAGAGCATTGTTGCCGGAACTCCGTGTTTTGCTTCCGGCAAGTTCGGAAACCAAGGGCTCCAACATGGACTCGCTCTTCGCATAGGGCTCTGGTCCAATTTTGGAGACTACCCGGCAGGAAACACGCCCGCATTCAACTTGGAATCTCAAGTGAAATCATTGCTGGATCCAAACTCATACGTAGCAATCCAGTCCCACGGACAGGCCATAGTCGCGGTCGAACGCGACGTCGATTTTGCAGATCAAAAGCTCGTAGAGCTCGTCAACGACTTTTCGTAACAAGGACCCCATCGTGAAGACTATTAGTGTAATCGGAACTGGCTATTTGGGCGCGACTCACGCCGTATGCATGGCAGAACTTGGCCACCGCGTGGTTGGTATCGATGTCGATGAACGCAAGATCTCGGATCTGGCCAATGGGAAGGTACCCTTCCACGAACCTGGTTTGCCTACGCTCTTGGATCGGAACATTGAGCGTGGCACGCTGACTTTCACGACCAACCTGGCCGAGGGAGTCGCTGATGCTGACGTGCACTTCATTACCGTTGGCACTCCTCAGAAGGCCGGTGAAACCTCCGCCGATATGTCGTTTGTGATTGAGGCGGTTGAGAACGTCGCCAGATCCATGACCCACAGCGGATTGATTGTCGGAAAATCAACCGTACCCGTCGGCTCCGCGCGTAGCCTCCGTGACCTGGCAAAGCGTTCGGTGCCTGAGGGAATTGACGTAGAGCTTGTGTGGAACCCGGAGTTTCTCCGTGAGGGATTTGCGGTAGAAGATACGCTTACCCCCGATCGGATCGTTGTCGGGGCTAACGTTGAGGGTCAGACGTATGGGTTAGACGAAGTGTATCGCTCGATCCTGGACGCGGGCACTCCCATCATCACCACGGACTTTGAAACGTCCGAGCTCGTCAAGGTCGCGGCAAACGCATTCCTGGCGACGAAAATCTCCTTCATCAACGCTTTTGCCGAGGTCACCGAACATGTCGGTGGAAACATCACAACGCTGGCGGACGCTATTGGCATCGACACTCGCATTGGGCGCCGTTTTCTGAATGCCGGCCTGGGATTCGGCGGGGGTTGCCTTCCCAAGGATATTCGAGCGCTTCAGGCGAGGGTGTCCGAACTCGGGCTCGACCGGACGATGTCCTTCCTCAATCAGGTCGACGATATCAACCTGCGCCGTCGAGCGCGCTTGTGTGAAATGGCCGCAAACCGTCTGGACCGCGTCGACGGTAAGAAAGTCACGGTTCTTGGTGCGGCGTTTAAACCAGATAGCGACGACGTTCGCGACTCCCCGGCACTCGACGTGGCCTCCAAACTGTATGAGATGGGCTACGACGTCACCGTCTTTGACCCAGTGGCAAACGCAAATGCAGAGGCACGTTTCCCCCGCCTCGCATACGCAGAATCGCTAGAGGACTCATTGGATGGTGCGGATCTCCTCGTCCTGGCAACCGAATGGTCCGATTTTAGGATTCTTGACCCGAAACTTACCGCCAATAAGGTGGCACATCGCCAGCTGATCGACGCGAGAAACGTTCTCTCAGTGGCCGAATGGGAGTCGGAAGGCTGGACGGTCGACGCTCTCGGGCGCAAGTTCGATTTCCATGGTTAACCATCACCTCCTAGTTTGCGCGAGATGAACAAGTTAAGAGGTAGTAAGAACAAAAAATGATTGAGCCCAAAACAATCCCACTCTCCGAGCTCTCACCTCGGCATGAGAATGCACCGTTGACCAAGAACTCAATCTTTGACGGTTCCCACGCAGAGACCGGCGTGTCGCGGTACCGGTCGGCTCTCTCAAACGGTTACCCCCTGGACTACTTATTGGTGAACCGTCAATCTAACACCTTGGTGGTCTCCTTTCACGGCGCTTTAGACCGATCCAAGTTCTCCATACCTCGATTCGAGCGAGTAGCCACCCTAGCTGAAACCGACTTTAGCATTCTCGCGTTCGCGGACCCTTGGTTGCATTCTAACGAGACGGTTCAGCTTACGTGGTTTAGCGGAAATCTAGAGATCGACCTTTTCGCAATTCTCGCCTACAAAATTCGGCTGATCGCAGAGACGATCGGAGCGAAACGAATTGTTCTCTCTGGGTCGTCCGGTGGCGGTTTTGCCTCGCTGCAAGTTGCACCCATGGTGCCTGGGTCCAAGACACTTGTTTTCAACCCACAAACACAGATTCATCGGTATGTGTTGCCTAATGGATCGGTGTGGGCACAGAAGAACTACATCAATGCTGTACTCCCCGAAGTACATGGAGTGTCCGACCGAGACGTTGATGGAGTGAATGATTGGACCTGGATTATGGGTGACCGGCTGTCAGCGGTTCGCCGGTATAGTCGCGACCACGCGACAAGAATCCTATACGCGACAAACGTGTCAGACCATCACCACGATGACCATTTTCGTCCATTCTTCTACGCGCTCAAGGATCGAGAAAGCGAGATGCAAGTCGAGGTTCTTGAGTATGACGACGGTGAGACCCACGTGCCACCTGAGCGCGACGTCTTTATGTCCGCACTCGAAAAGCTGTTGCGTTTGTGATGAAATCGCGAGAGCCTGCGAATCGGTTTGAGGAAGATTTCCAACAAGGGCGAGATCAGTGGAGGTCATTGCTCACTGGAGCACCGGATCGGGAGCTGACACCCCAGTCTGCGATGCTGATAGAGGCTCTCGATGAGAAAGCGCGACTGTACCTCAGGGATATACGGACGGGCTCCGAAGAGGAGTCTGTCAGGGGAGAATCTGGCGAGGCGCAAGACCCGAAGAGCGGTCATATCACCATTGATCGTCTCGCGAGTCTGGCAATTGCCTACCGAACCAGAGGTAGCCAGTTTTACTTGGATGCGAAACTTCTGGGCTTGCTTCTCGCTCGTTTCCGTCGCTTTAAAGTCGACTTTCCAACCGATCGAGAGGCCACGGGCAATTGGTGGTTCTGGGAAGTCGGCATTCCAAAGCACCTGGTGAACTTGGGTGCTCTGTTGCGATCGGACATGACTGAGGGCGATTTGCAGTACATCGATGCGTTCTTGAGCACCCATATTCCGGATCCAAACGTTCGAACCGCGAACCCCGCAGAAAAAGAGTCCGGCGCAAATCGGAGTGATAAAGCGCATATTGTTGTTGTGCATGGATTAGTTTCGGAACGCGCCGAACGTATAACGCAAGGGATCGAATGCATTAGCGACGTCGCCGGCTTGGGAGCCCGCACGCTATTCAGGTACGTTGAACGGGGCGACGGATTCTATGCAGACGGTTCGTTTATTCAACACAACCGTTTAGCTCAAGCGGGGTCATATGGCATCGTCGCGCTGAGCTCAGTATCCAGTACGTTTGCCACATTGGCGGGCACGGTCTGGCAGATGAATACTCCGGACGTCAAAGTACTACTGGACTCCATTGAACTGACATTTTCTCCATTTGTGTTTGGCGCTGCGGTGATGGATGCGGTCCGTGGCAGGGCCGTATCGAGAGAGGAAGAATCCGATCACGTTGCCGGGGGCCAGCTTGCCGGCGATGTGCTTGTTCTCGCCGAAAGCTTCCCGAGTTACCGGGCACGGTTTCGCTCCTTGGTGAAGAGCTGGCTCCTCGCAAGAGTGGATCTGGCCAAAGACTCTCACCTCCGAAGCGTGTTTCAATCGCAACTCGCTGCGGATCTCTTGGCCGATGAGCAGGTCCCTGCAGCAGATGCGCTGCAGGGACATTTTCACATGCCAGACCAGCTTCGAGTAGTTCATCACAAGGGTTCCTGGGCTGTTAGTTTCTCTCTTTCGTCCAATCGAATTGGGAGGTATTCGTGGGGAAATGGTGAGAACAATTCGGGGTGGTACCAGGGTGACGGCCTCATGCAATTGCGAGTGGAGACCGATCCGCAGGCGTTTTCGGTGGACTACTGGGCGACAAGCGATCCATACCACCTTCCCGGCGTGACGAACGGTCTCGAACAACGTGATCCTGCGCCGAGCAATCGAACAGTAATACCTCAGGCAAGCCAAGAGTGGGCCGGCGGAGTTGGGTGGCTCGGGAAAGTGGGGGCGATTGGGCTGGATCATCGGGCATATGACGGTGACCTTTGTGCATTCAAATCGTGGTTTGCGCTTGAGGATGCGGTTGTTTGTTTGGGCTCTGGAATCACTGCGACGCAGGGCCAACGTGTACATACGACCATCGAATCTCGCAAACTACAAAGTGCGACACAACGGATCCTGGTAGACGGCCGAGGCTACTCTGAGCACCAAGACGGAACAACGTCGCCCGATACGATCGGCTGGGCGCATATCGAGGGCGTTGGCGGTTACCTGTTCTTAGGGACTCCGTCCATCAAAATATCGAAAGAATCGAGAACCTCTACGTGGCGAGCTATCAACGAGTCTGGAAGCGGTCTTGAGAAAACGGACGAGTATTTCAACGTCATTATTGATCACGGAGTGAATCCTTCCTCGAGGGACTACCAGTATGCTGTTCTCCCTACTGCCATGGAGGGATCAACGGCTGAGCGGGCATCCGATCCGCGGTTCTCGGTGATCGCAAACTCGCCGAGCCTTCAGGCCATTAAGGTCGCGGATCGTAACCTGGTCATGGCGAACTTTTTCGCCCCGGGGAAAGTTGCGGGGATTGCTGCAAACGTTCGTGCTTCGGTCATCATCGGAGAGGACGCCCAGGGTCCGATCGGAACAAAAGATCAAGTGGTCACTGTCTCGGCGCCGCCGAGACACGACAAGGTTGTCGGCATTGTGGTTAGTCGTATGCCCGGGACGATGATTGAGTTCCCGGAGCACTCAGAGTTCACGGATAACGGTGCGTCCTATCGAATTGCTGTTGCTACTCAAGGAAGCAGGGGGCACGGATTTCATTGGCGTTTCACCCATGACCCCGTGTTGGTAGTCTCCCATCGCATCACGGGTGAAGGACTCTTGCACTGGCGATTTGACGGACCCGATTGGGAAACCGGTGAAGTCGCCGTGAACGGTACATCCGAATCCGCCACAGCGGAATTGCCGTTCAGAGGGTCCGCGATTGGTATCCAGTCCATTTGCGGGCCAGACGGCGGGGTTATGGAAGTGAGCATTGACGGCGACCCTCCACGCCTCGTTGATACATACAAACCAGCGAGCGATGGGGTAAGAATCGTCGCCATGATTGGCGGCCTCGCTCCTGACCAGACGCACTCATTAAAGATCAGCGTGTTGGATGCTGGCGAACCGGGAAGTTCGGAGCGTCGAGTGCGGATCGCGGGTGTGGTTATTCGGCCGTAATGTGCATTGATAAAAATCAATGCGGCCGCGTATTCACGGCGCGGTGAGGAACCACTTCGCCGATTCCCATTCGTGCAATAGGTTTTGGTGCCACAGGTCGCCAATTAGTACTCGCTGCTCGGCGGTGAGGTGATCAAGACGCTCAAGATCTACGCCGAAAAGCGGGACGGCACCTTTCGCGCACCGCGCAATACTCTCACGAACGATGCTTTCGTCCTGTGGCCAAATAGCGAAAAGAGTATTGCAAATATTTCTCTCGCGTTTACCAAAATGATATGAATCGATCCCAGACTTCCTCATCCATGCATAATACATTAGAAGGCTGTTCACTCTACCCATCTCTCGGAATGCGGCTGGAAATCTCTTTCCAAATTTAGCTTCAATAAAAAGTATCAGTTTCTTTGCTTTTTCGGTGTTGAACGCGAAGGGGGTGGTGGATGCGATCATAACGCCTCGGGATTCCGCGGGGTTCATGTCAATTGCAAGGAAAGATTGTTCGACCCAATTCCTCCAGTAGGAGTTGATTCCTACAAGAGATGACACCGGTTTCTTTTCGTTAAAGAAACCGTCCATGGTGAACGGGCTAACGAAATGGTTTTTTGCATCTAGTACAAGGTAGTATTCGTCCTCGTACAGCCCGGATATCCCCAACTTCAATGCTTGTTGGCTTAGCTTGCCGATGGTAGGTTCCTGACCATACACTTCCGCCCACTCAACGAACCGCATTTTCTCGCGAAGCGCAGTTGAAATGGTATGATCAATCGCCCTAATAAAATCTGATTTTAGCTTTCCATTGTCATTCCCATTTAGAACTAAGGTATATTGCGTCAGTCCTGAGATGTCGAAAAGTCGATCAATCGAAATGGCTTGGAGGATCTGTAGGCGCAAGTCGCCCTCAAAAAAGACAGACGCGATAGGGAAGGACTTCGGCATGATTCTTATTGTACGTCGCAGCCGGTAGCATCCCGTAAACTGCCACGTATGCGTTACGTATCGGTATCCGAAGGAGAACTTATTAATCGTATCCTTCTTGGATCGGCGAGGCTGGAGCGCACCAAGGCGACCCTAGGTCCCGGCGATGACGCCGCGATTCTTCCCCCGAGCTTCACGCACACGGCTGTCACAGTCGATACCGTCACCGAAGGTCAAGACTTTCGATGGAACTGGCCGTCCGGCGTTGCGACCACATTGGCGGATATTGGCTGGAAATTGGCCGCTCAGAATCTTTCGGATATTAACGCCATGGGCGCTAGTCCCACCTTCATGCTCCTGAGTTGCACCTTAGACCCTTACGCGCGATCTCAAGACGTTGCGGACCTGGCGACAGGTATTGCGGAGTGCTGTCACGTCCTAGGGGCTAACCAGACAGAGTTAGTCGGTGGTGACACCGGCTCAGGGACTGAATTCTCAGCGAGCCTCACAGTGCTTGGCTCCTTGAAAAGCGGGAGGAACGGGGAACCCCAGACCTTATTGAGATCTTCAGGGAGACCAGGCGACCGTCTTTATGTCGCGGGCGCTCTTGGACAGGCAGCGGCAGGGCTTGCAATTCTGGAGTCGGTTGACCCATCGCTCGTGCGGGAGTTTCCTGAACTTTTTCTGGCGCAGACCCGACCTCAGCCAACACTCACAAGCGGGCAGCAAGCGGTGAGTCTGGGGGTGAGGTGCGGGATGGATATCTCGGACGGACTTGTCGTGGACGCATCCAGAATTGCACTTGCTTCCACAGTTCAGGTCGATCTTAACCAGAAGCACGTTGACCGGTTCGTCAGCGCTGATTTGAACTCTCTTGCCGAGCGCATGAAAGTTGATCCTCTCCATTGGGTTCTTGGCGGTGGGGAGGACTACGCGCTCCTCGTGGCCGCTCCACCAGAAATTCGATTACCAGAGGAATTCGCTGTGATCGGCGAACTCCTCGAGCGCAGTGACACTAACCAGCCACTAGTTACACTTGACGGAAACAAAGTGACGGGATCCATGGGCTGGGATCCATTTGCCGAGCAAAAATAGCCGCCCCGCGGGGGTCAAACTACCCGCTTCGCAACTGATTCGACAGCTTCCGCGCGGCATTCACCACCACTTCCGCGTACATCCGTCCGGGTTGCCGGGTTAGCCGGTCCATCGGCCCCGAAATAGACATCGCCGCAATAACGCGCCCCGAGGGTCCGCGCACGGGCGCCGACACCGACGCCACCCCCAATTCCCGCTCACCCAGCGACTGCGCCCACCCGCGCCGCCTGACGCCGGCCAGAATCGTCGGCGTGAACCGCGCGTTCTTCAGTCCTTCGATGATTCGGTCGTGGTCCTCCCAGGCCAACAACACCTGCGCCGCGGACCCGGCCTTCATCGACAACTGCGTCCCCACCGGGATCGTGTCCCGCAGGCCCACCGGCCGCTCGGCCGAGGCCACGCACACGCGCCACTCGCCCTGGCGGCGAAACACCTGAGCAGACTCGCCGGTCGCATCCCGCAATGCAATGAGCTCGGGTCCGGCGAGCGCCACCAGTCGATCCTGCCCGGCCGAGGACGCCAATTCCACCAGCCGCGGCCCCAGCACAAAACGGCCCTGCATATCTCGGGCCACCAGGCGGTGATGAATCAGCGCCACGGCAAGTCGGTGCGCCGTCGGCCGCGCCAAACCGGTCACCTTGACGAGCTCCGCGAGCGTCGTCGGCCCAGACTCCAGCGCATCCAGCACCATCTTCGCCTTATCTATGACGCCCACACCACTTGCGTTGTCCATACTCTGATATTGCAGTCTCATTATGTGAGATGCAAATCGGCGAGCTAGCCTCCGCCAAACCCGGAGTGCTGTAGTAGATACAACGCCCCACCGGGCGCATCAGAGCACCAAACAAGCAAGAAACAGGCAGGACAAAGGAGCCGCCATGAGCGCGCAGAACGCACCGCGTACGCTGGCTGAAAAAGTGTGGACCGATCACGTCGTCGCAAAGGGCGAAGGCCAAGGGGCGGACGCCAAGCCAGACCTCCTCTACATCGACCTGCACCTTGTCCACGAGGTCACCAGCCCGCAGGCCTTTGAGGGCCTGCGCTTGGCCAATCGACCGGTCCGCCGCCCAGACCTCACCATCGCAACCGAGGACCACAACACCCCCACCCTCGACATCGATAAGCCCATCGCGGACCCCATTAGCCGGACCCAAATCGAAACCTTGCGCCACAACGCCGAAGAGTTCGGCATCCGCCTGCACTCGCTTGGCGACAAGGAACAGGGCATCGTCCACGTCGTCGGACCGCAGCTCGGGCTCACCCAACCGGGCATGACCGTGGTCTGCGGAGACTCGCACACCTCCACGCACGGCGCGGTGGGCGCTCTCGCTTTCGGCATCGGCACCAGTGAAGTCGAGCACGTCCTCGCTACGCAAACGCTGCCCCTCAAGCCTTTTAAAACCATGGCCATCAACGTCGAAGGCGAGTTGCGCCCAGGCGTGTCCTCGAAAGACATCATCCTCGCGGTCATCGCCAAAATCGGCACCGGCGGGGGACAGGGCTACGTTCTCGAATACCGCGGCTCGGCCATCCGCGCGCTCTCCATGGACGCTCGCATGACTATCTGCAATATGTCGATCGAGGCCGGCGCCCGTGCCGGCATGATCGCCCCGGATGAAACCACCTTCGAATTCCTCAAGGGCAAACCGCATGCGCCCGAAGGCGAGGAGTGGGACCGGGCGCTCGAATACTGGCGTTCCCTACCAACCGACGAGGGCGCCACCTTTGACGAAGAAGTCTTCATCGACGCCAATACCCTCGAACCATTCGTCACCTGGGGCACCAACCCCGGCCAAGGCGTCAGTCTCTCCGCAAAAGTTCCCAGTCCAGAAGACTTTGGCGACGACAACGCCAAGGCCGCCTGCCAAAAGGCCCTGGACTACATGGGCCTCGAGGCCGGCACCCCGATGAAAGACATCCGCGTCGACACCGTGTTCCTCGGCTCCTGCACCAACAGCCGCATCGAAGACCTGCGCGCCGCTGCCGCCATCATTAAAAACAAGGTCAAAGACCCCGAGGTGCGCATGATCGTGGTCCCCGGTTCCGCGCGCGTGCGCCTGGAAGCAGAAGCAGAGGGCCTCGACAAGGTCTTCACCGACTTCGGTGCCGAATGGCGCTTCGCCGGATGCTCCATGTGCCTCGGCATGAACCCGGACCAGCTCGCGCCGGGCGAACGCTGCGCTTCCACGTCCAACCGGAATTTCGAGGGCCGCCAAGGCAAGGGCGGCCGCACACACCTCGTCTCGCCGGTCGTGGCGGCGGCAACCGCCATCCGCGGAACCCTCTCGGCGCCCTCGGACCTCGTCAACGCCTGAAAAAGATGAACGACGGCGTTGCTCACCACGTGAGCGCACCCCACCTCCCGTACGGCTAAGGAAATCACCCCATGGAAAAGTTTTCGACACACACCGGAATCGGCGTACCGTTGCGCTCCAGCAACGTAGATACCGACCAGATCATCCCCGCCGTCTACCTCAAGCGGATCACCCGCACCGGATTCGAGGATGCGCTCTTTGCCTCCTGGCGCAAAGACCCGGAGTTCATTCTGAATAAGGAGCCCTTTGATCGCGGCTCGGTGCTGGTGGCCGGACCCGATTTTGGCACCGGATCCTCGCGCGAACACGCGGTGTGGGCGCTCAAGGACTACGGATTCAAGGCGGTCATCTCAGCCCGTTTTGCGGACATCTTTCGCGGGAACTCTGGGAAACAGGGGCTCGTCACGGCCGAGGTCGATCAGGGTGACGTTGAACTCATCTGGAAGGTCCTCGAGAATGCTCCGGGAACCGAGATCACCGTTGACCTGGAATCCAAGCTCATCACTTGTGACACCCTGGTTGTGCCCTTCAGCATCGACGAATACACCCGATACCGCCTCTTGGAAGGCTTGGATGACATCAGTTTGACACTGCAACACGAGGATGACATTGACGCGTTTGAGGCGCAGCGGCAGAGCTTCAAGCCGCACACGCTTCCCGCGAAAACGGCATAAATGTATTTCAGACTCTCTCTGCCAGCTTTTACACTTGAGTGAGGCGCCACGCCACCTCACGGCGCCTGTTCACAAGAAATGGGGTCCCATGACAAGTGTCTTGACCATTCGCGGCGGTGTGCCCTTGACCGGAACCGTCGAAGTTCGCGGCGCAAAGAATTTGGTGCCCAAAGCCATGGTTGCCGCGCTCCTCGGAAACGATAAATCGACAATCCGCAACGTCCCGGAAATCAAAGACGTCGATGTGGTGACGAGCCTCTTAGAACTGCACGGCGTGAGCGTTGACTATGACCGCGACGCCGGAACCCTGGTCCTGGACCCAAGCGGCGCAAAGACCGCTCAGTCCACCGATATTCATGCCCATGCCGGTGACTCACGCATACCCATTCTCTTTTGCGGTCCGCTTATGCACTCGATCGGTGCCGCGTTCATCCCGGACCTCGGCGGCTGCCGGATCGGTGATCGTCCGATCGACTTCCACCTCGAGGTCTTGCGCCAATTCGGCGCTGTCGTGGACAAGCAAGTCGGCGGCATCTCGATCTCGGCACCCAAAGGCTTAAAGGGCACCAAGGTAGCGTTGCCCTATCCCAGCGTGGGGGCAACGGAACAGGTTTTGCTCACAGCGGTTCGGGCCGAGGGGATCACCGAACTCTCCAACGCGGCCGTCGAGCCGGAAATTCTCGATCTCATTGCGGTGCTCCAGAAAATGGGCGCGATTATCAGCGTGCAAACCGATCGGGTGATCCGCATTGAAGGCGTTGCAGAACTGACCGGCTACAACCACAAGGCGCTCACCGACCGCAATGAGGCCGCGTCCTGGGCCTCGGCAGCCCTCGTGACCAAAGGCGACATTTACGTCAAGGGCGCCGACCAGCAGGATCTCACCTCATTCCTGAACACCTATCGCAAGGTCGGTGGTGCGTTCGAGGTTGATGACGAGGGCATCCGCTTCTATCACCCGGGCGGTAAACTCTCGCCGCTGATTCTGGAGACCGACGTGCATCCCGGCTTCATGACCGATTGGCAGCAGCCGCTCGTGGTCGCACTCACGCAAGCCGAGGGTGTGTCTATTGTTCACGAAACCGTCTACGAGAACCGTTTCGGGTTCACAAACGCGCTCGTGCGCATGGGATCCAATATCCAGTTGCACTCCGAATGCCTCGGCTCGGTGCCCTGCCGCTTTGGCCAGCGCAACTTCAAGCATTCGGCCGTGATTTCCGGACCGGCTCAACTTCGCGGCGCGGATATCGACATCCCGGATCTGCGCGGCGGGTTCAGCCACTTGATTGCGGCCCTGGCCGCCACTGGCACCTCGCGGGTGACCGGTATCGAGATCATAAACCGCGGCTATGAGCGCTTTCTCGACAAGCTTCGCGGCCTCGGCGCCGACTTTGATGTTGAAGAAAAACTCGCGGCATGAAAGAGCCCCTCAAAGCGCGCCTCACCTTTGGTGTGCTTGCCACCGTACTTCGCCCTGTTATGAACCTGTTGATGGGCAAGCAATGGCTCAATACCGAACGATTGCCCAAGGACACGGGAATGATCGTGGCGCCCAACCACGTCACGGAAATCGATCCGGTTGCGGTGGGACACATGCTCTACAACAACAAGGTCAACCCGCATTTTCTGGCGAAATCGTCGCTGTTTAAGGTTCCGGTTGTCGGCGCGCTGCTGAGCGCATCTCAGCAAATTCCGGTGGAGCGCGCCGGCTCAGGAGCCCATCGGTCCCTCGAGGCAGCCAAGACCGTGATTGATCAGGGCGGTGGAATTATTGTGTACCCAGAAGGTACCCTCACCCGCGACCCGGATCTGTGGCCGATGAAAGGACACACCGGCGCCGCGCGACTCGCCCTGCAGACGGGTGCCCCCCTTGTCCCGGTGGCTCATTGGGGAGCGCAAGAAGTGCTTCCTCGATACGGCAAGAAATTGCACATTTTCCCCCGCAAGAAAGTTCGAGTGCTCATCGGGAACCCGGTTGACCTTGACGAGTTTCGTGGCAAGCCGATTGATCGAGAACTCTTAGCCAAGGCAACCGATCGCGTGATGGACGCGATCACGGAGCTGCTAGAAGAACTGCGCAGCGAAAAGGCGCCGCCAAAGCGATGGGATCCTGCCGAGCACAAGCAGACCTCGCATGGCCGCACGCTGGACAATGGATCGCGTGAAGGCGACGCGACATGAGCGATACCCACCAAGAAGTAACCGATAATTCCACCGACGCCGCCAACTCCGTTCGGTCCCGCGAACCGCTGAAAAAAGTAGCCGTCCTGAGCGCGGGAAGCTGGGGCACCACCTTTGCCAAGGTCATGGCGGACGCGGCGCAGACCAATAAGACCGGCGTGAGCGATACCTCCACCGAATTTGTCTTGTGGGCGCGGAACCCCGAGGTCGTTGAAGACATCAACAACCGGCACCGTAATTCCACATACTTGGGTGAAACCGCGCTTCCCGGTTCAATGCGCGCGACAAGTGATCCGCGCACGGCGCTCGCGGGCGCCGACGTCGTGGTGCTTGCTGTGCCTGCCCAAACCTTGCGGGCGCAACTGAGCGAACTGAAGGACGATTTCCCTCCCGACGCCATTGTCGTCTCGCTCATGAAGGGGCTGGAACTCGGCACCGATCTGCGCATGTCAGAGGTGATTCAAGAGGTACTGCGTGTTCCGGCGCGTCAGGTTGCCGTGGTTTCGGGACCGAACCTGGCCATGGAAATCGCGAGGGAGGAACCGACGGCCTCGGTCGTGGCGAGTACCGATGAACAGACGGCGGCTCTTATCGCCGGCGCAAGCACCACCGGATATTTCCGCCCGTACACCAACGGCGACGTTGTCGGTGTGGAAATCGGCGGCATCGTCAAGAATGTCATCGCTCTTGCGGTCGGCATGTGCGAGGGCCTGGGAGTGGGGGACAACACGAAGGCGTCCGTCATCACTCGGGGCCTTGCCGAAACGACACGCCTCGCCCAAGCGCTGGGCGGTCACGCCGAAACCATGGCCGGACTTGCCGGCCTAGGTGACCTCGTAGCAACCTGCTCATCGTCGCTGAGCCGTAACCACACCGCAGGAAAATTACTCGGAGAGGGCCTGAGCCTTGACGAGGTCGCTGCGCGCATGACGCAAACGGCGGAAGGCATCAAGTCCGGGGAGGCCGTCCACGAACTTGCCGTCAAAATGGGTGTCGAGATGCCCATTGCCGCAAGTGTTGTGAAAGTCTTGCAAGGACACCTTTCCGCAACCGATTTAGGACCCCGGCTCATGGGACGCCAATTGAAATCAGAAGGCGAGCAATAACAGCGTGAACGAGATCACACCAACGACTGGTGGCCGGGATTCCCGGATTCGGGTAGCCGTGGTGTTTGGCGGGGTTTCCAGCGAGCATGCGGTCAGTTGCGTCACGGCACAGTCCGTCATCTCCGCCATGGACCCGGAAAAATATGACGTGATCCCGGTCGGCATTACCAAGAGCGGACAATGGACCCTGGTTCCTGCCGGTCAGACCCGCTTCGCGTTGGACTCCGGAGACTCTCCCGAGGTGAGTGGAGCAGGCACAGCGGTGCAATTGCACTCCACCGCGGATGGGCAAGAACTCATGAGCGTCAACGAGGGCGATCCGGTAAAGAGCCTAGGCGACGTGGACGTCGTGTTCCCGCTGCTGCACGGACCGTTTGGCGAAGATGGCACCATCCAAGGCATGCTGGAAATGGCTGGCGTTCCCTACGTCGGTTCGGGGGTACTCGCCTCGGCAGCCGGCATGGACAAACACTTCATGAAGGTCCTCTTTGCCGCTGCCGGATTGCGCGTAGGCCCCTATGAAGTCATTACCGATCGCGATTGGGAATTCGATCGAGAAGGTGCGCTCGGGCGTGCCGCATCGCTGAACTTTCCGCTCTTCGTTAAGCCCGCACGCGCCGGATCCTCGATGGGGATCACCAAGGTGAGCGAACCCGGGGAGTTGGCTAACGCCGTCGTACATGCCCGGGAGTTTGATCCCAAGGTGATCGTGGAGGAGGGCATTGCCGGGCGTGAGATCGAGGTGGGGGTGCTTGAAGCGCGTGAACAACGCGAACCGCGCACAACACTGCCCGGCGAGATTGCGGTGACGTCCCAAGATCACGATTTTTACGACTTTGAGGCAAAGTATGTAGAGGGCAATGCGGCGGACTTGAGCTGCCCCGCGGATTTGCCGGAGGCGGATATTGCGCTCGTGCGCGAGTTAGCGGCGAGGGCGTTTATGGCGCTCGAGGCCGAGGGGCTCTCCCGGGTGGACTTTTTTTATACGCCCGAGGGCGAATTCGTGATCAACGAAATCAACACGATGCCCGGGTTTACGCCAATCAGCATGTACCCGCAAATGTGGGCGAAAACCGGGCTGCCGTACGAGCAGCTCATTGATGAGCTGGTGAACCTGGCGCTCTCACGCCGGATTGGGCTGCGCTAGCGGGTTTACTTGCTCTTGGTGCCCTGCTGAAGGTCGGTTGTGTCCTGAACATTGAGGCATTTGGCGACCTGGGGGAGTTGGGCAACCGGTTGCGCAAGGTCGACCAGAACCGTTGACGAGCTCACCTTATCCAGATTGAACACGACCTCGAGGGCGGGCTCGCGGCCGTAGGTGGTGGCGCGCCAGTTGTTGGTGCCCTCGATCTGCTTGATGAGCCAGTCCACGCCGTTGACCGAGGCACACGGGTCGGTGGTGGGCGGCGGGGGAGTGACACCGCAACGGACAATGATAGAGGATGGGTCTCCCCACGCGGCAGTTGCCTGCGACGTGGTTTCGCGAAGCTGCTCCTCGTTAATCTTCTCCGGCAGGGCAATCATGGTGGGGGCGCACTTGGCGTTGGCGGCATCGGGGGCGGCATCGACCTGAACGGGCGCGGCGCATGAGGTGAGTGCGAGGGCGGCAATGACGCTGGCGCCGGCCAAAGTGACTTTTGTTGCTTTGCGCAGTTCTGGGCGCGGGGGCTTGCCGGGGGTGTGCATGAATCCAGCCTAAAGCGCGTGCTGGGTCGGTTCACAATCGCGTGAATGTGAGTTTTCTAACCGTCATCGACGGGTGCTTAGTGGTCAAACCTGTTAAAGTAGTATGGATAGGCAACTTGATTCGAGTTGGGGGACTCGGCAAGTTTGGGGCACTTGAAAGGTACTTGGACCGTATGAGGCGTGCGCTCTCACTGGTGGGGACGGTTCTCCTACTTATTCTTATGGCTGCGCCGGGGGCGCAGGCCGTTCCCGGGTTTTCGCCGTTGTCGCCGCAATTTGAGGTAGTTGACGAGAGCGTCACGCCGACAGAAGAAACGCAGCCGTCGCAGGCGCCGACCTCAGATCCGGCGCCCTCGGAGAGCGGTTCCACCCCAGAGCCAACTACGCCGCAAGACCCGCAACCGACGGAACCTCCTGTCGAGGAGCAATCGCCGCCGCCAGCGGACCCGCCTCCTCCGGCCGTGCCGGTAGATCCCGTGACGGGATTCCAGATTGATCCTGGGACGGGTTTCTTGATTTACCCAGGTAATGGGTGGTTGATCGAACCCGGTACCGGCAGGCTCTTGGTTTACGGTGCCGATGGGACGCTCGTGGGTTCCGGTTTTGTCTGGGATGCTGCCACGGGATTGGTCTCTGAGGAGACTCCAGAGGAGCCGACTGAGACGCCGAGCCCAGAGCCGACGCCCACGGAAACACCAACTCCCAGCGCGACACCGAGCGTCACGCCATCTGCTACGCCGTCTGCAACGGCCTCTCAACCCGCGGCCGAGCAAACCAGCGATTCCGAACCGATCGGGGCTACTCTGTGGTTCCGCATTAGTGTGGTGCTGATTTTGGTGGCGCTTGGTGCGTTGTATTTCCTGCGACTGCACCGTGGGCGGCGGAACGGTCGACAGTCGGATGTGTAAAGGCGAGATTGAGTTGCATCGCTGGCGCTCTGCGCGAGGGGGATGGTCGCGTTGAAGCTTGTGGTGCTTTCCCACTCTTACTGGCCCGAACACTCGCCACCGCAACGTCGCTGGATGAACTTTATCCGTGAGTTCCGCGACGTTGGCTGGGACGTCGACGTCATCACCCCTCGCCTGGAGAATGACCCTCCGGGCGCCTCCGAAACTGGTGTCGAAGAAGTCCAAGGTCCCTATGGCGAGACCGTGCGCCGGGTCCGCACGGTAAGAACTCCGCACACCCGCTGGGGGAAGCTTATTGCCCATAGCTTTTCCGCGCTCATGTCTGTACCCGCCGGCCTCAAAGGGCCAAGGCCAGATGCCATCGTGGCAACCGTGCCAAGCTTGCCGATCGCGTTTGTAGGTTTCCTGCTTTCCCGCGTACGCAGGGTCCCGCTCATTCTCGATATGCGAGACGCTTGGCCCGATTTAGTGAATGAATCTAGCTCGCGAAATAGCGGTATTCGCAGCTTCGTGGAGTCCGCGCTCACCTATGTACAACAACGCGCGGCGTTGGTGGTGACCGTGACCGAAGGGTTCGCCAGGACTCTGCGTGCGCGCGGCTTAAAAAACGTCGCGACCATTTCCAATGGCGTGAACTTCCGAAGCGTGCGTCAACTGCCGCCGCCTACCGCCGATTCGGGTCCGCTGAGTGTTCTCTACTTGGGAAATCATGGCGAGAGCCAACGTCTCGACGTGTTGATTCGCGCGGCCGCGCTCGCTGGGCCCGCGGTGAGCCTTCGGCTGGTTGGCGACGGCGTCCGAAAGCCGCAATTGCAACGTTTGGCACACCAACTCCGGGTCGACGTGGAATTTCTACCCGCCGCTCATGGGCGCGATGCAGTCCTCGCCGCCTACGAGGACGCGGATACTTGTGTCATTTCGTTGCGGGACGACTGGAAGAGCTTTGAAACCACGATCCCGTCAAAGACCTACGAATTACTGGCCACCGGCCGTCACGTGACCGGGATTGTGCGGGGAGAAGCTGCCGAAATCCTGCGGAAAGCGGCGGTGGGCGACGTTGTAAATTCGTCACCGAGTGCTCTTGCGCATTATTGGTGTGATTTGGCCGCGAACCGCGATCGGCTGCGCGTGTCTGACAGAGGACGGCGCTGGGTAGAACAGTTTGCCGATAATCGCGTGCTTGCCGAGAACATGGTCCGGGAAGTATCCCGAGTGACGAAGCGCGTGACACAAGATGTCCCGGCCTCCACCGAGCCCGAAAGCGGGTTGGTGGCGTGAACACTGCACTTCTACGTTCCACAGCGACACTGCTGATCAACGGGGTCAGTGCCGCACGAGGGGACTTCTTTCGGACAGGACTGCAGGCCGCAACCGTACTTTTACCCCATGGCATTCGATCCGGGTTGGGATCAATTGCTGCGAGGCTAAATGGATCCCGGCTTCCCACATCCAAGGCGGCGTTACTCCTGCTGGCAGGTAGCAAGACCGACCTCGGTACCCATCTCGAGGCTCGTGTCGGTGCCGGATCCTCTGCCCAACGTCGACGGCTCGCGGAAGTTGCCATTGTTGCAGCTAAACCGGCCATGGCCGAATCCCTTCTTCAGGGCGACCAGGACGGCAAGACAGCTCAGACACGGGCACGACTTTATCTCTACAACGGCCGGCCGAGCGACGCGATCGCAGCACTGGACGGCCGCACTGATGCGGCGTCAAGGCGGTTGCAGGAAAAAATTCTTGCGGAACGGGAAGTTCTGACGGACTTTGTGCCACAGCTCAAGCCAGTCCCAGCGTATGAGGGCAACGAAAACGTTGTCCTGCACGTGCTGACGAATTCCGTACCATTTACCGCAAGCGGTTACACCTCGCGAACTCATTCCTTACTTTCGCGACAAGCCGGTCGCGGCCTCCGGGTTCATGCGGTGACCCGTATCGGCTATCCGGCTGTTGTCGGGAAGCTGGCGCGCGAAGACGTGTCAATAATCGATGGCGTGCATTACCACCGGCTACTGCCATGGCGCTTGCCTCGACTCGCAACCGAACGCATCCAGCGCCAGGCAGAAGAACTCCTTAAAATTGCAGTCACCGTCAAGCCGTCCGTTCTGCACACGACGACGGACTACACCAACGCTCTTGTCACCAGGGCCGTAGCACAGGCGCTCGGGATTCCCTGGGTTTATGAGGTGCGCGGCTTCCTAGCAGACACGTGGGCATCCAGCCGCGGAGCGCAAGCAAGAGACTCGGAACGCTACCGCTTGTTCTCGGAGCGAGAGCGGGAGGCTACCCGTTCGGCGGATGCGGTGTTGACGCTCGGTGTTGCCATGAGAGAACGGCTAACCGGCGCTCCAAGTGACTCCCGAGAAGTCACGGTGGTCTCAAATGGTGTGAGCCTGCGCGAACTCGATGCGGCACGAGGAACTCACCGGATCGATGCTGGCTCCCCGGACTCGACAGTGACCATTGGCACGGTTTCCAGCTTTGTTCCGTATGAGGGTCTCACCGAACTCATCGATGCGTTTGCGGCTATGCACCAAGAGGACCCCGCCGTTCGACTGAAACTTTTCGGAGACGGCAGCGAGTTCCAGGCTCTGGCCGAGAGAGTCGCCACGCATGGGCTCGGTGCGGCAATTGACATGCCGGGGCGTGTATCGCGATCCGAAGCGTTAGCGGCACATTGGAAGCTGGATGTCTTCGCCGTTCCGCGCATTCGATCAGAGGTCACTGAGCTGGTAACACCGCTCAAAGCAGTGGAGGCAATCGCCGCAGGCAGTGTTACGGTACTCCGGGACCTCCCTGCGCTCCGGGAGTTGCGAGCGGGGTTTGAAGACCAGACGCTGCTGGTGGGGGACGGAGTACAGTCGCTGCTTGATGGGTTGCGCTCGGCAGTAGCGCGGGCAAGAGAAAAGGGGAGGACGATTCCACCAGACAGAGATCGGCTTGATTGGAATCACAAGGTCGCAACCATTTCGGAAACCTACGGAAGGCTGACTGCTCATGCCAGCAAATGAGCTCATCGTGAGAGAGCCGGATCAGAGACAACGGTATTCCGTGGATTTTCGTTCTCTTGTCAAGGTTGGTGGACGTCCACCGTTCAAAAACTACATTGCCCAATTGTGGCAATACCGGCACTTCATCGCATATGACGCCAGCGCCCGAGTCCAAGACAAGACCACCGGGGATCGGCTTGGCGCGCTATGGCTAATCCTGAATCCCATCTTGATGGGTATCGCGTTCTACTTTGTCTTCGGGCTTGTCATGAACACTCAGGGCGGTATTCCCAATTTCGTGGGGTACCTCATCTTGGGCATATTCCTTTTTCAGTACAGTACAAAATCAATCACAACCATTGCTAAGACGCTTCAGGGAAATTCGGCGGTAGTCCACTCCTTTTCCTTCCCACGGATCGCGCTCCCGATTGCGGCCTGTTTGCGCGAGTTGTTTGCTTCTGTGCCTGCGTTCTTGACGATGCTGGTGCTGATCATCGCGCTGCCTCCCGTGGAAACTATCACTCCGCTTTGGTTACTGCTGGCACCACTGATCGTGATTCAAACGGTGTTCAATCTCGGCATCGGGCTCATCTTCGCGCGGTTGGTATCGATCGTTCCGGACATCGCGCACCTGCTCAATTTTGGTATGCGTGTACTCATGTATGCCTCCGCCGTGTTCTTCTCGATAGACCGCTATGCCAAGTTCCCTGTCATGCAGGAGATCATGTACATGAATCCCCTCTTTAACTTCCTCGACATTGCCAGGGACTTTATCCTCTACGAGACGTGGCCCGGTTGGCAGTCCTGGGTGATTGTTCTTGGATGGGCGGCCGGGTCGCTTGTCTTTGGAGTGTGGTTCTTCTGGAGAGGGGAGGAGACCTATGGCCGACCCAATAAGGGCTGACAGCATTGCATTACCGGCTCTCGACCCCACCGTTGTTGTCGACGACGTGCACATGGACTTTTGGGCGACCCCGGACCGCGCCAAGGCATCGAAAACACGCAGGCTTTCGGCAAAATTGATGAAGTCGAAACGGGTACGGATCGAGGCGCTCCGCGGCATCAGTTTCATTGCCCGCCACGGTGAATCCATCGGTATTATCGGGCGAAACGGGTCAGGGAAATCGACACTTGCGCACCTGATCTCAGGAAGCCTCTCGCCCACCCAAGGTTCCGTGTACGCATCGAGCACTCCCATCAAACTTGGAGTGAACTCGGCGCTGGTGCCGGCACTTTCTGGAAACCAAAACATCACCCTGGGTTGCTTGGCAATGGGTTTGACTCCCGCCCAGATCGAAGAGCGCTATGACGAGATTCTTGAAGTGTCTGGGCTGGGCGACGCCGTCAACTATCCCATGTCGACCTACTCTTCCGGTATGTCCTCACGTTTGCGTTTTGCCATCGCCACAAGCGTGAAACCGGAGATTCTCATCATTGACGAGGCTCTGAATACCGGTGATGCGCAGTTCAAGGAACGCAGCACCCGGCGCATGAAGCAAATGCGCGAAGAGGCTGGAACAGTATTCCTGGTTAGCCACAGCATGGGCACGATCAACCAAGTGTGCTCCCGCGTGCTGTGGGTAGATTACGGCCGATTGGTCATGGACGGGTCTCCTTGGAAAGTTACGCGAGCATACTCGCATTTCACTCGTTACCTTTCAGAAGGAACAGCGTATAAAGCACAGAAAGTGCTGGACCGCATAACTCTCGAACAAACCGCCACCAAGATTCAACCCCGCGAAAGCGGTCGCAGGAGAACAGGTAAGTAGTCATGACGTCATTACGCAGCATTGTGGGGTATGCAAAAAAGCAGGTCGCACCGCTGAGAAAGCAGTTGTGGCACTTGCGCCAGGGAGGCATCCGGCAGCTCATTCGGCACCGATCCCAGGCAATTGCGGGACGGAAAGCTTCATGGCGCAAGCTGTCCGCCGGAGATGCTGACGGCGTGCAAGGTTATTGGTCACGTTCGGGTTCGCACGCAAATCGCCAGCTCAATTTCCTTCCCGCCGAGATCCCGGAGGTCACTCCTCGCTACCCGGATCTCACCGTAGCGGTGATTGCAGATCCATTTACCGAGTTGGCGCTGAAGTTCGAGTGGAACCAGATCGCGGTTCGTCCGAATAATTGGCTGACCGAGGTGGACTGGGACAAAATTGACCTTGTCTTTGTGGAATCTGCATGGGCAGGTAATGACGGTGCCTGGAGCCACCAACTTACCGGGAAGAACGCCCCTTCCGCCGAGATAAAATCAATGATCTCCTACGTCAAACAACAGGGGATCCCGACCGTCTTTTGGAACAAGGAAGACCCTCCCCATTACCAAGATTTTGTTGAGACGGCGCGTATTTTTGATTACGTGTTCACCAGCGACGCCGGCCGCGTCGATAACTATCGACAAGATTTGGGGCATGACCGCGTCGGAGTGCTTTCGTTTGCCGCGCAGCCAGTACTCCACAACCCTATTCGGCCGGTCGGCTTCCACGAGCGTGATGTCGCGTTTGCAGGCATGTACTTCGACCACAAGTACCCGAAACGGAAGCAACAACTAGAGCTATTGCTCAATGGGGCCGAGGGCATCGTCAAGGAGCGCCAGCCGGGGCTGGAAATTTTTGCGAGACATCAAGGCGCAAGCAAGAACCACCAATTTCCGGAAAAGTACCAAGGAAATGTGGTTGGAGAACTGACCTACCCGGAGATGCTGAGCGCATACAAGGCTTACAAAGTCATGCTCAATGTGAATAGCGCCCCCGAGTCCACGACAATGTGTTCGCGGCGGGTGTTTGAGGCAGTGGCTTCGGGATCTACGGTCGTCAGCGCAAAATCGGAGTCGATTCGCACCTATTTCCCAGAAGATCAGATTCAGCAACCATGGGATCGGTTTACCGCTATGGAAGCCATTGGTCTTGGGCTCGCCGACACTGTCCTCACCCAAAGCAAGAACCACCTTGCCCAGCGCGAGATATGGAAGCATCACACCTATTCTCATAGAGTTGACACGATTCTGGGCGCGGTAGGTATTCCACACGATACATCCAAAAAATTTGGCGAACACAGCATTTCGGTCGTGTTGCCCACCATTCGTCCCGATCAGATTGAACATGCCTTGGGTTCATACGGCCGGCAAATAGTCGAAGAAAAGGAGCTTATTCTCCTGACCCACGGCTTTGAAGTTGACCCCGGTCAGCTTGCAGATCTGAAATCGCGGCTGGACTTGAAGAACGTGCGAGTGGAGATGGTTGATTCCTCCCTTTCGCTCGGGGAGGTGCTCAATCACGGTATCGATATGGCCGAGGGCGACATGATCACCAAGATGGATGATGATGACATGTACGGTGCCCACTATCTCTCAGACCTGTTATTTGCGTACGACTTTTCCGGGGCTAGCATCGTCGGAAAATTGGCGCACTACATGTATCTTTCACACCGGGACATCACCATCTTGCGGCTTGGGCACAGCGAGCATAAGTTCGCCAACATGGTAATGGGGCCAACGCTCACCGGCAGTGCCGACCTTTTCCGCGAATACAAGTTCGGTCAGTTGGGACGCGGAGAAGACAGCGACCTGTTGAAACGCGTCCGTACCGATGGCGGCAGGATCTATTCCAGTGACCGCTACAACTACACTCAGTTACGTAACCGCCACGGCCACACTTGGCGCACCAATGATGCGGGACTAGTCCCTCAAGCTTCAGAAGTATTACTCGGCAACTACTACAACAACATCACTCTCTAGGGGAAACAATGAAAACTATCGAAAACGTGGCAGTAGTCGGATTGGGTTACATCGGTCTGCCTACAGCGGCAATTCTTGCGACAAACGGACTCAACGTCTTGGGCGTAGACGTGACCGATCGCACCGTCGATGCGGTCAATCGTGGCGAAGTTCCCTTCGTTGAACCCGATCTCGCGGTGCACGTGTCTGGTGCGGTCAATCAAGGCAGGCTTTCGGCCTCGAAGGAAACCCCAAAAGCAGACGCGTACATCGTGGCAGTCCCAACTCCATTCAAGGATGACAAATCAGCAGACCTCTCCTACATTGATGCGGCTGCAGACGGAATTGCCCCTCAGCTCAGCGGGGGCGAACTCATCATCCTGGAGTCGACTTCCCCTCCAGGGGCAACGCAACACCTTGCCGACCGCATCCTGTCGAAGCGTCCCGACCTCAATCTGGACCAGGATGATGAGTCCAGCATCTTCGTGGCGCATTGCCCAGAACGCGTGCTCCCCGGTCGAGTCATGATTGAACTAGTCACAAATGACCGCATCGTCGGCGGTATCACACCAAAAGCCGCGGAAATGGCGCGCGACCTCTACCGTGCCTTTTGTCAGGGCGAGATTCTCCTTACCGACGCGACGACGGCGGAAATGGCGAAGTTGGTGGAAAACTCTTATCGCGATGTCAACATCGCCTTCGCGAATGAACTTTCTGTTATCTCGGACAAGCTTGGCATTGACGTGTGGGAGCTCATCGAATTGGCAAACCACCACCCTCGAGTCAACATTCTCCAACCTGGTCCCGGAGTGGGAGGTCACTGCATTGCTGTTGATCCATGGTTTATCGTTTCGGCAGCACCGGACAGCTCTAAGTTGATCCGGCAAGCTCGCGAAAGCAACGACTCTAAGCCACACTGGGTCATCGAAAAGGTCAAGGAACACCTCGCGAAAGCTGGCGCGAATCCTACTGTTGCCGTGCTTGGTCTGGCCTTCAAAGCAAATATTGATGACTTGCGCGAGTCGCCAGCCGTTGAAATCACCAAACTCCTTTCTAAGACTGTTGACGGACAACTCAAAGTGGTGGAACCCCACATCGAGGAGCTACCGCGTCAATTGGAGGGCATCGATAACATTGAACTCAGCTCACTCGAGGATGCGCTGAGCGCAGCGAGCCTCGTCGTTCTCCTGGTGGATCACGATGCCTTTGCCAACGTCACGCCCGAAGAGATTGCAGGCAAGGACATCATCGACACTCGCGGTCAATGGCGTGAGTCAATGAAGTCGGGTGCTTCCGATGTCTGAGGAAGACCTCATCATTAGCAATGCCGCTTTTATGGGCGCAACGTATAGCAATGAGCTGCAGAAAGCGAAGCAATCTGAGTCCAGGGCGCTCAAACAGCTATTGAAGTTGCAACGCGAAGTTGAGGGACTTCGGACAAGGGTCAAGAAGGCGGAAGCGGAAGCCAAACGGGCCAAAGCGGTGGAGAATTCAAAATTGGGCCGTCTGCAACGCAAGATTTGGGATGTTCGTGGAAATCGGAAGAAGGTTGGGTAATGGCTGACGGCGAAATGACTTCTGACGCCATTAAGCGTCGCCTCCTTGGGCTAGAGGCAGAATCCTTCTTGACGATGGATGCAGACCGGTATTTTCACTCGCCATATTTTGCCGACGCATTGCGCAATGGCGGGCCGGGAGTGGTCCGGGCAACCCGCTCGTCCGAGTACTTTGGACGGCTGGATGCGCTGAGCGACGGGCGGACTTTTCTTGATCGCCATCTGGCGGCGATTGAGGAAGTTCCAAATTCAAACGGGCAACGCTGGAACGCCAAGCCAGATGCTGTCATTGGCATCATTGCGGATGATTTCCTCTACGCCAGCCTTGCTAGTGCCGGAAACTTTGTGCGAGTCACTCCGTCGAACTATGACATGGCCGCCGATGCGTGTGATTTTCTCCTCGTGACTTCCGTGTGGCGGGGCATGGCCGGAGAGTGGGAGTTCGTCGGCTCGAGCAAGAGTGCCAACTCGGTGCTGTTGCGAGATAAGGTCATCCCGGCTTTTCGATCGCGCGACAAGCAGGTTGTTTTCTATTCGAAGGAAGACCCGCCTCACTACAACGACTATCTGCACGTCGCTCAGGCGAGTGACCACATCTTTACCTCGGCAGTGGAAAAGGTCCCTTCCTACGAGCGCGATTGCCCACAAGCACAATCGATAGGTGTCTTACAGTTCTCCGTGTCTGCAGACCAGCACAATCCCGTGGGATCGCGGCTCTACAGAATCCCTGAGGTCCTCTTTGCCGGGAGCTGGTTCAACCACAAGTACCTCACGCGTCGTACGCAAGCACTTCGGATCTTCGACGGTGTCATGAATTCTCGGCGTGATCTGGAGATTGTGGACAGGTTCTCTGGTGAACGCAAGTTGAAGTACGCTTTCCCGGAGTACTTGTTCCCGTCGATGAACAAGAGCATCAATCACGATCTGTTGTTGCGGTTACAGAAGCATGTTGATCTCAACATCAATCTGAACTCGGTATTCAATTCGGAAAGCATGTTCGCCAATCGTGTCATCGAACTCCAAGGCATGGGCTCGGCGATCATCTCCAGTTATAACGTGGGGGTGAACTCCCAATTTCCCAACGTGTATATCCCCACTACCTCACTCGATGCGCGCGATTGGATCGACGCTCTGAGTAGTCAAGAGTTATTCGACATTCAGATGCAAGGAATTCGCAACGCCTACAGCACGAATACCAATCACGACCGCATCGCCACAATCTTGACGGCAATTGGAAAAGCGCCGTCGACGCAACAGCGAAACGTTGCGGTGATTAGTGAGAATGCAAAGCAGGGCCAACTCTTTGTGGAGAACCAGGTGCTTCAGGACCCCGACGTGAGCATGATAGTGGTGTCTAACCTCGCTGAAGCAAAGAAGCAAGGAGCAATGGCATCACTTGAACTCAATAGCGAACTCGACTACGGCAGGCACTTTGTTCAGGACACTGTCAACGCATTCAAGTATGTGGACGTCGATACTATCCAGGCACCGGTCGACTATGACGGACCGTGGTCCAATGACGTCGAGCACAATTACACCGAGTCGACACCGCAAGAGGGTGCGTCGCTGAGGTGGATCGGTCCGCAACCTGGAAAGACGGAGAACGGCAAAAAGCGATCCTACGTTATCCAAAGGGGTCAGGCTTCTCGCCAAGGCGCAATCAATCTCACGGAATCAACTGCTCAGGTTGCCCCGGAGCTTTCGGTCATCGTGCCGGTCTACAACAATGGGCAGCATCTTCTCCATAAGTGCTTTGCCTCATTGAGGCGTTCCTCGGTCTTCGACCGCATTGAAATCATTCTGGTTGACGACGGGTCCTCGGACAAGGAAACTCTTCGCATCCTTGAGGATCTCGATACCAAGTTCGGCAACGTTCGTGTCTACTTGAATCCGACGGGCGGCTCCGGGAGTGCCTCGCGCCCACGAAATCAGGGGCTCGAAATGGCAACCGCGCCTTATGTGGGCTACCTGGATCCCGACAACGAAGCCATGAATGACGCATTTGCCGAACTGTTGGAACTCGTGAAGTCGACAGGCACAAACTTCGCTATTGGGAACATGTTGATGATTGATTCTAAGGAGCGAGTCGTCCCCAACACCACGGTTCTAAAGAAGGTGCTAGAACGGGTCGACGGGGCGGGCGGCGTTTGGAATGTTCCTAGTGATGCCCTCGCAAACTCAAAGTTTGCGGCGTTGAGCATCCAAGCACTCGTCGCAAACACAGCATGGTTGAAGTCCCTCGGCCTTGAGCAACCTGTCGGAGCAGTAGGTCAGGACACCTACTTTTTCCAGCAAATGCTGCACTATTCAGAAACAGTCGCATTGTGGGATAAACCCGTGCACGTGTACTTTGCCGCGGTGGCAAACTCAACCGTGAACACCATTGGTGTGAACTTCTATCGAAAATACCTACCGCTCGAAGCTGCTCGTTCGACCTGGCTGAAAGCGGAAGGGCTCCTGGATGTTTACAATGTTCAAAGGCTCGAGCCCTTCATGAAAGTCTGGTACTTGGATAAGTTCTCAAAAGTGGCCGAAGACGAGAAGGCTCAGGCGTTCGGCGTGATCAAGGAGATTTTGGCGATGTACGAGAAGACCGAATGGCAAGATGCAAAGTTGGCGGCCGAAATCGATCGACTCGAAGCGGCATATGGTGATCTCAATGAAGCCAGCAAAGAGAGCATTTCCAGCTAATGGTGCAGGCTTTTAGTATCGAAGCGTTGGATTTCGATGACGAGATTGAAAGATTCAACGTTGACATAGACGGCGAATCGGTTCCCTTGTTGCTTAAGAGAAAGGCGGGAGCGCATACGCTAACCGTGTTCGCTAATGGTGCTATAGATTTTCGAAGTGGTAAAGATCCACATGAAGTATTTCAACGTAGCACTTGGTCGCCATTGGTGGACTCCCATTGTCTGTACTTCTCCGATGTCACGACTTCTCGTGAAACAAAAGTCAATCTCGGATGGGGGCAGGGAACAGCAGAACGCTATTTTCTGCCCAAGGTTTATGACGCAGTGAGTGCCGTTTCACGCGCCATTGGGATTCCCGACTCCCGCAAGCGAATCTACTATGGCAGTTCTGGTGGTGGCTTCCAAAGTTTAGTCCTTGCCGCGTTGGACCGGGAGAGTAGTGCGCTAGTAAATAACCCCCAAACAAATTGGCTTGATTATAATTTTGCGGGCGCTGTTAAAAGGGTGTTGGACTATTCTTACAATGGCCTTTCCGGAATGGAAGTTCTCGAAAGGTACCCCACGCGGGCTTCAGTGCCAAATTTGTATCTGGAAATTGGTTATATACCCAACATTCGATACCTCGTCAATGCTGCGAGTAAGAACGACATGGAGACTGACCTTGCGCACCTTTTGGGTGGACTTCAAGGTTCTCTAGGCAAACTGCGAGAGAACAGTCTTGACGTCAGTTATTACTGGGACCCTGACGCGGGCCATTCGCCGCTTTCTCAGGAGCGAACGGTTCAAGAAATTAATCAGCTAATTTCCCGACTTGAAAAATAGGCGCTCACTCCTCAACTAGCATTTTGCCGTTGACGGGGAATTTAAGTAGGTCTGGCATGTTTTGCTGCAACATGTTAATGTAGGTCATGGATCTTTGCCTCTCCTCCGCTGGAACAGAGAGCAACGTTTTTAAGATTCTTCGACTATTAATCAGAACCGCCGTGTCGAAGACATGGTCGCTTTCTGCGATAATGTGTTGCATCCAAGATGAATCGGTAATCTCCCAGTAATAAATATCTTGTGCCAAATATGTGTCCGGGATGTGGGCATAGTCAGACGACTGCATGTAGTCGTTGAAATCTGCGATGATGTTTCCGTTAGGCTTACCCGAGTTGACGATCTTTCTTGTCATCCATTCAGCAGGGTTGGAAATATCGGGTTGAATACCGTGGCGTGCGCGTCCGAGCTCAAAGATGGTCGAGCGGATATTGATTGAATCCGGACTGAACATATTTCCGTATTGCGGAATAAGATACTGGCCATGACTACGTGGGTTGTTTCGCTCAAATATTTCCCGAAGTGTCGAAGATATTTGAGTACTTTCAAACGTGACGTATCGATGCTTAAGGCTGAATCTTTGAGCAAGTTTTGCCGAAATATCGATGTCCATATCGGCAATTTTCTTAGCTGCGGCCCAGGTAAGTTTGTAGGTGAAAAACTCTGGTTCTGCTCGCAGTTCTTTCATCAGACTCAGAGAAAGACGTGTGTCCAGTCCGGCCGTTAACGAGGCGTTGACGGGGTTGGGCAAATACGAAAGATACGCCATGAACTTAGACGCATCCGCAGTGACGTAGTGTGCAGCCTCTTCAGCAGATAGCCACTCCAGAATCGGCGTTGGGCCGACCCTTCGTATCTCGCGACCGTGAAGGTTCAGTTCAAGGTTTGAGTTGAGCAGAAAAATATTGGCCCAATTCGTGCGCCGTCCGGGGTACGTGTTGAGCTTGCTCGGGGTGCGAATGAGATCGCTGTAAACGGTGGATTCCGTTTCGCCGTTCAGTTCCGCAAGCAGATTCGCGCTTCCAGCTGCTACATTTCGCAGGCCATGATAGAAAATCGCTCGCATCGAGCTCGCATCGGACTGCATGAAGAACCCAGAAGGACCCCAGTAGATGACAACGAATCGGCCATTGAGTCGCTCTACGTGGTCAAGCAGGCACCGACGAGAGTTACGCCAGCTATCCAAGAGCCGTCCAGGTAGGAGATGGTGCTGGTCGTTCGGCAGTTCCGGATCATATGCCAAGCCAACTACGGCCACTCCCATATTGCCTTTTTTGGCCGTTGAGACCTCAAGGATTGGATCATGAGCGATTTCGCCCGGTCCAATTTTTTCCCGAACCCAATAACTCTCTAGCGGGTCGGGAAGGGTAGGAAGGTTCCACATGCTCACGGCATACGATCGTGGAAAAGGCAGAACTCCTTGAGATTTTTCGGAGAGTTCAGCCCTCTTTAAGAGTGCGGATACCAGATCGGGCACTAGAGTGAGAACTCCTCGATACGCTCACCCACACCGAGCAATTTTGCAGTGGCAGCCACACTCCGCTCGGATGCCTTGCCGTCCCCGTAGGGGTTCACGGCGTTGGCAAGCGAAGCATATGAGGACGGGTTCTCCATCAACTCCGTCACCTCGGACACGATGCGTTCTTCATCGGTGCCAATGAGCTTCACGGTGCCGGCAACAACGGCTTCCGGGCGCTCGGTATTCTCACGCAACACGAGCACGGGCTTGCCCAAGGACGGCGCTTCCTCCTGCACCCCGCCGGAATCGGTCACCACGATGTGGGACAAAGACAGAAGGTGCACAAACTCGCCGTAATCCAGTGGCTCAATGTCCAGAACATTGGAGCGCCCCTCAAACCCGGGCTGGATCGCGGCACGCACCTTCGGGTTCTTGTGCATCGGAACCACCACAGTCATATCCGGGTACGCGTCGGCCAGACGGCCAATCGCCTTGCCGATACCAATCATCGCATCGCCCAAATTTTCGCGGCGGTGCGTGGTCACCAACAGCACCTTCCGGCCGGAAGCGGCCAACTCGGTCAACCGCTCATCGGCAAACGGCACTTTCTTGTCCACCACTTCAAAGAGCGCGTCAATCACCGAGTTGCCGGTCACCACAATGTCATCGGCGGGAAGAGCTTCACGCACCAAGTTGTCCCGGCTCGTGGTCGTCGGGGCCAAATGCAAGCTGGCCAACTGCGAAGTGATTTTCCGATTCGCCTCTTCCGGAAACGGTGAAAAAAGGTTACCGGATCGTAATCCGGCCTCGACGTGAATCACCGGTTTTTGCTGGTTAAACGCGGCGACGGCGGCCGCGGTCGAGGTCGTGGTATCGCCTTGAACCACCACGGCGTCGACGTCAACCTTCTCGAACAATTCCTCCAAGCCGTTCAGCGTCTTCGCGAAAATCGCGTTGAGACCCTGCCCGGGGGAAGCAATATCGAGATCGTAATCCGGAGTAATACCGAAAATATCGTTGACCTGATCCAGCATTTCGCGGTGCTGACCGGTCACGGCAACAATGGTGTTAAACCGCTCGTCGCCCTGGAATTCGTGGACCAGCGGAGCCATCTTGATGGCCTCTGGACGTGTCCCATACACGAGCATGACGCTCTTTTTAGTTTCCATGCCTCAAAAGTTTCGTCGGTGAAAGTGAATGATGAGTAAACGCGTCAAACTGTGGGGTGGTTCACGCACTAACAGTCTAACCTGATTGCCAAATACAACAATCGCGTAAGCTTGCCAACCCCCTGTGGATAACCCGCGCCACCGTCACCCGCATGCGGTAGGCTCGAAACTGCCGAAATCACGTGAGGTGACCACTCGCCGTCGTGCTTCACCCCCCGCGGCAACCGGCTCACCGAGCCTAAGCAAAAAGTGCCAACCCAAAGAGGAACACCTTGTCCACCAAGATCACGGCCAACGCCGCGGCCATCAGGAAATGGCTGGTCAAGGCGGAGGTTTCGCTGGGGAATCACAGCGACCGGCTGAACGCGATCAACATTTTCCCGGTGGCGGACGGCGACACCGGCACTAACCTTTACCTGACCGTGTGCGCCGCCTCGGACGTGGCCAAAAACACCGAGACCACGGACATTGGTGAGTTGCTCACCGCCGCCGGGCGCGAGGCGATGGAGCAGGCCAAGGGCAATTCCGGCACCCTCTTTTCCGTCTTCCTTTCCGCGTTCGCCGAAGTTCTCAAGGGCGCCACCCGCCTGTCCCCGCCGCTGCTCACCGCCGCCCTGGAACGCGCCCAACTTCGCGCCTGGTCCGCGCTCACCGACCCGGTTCCCGGCACCATGCTTTCGGTTCTCGAGGCCGCGACCGAGGGCGCTCGCACCGCCGACATCGCGCAAAACGGCGACGAGAGCAACCATGCGCTCTCGGTCACGCTCCGCTCCATGATCGACGCCGCGCTCGAGGCGGTGAAGAACACCGAAAATCAGCTCGGCGCGCTCGCCCAGGCGAAGGTTGTGGACGCCGGGGGAGTCGGTTTCCTGCTCATTCTTGACGCCCTGCGCGCCGCGTCGCTTGGTGAGGAACTGGACGAAGAACTCCTCGACGGGCTCCACGGCTATGACATCGGCGCCCCGCATTTACACGAGGACATGCCCGGCTCCGACGGCTTCGAAGTGATGTGCACTATCAACCTCGACTCGCTCGCCGCCGCGATCCTACGCGCGAAACTGGACGAGATCGGCGAATCGGTCATCATGAGCGCGGTCACCGAAATCGAGGGCGGCTACCGCTGGCGCGTCCATGTCCACGTGCCGGACGCGGACACCGCGCTCACGCACATCAACGCTGCGGGCGCACCCGCCAACGTATCCATCACCGCCCTGGGCCACCTTCAGGAGCACGGCGCGCCGTGAGTGCCAGCGCGGTAGAGAAGTACGACGGCGATGCCTCCAACGCGATTGCCCTCGCCGACATTCTGGGCACCAAGAAGGCCAACCGGATCAAAAAGTACTTGGGATTTTCCTCCGTTGGGGAGCTGCTGAACTATTTTCCGCGCGCGTACCTGCGGGCGGGGGAGCTCACGCCGATTGCGCAGTTGCGGCCCGGCGCCGAGGTGACGATCATTGCCCGCGTCGAGGAGGTGACCTCGCGGAAAATGAAGACCCGCAAGGGGCTACTCGCCGAGGTCCGCGTGGGCGATGGCACCGGAGAGCACTTGTGGATGAGTTTCTTTAACGGCTGGACCGTGACAAAGGAACTGCACGTTGGCGATGATGTGCTGTTCTCCGGGAAGGTCACCGAGTATCGGGATGAAAAAACGTTGACCGGCCCGTACTACCGGGTTCTGGACGATATTCAGGAGGGGACCAGTCTCATCCCGGTGTACCGGGCGTCCGGAAAGCTCACGAGCCACGAGATCGAATTGGCAATTCGCGAATTGCTGGAGAAGGTACCGCTCAAACATCTGCGCACGGTGATCCCGCCGGAACTGGAGGCGCGCCACTCCATGCTGCCGATCGACCAGGCATATCACTTCATTCACGATCCGCGCACTACGGATCAAATAGAGGAGGCGCAGTGGCGGTTCAAGTTTGAGGAAGCGCTCGTCCTACAAACCGCGCTGGCCATCCGCTATATGCACCGCACCCGGGCGCACGCCGTGGCGCGCGGGATGAAGTCCGACGGTCTCTTTTCCGCGTTCATTGACCGACTGCCGTTTACCCTGACCGCGGGGCAGATCGACGTCTTGGAAAAGATCTCCGGGGAACTGGACTCCCACCAGCCGATGAACCGGCTCTTGCAGGGCGAGGTGGGGTCCGGGAAGACCGTGGTGGCGCTGCTCGCGATGCTGCAGGTTGTCGACAACGGGGCACAAGCGGTGTTGCTCGCGCCGACCGAGGTATTGGCAATGCAACATGCCGAAAGTTTGCGTCGGCTCTTGGGCCCGTTGGCGACAGCCGGGCAACTCGGCGCGCCAGAACATGCGACAAAGGTGACGCTACTGACCGGGTCCATGAGCATCCCAGAAAAGCGGCAGGCGTTGCTGGATATCGCCTCGGGGGAAGCGGGGATAGTGGTGGGAACCCACGCGTTGCTCTCTGACAATGTGAGCTTCTTTGATCTGGGTTTGGTCATTGTGGATGAGCAACACCGCTTTGGCGTGGAGCAACGGGACCGGTTGCGGGACAAGTCAGAGTCGGTACCGCACATGCTGGTGATGACGGCGACGCCCATTCCGCGTACCGTGGCGATGACCGTCTTTGGCGACCTCGATACTTCGGCGCTGCGGGAGTTGCCGCGCGGACGGCGTCCGATCACCACCTACGCGATTTCCGAGCCCGAACACCCGGGGTGGATTCGACGGACCTGGGAGCTCGCGCGAGAAGAGGTATCGAAGGGTCACCAGGTGTTTGTGGTGTGCCCCAAGATTGGCGATGCGGCGCACCCGGTGGATGAGGAACCCGCCACCGAGGACGGCTCGTTGGGGGAGGATGCCCCGGTAGATCAGACGCGGGACATGCTGGGTGTGCTGAGCGTCGTGGAGCGATTGCGGGCTCTACCCAACCTGAAGGGCGTCAGGATCGAGATGCTCCACGGGCGGATGAGCGCGGAAGAGAAGTCGGCGACGATGGCCGCGTTTGCCGCGGGCGAGATCGACATGCTGGTATCGACCACGGTGATCGAAGTCGGCGTCGACGTACCAAATGCGACCCTCATGGTGGTTCTGGATGCGGATCGTTTCGGGCTCGCGCAGCTTCATCAATTGCGGGGGCGGATTGGGCGCGGGGATGCCGCGAGTACCTGCATTTTGATCAGCCCATTGCGCTCAGATGACCCCGGCTTCCGTCGTCTTGCCATCGCCGCAAATAACGCGGACGGTTTCGAGTTGGCCGAGGAGGACCTGTCGATGCGCAATGAGGGAAACATTTTGGGGGCCGCCCAATCGGGACGGCGGTCGGCGCTGAACGTGCTCACGGTCAAGGACTCGCGCATCATTCAGCTGGCGCGCACCGACGCCTATGAGATTGTGCACGCCGATCCGTCCCTAGCTCTGCACCCGCAATTGGCGCAGGCCGTCGAGGAGGACCTCGATGAGGACGAGCGCGCGTTTTTGGGGAGGTCTTAGTGCGTATTATTGCCGGCGCAGCGGGCGGACTGTCGCTGCGCTCCGTCCCCGGGGAGAACACTCGCCCCACCACCGACCGGGTCAAGGAAGCCCTGTTTTCCCGGCTCGAAGCGTATGACGTGATTGCGGGCTCACGCGTTTTGGACCTCTTTGCGGGGACAGGTTCGTTAGGACTGGAGGCGGCCAGTCGCGGTGCCGCGCGCGTTGACCTGGTAGACCAGGCGCACAAAGCGTTCGAGGTCCTGAAGCAAAACGTGCAACTTGTCGCCAAGGCGCTCTCGTCCAGTGCCGGGTTGAGCGTGACGCGGTCGGCGGCGAAGAGCTTTCTCGCGCGCCCGGAGCCTGCCACGTGGGACGTGGTGTTTTTGGATCCGCCGTATCCAATGCCCAATAGCGAGATCACCGAGATCCTGGAATTGCTTGCACCCTCGCTCGTTGAGGGAGCCGTTGTTGTCCTGGAGCGATCCAGCCGGACGGAGGCGCCGAGCGTACCTGAGTCTCTGGACCTGTTCGCCACCAAGAAGTACGGCGAAACCACTCTCTACTTCCTCGACCCCACCCCCTAGAGCAAATTTAAGCGTCTTTCAGGGTTTTCAGCGCCATATAGGACGCTGAAAACCCTGAAAGACGCTTAAATTTGCGGGGGAGGGGCGGTTAGGGGCGGGAGAGGAGTTCGCGGAGTTCGTCCCCCACGAGCACGCCCGCCGGGTGCGGGCCGAGCGCCAGCAGACTGCTCGTCCATCGCTCCGGCCACGGTTTCCCCTGTCCCAGACCGGCCAGCACGATATTGCCGGGGAACGCCCGGGTGAACATGGCCGGGGAGGCGAGTGCCGCCGTCGAACTTAACGAAAAGGCAAGGCTGAAGGCGCGCATTTGGGTGGAGGCGAAACGCAGCGGCGGGTCGTCGCCAATGTTGACCAGGAGCACGCCGCCGGGTGCGAGGCGTTCCCTGAGTTCGGCGTAATAGCTCGGCTCGGTCAGGTGCGCGGGCGCGTCCTCGCCGCTGAAGATGTCCAGCATGATGAGATCGAAGGTGCCCTCCAGCCGGGGGAGGACGGCGCGCGCGTCGTCGATGCGGACCTCGATGGCGGCATCCTCGCCCAGCGGCAATTCGGTCAGCACAAAGTCGACCAGGTCGGGGTCGATGTCTACGGCGATCTGCTTGGATCCCGGGCGGGTGTGGGCAATATAGCGGGGGAGCGTGAACCCGCCGGCGCCGAGGTGCAGCGCGCTCAGCGGCTCGCCGGGACGGACCAGGTCGACGACGTTTGCGGCGCGGCGCAGGTACTCGTAAAAAACGTGGGTGGGGTCGCCCAGGTCCACATGCGATTGTTCGGCACCGCCGACGCTGACGATGTGCGCGTCCTCGAAACGAGGGTCCCGCTCAATGACCGCGTGCGTGTGAGTGACCGGCAGGTACCGGGTGCGCAGCCGCGCCACTTAGGACGCCCCGCCGAGACGACGCAACGCCTCCACGATGGATTCCCGTCGCTTGCAAAACGCGAACCTCACCAGGGATCGCCCAGGAAAATTCGGGGTCGCCAGCGCCGAGACGGGGATGGCCGCGACGCCGCGGGAATGCGGGAGTTCCCGGCAATACGCCGCCGCGTCGGTAACGCCCAGGGGCGCGGCATCGGCAACCACAAAGTACCCCGCCTCCGGCAGCTGCGCCGCGAATCCGAGCGACGTCAGGCCGTCAAAGAGCAGGTCCCTTCGAGCGGCGAGGTCCGCCGCAGCGACGGCGAAAAAGGCGTCAGGCGCGCCCAGCGCCTCGGCAACGGCGGGCTGAAACGGGGTGCCGGAGGAATACGTCAGGAACTGCTTCACCGAACGCACCGCCGTTATTAGATGCTCTGGACCGCTCACCCAACCGACCTTCCAGCCGGTCACCGAGAACGTTTTTCCCGCTGACGAGACCGTCAGCGTCCGCTCAAACGCGCCGTCAAGACTCGCGATCGGGATATGCGCGCGTCCGTCAAAGACGAGGTGCTCATACACCTCGTCGGCCAACAGCAACACATCGAACTCGCGCGCCAACGCGACAATGGCATGCAGCTCCTCCCGCGTGAAAACCCGGCCCGTCGGGTTGTGCGGATTGTTCAGAATCATCATCCGGGTCCGCTCGCTGAACGCCGCACGCAACGCTTCCAGGTCCAGCGAAAAGTCCGGCACAGTCAGCGGTACCGACACCTGTTTCGCCCCGGCCACCGCAATCATCGCGCCATAGGAGTCGTAAAACGGATCCAACACGATCACTTCATCGCCCGGAGCACAGAGCGCGAGAATACTCGCGGCAAGTGCCTCCGTGGCACCCGTGGTGACCAGCATCTGGGAGGAGGCATCGACGTCGTAATCATAAAAGCGCTGTTGGTGCGCCGCGATGGCCTCGCGCAACGCGGGGAAGCCGCGCCCGGGCGCGTACTGGTTGAACCCGGCCGCGATGTTTGCCCGTGCCGCGTCCAAGAGCCAGGCCGGGCCGCTCTCATCCGGGGCGCCCTGGCCGAGGTTGACCGCGTCGGCGTCCAGTGCGGCGGCAGTCATTTCCTCAAAAATCGTGACGCCGACGGAGCCGTCGGCGCGTAACAGATTGGCGCCGGCCGCGGCGCGCCTCCACGCAGAATTCATCTTCACAGTATGTCTGGCAACACCCGGCCCGCGTAAATGCGTTACATTCGAGACATGCGCCGAGCCGTCTGCCCCGGATCCTTTGACCCGCTCCACCACGGACACCTTGAGGTGATCGCGCGTGCCGCGAAGCTCTTTGACGAGGTGATTGTCGCGGTCTCGACCAACTACTCCAAGACGTACCGTTTCACCGAGGACGAGCGGCTGGAAATGACCCGCGAAGCCGTTGCTGACATCGAGGGTGTGCGCGTGGAGCCGATGGGTGACGGGCTGCTCGCCGATTTCTGCCGCGAACAGGGCGCCGAGGCAATCGTCAAAGGCATTCGCAACGCGCAGGACTTCAACTATGAGGTGCCGATGGCCCTCATGAACCGGCACCTGACCGGCGTGGAGACGGTGTTTCTGCCCGCCGAATCGGCGATGAGCCACGTGTCCTCCACGATGATCAAGGAAGTGTTCGATCTCGGCGGTGACGTCGCCGCATTTGTGCCGGGCGCGGTTCTGGCCGGGCTGGAACGGACCCGCAGCTAACAGGCGGGCGTCACAAGCGCGGCGAGAATTCCAGCGCTTTCTTCGATAAAACGCCCCGCCCAATCGGCGAGGGTGAAGTTCGGCTCGGTGGGTTTGGCGATCAGCGTCGCGTCCGTGCATTGGGAGATGAGCAGTGAGGCGCGCGCCTCGTGATAGCGGCTCGTCACGATGATGATCGAGCGCCAGCCGTTCTCCTTCGCCAGCGCGCCGATCTGCTTCGCCTCGCCGCTTGTATTGTTGGGTTTCGGGGTAAAGCACACGATGTCTTGCGGGATTGGCGCCCCGGCCGCGCACCAGGAATTGGTGCTCCGGTTTCCGGCGGTTTCCGGGTTGGAGAGCACCAGGGTTTTCGCTTGGCCAGAGCGGATCGCCTCGAGGCCCGCGGGGAGCCTTTCGCGGCTCGCACCGCCCAGAACAACGACGGCGTCTGCCGCACTTTCGCGGTCGGCTTGCGGTAAGGGGAGGAAGACAAAGAGGTAAAGACCGGCGGCGAACCAGAGTAGAAGCAGAGCCGCGAGAGTGGCCAGGACTCTTTTGAGGATGCGGCGCCGTCGAGGGTGCAAGTGAGGCGAGGGGTGTGCGCGGGGTTCGGCGTTCTCACTCACGCAAGCAGTCTATCCCGGCGCTTGGTGAGGTGGGTCGGGGAGGCGCGCATCGCCGTCGTGCATTTGAACCGCGTCAGGCGACCGGCCAATTACCGCCGCTCATCCGCTACTTGCATTTTCATCCCGTAATTGCCGGATGAAAATGCAAGTAGGGGATGAACCACGGCGAGGGTGGGGCGCGCCGAGGGGCGGGGTGGGGCGCGCCGAGGGCCGCCGGTTTGAGCCAAGGCACCCGGGCACGCTAAGATAGTACGTCGGTCACATGTTCTTTACAGGAGAGTCCCATTAAGCGTGAATCTGTCTCGCCCCTGGTGATTCAAGTCAAAGACCTCGGACGCGCTCCGGGTTCCATGCGCACCCTTGAAGAACAGGTGAACGCACCCAAGGATTTTGGTGTCTCAGTCATTGGCGTCCCGGAAGGATCCCCCGTGGATCTGGACTTGCGTCTTGAGGCTGTGCACGAGGGCATCTTAGTAACCGGCACCGCAACCGCCACGGTTGAGGGCGAATGCAGCCGTTGTTTGGATGCCATCGCGTTCCGCCATGAGGTTCCAGTCCAAGAACTCTTCTACTACTCGGCCCCGGCCGAACGTGATGAAGAGGAAGAGCTGTACACGGTTGAGGATGATTCCATCGACCTGGAACCGCTCTTGCGTGACTCGTTGGTCACCTCGCTACCGTTCCAACCGGTGTGCAAGGAGGATTGCCAAGGCTTGTGCTCCGAATGCGGAATCAAGCTGGAGGAGGATCCGGGCCATCAGCACGAAATCCTTGACCCCCGCTGGGCGGAGCTAGCAGATCTAGCCAGCCCGGCATCGTCTGAGGAAGACTCAGGCACCGAAGACCACACGAAGTCCACTACAGAAAAGAGTTAGTCGTGGCTGTTCCGAAGCGGAAGATGTCCCGTGCCAATACTCGTGCCCGCCGCGCTCAGTGGAAAGCTAGCGCCCCGAAGCTTGTGAAGACCGTGGAGAACGGACGCGTGACCTACTCGCTGTCCCACCACGCCAAGGTCGTCACCGACTCCGCCGGAACCGAACTGTTCCGCGAGTACAAGGGTCGCAAGGTAGCCGACGTCTAAACCTGCCCCGAGCAGGCCATATGGGCACCAAAAAAACTTCAGTACCGACCGGGGATCCCCTGGTACTTTTCGAGCGTCTCGGAGTCACTATCGACCCCGAGACGCTTCGTCTTGCCTTGACCCACCGGTCCTACGCCTATGAAAATGGCGGCATTGCCGATAACGAGCGCCTCGAATTCCTAGGCGATTCGGTCCTGGGGATCTCGGTCACCGATTACCTATACCGGACGTACCCGGATTTGCCGGAGGGTCAGCTGGCCAAACTGCGCTCCGCGGTGGTCTCAACGCGCGCATTGGCGACTCTTGCCCGGACGCTGGACCTCGGCGACTACATTTACCTGGGCCAGGGCGAGGTGCAGACCGGCGGCAATGACAAGGCCTCTATCCTCGCGGATACCACCGAGGCCGTCATCGGCGCCGCGTACCTGACCCACGGGATTGAGGTGGCGCAACAGATGGTGCTCCGCCTCCTGATCCCCTTCATCAAAGATGCCGCGCGCATGGGCACCGGCACCGACTGGAAGACCAGCATCCAAGAGGCGGCAACCCAATTCAAGATGGGCTCGGTCCGCTACACCGTGACCGGGGCTGGGCCTGACCATGACCGTACTTTTGAGGCGGTGCTTGCGATCAATGGCGTGGTTTACGGTTCCGGGAACGGCCGTTCCAAAAAGGAAGCCGAACAGGAAGCCGCGCAGCAAGCGTACCGTCACATCCAAGAGACTCTTGTGGCTCCGGCGGAGGAAGTGGATGCCTGAGCTTCCCGAAGTGGAAGTGGTGCGCCGCGGGCTTCACACGTGGGCGATCGACCGCGAAGTGCTTAGCGCAACGGTTCTCGACGCGCGCTCATTGCGCAGGCACCCGGGCGGCAGCAGTGACTTTGTGGCCCACCTTTCCGGGATGAGAATGACGACGGCGATGCGCCGCGGCAAATACTTGTGGTTGCCTTTGGCCGATCGCGGGGAACCCACGGGCACCGCGTTGACCGTGCACTTGGGGATGAGCGGGCAGTTGCTGGTTTCTTCGCGGGAGCACGAGGCACAAAAGCACCTGAAGGTGCGGCTGGAACTGGGCCCGCGGGATGGCGTCGCGGATTTGCCCGGCGAACTGCGATTTGTGGATCAGCGCATTTTTGGCGGGATGCATATTAGCGAGCTGGTGCCTGCTGATGGCCGAGGAGCGGGGGGCGATGTGGTCGCTGACCCGGGTGATCTTGTTCCGCGCGAGGTTGCGCACATTGCCCGCGATCCGCTGGACCCGGCGTTCTCTCGGGCGGGGTTGCGTTCGGTGTTGCTTCGGAAAAACACCGAAATCAAGCGGGCGCTTTTGGACCAGTCTGTGGTCTCGGGTATTGGCAATATTTACGCCGACGAGGCGCTGTGGGACGCGCGCGTTCACTACCGAAAGCCGGCATCGACGTTGAGCCGCCCGCAATTTGAGAGGCTGATCGACGCCGTTCAAGACGTCATGAACCGGGCGTTGGCCGCTGGCGGTACCAGTTTCGACAAGCTCTACGTCAATGTCAACGGCGCGAGCGGGTACTTTGACCGGTCATTGAACGCGTACGGGCGAGCGGGGGAGCCGTGCGGTCGGTGCGGAACGTTGCTCCGGCGAGAGCCGTTTATGAACCGGTCGAGTTTTTTCTGCCCGCGTTGTCAGCGCACACGCTGAGGTGAACTTCTAGCATACGATTTTAAGCGACATGTCTTCGGCCGCGCGAAACTCCGATCTCAGCCCATTTAGAGGCGTTCGATGATCGCGTCCTTGGCAGCATCCTCGGCAAGCCACCCGACGGGCCTGGCGAACAGTGCGTATGCAGTCGGGGTTTGCATTTCTGCGATGCCGATCGGGGACTCTTCACGCAAGCACGCAGTCCGGATACGGTAGAGGGATACGCAGGACCAGTTTCACCAACGATAAATGTGTCGACATTCCGCCTGCCGACGCGATAACCAATCCACAGGCGTTGAGCCGGAGCGCCACTCGCCGCAAAACAGCACGGGCCGATGGTGACGCATCCGCCATTGCGCATTCACTCTACGAAAGGTGATCCCATGACCGACACCGATAACGCCCAGGACCGCACACCGACTCCGGACCCTGCCGAGGATAACGCGTTCTTCCCCAGCCCGTACTCGCTGTCCCAATACACGGCAGACAAAACAGACTTTGACGGGCTCGCTACTGACGAAAAGTACACCGGCGACAAGTGGAAGATCCTCACCATCGCCACCGACGAGCGGTACATGCTCATGAAGAATGAGAAGTTCTTCTCCACCGGGAACCACCCCGTCGAAACACTCCTGCCCATCCACCACATGATCGAAGCCGGCTACGACATCGACGTCGCCACCGTCACCGGCGGCCCTGGCAAATTCGAATGGTGGGCTTACCCCAAGGATGACGAAGCGGTTGCCTCTGCATGGAAGCGCACCGAGGAGAAATTCAAGAGCCCGCTCAAGCTTGCCGAGGTGATCGCCGACGGCCTGGATGATTACGCGGCCATCTTCATCCCAGGCGGCCACGGCGCGATGAACGTCATCCCCTTCGACTCCGATGTCCAGGCCGCGCTGGATCACTTTTTGGACAATGACAAGCTCATCGTTACCCTCTGTCACGGACCTGCCGCGCTCCTGAGCGCAAATATTGGTCGCGACTCCAACCCCTTTTCGGGCTACAAGATTGTGGCCTTTCCGGACGCATTGGACTTTGGGGCGAACCTCGAAATCGGCTACCTGCCGGGCGAGATGCCGTGGAAGCTCGGCGGGACTCTCAAGAATGAGGGCATTGACATCATCAACGAGGACATGACCGGCGCAACCACCCGGGACCGTAACCTCCTCACCGGTGACAGTCCTTTGGCAGCCAACCAATTGGGCAAAGACGCCGTCGCCGCGTTGCTCGAGAAGTTCAACGACTAAACGGGTGCCCGGGGGTTCCACATCCCCCGACGACCGTGAGGGGTACCGCCTCTACAGCATCGGAACCCACCTCGGCTAGCGCCCCCAAGCACAAACCATCCCGCAACACCCCGGCATTTGTTAGCCTTTTGCTTATGAATTCGCGCCGGGAGGTCACGCCCCCATGTATTTGAAGTCCCTCACCGTCCGGGGCTTCAAGTCATTCGCCTCCGCAACTACCTTCGAGTTTTTTCCCGGCGTGACCGCTGTCGTAGGACCCAACGGCTCCGGCAAGTCCAACGTGGTGGACGCCCTCGCCTGGGTCATGGGGGAGCAGGGTGCCAAAACGCTGCGCGGCGGGAAGATGGAAGACGTCATTTTCGCCGGCACCAGCGAACGCGCGCCGCTCGGCCGAGCTCAAGTTTCGCTCACCATCGACAACAGCGACGGCGCCCTCCCCATCGAATACTCCGAAGTCACCATTTCGCGAACGCTCTTCCGCTCCGGCGGCAGCGAGTACGCCATTAACGGCGAAAACTGCCGACTCCTGGACATCCAAGAACTCCTCTCCGACTCCGGTCTCGGCCGTGAAATGCACGTGATTGTCGGTCAAGGGCAACTCGACCGCGTCCTGCACGCCACACCCGAGGACCGCCGCGGCTTTATTGAAGAAGCGGCCGGAATCCTGAAGCACCGGCGCCGTAAGGAAAAAACGCTGCGCAAGTTGGAGGCCATGCAGTCCAACCTGACGCGCCTGACCGACCTCACCACCGAAATCCGCCGCCAGCTCAGTCCGCTCGGCAAACAAGCGGAAATCGCCCGGCGCGCGCAAAAGGTACAGATTGCGGTCCGGGACGCCCGGGCGCGCCTGCTCGCCGACGAGCTGGTCACTCTGCGCACCGCACTAGAAAACGACGTCGCGGACGAGACCGCCCTTAAAGAACGCAAAGACGAGGTCGAAAAGCTCCTCGCCGCCCAGCGCACCCGACAGGCCGAACTCGAGCGCCTCGCCGCCGAGGCCACCCCGAAGGTCAGCCAAACCCGCAACACCTGGTACCAGCTTTCCGCGCTCAAGGAACGCTTCCGCGCGCTTGCCAACGTCGCCAATGAACGTTCGCGACTCCTCGGACGCACCGACGAGGAGCCAACCAGCTCTCAAGACCCCGATGCCCTGGATGAGCAAGCAACGCAGCTTGGTACCGAATACACCCAGCTCGAAACAACAATCGAGAGTCTCAGAGAAGCTCTCGACGAAGCCATCAACACTCGCGGCGCCAAGGAAGAGGAAGCCCGCGCCGAGGAACAGCGGCTCACCAAGATGCTCCGCGCCGCCGCCGATCGCCGCGAGGGGGTCGCCCGTCTCGCCGGGCTCGTGGGCGCCGCGCGCTCCAAGGTCGAGGGCGCCGAATCCGAGGTTGTGCGCATCCAGCACAGCATCACCGAGGCGACCGAGCGGATGGAAACCGCGCAACGCGAATTCACCGCCCTCGAAGGCGACATCGCGGGAGTCGAGGCCGGTGAGGCCGGGCTGGACGACGCCTATGAAAACGCCGCCCGCGCCCATGAGGACATCCAGAACGAGGTCTCCGCGTTTCAGGACACGCTCCGCGAACTGGAGCGCAGCATCGCCACATCGACCGCGCGCCGCGATGCGCTTGTCCTCGGACTGAACCGCAAAGACGGCGCGGCCGCCCTCCTCAACCAGGACCGCAGCGGGATCCTCGGCCCGCTCAGCGAACTCATGAGCGCGAAAAAGGGCTACGACCAGGCCATCGCCGCCGCGCTCGGCAGCTTCGCCGAAGCCATCGCGGCCACAGATATTGACAGCGCCAACAGCGCGCTGGCGGATTTGGCAAACAACGACGGCGGTCAGGTAGAAATACTCTTGGCCCACCCGATTGCCGCTCACCCAGGCAAAAAAGAGCCAACCAACACCACACAGAGCGCGCTACCCAAGGGGGCCCACCGGGCACTCGCGCTCGTGAGCGCGCAACCCGAAATTCAGGCGACGCTCGAGAGCGTGTTGGGACACGTCGTCGTACTGGATGATGAAACGCTCATTCGGGAAGTGCTCGAGGCCGAGCCGGACGCGACCCTTGTGACCCGTGCGGGCACGGTGTTTACCCGAGTGAGTGCGCGCGGCGGTTCGCAAAGCGCGCCAAGCTCGCTGCAGTTGCACGCCACGATTGCCGAGACCGAAGCCGACCTCAACTCCGCGCAAGCCGATTTTGAGCGAACAACCTTTGCGCTCTCTGGGGCGCAGGGCCGTGAAGGGCAAGCCCGCGAAGCGTTGGAAGCTGCGCTCGCCAAACTCAACGAGTCGGATGCGCAACTGGCAGCGGTCTCGGAGAAGCTGGCGACCCTCGGTGCGACCGCGCGCGGGGCCCAGGCAGAGCTTGTGCGGTTTGAGCAACAGCGAGCCACCGCCGAAGCGAAGGTGGGTGAGCTGCAAGCCGCGTTGGAGGAAGTCACCTCGCGGTTGGCCGACGCGCAGGAGGAGCCGGCCGAGGCCGAACCCTCCACCGAGCTGCGGGACGAGTTGGCGGCCGCGGCGAGTGCGGCGCGCCAGTCCGAGTTGGATGCGCGGTTGGCGCTGCGCAGCTCCGAGGAGCAACTGAAGTCTTTGGGCAACCGCATTGATTCGCTCAAGCGCGCCGCGGAATCTGAGCGGAATGCCCGGGCACAGGCGCAAGCGCGGGCCGAGGAGCGGGCACGGCAGGCGGCGAAGGCGCGTGCGGTCGTGGCGGGGGTGGAACACGCGCTGCGATACCTAGATGTCTCGCTCGCGCGGGCAGCGGCGGAACGTGACCGCGCCGAAGAGGTGCGCGGACGCTGGGAAGCCGAATTGGGGCAATTGCGCTCCGGCAATGAGGAGCTGGTGCAGGAACTCGCGCAGTTGACGGATTCGGTGCACCGGGATGAAATTGCGCGGACCGGGCAACGGATGAAGATTGAGAACCTGGAAAACAGGTCAATCGAGGAATTGGGCTTGTCCTCGGAGAATTTGGTTGCGGAGTTTGGGCCGGACCAATTGGTGCCGTTCGAGGAGGAGAGCTCGGACAAGTGGGCGGCGTTGCGGGCGCCCGTAGACGAGTCGGGCGAGCCCATTGCGCAGGGCCGGCCGTTTGACCGGGACGAGCAAGAGAAGCGGTTGCGGCGGGCCGAACGCGATTTGGCGGCGCTGGGCAAAGTGAATCCATTGGCGCTGGAAGAGTTTGCCGCGCTGGAGGAACGTCACCAATTTTTGAGTAGGCAGCTGCAGGATCTAAAGAACAGCCGCAAGGACCTGTTGGAGATTATTCGAGAGGTCGATGAGCGGGTTATCGAGGTCTTTTCCAGTGCCTTTGCCGATACGGCGGCGCAGTTTGAGCGAGTGTTTGGGCGCCTGTTCCCCGGGGGCGAGGGGCGCTTAGTGCTCACCGACCCGGAAGACATGTTGAATACTGGTATCGAGGTGGAGGCGAAGCCGGCGGGCAAGAAGATCAAGCGGCTGTCGCTGCTCTCCGGCGGGGAGCGCTCGCTGACGGCGGTGGCGCTATTGGTGGCGATCTTCAAGGCGCGGCCCTCGCCGTTCTACGTCATGGATGAGGTCGAAGCTGCACTGGATGATACGAATTTGGGCCGGCTCATCACAATCTTCGAGGAACTGCGCGAGTCCAGCCAGTTGATCATCATTACCCACCAAAAGCGGACCATGGAAGTGGCCGATGCGCTGTACGGGGTGACAATGCGCGGCGATGGCGTGTCCACGGTCATTAGCCAGAAGCTGGGGGAGAGCGCCTAGGGACCGCTTGAGAGGCGACCTCCCGGCGGGTGTGAGAAGCTAGATTTGTGGATCAACAGACTCTCACTATTGTCATCATTGCCGTCATCGCGTCGATAGCCGTTATCGGTTTTCTCGCCACCCTGCTCGTCAAGAACCGGCGTTCGCCGCTGGGCGACTACATGGGCGAGCGGGACGCCAACGACCCCGCCCCAGATAGCTCCGCTTCTGCGGGGGCAACGGGCACCGCGGTGGAGGAACCGGTCGAGGTTCCCGATGACATTAGTTCCATTACCGAAGACACGGTCACCGAGGTTCCCGTTGAAGAGGAACCCGCGGTTGAAACCCCGGCTCCAGTGCAGGGACGGCTCGCACGGTTGCGCGCGCGTCTGGTCAAGTCCAACAACATGCTCGGCAAGGGATTGTTGGCGCTCTTGTCCTCGGACAAGATTGATGACGATGTCTGGGACGAGGTCGAAGAGACTCTGCTTTTGGCCGATATCGGCTCCGACGCCAGCGCCGAACTGGTTGATGCGCTCCGCGAACGCGTCAAGGTGGAGGGCTCCCGTTCCCCGGACGAGGTGAAGGCGATGCTACGCGAGGAACTGCTCAAGGTGGTTGACCCAACCTTGGACCGCGCGCTCGCCGATTCGCGTCAAGGCGATGACCCGGCTGTCATCATGATGGTGGGTGTCAACGGCGTGGGGAAGACCACCACCGTGGGCAAGCTCGCGCGTGTGCTCGTTGCCGAGGACAAGGACGTGATCTTGGGTGCGGCAGACACCTTCCGTGCCGCGGCCGCCGAACAGTTGGCCACTTGGGGCGCCCGCGTGGGCGTGCCGACGGTGAAGTCCGAGGTCGAAGGAGCGGACCCGGCGTCCGTCGCTTTCGAGGCGGTGAAAGCGGGCAAAGACCAGGAAGTTGATGTGGTACTGGTCGATACGGCCGGACGCCTGCAAAACAAGGTCGGCCTCATGGATGAGCTCGGCAAGGTCAAGCGCGTTATCGAAAAGCAAGCCCCGGTGTCCGAGGTGTTGCTGGTCATTGACGCCACCACCGGCCAAAATGGCATGAGCCAGGCCAAGGTCTTTGCCGATGCGGTGAACATCACCGGCATTGTGCTGACAAAGCTCGACGGTACCGCAAAGGGCGGCATCGTCGTGGCAATCCAACGCGCGCTGGGTGTGCCCGTCAAGCTGGTCGGTCTCGGTGAAGGTGCGGATGACCTGGCACCGTTTGATGCCGAGAGCTTTGTCGACGCGATTATTGACTAAGCGTCATATGCAAAACCTATGAGTTTTTCTTAACTCTGCGACAACGGCGCCCTCGGCAAGGTGGAGGGCATGAATGTTACCGCAAAGAAAACTCTCATCATTGCTCTGGTCCTGGTCGCCGCACTCGTTGCGGGAACCATTGCGCTCGTTGCCGCGCTGCGAGACAACAGCCCTCAAGTAGCCCCGGGAAAACCCGGAACGACGCAGGGCAGCGACTCTCCGGAAACTAGTGCCAACATCCCCAATGATTCCTCGGCAACCATCGATGGTTCCAACGTCACCTGGATTGGTGACTCGGTGTCCGCAGGTTTCACTCCGGACGTATTGGAGGAGCGGTTCCCTGGAATCAATGTGGACGCCAAGGTCAGCAGGAGCTTTCGAAGCCTGGGCTCGGATATTTCCGAACTCGAGGCGTCCGGTCAGCTCAAGAAGATCGTGGTCATCGCTCTGGGCATCAATGGCATAGCCGAGCCAGAGCAGATGCAGGAGACCGTTCAACAACTGGGGCAAGATCGCCAAATCATCCTGGTCTACCCCAACGGCGGCTCGGGACAGCAAACCATCGACGTCTTCAACCAAATTGCCGCAGAGTACCCCGATCAGGTGCAGACGGCGGATTGGCCCGCCGCGGCGCCCAAGGTCAAGGACTTTGCGCAGGACGGGGTGCATGTGGGCCCGCAAGGTGCTGGAGTCTTGGCAGATACCGTAGCGCCGCTGATCGTCACCGCTCAAGAGCGCCTGAGATAGATGTCGATCGGGACCATGACTCAGGTGAGAGCAACACCAATCGGAACGTCAAGCGGTGCCCAGCGCAACATCACCTTGGATTACCTGCGCGGCCTTGCCGTGCTCCTAGTGCTTGGGTACCACGCGTGGCCGCAGGTATTTCCGGGTGGACTGATCGGCGTGGACCTGTTCTTTGTGCTGAGCGGCTACTTTGTGACGACCATCCTCCTGCGCCCCGGTACACGCCTGGACAACTTTTGGGTGCGCCGGGGCCGCCGACTCTATCCCGCGTTGCTTGCGGTCCTTCCGATTGCGTCCGCGCTTTCGCTGTTGCTCTACCCGAACATTCCCGCCAAGCTTGCAACCCAGTGGTTGGGCGCGCTGACCTGGTCGAGTAACTGGCTATATGTCTTTGGTGATGCGAGTTACTTCGCTAGGTTTGAGCCGCCGCTGTGGCTGCATTTGTGGTCGCTGGGAGTGGAGGGCCAGTTCTACTTGGTGTGGCCACTGATCCTGGTGCTGACCGTGCGCGCAACGAAACGCTTCCGTCCGTCGGCAGTGACGCGCGTCGTCGGTGCCGCCCTGGCAACGCTCGCCCTGGCATCCGCACTTGCCATGATGCTCGGAACCTGGGCCGGTGCGGACCCGTCGGTGTTGTACATGAACACGGCCACCCATGCCTTTGGTGTGTTTGGCGGATCCAGTGTCGCCGCCTTCCAAGCAGCCAGGAGAATCGCTCCTGCGGGCACTGCGCGAGATAGATGGGCTTTTCCCTCGCTCGGGCTAGCGTCGCTGGCCCTTCTCGGGTTCGTCACTCTAGCCCTGTTCCTTCCTGCGAGCGATACGACGACCTTGGCATGGGGGTTGCCGCTTGCTACGGCATTAGCCGTGGCGGCCGTGGCTATGCTGTCCACTCGGGAATCGTCGCGGAACACGGCGGCGTTGCGGCCCCTGCTATGGCTGGGAACTCGTTCTTACGCGGTGTATCTGTGGCATTGGCCGCTGTTGCTGATCTTGCGCGGCATTATGGGGAGCGTGACCGTGGCGACCAGCATTGCGGCCGGTGTGCTCATGCTCGTGTGGACCTTCTTGCTGGCGGAGGTGTCCTGGCGATGGTTGGAACGACCGGTGCTGAAGAACGGTTGGCGTGGAACCGTTGCCATGTTCACCAGGTGGTTAACAGCATCGCCGAAATCATCCAGAAAGCTCCTGCTCTGCGCCGTGACGATCGCGATCGTCCTAATGGCCGCGGCAGTTGCGCTGGTGCTATCGCCGGGTGTATCGCCTTTGGAACAGCAACTGTCCTAGCGCCGGAAGGTCAGCACCGTCACGGTTCCCGCAGTCAGCGGCACCTTCACCGTCTTTCCCTCGTCAAAGCCCGGGATACCGGGGCGCTGATCCTCGGGGATGGCCGGTGCATATTGACCGTCAATGACGGTTTGATCCTGAGCGGTGTAGGCCGGGCCATACATTTGCGTCATGGTGCCGCGATTGACGGTGAAGGGCAGATTGATTGTGACGTCCGTCTGCGCGTTGCGTTCTGGGTTGTTCATGTTGACGATCGCTACGGTGATCTGGTCCTCGTTGTTCTTCATCGCGTATGCATAGGACATGGGATCGCCGGTGGATTGGATGCCTAAGAACTCGCCAGGGGGCAGACTCGAAATGATGGACATGCCCCAGTAATTGGCTCGCTCGGCAAACTCCCCGGAGGGCGCCTTGATGGTGCCGGTATTGCAGATTGGGGACATCGACGGTCCGCCGAGGCAAGCGAGAGTGGAGGAGTGGAAGCCCAGACGCTCCACACCGAGTTGCGCTGAACTCAAAGCGTAATCCGCGTACCAGAGTGCCATCACGTGCTGTTTCGTGAATTCTTGCTCATTGCCGGGACACGCCGAGGGGCCCATTTCGGGGATCCAGATTGGCAGGCCCGCATCCTTGGCGACCTGCATGAATCGCTCACGGAACCCAATGCTTCCCTGACGGTTGTCCGGGTTGAGCATATTAGCGATCGTGGGCTTGGCAGTAGGATCAGAGCCGTTACAGCTGGAGTACGGGTAGTGGTGGAAGGCAAACACCGTGGGCAACGGGAAATCTTTGACCTGTGCGAAGGTTTTGCCCCAGTTGATTTCATAGGTGCCCGGCCCAATCATCGGCGTATTGGGGGCCACCTTTGCAATGGCATCGGCGTATTGGCGGATCTCATCGATGTACTGAGGATCGGCCCACCCTTGTGGGCGCATATTGTTCGCCGGGTAGCCGTTCGGCTCGTTGCCGGGGGTGAAGCCAAGGAACTTGTCGCCAAAGATCTCTTTCGCGTTCTTCACAAAGTCGGCGGCGCGTTCGGGCTCAAAATTCGCAAGGTCCACCACAATTGCGACGGTCGATCCGGTGGCCTCAAGAAGTCCGTTGACTCGGCGTAGATCGTCTGGCGTGACGGTCGTCGGGGTTTGATTCGAGCCAGGCTGGATGCGTCCGGGCAACGGCTCGCCGGTTGAGGTCCAGAACGCACGCCGTTCCACCGAGTTACCGCCAAAACGCACCATCGGGCCGTTCAGGTCCTTGAGCATCTTGACCGCGGACGGGTTATCAGCGCTCAGCGCCGGACTGGCCATATCCACCATTTCCAGAGAGAGACCCGCAAGGCCCTGCTTGATCATGGTGCCGGTGGAGTCGCTGCCGATGTTGACTGTCAACGGCTCGACCGGTTCAAGCGGCGAACCCGGAGGCGGGCCCACTTGCTCATATACCCCGTTGGGCTTGGGGGCGTTGGGTACCTTTTCCGTCGGGGTGGGGGTTGGCGTCTCGGTGGACTTGGAGGGCGAAGGCGTTGTCGTTTCTGCCACCTGTGCAGGCTTATTCAACCCATTCAAAATGAGCGGAATCGTGATTGCCAAGATGGCGATGACCGCGGCAATGACCGAGCCCAGAATAATCTTCTTTTTCTTATCCTTCGCACGGTCTTCCTCGCTCGCAACGACCGCGGTCTCTGCACGTTGCCTGCGTCCAGAAGTACCCTCGGGCAGATCGTCAAAGGGGTTGTTGCTTGAGGGCGGGGTCGGCTCGGACATGATCCTCCAAAGTCGGCAGGGCACAAAACGGCAAAGCGCAAAAGAATGGCGCACACAATTTCTCGCGCGCTGAGATTCACTCCCAGTGTATCGGCTCCACCTGAACGGGCCCGGCCGCGCCAAGATACCCCGCGAAACCGCGACCGGTTCACCCCGCGAAACACTGCCGAAACACGGGCGCCACCGAATCGACACACAACCGGCCATTTTGTTACACCCCCGCAACTCAACCCCCGCGTCACCTGAAACACTCCACCAGAAGACTGGGGGATAAGCAGGAGGCACCTGTGGTTTGGGAGGTAAACATGGACTTCGCTCCAACCGATACGTGGCTGATCGTCGCCACGGCCCTGGTCTTGTTTATGACGCCGGGCGTTGCGTTCTTCTATTCCGGGATGACGCGGTCGAAATCGACACTCAACATGATGATGATGAGCTTTGTCACGATGGGCATCGTTGGCGTGATTTGGGTGCTGTGGGGGTACTCGATGACAGCCGGCTCCAGTGTGGGTGAGATTTTTGGCAATCCATTTGAGTATTTCGGGTTGGAAGCGATCCTCAATGATCCCGAGGCGACCGACGCGATGATTTATGCGGCCTTTGGCGGGACGTTCGCGATCATCACGGTGGCACTCATCAGCGGTTCGATCGCGGATCGCGCGAAGTTCTCTGCCTGGGCGATTTTCGTGGCGGTGTGGGTCACGCTCGTGTACGCGCCGCTCGCGTACATGGTGTGGAATTTCAACGCGGATGATCCGAACGCACCCGGCGGCCTCCTCAACGCGAACGGCGCCATTGGCAAGACCGTGGGGGTCGCAATTGACTTCGCCGGCGGCACTGTGGTGCACATTAGTGCGGGTGCGGCGGCCCTGGTTTTGGCGCTTGTGCTTGGCAAGCGCCGCGGTTTCGGCAAGGACCCGAGTCAGCGCCCGCACAACTTGCCGCTGGTTATGCTCGGCGCCGCGATTCTGTGGTTTGGTTGGTTCGGGTTTAACGCGGGCCTAGCGGCGACACCGCAGCAGGCGGGACTGATCATCATGAACACCATGGCGGCACCGGCGGCCGCGATGATCGGCTGGTTGGCCGTGGAGCGCATCCGCGACGGGCGTCCCACCTCGCTGGGCGCGGCGTCCGGAATCGTTGCCGGACTGGTGGCGATCACCCCGGCGTGCGCGAATGTCTCCCCGCTGGCGGCAATTGGGTTGGGTCTGGTTGCAGGCGCAGTGTGTGCGATGGCGGTGAGCCTGAAGTTCAAGCTCGGCTATGACGATTCGCTGGACGTGGTGGGCGTTCACCTGGTTGCCGGCATCATTGGCACGCTCGCGCTCGGCTTCATTGCGTTGCCCTTGGATGGCACACCCGGCGGCCTGTTCTACGGCGGCGGATTCGGCCAACTGGCGGCGCAGGCGATTGCCGCGTTGATCGCGATTGTGCTGAGCGGCGGCGTGACACTGGTGCTTGCGCTAGCCCTCAAGTACACGATTGGGTTCCGGGTTGACCGTAAGAGCGAGGAAGATGGAGTGGATCTGTCCGAGCACGCTGAAACCGCGTACGAATTTGGCGGCCTGGGAGTGGGCGGACCGTTCCGGCCAGCCCCGGGGCGAGAATTGGTGCCAGATTACGTCGCAGCAGGGCCTACCCAAGGCTCGTCCGCCGAGGAATCTAAAGAGGAGTCAACGGTATGAAACTCATCACCGCAATCATTCGCCCCGACAAACTCGCCGAGGTGCGCGAGCGGCTAGAAAGCTACGGCGTGCAGGGTCTAACGGTCAGCCAGGCGAGCGGCTACGGTCGGCAACGCGGGCACACCGAGGTCTACCGCGGTCACGAATACACCGTCGATCTGCTCCCCAAGGTACGCGTCGAAGTCCTCGTGGATGAACCGTGGGCGGATGACATCGTCGACGTCATCGTCTCCACCGCCAACACCGGCAGCGCGGGCGACGGCAAAGTCTGGATCACCACGGTCGAAGAGGTGATCCGCGTGCGCACCGGGGAGCGCGGGGCCGCGGCAATCTAGCGGCCCACCCAAGCGGGTTTTTGGCAAGAATGTACGACGGCGATACTCGCCTTCGGTGCCGGTAGGCACCCAAGGTAGGCATCGCCGTCGTTCTTCTTTTGCTAACTCTCTTGAACCTGAGGGTCCTCGATCGGATCCTCCTCGCGGGAGGTTTCCCAGTCCTCGGGACCAAACGAACCGGCCGGGTATTCCTCCATGGGAACCTTGTCAAGGTTTTTCCAGGCCTCGAGGACGGGGTCGACGATGCGCCAGGAGTCCTCAGCGATGTCGCCGCGGACGGAGAGGAGCGGGTCGCCGGAGAGAACGCCGTCCAGGACTTCGCCGTAGGGGAGGAGGTCGGAGTCGTGCAGGTTCGCTTCGAGGATGGCGCGATCAAGGGTGAAGATGTTGCCGGGGCCGTTGACGTCGATTTCCATGCGAAGGGTCGCGGGGCCAAAGCCGATGCGCAGGCGGTCGGGCTTGTCGCCGCCGAGGAAGCCTTCGGGGAGGTGGGCGACCGGCTTGAAGGTGATGATTGCTTCTTTGCGTGGTTTCGCGAGGGCTTTGCCGGAGCGGAGGATGAAGGGTACGCCGGCCCAGCGCGAGTTGTTGATGGCGATCTGCACTTCGGCAAGCGTTTCGGTGTTTTTGCTTGGGTCGACGCCCTCTTCGTCGACGTAGTTGGGGACCGAGCGGTCGCCGATTTTGCCGGCGGTGTAGCGGGCACGACGGGTAGAGACCTCGACGTCGCCCGCGATTTTGCTGGCGCGCAGGACCGAACCGATGTGGTCGCGTAGGTCGCGCTCGCCGAGCGTGGCAGGCGGGTTCATGGCGATGAAGGCCATGATTTGCAGCAAGTGGCTTTGGATCATGTCGCGGAGGGCGCCGGCGCCGTCATAGTAGGAGGCGCGGCCCTCTAGGGTGAGGTCCTCGTCGAAAATGATCTCGACCTTGGCGACGTTTTCGTTGCTGAACATGGGTTCGAGGATGCGGTTGGCGAAGCGCAGCCCAAGGATATTGAAGACCGTGGACTTGCCGAGGAAGTGGTCGACGCGGTGGATGTGGTCTTCGGGGACGAGCTTGACGAGCATGTCGTTGAGTTCTTTGGCCGTTGCAGCGCTTTCGCCGAAGGGCTTTTCCATGACGAGGCGGGTGCCTTCGGGGAGCTCGCCAGGTTTGAGAAGCGAAATGGCTTTGAGGCTGACGGCCGGCGGGAGTGCGAAGTAGATGGCGATGGGAGTGGGGAGCCCGTCGAGGAGTCCTGGGAGTTCGCCTTCCTTGGTGACGTCCGCGACGCGGTAGCTGGCGTTGGCGATGACCTTCTCGAGGGCTTCGCGGCCGTTTTCTTTGCACTCCTTGAAGGCGGGTTCGAAGGCCTTTTTGACCCGATCGCGCCACTGTTCTTGGGTCCACTCTTCGCGTCCGGATCCCACCAGATTCAAGTCACCTGCGCGGCCGGTGGCCACCAGTTTGGCGAGGCCAGGGAGGAGGAGACGTGCGGTGAGGTCGCCAGTGGCGCCGAGGATGAGAAGTGTCTTGACGGAGGGCTTGGACTTCTTGGATTGTTCGCTCACAGTCCTAGTTTGCCAAGTCCGGGCGAAATTCTGAACCAATTGCGTCTGTCGGGGGCAATTTTTAGAACGGGGCCTGGTTTAGAAGGGTGCGCCTGACCAGTTGGTGGTGGCGTTTTCGTGGGGAAGGGTGGCCCAGGGATCACGAGTGGCGTGGTCATTACTGCGGTCGCCTGTGTTGGCCGTGGTCTGGTTGCCCCTGTCGGGTTCCGATTCAGGGCCGGGTGTGGTGCTGGTTCCGGTGCCGGTTCCTGTTCCGGTGGGTTCGGTGATGTAGGTGTTTCCGAGGGGTGAAGTCCATTGGACCGTGTTGGTTTCTGGGTCCAGGACTTTGGCTTCCCAGCCGTGATGTGTTTTGAGGTTGTGGTGTTTGCGACACAACAACTGAAGATTCTCGGGGTTCGTTTCGCCGCCGGCGTCCCATTCGTGGATGTGGTCTGCGTCGGTGCGACGGGCGTTGACACCGCATCCGGGGAACTGGCAGGTGTCCGAGCGCAGTTGCAGGAATTCACGCAACTGGGTGTCTACCCGGTAGCTTGAGCGACCCAACGCGAGCGGTCTGCCAGTGTTGGGGTCGGTGAGTATTCGGTAGAGGGTGTGTGCGGTTCCGGCGACCTCGCGTATCGCGTCGGCGGGGATGGGACCGTACCCGGAGAGGAACCCGTCCTGCTCATCCAACCCCGCCAACGACGTGGCCGGGATCGTCACAAAGATTTTCGCTTCACCGCGCAACCCCGACCGCGAACCCGAGGCAGTTTCTGGTTCGGCACCGCCAGCGGAGCGGGCTGCCTGTGATTCGCTGGCGCCGTTTCCGGTGTCAGGGTGCGCCGATGCGTCACCCTTCGTGGGGTGGTCGTGGATGACGCCGTCGGGGTCGACCCAGTAACGCTCCTCGCGCTCCCGGTCGTTCTCAGGCGCCGAACCGGTACCGGGATCGGGCGCACTTGTCCCCTCAGTCTTGTCGTCAGGCGCAACTGTCCCCTCGGGCCTATCGCCAGGCACAGTAGTCCCCTCACGCCTGGCGTTGGGCATGGTGGTTCCGTCGGAACTGGCTGTAAACGTGGCACCGGGCTGTCCGGTGGTGTTGAACAAGTTATGGATGGATTCGAAGGAGAACTCCACATCCGGCGTGCTGTCGCAGGGGCCCGTATCGCTGGGAGGATCGTCGCCTTGTGGTTGTGCGCTCGGCTGCTGGGCATGTTCCGAACCGGTTCCTGGCGCACCCGTCCCCTCAGCACCGTCAGTGCTCTGGCTCGCGTCTGGGCCCGCGCTGCTGGTCCCTGCCGGGTTGGGTGGGGTGTTCGGGTACGACTGGTTGTAGTTATGGGTGATCAGGTCGGTGAAGACATCGGCGATCAGTTGTTTCAACGTACGAGTGTCGTTCTCACTCTTGGCGGTGATCGCGAAATCTGTGAGGGTGTTCATGAACCGGTGCGCCGCCGTCGCCGGCAACAACCCGCTGATAGAGCACATGCCGTTCGACTCATTGGTGATCGACACGTACCGGTGCTTCATCTCCCGCCGCTCCCGCACCGCCAGTGGTTCGGCGTGTAACCGGTTCCGGGTCACCTCGGCGAACTTCGCCACATCATTCGCGGAGCGCACGGGGTATTGGCCGGTCACATCATATTTCGCCGGGAACATGAACTCGTGCAGGCGAGTGTCATAACTGGCGGCTTGTTCATCGGTCAGCCCGACACAGTGTTTCACCGCGGTTTTCACCAATCGGCTGTTCAGTAACCCTGTAATGAATCGTGCTTCGAGTTTCGGGAGCCGGGACAAGGTCGCGGTATCGATCAGCATCCCGGTGGTCACGAACTCGCTCCGACCCCACAACAGCGCCAACTCCGACCCGAGACCCCAGAGCGCTTCGTCCATCGCTTTCACCGACACACCGCACCACACCCGGGGGAACGCGACCTCGGAGTCCTCAACATCGCGGGAATCAAACCCCGGGAAAAACGCCGAACCCCGCGCGAACCCAGTACCAGTACTGGATGCCGGACCGGCACTCGTGCTCGACGAGTCAGCTCCGGTGCTCGAGTTAGCAGTGCTGGAGGAATCAGTGCCCGTGGAGTTAGTGCCGTTGGGGTTGGCCGCGGACGGGCCCGTAGCCGCGCGAGAGTTCGCGTTGGTAGGTGGAGTGACGGTGAACGCATCCTGGTGTTTCCCTCGGCCGCTACCGTTGCCGCGCTTGCCACCGTGCCCGCCTTTGCCGCGTGCGATCTTTTCATCCAAGGGCAG
>NZ_JIAG01000010.1 GCF_000688395.1 Haematomicrobium sanguinis DSM 21259 | reverse complement strand
GTGCGGACCCCGAGCTCTGTCTGTGCCATAGGAAACGTCATAACACCACGCTATAACCCGGCACCGACATTGAGCACCCGAAAAACCCCAAATGTGGATAACTTCGGAAAAATTCTTAAAACTTTTTCCCTGTGGAGGAGCATCCACCCCTGCGAGCGTCACCCACAACATGAAGAGCGGACCACGTTGCGTGAACCTGCCCCGGAATCCTGCGTTCAGGCCCTGAATGTACGGGCCGCGAAACTCAATGTCAGACCCAGCTGCTAATCTCGTGAACCAACACAGCAACAATCCAAAAACCGTGCAAAGCAAACACGGCAATTCAATAACGCATAAAGACCGCAGAAAAGAGATAAAGAGTGCAACAAAATACCAGTTCGTCCACCACAAACCGCAGCGAACGTCACCGCAGGCCACGCCAAACAGCACCTCTTGGTATTCTTGATAGCTGATTCGCAACTGACTGCAGGCCCAGCCTCCACCCCAACGGAAAGAAGCACAACGAGTGTTCAACTCACTTTCGGACCGCCTAGCCAACACCTTTAAAAACCTGCGCGGAAAAGGAAAGCTTTCCGAGGCAGACATTGACGGTACGGTACGTGAGATCCGCCGTGCCCTGTTGGACGCCGACGTTGCGGTTCCAGTCGTCCGCGAATTCACAGCCAAGATCAAGGAGCGCGCCCTCGGCGCCGAGGTCTCCGGCGCGCTAAACCCCAGTCAGCAAGTCGTCAAGATCGTCAACGAGGAGCTCCAAGAAATCCTCGGCGGACAAACCCGCAGACTGACCTTCGCCAAGAACCCGCCCACCGTCATCATGCTTGCGGGTCTCCAGGGTGCCGGTAAAACCACCCTCGCCGGAAAGCTCGGCAAGTGGCTCAAAGACCAGGGGCACTCGCCCCTCCTCGTCGCCGCCGACTTGCAGCGCCCCAACGCCGTCACCCAGCTCCAAGTCGTCGGCCAGCGAGCCGGCGTCCAGGTCTTCGCGCCGCACCCCGGCGTCCAATCCGAGTTTGAGGAAGCCACCGGCAACCCGGTACAGGTCGCCCAAAACGGCGTCCAAGAAGCCAAGAACAAGCTGCACGACATTGTCATCGTGGACACCGCTGGCCGCCTCGGCATCGATCAGGTCCTCATGCAGCAGGCCGCCGACATCCGCCAAGCGGTCAACCCGGACGAAGTCCTCTTCGTCATCGACGCCATGATCGGCCAGGACGCCGTCACAACCGCCCAAGCGTTCAACGAGGGCGTGAACTTCACCGGAGTCGTCCTCTCCAAACTCGATGGCGATGCCCGCGGCGGCGCCGCACTCTCGGTCGCCTCGGTTACCGGCAAGCCGATCATGTTCGCCTCCACCGGTGAAAACCTCAGCGACTTCGAACAGTTCCACCCCGACCGCATGGCCGGGCGCATCCTCGACATGGGAGACGTCCTCTCTCTCATCGAGCAGGCCGAAAAGACCTGGGACAAAGAAGAAGCCGACCGGATGGCAAAGAAGTTTGCCGACCAGGAAGACTTCACCCTCGACGACTTCCTTGCCCAAATGCAGCAGATCCGCAAAATGGGCTCGATGAAGAAGATGCTCATGATGATGCCCGGCGCCGCCGGCATGCGCGAGCAACTCGAAAACTTCGACGAACGCGAAATCGACCGGGTCGAGGCGATCGTGCGCTCCATGACCCCGCACGAGCGCGTCGCACCTAAAATCCTGAACGGCTCCCGCCGCGCGCGCATTGCCCGCGGTTCCGGCGTCCACGTCTCCGAAGTCAACCAAATGCTCCAACGCTTCACCGAGGCGCAAAAAATGATGAAGCGTATGGCCCAAGGCGGCGGCGTCCCCGGAATGCCGAGCATCGGCGGCCAGGCCCGCAAGGCCAAGCAAAACGCTAAGAAGGGCAAGAAAAAGGTGCGCAGCGGCAACCCCGCCAAGGCCGCCCAGGAACTTGCCCAGGCTCAAGAGCGCAAGGCCGCGGCCAAGGCCAACGCTGGCGCCGCATTCGGGGCCAACCAGGAGCAGGACTTCGACCCCTCAGCCTTCAACCTGCCCAAGGGATTCGACAAGTTCCTCGGCAAGTGAGGCGAATCGTCTTCTCGCACGGCGCCGGCCAATTCGGCGCCGCCGCCTGGCCGCGCCAGCACGCCCTCGCGGGCACCTACGACTGCCTCTTCCTCAAACGCACCGGCTTCGACGAGGAAAAACCACCGCAAGAAACCGATTTCCTCGCCGACAAAAACATCGTCCTGGACTACCTCAGCGACACGGAACCAACGGTCCTCGTCGGCCACTCCTACGGCGCGATCGCGGTCACCATGGCGGCCCTCGAAGCCCCCGAAAAAATCGCTGGACTCGCGCTCATGGAACCGGCCACGCTCTCGCTCACCGCGGACCTCCCGGCGACCAGCATGCACCGCAAGCTGATGCAACCGCTGATGGATCGCCGTCGTTCCTTATCCAACGAAGAATACGCGCAAGAATTTGCGCGGCTCGCCTTTGGTGCCAGCACACCCAAAAGAAGTACGACGGCGAGTTCCCGGCTTGCCGAGGCGCGGTTGCGTTTGCAGGTCCCTCCCTGGGAGGCTCCGCTGCACGTCGTCCCCGGGGTGAAAACCCTCGTCCTCACCGGCGGCTGGGAGCCCATGTATGAGGAGGTCGCCCAGTTTTTCGCCGAAACCGGGGCCGAGCATCGAGTCGTGGAGGGCGCCGGGCACCGTCCGCAGGACACCGACGAGGGTGCCCGCCTCTTGGCGGACTGGATCGCCAACCTGTAAACCCGCTCGAACAATTCCGGGACGGCAGGTTGACCGCGCCGGGCACAGCGCAGAAGATGAAAGTGAGCGCTCTCAGCTCGAGAAAAATTCCATCTCAACGACGGAGGAATCATGTCACCGCGAGTCGATGTCTTTGTGTCCACCCATCACGATGCGCTTGATCGGGCCCGCCAGTTGGACGAGGGGGAGAGCTCGCCTTCCGGGACGGTCTCCATCGCGGGCGTCACCGATTATGAGATCGAGCAGTTGGGCCAGCTCGCCTCGCGCACGGTGGGCGCCGGGGGAGAGGCGGAGCTCTACAGCGTGGACGCGTCGCTCGATTCGCTCTACGTGGCACCCGAAGAGATGGTGCGCGCGCTCGGCGAACTGGTGGAATTTAAGTACGACGACGGGTCCCTGGCAATCTCGGATGTCGCCTCGCAGTGGGCTACTACAGAGGACATTCCTTTCGACGAGTCCACCGCACAGGACTACGTCGAGGCGATCACCGATTTGGCGACCGAGGCCGGTGGCCAAGAGGATCTTGAACTTTATGTGTGGGTGGAGCAGGCTTAGCCCTTGACCGCGCCTTCGGTGAGGCCGCCGCGCCAGAATCGCTGCAACACGACCATCAACACCGCCAACGGAATCACCGAGAGCAACACCCCGGTCACGGTGAGCTCATAGAACTCCGGCAAGCGATCGACCTGGGCGTTCCAGGTGGCTAGCCCCAGAGTGATCGGGTAGAGGTCTTGGTTCGCGAGCATCACCAACGGTAGGAAATAGTTGTTCCAGATGCCTACCAGCTGGAAGAGGAACACCGTGACGAGCGCCGGGGTCATGGAGCGTAGCGCCAGGGAATGGAAGATCCGCAGTTCCGAGGCGCCGTCTAGACGGGCCGACTCAATGATCGAGTCCGGCACGGCCGCTTGCGCATAGATCCGGCACAGGAACACCCCGAACGGCGAGACCATGCTCGGCAATAGCACTGACCAATAGGTATTAGTCAGCCCCATCGACGAGAACAAGAAGAACAGAGGGAGTGCCGTCGCCGTGCCGGGTACCAGCACACCGCCAAGAATAATGCCGAAAATGAGGTTGCGACCCTTGAACTCGTACTTTCCGAGGGCGAAACCAGCGGCGGCCGCGAAGTAGGTCGCAAAGGCGGCACCGATCACCGAATAAATCAGGCTATTGCCAAACCAGCGCAGAAACATGTTGTCGCCATAGTTCAGCGCCTGAATCACGTTGTCCCACAGCTGCACGGTTGGTGCGAGCAAGAATCCCGGGGTGCCCAAGAGGTCCTCGGTGGATTTTGTGGCCGCGATGACCACCCAGTAGACGGGGATGAGGAAGTAGACCAGCGCCAAACCCAGCACCGCGGTCACAATAATCGCGGAGGTGCGGCGGCGGGCTCGCCCCGAGGTAGGAGCGTAGCTAGGATTTTCGATGTCGACGCGGTGGCTCATGGTTCCTTCCGATTCGTCACGCGCAAGAAGATAAAGGACAGCACAAAGGCGACCAGCGCGATCAGGACCGCTTGCGCCGCGGCCTCACCATAGTTTTGATAATTGAACGCCGAGTTGTAGGCGCTCAAGTTGGGCGTGTAGGCGTTGTCAATGGCGGTGGAGGCAGTGGAAAGAACCTGCGGCTCAGCGAACAATTGCAGTGTCCCGATGATGGAGAAGACGATCGTCAAAACCAGTGCCGGGCGAATCAGCGGAAGTTGGACGGAGAATGCGGTACGCCACGCTCCGGCGCCGTCGATCTTCGCGGCCTCATACACATCCGGTGGAATGGCCTTGAGCTGAGCGACGATGATGAGCATATTGTACCCGGTGAACGTCCACGTCGTAATGTTGGCAATCGACCACAGCACCGTTTGTGGGCCCAAAAAGTCCAGCTGAAGGCCGAACATCGCGCCGATATCGACGATTGGGCTCAACCCCGGAACATAGAGAAACGCCCACAAGATCGTCGCGAGAACCCCGGGAATGCCGTAGGGCAGGAAATATGCGGCCCGGAACAGGCTCGGCCAGCGCGCCGACGCCGATTCCAAAAGGAGCGCCAGCACGGTCGCGGCCGCGATCATGACGGGCACCTGCACAATGCCGAACAGCAGTACGCGCCCAATGGAGGCGATAAATGCTTGGTTCCCAAGTGCCGCGGCATAATTCTCAAAACCCGCAAAACCGACCGTGGTGCCCAGCTCGCCGAAGACACCTGAGCGTTGAATCCGGGTGAAGCTTTGGATGAGTGCCGAACAGATCGGCAGCAGGAACGTGAGGGTAAAGAGCGCGAGGAAGGGCGCCAGAAAAATCCAGGGCGCCCGCTTGATGGCGGAATTCTTGCTCATGCTTCCCGCACCGCCAACCCCTTGGCTTTCATGGCGGCTATTGTCTTTTTTTCTGCGTCCCTAATCCCGTCCACGAGCGAGAGTCCCTCGGTGACTTTTTTACGGAAGTTGTTGGTGAGATAGCCCATGGACTCCAAGAGAACCGGCGGCCAAATCCAGTCCGAGTTTTGCTCTTTGGCCGCCGGAGCTACGACGTCCCGATTGTAATTCTGGCCGGAAAAGAACTCGGAGGGGCGCTCGCGCGGCGTTCCGATAATCTCTGCCGAGGGCGACCAGCCGATCCCGCTGTATTTGATCATGGCATCGATCCCTTCCTGAGTGCTTGTCATCCAGGTGGCAAAGTCCAGCGCCTCTTTGGGGTGCTGGCTCGTGGAGGTGATCATCGCCGTCGAACCTCCAATGGCCGTGGAGCCGTAGGTGTCCGGTCCCCACACGGGCAAGGGCGCAACGCGCCATTTGCCCGCGCCGCCCGAGACGCTCTCGACCAGCGCATCGCCCCACGAGCCGGTGCTGACGGCCGCGTATTTTCCGGACACGGCACCCGCGTACCAGCCGGGCGTGAATGAGCCAGTTGAGGTGTCGACAATCCCATCGGTGATGGCGCGATCGAAGAAACGTGCCGTGTTCAGGGTGGGTTCGTCGCTCATGGACACCACCCACTGGTCATCCTCCAAGCGGAACCATTGCGCCCCGGCCTGCACCGCGTAGGCGATGAGCTGGGAGGAGTCGGAGACGGCGAAAACTTCCAAATAATTGGACTTGTCATCGGTGTGAATGGCCGTGGCGAGCTCATACCAGTCGTCCCAGGTTTTTGGCGGCCCGCCGTAAGGATCCAGGATCTCCGGTTGATAAAAGAACACCGCGGGTCCTGAGTCCTGCGGGACCGCCCAGATACCGCCGTTAAAACTGACCTGGCTCCACTGGAACGGGTCATAGAGGTCCTTGGACTTGTCAAAACCGTACGGCGCAAGGTTCGTGAGCGCGCCTTGCAGAAGGTAGCTGGGGACCATGCGCAACTCGGCTTGGGCGATGTCCGGTCCGCCGCCCGCGGCTATCGCCGAGAAGATCTTTTGGTATCCGCCGCTGCCTCCGCCGGGAATCCATACGGCTTCGACCTGGATGTTCGGGTTTTTGGCGTTCCAAATGTCGCAGACCTTTTGCAAGTCCTTCAGCCAGGCCCAATATTGGAGTTTGACCGGACCGTCGGCGGGCGGAATGACCGGCGCATCGGGATCCGCGCCGGCCACCGGGGCGCAAGCGCTCAGTGCCGAGGCCGCCAGCGGGGCGCCAATGAGCGATGCCAGTAGGGTGCGTCTTGAGGGAGTCGGCGTTGACGTCATACCTGTGAGTCTAAGCACATAGATCGACGCTTGTGAACTCTGTGAGAGGACACGATTCAGCTAAGATGCACTCGGCGCGCTCATCTGGCACAATAGACGGGTACCCAATGGCAACGGACCCTCTCATCCGTCATGCGCATTGTGTCCCTGTGAACCTCGCACAACCCAACCCCACGGTGCTTGGCGTGCGTTCCACACCCTAAAAACAACAGGAGAAGTCACAACAGTGGCCGTAAAGATTCGTTTGAAGCGTTTCGGCAAGATTCGCGCACCGTACTACCGCATCGTCGTCATGGACTCCCGCGCCAAGCGCGACGGCCGTGCCATCGAAGAGATCGGCAAGTACCACCCCACCGAGAACCCATCCTTCATCGAGGTCAAGTCGGACCGGGCACAGTACTGGCTCGGCGTCGGCGCACAGCCGACCGAGCAGGTGCTCAACATCCTCAAGATCACCGGCGATTGGCAGAAGTTCAAGGGCCTTCCCGGTGCCGAGGGTACCTTGAAGACCAAGGAAGCCAAGGAAGAGTTCGTGGCTCCGGAGAAGGATTCCGTGATCCTGCCTGAGGCCATCACCAAGAAGGGCAAGGCTGAGGAAGAGGCCGAGGAAATCGTCGCCGAGGCCGAAGAGCCCGCCGCAGACGCCGCCGGTGCAGAGGCTCATGACGAAGCCATTGCCGCGGGCGAAGCCGAAACCGAAGCCGAGAAGGCTGAGTAACTTGCTGGTCGAGGCACTCGAGCACTTGGTGCGCGGCATCGTGGACAACCCCGATGACGTGCGTATTGACGCGCGCAACAACCGCCGCGGTGAAACCCTCGAAGTGCGGGTGCACCAGGAGGATCTGGGCCGCGTCATTGGCCGCCAGGGCCGCACCGCGAAGGCGTTGCGGACCGTGGTCAACGCCCTTGCCGAGGACCGCACGGTCCGCGTCGACGTGATCGACACCGACCGCCGACGCTAAAAACCATCAAAGCTATGGCCCCTCACTGAACAAGTGGGGGGCCATATGCTTGTCATGTACCGCATGATTGTGAGGAAGAGCATGGAAGTTCAAGCCGCCCGCATTGGCAAGCCGCACGGCATTCGCGGCGAAGTGACCGTGCAACTCTTCACCGATAGCCCCGCAGAACGGTTCATTCCCGGCGCCACGTTCGCGACCGACCCGGCGGCCAACGGCCCGCTCACCATTCGCGCGGCCCGCTGGAACAAAAACATCCTGCTCCTCGCCTTTGAGGAGGTCACCGACCGCAACCGCGCCGAAGAGCTACGCGGCACCAAGCTCATGCACACCGCCGTCACTGAGCCGGAAGACTCCGACGAATGGTACGAGCACGAACTCCTCGACTTCGCTGTGCGCGAGCGCGACACCGAGATCGGCAAGGTCACCGCGTTGCTGAGCGGAGACGCCCAGGACCTCCTTGAAGTCACCACGCCCGAGGGTGAAAGAGTCCTAGTGCCGTTCGTCGAAGAAATCGTCCCAGAAATCGACCCGGAAAACCGCACCATCGCAATCACCCCGCCGCCCGGGCTACTCACGCTCAACCGGCCCGACGATGACGGCGAGGCGGGCGCTTAAGGTGCGCATCGACGTCGTAAGCATTTTTCCCGAGTACCTTTCCGCGCTGGACCTGTCCCTCATCGGCAAGGCGCGCGCGCAGGGCATCCTGGACGTGCGCGTGCATGATTTGCGCGCCTTCACCACCGACCGGCACCGCACCGTCGATGACACCCCGTACGGGGGCGGCGCGGGCATGGTGATGCTCGCCGAGCCGTGGGCGCAAGCCTTGGAATCGGTGAGGGACGACGGCGATGCTCGCCCCACCTTGCTTGTTCCCTCTCCGGCCGGTCGCCAGTTCACGCAGGCACTTGCCGGGGAACTGGCTGGGCGCGATCACCTCGTTTTCGCCTGTGGGCGCTACGAGGGCATCGACGAGCGGGTCTTGGAGTGGGCCGCCGAGTCCTTTGACGTGATTCCGGTGAGCCTCGGCGATTACGTGCTCAATGGGGGAGAGGTCGCGTCGCTGGCGATGATCGAGGCGATTGGCCGGTTGGTGCCCGGTGTGATCGGGAATCCGGAGTCGCTGGTGGAGGAGTCGCATTCGGACGGGTTGTTAGAGTACCCGGCGTACACGAAACCGTCGGTGTGGCGGGGACGGGCTGTGCCCGAGGTGCTGTTGTCCGGCAATCACGCGGCAATTGCGGCATGGCGTCGCGATCAGCAGCTGGAGCGGACCAGGGAGCGCCGCCCCGACCTCCTCCCCTGAGCAAATTTCATGGCTAAACTCACGTTTCATGGTTATAGGTGGCCATGAAACGTGAGTTTAGCCATGAAATTCGCGTGGGGTGGGCGGTTGTGGCAGAATTGTTCTTTGTGTTTACTGGGCATTGGCCTGCCGCAAGGGGTCGGTGTCAACAGCACAAACACACGGATTTCCGCCGTCTGCGGAAGCCGTCACACAATTTCGTTGCCGTGGCCCCAGCTGCCCCGCGCAACCGCAATCAACATGGGCGACTTGCGGCTCTCATGAGGAGAATGAGCAATGAACATTCTTGACAACGTAGACGCAGCAAGCCTGCGCACCGACGTCCCTGACTTCAAGCCCGGCGACACCGTCAAGGTGCACGTGAACATCATCGAAGGCAAAAACAGCCGTATTCAGGTGTTCCAAGGATTCGTCGTGGGCCGTCAAGGTTCCGGTGTGCGCGAGACCTTCACCGTCCGCAAGGTCAGCTTCGGCGTTGGCGTGGAGCGTACCTTCCCGGTACACACCCCCGTCATCGACAAGATCGAGGTTGTGACCCGCGGTGATGTTCGTCGGGCCAAGCTGTACTACATGCGTGAACTGCGCGGCAAGGCTGCACGTATTCGCGAGAAGCGCGACTACACAGCCAAAACCAAGTAATTCACCCTTTCGGCGATGCCAACCGACTCTTTAGAGCCAGACGGCATCGCGCCGCCAAAACGTCAGTCCGCCCGTGGCCGCAAGCCACGGAAGGGCTGGCGTTTTTTGGTACTGATTCTCGCCATTCTGGTCCTGTGCGTTGCCACGTTGCGTGCGACCGTCATGGATTTCTACTACGTCCCCTCCGGATCGATGGAAAACACTCTTCAAGTGGGGGACCGGATTGCGGTCAATCGCCTGGAGCGCGGCCTCGACCAACTGCAACGCGGCGACGTGGTTGTTTTCGACGGCCGCGGCTCCTTCGCGCCCTTGGACTCTGGGCGCGGCTGGCTGGGCGACGGGTTCACCGGACTAGGTCAATGGCTCGGTCTGGTCGGCAGCGACACCGTCTTCGTCAAACGCATCGTCGGTCTGCCCGGCGACACCGTGGCCTGCTGCGGCTCGAACGGCAAACTGAGCGTCAACGGCCAAGAAATCACCGAGCCGTACCTTTTCCCGGGCGATGCGCCCAGCGACCAGCAATTCGAGGTGACGGTTCCGGCGAACCGGCTCTGGCTGATGGGCGACCACCGCTCCGAGTCCGCAGATTCGCGGTCGCTACTGGGCGCCCCGGGCGGCGGTATGGTCCCACTCGACAAGGTGCTCGGTCGCGTGACCTTCACGATCTGGCCGCCTGAGCGCTTCGGCGAACTGACGCGTGTAAAGTTGGAGGGCGGGCCTACGCCGGGTTAACCCGACACGCAGGCGAGAACACGACACAGCGGGAATGGATGAATGCCACGGATGAGCACTGAGCAAGACAAGTCCGAGACTCCTGACGACCCGCCGAGCACAACCCGCTCCAACCCCGAGGAATTGCCGCTCCGCGATCGCGGCGGCCGCGATTCGTCGGCAAACCGCAAGGACAAAAAACCTCGAGGCTGGGTTGGCTGGCTCAAGGAAATCGCGATCATCGTCGGGGTGGCCCTCGTGCTCTCGATCCTGATCAAGACCTTCCTCTTCCGGGCCTTTTTCGTCCCCTCATCCTCCATGGAAAACACCCTGGACATCGGCGACCGTATTTTCGTCAACCAATTGGTACCGCAACCCTTCGACCTCGCCCGCGGGGACATCATCGTCTTTGAAGACAAGCAAGGCTGGCTGCCCCCGGAGCAAAACACCGAAAAGGGCTTCGACGCCGTTCTCAATAACGTCGCCGTGTTCCTCGGCCTCGCCCCCGATAATTCTCAGCAATATTTGGTCAAGCGCGTTATCGGTTTGCCCGGCGATAGGGTTGTCTGCTGCTCGGCCAACGGCAAGTTGACGGTCAACGGCCAAGAAATCACCGAACCCTACCTGAAACCGGGCGTCACCCCCTCCGACGTGCCCTTCGACGTCACCGTCCCCGAGGGTAGCCTGTGGGTCATGGGCGACAATCGCTCCGGATCCGCGGACTCCCGCGCCCACACGACCGGCCAGGGGCAAGGCTTCATCCGCGAAGACGACGTGGTGGGCGCCGTGGGTCTGATTGCCTTCCCGTTCAACCGTTTCGGGTTCGTGTCTAACCCCTCCGACACGTTCCGCGATGTCCCCGCGCCGGCACGGCCCGCGCCCGCACCATGAAATCCGGGTCCCCGACCCTAGAGGTCGAGCGCAGCTACCTCAGCGAGGGCTATCGGTTCGTCGCGGGAATGGATGAAGTGGGGCGGGGCGCCTTGGCCGGCCCGGTCACCGTGGGTTGTGTGATGATCGACGCCGCTGCCTCACCTCATTTGCCGCAGGTGAAGGATAGTAAGCTCCTCACCTCGAGCGTGCGTGAGTCGCTCGTGGAGAAGATCCAGGCGTGGTGCTCCGCGTTTGCGGTGGGGCACGCGAGTGCCAAGGAGGTTGATGCGCTGGGGGTGACCGGGGCTTTACGCCTGGCCGGCCAGCGTGCGTGGTGGCACGCGGCCGAAAAGGTGCGTGCCGACGTCGTCATTCTCGATGGAAGCCACGATTGGCTTTCCACCCCGCGCGAAGCGACTCTGATGGACGAGTACCTGCTCGGCGAGGAAGCGCCCGCGGGGCTCGACGTCCCGGTGCATGCGCGCGTCAAAGCGGATATGAGCTGTTTGAGCGTTGCGGCGGCGAGTGTGCTGGCGAAGGTGGCCAGGGACGCGCTCATGGTGGATTTGGACCGGGCAGAGCCCTGGTTTGGCTGGCGTGGCAACAAGGGCTACGGGACCGTTGGGCACCGTGCGGCCATTGCCGAGCGCGGTCCCAGCGAACACCACCGCAAGACGTGGAATCTGTTGCCGAGCGTATAAAGGGGGCAAGCAATGAGTGCAGATGATTTAGAAAACTATGAAACCAATATGGAGCTGCAGCTCTACCGCGAATATCGCGATGTGGTGGGACTGTTCCGTTACGTGGTGGAGACCGAGCGTCGGTTTTATTTGGCGAATTCGGTCGAGGTGGAGCCCAAGGTGGCCGATGGCGAGGTGTATTTCGATGTCACTTTGCAGGACGCCTGGGTGTGGGACGTATACCGGTCCGCGCGGTTCGTTAACACCGTCCGGGTGCTGACCTTCCGCGACGTCAACGTCGAGGAACTAGCCAAAAACGATGATCTGACGCTGCCGAAGCCCGGGGAGTTAGGGAACTAGCCGGTCAAGCGAGGTTGGGCCTGTGTAGGGATGCTCCTACACAGGCCCTCTTTTTTGCCGTGATGGCGAAAGTTGTCCACAATTTCCCGGTTGGGCGTTGTTGCGGGGCGCGGGCTGGTCCATTCTCAAGTACATGAAGGAGTGCACATGAAAGCGAAGGACCGCCTGGGAAAGACCGGTGAAGACGTGGCAGCCGAGCATTTAGAACGGCTCGGGTGGGTGATTCTGGACCGCAATTGGCGCTGTAGCGGCGGCGAACTGGACCTTGTGGGATATGACGGGTTGAACGTTATCGCGGTGGAGGTGAAGACGCGCAGCTCGGAGTATTTTGGGCATCCCTTGGAGGCGATATCCCCGGAAAAGGTGCGTCGACTGCACCGGCTACTTTTCCAGTGGCTCCGTGAGCACGAGTCGCCGATACGAATTTACCGGGTCGACGCCATTGGGATTGTGATGAACGATCTGGGCGAGGCACGCATCGAGCACGTGAAAGCGATTGGTGAATGAGTCTGGGACGCACGTATGCGGTGGGCTTGGTCGGCCTGGCTGGGCACATCGTGGAAGTGCAGGCGGACATTGGTCAGGAATTACCCTCATTCGTCTTATTGGGGCTGCCGGATGCGAGCCTGAATGAAGCAAAGGACCGGGTGCGCTCGGCCGCGCGGAACGTTGGTTTGCCGTTGGCTCGGCGTAAACTCACGGTCAATTTGACCCCGGCGTCGCTCCCCAAGCGCGGCACCTCGTTCGATTTGGCGATTATTGTGGCGTCCTGGCAGGCGGATCGAAAGGTGCGGATGAGCGGGGACGTGGTGTTCCTGGCTGAGTTGGGCCTGGACGGGCAGTTGCTGCCGATCGCTGGAGTTCTGCCGGCGGTGATGGCCGCCGTCGCGGCCGGATATTCCCGATTTGTGGTGGCGAGCGAGAACCACGCCGAAGCCTCGCTGGTGACGGGGGCCGAAGTGCGCGCGTTTGATGATGTGGCGGCGGTGGCGCTGTTTCTCGGTGCCAAGGAGTCAGACGTGCGGCCGGTCACCATTACCGACCGGGCCCAGCAAAGTACGGGTGCGGACGTGGGTGCGCCGGTGGAGGAGGGCGATATCGCGGATGTGCACGGCCAGCCGGAGGCGAAGCTCGCCCTCGAGGTGGCGGCCGCTGGTGGGCATCACCTGATGCTGGTCGGGCCGCCGGGCGCCGGCAAGACCATGCTCGCGAGCCGGCTGACGAGTCTCTTACCGGATTTGGATGACCAAGCAAGCCTGGAAGTCAGCGCCATTCATTCGCTGGTGGGCTCTGCCGGCAAAGGGGTGCGCGCCGGGTTTGCCGCGCGCGGGACGCTCTTGCGTCGCCCGCACTTTGAAGCCCCGCACCACAGTGCCACGGTGGCGTCCATAGTCGGTGGAGGCAGCGGCATTCCCCTGCCCGGGGCGATATCCAAGGCACATCGCGGGGTGCTGTTCCTTGACGAGGCTCCCGAGTTTGACCGCCGCGTCCTCGACTCGTTGCGGCAACCGTTGGAAAGCGGACAATTGTCGCTACACCGCTCTGCAGGAGTCGCAAAGTATCCGGCACGGTTCCAACTCGTGTTGGCGGCGAACCCGTGTCCCTGTGGCAACGGCGGCGGGAAGGCGGTGGACTGCACCTGCACGTGGCAACAGCGGCGACGCTACTTTGGCAAGATTTCCGGTCCCGTGCTGGACCGCGTGGACCTGCACGTCACGGTGGACAAGGTCAATCCCCGGCTCTTTCGCGAAGGCGAGCAGGGTGAGATGAGCGCGGTCGTCGCAGAGCGGGTTGCCGCCGCGCGCGATCGCCAGAAAGAACGACTCGCCGCCTTCGGCTATGACTCCAACGCCCACGTTCCCGGGCCGATCCTACGCGGCGCATTGCGTCTGCCGGGAGACGTGACGGCTCTCCTCGATGGCGCCCTAGAGCGCGGACGCCTTTCCGCCCGCGCTTATGACAAGGTGCTACGGATCGCATGGACGCTAGCAGATGTGGAAGGACGCGAGCGCCCGGGCGAACAACACATCGCGCAAGCGCTCACCTTCCGAAGCTCACACGGAGGAGGGGAAGAATGAGCGAGGCGGTTGCCCAGGCGGATCGGCTGATGGACAGTGTGCGAATGGCCCGGGCACTGTTGACCCGGGTGTGCGAGCCCGGAGACGTGGCCGCAACCATGCTGATCGAATCGCTCGGTCCGCTGCGTGCGGTGGAGGTCATGTTCGGGTCCGCGCCCACCGGCGTGGAGCTGGGGGAGTTCCACCACATTGCCGCAGTCGCCGGACAGCGTAAACCCCAGGATGCGCTAGCCCGAGGGTTAGAGCGCTGGCGGAATCGGGTGAACGCGGCAGATCCGGTGCGCGATCTCGCCTCTATCGCCAAACTTGGCGGCACCTTGCTCATTCCCGAAGATGAGGGCTGGCCACCGGCGCTCGCCGACTTGGGGCCGGAAGCACCGATCGCGTTATGGGTTCGCGGTGCTGGGGCGCTCGAGGGGACACTTCCTCTGGCCGATCGTTCTCTCGCCGTGGTGGGATCGCGGGGAGCAACCCCCTACGGCGGCTCGGCGACCAGAACTATTTGTGAGTATGCGGTTTCTCGCGGGGTGACCGTTATTTCCGGGGGCGCCTATGGGATTGATGCAATGGCGCATCGCAGCGCACTCACGGTGGGTTCGGATCAGGTGTGGCCCACTTACGCGATACTTGCGTGCGGTGTCGATCGGTATTATCCGGCGGGCAACCAGCAACTGCTCCAAGATGTTATGAACCGCACACTGCTCGTGTCCGAAACCGCACCCGGAGGAACACCGACCCGCTGGCGTTTTCTGCAACGTAACAGGCTCATTGCGGCGCTCGCCGGCGCGACCGTGGTTGTGGAAGCGACCTGGCGCTCCGGGGCGTTGAACACCGCTTCGCATGCGGCCGGTTTAGGACGGGAAATCGGCGCGGTACCCGGTCCGATTGATTCGCCGCAATCCGCGGGCGTCCATCGGCTCATGCGCGAGGGTGGGGCCATCCCCATTACCGACGGCGCTGAGGCTTTGGAGCTCTTGGGCTTTTCGGAGCTGGCGGCCTCCGGACGGGTTGCGGGCGAAAAGACGCTCGTGACCGATGGGATGAGGGTTGACGATCAGCTGGTCTATGAGGCGCTGCCCAAGACCAAGGGAAGTACCATTTCCAAACTCAGCGAAGTGTCCGGAGTGAGCGAGGCGGACGTGCGCGCCGCGCTGGGCCGGCTGAGTTTGGAGGGTCTGGCTCAGCAGATTCAGGGGTTGTGGCGGGTGGAGAGTTAGAACTGTCCGCCACTCAGCTGGCGTTGCTTGAATCGACACGCTTGGAGAGCGGGGACCCCGGCACAGCGTGCGGGTCCGCGTCGCGCCCAACCCCGTTGGCCGAGCCGAAACCTTGCGGATCCGAGACGAGCGAAAGCTCACGATCCAGCCGCATAGTCCACAGCGAATCGGTTTGCGCATCTAGCAGTTCCAAACGCGTTTGCAACGGCTCCTTTTGATTGTGAGCGCAGAGCTCCAAGAGGGACTCAAACATGTTGCGCAAGCGGCGCTGAATTTGAATGGAGGTAGTACCGTACTGTCGAATCTCATCGGTACTAATGGCGACGTAATCCTCCCAGGTGCGGGTCCAGCCGCGAACAATTGAGCGGTTCCCGCTGTCCTCCACCCATTTATTGTTCTCTTCAATGTTTCGCGATAAGTACGCCAACATCGCCTCGAGCTCGTCCAGGACCTGGACGGCGCGGCTCGGATCGTTGATAGAGGGGGAGAGCGCCTTGAGCGCAATGTCCACCATGGCGCGAATCGCCCCCACAGGGCCGGAGGTCGGCGCGTAGGTCTCACCGAAGGCCAGGCACCGCATCAGCCGTTTGCGTTGGCGCCGCGTGGTGTCACCGGTGACACGGAACACCGGAAGCCCGTAGGGCAACGCCGAGCCGACTACCGCGAGGAGTTCGATTTCGATATCCCATTTGGACTCGTAGGACAGCAAACGCACCGAATTCACGGCCAGAAGCGTGTTTCCGCGGCCACGGCGAAGATCCATCCGGATGATGCTTCCGCCAGAGGTCTTTTCGCGGTGCGGCATCTTGGGCTGGTTACGCCGGTATTGATGCAACTGGTCATCCATTGCCTTGTAGCCCTGATCGGCAATCATCAAGAGCAACTGGCCCGGATTCAAGATGCGGCAGATACGGGCCACGGTGGCAATCAGCAGCACACCGCAGGCGATGGCGAGGACAATCGCCAACACGTACGCCATCACGGGCTTGAATTCTTCTGGGCCCAGAGTCATTTCCACGCCCAACAACATCGAATACCCGAAGGTCGCGATAAAGACGCCCATCGACATGAGCATGACGGGGTCCTGTTGCAGGATGGGCACCACCCGAACCGAGAGCGAGGAAATACCGAGCTGCATTGCCGTGGTGAGAGCGGTAAAGACCAGGCCGGAAAGCGTCAGCGTCGCGGCAGAAACGCCGCCAAGCACACTGATGAGCGTACCCTTGTCCATGGCCACGAGATTGAAATTGAGTCCTGTATCGACCAGCGGCACACACGCGGCCAACGCCAAAGCGATGAGAAAGAACGCAAATGGGCGGCCCCACATCGTCTTAATGCGTAGCTTGTTCCGGATCCGATACCACGTCAGCCGATCCTTGAGGGACTCACTCTCATCCATCAGATCCTGGTTCATGTCCATGTATTCGCTCACACTTTCATCCCGTGCCAATTGGGAGCCTCCTGCACATATGCTACGTTGCCCGGCGCAAGTTATCTGAGGTGTGTGCGGAGAGTCGAGTGTCCACCGGCCAGAATTAGGGCCACACTGGAAGCGTGAGCACTGGTGAGACGCGCATGGCGGCGAGAAACCTCGAGCGGGCCAGGGACGACTTTGCCGCCTACCTCAGCTACGAGCGCGGCCGCTCCGAAAACACCGTACGCGCTTACCTCCAAGACATTGACGCGCTGATCGCTTTTCTGCAGAACAACGGCAGGCACACCACCGGGGACATCAAACTCGCCCATTTGCGTGCCTTCCTCGGCGAGCAAGCGGCAAAGGGCATGGCACGCACCTCGCTGGCACGTAAATCCGCCTCCATCCGCGCCTTTACCGCCTGGCTGCTTCGCGAGGGCCGCGCCGCCGAGGACCCGGGGATCAAACTCAAATCACCCAAGGTCGCAAAATCCCTACCCGGTGTGCTCCGCGCAAACCAGGCCCAGGAACTCCTCGACGCCCCGACACCAGACGCGGCAACCGACCCGGACGCTTTCGCCATTTACCTCAGAGACCAAGCCATCCTAGAACTCCTCTACGCGAGCGGTATGCGCATTGGCGAACTCGTCGCCCTCGATCTGGAGAGTGTCGATTGGGAACGCCGCACCCTGCGCGTGATCGGGAAGGGCAACAAGGAGCGAGTGGTGCCTTTCGGTGTGCCCGCCCAAGACGCCCTGCGTGCTTGGATCAGCGATGGCCGCCCGCAGATCCTTACTCGTTCGCAACCCCACAAAGACCACGCAGCGGCCCGCCTCGTCACCAGCGCCCTCTTCCTCGGTGCCAAGGGCGGGCGGCTTGGGCAACGCCAGGCTCGTGAAATGATCACCAAAAGACTGGCAGGTATTGACAACGCCACCGTGCACAGCCCGCACGGCCTGCGCCACACCGCGGCGACGCACCTGCTCGACGGCGGCGCTAACCTCAGAGCGGTCCAGGAACTCCTGGGGCACGCCAGCCTCTCGACCACGCAGATTTACACCCACGTTTCCATCGAAAGACTGCGCGCGAGCTACCAACAGGCACACCCGCGCGCCTAATTGCGCCGCTGTAACTACATCCTGAGTATTTGGTATTGGTAAAAGGCGGCACTCTAGTGCACAATGAGAACGTGGGCTCGCGCCTGGACGCACCTTCGCAGTAGTTACAGATCGTTGGGGAAGACGTATCAGTAACTATGGAGGTTGACATGTCTGTTGAATACACGCGCGGCGTGCTTTTGGTGCACTCAGCCCCCGCTTCGCTGTGTCCGCACATCGAATGGGCCCTGAGTGGCATCCTCGATGAACGCATCGAACTCGACTGGGACGAGCAACCTGCCGCGCCCGGAATGTTCCGCGCCGAATTGACCTGGAGCGCCCCCCAAGGCACCGGTTCGCTTCTCGCCTCCGCCATCCGAGGATGGGCACACCTGCGCTACGAAGTTACCGAAGAAGCCAGCCGCGGCGTTGACGCAAGCCGGTGGTCCCACACTCCCGAACTTGGCATCTTCCACGCCCACACCGATGCGATGGGCAATGTAGTTGTCGGCGAAGACCGCATTCGTTACGCCTACCAAAAATCCGGCGGCGACGGCGCGGCGATGTGCGCCGAACTCTCGTTGGCCCTGGGCGAGGCCTGGGATGACGAACTCGAACCCTTCCGCTACGCCGGTGATGGCGCGCCGGTGCGCTGGCTCCACCAGGTCAGCTAGCGGCCAAACATGCGCAGCGGGTTGAACGGGCCCGCAGGTGTACCCCCAAAGTGCCGCGCAGAAAAAGTACGACGGCGATCCAAGCCTTGGATCGCCGTCGTACTTTTTCTACGCGGTACGGGGATGTGAAACGAGGCTAGAGGGAACGGACCGCGATGACCGCGTTGTGCCCGCCAAAGCCAAAGGAGTTAGAAAGCGCCACAATGTCGCCTTGCGGCAGCTCGCGCTCGGTGGTGACCACGTTCAGTGGAATCTCCGGATCCTGGTTTTCCAGGTTGATCGTCACCGGCGCACGGCGCTCCTCAACGGCCTTGACCGTCAACACGGCTTCCACCGCACCGGAGGCGCCCAAGAGGTGACCCATTTGCGACTTCGTTGCCGAAACCGCAATGTCATCCAGGTGCTTGCCGAAGGTTGCGTGCAACGCCGTGTACTCGGGCTGGTCGCCCACCGGGGTGGAGGTCGCGTGCGCGTTGACGTGCACCACGTCTTCGGGCTGGACGCGGCCATCGTAGAGCGCCGCCTTCAGCGCACGGGTGGCACCAAGACCCTCGGGGTCCGGCGCGGTGATGTGGTACGCGTCGGCCGTGACGGAGGTACCGGCGAGTTCGGCGTAAATGTGGGCGCCGCGGGCCTTGGCATGTTCTTCGGACTCGAGTACCAACGCGCCGGCGCCTTCCCCCATGACGAATCCGTCGCGGTCCCGGTCGTAGGGCCGGGAGGCGTGCTCGGGATCGTCATTGCGGCGCGAGAGCGCCTGCATGGCCGAGAATGAGGCGATTGTCATCGGGTGAATCGCGGACTCGGCGCCACCGGCAACAACCACATCGGCCTTGCCGGTACGGATCAGGTCCATCGCAACATTGAGCGCTTCGGTGCCGGAGGCGCACGCAGACACGGGGGTGTGCGCTCCGGCGCGGGCACCGAGATCCAGCGACACCGCAGCGGCCACGCCGTTGGGCATGAGCATCGGCACCGTCATGGGCAGCACTCGGCGCGGGCCCTTGTCCCGCAACGTGTCCCAAGCTCCCAGGAGCGTCCAGACACCGCCAATGCCGGTCGCAAACGCGACGGCGAGACGGTCGTGGTCCACGTCCTCGATGTTCGCGTCCTTCCACGCCTCGCGCGCGGCGATGACACCGAACTGGGTCGAGGGGTCCATGCGCTTCATCTCGACGCGGGAGAGCACATTCTCGGCGGGATCGGAGACCTTGGCCGCAAAGGTGACCGGCAATTCATATTCTTGAACCCAGTCATCGGTGAGCGTGTGTGCACCGGAGACACCCTTGAGCGCGTTGGCCCACATGGTTGGGACATCACCGCCGATGGGCGAGGTAGCGCCCAACCCGGTAATAACTACTTTTCTAGACATAGCAACTCTTTCGGCGCTCTTCCTGGATTCTGTGGTGTTCAGAGACGATCTGGTCCGGATGTCCTGAATTAAAAAGCCGGACCAGAACGACCCTGCCAGTGGTTCGCGCGCTCATCCTCTAGACGAAACGCGAACACTGGCGTGATCGAGCCGAGGCTTAGGCCTGTGCGCCCTCGATGTAGTTGACAGCGTCGGCCACGGTCTTGAGGTTCTTGACTTCCTCGTCCGGGATCTTGACGTCGAACTTTTCTTCCGCGTTGACCACAATGGTCATCATGGAGATGGAGTCGATGTCCAAGTCATCGGTGAAGGACTTGTCCATTTCCACGGCCTCGGGGGCAAGGCCGGTCTCTTCATTCACGATCTCGGCGAGACCGGCGAGGATTTCTTCTTTGCTAGCCATTCTGGCTCCTTATTTCTTGTGTGTATCCGGTAGCCCCCGTGCGGCACGGGACCGGGTCTTTCTCACGCGTCCTGGTCAAAGCCAAGCACGTGTCGGTCAAAATCTTAGGGCAAAACAATCACTTGAGCGGCAAAGACAAGCCCGGCGCCGAAACCAATTTGCAAGGCGAGCCCGCCGGAGAGCTCCGGATTCTCCTGCAGAAGTCGGTGTGTGGCCAACGGGATTGAGGCCGCGGAGGTGTTACCGGAGTCGGCAATATCGCGGGCCACGACCACGTTTTCCGGTACTCCGAGTTGCTTGACCATCTCATCGATAATGCGCATATTGGCCTGATGCGGAATGAACGCGGCGAGATCCGCTGCCGATACCCCGGCGGCGTCCAGCGCGCGTTGAGCGACCTTCGCCATTTCCCACACCGCCCACCGAAAGACTGTTTGCCCGTCTTGGCGCATGGTCGGCCACAGCTGGGCTTCGGTCTCTAAGATCGATCCCACCGAGGCGCCGCCATCGGCCTGCGCGGCTAGCGAGAGCTCGCGAATGTCCAGCAGCGAATGGGTCATGCCGATCGCGTCATATTTGCTGCCGTCCGATCCCCACACGGTCGGCCCAATCCCGGGCGTGTCGGAGGGACCGATCACCACTGCGCCCGCACCGTCTCCCAGGAGGAAGGAGATGGTGCGCTCATGGTTGTCAATGAAGTCGCTGAGCTTTTCCGCGCCGACCACCAGCGCGTACTCGACCTGCCCGGAGTGCACCAGCGCGTCCGCCTGGGCAATGCCGTAGCAATATCCGGCGCACGCCGCCGAAATGTCGTAGGCCGCGGCCGGGGTGGCGCCCAGCCGGTCGGCCAGTTTCGCCGAGGCGCTTGGGGTCGCGAACGGGTGCGAGACTGTGGACACAATCACCGCGCCCAACTGATCCGCACTGATCCCGGCGTTCTCCAGCGCATTGCGGGCCGCGCCTTCGGCCATGTCGATGACGCTGGTGTCCGCGTCGGCGCGCTGCCGGGTCACAATGCCGGTGCGCTGGCGAATCCATTCGTCCGAGGAGTCGATCCACTGGATGATTTCCTCATTGCTCACGCGTTTTTCCGGACGGTACGCCCCGACACCCATGACCTTCGTGAATTCGTTGGTCTTTCGTTGCTGCAAGGTGGCCATTCGCACTCTCCTGTACTACGCGCCGTCATTCATTTCGGACACAAGGTTCGCCGCGGCACCCAGGTCCTCCGGAGTTTTCAAGCCCACCGACGGCACGCCCTTCATGACTCGCTTGGCGATGCCGACCAGAGTTCCGGCCGGAGCCAACTCGATGATCCCGCTGACGCCGAGGCGCCCCATGGTCTCCATAGTGAGATCCCAGCGCACCGGTCGGGCGACCTGCTCCACGAGGTGTGAGAGGTATTCGCCGCCAGTGGCGACTTCGGAACCGTCAAAATTCGTGAGTATGGTGCGCGCGGGGTCGGCAGGGGAGTACGACGGCGCGGCCTCACCAAGGCTCGCACGCGCGGCTTCCATATAGCTCGTGTGGAAGGCCCCGGCCACCTTGAGCGGGATGACGCGGGCTTTTGCCGGCGGTTCCGTGGTGAAACGCTCGAGGTTCTCTAGGGCGCCGGCGGCGACGATTTGTCCGCCGCCGTTGACGTTGGCGGGGGTGAGGTCTGCGGCGCGAATGGCGGCGAGGACCTCTTCCTGATCGCCGCCGAGGACAGCGGCCATGCCTGTCGGTGTTGCCTTGGTTGCCAGCGCCATTGCTTGCGCGCGTTGGCTCACGAACTTCATCGCGTCCTCGTCGCTGAAAATACCGGCAAGTGCCGCCGCGGCGATTTCGCCGACCGAGTGCCCGGCAATGATCGCGTCTTGTGGCGCACCATCCAATCCGGCGGAGTCAAGGCCGGCCGCCCGCGCGCTCACCAGGGAAGCGGCCACAATGAGCGGCTGGGCGATGGCGGTGTCCTTGATGGTCTCTTCGTCAGCCTGGGTGCCGTAGTGAATGAGATCGAGTTCGGCGGCATCGCTCAAGCGTTGCAGTTGTTCGGCCACGCCGGGCACATCGAGCCAGGGGGTTAAAAAGCCAGGGGTTTGCGAGCCCTGTCCAGGGCAGAGAATTGCGAGCACCATTCAAGCATTCCAAACTTTTGTGGGGTTTCCCGGTGGCGGCATGACCATACTCGTCCCGCCGTTTTGTAGGTTACCTACAAGATTAGTCGATAGTCGGCCGGCAATCAGCGCGGCGTGCAGGACAAACGCTTCGCGAGGGATGAGCGGGTCCCAGCCGGTGATTTCGGTGACTCTGCGCAACCGATAGCGCACCGTATTTGCGTGGACAAAAAGCTCGCGGGCGCTGGTTTCTAAGGAGTGTCCCATTTCTACGTAAGCGCCAAGGGTTTCCAGCAGGCCGTTTCCTGCCTTGACGAGCGGCGTGTAAATGGTTTCTACAAGTTGGGCGGAGGCGGAGGCATCGCCGTTCATGGCGCGTTCTGGCAGCAGGTCGCCGGTGGAAATGGGCAGTGCCGCGGCTGGAAGCGCCGCGGCGGCCGTGACCGCCGAAAACGCGGCATTCGCTTGCGCTCCGGCTTCGACCAGACTCGGGGCCGGTGCCGACACCACCACCGGGCCCGGCCCCAACGAGTTCACGACGCGTTGCCCAGACTCGGGAGAATCGCGGTACCCGGCCAGGAAGAGCACAATGCGATCCTCCTGGATTCCCACGAGGGAGTCCTCGGAGAAGCGCAACGCCGAGCGGCGCAAATCGGAGACAAAACTCGGATTCGCATCCTCGGGCGCGCTACCCACAACGACCGTCACCGGGCTCTTCGATTTCCAGCCTAAAGCCGCAATCCGGGAGCGAAGCGAGTCAGAGTTTTCGCCGCGCAAAATGGCGTCGACAACGAGCGCCTCCAGCCGGGTGTCCCACGCGCCCCGCGCCTCGGCGGCGCGCGCATAGACGTCGGCGGCCGCAAAGGCCACTTCTCGAGAAAATCGCAACACGGCGAGCCGTAGCTTGTCTTCATCTCCGCCTGCGGCCAGCTCCGGGACGTGATCCTCCACCGTCCCCACCACGACCCGTATCAGTTGCAGGGCCTTTTGCAAGCTGATCGAGCGAGCAAGGTCGGTGGGGGCGGTGCCGAACACGTCGGCGAGAACCCACGTCTTGGCGGCGGGTTTTTGATACCAGGACACAAAGGAGGCGATGCCCTTTTGCGCTATGAGGCCCAGTGCGGTGCGGTCCCTTGGGCGCAGCTCGCGGTACCACGGTAGTTGCTTCTCTAATTCCTTGAGCGTCGCAGTGGAAAGCGATCCGATGGAGTTCTGCAGGGTTTGCAGTGTGGAGTTCTGGCGGCCGGGCATGTATTCGAGCATACGAGAAACACGGCGTTTGTGTGTTATCTACAAAAAACAGTGGGTGTGCCACCCCCCTGCAAGGGATGGCACACCCACTGTCACGTGTTGCCGGTGTTAAGCGTCGCCTCCGGCGTTGCCGCTGGTGCCCGCGTTGACGTCATCGAGGCGGTAGCGGTCAAATGCTTCGCGCGGCGCGTTCGCGTCGACTTCGCCGCGGCGTGCCAGCATTTCCAGGGCGCGCACCACGATCGAATGGCTATCGATCTTGAAGTAGCGGCGTGCGGCGGCGCGGGTGTCGGAGAAGCCGAAGTCGTCCGCGCCAAGAGTCGCAAACTCGTTGGGCAGGAACTGGCGGATCTGATCCGGTACCGCTTTCATGTAGTCGCTCACGGCCACGATCGGTCCGGTCGCGCCTTCCAGCTGCTTGGTCACGAATGGAACGACCGGTTCGGCACCGGGGTTGAGGAAGTTCTCCTCTTCGGCGCGAAGTCCGTCGCGGCGCAGTTCGTTCCAGGAAGTCACCGACCATACGTCAGCGGACACGCCCCACTCGTTGGCGAGGATCTGTTGTGCTTCCAGCGCCCACGGCACCGCCACACCGGAGGCGAGCAACTGGGTGCGCGGCCCGTCAATCTTGGCCGGGGCGAGCAGGTACACGCCCTTGAGCAGGCCGTTGACGTCCAACTCTTCGGGCTCTGCCGGCTGCTGGATCGGCTCGTTGTACACGGTCAGGTAGTAAATGAGGTTTCGATCCTCGGAGTCCGGGCCGTACATGCGGTTCAGCCCGTCCTTCACAATGTGTCCGATTTCGTAACCGTATGCCGGGTCATAGTGCACCACGGCCGGATTGGTCGAAGCCAAAAGCGGCGAGTGACCATCGGCGTGCTGCAACCCCTCACCGGTCAGCGTGGTGCGGCCGGCGGTGGCGCCAATCAAGAACCCGCGGGACATCTGATCTGCGGCGGCCCAAATCGAGTCGCCGGTGCGCTGGAAACCGAACATGGAGTAGAACACGTAGATCGGGATCATGGGCACGCCGTGGGTGGCGTAGGAGGTACCGACCGCGGTAAACGCGGCCATGGAGCCGGCCTCGTTAATGCCTGCGTGCAGGATCTGGCCCTGAGGGGATTCCTTGTAGGCGAGTACCAGGTCACGGTCCACCGAGAGGTAGTTCTGTCCCTTCGGGTTGTAGATCTTGGACGTCGGGAAGAATGAGTCCATACCGAAGGTACGCGCCTCATCGGGAATCACCGGGACCACATGGGCGCCGAATTCCTTGTCCCGCATCAGATCCTTGAGCAAGCGCACAAACGCCATTGTGGTCGCTGCCAATTGCTTGCCGGAACCGCGTTTGGCTACCTCGTACGCCTTATCGCCAGGCAATGCGAGTTCGCCAGGGTTATTACGGCGTTCGGGGAGCGAACCGCCGAGCTCTTTACGGCGCTCCAGCAGGTATTTGATTTCCTCGGATTCCGGTCCCGGGTTGTAATACGGGGGCAGGTACGGGTTAGCCTCGAGCTGCTCATCGGTCACCGGGATGCGCAGGTGGTCGCGGAAGCCCTTGAGGTCATCCAGCGTGAGCTTCTTCATCTGGTGGGTGGCGTTGCGGCCCTCGAAGTGGGGGCCAAGTCCGTACCCCTTGACGGTCATGGCAATAACCACGGTCGGCTTGCCCTTGAACTCGGTGGCCGCCTTATACGCGGCATACACCTTGCGGTAATCGTGGCCGCCGCGCTTCAAGTTCCATACCTCGTCGTCACTCATGTCCTCAACCATGGCCTTGGTTTGCGGGGTCTTTCCGAAGAAGTGCTCGCGCACAAAACCGCCGGACTCGGCCTTATAGGTCTGGTAGTCGCCGTCCAGGGTGGAGTTCATGATGTCCACCAGGGCGCCGTCATCATCCTTGGCGAGCAAGGCGTCCCACTCGCGACCCCAAATGACCTTGATGACGTTCCAGCCGGCACCGCGGAAGAACGCTTCCAGTTCTTGAATGATCTTGCCGTTGCCGCGAACCGGGCCGTCGAGGCGCTGCAAGTTCGCGTTAATGACAAAGGTGAGGTTGTCGAGATTCTCGTTGGCGGCGAGCTGGAGCAGGCCGCGGCTTTCCGGTTCATCCATTTCGCCGTCGCCAAGGAACGCCCAGACGTGCTGATCAGAGGTGTCTTTCAACCCGCGGTTATGCAGGTAGCGGTTGAACTGCGCCTGGTAGATCGCGTTCATCGGGCCGATGCCCATGGACACGGTGGGGAACTCCCAGAACTCGGGCATGAGCCGCGGGTGCGGGTAGGAGGAGAGGCCGTGCGGCGCATCCGACTTTTCTTGCCGGAATCCGTCCATGTCTTCTTCGCTCAAGCGTCCTTCCAGGAAGGCGCGAGCGTACATGCCGGGGGAGGCGTGCCCCTGGAAGAATACTTGGTCGCCGCCGCTGGGGTGATCCTTGCCCTTGAAAAAGTGGTTGAAACCCACTTCATACAGGGTGGCTGCGCCGGCGTAGGTGGAAATGTGGCCGCCCACCCCAATTTCGGGGCGTTGCGCGCGGTGCACCATGACGGCCGCGTTCCAGCGCAACCATGCGCGGTACTTGCGTTCAATTTCTTCGTTACCGGGGAACTCCGGCTCCTGATCAGCGGGGATCGTGTTGACATAGTCGGTGGTGGTCACCATCGGCACACCGACGCTGCGCGATCCTGCGCGTTGCAACAAGGAACGCATAATGAACTGGGCGCGTTCGGTTCCTTGGCTCTGAATGAGTTCGTCCAAAGACTCGATCCACTCGGCAGTTTCCTCCGGATCAGCGTCTGGCAGTTGGCTGGTGAGCCCGCTCAGAATGTCTTTGGTATCTTCTCCTGCGGCCACGTCTTACCTCTCTATAATCTGCTGGGAAAGCAGGGCATGAGCGCCGCCGCCCGCGCAAAGACTGATTTCAGTCCACAAACTGACGGCAGTTCCAAAACTGGAAACACGCTCTCAGCGGCTTTATTCCGCCGCGCACTCACGCTCGGTTTGCCCGGCGCATGGGTGCACATAAATCACTCTAGCCCGCAGTGCATTCCAATGCGTAGCCAGAGTGCCCCTCTTCGCCATGTGTGACGCCCGCGCCCGCCACCGCCTTTCCATCCGTCCCGGCTAGAACCGCGAAAATTCGCCTCGCGCGCCGGGGCGACTACCAAAACGCGCACAAATTAAGGACAATGTGAAGTAGCGCACGTGTGCGCATTTTGGCTCAACTGAGTGGGAGGAAAAGCGGTGAGCAAGGCGGAAGCCGCCACGGATCAGAGTGTGGCGAGCAGACTGGGTTTGCGCCCGGGAGATCTAGTTCAGGAATTCGGATATGACGATGACGTCGATTTTGACTTCCGTGACGACATTGAAGACGCCATCGACTCAGAATTGCTCACCGAAGAGGACCATGAAGTAGTCGACGCCGTGATCGTGTGGTGGCGCGAAGGCGACGGCGACCTTGTCGATGCGCTCATGGATTGCCAAACCTCGCTGGACGAGTCCGCGAGCGTCTGGGTGCTCACCCCGAAATCCGGACGGGACGGCTACGTTCCGCCCGCAGACATACAACAGGCCGCCCCGACGGCTGGCCTTCACTCGACATCCACCGCAGGTGTGTCCAAAGACTGGGCGGCCACCCGCCTCGTCCCCAAACGCACCCAAACGCAAAAGTAACGCGTGGCACGAAGGCAACCACTCGCCGTCGGACATCAGCTCGGTGAACTGGCCCTGGTCAATCACTATGGGGAAAATGTGGTGTTTACCCGGACCGGCCAACCCACAATCCTGGTTTTTTATCCGTTCGCGTTTTCGCGGGTGTGTACGGGCGAGCTAGCCTCGATCAACGCGCGTCATGGCGACTTTGAGCGCGCCGGCATCCGGCTGATGGGCGTGTCGGTGGACCACAAATTTGCCCTGCGCAGTTTTGCCGACGCCGAGGGCATCACCTTTGATTTGCTCGCCGATTTTTGGCCGCATGGTGCGGTTGCAGAGCATTTTGGCGTGTTCGATTCGGACAGCGGGATGGCCGGACGCTACACCTTTGCGATCAGCTCGGGCGGGGTCATCGCCGACGTGTTCAGTACGGACCTGGGGGTTCCGCGGCCCATGGAGAAGTATCAGCGGCTCGTGGACACGGTCGCGACGTGGGGCTAGATCTGCATTCGGTGGAGCGCGCGGCGGCGTTGTTGCATGGTCGGCGCATCACGGTGCTCACCGGCGCGGGGGTTTCGACCGACTCCGGGATTCCGGATTACCGGGGCCCAACGTCGGTCCGGCGCAACCCAATGACCTATCAGGAGTTTGTCGGCAGTGCGGATGCCCGCAGGCGATATTGGGCGCGCAATCATGTGGGCTGGGAGCACATGCGGCGAGCCCAGCCCAATAGTGGGCACCGTGCGCTGGCCGCAATGGAGCGGGATGGCCGGCTCGCCGGGCTGGTGACGCAAAATGTGGACCGTCTGCACGAGGACGCGGGAAGCCGAAACGTCATCGACCTGCACGGCCGCTATGACCGGGTGGTTTGCCTGCGCTGCCCCACGATTTTCACGCGCGCTGCCATTGGTTTGCGATTGAGCGCGCTCAACCCCGGTTACGCGGACGCGCATGCCGATGCCGCGGACGTCGCACCGGATGCGGACGCGGAGATTGCGGCCACCGCCGGTTTCCGTTTCCCGGATTGCCCGGCGTGCGGGGGAGTGTTGAAGCCGGACTTTGTATATTTTGGTGAGGGCGTGCCGCCCGAGCGCGTCACGGCGGCCTATCAGATGGTGAACGACGGCGATGCTCTCCTCGTTGCCGGTTCCTCCTTGGCCGTCATGAGCGGTTTGCGCTTTGTCCGCCATGCCGCCAAAGGGGGCAAGCCGGTGGTGATCGTCAACCGGGGAGCGACCCGCGGAGACGAGGTTGCGACAGTCAAGATCGAGCAAGGAACCTCCGAAGTTCTCGCGGCCATCGCCCGGTTGTGAGTTTTCGGCTCGGATACGGTAGATTAGTTGTTCGTTGCTTTGGCCCATTTCGGGTCCGGGTGCGGTTCTTTAGCTCAGTTGGTTAGAGCGCTGCCTTCACACGGCAGAGGTCGCTGGTTCGAGTCCAGTAGGAACCACGTTTCCCTCGACGAAGGGGAAAATTTGGGTCTTTAGCTCAGCTGGTAGAGCGCCACGTTTACACCGTGGATGTCATCGGTTCGATCCCGGTAGGACCCACCACAAATCTCGTAAGGGAACACCAACCATCGCCAAGATGATCGGCGTTCCCTTTTTGCTTTCTTACCGTCTTCGCCGGAGCGTTGCTCGCGCACGCACTCGACACCGGAGCTGTCGAGGTTGCGGTCACGGGGCTTCAGGCGGTAGTGCTCGAAGGCGTCAACTGGTCGTCGCCCTAGGGCTTCGCATGCCAACGACTGCCTCGATTCAAAGTCCGCAGCCACGTCACCACAGAGCTCCTGCCAATGCCAACGTCATGCCGGCCACATTTATGACCAGTTCAGTACCTGTTTTTGGGGCACCGTGCAAATGTAAGTTAGGTTATGGTTACCTAAATTAATTGCTCGAAAGGTGGCCCGTGAAAAAGTCTGGTTTTCCCTCACGTGTGTTCGTGCTGATTGCGGCACTGCTCAGTGTGGCGCTCTTGGCAAGCGGATGCGCGCCGAGCGCGAGCACAAACGGCGAATTACCCTCGTCAGGCGCTCCGGCAGACTCTTCGGCGTTCCCCGTCACCCTTGACTCGGCGCTCGGCCAAGTCACCATAGAGAAGAAACCCGAACGGGTCGTGACCATCGGCTGGGGGAGCCAGGACGTCGCACTCGCTCTCGGGGTAGTTCCGGTGGGGATGCAGGACATGTCCGGGAATACTGGGGACGGTACCGGAATCCTGCCATGGGATAAGGAACTCATTGGTTCGGCCGAACCCTCTCTCATCAAGTCCTCCTCGAGCGACATCCCGTTTGAATCGATTCTCGCGCTCAAACCGGATGTCATCCTGGCCGTGAACTCGGGCCTGGACCCCGAACAGTACAAGCGCCTGAGCGAGATCGCACCGACCGTCGCCTACCCAGGCAAACCGTGGCTCACCAGCTGGCAGGATCAAACCACGATCGTCGGCAAAGCGTTGGGCATGAGCGCTGAAGCCGAGGACCTCGTCACCAAAACAACCGACCTGATTGCCTCAGCGAAAAAGGCGAACCCGGGATTTGCGGACAAGACGATAGCCTTTGGCTCGGGTACCGCAGCCGATAGCTTCAACATCTACCAAGCGGGCGATTCTCGCGTACAGCTACTCAAGGAGTTGGGATTCCAAATTGCCCCCAGCGTCCCCACCGAAGGCGACAAGTTCGCCGTGCAAATGAGTCTAGAGAACCTGACATCCATCGACTCGGATGTCCTCGTCTCCTGGTTCCTTGACTCCGGGGTCCAGCAGTCACTCGAGAGCTCGCCGCTCTTCGCCGACATTCCGGCAGTCAAAAACGGCGGCTACATTCCGTTGACAGATCCACCCATGGTCTTCGCAACCAGCTCCATCACCGTATTGAGCCTGCCGTGGATGCTGGATAAATATCTGCCGCTGCTGAAGGCAGCCGCGGCAGGGGAGGCTCCGAAGCTCTAAGAACTCCGCGACCGGTCATTGGGTTAGCACTCGATGACGTTGACGGCGAGGCCGCCCTCGGACGTTTCCTTGTACTTGGTGGACATGTCCCGCCCGGTTTGGCGCATCGTCTCGATCACCGTATCTAGCGAGACCATGTGCTTGCCGTCTCCGTAGAGTGCCATGCGCGCACTGGCCACGGCCTTACCGGCGGCAATGGCATTGCGCTCAATACAGGGAAGTTGCACGAGTCCGGCCACCGGGTCACAGGTCAAACCAAGGTTGTGCTCCATGGCAATCTCGGCGGCGTTTTCCACTTGGGCAGGAGTGCCGCCCAAAATTTCGCAGAGCGCACCGGCGGCCATCGAGGAAGCCGAACCGACCTCGCCCTGGCAACCGGCCTCCGCACCGGAGATCGAGGCGTTGCCCTTATAGAGCGAGCCAATGGCGGTCGCGGTCAGCAAGTATCGGCGAACGGCCTCCGTCTTCACCTCATCCATCGCCTCGGCCAGGAACTCGTTGAAGTAGAACATGACCGCAGGAATGATTCCGGCAGCTCCATTGGTGGGCGCCGTGACCACGCGACCGCCCGCCGCGTTTTCCTCGTTCACCGCTATGGCGTAGGCCTGCAACCATTCCAGGGAGGTCTCTCGCTCGCCCTGCACGGAACGCAACTGTTCAGCAATAGCTGCCGCTCGCCGTCGTGCTTTAAGAATTCCCGGCAAGGTGCCGCGCGTGTCCAAGCCATTGGCAATGCTTTCCCGCATGGCCGCCCAAATGCGGTCAAGCCCGGCGTTGACCGCCTCTGGCGGGCGCAGCGCACACTCGTTGGCGAACGCAATCTCCGCGATGGAGAGACCTTCACGCTCGGATATCTCCAGCAGATCGGAGGCATATTGGTAAGGGTAGGGGAGTTCGGCATCAACCGAAACGGTGGCCGGCGCGCCTTCCTCTTCCACAAATCCGCCGCCGGTCGAATAGTAGGTGCGGGAGAGCAACAACTCTCCGGCCGCCGAAAAGGCATTGAAAACGACGGCGTTGGTGTGCCGGATCAGGATGCGGTGCGGAAGGAGCTCAATGTCAGCCGGGTTCATGCGTATGCGATGTTTGTCCATCAGATTGATGGTGCCTTCAGACTCGATCTGCGCGGCAAGCTCGTTTGGCAGGCTCGGGTTGACCGTCTCCGGATCCTCGCCCACGAGGCCCGCCAAGACCGCTTGCGGCGTCCCATGACCGATGCCGGTGGCTCCGAGCGAACCGCACAATTGCACCGAAATCCGGTCCACACCGGTGAGAAGGTTGTCCTCGATGAGGGTGGTGCCAAAGAGCTTCGCTGCTCGCATCGGGCCCACCGTGTGTGAGCTGGAAGGACCGATGCCCACACTGAAAAGATCAAATACAGAGGTGTAGCACGTCATGATATGACAGGCTATCTCACCAACCTGGGCAGGAGCGCTAGGCTATTGCTACACGTGGAACTACCTCAGGAGAGTTATGAGCGCACAAATTGGTGTCACCGGTCTTGCCGTGATGGGAGCAAACCTGGCACGGAACCTGGCCCGCAACGGATACACCGTTGCCGTGCACAACCGCTCGGTGGAAAAAACCGACGCTCTCCTAAGCGCCCATGGTGACGAAGGCGACTTTATTCGCACCGAATCCCTGGAAGAGTTAGTGCAAAACCTCGAGAAGCCGCGACGGGTGCTCATCATGGTGAAGGCCGGCGCTCCGGTCGATGCGGTGATTGATCAGCTGGTCCCGCTCTTGGAAGAAGACGACATTGTCATCGACGCCGGAAACTCGCATTTTGAGGACACCCGGCGGCGAGAGGCAGCCCTGACGGAGAAGGGGTTGCACTTTGTCGGCGTGGGCGTCTCGGGTGGCGAAGAGGGCGCGTTGCTGGGGCCCTCCATCATGCCCGGCGGATCCAAGCAGTCCTACGAGTCCCTGGGACCGATGCTGGAGAAGATCTCTGCCAAGTATGAGGGCGACCCGTGTTGCGCCTGGATCGGCACCGATGGGGCCGGTCATTTCGTGAAGATGGTGCACAACGGCATCGAGTATGCCGATATGCAGGTCATTGGCGAGGCATATGACTTGCTTCGCTCCGTGGCAGGTCTTTCACCGGCGGAGCAATCAGAAATTTTCGCCCAGTGGAATACCACCGAACTTGCCTCCTACCTGATTGAAATCACCTCCGAGGTGCTTGCGCAGGTGGACGCGGAAACCGGCAAGCCGCTGGTGGACGTGGTGGTGGATTCGGCCGGGCAGAAGGGCACAGGGCGCTGGACGGTGATCTCCGGTCTTGATTTGGGTTCCCCCGTGTCCGCGATTGCCGAGTCGGTGTTCGCTAGGGCGCTCTCCTCCCAGCGCGATCAACGCGCTGAGGCGCAAAACGTCTTCGCTGAGGCGGCCGGTACTGGCGGGAGCGAGGTGCCAGAAGGTTTTGTGGAGGATGTTCGGCAGGCGCTCTTCGCATCCAAATTGGTGAGCTACGCGCAGGGTCTGGACATGTTGACCGCCGCCGCAGACCAGTATGGCTGGGATCTCAAGTTGGATGAGATCGCCTCGCTCTGGCGCGCCGGATGCATCATCCGGGCGGACCTTCTCGATGACATTATGCGCGCGTACCAGGGCGGGGACGCCCCGAAGAACCTCTTGTTCGCTCCGGCGTTTGCTCGGGCCATGGCGGGCGCGGTTCCGGCGTTGCGGCGCGTGGTCGCCGTCGCGGCCGAAACGGGGGTCCCGGTTCCGGTGTTCTCCTCGTCGCTTGCCTACTTTGACGCGCTACGACGGGGCCGGTTGCCCGCCGCCCTGACGCAAGGCTTGCGCGATTACTTTGGCGCTCACACATACGGACGCATCGACAAGCCAGGCACCTTCCACACGCAGTGGTCTGGTGACCGCAGCGAAGTTGCGGCCGTAGACACGCACTAGTTGCACACGGGCCTCAAGAGGAGCCGGCGCTACTGGTAGGACACAAACCAGGGCGTCGGCTTCACTTCTGTCATGGTGCGTTCCGGGGTCAGCATTTCGGTGTCTTCGTCGTAGAAATTCTTCCAACCGAGCCAGGCGCCCTTGGGCAACCCTTCTTGCAACGCTGTCCAGGTTGCCATTTTGTCGCCGAGCGCGCCCTGGCCGTCGGCGTGAATGATCGTGGCCAATTCTTTGCGTATCGCAACGTTCTGACGGTCCGGAAGCATATCGAGGCGGAACTGGTGCAGAATGAAGACCTTTTGCGGCAGGTCGTTTTCGGCGGTCACAGTGGCCAACCATTCACTGGTGCGGTTCACTTCCTCCGCCCAAATCTGGCCGATCTGCTGTAGCGGGAACTCATTCGGGCCAAGGCGCCACTCGGGGTCCAATGCGAGGCCCACGTGGGGCTCTTTCAACAGCGGCTCGTAGAGTTTGGCCTGCTCTAGCGAATCCGTGCGGCCGCTTTGCAGGTCCAACACCACGTAGACGCCAGCTTCCTTTGCCGCGTCGACCCAGGGGCGCAGCTTGTCCACGGGCCACTCATTGGAAAAGTTTCCATCGGGGCCGGGTTGCCCGGCAGCGACGGTGGCAATGATTTCAAAGGCCGGAATCACCGGTTCCTTGCTGAACGGCTGATATTGGGCGGCAAGATCCTTGACGCGGGCGATCGATGCGGGAATGTCCTGTTCGCCGAGCACACCGAGGCTCGGGCTTCCCGGGTGCCCGTAGAGTGCCACGAACCGTCGATTCGGAAACACAATGCGTCCGCCGCCGGGGAGCGTTTGGGGAGTGGGCGTGGGTGTCGGTGTGGGAGTGGGCGTCGGTGTGGGCGTCGCCGGTGGGGCAGAGACGGTTGCGCTCCCTTCCGCATTTGGCGAGCCGGACGTGCAGCCGCTTAGCGCGAGCCCGGTGGCAACGGCTCCCAAGCCCCATGCCTTCGTCACCGCGCGACGCGAAACGCCGCCCGATGAGATCCCCGTTTTTCCTGCGCTACCGGTGTTCCCCCGAAAAATGATGCCGTCCTCCCCAACGTGGTATGCCGCGCCGCAAACGCTCCAAGCACCCTGCGTTGAGGATCGGCTGATACGCGCGGCAATTACTGTCAACACTCTCACGGTTTGCCGCCGCTGGCACATCTGAATGCGGGAAACTCCGCAGCACGTTGCGCTAAATGTACATCGCGGGATCGATGTACTCCGCCGGGTCCACGGCCGGCTTCGTCTCGCGGGCCGCGTCGCGATGCCGCCACCGGGCAGGGATCCCGGTGATAATGGACTCCGCGGGCGCGTCCTTGACCACTACGGCGTTGGCGCCAATGGCCGAATCGGCGCCAATGACCACGGGGCCGAGCACCTTGGCACCGGCGCCAATCGTTACGCGCGCGCCAATGGTGGGATGGCGTTTGACCTTCTCAAGGGATCGGCCACCGAGAGTCACACCCTGATAGATCATCACGTCATCGCCGATTTCGGCGGTTTCGCCAATCACCACTCCCATACCGTGATCGATGAAGACACGGCGGCCAAGAACCGCTCCGGGGTGAATCTCAATGCCGGTGAGAAAACGGCCGAATTGGGCCAGCGCACGCGCCGGAAACCGCAACATCGGGTTGGTCCACATGCGGTGGGTGAGCCGGTGAATCCAAATGGCATGCAGACCGGAGTAGATAAAGAAATTCTCGAGACTGGATCGGGCAGCGGGATCGTGCGAGCTAGCCGATGCCAGGTCTTCTCGCAGCCGGGCTAAGACCCGGCCAGCCACTCCGGTACGCGGTGCTCGTGAAGAGTCTCGTGAGGTATTCAGTGTCGGCCTTTCCCGCGTTAGCCCCGAATATCGTCAAAGAGAACGGTGGAAATATAGCGCTCGCCGTAATCGGTGACCACCGCCACAATGAGTTTGCCCGCGTTCTCCTCCTTGGCGGCCTCTTCAAGCGCCGCCCACACGACCGCTCCCGACGAGATGCCGCCCAGAATGCCCTCTTGGGTTCCCAGCTCGCGGGCCACGCGCACCGAGTCTTCGATCGTGGCGTCATAGACCTCGTCATAGATCTCGGTGTCCAAGATTTCGGGAACGAAGTTGGCGCCAATGCCCTGAATCTTGTGCGGCCCCGGTGCGCCGCCGTTCAAAATGGGGGAGTCGGCCGGTTCCACAGCCACCACCCGCACCGAAGGCTTCCGCTCCTTCAACACTTGGCCCACACCGGTGATAGTCCCGCCTGTGCCGATACCGGACACAAAAACATCCACTGCGCCGTCGGTGTCGTCCCAGATTTCTTCGGCAGTCGTGGCGCGGTGAATCGCGGAATTCGCCTCGTTCGCGAATTGCCGGGCCCAAATCGCGTTCGGTGTCTGGGCCACAATCTCTTGAGCTTTCTCCACCGCCCCGCGCATGCCTTCGGCACCCGGAGTCAGCACAATCTGCGCACCGTAAGCGCGCAACATGACGCGGCGCTCGTTGGACATGGTTTCGGGCATCGTCAGCACAACGTTATAGCCGCGGGCCGCGCCGACCATGGCCAAGGCAATTCCGGTGTTCCCGGATGTGCCTTCCACGATGGTGCCCCCAGGCTTGAGGTCCCCGGACGCCTCGGCGGCATCGACAATGGCGACGCCGATACGATCCTTGACACTGTTGGCTGGGTTATAAAATTCCAGCTTGACCGCCACGTCCCCCGGCAAATCCTTGGCTAGCCGGTTCAACTGCACCAACGGGGTCTTGCCGACCACCTGCGTGACGTCACTGTAAATCTGTGCCATAACCGCTTCCTCAAGTGTTCACCGAATGCGTTCTCTGACGCCCAGACTACCGGGGGATTACCGGCGGGCTAACTTGTGAGCCACTCGGCGTAATATTTGCGCGCCTTGGCCAGCTTCGGATTAATGATCACCTGGCAATAGCCCTCATAGGGCCGCTTCGCATAAAAATCCTGGTGAATCTCCTCGGCAGGGTAGAAGGTCTGCAACTCTTCCAACGTGGTGACGATCGGATCCTTCCAATCCGCTTGCGCCTTTTCGATGGCCGCAGCGAACTCCGCCTTCTGCTCCGGCGATTGATAAAACATCGCCGAGCGGTATTGCGTCCCCACGTCATATCCTTGGCGGTTCAGCGTGGTCGGGTCATGCGAAGCGAAGAAGAGGCCCAGGATGACCTCATCCGGCACGATCGACTCGTCAAAGGTCACCTTCACCGCCTCCGCGTGCCCCGAGGTTCCCGAACACACTTGCTCATAATACGGATCGGCGGTGTGCCCGCCGGTATATCCGCTCACCACATCCGTGACGCCGCGCGTCTTGCGATACACGGCGTCCAAACACCAAAAACAGCCACCGGCCAATACAAAAGTTTTCACAACTACATTTAAGTACGACGGCGATACTTTTGTTCCAGAGCGCATCTCGCCTATTTGCCGCACGGGAATGATATGACTGGTGTATGCGCACTACAGAGCCGGGGACCCGGCCAATGCCAAAGGTCCCCACCGTGGCCGATGTCCAAGACGTCCTGGAGCAATTGTGGCCGATGTCCTTGGCCGAGGATTGGGACGCGGTCGGCCCGGTGGTGGGGCGCAGAGGGGCCGAAGTCCGCAGAATCCTTTTTGCGGTGGATCCCACTTTTGATGTGGTTCAAGAAGTCATCGATAAAGACACTGACCTTTTGATCACGCATCACCCATTGCTCTTGCGCCCGGTCAACGGTGTTTTTGACTCACATTTCAAAGGCAATCTGGTGCAGTCGCTCGTGGAAGCCGGATGCGCTCTCATTACGGTGCACACCAACGGCGACAGCGCCATCGGCGGCGTCTCCGACGTGCTCGCCGACGTGCTGGGAATCCGCGGCACCACTCCGCTTGAGCCCGTTGGCTCCGAGGACTCCCCAGAAGGTATCGGCCGGGTTGGCAACCTCGAAGAGTCCATGACGCTCGGTGATTTCGCGGCGCGCGTGTATTCGGTGCTGCCTGCGGTGGCCGGGGGAGTGCGCGTGAGCGGGGACCGCAACGCGCTGATTCACCGGGTCGCGGTGTGCGGCGGGGCCGGCGACTCGCTCTTCGACGCCGTACGAGCCCACGACGCCGACGTCTTCGTGACCGCGGATTTACGCCACCATCCTGCCTCTGAGGCGCGCGAAGCCAACGACGGGCGGCCCTATCTCATCGATGTCTCGCACTTCGCGAGCGAATGGGTGTGGCTCCCAACCGCTGCCGGTGCCTTACAACGCGCCCTTGATGACCACGGCTTCAGCGCTGACATCGAAGTGAGCACAATCAACACCGACCCGTGGGACTTCATTCTGACACCCTGATGGCGCAACGGTCCGCGCCGCTTCTCGCGTAGGCTAGTTACCCAAGCTCGTCACATTATCGACAATCGTGGAGGTCACGGTGGTTAAAGCACCCGCGGCAGAACAGCGGCGTCTACTGGATCTGCAAGCCCTGGATGCCAAACTCAAGCATTTGCGAAGCCAGTCCAAGGAGCTCGCCGCGGACCCGGAAATCAAGTCTGCGCAGGAAATGCTGAGCGCAGAGGAGCAAGACCTCGTTGCCGCGCGCACCGCCATTGAGGATATCGAGCGCGAATTGAAACGCTCGGACGCAGATGTGGAGACGGTACGCGCCCGGATCGATCGCGACCAGTCGCGCCTGGACAGCGGTGAAGGGCTCTCCAAGGACCTCCTCGCCCTGCAAAAAGAGCTCGAAACCCTCACCAAACGGCGCAACGAGCTTGAAGAAGTGGAACTGGAAATCATGGAGCGCCTCGAAATCACGCGCGCCGAGGAAGCAAAAATTGTCACCCGGGTAGAAAGCCTGCGGGAGAAACTGGGAGCCCGCGAGGATGAGCGGGACGCCAAACAGGCTGACATCGATGCCAGCGCCCGCGCCCTGAGCGACCAACGCCAGGTGTTGGCCGGTTCGTTTGCCGATGACCTGCTCGCCGTGTATGAGAAAACCCTTGCGCAACGCGGAATCGGTGCCGCGCGACTCTTTCACGGCCGTTCGGAGGGGTCCGGTATGGACCTCAGCCCCGGGGACCTCGCAGAGATTAACAAGGCTGGCGAGGACGCGATCGTGTTCTGCCCCGATTCCGGGGTCATCCTCATCCGCAGCGAAGAGTGGAATTCGTGAGCCTCTTTGAATCCGAGGACCTGGTGCCGGCGACGGCCAGGAAACTGATTGTCGAGGCCGACGGCGGTTCTCGCGGCAACCCCGGTCACGCCGGATACGGGGCACTCGTGCGTGATCCTGACACCGGCAAGATTCTGGCCGAAGACTATAAATATTTGGGCACCGTTTCCAACAACGTGGCCGAATACTCCGGGCTCATCGCCGGGCTTACCCTGGCGAAAGGCATCGACCCGAAGGCACGCGTTTTGGTGCGGATGGATTCCAAGCTGGTGGTTGAACAGATGACCGGCAACTGGAAGATCAAGCACGCCGACATGCGCGAACTCGCACAGCAAGCGCGCGGAACGTACCCGCCGCACTTGGTGGGTTACGAGTGGATTCCGCGCGAAAAGAACAAGGACGCGGACCGGCTCTCCAACGTGGCGATGGACGAAGGGATGGGCAAGCCCGCCAAGCCTGCCAGGGTCGGCGAGAGTGGGAAACAGGGATCCTCGCGGACACCGCGCCTGCACCACATCGAGCTCTGGTGCACCGACCTGGATGCCGAAAAACCCTCGTTTTCCTGGTTGCTGGGCGAACTCGGGTTTACCCAAGGGCGCACCTGGTCGAACGGAATCGAATACCGGGCCCCCGATTTTTATCTGGTGCTGGAAGCGGGAGGCGACGTGCGTGATGAAGCGTATGATCGCCGTCGTACGGGTATGAATCATGTGGCGTTTGCGGTGCCCACCCGCGCCGATGTGGATGCGATCGCGAAGGCCGCCCCCGAGCACGGCTGGACGCTCATGTTTGCCGACACGCACCCCTATGCCGGGGGCGCCGAACATTATGCGGCGTACCTGGAGAATGAAACTGGCTTCGAGGTGGAGATCGTCGCTAGCGAATCGTGAGATCCAGCTGGTGCGGCTTTTTGGCGGTTGCCGGAATCAGATCGACGTCCCAGTGTTTGCTCGCCGCGGCGGCTAATTGACTCGGTGAGGCGACGCCGGCGCCGCGCCGCTGCAGAAGCACCCTCGCCAACTCGCCTCGGGTGTGCTTGGCGAAGTGCGAGACCACGGTCCGCTTTCCAGCGCGGATCTGGAAGACGTTCACGGCAACCGTCTGCTCCGCCGGTGGAGACCACGCCTGCTGGTAGGTGCTGGAGCGGCAATCGATGATGAGCTGATTCTTAGCGACGGGGGCCAACGCTTCGGCGAGCCGAGGCTTCCACCAGGTGGACAAGGGCCCGAGATCGGGGAGTGTGGCATTCATCGGGAGCCGATAGGCAGGTATCCGGTCGCCGAGGCGCAAAGCGCCCCACAGCGCAGAAATGACGAGAACATCCGCTTGCGCCTTTTCACGCTGGCGCGGTGTCAGGGTGGGGTAGCCTAGTGCGTCATAGAGGACCCCGGTGTACACCCGATGGGCAGGGGCGGCCGGTTCCCGCTCTAGGCGCACATTGCGCTCAATTTCTGGGAGCAAGGACTCGCCCACGTGCAGTAGCTTGGCCGCCTCGGGCAACTGGCTGGTTCGCTTAAGGTTCTCGTGGATGAATTCGCGCGATGTTTCCAGGCGCGGGAAGCTCAAATCCTTGATCGCAAACGGTTCTCCGCGGGTTGCCGGAGTCTTTCCTTCGGAAGGCGGGAGCAAAATCAGCACCGAACTATCCTAGCGGTCACAAAAGTTGTGCATGCTTAAAGCTTTAAGTGCCGAGGGCGTAAGATAGTACCTAGAGGATGGGCTGACCGGGTGATCGCGTGGTTTTGTGCCACGAGGAACGTCCGGGCTCCGCAGAGCATGGTGGTGGGTAACACCCACTCGGGGAAACCCGCAGGCTAGTGCCACAGAAAATAGACCGCCATTTACGCTCCACCCTTAGTGGGGGAGCAGGTATTGGTAAGGGTGAAACGGTGGTGTAAGAGACCACCAGCCTTGATGGTGACGTCAAGGGCTCGGTAAACCCCACTGGGAGCAAGGTCAAATATGGGTACGTTTGAAGATGACTCGTCTGAGTACTCGGGTAGACCGCTTGAGATTGCCGGCAACGGCAACCCTAGAGAGATGATCGCCTCCCGGCATCGAGTAATTGGTGCCGGAGACAGAACCCGGCGTACAGGTCAGCCCCTCCTTGTACCCTTCTCACACACTGGCAGGTGAGGGTGATGCTCGCCATGGAAAAAGCCACAATAGCCCCAACCGGGGTACGCAAACCACGGGTAGCGGTGGTTGAGGACCAGGATCTGTACCGATCGATGCTCGTCGGCACCCTCAGGGAACGCAATTTTCCGGTGGTCGCGGTGGCACCCGGGGTGCCGCAGGCGCGCGCCATGAGCAGCTTCGCGCAGGCCGACGTGGCCATCTTGGACATTGAACTCGGCGAGGGCAACGGCATTGCCCTGGGCGTGTGGTTGTGCCGGAAGTACCCGCGGATACGGATCATTTTGTTCTCGAGCTTCGACATGATGGACGTGCTGGTGGATTTTCCCGACCCCGTGGTGCGGGGGTGGAGTTACCTGTCCAAGACGTCCTCGCTGAGCGTCGAAACCTTGGAGCGCTCCATTATCGCCGCGGCAAAGGGGGCCAGGGTTCTAGATCCTGAACTTGTCAGCCGCGCCCGGCCGCGCACCGACACCGCGACGGCTGCGCTGAGTCCCCGTCGTTTCGAGATCCTCAAACTTGTGGCGACCGGAATGTCCAACGTCGCGATCGCCGAGGATCTGGGACTTTCCGTGCGGTCGGTGGAGAACCATGTCAACGCCGTCTATTCTGCACTCGGTTTGCCCGTGGATGAAGGCGCAAACCGGAGAGTTCTTGCCACCTTGACGTTCCTGAAAGAGACATCACGGAGTTTTTGAGAGATGGCCAGTAATCTCAACTTCGCCAGTGACAATCTCAAGGAGCTGAGGGCCCGCGATATTCGCGAAGACCGGCTGCGGATGCTCGTCTTTTCCGGCATTATCCTGATGGTCATTGGGCTCACCTATGTGGTCTCGGCGGCATCGTGTCCGCGTGCGCAAGGGTGTATGGCGGATGTGTCCTACAGCTTTGACCTGTGGCCGGACGGCAATCGCGTCCCCGGACTGATGCTCATTAATGTGGGTGGTTGCGTCCTCTATCTGCTGGTGATTGCGCTCAGCGATCTTTCCCAGCGTCGCGGCTGGGATCTGTTTTTCTCGCTACTGGTGTTGGCGTTGAGCGGCGCTGCGTTTCGCTTCATGTTGATTGACCTGAATGGCGGGAGTACCCGTCCGGATGCGGATCGACTCTACGTGGATACGTTCACCTCCTTTATTGCGGCCTTTACCTCGGTCATTTTCGTCCTGATCTTGACCCGCACGGCCCGCAAAGCGCGTGACAAGGATCGGGAACTGGTGCGTGAAGCGCTGGAAACCGAGCGGGCGTTGCAGGCGGTGGAGCGTGGGGAGCTGCAGGTGCGGCGCGAAATTTCGCACCGGTTACACTCCTCGTTGCAACAGCACCTCGTGTTTGCCCAGGCTGCGGTGCGCGGAATCCGGGAGCGGCTACGCAACGGTGATATTTCGACCGCGGATGAGGGCTTGGAGCAGCTGGAGATGCGTATCGAGGAAATTCGTGAACGCGAGGTGCGCCAAGTCAGCGCCGCGCTCTACCCGGTGGGCTTAGATATGGGCATTGTCACCGCCATCAGGGCCCAACTGCGCCAGCTTCCCATGTCCATCTCGGTAAATGTTGCCGTCAATGACCCGGCCGAGCGTCTGAGCGATCTCGACAATCCCGCGCTCACCGACGAAGAAGCGCTGCTGGCGTTTAGCCTCTTCCAGGAGGCGCTGACCAACGCGCTCAAGCACGGCAGGGCGACAGCCCTAAGTGTCACGATTGCCTTTGCCTCAGCCGGTACTGGACGGCAGGTGTTGACCGTGTGTTTGGAGGACAACGGGAAAGGATTGGTTACTCACGACCCCAATTTCCGCGGTCTTGCTCGGTTGCAACTGGGATTGCAGCGGCGCGGCGGGAAGTTTCGGTTGGAGCCGCGGGCCGGCGGCGGCACCCGTTTTGTCTTGGAGATGCCGATTCAGGCAGAGAAAAACCCCGGCACTCAATAAATGGGGGGACTGTGTGCCGGGGTTTTGATGCGACCAGGACTCATCCGCAGAATCCCGTAACGGGCCGCTGATATAAGTGAACCAGTTTCGGGCCCTCCGCGCAGACAGTTCTGGGTGCTAACACCTAAAGGCAAGGGCACCCACGCAAAGGTGGCAAGATAAACACATGAGCATGGAAAATTTGAATCCCTTGGAAATGGCCGAGAAGAATCTGCGCGAAGCGCGCCGCCTGGTGGACGAGGCGAAGAAGTTCGGTGAACCGCAAGAGCGCATTGACGAGTTAGAGCGGCTCGCGCAGACCGCCCAAGAAGACGTTGACCGCGTCACGAAGGACCGCTCAATCAACTAACCTCTTCTCATCTATGTAGCGCGACACGCCGAGAAAACCGGGGTTTTCTCGGCGTGTCGCGCTACATAGACGGGAGGGGGACGGGGTTAGGGGAGCGGGAGGTAACCGGACGCGGTCTGCCAGATGCCACCCGCCTCGATGCGCTCCAGCACAACGCGCTGAATTGAGCGTTCGCGTGGGAGCGTGGGGACGCGCCTCACGTCGTGAGTGCGGAACGTGAAGTAGAGGGCTGAGTCCTGAGAGTCCTGGGGCGTGCCCCACAGGGTGAATCGCTCGGCAAAGCTCACAATGTTGCTGCTCTCAGGCAGAGTCTGTACCAGGTAGGGATCCAGCAACCAGGATGCGCACACACCCCAGTCCACGTCGGCGCCATAGACTCGCCGGAAAAACGGCCGCGCTTTGGCCAGGGATGCGTCCACGGCTCCAGGCGTCATGGGTCCCGACTCGGGAATATGGATTCCGAGGTCGAATTGTTGATCTGCGCCTACCGGGAGTGTGTGGTCGTGCTCTTGGATTTGAAACTGCAGCCGGCCCAGCTGAAACAGCGAGCAACTGGCTTGTTGCAACAGCCACCACCACGTTTCACACCCGAACACGCCAAGAGTCCGGCGCGATAAGCCGATGTGCCGCCCAATGTCGGCGATGCTCGCTCGGCCAATCTCCTCGCTTACCCCGTGCTCGGCATACCACTGCGCTTGCTCGGGAATGAACCAGATCAGTGCGGCAATCCAGGACATTTCGTCTTGGTCGTGGTCAATGGCGTGGTAGCCCGGGCGGCCCACAATCGAGTGCAAATGCGCCAATTGTTCAGTGAGCGCCTCCGGCGGCATCCGCTCGAGCAGATCGCACACGTCCCGGAGATCCGTCTCGAGGATCCCCGCCCACTCAACGAGGCGTTCAATCGGCCAGGAACCGTTGTCCGGTGCAACCCCGGCAGGCATTAGAGTCCTTCTTCCTCGACGGCGTCGTGCCCAAACGGATCCGGGTCCACCCCTGGCATCCAGGTCAAGCCTGGGACGCCCCAGCCGGCCCTCTTTGCGGCCCGGCGAGCCCGGCGCGCGTACCGATCGTTGAGACGGTCCACATAGAGTTTCCCGTCGAGGTGGTCGTACTCGTGTTGCATACACCGCGCGAACCACCCGGTTGCCTCGAAATCGACCGGCTCACCGTTCTCGTCGACTCCCTGCACTCGCACCCAGTCGGCGCGCTTGAGCGGGAAGTTCTCGCCGGGAACGGACAGGCACCCTTCGCTCTCCTCATCGGGGTCGGGGGCGGAGCCGGGAATTTTGCCGAGCGTCAACAAAGGGTTGATGATGGCACCACGGTGAGCAACGCCGTCGTGGTTTTCCATGTCATAGACAAAAATCCGCTTGCCCACCCCGATCTGCGGGGCGGCCAGCCCCACCCCGTTGGCAACGTCCATGGTTTCAAACATGTCGGCGACGAGGCGGCGAATCTCCTCATCGATCGTCTCCACCGCCGTGGCGCGCTGATGCAGCACCGGGTCGCCTTGAATGCGGATGGGAAAAACGGTCACTGAGCGTCCTTAACGGTGGTAGAAATTGTTACTTTCCCACCCTACTTGCTCAGCCCTCTTGCCCTGCCTTGTAGTGGTTGAGGGCGTCTTGCGGGGTCAGGACGCGGTTGTAGATGGCAATGTCATCCATGAACCCGGGGAAGGCATTGGTTTGCGGGTCTTCCGGCCAGCCGTCCAGCCGGTCCCAACCGATCCGCCAATACCCGGTGTACGTTTGGATGTCGCCGCCGGTCTTTGAGGAGACGACTTGCCCGTCGACCATGAGCATCATGCCCTGCGCGCTGCGGGTGGCAATCACGTGGTGCCACTGCCCATCGTCATACCGGCCGGGGGTCTTGAGCAGGTTTGGCCCCCACGGGCCGATGCCAAAGAGGATGTTTCCGGACCGGTTCATGTACACGTTGCGGTCATAGTAGTACGCCGGGTTCTCGCGTTCGGAGCCGAACCCGATGAAACGCGCCCCTTGCCCGCCCACCGAGGCGCGGAACCAGAATTCGAGGCTGAACTCGCGGGGCCCGGGATCGGGAATGGACGGCAACAGCGTCATGCCGGCCCGGTAATTGGAAAATTTCAACGCGCCCTTGCCAATGCGGCCGGCGGTCGGGTCAATGGTCACGCCGCGGTTGAGCGATTGCGAGTTGTTTCCGCTCGCGTCGGCGGCGGGGTCGGCGGATTGGCCGCGGTAAAAGACCAACGGCTTGTCCGCCAGCACCACATCCTTGTAAGTACGTACGACGGCGGAACTAAAGTTAGCGGGTTTGCTCACCTGGGACGTGAAGTTGGCAGAGGCGAGGGGCACGGAGAGCGAGGAGGCGCCCAGCGCCACTATGACGATCGACGCGACGGCCGTGGCGCTCGCCGCAGAGAGCGCGGTGCGCTCGAGCGTGCGCTGCTGGGCAAGGAGCACGAGCGCCCCGACGCCGACGAGCGCCGCGATGAGCGGGAGTGGGTTGCCGGTGGCGGCCAGGAGTCCCGGAGCGCCAATCCAGGGAACTCGGATCATGCCGATGCCCTTGAGCGCGTCTGGTTGGATGGGCGTGGAATCTGCTTGTCGGTTCGCGTCCCCCTTGAGGGTGAGGGTGCCGTCGGCATTGCGTTCAAGGATGCGGTGCAGACGGAGGGTGCCGGGCTTATCGGGGTCGTTGACGAGCGCGACTTGTCCGGCCGAGGTTTTATTCGCGTCGATGGGCATGGTCAAAACCACGTCGCCGGTGCTGATCGCCGGTTCCATGGATCCTGAGGACACTGTGGTGGGGGTCCAGCCGAGGGCGAGCGGAGCGATGGCCCAAAACACGAGCCCGAAGAGAATTGCCAAAAGGAGCCGAGCCAGGATCATGACACTGAACTGTGGGACGCTGAGGTCTTGAGTTTGGGTGTGATCGTTCATGGCTCGGCTCCTTGAGATGGCTGCGGATGTGCGGAGCACGCTAGAGCGTGTGGGAGGCGCGGGGTGCCCGGTGTTACTTGTTTTGTGCTTCCCAGACGAATTTCACTCCCGCGGTTCCGCCCTGCGCGGTGTCCGGTGTTGCGTTGTCCAGCGTGTAGCTGATGGTGTAGGCGCGGGACTCGTCCGGGGTGCCGGCGGTTGCCCAGGCGCCGTTACCGGCAGCGAAGGTGGACTTGGTGCCAAAGTTCTCCAAGGTGCCGTTGAAGATGTTCTGCTTATTGGTGGCGTCACACGTTGCCGATTCGGCGACGGTGACGTTGATGTACTGGTTGAGCGCCTTTGTGGTGGTGGAGTCTTGAGCGTACAGACGCACATCCGCGGGGAGTGAACCCTTGGAGGTGACGGTGATGCACTTGGTTCCGGTGGCGCCGGGCTTCAGGTTGGTGGCCTCGAAGAGGGCGGCGCCCTTGTCATCGTCGGTCAGCGCGACGGTGCCTGTTGCCCAGGAGTTTCCGGCGTTATCGGTGGTGGCGCTGAACGCCGAGTAGGAACTGGTTGCCACAATCAGGCCGGATACGGCGAGGGCGGCGGGGATGACAGCGAGTTTCGCGATGCGGGTTGTGCGTGCGGAAACGGGCATGGGGGTACTCCTATGGTGAAGATTCTGTGGTGTGGAAGTAGGTCAGAGATTGCTGACACTTCCACTGTGCACGCTGTTAGTACCCTAAGTAAAGCGAAAATCGCGATGTTGAGTAGTACCACCTACGTGGGGGTTTTCCGCGCCATATCGGGGATCTGCCGGGGATCTGCCGGGGGTGGCGCGAGCATGTGGGCGGCGTACCAAGGCGTCAGGCCGTGTGGGATGCCTATGGAGTGGTGTCGTGGTGTTCGTAGCCGATGAGCCAGCGCAGGCCGTACTTGTCGGTGACTTGGCCATCGCTGGCGCCCCAGGGTTTTTCTGCCAAAGGGTCATTCACGGTGCCGCCGTCGGCGAGCTGGTCAAACCATCGGTGGAGAGTTGCGGGGTCGGAGGTGCCGAGGAGCGAAAACATGATGCCGATCATCTGCACGGGCCGGTCCGCCCCGGTGGCGTCGGATCCGGCGAGGGGAACCGGCCCACGCAGCTCGCCGTGTGCGATCGCGGTGGCCGGTCCATCGGTGCGGTTGAACTCCTCCAAGGTGAAGAGTTTGAGCTCACCGCCGAAGATGCTCTGGTAGTAGTTGAGGGCTTCGCGGGCATTGCCCGGAAAGGTGAGATAGACCTGGGGTGCGCTCATGGGCTTGAGCCTATGCCCGGTGGTGCGCTTGGCGCAATGGTTTGTGCATACACTTTGCTCTGTGGATTCAGTGGGTAGTGATGCTTGTGTGTGTTGTGTGATCGGAGGGCTGTGGTGGTGAATCGAAGCGGGGCGATTCCGCCGTGGTCGCTTGCCATTGCGGCGATGCTTGCCGTGCAGATTTCCAATGCGCTCTCGGTAGGAATCATCGAGCAGATCGGGCCCGCGGGTACCGCATGGGTGCGCATGTGCCTCGGCGCAGTATTTCTTTTTCTGCTGGTGCGTCCTTCTCTGCGAGCGATTCGGCGCAAGGATGTTCCGGCGCTGATTGCACTGGGAACCGTCACCGGGTTCATGACGGTGTTCTTTCTGGCGGCCATCGACCGCATTCCGCTTGGCACGGCGGTGGCGATTGAGTTTCTCGGGCCGCTAACCGTTGCCGGATTCACGAGCAAGAACCGGAAGGCGCTGGTGTGGCCGCCGCTTGCTCTCCTCGGTGTGATTCTCTTGACCGAACCGTGGCACGGCGAGATCGATGCGCTCGGGGTGATCTTTGCGGTGCTGGCCGGCATGTGTTGGGGTAGTTACAACCTGTTGACCCAGCATGTGGGGGATCGGTTTGACGGGATTAGCGGGCTGGCACTGACCATTCCGGTAGCGGCCGTGGCGACTCTCCCCGTGGGGCTACCGCAAGTTCTTGGAGGCAACCCCGCCTGGTGGGTCATCCTCGCGGCCGCCGGAATTGCACTGTTGACCCCGGTGATCGCGTTCGGGCTGGAAATGTTGGCGCTCAAGCGGATGACGCACACCGCGTTCGGGACACTGCTGTCGGTTGAACCAGCGTTTGGTGTACTCATGGGAGTGCTGATTTTGAGTCAGGCACCGACACTGTGGCAACTGATCGGAATTGCGATTGTCATTGCGGCCGGCGCGGGTGCGCAACGCGGTGGGCGGAGAACCTTGGACCCGGCGCCAGATGCGATGGCCTAAGCCGGCGTTGCACATAGAAAAACCCGACCCCAGAGGGATCGGGTGGTATAACTCCAGCATAGCATCACATTGATTCCAGCTACCACTCTAGTGGCTTGGTGATGCGAGGACTAATGAGTGTTGGGAGTTGGTGAGAATACCAGTCGCACGGTGTCATCTGGTACCACCAGTGGTTTCCGGCGCCGTCAGCGTGTCCACCGGCTAATTTCCCTGCGAGGTAGCCCTTGGTGGGATTGACTATGCCGACAGGAACTATATCTCGCACAAAACGGATGGGGTACGCGAGGTCGCTGTCGTTGGAGATTACGACGGCAGCGTCCACAGCGCCCTTGAGGACATCGATGAGCAGATGGGATGCGACGTTGACGTCTGACCCCTTCTCTTCCCGGCGGGCAACGGATGCCATGAACCGCGCGTCCGGGATGTCTTGTTCAGCGCCATCTTGCACCATCAATGGCCACTGGGAACGGACGATGACGGGCTTACCGTTCAGAACAGCCATGTCAGAGAACACGCGAGCAGCTGCGGCGTATCGCTCGCGAAGAGAGAAGGCCAAGGCTTCTTGCTTCGGCCCTTGAGCATCGGCGTGCACGAGATCGGCATACAGCCACGCAGCGGCGAGTTGCGTGTCCGAGACCATGTTGGTCGCCTCGGCTCCGTCCAAGCGAGCGGATTGCATCGCGTATCCCTGAACCTGTGTGCCCTGAATCTTTGAGGCTTCCCAGGCACCCCGAAGGCCGGGTATGCGCGGCCAAAATGCGTCATTGACGTCCGCATTGCCGATGACACGCTCAATCGCGTCGAAGACCTTTACGTAGAAAACGGGCTCAGACGTTACGGTCAACGGTCTAACTCGTGAAGCAAGCGACTCAAAGACTTCTTCGTCAGGAGGAAGGCGCCGCGTAATGGTCATCTGGCCGCTCAGGTCGAGGCGGCCATCGAAAGTGAACACCCTCAAAGTTCATCGGCACCCTGACCGGTTGGTTGTTCAAGAGACGGGCGTCGTCGCTGTCGAGCGCGGTAGGTGCGGGTTTTCTGTCGGTTGCCGCACTCGCTCATCGAGCACCAGTGTCGTGATCGGTTCTTCGAGGCGTCGTAGAACGCCAATAGGCAGTCATCTGCAGCGCAAAGTTTTAAGCGCGCCCAGGTGCCCTTTGCTTGAGCATCGGTGATCGCGATCAAGAGCCGGGTGAGTGCGCCCCGAACGCCGCCCAGTGCTGGGGCAAGCCGGGGACGGGTACCGTCAAAAACGAGCTGGAGCGGGAGGTCGGCAGTCACGGCATTCAACTCGGGGACGGGCGAGGTGTCGTTGCGCTCGTGGTGAAGTGTCATCGCGTCACGTAATCCGGAGCGGAGGGTGATGGCGAGCACGAGGTCGTGTTCATCTGCCCCTTGGCTGCCGTCGAGCAGGTCACGCTCGCGTAGCCAATTCGTCAACGCCGTAGCGTCAAGGAGTGCTTCTGGGATGTCGGCGTCGACATCGACGTCGAGCGTGTTCGCGAAGGCGCACAGCAGTTCGGCGTAAGCCGGTGGCATCGCATCCATGCCTGTCTTTCCCATCGCTTCCCGCCTCTGAGTCGTTGCCTTGCACACCCAAGTTGCAACACCAGCATAGCTGAGATAAAGGTTGCACCGATCCTCGTAACCGCCATATGCTTGTTGCAGGTGTTGAATCTGCGGACGCCCCGCCACGGCGTCGCCCGTAGGTGACTCACACATACCAATCTGTGCCCATCGGAGGAGGCTCACGTGCATGCTCAGGGGCCCGAGCTGCCGCCTTCGGAACCGGTCAGCCGGTTCGTCCCGGTGGCGCTGAGCAAGCCCGCGCTCGCGGCTGCGTTGGGAATCGACGGCGGGGCGATCTTCCAGATTCTCGCGGTCGAGAATCTGGGACTGTCGCCATCGGCTATCGGGATCGCGTTCGGGTTGGGTCTGCTGTCGTTGCCACTTCAACTGTGGGCTGCAAGGATGCCCCTTCGTCTGGGCAGGCGTAACGTGCAGGTCTTCCTGATGCTCGCAGCGATCCAGAGTCTTCTGCTGGCCTGGCTCGTGGCCATCGAAGCCACCGGTGGGCTCGCCGCCACTGCTCTGGTGGTGACCGTCACCGCCGAGGTCGCCATCTCGGTACTCTTCGTGACGGCATGGCAACCACTGCTCTCAACCCGTACCCAGACCCGTGACCGGCAACGGATCAACGCAGGATGGACCGCCTTGGGAAGAGGCCTGCTGGCCGGGCTGTTGATTGTCTTCTCGGCCACCGAAGTCATCGGCAGGTCGCTGCTGCTGGTCGCCCTCGCCCTCCTCGCCATCGGCGTGGCAGTGAGCTTCGGGCGCATCGCCGTCACAGATCTGGATACCCGGTCGCCTCCCGCCAAACCCAGCAAGAAGCGACCAGCGCGTCTGACCCCTGCCATGTGGTGGGTCCTTGGCAGCTTCGCCGCTCTGAACCTGGGCGCTTTGCCTTTATGGCTGGTCTACCTGTCCGAGGTGATGTGGACGACGGCCAACCTCGGCGCGATCGGTGCAATCCAGACGGTCGCCTCCATCGCGGCTCTACTCGCGTGGCGACCCACCAAGGACGACCTAGGGCGGCGCGCCACGATCGGTGTGCTGTTAGTCTTGGCCGGCAGCATCGCCCTCGTCGGGGTCGGGAACACCGCAGAGAACATTGGAGAGCAGATCAGCATCGTGCTCGTGACGATCGTAATGACGTTCGGGATGATGTACGCCAGCCTGGCGCTTCTGGAGATGGCGCATCGCCTCCTCGAGAACCAGCAGGGCGTGGTGCGGGCATTCACCCTCATCGACGTCGTCGACTCCTCGGCGCTGCAGCTCGGTCTCTTCATCGGCGGTCTCCTCGTGAGCTTGTCCTCCCACACACTGACCTCGGTGCCGTACGTCGCATTCGTTGTCGTGATGAGCGTCCTGGCGTTTGCGTCCGTATGGCGCACCGTGAGGCTCACGAGGAACACATCCACAGGCGATCAAGAAGTGTAGTCGTGGACCACATCCGCATGCGCTACCTGGTCACTGTCGGTGCCGAGGGGCGCCGACCGCGACCGCCTCGACAACGAGCGAGTCAAGTTGCTGCAAGCCCACTACGCCGACGCGGTACCGCTGGACCTGCTCAAGCAGGAGCAGGTCCGGATAGGCGCGGAGCTGGAAACGATCAACCACCGGATCGCGGCCCATCATGATGAGTACACCGCCGCGCGGGCGAACCTGGAAGATTAGATCGGTCTGCAGGCGAATGTCGCCGGCATCTATCGCCGCTGCGACGACGCGAACCGCCGGCTCTGCAACCAGGCGTTCTTCACCGCGATCTACCTCGATGACGACGGCGAACCGCGCGTCACCTACCAGCAGCCCTACGACGCACTGTGCGATCCCGAGGTACAGGCGAACGCCTTGAACTGGGCCGCCGAGACGCAGAAAAGTGGCGAGGTTCAGACCCAGACCAGAGCGGTTCCTCTGGTCGAGGGTTTGAACTTCGCCACATCAGGGTGAGTAACGGGGCTTGAACCCGCGACCTCCTGGACCACAACCAGGCGCTCTACCAGCTGAGCTATACCCACCAAGAACTGCTGCATTCGCGATCAGGCAGCGCAGATCAGTCTACACGCTCCAGCGCCTCGGATGCACATCGGCGCGCGGGCGAGCGCACTCCAGGGCGCCGCCCGCCGATGAAGGCGAGCAACGCCGTCGTACATCATTCGGTGGGGGACTCGGCACGCATGCCGCGCGCAATGGCCGCCGCCTGCTCACTGTCCGGCCCGGGCGCGGGGACGAAGACGGCCGCGCGGTAGTAGCGCAACTCGTCGATGGAGTCCTTGATGTCTCCGAGCGCGCGGTGTCCGCCGGTTTTGGCCGGCGATTGGAAGTAGGCGCGCGGGTACCAGCGGCGCGCGAGTTCCTTGATGGTGGAGACGTCGATGACGCGGTAATGGAGGTAGTCGATGACCTCGGGCATATCGCGCAGGAGGAACATTTTGTCGGTGCCGATCGAGTTGCCGGCCAATTGCGCCTTGCGGGGGACCGGGACCCATTTTTTGATGTAGTCCAACACCTGGCGTTGCGCCTCTTCCATGGTGATTCCTGCGTCGAGTTCGTCGATGAGCCCGGAGGTGGTGTGCATGGTGCGCACGAAGTCGCCCATGTGCGCCAGCGCCGCGTCTGTGGGTTTGATCACCACGTCCACGCCCTCGCCAAGGATGTTGAGCTCCGGATCGGTGACCAGGACCGCCACCTCGATGAGGGCGTCTTTATCCAGGTCCAGCCCGGTCATTTCGCAGTCGATCCAGACAATATTTTCTGAAGAAATAGGCACCAGACCAATCTACACTTTTGCCTCGTTTTCTGGCTGGCATCCCGCCATATTTTCGTCGCGAACGGGCGCGTCGATGCTAAAATCAGGGAAGTTTTCTTCCCCTCAAGCCCAAGGATTTTCATGTCCAGCGACGTAGTGCCACCGCAAACCGCGCAAAAGGCAGCGCCGCACACCGAGCGGGCGCGAGTCGCGCTCATTCAGGGGTTTGTGGGATCGATGATGATGTTCGTCGGCTCGCTGGGTGTGGGCTGGCTGGCGCGGGCGTCCTATGAGTTGTCGCGGCAACCGTTCATGATTTGGTTGCGTTTGGAAGTGGTCGGGGTCATTCTCTCGATCGTGTTGCTGTCGGTGGGCACGATGCTTCTGGTGCGCTCGTGGCTCCGGCTCGGGCAGCGGCTCAAGGGCTGGGGCGAAGGTTCGCTGAAGGTGGTGTACCAGGCGCTCGCGCTGTGGTCCGCCCCGCTCATTATTGCGCTGCCGCTCTTTAGCCGGGACGTTTTTGCCTACATTGTGCAGGGCTTGGTCATGCAGAACGGACTCAACCCGTATGAAGACGGCTACGCGAACATCAACAACTATTTGCAGTACGGTGCGGACGATCTGTGGTCCTCCAGCCCCACCCCGTACGGACCGCTGTTCCTGATGATGGAGTGGGCGGTTGTGGGCCTGACCGGCGGGCAAGTGGAACTCTCCATTCTGCTCTTCCGGCTTCTTGCCGTCATTGGCGTGATCGGGTGCGCGTATTTTGTCCCGAAGCTCGCCGCGATCCACGGCATCAATCCGGCGCGCGCCACCTGGATCAGCGTGCTCAATCCGCTATTCTTAGCCAACTTCGTGGCCGCAATTCACAACGATTCGCTCATGCTCGCCTTCGCCCTGGCCGGGCTGTACGCGATGGCCAAGAAGAAGCCGGTGCTGGCGATTGTGTTGGTCACCCTGTCCATTGCCATCAAACCCATCACCATTTTGTTCCTACCCTTCCTCGGTCTGATGTGGGCCGGGAAGAACGCATCCTTGCTGCGCCGCATCGTGTTTATGGGCATCGTGGGCGTGTCCTCCCTGCTCATGCTGTGGCTCATGGGGCTCTCTATCAACGTGGGCCTTGGTTGGATCGGCGCGCTCAGCACCCCCGGCAGCGTATGGATTTGGTACGCCCCGGTCGGATTCTTGGGCTGGCAAGCATCCACGGTCGCAAATTCGCTGGGACTGGACGGCGGTTTTGTCATGAACACGCTGGTGTTCGGCGGGTTCAAGATTGTGGCACTCGGCGTAATTTTCTGGACGATTTTCTGGGGCTCCTACGAAAAACTAATTCGCCGCCTGGCGATCGCCTTCGCGGCGCTGGTGTTCCTCTCGCCGATGGTGCAAACCTGGTACATGATGTGGGTTCTGGTGCTCTTCGCGATCACCGGCATCCGCGACGACTGGCAATCCAAACTCATTTACGTGCTCACCGCGGCGTTCGCGGTCTACTCGGTCAGCGACCAGCTCGACATCATCCCGTACCTGCCGCTCGACCTGACCTTGGCCCGCAACCTCGCCGCATGCATTGCGATTGCGTTCACGATTTACCTGATCGTGGCCGACCCGCGCACCCGCGGATTGTTCCTCAAGCGCCGCGTTTCCGGTAGCGGCGCGGTCACCACCTAGCTTGCCGAGATTGAGCCCGGTAGACATTCCGGGCGCGGCTGGGAAGACTAGAGGACATGGAATCGACTCAAGAAATCCGCGCCGAGTTCGAGATTGTGGGATGGGACCCCGAGCCGTATGAGCGTGAAGGCACCGCATCGGAGCTGACGAAGGTCCGAGTGCGCAAGCGGTTTAGCGGGGAAATTGTTGGCACGAGCGATGCCGAACTTCTCATGGCCAGCAACCCGGTCGGTGCTGGGTACGTGGGTTCTGAGCTTTTCATTGGGACGGTTGCCGGGCGCGACGGTTCCTTCGTTTTTCAGCACTGGGGTGTGGCCGAGGGGGCCGCGTCGGTGGCGGACGGGTACGTGGTTCCGGGCTCCGGCACCGGCGCGCTTGAGCCCATGCGCGGGAACGTCAAGATTTCGCAGGACCAGGACGGGCAACACTACATTACTCTCAACGTGAGCTTTGCCGGGGGCATCGAGGAGATGGTCTAGCTCGCCTCTGGCGGAGCGCGGGCTTGGTCGGTTGTTTGCCCGGGCGTGAAGTACGACGGCGATGCTCGCCTTATCGAGTTTGCCTTGCGAGGGTGCGGGGCCGGTAGGGCGGTTTTGAGGGCCGGTGGCCTCGGGGGATTTCGTGTCGCGGTCGGCGATACCCCTAAAATGGGATGGTGCCTTTTGGCGCGCCCGCCTCGGTAGCTCAGTGGATAGAGCAGGAGCCTTCTAATCTCTTGGTCGGGGGTTCGACTCCCTCCCGGGGCACCCTGTGTGATGAGTCGAGACATCGTTCACGTTGAGTCGCGACATAGTTCACGTTTGAGAGCCTGGCCATCGGCCGGGCTCTCTTTCGTTGTTGCGCCAGCAATTTTTGTGTTCGTTGATGGTGTGTGTGGAGAGTATTTCGCTGGTGTCTTTGTGGAGAACGGTGACGGTGTTTTCGTCGATGAGCATGAGGACGGGGGTTTTTGCCCATCGGCCCAGCATCTCCCCGGTAGCGGGGTCTACGTCGGCGTCGGCGTAGAAAGCGTCCTCGGTGGCGCGTCGCTCGGCGACCTGTGCGGCGACTCAGTCCACGAAGTCGCGGTCGCGGTCGGCGACGAACACGTCCTCGATCGGATCGGCGGGTTCCTCGCAGGGCCAGGTGGTCTGCCAGGTGGGTCGGTCGCGGTCCAGGCGGGTGCCGGAGGCGGCGACCCATTCGCGCAGTCTGGCGCGGGCGTCGGCGAAGTCGCGGTGCCACCCGAACGGCGCGGACCCGTCTTGTTCGGGGTGGTAGGCGCACAGCCAGTGAAGATGGAGAGCTGACAGCTCCCAGAGCAGTTCGTCGTAGCGGTGCCAGAATGGCGGGATCTCGCTGGCGGGCAGGCCGTAGGTGCGGCGCAACCTCTCCACACACCGGTTCAGGGCCTACCATTCCTTTTCGAGCACGTCGACGCTGAGGGCGACCAGCTCGTCCAGCCAGGGCATCAACATCCCGGCTCGATCCTCACCAGGCGGAGCACCTGCGCCGGTTCGGTGTAGATCATGTCGGCGAGCCCTTGCGCTTTGTGACGATCACGGAGCACATCGACGTGCTGCCAAAACAACTAGTCCAGCAGGAAGCCGGTATTGGCCTAGATCGTAGTGACAGTGACGTGCCACTCCGGCTCCGACTCAAACAACACATTTGCTCCCCGCAGGATCGCATCGCCGCCCTTGACCGGATGCTCGCCGAACTCCGAGCACAAGATCGCCGACCCGGAGCGGATCACGATGAGCTTCAAACCGTCAAAGACGACCGGCCCGACGGGGCGATAAATCGTACGCGTACGAGCGATCAATGGATGATATCCGACCAAGGTGGGCCCTCACCGATTGCCGCTTCAACGTATGGAAGCGCATATCCGGCGTCCAGCAGCACCATGGTGACGTCGCTGTTGATGACGGCATGTTCGGCGGGCGCGCACGTGGTGTTCATCGGGGCGGTGTTGTGCTGGCGGTGAGTGCACCGAGACCGAGACCAACGTCGAAGCAGATGTTCCATGCAGCGCTGGCCCGGTCAGTACGCCCCGCGCCGGTGGCTCGGCTCATGAGTGAGGTGAGTGCGGCGGTTTGGCATATGCCGGAGGTGAAGGCGACAAGCATGCTGAAAACTATTGCCTGAAGTGGGGTAGCGCTGATGTAGAACCCGACGGTGCTTGCGACGAGGACTGCCACGACTGGGAGCCCGAGGTGGATGCGTCGTCCACGACCGCCAGCCAAGCCTCCTGCCATCCGCCCTGCGGCGAGGAAGGCCTGCACAAGGAATGCTGCTCCTGTTGTTGCCCAGCTACTCTGTCCGAGTGGTGCCACCGCAAGACCGGAGAGAACACTGGCGTAGACCGTGACGGCCCCGATGTGCCCCAGGAGGGTGACAGCTGCCGTAACTCGTCCAGTTGGGGCGGGCGCACGCTGCACAGTCGCTATTTCGGCATGGCCAGCGTTAGAGACGGGCGCTGTTGAACAAGCGGCAGGCTTCATCTGTACCGCCAGCAGTGCTGCGGCAATCGCTACCGTTGAGCCTGCGATTGCGACGCCAGTAAGTCCGAACCGTCCTATGAGGTAGATGCCGACGGGTGCTCCGATTGCGCCACCGACGGCCGACCCGAGCCCATAGATGCCGAGCGCCTTTCCAAGTCTCCCGGGCGGTGATATCTCTTTGACCCATGCGGTGCTGGCGACGACGAAGATCCCGAACCCGATCGCCAGGAGTGACTGGCCTGGCCACTGCTGGAGGAGCGGCATCACAGCACTCCCGGTTCCCATCATCGCGACGGCGACCGCTACGGCTTTCTGCCTGCTGATCCCCCAGCGCCCGAGCAGTGGAACGAGGGGCTGGACAGCCACCACGATCAGCATCACCACGGACACCCGAACGCCGGCGCCGGGCGTCGCGTGCGCGAAGGCGACGGGGGCGGCGGCGTAGAAGATGTAAAACGCGGCGAATGCACCGCCCGCCGTCCATGAGATACGGCGGGCGGCGCCCAGGTTGGTCGTCGCGGTCACGACTGAATCAACTCGCCGGCTGCGCTTCGGATTCGAGCTTGGGGCTGTCGGCGAGCTTGAGCCAGACGACCCCAGCGATGATCACGGCCAACCAGAATCCCTTGACCAGCGTCAGGGTTTCATCGAAGAAGACCGGGCCGAGCACCGCAGCGCCGATGGCCCCAATTCCGGCCCAGACGGCGTAGCCGATGCCGACATCAATCTTCTTCAGGGCGACACTGAGGAAGAAGAGGGTGAACAGGAAGAACCCGACCGCAATGATCGACCACAACGGGTCTGTGAAGCCCGCGCTGCCGTTGACGGAGAGGGCGTAGCCGACCTCGAAGACACCGGCAATCAACAGCGCGATCCACGCGCCTCCCTTCTTCTCGGTTTCGATGTGGTCCACGGGTGTAGTCGTCGTCATAAGGAGATTCCTTTCAAGATTGTGTAGGGCGGTTCAGGCGGTGCCGGCGAGGTTGAGGCCGACGACTCCGACGATGACGACGGCGATGCCAAGTGCCTTCTTCCAGGTCAGCTTCTGGGAGAGAAACAGCGCGCCGACGATGACGATCCCGACGCCGGCGAGCGAGGTCCACAGGGCGTAGCCGACGCCGACGTCGAAGGTAAGCAGGGCGAGGCTGAGGAAGAAGGTGGCGATCGCTCCGCTGACGAGGGTGGCGATCGTCCACGCGAGGTTCTTGAATCCGTTTGCCTTGCCGGCGGCGATGCCGACGGCGACCTCGAAGACGATAGCGATTCCCAAGTAGAGCCAGCTCATGATGGTGTTCCTTTCAATACGATGCCCGGTCGCACGGTTGCGTGACCGGAAAGGTGGTTTTGGAGATATCGGGTGAACGGTTCGATCCCGCGCTCAACGGCGAGTGAGCGGAAGAGGCTGGTGCGTTGGGCGTCGGTGATGCCGAACGCGGGATAGCTGGATCGGTAGTCGAAGCCGAGGTCTGCGACCTGGTCGCGGTCGACGGCGACGTAGATGGTGTCGATGCCGTGGTCGATCGCGTAGCGATAGCACAGGCCGCAGGGTTCCCCGGTCGCGAGCAGCACGTACCCGGCGAGGGTTTCGAGACCGTGGCGGGTCATGGCATCTTGCATGGCGACGACTTCGGCGTGTGCCGTCGGGTCTCCGGTCTCGTGTACCCGGTTCACACCGAACCCGGACGCCGCCTCCCCGGCGGCGTTCACAAGGACACCGACGAACGGGAGGCCACCGGCATCGACGTGCTCCGTACAGGCAGTGACCGCCTGCACCATCACCGCGCTCAGAGCGATCGGTTCGACGCTCACAACTGCCCCTGACCTGATGTGGTCTGACGCTCGGAAAGGTCGTCAACGACCTTCTTCAGCCTTGTCACCGATGGCACCCCGCGCAGCACCTGGCCGTTCACCACGATGCCGGGCACCGAGTCGATCCCGACCGTGTTCACCGCGTATTCCTGATCGATGTGATGCCGCCGGCGGCGCTCCTCATCGTTCAAGGCTTCGGTGACTTCGGCGTGGTCGAGGCCGACCGAGGTGGCGATGTCGATGACGACCTCATTGAGGCCGATGTTGCGGTCCTGCTGGAAGAACGCGACGAACATCGCCTCGGTGTAAGCCTCCGCGAGACCTCGTTCCTGGGCGAGCTGAAGTACCATGAACGCCTTCTCGGTGCGAGGCTGGGGCGAGATAGACGGCAGTGTGATTGGCACGCCGACACGCTCGGCCATCGGGTAAACCGCGTCGCGCCAGATGCGTGGCAGGTACTCGTCTTCCGGGCGCAACGTGGGCACCGGTTCAGGGCGCAGCTCGAACGGGCGGATCGTCACCTCCACGTCACGGTCGCGCTTGAGCTCCTCGATCGCCGGCTCGACCAGGAAACAGAATGGGCAGACGTAGTCTACGAAGACATCGATCTGGGTGGTCATGGGTTGAACCCTTCAATATAGGTGTGTGTACATGCAGATATATGGTCAAAAGAAATGCCCACAGTGCGGCACCTGGGCGTCAGGCTTTCATGAATGCGCTCACCTCCGCCAAAGCCGTGGCGATGAGGTGCGGGTCGAGGTCGGGAAAGTGTGCGGCGGGCCTGCTCAGCAGGTCGTTGACGCGGGCCTCATAGGGGTCGCGAACCTCGCGCAGTAGAGTCTCGCCCGGCTCGTCGATGACGGCGTAGACGCCACGACCGTCGTCTGCGCAGACGTCTCGGCGCGCAAGCCCCTTCGCCTCCAGGCGACTCACCAGGCGAGTGGTCGAGCTCGCGTTCAGCCCGATGCGCTGCGCGAGCGCGGCGACACGCAGTTCCTTGTCGGACGCCTGGCTCAGGAAGTTTAGTGCACGGTACTCTGTGAGTCCGAGGCGATGCGCGTCCGACAGCCACTTGTCCAGGTTCGCGTCCACTGCGGAGGCGAACACCGCCACCCGCGACCACTCGACGCTGGCGCGACCGCCAGGAGCGACTTCAGTGGCAGTTGACTGTGTGTGCATGCAATTAGATTAGCAGGCCGCCCCGTTGTGTCAAGTGCCGAACGCGTGTTCGACCAAGGCATCACGGCCAGGCGACCGCCCCGCTGCAATGAGTCACGGAGGCCTTCGAGCCTCCTGTGGCTCCCCGTTCGCGGGCTCGTCTGGCGCTCTGCAACGCTCGACCTCGGCGAGATACTCCATCATTGCGCCCCGGTTGTGGCTCAGGACATTGATGCGCGCGGTGAGCTTGTCACGCTCCTGCTGTAAACGGCCGCGCCGCGAACCGTCTCGGTTGCACAGTCCTGCCGCGGCCGACACTGCCCGGGCGATCCTCGTCACCCCTGGAACGCCCCGGTGGCATTCGGAGGACTCGTCGTCGGCGTCCTCCTCGCAACTTTCGGCGAGGTGTCGATCCCGATCGCGGTCACGGCGTTCGTCGTCCTCAGCCTCGTGCTCGTCGCGAGCGCACGCAGGCACGCATTCCCCCTCACGCTCGCCCCGTCCCGCTGCTGTGCGGGAGTCAGCTCAGTAGCGGCGCACCGTTGAAACGCAGTGGCCGGGTCCCCTCGGGGACTCGGCCACTTGTCCTTGGTCCTACTGCGATGCTCGACCTTCGCGAGGGGAACCGACCCTCGAATGATCGCAACTGTGCAGTTCCCTGCTCAGTCTCTCCTGAAGCTGAACAACATGAGATAAACCTGCATGAACTAGGCAAATTTGCCCAACAATCCGCCGCGCCTCTTTACGGCAGAGCGATTGCGATAAAAGCCTGGAATTGGAGCACGCCGTTACCGAGTGCGGTGTTCTGCTGATTCGCGGTCAGCCCTTGAATGGGGTCGGTGACCCAGCCGGCGGGCAGACCCATGAGCCATTCGACGAACTCCGGTGCGGTGCACGGCCCTTTGCACTTGTTCAGGATCGCTGGCGCTGATTCGGGGCGTCCGGCCAGTGGTAGGCGAAGATGCCCGCGACCACGGTGTTGAGCTCAGAGAGCCAGACCGTCCGGCCGCCGGTGGTGTGCTCAACGGCAAGATCGAAGCCGCCGTAGCCAGAGAACAGCGAACAGATCCAAGGGCGGCCCATCGCGGACACCCACTACACACATCGCCTCCATACCTCTACCTCGCCAGCCTACTGGCAATCATTGTCCGCGACGACGGTCCCGGCTGGCTCCACATCCCCGTCCGCATCAGCATCTGGTCGGCATTGAGGATGCTCTGGATCGGACCCATCAGTCTGATCCTGTCCGCCCGCGTCTGCCTCCAAGAGCACGCCCAGCGCCGCGCCGACCATCGACAAACTAAGACGAATCAGGGGCAGGTCATCGGGCAAGCTCCAGTGTTGGCCGGAGGCACACGCGGCACCGACGGCTGAAACCCGCCCAACACAACAGTTCGCGCCTGCCACCCACGGTGGTAGGCGCGAACTCAAGTCAGCCGTTCTAGGCGCTCCGACAGGCACGGCCGCGCGGACAGGTTGTGACGCCCTCAGCGGCGACGGCTCGTCGGATCGTTCCCTGGCTCACCCCGAGGTCACATCCGACCGCAAGCAATGTCATCCCGTTCTGGTGCAATTGCACGGCCCTCGCGACCTGTCCCTTCGTCAACGGGCTACGCCGCAACGGCTCGCCCCGCCGCAACAGATGAGCCGCCGCCGTCCGGTGATACACACCCAACCTCTCCGCCAAGTCGCACAGCGACAGCCCCTCGCGGTACAAGGCCACCAGCTCGTCTATCTGCGCCTCGCCCCGAAGAATTTGAGCATTCCCAATCGAACGCACCACTCGACCCCGATAATCAGTGACCGAAGGCTCAGACGGACGCCGACTATCGCGATAGACACCATGCCTCCACCGAGCAGCTACGGTCTTCACCGCCTGGCTAATGTTCTCGAACTGCCTACAGAGGTGCACTTTCTTTCTGAATTCGGGGTCGATGAGTTCGGTGGTATCGGCATTTCAGCCCCGTTTGGCCCCGCGTCTTGATGATCTCACCTGAATAGAAGCCTTTGACAAGGCAAAACGCGGTGGGGTCCGGTCAATGCGTAGTCCAAGCGGGGTTGAAATGCTCAAAGTGGCTGGTTGAGCACTGTAATGCTCATCCAAGGGGGGGCTTGCGCCAAGCTTGCACCACGTGGATGCTCCTACACAGGGGCAGTAGTTTGCGATTTCTTGGCGAAGTTATCCACATTTTCTGATCTGCGCCTTTTTCTGGGCTCGCTGTGCGTTCAGGCTGGACTCATCGGCCCAACTCGGGGCCAACAGGAAGGCTGAAAATGACAGACACTATCACCATCCGTGGCCACATCGGTACGGATGTCGAATCGGAGACACTCGAATCAGGCGTTGCGGTGAGCCGCTTTAGGGTTGCCAGTACCGAGCGCCGACCCCAAGAAAACGGATCATGGCAGGACGTTCACACCAACTGGTATACCGTCTCCTGCTTCCGTCAGCTGGCGCTCAACGCCAAAGCGAGCCTCACTAAGGGCGATCGGGTCATCATCCATGGCAGGCTCCGTTTGAATAACTGGCGGAAAAAGGACGGAAGCACCGGCTACAGCTTTGAGGTGCTCGCCGATTCCATTGGACCTGACCTCACCTGGGGCACCGTCAAGTTTGCTCGCAACGTATTCCGCAGCGCGCAATCGAGCGAATCGGCGGATTCGGAATCTTCGGCGGACCAATCAAACGCAGAAGGTGGAACCTCGAGCGACCCGGACGGCGGTGACTCCGCTGTAAGTGACGATTACAGTGCGGACACGCAGGGCGACCAGTCTGGAATACGCACCGACGCAGGGGAGAAAGTCGATCGGGAATCCGGTGAAGTTGGCGATACCGAGGAATCTGGCAACTTTAGTCCCTTGCATTTTGGGCAGAGCCGGCCCACCACGGACTCGGACCGCAATGACGATGATTCGGAGGATATCGATGAGGATCAGGAGATCGGAGGTGAGGAGGAATACCCCAGGAGTGCCTAATAGGCCGTGCCGACGCCACGGGTGTCCCGGAAGATCGCTGTTCCCTATTCCGGGCGCTCGCGGGTCTGCTATGTAGACCGATGCGTTGTACACGGGGCGCGCTCCTGGCATATCCGCTGGGCATGGCAAGATAGGGGTCGTGAGAAAAGCTGAGCGGGCCCCAAGAGTGACAACATTTCTACGTCGACGTTCCTACCCCGTGCTGAGCCTGGTTGTGGGCGGCACCGTGGCGGTTGCTCTCGCCGGATGTGTTTCGGAAAGCTCGGACCCAACGTCGACCGGTTCGCCGGCAGTCTCGGAGGCTCCGACCTCGCAAGCACCCGAAGACCCTCGGGTGGCGGCTCTCAACGCTAAGTCCGATCAGATTCAACAGGCCGTCACCGGTGTCCTGCCCGAGAGCGGATTCCCCGCGCGTGAAGTTGTGCAAAAGGCGATTACTGATACCGGCGTGCCGTTAGAGCAAGTGTCGGTGGGGCAGTCGGTGACACCGACTGGGCTTGCCGTGGATGCTATGCAGTTCGCCGTCAATGATGCGGATATTTGCATCATGGGCGAAATTCGCGGTGGCCAGGTCTCGATGACTCAACTTCCTGCACTCAGTGGTGGCAAGTGTTTCGTCGGCGATCAGACTGGTCGCTAGCGCGCTCGTGAGCCGAGGGTGAACCTGCACACTCTCAAATAGGAGACTCGCGCCAAGCTCCGATAGATTTGTAGTCATGCCAGAATTTATTTACACCATGACCAAGGCCCGCAAGGCCGTTGGCGACAAGCTCATCCTTGACGATGTCACCATGTCCTTTTATCCCGGTGCAAAAATCGGTGTGGTTGGCCCGAACGGCGCCGGTAAGTCCACCATTTTGAAGATCATGGCTGGCCTAGACACTCCCTCCAACGGTGAAGCACGGCTCTCGCCCGGCTACAGCGTTGGGATCCTGTTGCAGGAACCGCCACTGGATGAAGACAAGACCGTAATCGAAAACGTCCGTGAAGGCGTCGGCGAAATTTACGGCAAAGTTCAGCGCTTCAACGAAATCTCCGAGGAAATGGCGCAGCCGGACGCCGATTACGATGCGCTCCTCGAGGAGATGGGAAAGCTTCAAGAGCAGATCGACGCCGCCGACGCGTGGGATCTCGATTCCCAACTCGAACAGGCCATGGACGCGTTGCGTTGCCCTCCGGCTGATGCGGACGTGAAGGTTCTCTCCGGTGGTGAGCGCCGCCGCGTCGCGCTGTGCAAGCTGTTGCTGCAAAAGCCCGACCTCTTACTCCTGGACGAGCCCACCAACCACTTGGACGCCGAATCCGTGCTGTGGTTGGAGCAACACCTTGCCAAGTACCCCGGCGCAGTCCTCGCCGTCACCCACGATCGCTACTTCCTCGATCACGTTGCCGAGTGGATTGCGGAGGTGGACCGCGGTCATCTGTACCCCTATGAAGGGAACTACTCCACCTACCTGGAAAAGAAGCGTGCACGCTTGGAAATCCAAGGTAAGAAAGACGCGAAGCTGGCCAAGCGCCTGTCCGAGGAACTCGAGTGGGTTCGATCCAACGCCAAAGGTCGTCAAACGAAGTCGAAGGCGCGCCTCGCCCGGTATGAGGAAATGGCGGCAGAAGCCGAGCGCACCCGCAAACTCGACTTTGAAGAGATTCAGATTCCGCCGGGACCGCGCCTGGGAAGCCTGGTCATCGAAGCAAATGATTTGGAAAAGGGATTCGACGATCGCATCTTGATCGACGGCCTCTCCTTCTCGCTACCGCGCAACGGCATTGTCGGTGTGATCGGTCCCAACGGTGTCGGCAAGTCAACCCTGTTCAAGACAATCGTGGGCATCGAAGAACTCGACGGGGGAGAGCTCAAGATCGGCGATTCGGTCAAGATCTCCTACGTCGACCAGAGCCGAGGCGGCATTGACCCCAACAAGTCGCTGTGGGAGGTTGTCTCGGACGGGCTCGATTACATTCAGGTTGGCCAGGTCGAAATGCCCAGCCGCGCCTACGTTTCCGCGTTCGGATTCAAGGGGCCGGATCAGCAAAAGAAGGCGGGTGTGCTCTCCGGCGGTGAACGCAACCGTCTGAACCTCGCGCTCACGCTGAAACAAGGCGGCAATCTGCTGCTCCTCGACGAGCCCACCAACGACCTCGACGTCGAAACCCTCACCAGCCTGGAGAACGCGCTACTGGAGTTCCCTGGCTGCGCCGTGGTTGTCTCCCACGATCGCTGGTTCCTCGACCGCGTGGCAACACACATCCTCGCTTATGAGGGCACCGACGAGGACCCGTCGAAGTGGTACTGGTTCGAGGGCAACTTCGAATCCTACGAGGAGAACAAGATCGAGCGGCTCGGCCCCGAGGCCGCCAAGCCGCACCGCGTCACCCACCGCAAGCTCACGCGCGACTAGCGTGCTCCAAGCACCCCAAGAGACGGCGCCCGTTCACTGCAAAAGGTGAGCGGGCGCCGTCGTACTTGTTCTCACTTTCACCCGCCCACCCCACAATCGACTGTGCAAAACACGCACGCGACACGCCGTTAAAGTGCGCTTTATCTGCACAGTCGATTTCGAGTGTGCATAGAAGCGGGCCCTCAACCCTCTGAGCCGACGGGCGGAACCCGCACCATGCCTTCCTGCGCGACCGACGCGACCAGCTCGCCGGAACGGTTATAAATGCGGCCGATCGAGAGACCCCGAGCGCCGGACGCATTTGGCGACACCTGGGTGTACAGCAACCAGTCATCCACCCGCACCGGCCGGAACCACCACATTGCGTGATCGAGGCTCGCCACACTCATCCCGCGGGTCGTCCACGCCAAGGAATGCCGGCGCAAAATCGGCTCCAACAGAGTGTAATCGCTGGCATAGGCGAGCGCCGCCCGATGCAAAGTCTCATTGTCCGGCAACGCGCGGGACGTCTTCATCCACACCGCATTGACCGCCTCGCCGGAGGTGTCACCGGTCAAATAAATAGGTGCCGAAATATGCCGAATATCGAAGGCCCGCCCAAACGCCCACGCACGCGCTGCAGGGTGGTCAATCTTGCCAATCAGATCCGCCGTACTGGGAAGCGATTCGGGATCCGGAACGCCCTCCGGCATGGGCTCCTGATGGTCAATACCTTCGTCGGAAACTTGAAATGAGGCGATCATGGACAAAATCGGCTCGCCGTTTTGATAGGCGTGGGAGCGCCTGGCCGAAAAGGAACGCCCGTCGCGCAGGCGCTGCACTCCAAAGGTGATGGGCTGTGCAGCGTCCCCGGCTCGCAGAAAATACCCGTGCATGGAATGGATGAGCCGATCCTCCGGAACCGTCCGCGCCGCCGCCATCACGGATTGCGCCAGCACCTGCCCGCCGAAAACCCGGCCACCCGGTTGCGGTTGCGACTCGCCGACGTAAATGTCCTCCTCGGTTCGCGCCCCGCCCGCATCGGACAAATCCAGCAACCCGAGCAGACGCTCCACGGGATCCAAGCCGGTCGATTCCACTACCTACCTCCAGGAAAAATCAGTGCACAGTCAAAATCCATTGTGCAGATAATGCACACTTACACGGCGTGTCGCGTGCGTGTTTTGCACAGTCGATTGTGAGGGGGTGAGTTTTTGACATGATGGACACATGAGTTCCGGCTTTCTTTTCCCGATCCAAATGCGTTACAGCGATGAAGATTCCTACCAACACGTCAACAACGTCACCTACTTACGCTACCTTGAAGACGCCCGCGTCCGCCTGCTCAATACCCCCATCACCTGGTCCGAAACCCCGGGCGTCAACGGCACATCGCTCAAGGAGCACGCCCCCGAGGGCGCACTGCCGATGGTTGGCGGTCAGCGCATCGAGTACCTGAATCAGCTCACGTTCCGCCTCGACCCGATCTTCGTGCGCATCTGGGTCTCGCACATCGGCGGCTCCTCCTACACGCTGCAATACCTCGTCCAAGAAGAAGACGGGTCCACCATCTACGCGCACGCCGAAACCGGCATCGTCCTCGTCAAGATCGCCACCGGCCGCCCCGAGCGCCTCTCCGCCCCCATGCGCGACGGCCTCTCACCGCTGATCGGCGAGCCGGTCAATTTCCGCAGGATGGGGGTTGCGTGAGCGATCTTCTGATGTTCGACGACGAACCCTCCTACCGCGACTTCGCTCACCTCGTGCGCCGGGCTAAGCAGGTGAGCGACACGGGACTCCACCTGGTTGCCTCCGGGAGCGTGCTCGCCAGCTACGTGGCCATCCTCGCACCGAAGAATCTAGGGGAGAAAACACCGACCATTTTGGGATTGCGCACGAGCGTCCTTGCCCAACCAGCGAACATCAACATCACCGTGTCATTGGCTTCACTGGCCGATCGCATTGCCCGCCAACCCATTAGTTCAACAAGTATTAGTGTGCCGCCTACCGAAGTGTCGGTTGGCTGGTCGGGAATACTGCCGCCGCGCGGCGGCTGGGAATCGGTCGGAGAACTGGACGCAGGCTTCTTGGAATCGGTCGCGAAAGAGGGGATCGAGGAGGTGGCCCGCGCGCTCCCGGAGAACCCCGGACCGCACATGGTCACGGCCGCCCGGAACGCGATCTGGGGGAGTCCGGTTGCCGAGGACGAACCGCTGCCCAAAGGTGCGGCATTTGCCGCGTTCACGCTCGGCTTCCTCAAGGTGACCGGTCCTGTCCCGATATTCACCTCGGGGCGTTGGACGCGGCTGAGCACGCCGGTGGGTCATGTGCTCGTCAAGAACAACTAGGCGCTATTGACCATGGAGTGTGCTGCACGTTCCAGATAATCCCACAGCATATTCTCATACAGCGGCGGCAGGTGCGCTTGGTCCACGGCGGCGCGCATGTGCAAGAGCCAGCGATCACGCGCCTCGGCGTTGACCCGGAACGGCATGTGCCGCATCCGCAAGCGGGGGTGTCCGCGTTCTTCGCCATAGGTCTTTGGGCCGCCCCAGTACTGTTCCAAGAACATGAGCAGTCGCCGCTCGGCAGGTGCCAGGTCCTCTTCGGGGTACATGGGCCGGAGCAGTTCGTCATCGGCCACGCGGCGATAAAACTCGTGCACGATCGCGGCAAACGTTTCATGCCCGCCCATTGACTCATACATGCTCTCGCTTGGCTGGGTGAACCCCGCCTGGTTGCTCAAACCCAGATCTTTGCCGCGGGGTGCGGCCGCACGGGGATTGAGCGGCTCGGATGGTCCGCCAGCGGTATCTGAGCTCATTCTCCCGACTCCTGAATGACCACCGTCGGTTCCACATTGACCGCAAAATTCACCGAGCGGGCAATGAAACAGGCCTCGTGTGCGCTGTGGTGCGCATCGAGAGCCGCTTGCTGGTCCTCCGCGCTTGCCCCAGCGGCGAGAGTGACCAAAGGGTACAGGGTTACCTCTGAGAACTGCCCGGAGTTATCACTATTAAGAACCAACGTGCCGCGCGCGGAGTCCTGATAATCGACGACAACTACACTAGCGTTGGTTGCCATATGCAAGTAGGAGAGCATGTGGCATTGCGCGAGCGCGGCGATGAGCAGTTGCTCTGGGTTCCACCGATCGGCGTCCCCATGGAAGGTGCGGTCGGCGCTAGCGGGAATGTCGGGCAGATCGGCGGCGGACACGGTGTGTTCTCGACCGTAGTCGCGGTAACCGCTCGTCCCGGTGCCTCGATTGCCCTCCCACTGGACGCTGACCTGGTAGGAGTGTTCGCTCACTTGTCGGCTGCCTGCGCTTTCAAGGCTCGGCGGAGCGAATCGGTGCTCTCGCTCACCAATCGCCGCAATGCGGGCTTCCGGTCGCCAAGTTCGTCAAGGAATGCCTCGCTCGCGTCCACGGTCGCTTGATCCGCCTGCAGCCGCGGGTAGAGCCCGGTGACAATCCGCTGTGCCTCATCATTGGTGCGCTCATCCCAGATGCGCTCAATGTTCTTGAAGTATTTGGCTGCAAATTCGCTCAGTTGCGCCGGATCGGTGACCTTGTTGAAGCCCTCAATCACGCCGCTTTGAATATTGTTGGAGAGCTCTGCGCCCTTAACAATAGACTTCCACGCCTCCTTTTTGGCCTCCTCGCCTTGTACTGCGGCGCGGGCGCGGGCGGCGCTCTTTTCGCCGGTGGAGGTTTTGTCCTGCGCGGCCATCGCGGCGATCTCGGTTTCGCCGGCGCGTCCCCCGACCACCAGTGCCGTCAACAGATCCCACTTGAGGTCTTGGTCCATAGGCAAGCCTGGAAGCGACTTACCGCCGGTCAAGAGCGATTCCAAAATGTCCAGGTGCTCGCTCGAGCGGGCATGCTCGGCAAAAGCCTTGACGAACTGCAATTGGTTGTCCGAGCCAGCCTCGGCCGCCTCGGTGAGATCCCACAGGCTCTCGGCCAACGCCACCCGAATAGCGTCACGGTCGGCCGGGTCCACGTAAAGATCAACGCTGGTGGCCAACTGGCGCAGAATAATCAGGGTTGCCGAGGAGTCGGTTTCGGTACCGAGGTTACCGATGGCCAGCTCTATAAAGTTCCGGGCCGGGATTTCTCCATCGCGGGTTCCGTCCCAAGCGGCGGACCACAACAGGTTTCGTGCCAACGAATCGCTGACCGCGCCAAGGGAGCGGGTCGCGGTACGGAAGGAGGCGTCATCCAAGCGGATTTTCGCGTAGGCGAGATCCTCGTCATTGAGCAACAGCAGCGCAGGGCGTTTCTTCCCGGCGGCCTCGGCAACGACGGTGCGTTCCCCGTCAACATCCAACTCAATGCGATCGGTACGCTCCAACGCACCGGATTCGTTGAGGTTGTAGAAACCCACAGCCAAGCGGTGCGGCCGCAACACGGGATGCTCAGCGACGGCGCTCTGCGTGATCGCCAGTTCGGTAATGACCCCGTCCTCGTCCACCGCAATCTCTGGCCGCAGGGTGTTGACTTGGCTGGTTTCCAGCCACGCTTTGGACCATTCCTTGAGATCGCGCCCGCTTGAGGCTTCAAACTCGGAGAGGAGATCCGGGAGTGTGGTGTTCCCAAACGCGTGCTTCGCGAAGTAACTGCGCACGCCCTGCATGAACTCCTCTTGGCCGACCCACGCCACCAGTTGTTTGAGCACCGAGGCGCCCTTGGCGTAGGTAATCCCGTCAAAGTTGACCTGGACATCTTCCAGATCATTGATCGGCGCCACGATCGGATGGGTTGACGGGAGCTGATCTTGCGCGTACGCCCAGGATTTCTCCACGGCGGCGAAGGTTGTCCAGGCGTCCTTGTACTTGGTCGCTTCCACCGCCGCCAGGTGCGAGGCGTACTCGGCGAAGGACTCGTTGAGCCATAAGTCGTTCCACCACTTCATGGTGACCAAGTCGCCGAACCACATGTGCGCCAACTCGTGCAGCACGGTAATCGCGCGGCGCTCCACCTTCGCTTGCGCAACGCGAGAGCGGAAAACGTAATCCTCAAGAATCGTCACCGCACCGGCGTTCTCCATCGCCCCGGCGTTGAATTCGGGCACAAAAAGCTGGTCATATTTGGCAAACGGGTACGGCCGGTCGAACTCGCGCTCAAAGAACTCGAAGCCCTGGCGGGTCAATTCAAAAATCTCCTCGGCGTCCACGTAGTCCATGAGGGAGGCGCGCGCATACAGCCCCAGGGGAATGATCCGTCCGTCAGCGCTCGTCAGTTCCGAGTGCACCGACTTGTACGGCCCGGCGACAATCGCCGTCACATAGCTCGCCAAGCGCACGGTGGGCTCGAACGCAAAGGAGGCAACGCCGTCGTTCTTCTCCGGTTCACCGGTAGGTTGGTTGGACACCACGGTCCAGTTCTCCGGGACGCGCACCGTGAATTGGAAGGTCGCCTTCAAATCCGGTTGCTCAAACACGGCAAAAACGCGCCGAGAGTCCGGAACCTCGAACTGGGTGTAGAGGTACACCTCGCCGTCCGCCGGGTCGGTGAAGCGGTGAAGGCCCTCGCCGGTGTTCATGTACTTCATCCGCGCCTCGACGGTGAGTTCGTTGGTGGTTGCCAGATCATCGAGTTGGATACGCGTCCCATCGGCAACGGCGGCCGGGTCCAGTTCGCGCCCGTTGAGCACCACGCGAGTTACCGAATCCGTGATGGCGTCGATAAAGGTGGAACCGCCTTCGGTGGCTGAGAACGACACTCTCGTGGTGGAGCCAAAGGTGTCTTCGGTGGGACGGCTGAGATCGAGGTCGATGTCATAGCTATCCACGGAGAGCAGGTCGGCGCGACCTTGCGCCTCGGTACGAGTGAGATTTTCGGCGGGCACCTGGTGGGCCTTTCTGAACGGGGGTGCAAGAAGTGATGAGTTTAGTCAATCACTTTTGTTTCGGTGCGGCACGTTTCAGCTCTGGCGCGCCCCGCCTAGCCCAGTTGCTTGAATCGATTCCACGCGGTCTGGTAGGTGCTGGTCAGCGTCTCTACTCCTCGGTCGGTGGCGCCCTTGACGAAGGCCTTCCAATCGTCTTCGGACTCCGGGTCCTTGGCTCCGTTCGCGAAGGCGGTAATCGCTTGCACCAGGTAGGTGTTGATATCCGTTTGCGGGGTCAACGCGGCGGTTGCTTCCTCCGTAGTGAGCGGGACTTGCGGCAACTGCCATTCTTGGGGTTGCTGGTACGGGGCGTAGTTTCGCTCCGATTCCAGGCGCAATACCTGTTCAAAGTTGTACTGGCTCTCGACAACCTGTTCGCCATCGCGGTAGGAGAGCGAGCGGAAGTTGGGAGCAAGCTGGCCCCACCAATCCTTGTTGTCGGGACCGGATTTTTGCGCGTAGATGGCCTGTTCGCCGGTGAAGCCTTTGGCTCCTTCGGGCGACCATTCCCAGGTCACCCCTCGCGGACCAAAGGTAGTGGTCAGGGTCGCCTCCATTTCCAGCATGAGGTCCATCCATGCCGCCGCAACCTCCGGAGTCTTGCAGGCGCGGGTGATCAGACCGCCAGTGTCGGCACCGCCATAGTAATTCCATGCAGCAATGCGGGTGCCATCTGGCCCGGACATCGGCGCCATGGACTTCCACCGGTTGATCGCGGGGTCTGAGACCTTCGTCATGACCCCTGGGTGCGGGGAAGCTACGATGAAAGCCCGATCTTCCGGGGTCACCCGCTGGAGCTGTTCAATGGTCTGATTCCACCACTTAGGGTTGACCAAGCCCTCTCGATTCAGCTGGGCAAAGAACGCAAAACCGTTGCGCGCCTCGTCGGTGATGGCCGGAAGAATTACCTGCCCGTCCTTGTTCAGTGCCAACGCGCTGGTCCCCGGGAAATAGGTTAAGGACCCCATAATCGGCATGTCCCACCGCAGTTCCTGCTGCGCGCCGCCGTCGCTCCAGGTGGTGTAGGTCTGCATTTGAGGATCCAGCTCCTTGGCCGCGCGCAAGGCTTCGACAAATTCCTCGGTGGTGGTAGGAATCTCGGCACCGATCTTGTCCAACACGTTCTGGTTAATCCAGATCTTTTCCGCCGCGGATCGGCAGTGGTAGCAGTCATTGATCGTCGGGAAGGTGTACAGCTTGCCCTCGGTCGAGCGAAGCAGGCTGATTTGGTCCTTGTACTCGCTCAGAGCCATTTTCGCGTTGGGGCAGTATTTATCGATGATCTCGTCGAGTTCAATCAGCACACCGGCGGCACCGTCTTGATTGAGCATCGCCGGGGACATGACGGTGCCGTAGGGATTAAAGAAGACGTCCGGCAGGTCATTCGAACCGATCATGGCGTTTACCTTGCTGGTCAGATCCGCGCCGCTGGGCAGAGTGATCCATTCCACCGACACTCCCGTGCGTTCCTCCATCCACTTGGAGACTTTATTGGTGTCCCAATTCGCGATGCTGGCGTCCGTGGTGGTGGCGACCTTCAAGGTCACCTTCTCGGTCACGATCGGTTTCGGCGTGTATGCCTTGGGCCCCACGTAGTTCGGCGGGTACTGGACGGTGTCGATCAGGGTGAACTCCGGTCCGCCTTCCGGGGGCAAGATTCGGTTCGGGTCCAGGTCGCTTCTCGCCGCAGCGCCTCCACCGCTACAGCCGGCGAGTCCCACGGCAGCTAACGAGAGCGCCATCCCGCCCAGGAAGGTTCGGCGGCTGGTCCCCACTGCTCCCGGTTTCGTGTGGCTGGCCAAGGTCGAATCTGAGTTGCGCATAATTACCCCCTAATGTTTATTTCGGTGTGATTCTGTTCACATCTGTTGTCGGTCAAGCTACCGCAAAACATCGGATGAATCAAGGCTTATCTTCGGGAGGCATAGCGTGTCGCCGACGGGTTTGCTTTAGTGGTGACATGACGCATGCCCGCACCTCGGGTGCCCCGCCAGCGCAGCGCCGGTTCCGCGTGGGGCTGATAGGCCGCGGCTCCATAGCGGGTCACCTAGAGACGCTCATCGGCGCCTCGGACTACCCGCTCACAATCATCGGATCAATTGGCCGAAGCGCTGGGTCCAACGGCACCGAATTCACCGAGCTCTGCGCGAGCGCCGACATCGTCATCGAATGCGCGAGCGTCGACGCGGTCTCCACCTGGGCACCTCGCGTTCTCGCGAGCGGCACACCGCTGATCATTACCTCAGTCGGTGCGCTCGCCAACCAAGCGCTGCGCCACACGCTACAAGCGTCCACCACCTCGTTCTGGCTCACCACAGGTGCCATCGGCGGTCTTGACCTCATCTGCGCGGCCGCCCTGTCCGGCGGCCTCACCGGCATCAAAATTACGACGGCGAAGCGCGCCCAAGCCTTCAACCCCGCCCTGGTTGCCGGGCTGGGGGAGGGCAGGCGCACGATCTTTCGCGGCACTCCCGATGAGGCGATCCAGGCATTCCCGGCGACCGCGAACGTCACGGTGGCGCTCTCCCTGTCCGCACCCGGCGTGCCCGTTGAGGTGGAGGTCATCGCCGACGGGAGTGCCGAACGCACAGTGCACCGCATTCAGGCGTCGGGGAGTGCCGGTAGCTACGATTTCCGCATCGACAACGAGGTCAACCCGGAAAATCCCAAATCCAGCGGCCTCACGGCCAGAGCCCTACTCGCCGCACTGGTTGCGCTGGCTGGAGGCGGTATCGCGTTGCCGTCCGGTCATGCCCCGGACCTCGACCCCGCGGTGCGACTGGCAACCCGTTTCATTTAGGCTGGGACTCACACACTTCTTTTGGCGCGAAAGGTGATCATGCGCGTACACATTGCTACCGACCACGCAGGGATGGAACTCTCGGCGCACCTGGTCAAAGTTCTGAGCTCGCAAGGCTACGAGATGATTGATCACGGCCCCAGAGAATATGACCCGCTGGACGATTACCCCGCCTTCTGCATTGCCGCCGCCGAGGCAGTCATCGCCGATCAAGAGGCCGGCGTCGACGCGCTCGGCATTGTTCTGGGCGGCTCCGGCAACGGCGAACAGATCGCGGCCAACAAGGTCAAGGGCATCCGCGCGGCGCTCGCCTGGAACCTCGAGACCGCGCGCCTAGCCCGCCAACACAACGACGCGAACGTCGTTGCCGTGGGCGGACGCCAACATTCCATCGAAGAGGCAACCGCCATCATCGAGGAATTTTTGAAAACCCCGTTCAGCAATGAAGAGCGCCACATCCGCCGCATTAACCAGATCAAGGAATACGAAGACACCGGCACGATTGCCGCAGCAAACTAGCCTCGCCAACTAGGCGTTACGGAAGGCATCGACGGCAGGCTGCATGACCTCGATAATCTGAGTAGCCCCGCGTGAGGCGACCTCGTCCTTAAAAGCTTGCCACGCGCCGTCGTCGTTTGCGTTCCGCTTACCGGAGGTGAATTCGAAAACCGCCTGTTGCAAAAAGGTGGAGACATCCGAAATTTGGGTGGCAATCGAGCCCGCTTGAGCCTCGTCAAGGTAGAGCGGGGGCACCTGCATCTCTTGCGGCTGCGCATAGGGGAAGTACAGATCTTCACTCACGGTGCGCAGGGTCGCTTCAAAGGAGGGATCCTTCGGGTCGCTTTCCTGCGCGTCGCGGTACATGGTGGAGCGGTAGGTGGGGCCGTACTGGTTCCAGCACTTGTCCTTGCGGGCTTTGTCATCAAAGTTGCTCCAATACATGGCCGGACCGCCAATCAACCCCTCGGCGCCCGGCTTAGACCAATCCCAGCCCTCGCCCTGGACACCCAGTTGGCTGGCGCTCGTCGCGGTGGCCTCAAACATGAGATCGATCCACGCCGCCGCCATTTCTGGGGTCTTGCAGGTCTTGGAAATGAGGCTCGCCACGGACATGCCGCCGTAATAGTCCCAACTGACGACGGCTTTGGTACCCGGAGCGGAAAACGGTTCGAGTGCCACCCAGTCGCGGTACTTGGGATCGCCAATGTTCATGAATTCGCCCTGATACCCGGCCGCGATCATGAGCACGTTGCCTTGAGCCACCTGGCGCTTGAGCTGATCGCCGGTCTGATTGAAGTTTGCCGGGTCAATCGCACCGGACTCGCGCAAGTCCGACAGGTATTTCAGGCCCTCGCGCGCCGAGTCCCCGGTGAGACTGACGTACACCTTGCCGTCCTCGCCGGTCGCCAAATAGTTCTGCTGGAATGCATTGACCGTCCCCGGGTAGTAGCCAAAGGCGCCAAGCGGCATCATGTCGTAACGTAGCGCGCTACCGGGCGTTTCATTCGCGTAGGTGGTGTACGTCTGGATGTTCGGGCGCGCCTTTTTCGCGTCCAGGAGCACCTGCTTGAACTCCTCGGTGGTCCTTGGCATTTTCAGCCCCAACTCGTCCATCGTCGGTTTGTGCACCCACACGCGGTCCCAGTAGCAGCGGCAGTGGTAGCAATCGTTGAGCTGCGGGACGCCATACAGCCCGCCATCGGGGGCAAACAGCGCCTTCGCTTCCTCGGCAAAGGTATCTAACATCATCTGGGTATTGGGTGCGTACTTCGCCACGATGTCTTTCACGTCAATGAACGTCCCCTGTTGGGCATTGGCGTACAGCGCGGATCTGCTGAGCGGGTTCATCAGCACGACGTCCGGGAGGTTCCCCGAGGCGATCATCGCGTTGAGTTTGGTCAGCCCTTCGTCGCCCGCGGGGATCACGGTCCAGTCCACCGAGATGCCGGTGCGCTCCTCATACCACTTGGTCATGGCATTGGTTTTCCAGTCGCCGACCGTCGGGTCCTGGATTGCGACCACGCTGAGCGTGAACGCCTCGGTGACGAGCTTTTCCGGGGTGTATGCCTGTGGGCCGTCGTAGTCCGGCGGGTACACCACGCCGTCTACCGGTGTCTTTGCCGGTCCGCCCTCGGGCGGGAGCAGACGGCTCGGGTCTAGGGATGGTCCGGCGGGTTTGGTTGGGGTGCTAGGGGAGCAGGCAGTGAGGGCGCCTCCGGCCAGTGCGGCGCCGAGCGTGGCGCCCAGAAATGCTCGGCGGGATGGCGTCGGGAAACTGGTGCGAGTGCTCATGAAGTTTGCTCCTGTGGAATCGTCGGCCACTGCCGGATGATCATCCGACTAAAGGTGGCAACGGCGCGGATGAATTCGTCGTTAGTGCACGAATCTAGCGCTAAAGATCAGATCAATCAAGGGTTGCGTAGGCGCTCGAAGCACCCCAATGCCCGGTGAGATGTTCGACGGCGATGCGGCCGCGCCGTCGTGCCTCACCTGGTGCGTCACTCGCCAAGGCGAGAAAAAATTGAAGGCCCCAGCCGCGAACGGCTGGAGCCTAGTGGAGGGGACGACGGGAATCGAACCCGCGTAATCAGTTTGGAAGACTGAGGCTTTACCATTAAGCTACGTCCCCGCTTACGCCTCTCGGCACGGTAAAAAACCAGATATAACTACACCACACCCGCGCGCCACCTGACAAATCAGCGCGCCGGAATCCCGCGGATTAGGTGAACCACCGGGCCATTACGTAGACTTTCCACTGCACTAAATTCGGGGTGTAGCTCAGCTTGGCTAGAGCGCGCGCTTTGGGAGCGTGAGGTCGCAGGTTCAAATCCTGTCACCCCGACTCTGTATCGTCTTTACAGAAAAACCCAACACAAACAACCTCAGGGAGCACCTCGTCGTGAAGAGCGCTGTCGAGAACCTCACACCTACTCGGGTGAAACTCAACGTAGAAGTTCCGCTTGAAGAGCTCAAGCCGCACATCGATCAGGCTTATAAGAGCATCGCTGAACAAATCCAGGTTCCGGGATTCCGCAAGGGTAAGGTTCCCACGCGCATCATCGATCAGCGCGTCGGCCGCGGATACGTGCTGGAAACCGCCATCAATGAAGGTCTCAACGACTTTTACCAGGCGGCCGTGGCGGAGACCGAGATCCGTCCGCTGTCCCGACCCGAGGTGGAGATCACCGAGGTTCCCGACCCCACCGCCGATAGCGGCGAACTGAAGTTCAGCGTGGAGCTGGAAACCCGCCCCGAGATTGATCTGCCGGATTACACCGGTCTGGACATCACCGTGGACGCCATCGAAACCGACGAAGCCGATGTCGACGCCGAACTGGACGCCTTGCGCAGCCGCTTCGGCACCCTGAAGCCGGTGGACCGTCCCGCCGCTGCCGATGATTTCGTGACCATTAACCTGGCCGCGAAGATCGATGGCGAAGAGGTCGACTCCGCCGAGGGGCTCTCCTACCAGATCGGTACCGGCAACATGCTGGACGGCATGGATGAGGCGCTCACTGGGCTGAGCGCCGATGAGGATGCCACCTTTGACACCAAGCTGGTCGGCGGCGAGCACGCCGGCGAAGACGCTTCGGTCACCGTGAAGGTCACCGCCGTCAAGGAGCGCGAGCTCCCCGAGGCGAACGATGACTTCGCGCAACTTGCCAGCGAGTTTGACACGATCGAAGAGCTGCGCGAGAGCCTGGCCGAGCAGGCCAAGGAACAGAAGATTGTCGGCCAGGGCATTGAGGCTCGCGACAAGGTCATCGACAAGCTCGTGGAACTGGTGGATGTGCCGGTGCCGGATTCTGTCATCGAGGAGCAGGTGGAGCAGCACTTCTCCGGCCCGGGCGCCGAGAACGCCGAAGCCGACCACGATACCGAAGAGCACCGCGCCGAGGTCCGCAAGAACACCGAGAGCGCGTTCCGCAACGAGCTGATACTGGACGCGATTGCGGACAAGGAAGACCTGCAGGTTTCCCAGCCGGAACTCATCGAGTACATCGTGACGATGGCGAGCCAGTACGGCATGGAGCCGCAGCAGTTCGCGCAGGTGCTGGAGCAATCCGGCCAGGTGCCGATGATGATTGGCGAGGTCCGCCGCCGCAAGGCGCTCTCCACCGTGTTGGAGTCCGCGAAGGTGGTTGACACTAACGGCGATGAGGTTGACCTGTCCTCCTTCGTGACCCCGAGCGTGAGCGAAGAGGACCTGGCTGCCGCCGAGGGCGCCGATCTCGAAGCAGCTGAGGGAGAAGCCGGTGCCGAGGCTGTGGCTACCGAGGTTGCCGAGGGCACTGAGGACGCTCAGGCGGGCAAGGACCTCAAGGGTGAAGGCGACGCCGACGACCCGGCCAACATCAAGTTCTAATTCCCGCTACCCGCGGGAGACTTAAAGTGGGGCGCGCACCATAGAGGTGCGCGCCCCACTTTTGCGTGCGGTGGGCAGCGCCCAGCGAACAAGCCCGCCGTGCAAGCCCGCCGGGAGTATGCGCCATCAGCGAACAGGTGCAAAACCGGGAGCAAATCGCCCCGGAAACGGGTTAGTGTCCACATAAGGATCCCGGACAATTTCGACTAGGAAGAGACACATGACAGATTCACCCAACACGCCGACGATGGCTACCGAGCTCGTGGGTCGTGACGATTTCATTTACAACCGTCTGCTCAAAGAGCGCATCATCTGGCTCGGCTCCGAAGTCCGCGACGAGAACGCCAACCTGATCTGCTCCCAGCTGCTCCTGCTTTCGGCCGAAGACCCGGAGAAGGACATCTACCTCTACATCAACTCGCCCGGCGGCTCCATCACCGCAGGCATGGCGATCTACGACACGATGCAGTTCATCCCGAACGATGTCGTGACCGTCGCCACCGGCCTCGCCGCCTCGATGGGACAGTTCCTCTTGTCCTCGGGCACCAAGGGCAAGCGCTACGCCACCCCGCACGCCCGCATCCTGATGCACCAGCCGCTCGGCGGAATTGGCGGCACCGCCTCGGACATCAAGACACAGGCCGAACTCATCCTGGACATGAAGCGCGTCATGGCCGAGCTCACCGCGGAACAAACCGGCAAGAGCGTCGAGCAAATCCTCGAGGACAACGACCGCGACAACTGGTTCACCGCGCAGCAGGCGCTGGAATACGGCTTCTTCGACCACATTTCCACCAACGCCTCCACCCTTCCGGGCGGCGGCGGCACGGCAGCCAATTAATGCACGACGGCGTGTCCCCGACTTTTCGGGGCATCGTCACCACAAATTTTCGAAAGTGTGAGAAATAGAGATGAACTTTGATTTTCGTTCGGCAGGAGAACTGCCCAACCAGAACCTTCCGGTGATGCCGTCCTCGCGTTACGTGCTGCCGCAGTTTGAGGAGCGCACCCCGTACGGTTTTAAGCGCCAGGACCCCTACACCAAGCTCTTTGAAGATCGCATTATCTTCATGGGCGTGCAGGTTGATGACGCCTCCGCCGATGACATCATGGCGCAGTTGCTGGTGCTGGAAGCGACCGACCCGGACCGCGACATCACCCTGTACATCAATTCACCGGGCGGCTCGTTTACGGCCATGACCGCGATCTACGACACGATGCAATACATCCGCCCGGAAATCCAGACGGTGTGCTTGGGCCAGGCGGCCAGCGCCGCGGCCGTGTTGCTTGCGGCCGGTACCCCGGGCAAGCGTTTGGCGCTGCCGAACGCGCGTGTGCTGATCCACCAGCCGGCATTGGGCGGCGGACAGCAAGGTCAAGCGTCCGATCTGGAAATCCAGGCCAACGAAGTCATGCGTATGCGCACCTGGCTTGAGGACACCTTGGCGTTGCACTCGGGTGGCAAGAAGACCAGCGAGCAGGTCAACCGCGACATTGAGCGCGATAAGATCCTGACCGCATCCGAGGCCCTGGACTACGGGCTGATCGACCAGGTTCTCGACTCCCGCAAGCTGGTCAAACCGGCCATCAACGTCGAGTAAAAATCCGTGAAATCCAGGTGGGCTGTGCGTCATGCACAGCCCACCTGCGTGTTTAGCGAAAGTTTCCGCTCGGTGCTCTAGAGTGGAAGACGGACACGTTTTTCGCGTCGGTTTTGTTGTAGAGGAATTATCGGAGGCACCACTATGGCACGTATGGGCGAAAGCACTGATCTGCTCAAGTGCTCGTTCTGCGGGAAGAGCCAGAAGCAAGTGCGCAAGCTCATCGCCGGGCCCGGCGTGTACATTTGCGACGAATGCATCGAACTCTGCAACGAGATCGTTGAAGAAGAGCTGGCCGAGGTCTCAGACCTGGGAAACTTTGAACTTCCCAAGCCCCGCGAAATCTTCGACTTCCTGCAGGAGTACGTGATCGGGCAGGAAACCGCGAAGCGCACCTTGGCCGTCGCGGTCTATAACCATTACAAGCGCATCCAGGCGAAGGCCAACGCAAAGCCGAAGAAGCTCAATGACGAGGCATCCGCCGAGGAGGTGGAGATCGCCAAGTCGAACATCATGCTGATTGGACCGACCGGCTGCGGCAAGACCTATTTGGCGCAGACCTTGGCGCGCCGGCTAAATGTGCCATTTGCTGTGGCCGATGCCACCGCGTTGACCGAGGCAGGCTATGTCGGCGAGGACGTCGAGAACATTTTGCTCAAGCTCATTCAGGCCGCCGACTATGATGTCAAGCGCGCCGAACAGGGCATCATTTACATTGACGAAATCGACAAGATCACCCGCAAGAGCGAGAACCCGTCGATTACCCGAGACGTCTCCGGCGAGGGCGTGCAGCAGGCGCTGTTGAAGATTCTGGAAGGTACCGTGGCATCCGTGCCTCCGCAGGGCGGGCGCAAACATCCGCATCAAGAGTTCATTCAGATCGACACCACGAATGTCCTCTTCATTGTGGCTGGTGCGTTTGCCGGTCTCGAGGAAATCATTGGCGCGCGCGCCGGGCGAACCGGAATCGGGTTCGGTGCACCGCTCAAGGACGCGTCCAAGGACGTGGACAATTACGGCGAGGTTCTGCCCGAGGACCTACTCAAGTTCGGCCTCATCCCCGAATTTATCGGCCGTCTTCCCGTCATCACCACCGTGTCCAACTTGGACCGCCCGGCGCTCATCAAGATTTTGACCGAGCCGAAGAACGCGTTCGTCAAGCAGTACCAGAAGATGCTGGATCTGGATGGCGTGGAGTTGGTCTTTGACGATGAGGCGATGGACGCCATTGCCGATCTTGCCTTGGAGCGTGGAACCGGTGCGCGCGGACTGCGCGCGATTCTGGAAGACATCTTGCTCCCGGTCATGTTTGAGGCACCCAGCCGTGACGATTTGCACTCGGTCATCGTGACCGCGGACTCCGTGCGTAAGCAGGGCGAACCGACCCTCGTCACCCACAAGGAAGCGGCCAAGCGCCGCCCCAAGTCCGCTTAAGGAGCGCTTTCATGAGCACCGCCCCCGCCAATCAAGACAAGCAATCCGTCGATTTTTGGTTCGATCCGATCTGCCCGTTCGCCTGGGCTACTTCCCGGTGGATGTTGGAAGTCGAAAAGGTTCGCCCGGTTTCGGTCACCTGGCACGTCATGAGCTTGTCCGTTCTCAACGAGGGCAAGGACGATCTGCCCCAGCGCTACCGCGACATGCTGGACAAGGGTTGGGGTCCGGTTCGGGTGGCGATTGCGGTGGAAGAGAAGTTTGGGCAGGAGGCGCTTGGCCGGTTCTACACCGCCATTGGTTCCCAGTTGCACTATGCCAAAAATGACGACAACCTGGACGCGCTAGCGAAGGCGCTGCCCGAGGCGGACCTGCCTGCCGATCTCATTGACGCCGCGAGTAGCGCCGACTTTGATGAGAAACTACGCGCCAGCCACGCCGACGGTATTGACCGTGTGGGTCAGGACGTCGGTACGCCGGTCGTCGCGTTCAACGGCGCGGCCTTCTTCGGCCCGGTCATCACGCGTGTTCCCACCGGCGAGGATGCTGGACGACTGTTTGATGCGTCGGTCGAATTGGCGAGCTTCCCGTATTTCTTCGAGCTCAAGCGGACCCGCACCGAGAGCCCGACCTTCGACTGATGCCCACGGACGTCTACATCACCGACGTCCCGATGAGCGAGGCCCTGGATCCGCAATATCGGGAGTTTGTGCTCAACCTGCCCGGGCTGGCAAGTAAGGATCTGCGCATCCGCCATCGTGGGCGCGGGGAGCGCGCATACATCCTCATACACGGTATCGGCATGTCGGCCAAGTATTACCTTCCCTTGGCGAACATCTTGTCCGAGGATGCGCAAGTTTTCTTGGTGGAGCTTCCCGGGTTTTCCCGCAATGACAAGCCGCCTCGACCGCTGAGCATGGCCGAGTTCGCCGACTCGGTATGGCAAGGCATGGTGGCGATGTGGAAGCAACGCTACATGCAGCCGGAAAATGTGGTGGTGGTCGGACACTCGATGGGAACCCAGGTCGCGGTCGAGATGGCCTTGGACACTCCGGTCGAGCCCGAAGCAGTGGTACTGATGGCGCCGACCGTCAATGACCGGGAGTCCACTCGCTGGCAGCAGAGCCTGCGCCTTCTGGAGGATTCCTACCGGGAGTCGCCCGAGCTCGGCCCGATCGTGGTCTTGAGTTACCTGCGCTGCGGATTGCCCTGGTTCTTCAAGACGCTCACCGAAATGTTGAATCACCACATGCGGGATCGGCTGGCCAAGATTGAGTACCCCGTCATGCTCATCGGCGGCGACGCGGATCCGATTTGCCCACCGAGTTGGCTGGATCGGGTGCGGGACAACGAGTCCAACGTGGAGGATGGTTTCGTTAAGCGCGCCGCGCACGCCATGCACTTCAGCCACCCTTCCGAGACGGCCAACCTCATTCGCGCCTCCCTCCCTTCCAAGTAGCGCGGCCCTCCCGCAAACACCTTCTCAGCGCGGGAAAGTTCGGTGAGATGTGGCTGGGTGGTGAGTATCGCCGTCGTACCTCTCGGCTCATCCGCTAATTTCGTTTTCATCCCGCAATTGCCGGATGAAAACGAAATTAGCGGATGAACCGCGCAACTGAAACTCGGGGATCGGCTCTAGCCGGTCGGGGCTTCCTCCGGCTGGAGTTCGACGTCCCTGACCGCGAACTCAGCTCCGGTCTTGAGCTCAATGTTCTCGGCGTTGGCCGCGGCCTTGAGGTCATCGAGGGCGCTGGCAAGTTGCGCCACCTGTGCGTCGGAACCTTCGATGACCGCATTGGTGACGAGCGTGCGCTGCTTGACTTTCGCCTCGCTCTTGGCCTTGCGCAGACCGGCGAGAGCCTGCCCCGTCAGGGTCAGCGTGCTCGGGTCGGCACCGGAGACAAAACGGGAGACCTGCTCAGCGGAAGCCCACCCGGTCGCGTGGACGGATCCCGAGCGCCACCAGCGCCAGACCTCGTCCGTAGCGAACGGTTGGAACGGCGCCAACAGACGCAGGAGCGCATCGAGCGTGGTGGCCAGCGCGATGATCGCGGAGGTTTTCCCCTCCTCACCGTGCGAACCGTAGGCGCGGTCCTTGACAAGTTCCACATAGTCGTCGGTGAAATTCCAGAAGAACGACTCAATGAAGCTGAGTGCGCGGGCGTAGTCGTAATTCTCCAGTGCGGCGCTGGCTTCTTCGATCACGGTGGCAAGCTGAGCCAGAAGTGATGTGTCCAGTGCTTCGGTCAGCGACGCGGCGTTCGCTTCGCTCAGGATAGAATCCGCCGTGGCACCGAGACCCAACACGAACTTGGACGCGTTGAGCAACTTGATCGCCAAGCGGCGGCCGATCTTCATTTGCGCCGTCTCGTAAGCAGTGTCCGCACCCAGCTTGGCGGAGGCCGCCCAGTACCGTACCGCGTCCGCCCCGAACTGATCGAGAGCATCGGTGGGGACAACCACGTTGCCCTTGGACTTTGACATCTTCTTGCGGTCTGGGTCCAAGATCCACCCGGAAATGGCCGCGTTCTGCCACGGAACCGAGTCCTGCAATTCGTCGGCGCGAACCATGGTGGAGAACAACCAGGTGCGGATGATGTCGTGGCCTTGAGGGCGCAGATCAAAGGGGAAGACGCGGTTGAACAGCTCATCGTCGGTGCTCCAACCACCGGCAATCTGCGGGGTCAGCGAGGACGTTGCCCAGGTATCCAACACATCCGGATCGCCAATGAAGCCACCTGGTTCCCCGCGCTGCGAGGAATCAAAGCCTTCCGGCGCCTCCGCAGCCGGATCGACCGGAAGCGCGGCGTCATCGGGGACGATCGGGTTGTCATAGTCGGGATCGCCATAGTCGTCCAACGGATACCAGAGGGGGATCGGCACGCCGAAGAAACGCTGACGCGACACGAGCCAGTCGCCGTTCAAGTTTTCGACCCAATTTTCATAGCGCGAGCGCATAAAGCTCGGGTGGAAGTCGACCTTGCGCCCGCGCTCAATGAGTTGCTCTCGCCGATCCGCATCACGCCCGCCATTACGCAGGTACCACTGGCGGCTGGTCACCACTTCCAGGGGCTTATCGCCCCTTTCGTAAAAGTTAACCGGGTGCGTGATCTTCCGCGGTTCGCCATCCAGCAGACCCGCTTCGGTGAGCATTTCGGCCATTTTTTCTTTGGCAGAGAACACGGTGAGACCGGCCAATTGCCGGTACGCTTCCCGGCCGGATTCCGAGGTGATCCATTCGGGAACCTCGGCGGTGATGCGGCCGTCGCGGCCAATGATGGCGCGTGTTGGCAGGTTGAGTTCGCGCCACCAGGTCACGTCGGTCAAGTCGCCGAAGGTACACACCATCGCAATACCCGAGCCCTTGTCCGGCTTGGCCAACGGGTGTGCCTTGACTGGGACCTCCACCCCAAAAATGGGGGACGTGACGGTTTGCCCGAACAAGGATTGGTACCGCTCATCATCGGGGTGCGCCACAAGCGCCACGCAGGCGGCCAAAAGCTCGGGGCGAGTCGTTTCGATAAGGACGGCATCGCCGTCGTTCTTGGTAAATCCGTAGCGGTAATAGGCGCCGGGAACTTCCTTATCCTCCAGCTCTGCCTGCGCCACCGCGGTGCGGAAGGTGACGTCCCAGAGCGTGGGAGCTTCGGCCATGTAAGCGTCGCCGGCAGAGAAGTTCTTGAGGAAAGCGCGCTGCGAGACGGCGCGAGAGTGCGAGTCAATGGTGCGGTAGCCCAGGTTCCAGTCCACCGAAAGCCCGATGCGCGTGAAGAGATCCTCGAAGACCTTCTCATCCTCGCTGGCAAGTTCCTCACACAACTCGATGAAGTTGCGCCGGGACACGACGTCCCAGTCGCGCTGATTTTTGGCCGGGCTCGCCGGGGGCTGATAGGTCGGGTCATACGGGATGGCCGGATCGCAGCGAACGCCGAAATAGTTCTGAACGCGCCGCTCGGTGGGCAGGCCGTTGTCATCCCAGCCCAGCGGATAGAAGACCTTTTTGCCGCGCATGCGCTGGTAACGGGCGATCACGTCCGTCTGCGTGTAAGAGAAAATATGGCCGACGTGCAGCGAACCGGACGCGGTGGGCGGGGGAGTGTCGATCGAGTAGACCTCGCCGCGGTCCGCGTTGCGATCGAAGGTGTAGATTCCTTCGGCTTGCCACGCTTCGTGGAGCTTGGACTCGAGCCCTTCCAACGCTGGTTTGTCCGGGACGGTCGTGTTTTTGGGCGTGTCTGTGCCCTGAGTAGTTTCAGCCATGCATCTATTGTTTCATGCTGTCGAACTAGTTTTACGCTAGAACTATGACTGAAAACGCATCTCGCACCCAACGTTCGGCATTGGTCACCGGCGCGAGCACCGGCATCGGCGAAGCAACCGTCCGCCAGCTACGTAAAAACGGCTGGACGGTTTTCGCTACCGCCCGGCGCGCCGAGCGCATTGCCGCGCTTGCCGAAGAAACCGGCGCCATCGAAGTCCCGGGCGACATCACCGAAGACGCCGACGTCGAGCGCATCCTCAAGACCGTCACCGATCACGGCGGCATCGACTCACTCGTCAACATCGCCGGCGGCGCCCGCGGCCAAGACTGGATCGCGGATGCGAAAACCGAGGACTGGGAATGGATGTACCGGGTCAATGTAATCGGCACCATGAAATTGACACGCGCGTTCCTGCCCATGCTCCGCGACCACGGGAACGGCACCATCCTCAACCTCACCTCCACCGCTGCGCTGGCCGGCTATGAGGGCGGCGCCGGCTACAACGCCGCGAAATGGGGCGAACGCGCCATCACCCGGGCGCTGCGCCTGGAGGAGGTCGAACACAATATTCGCGTCATTGAGGTACTTCCGGGCATGGTTCATACGCCCGAATTCTCGCTGATGCGACTGGGGTCTCAGGAGAAGGCGGACAAAATCTATCGGGGCGTCGACAAGCCGCTGACCGGCGAGGACGTCGCCGACGTCGTCACCTATGCCCTGGAACTCCCGCATCACGTGAACCTCGACGAAATCGTCATTCGGCCCCTAGCGCAAGCGGCCCAGCACAAGGTCATTCGACGCGAGCCGCGCTGATACACTGTAAGCACGCGCGTTGACCCGGCAATCACCGGCGAGCATCCGGAAGAACCGGCCCCGCTTTTACTTTCGCGGCGCCCCAGTAGAACCGGACGGGTAAGCCCGTCACAGCAGCAAATAAGTGGTCGCCTGAATACAAGAGGTACGACGGCGACAACAGAGGTGGTACCGCGGGTCACCAACCGCATGTGGTTGGCAGTCTCGTCCTCACGTTCCCCAAGACAACCCGCGTCCTTTGGAAGTACGATGACCACCACCGAACCGCACGTCTCTGAAACCGCTGCCCCTGCCGCCAGCGCGAATATTTACCCCAAGGTCAACACCTCGGCTGTGGGCTCATCTTTCACGCGCCCCGAGTTCCCGGTCATCGAAGTCGGCGTCCTGGATTACTGGGCCAAGGACAATACCTTCCAGGCGAGCATTGACAACCGCGATGCGGGCACCGACGGCGCCAACGAGTTCGTGTTCTATGACGGCCCACCCTTCGCCAACGGCCTGCCGCACTACGGCCATCTCTTGACCGGATACGCCAAGGACCTGATTGGCCGCTACCAAACTCAGCGCGGGCACCGCGTGGAGCGCCGTTTCGGCTGGGACACGCACGGGCTGCCCGCCGAATTGGAAGCCATGAAGCAACTGGGCATGAGCGATAAAGCCCAAATCGAAGAAATGGGCATCGACAAATTCAACGCCAAGGCCCGCGAATCCGTCATGGAATACGCCGACCAGTGGCGAGCCTACGTGAACCGCCAGGCGCGCTGGGTGGACTTCGACAACGACTACAAGACCATGAACGTCGAATTCATGGAGTCCGTGCTTTGGGCGTTCAAGGAACTGTATAAAAAGGGACTGGTCTATAACGGCTACCGGGTTCTGCCGTACTGCTGGAATGATGAGACGCCGCTGTCCAACCATGAGTTGCGCATGGATGATGACGTCTATCAGATGCGCCAGGACCCTTCGGTCACGGTCACCTTTCCGATCCTTGCCTCCGGCCACGCGCTCGATCAAGAACTCGAGGGAGTGAACCTGCTGGCGTGGACCACCACCCCATGGACCCTCCCAACGAACTTTTCCGCTGCGGTCGGCCGAGACATCAGCTATGCCCTTGTCCAGGCGCCGGATGGCAAACAATATTTGTTGGCCCAAGACCTCGTCGCTAACTACGCGAAGGACCTCGGTTTCGCCGACCCCGAGGAGGCGAGCAACGCCGTCGTACGTCACTACCTGGGCCGGGACTTAGCCGGCCTGAAATACCAGCCGCTGTGGGATTACTACCAGGACACCGAGAAGTGGGGCACCGAAAACGCCTGGCAAGTCCTCGCCGAGGACTACGTCAGCACCACCGACGGTACCGGCATTGTCCACCAGGCGTCCGCCTACGGTGAAGAGGATCAGCGCTCCAGCGAGGCCGCCGGGATCCCGGTGATCCTGAGCGTGGATGACGGGGCGAAGTTCCTGCCGATGTTTGGCGAGGGGCCGCTTGCCGAAATCGTCGGGCTGCAGGTTTTTGACGCGAATCGGCCGATCATCCGCAATCTGCGGGACGCTGGACGGCTGGTGCGCGAGGCCAGCTATGAGCACTCCTACCCGCACTGCTGGCGTTGCCGCCGCCCGCTGATATACAAGGCTGTGACCTCGTGGTTTGTCGAGGTGACCAAGTTCAAGGACCGCATGATCGAGTTGAATCAAGAGATCAACTGGATCCCGGAGAACGTCAAGGACGGCCAATTCGGCAAATGGCTGGAGAACGCGCGCGACTGGTCGATCAGCCGCAACCGGTATTGGGGCAGCCCGATCCCGGTGTGGGTCTCGGACAACCCCGAGTTCCCGCGCGTTGACGTGTACGGCTCGCTCGCCGAGCTCGAGGCCGATTTTGGGCGCCTGCCCGTGGACGCGAACGGCAACGTCGACCTGCACCGCCCGTTCATCGACGAACTGACCCGCCCCAACCCTGATGACCCGAGCGGCACCTCGACGATGCGCCGCGTCAGCGATGTGATGGACGTGTGGTTCGACTCGGGCTCCATGCCGTACGCGCAAAATCATTACCCGTTTGAAAACGAGCACTGGTTCAACACGCATAACCCGGCCGATTTCATTGTCGAGTACATCGGCCAGACGCGCGGCTGGTTCTACATGTTGCACATTCTCTCGACCGCGCTCTTTGACCGGCCAAGCTTCAAAAACGTGATCAGCCACGGCATCATCTTGGGCAATGACGGATTGAAGGCGTCCAAGTCGCTTGGCAACTACCCGGACGTCAACGAGTCCTTTGATACGTACGGCTCGGATGCGGTGCGGTGGAATCTGATGTCATCGCCGATCCTGCGCGGCGGCAATTTTATTGTCACCGAGGAGGGTATCCGCGAGGCCGTGCGGCACATGATGCTGCCCATCTGGAATGTGTACAGCTTCTTTGCGCTCTACACGAATTCCGCGGCGGGCGGCGCCGGTTATGAGGCGCAGTGGCGCGGGAGCGGCTACACGGATCCGCTGGACGTGTTTTTGATGTCCGCGACCGCGGACCTGGTGGAGCGCGTGGGCGCGGAGCTAGACGCCTACAACATTGCGAACGCCGCAGACGCCCTGCGCTCCTACGTGGACGTGCTCACCAACTGGTACGTGCGCCGCTCGCGCCAGCGGTTCTTCGACGAGTCGACCGACGCGTTTGACGCGCTTTACACGGCCCTGGAGACAATGTTGCGCGTGGCTGCGCCGCTGTTGCCGCTGTTGGCCGAGCAGGTGTGGCGCGGGCTGACCGGTGAGCGCAGCGTGCACCTGACCGATTGGCCCGATCCCGCCGATTTCCAACGCGACGCGGAACTGGTGGACGCAATGACGTTGACCCGGACCATTGCCTCCCAAGGTTTGGCGCTGCGCAAGGCCGCCAAGCTGCGGGTGCGCTTGCCACTCGCGTCGCTGACAGCGGTGGTGCCTGGCGCCTCCGGGTTGGGCGCGGATCTGCGCGAGATCATCGCGGACGAACTCAACGTCAAGGATGTGCGCGTGCTGGATGCGGCCGAGACGTCGCCCGCGGATTTCGGTATTTCGCAGCAGCTGGTGGTCAACGCGCGCGCCGCGGGGCCGCGCCTGGGCCGCGATGTGCAGCAGGCCATCAAGGATGCCAAGAGCGGGGACTGGAGCGTCTCCGATTCCGGCGCCGTGGTGGCTGGCGGACTTGAGCTGGAGCCGGGGGAGTATTCGCTGGAAACCAAGGTAGAGAACGACGGCGATGCCTCCTTCTCCGCGGCGGTTCTGCCAGGAGGTGGTTTCCTGGTGCTTGATACCGTGGTGAGCCCGGAACTGGAAGCGGAAGGCGTGGCCCGGGATACGATCCGGCTGATCCAGCAGGCCCGGAAGGATGCCGGTTTGCAGGTGAGCGATCGCATTGTGACGCGGCTGGTGGGTCCCTCGAGCGTGATGGAGGCCGTCCAGGCTCACGCAGAACTGGTCAAGGGTGAAACACTGTCGGTGGAACTGGTGCTGGAAGCTGCTGGTGCCGGTGCTGAAGGCAAGACGAACGTGAAAGTGAGAGTGGCATGAGCGATATCGATGAATTCTCGGTGGAGAGCGTCTACGGCCAACTGCTCTCGCGTGCGCCGGAGAACAAGATGGAAGCGCGCATGGAACCGATGTGGCGCGCCATGGAGTTGCTTGGCGAACCGAACAAGGCGTTCCCGGTGGTGCATCTGACCGGGACCAACGGCAAGACGTCAACTGCGCGCATGATCGAGCAACTGTTCCTGGCTCTCGGATTGCGCACCGGACGCTACACCTCGCCGCATCTGAGCCGGGTGACCGAGCGAATCAGCATTGATGGTTCGCCCGTGTCGGATGAAACCTTTGTGCGAGTCTGGGATGAGATCAGCCCCATTCTGGATATGGTCGATGCCGAATTGGTAGCGGCCGGTCAACCCCGTATCACCTACTTTGAAGCGTTGACGATCCTCGGAATCGCTATTTTCGCCGACGCTCCGGTGGACGTGGCGGTCATTGAGGTGGGCCTCGGCGGGATTACCGATGCGACCAACGTGATGGACGGCAAGGTGTCGGTAGTGACGCCGATCAGCCTGGATCACACGGACTTGCTGGGCGATACCGTGGAGGATATCGCCGCCGAAAAAGCCGGAATTGTGAAGCCCGCTGGGTATTTGGTGAGCGCTGTGCAACCGGTGGGCGCGGCCGAAATTCTGCTGGAGAAATCGACCGAACTCGGCGTCCCGCACGCCTTCGAAAGCGTGGATTTCGGCGTAGAATCCCGGTTGCCCGGGGTTGGCGGACAGCAGATCACCGTCGACGGTCTGGCAGGGAGATACACCGATATTTTGCTGCCGTTGCTGGGAGAGCACCAAGCGCAGAACGCGGCGACGGCGATTGCCGCGGTCGAGGCATTTATCGGTGGCGGCGACACGGAGTTGGATGTCGAGGCAGTCCGCGAGGCAATGCGCAACGTGACAAGCCCCGGTCGCTTAGAGGTTGTCCGCACGGCGCCGACCATGATTGTGGATGCCGCACACAACGAGGCTGGGGCCCGCGCCACCGCCCGCGCGATTGCCGAGTCCTTCGATTTCTCTGCCCTGGTGCTGGTGATTGGGATTCTGCAGGAGAAGGATCCTGCAGCCATTTTTGCGGCGTTCGCCGAAGAGCTAGGCGAACTGATCCGAGACGTGGTGGTCACGCAATCCTCCTCACCGCGCGCGATTCCGGCCGAGGATCTGGTGCGCTTCGCGGTCGAGGCGGGGTTCCCCGCGGATCAGGTGCAGGTCGCAGAGCGGTTGGACACCGCCATTGAAACCTCGGTGCAGTTGGCCGAAGCGACCGGTGACCTGGCCTCTGGGGTCTTGATCACCGGTTCTATCACGGTGGTGGGCGAGGCGCGTACCCTGTTGGTGCGTCCGGGAGAGGATTCCTAGTGGTACGCCAAACCAAGGCGCAACGCGAGTGGCGTCCCGATCAGCCGAAGAAGCCGCGCAGCATTTATGTCATGTTCGCCTCGGCGGTGCTGACGCTGGAAGCGTTTGTCGTGTTTTTCGCAACGCTGGTGTCCTTTGGGCTCCGCCAGGACATGATTCCCGGTCCCGTCATCATCATCGACGGATTGCTATTCTCCGGCGTGCTCATTGCGTCCTGCGCTTTCCTGACAAAACCGTGGGGGACCGCGCTTGGCTGGATTCTCCAGGTGCTGCTGATTGCGCTCGGATTCGTGGAACCGATGATGTTTGTGGTCGGTGCCATGTTCGCCGGCGCCTGGTGGTACGCCGTGGTCACCGGAAAGCGCCTGGACCGGGAAAACAAGGAACGCGCCGCGCAAGAGGAAGCGTTGGGCAAGCGCGGCACGGGACCCAAAGACGCGCCGCCGCCCGTTTCCCCCTAAACTAATTCCGAACCCTGAACTGAAGAACTTAAGGAGAACTGTGAGCACCGAACGTACGCTCGTGTTGGTCAAGCCCGATGGCGTAGAGCGCAACCTGACCGGGCAGATACTCGCCCGTGTCGAGCAAAAGGGCTACACACTTGCCGAACTGAAGAAGGTCAACGCGACCCGGGAGATGCTCGCCGCACACTACGCCGAGCATGAGGGCAAGCCGTTTTACGAGCCGCTGGTCGAGTTCATGATGTCCGGCCCGGTCGTGGCCGCGATTTTCGAGGGCGAGCGCGTCATCGAAGGATTCCGTACTCTGGCTGGGGCAACCGACCCGACCACCGCTGCACCCGGAAGTATCCGCGGCGACTTTGGCCGGGACTGGGGCGAGAAGGTCCAAAAGAACCTGGTGCACGGCTCCGACTCGGTCGAGTCTGCCGTGCGCGAGATCGCGATCTGGTTCGCCTAACCCCCTCGTTTCACATCCCCGTACCGCCGTTAGACACATCTGCACGTAATTGATCAGGAATTACGTGCAGATGTGTCTAACGGCGGAGTGGTGTGCGGAACGGAAAAGGCGTACCACGAGAGTCCCGCGACGCATTCGCGCCAAACGTAGCAGAAAGCTTAGGAACCGCTACCGAAGAACATTGGGAAGAAACGGATGAGTACGCTGGCCGCGGTCGCGAGCCAGACCAATACCACCATGAGCATCGCCCAGTCGCCGACAAACCGCTTCACACCAGCAGACGCCGGAATCACTCCGTGAATGATGTTCCGGAACGTGACGAGCAGGAACATCGGAATCATCATCGCCCACACGATCATGCAGTAGATGCACAGAATCGCAATATCGAAGAGCGCCTGGCTCCACAGCCACACAATGAATGCCATCGCGAGCGTGACACCCACCTGAATTCCCCACCAATACCAGCGGGCAAAGCGGGCACGGGCAAAGAGCGCCATCGCAATGGTAATGATGATGGCGAAGCCGACAATCCCCAAGAGCGGATTCGGGAAACCAAACAGCGCGGCCTGCCAGCGTTCCATCACCGAGCCGCAGGAAACCCACGGGTTGATGTCGCAGGAGGTGACGTACTCGGAATTCTCGTATAGCCGCAACCGCTCCAGCACCAGTTCGCCGGACGCCAGCCACGCCACCACGCCGGTCACTAACAACATCCACGCCGTGCCCCTCGCCCGCGCGAACCATGGCAAAGACGCCTCATCCGAACCGGAGCGCTCCAGCACCTCGGTGCCCGCGGAAGATGCGCGAGAAAGGCGAGTATCGCCGTCGTGCTTTACGCCTTGCGTGGAACGTGACTTGCCCTTGCTCACATGATCTCCTGGATTTTCGCGTCAACTGCCCCGATTATATCCAACGAAATCGAACCCGGCGCCCAGCTTCGCCGCCAATGTCACCTCGGTGTGAGACAATGACTAGGAGCGAACGGGGTCCACACGCCCCGAACGCCCCGATAGCTTTTGAGCAGCGCGATGCTTTGGTGAGAGGCTCCGAGGACGGAGACCACCTGATCCGCGCGGCTTTGTTCAGTCGAGAGACAACGACTCCTCCCGCTATCGGCCTGCCACCGCACGCATATTGTGGCGCGCGAGCAGACATGACTTCCGGCGAGTGCCGCGGCCCCGGGCCTGACCTCACCGATAACGCCTTGATGCGTGGTGTGGCGCGGCATTGGGGACTTGGAGATTTATAGATGAATACTTCCGAAGAGTCGGACAACCAGACGATCGAGGCCCCCGCGGCCGAGTCCGCGCCGAAGAAGCGCAAGAAGAGCGCGGAGGACGCGCCAAAGAAAAAGCCCAAGCGCAAAAAGAAGAACGACGGCGATGATCAGCTTCCCGACGCCGCATCCGTTAGCGGGGGAAGCCACAGCGAAGCTGCCGGCCCGGTAGCGGCCGAGAGCGAGACCGCCGAGCCTGCGGAGGCTGCCGCGCCGGCCGATACCTTTTCCCTTTTGTTCCAAGCGCCAGACCTGAGCGCGATCCCTCCGCGCCCGAAGCGCGAGCCCAAAAAGGTGGACTCGCCCAAGAGCGATCGTAGCGACAACACCGAGAGCGATTCCGCCGAAGACGCCAAGACTCGCGAGGACTCAGGCCGTGATGGTGCCGAGCGCGACAATTCCTCTCAAAGCAACAAATCCCGCCGCCAGCGCCGCAACGCCCGCAAGAACACCGACGACGGTGAGGGCGCGAACGGCTCGGGCGAAAAGGACGCCGGGGCAGAAGGCAAGGACAACGGCCAGGACACTCCAGGGGAGGAGGGCGCGTCGGAAACTTCGTCCAAGCGTCGCCGCCGCCGTCGCCGTGGAGACGCCGATATTGAGCTCGTCGGCGGTCTGGACGATGACCCGCCAGGCACCGTCACCCGGGTGCGCGCGCCGCGCACGCATTCGGACAACGCCCCCGATCAGGTTGTCGGGGTCAAGGGTTCAACCCGCCTAGAAGCCAAGAAGCAGCGCCGCCGCGAGTCCCGCGATTCCGGCCGCCGCCGCCAAGTCATTACCGAAGCCGAATTCTTGGCACGCCGCGAGTCGGTAGACCGCCAGATGATTGTGCGCGAGCGTGCCGACCGCATCCAGATTGGCGTGTTGGAAGACGGCATTCTCGCCGAGCACTTTGTGTCCAAGACCCAGCAAGACTCGCTGATCGGCAACGTCTACCTTGGCAAGGTACAGAACGTACTGCCCTCCATGGAGGCCGCGTTCGTGGATATCGGCAAGGGCCGCAACGCCGTGCTCTACGCCGGCGAGGTGAACTGGGACCTCGTCCAGCTGGATGGCAAGCCGCGCAAGATCGAGTCCGCCTTGAAGAGCGGCGACTCGGTCCTTGTTCAGGTAACTAAGGACCCCGTCGGGCACAAGGGCGCACGCCTGACCAGCCAAATCTCGCTTCCGGGCCGCTACCTGGTGTTTGTTCCGGGTGGCTCGATGACCGGTATTTCCCGCAAACTCCCGGATGTGGAGCGAAATCGGCTGAAGAAGATCCTGAAGGATCGCCTCCCCGAGGACGCCGGTGTGATCGTGCGCACCGCCGCCGAGGGCGCGAGCGAAGAAGAGCTCACCAATGACATCAACCGCCTGCGCGCCCAGTGGGAAGGCATCGAGGAGAAGGCGAATTCCAAGAAGACCCTCGCCCCCGAACTCCTGCACAGCGAACCGGACCTGACCATCAAGGTGGTCCGCGACGTGTTCAACGAGGACTTCTCCAAGCTCATTGTCGAGGGCGATAACGCCTGGGACACCATCGAGGCCTACGTCATGTACGTGGCGCCGGACCTCGTGGGCCGCCTGGAAAAGTGGACCGGGGATCAGGACGTCTTCGAAGCCAAGCGCATCGACGAGCAGATCAAGAAGGCCCTGGACCGCAAGGTGTACCTGCCTTCGGGCGGTTCGCTGGTGATTGACCGCACCGAAGCCATGACCGTGGTGGACGTGAACACCGGCAAATTCACCGGCAGCGGCGGCAACCTGGAAGAAACCGTCACGAAAAACAACCTCGAGGCCGCCGAAGAGGTGGTCCGCCAACTGCGCCTGCGCGACATCGGCGGCATCATCGTCATCGACTTCATCGACATGGTATTGGAGTCCAACCGAGACCTGGTGCTCCGCCGACTCGTCGAGTGCCTGGGCCGCGACCGCACCAAACACCAGGTCGCCGAGGTCACCTCGCTCGGCCTCGTCCAAATGACGCGCAAGCGCATGGGCACCGGCCTGCTGGAAGTCTTCGGCGAACAGTGCAGCGAATGCCAGGGACGCGGCATGGTCACCTATGACGAGCCGGTCAACCACCACCGCCACGTCAGTGAGGAGTCCCCGCATCAGCCGCGCAGCGAAAAGCCCTCGCGCAACGAGCGCCGCCGCAATCGTAAGAGCAAGGACAACGCTGCCGAGGCGCCCGCCGAGCCCCAGGACGCCGAGGCGCAGGCCAAGGCTGAGGCCGCTCGCGCCGCGCTGGCCAACATCGCCGCCGCGACCGCGCACGCCCACGAGCATGACCACGATGGCGAGCAGGACGGCGACTCCACCGAAAAGCGCCCGGTCATCACCTTTGGCGATGACGTGGTAGAAATCCCGGTTAAGCACGACGGCGAGACCGCGCCTTCCGCACCGGAGGGCACCTCGGACCGGGGTGCTTCGAGCGGTGCCGACGGCAGCGCGGCTCCTGACGTTACTCTCGAAACGCTGAGCGCGGCGATGGGGGAGCGCGAACAGGGCGCATCCGGCGAGTCCGGCCGTCCGGCACGTAAGCCCCGGCGCCGCCGGGCCGCTGGAAGCGCCCAAGGCAACGCCGAGACCGCCCAGGTCACGACGGTTCAGGTCAGTAACGATGCGTCAGCAAATGGAACCGCTGTGCACACGAGCAAAGCCGAAGCGCCCAAGGCCGCCGAGCCGAAGAAGGACGCCGCTGAGCCGCTGATTTTCGGCGTCGGAGTGCCCGCCTCGGAGCTGTAACAATTTCAATAGACACGGGGAGCGAGCGAAGGCGAGCTGAGAATCCAAACCCGTTGAACCTGTCTGGGTAATGCCAGCGAAGGGATGTCACATGGAAATCGTCACTACAACGCGCGCCGTGCCACGAGTGCTCAGCATTGCCGGTACCGACCCGACCGGTGGTGCCGGACTACACGCCGACTTGAAGAGCATCGCGGCGATGGGCGGTTACGGCATGGGCGTCGTCACGGCGCTGGTAGCGCAAAATACGTACGGCGTGCGCAGCGTGCACATCCCCGAAATGGCTTTTTTGCGTGAGCAACTCGACGCGGTCAGCGACGACGTCGCCATTGACGCCATCAAGATCGGGATGTTGGGGAGCACGGAAATTATTCACACTGTCTCCAGGTGGCTCTTGGAAACCTACCCGCAAAGCCGGCCCATCGCCGTCGTTGATCCGGTGATGATCGCCTCCAGCGGCGACCGGCTTTTGGACGCTTCTGCGGAATCTGCGTTGCGCGAGTTCCTGAATCTTGCCGACGTCATCACCCCGAACCTGCCCGAATTGGCCGTGCTCGCCGAAGCCGCCGAGGCCTCGACGTGGGATGAAGCGCGCTCACAGGCGGAGACCGTATCGCGGCGGCACGGAGCCGTGGTGATTCTCAAGGGCGGCCATTTGGCCGGTGACCAGGCGCCGGATGCCGTCGTGGATGCGCGCGGCGAAACTCTCGAGTACACCGAGTATCCTTCGGCGCGGGTCGAGACGAAGAATACGCATGGAACCGGGTGTTCGCTTTCCTCCGCGTTGGCCACCGCGATAGCCCAGTACGGGGACGTGAATGCGGCGATGGCGGAGGTGAAACCGTGGTTGTATGAGGCCGTCGCGCAGGCGGATGCTCTGGAAGTGGGCACCGGTCACGGTCCGATTCACCATTTTCACGCCGCGCGCAATGTGGCAGAACCAGCGCACGCGTACTGGTGGCGGCACATTCGCCCGACCTTTGAGGCCACGCTTGAGCTGCCGTTTATTCGACAGTTGGCGGCCGGGACGCTGGATCGGAACGTGTTCACGTATTATTTGGCTCAAGACTCCTATTACTTGGGTATCTATGCGCAAGCTCTGGAAGCGACGGCGGCACTGGCACCAACGGAGGAAGAGCAGGAGTTTTTCCGTGAGGCCGCTCACGCGTGCGCATATGAAGAGCGCGAACTACACAACAAATGGGTGGAGCCGGTGCTTGCTACGGCAGAGCGTTCGGCCAACGATGCGCGGTTGGCGCAAGACATCGGGGTGTTGAACCTGACAACCCGCCGCTACACCGATCACTTAGCCGCGGCGACTGCTCGCGGGAATTATGCGGGGGCCGTCGCGTCAGTACTGCCTTGTTTTTGGCTGTACTCGGAAATTGGCAAGCACCTGGTTGACACCTATCGCCTGGGGGATCCGCACGATTTTGGCGAGTGGATTGAGGCTTACGCGGATGACGCGTTTGAAGCGTCCACTCGGCGCGTGATCGACATTTTCGACAGCGAATGGCGCGCCGCCGATGCGCTCACACGCCAGCAGATGGATATCGCGTTTCTGTACTCGTGCGAACTCGAGCGCGAGTTTTTTGAGATGCCCACCACCTGGCGCACCCCCTAACCCTTCCCGTCTGTGTAGCGCGACACGCCGAGTGTCGCGCGAAAACCTCGGCGTGTCGCGCTACACAGACGAGGTGGGGACCGGCACCTTAAAGTGAATGTGATGTATGATTACATCATGCTACGTACCCAGATTTCGCTCACACCCGAAGAGCGTCGACTTCTCGATCGGGAGGCGGCCCGCACTGGGCGATCGATTTCGTCATTGATTCGGGAAGCCGTATCTGCGCGGTACGGAGAATCACGCGATCTCGACAGGGACCGAAAGATCATCGAGTCCGCGTGGGGCGCATGGGAAGCGCGGAGCGAAGATGGGGAGCGCTACGTGGAGAATGTGAGATCCGGTCGCAGGCTGAGCCGGACATCCGCTCCATGACAGTGCTCGTCGACACCTCGATCCTCATCGACCTCTTGCGCGGCAATGCATCTGCGGCGGCGGTTCTTCGCCAGGCCCTGGACGATGGCCCCCTGCACGCCAGCGAAATCACGAGGCTAGAAGTTCTTGCGGGAATGCGTCCACAGGAAGAAAGCGCGACTCGTGCGCTCTTTCGGGCCTTCGTGTGGCACCCGGTGGATGAGAGGATTGCAGAGATCGCCGGAGAACTGGGGCGAGAATGGTTACCGCGCAATCGTGGAATCGACTCGGCAGACCTGGCCATCGCCGCCACGGCGTTTTCGCTCAGCGCGCGCTTGCGCACCAAAAACGTCAAGCACTTTCCGATGTTTGACTCTCTGGTGGCGCCCTACTGACGAGCACGTCAGCATCGTCTTGCGCATGAGCCCGAGGGCCGTCCACCGGGCCTTTTCTGCGAGCGGCGCCATGCCCGGCCGCCCGCGCGGAAGGCGAGCAACGCCGTCGTGCATCAGGACCGGAAAACCCGGACGACACGCGGCACCCGCGAATTGCGCCGATTGGCGCGTATCAAGTAGACTGGTTTGTCGGTGTGAAAGCCAGATAATCTATCTTGGCTCCACCTTTGTGGTCGTCTTTCATTGAGGCCGCACATTCAAACGTATTGTCGAAAGAAGTGAGTACTCAAGTGGTGTACGCGATTGTCCGCGCAGGCGGCCGCCAAGAAAAGGTTTCCGTGGGAGACCTCGTGACTCTTGACCGCGTTCAGGGCTCCGCTGGCGACACCTTTGAGCTCCCAGCCTTGCTGCTGGTTGACGGCGACAAGGTGACCAGTGACGCGAAGAGCCTCGACAAGGTCAAGGTGACCGCAGAGATTATCGAGAATCTCCGTGGCAAGAAGATCGTCATTCAGAAGTTCAAGAACAAGACCGGGTACAAGAAGCGTCAGGGACACCGTTCCGAGCTGACCCGTGTGAAGATCACCGGAATTAAGTAAGGGAGCCTGACACATGGCACATAAGAAAGGTGCGAGCTCGACTCGCAACGGTCGTGATTCCAACCCGCAGTACTTGGGTGTGAAGCGCTTCGGCGGTCAGGTCGTCAAGGCCGGCGAGATCATCGTGCGCCAGCGCGGCACCCACTTCCACCCGGGCGCAGGCGTGGGCCGCGGCAAGGATGACACCTTGTTCGCGCTCGAGGCCGGTGCCGTGGAATTCGGTACTCGCCGTGGCCGCCGCGTGGTCAACGTGGTTGCCGAAACTGTGAGCGCGTAAAAAAGTTTTACTCAACGGTGGGTGGGCCCAAAGCGGTCCGCCCACCGTTCGCATTTAATATAGAAAAAGAAGCACGACGGCGATGGGCCAGCTTCTTAACGTAGGTGGAGGTTTTGTCGGTGGCGAACTTTGTGGATCGCGTGGTGTTACATGCCACGGCAGGTAACGGCGGTCACGGCTGTGTCTCCATTAAGCGCGAGAAGTTCAAGCCACTCGGTGGCCCCGATGGGGGTAACGGCGGGGACGGTGGCGACATTATCTTGCGGGTATCGCCACAGGTGACAACGCTTCTGGACTACCACCACTCTCCACACCGGAAAGCCGGCAACGGCGGGCCGGGTATGGGGGATTGGCGCGCCGGGAAGATTGGCGAAACGTTGGTGCTGCCCGTGCCTGACGGGACGGTGGTCAAAGACCGTTCGGGGAACATCCTTGCCGACCTCGTGGGTGAAGGTGCCGAGTATGTGGTGGCTTCTGGCGGCCAGGGCGGCCTCGGTAACTCGGCGTTGTCCTCGCAAAAGCGGAAGGCGCCCGGTTTCGCGTTGCTCGGGATTCCGGGCGACTCGCAAGACATTGTGCTGGAGCTCAAGTCGATTGCCGATGTGGCACTGGTGGGGTACCCCTCTGCCGGGAAGTCGAGTCTGATTGCGGCGATGAGCGCCGCGCGGCCGAAGATTGCCGATTACCCGTTCACGACCTTAGTGCCGAACCTCGGCGTGGTGCAGGCGGGGGATGTGCGGTTCACGATTGCCGACGTTCCCGGGCTGATCGAGGGCGCGAGCGAGGGGCGCGGTCTGGGCTTGGACTTTTTGCGGCACGTGGAGCGCACGGCGGTGATTGTGCACGTGCTGGATGCCGGGAACCTGGAGAGCGAGCGGAACCCTGTGGATGATCTGCACACCATCGAGGCGGAGTTGGAGAAGTATTCCGCCGATTTGGGTTTTGGTGGGGACTCCGAGGTGATTCCCCTCAACGAACGGCCACGCTTGGTGGTGCTCAATAAGGTGGATTTGCCCGATGGCCAGGCGATGGCGGACATGGTGCGCGAGCCCTTGGAAGCAGAAGGGTACCGAGTCTTCGAAGTGTCAGCAGTGACGCATCAGGGCTTGCGCGAACTCGGGTTCGCGATGGCCGATTTGGTCATGCAGGCGCGCGAAAAACTGGAAACTGCCGCCCCTGTGGTGACGCCGCCAGTGCTGCGTCCGCGGGCGGTGAACCGTCGCGAGTTCACGATCCGGCGCGAGGAAAAGAACCTAGAACCGCTCTTCCGAGTCATTGGCGACAAGCCGGTGAAGTGGGTCAAGCAAACCGACTTCAATAATGATGAGGCTGTCGGCTATTTGGCGGACCGGCTCAACAAGCTCGGTGTCGAAGATGAACTCTTCAAGCAGGGCGCTAAGCCAGGGGATGCCGTGGTCATTGGCGAAGAGGACGCGGTGGTCTTTGACTGGGAGCCGACCATGGTCGGCGGTGCCGAACTGCTGGCGTCGCCGCGCGGCACCGATATTCGCTTGGAAGAGTTCGCCCGGCCCACGCGCGCGCAAAAGCGCGAGGAGTACCAGGAGCGCAAGGACGCTAAGGCTGCCGCGCGCGAGGAATTGGAAGAGCAGCGTCAGGCCGGGATTTGGACCGAGTCCGTGGATGCGCGGCGCGCCGAGCGGCTCGCCCGCGAGGGTGACCTCGATGATGAATAGTCGTTAGGGATCCAGTCGCGAACTGTAGACCTCAATTTTGTGGTCGATCACCGAGAGCGCTCGGTTGAGAACTTCTTGCTGTGCCAGGATGCTTTCCCGGTGACCGCGCAGAAGCTGAAGACGCTCAGCGACAAAATCTGGATCGCCCTGCACCCAATGCGTAAACTTCGCGATGTCAGCCAGACTCATGCCGGTTTCTTTCAGCCGGATGAGGGCGTCTAAGAACTCCAGATCCTCTTCCGTGTAATCCCGGTGACCAAGCGCGTCTCGGCGAGGTTGAGGTAGTACTCCCTCCCGTTCGTAATACCTGATGGTGTCCTCGCCTATGTGAAGCCTCTGGGATACTTCTCCGATTCTCATGACTAGAGTCTGTCAGCGGGCGGCGTCCAGGGCTAGATAAACCGCTTCGGGCAAGTCCGTTTTGATGGCGTGAGACATGGAATCAAACTGCTCCGGTGAAGAGATGCCCACTATAGGTGTCACCGACCGGTGTCTGTGAGTCGCCCAACTCAAGACGACTTGTCCTGAAGCTAACCCGTACTCTTGGGCAATTCTTCGGAGTGCAGAGAGGGGTGTCTCAATGGCACTGGCCTCATACATATCGGGAAAATCCTTGCCCTTGGCATCGTACGCACCGGAGAGGAGTGGCGAATATCCGGCACGAGTGATGCCATGGTCCTGGGCTGTACTAATCACTTCTTCAGTCATGAGGTCCTGGAGGTAAGGAGTGAAGTTTTTGGGCTGCAGATAGGTGAAGTAATTCTGGATCGAGACCGGAGACAACTGGTTTCCGGTGAAGTCCAAGACTTCCGGGAGTTGCGTAGAGGTGTAGTTGCTGACGCCGTAATGAGCTATTAACCCTTCGCTGACGAGGTCTTGGAGCGTACCAATAACCTCGCTTTGCGGAACAGTTCTCGAATAAATGTGGGCATAGTACAGATCAATTCTCTCTACGTTCAGGCGGGATAGGCTCCCATGAAGCTGATCGCGGATCGACTCCGGTTTCAAATCCATGATGTTGCTGAGGTCGCCACCCTGCGCCACGGGACGTGCTCCGGCTTTCGAAGCTATACGAAGAGAGCCGTCGGCAACGGATTCTGGGTGTTTGGCGATCCAGGATCCGATAACCAGTTCAGATTCATCGCCGGTTGCTGAGCCGAGCCAGAAGGCGTAATTGTTGGCGGTGTCCAGAAAGGCTGGCCCGTTGGATAGTGCGTGACCGATGACTCGGTGCGCCATCGACTCGGCGACCCTGGTGCCCCAGTACATGGTCCCGATAAAGGCTTCGGGGCTGACAAACGTGTTTTCTTTAGCATCCATGAGAACAAGTGTTGACCCTGGACCTCGGTTCAACGCAACCGTGACGTGCGGAATGAAACGCGTCGGCCGGAGGGCACGTAAACTCAATGGCAATGACTACTCCAACCGAGAACCGAAATGCCCTGCCGCGCGCTCGGCGCGTCGTGGTGAAAGTCGGATCCTCTTCTATCACTTCGCTGACCGGCGGGTTATCCACTGAGGCGATAGGCTCACTTGTCGACGCGTTGGCGGCCGCCTATGGTCGTGGCGTCGAGATTGTGCTGGTGTCCTCCGGGGCGATCGCTGCCGGGTTGGCGCCCCTCGAATTGGCTAAACGTCCGCGGGATCTGGCGACGCAACAGGCTGCCGCAAGTGTGGGCCAGGGATTGCTGGTGGCACGGTATACCGGAGCGTTTGCGGGGCATGGGATAACCGCGAGTCAGGTCTTGCTGACGGCAGAGGATTTGATGCGCCGTCAGCAACACGCCAACGCATTTCGGGCGCTGGAGCGGTTGCTGAATCTCAAGGTACTGCCGATCGTGAACGAGAACGACACCGTAGCAACCCACGAAATTCGATTTGGCGACAACGATCGGCTGGCCGCTCTGGTAGCGCACCTTATTAAGGCTGAGGCGCTCCTGTTGCTCTCCGATGTGGACGCGCTGTATGACGGGCCGCCGTCCGAAGGCGCTTTGCGTGTCCCCTTTGTGGAGGACTTGGCGCTGCTGGAGTCGCTCAATATTGGCGGGACGGGGAGCGCGGGTCTTGGCACAGGGGGCATGAAGACCAAGGTCGAGGCGGCGACGATTGCCGCCGCGTCCGGAATCCCGACGCTCTTGACCTCGGCGAAAAATGTTGCCGCGGCGTTTGCTGGTGACGATGTGGGCACCTGGTTTGAGCCGACGGGTGCCAAGATGCCGGTGCGCAAACTCTGGCTCGCGCACCTCGCGAACACTAAAGGTTCGCTCACGCTGGACGCAGGCGCCGTGCGGGCGGTGACCACGCGCCGTCGTTCCTTACTTGCTGCTGGAATTACCAAGGTGACCGGGCATTTTGACGCCGGCGACGCGGTGGATCTGGTGGACGAGTCCGGTGCTGTTGTGGCGCGCGGACTCGTGAGTTACGCCGATGACGACTTGCCGCAGATGCTCGGCAGGTCAACGCACGAGCTTGGCGCGGAGCTGGGGCACGGTTTCGAGCGCGCGGTGGTCCACGCCGACGACCTCGTCCTCCTCTGAGCAAATTTAAGCGCCTTTCGAGGTTTTCAGCGCCATATAGGACGCTTAACCGTGAACAAGACGCTTAAATTTGCCTAGTGTGAGCGGAATTTGGTGGAGCGGAAGACGCCCTTGCCGGACTTGTAAACGCGGTCTGGGAACTTTTCGATGAGCTTCCACACTCCGCCGTTGATGGTTTTGGGGTGTAGCGACGGGTCCTCGTTCTTGATCGCTTTATTGAGCTCGCTCCAGCGAATGCCCTCGGGCGCATTGTCGAGCAGTTCAAGCGCGATCGCGTTGACTCGCTCGGTGACCTTGACAGAGTTTCGATCCGGTTCAGTGCTCATCTCCCCATTCTGCCAGGGCAATTTTCATGGCTTCCCGTACTTTTCATGACCTCTGGAGGCCATGAAACGTGAGTTACGTCATGAAATTCGCGGGGGGAGGGGCGCGGACTAGGATGGGGGGATGAGCGCGGATATCCAGGACACAGCTTCCGAGACGGACCTCGAGAACACCGCCAGCGAGCCAGGATCACCGGAAACGCTGGAACCCACCCTGACGCCGCAAGAGGGCATCACCCAACTGGGTCAGCGCGCCAAGAAGGCAAGCCGCAAGCTCGCGCGTGCCACCCGCGCCTGGAAAGACCGTGCGCTCACCGAGATGGCGGAGCAACTCCTCGCGAAAACAGACCAGATTCTCGCCGCCAACCAGCGCGACCTTGAGCGCGCTGAGCAGAATGGAGTTGCCGCGCCCCTCATTCAGCGCCTCACCCTCACCAAAGCCAAGATCGCAGACCTCGCAGACGCGCTCCGCGAACTCGCCGGTCTGCCAGATCCCGTCGGCCAAGTTGTGCGCGGTCAGACACTGCCCAACGGTCTGCGGCTGCGCCAAATGCGCGTCCCCATGGGCGTTATCGCTGCCATTTATGAGGCGCGCCCCAACGTCACGGTGGACATCGCCGGGCTGGCCATCAAGAGCGGGAACGCCGCCATCCTTCGCGGCGGGAGCGCGGCGGAAGAGACCAACAAAGTTCTTGTCAGCATTCTCCGCGATGCGCTCCACGCCGTCGGCCTGCCCGAAGACGCCATCATCTCGGCGGACAAGTACGGGCGCGAAGGCGCCGGGGCACTCATGAAAGCCCGCGGTCTCGTGGACGTGCTGATCCCCAGGGGCGGCCACGACCTCATTCAAACGGTGGTCACCGAATCCACCGTCCCGGTCATCGAAACCGGTGAAGGCAACGTCCACATCTTTATCGACAAGACCGCCAACGCCGAGCAAGCGACCGAGATCCTGCTGAACGCGAAAACTCAGAAGCCCAGCGTGTGCAACACCGTCGAAACGCTCCTGATCCACAAGGACGCGGTGACCCAAGGAGAAGGTGTGTTGCGCGCTTTGGCACGTGCCGCCGTCGTGCTTCATGCGGATGAACGGGCACAGGCGCTCATCCCGGACCTGGAAACCCAGCCGGCCACCGAGGAGGACTGGGCAACCGAATATCTCGATCTGCATTTGGCGGTGAAGGTCGTGGATGATCTCGATGAGGCGCTGGAGCACATTCGCACCTGGACCACCGGTCACACCGAGGCGATCCTCACCAATGACCTGGCTAACGCCGACCGGTTTGTTGCCGAACTCGACTCGGCCGCCGTGATCGTCAACGCGTCCACGAGATTCACCGATGGGGGAGAGTTGGGGCTTGGCGCCGAGGTCGGAATCTCCACCCAAAAATTGCACGCACGCGGACCGATGGGCCTTGCCGAGCTCACCACCACCAAGTGGGTTGTGCATGGCGACGGTCAAGTGCGCGGCTAGCGCCTCACTCGGCGCCGCACCAAACGCGTCACGGATCGCGCGGGAAACTCGGCGAATCTCGGCCAAGCAAGTACCATGTATAGAGCGCCACCAGCAACACTTTGAGGAGAACCGATGATTGGTATTCTGCCCGCGATCGCCCCGATGGAAGCCGAAGTTGTCAACCAACTTCCCATCCCCACCTTCATGTATGGGGCCATTGCTCTTGCCATTCTGCTGTTCCTCTTGGTCATTACCTTTGCGTTCAAGAGCGTCGGCCTGCGGCACGAAGCGCATGAAGAACATTTCGATCCCAACCGGCAACACGCGAATAATCACGGCTTGCATTCGGACTCCTCCCACTAGGGGGCTCCGTTCCGTTGAATCCACTCGCCCCCTCCGCACCCGCTAGCGCGCCCCCGCGCGAAGACGGTCCTCGCCGCATCGGCGTGATGGGTGGCACCTTCGACCCGATTCACCACGGCCACTTGGTCGCCGCCAGCGAAGTGGCCTCCAAATTCAGCCTCGACGAGGTCATCTTTGTGCCCACCGGTCAGCCGTGGCAAAAAGAGGGCAAAAAGGTTTCCAAGCCCGAGCACCGCTACCTCATGACGGTCATCGCCACCGCGGCGAACCCGCGGTTCACGGTGAGTCGGGTGGATATTGACCGCCCTGGGCCTACCTTCACGATCGACACGCTCAAAGATCTGAAGAAGCTGTACCCGGATTCGGAGCTCTACTTCATCACCGGCGCGGATGCGCTTGCGCAAATCCTGTCCTGGAAGGACGTCGATGAACTGTGGAAGCTCGCGCATTTTGTCGGCGTGACGCGGCCCGGGCATGAGCTGACGAACCTTGGCCGCACCGACGTGAGTCTGATGGAAGTGCCCGCGATGGCGATTTCCTCCACCGACTGTCGGCGTCGCGTGAAGGAGCACGAGCCGGTCTGGTACCTTGTTCCAGACGGGGTAGTGCAATACATCGCTAAGTACAAACTGTATCTCGACGACGAGCCGGCCATCACATCCAGTCTGCCGCGATTGCACAATTCATAGGGGGTGAGCATGAGCGAAGACAACGGCCACCTTTCCCGGCGTCAGTTGCGCGAACAAGCGCGGCTGGCCGAAGAAGCGCGCGCGGCGGCCGAGGCCGAGGCCGAGAAGCGCGCGGCCGCTGAAGCTGCGCGGGTCGAAGCGGCGCGCCGCACCGCCCAGTCCGAGGGCGAAGGCGAATCAGCCGCTCCGGCCGGTCGTCGCCGCCGTGCTCGCCTCAACCACGCGGCAGACGGTCCGGTGGACGTGCCATATATCCGCACCTCACCGCAGTACTTCGCGCCCGTGGAGAACGACGGCGATGCCCCCATCACGCGCAGAACCTTGCGGTTACGCGCGAATCACCAGGGCGGGCCCGGCGCAAAAGAAGCGTCGCAGGAAGAGGAGCCCGTTGCCGCCGCTAGCGGAACGGGCGCCGAGACACCGACCGCAGACGCTGCGGCCTCGGTGACGGATCCGATTACTAATTCGATGTCGTTGGAGCAGATTTCGGCTGCCCGCGAGGCCCTTGCCGCGCAGGTGCTGAATCAGGCCGCGGGCATGGAGGCGGTGCGACGCGAAGATCCGAACGCCCTCTCGCTCGCGGACATTCAACAGCACCAGGTGCTCGCCGAGAAAGCTCGCGCCATTGAGGCCCAGTTGCAGGCGCAAGCCGAGGCGGAAAAGGCTGCCGCTGAACGGGTCGAAGCTGAACGCGCTGAGGCAGGAAGGGTCGAGACCCAGCGGGCCGAGGCAGAGCGGATGGCCGCGGAAGCGGCGCGGGCGGAGACGCACAAGGAATCCGCGCCGCAAGCGAGCAACACACCCGAAGCGAGCACAGCACGCGAAGCGGCCAAAGCCCAACGCTCCGCCCCCTCCGACGTCGACAACCTCGCCATGGTGACCCCTCTCGAATTTGAAAAGGTTCCCGGCGTGGATCGTCCGGTCATGAAGCGTCCGGCGACGTCCCACGTGCCCGTGGTGACGAATTCGCAGCAGGTGAGCACGCGCCGTCGTACCTCTCGCTCGCCGTTGACCGGGCGTTTGAAGCGGGTGGACGCCGAGCAATTGCTACAGGCGAGCCCCGTCGAGGCGCGGGACGCGTACGGGCTGGACCCGTTGGGGGCCAGCGAGCGGCAACCGATCTCGCGCACGAAGTTTTATGTGGCGCAGGCCGTGCTTTTAGTCCTCGGCCTCGGCACGCTCGCAACCGGTATTTTTCTGATTTTGCAAAGCATGAATCGCTAAGGAGAACAGTGACAATCAGCGAAGATTCGCGCACGATGGTCGAGGTCGCCGCGGCGGCCGCGGCCGATAAGCTGGCCACGAATTTGCTGGGGCTGGACGTTTCGGAGCGGCTGGCGCTCTCGGACGCATTTTTGATTGCGTCCGCGCCGTCCGAGCGCCAGGTGAACGCCATTGTGGACGTGATCGAGGAGGCGCTGTCCGAGCGCGGCGACAAGCCGCTGCGCCGCGAGGGACGCTCTGAGGGGCGCTGGGTGCTCCTCGATTATGGTGCCGTGGTCATTCACGTCATGCATGAGGAGGACCGCGCGTTTTACGCGCTCGAGCGATTGTGGAATGACTCGCCGGTCATTGATTTGAAGATCGACGGCGATGCCTCCACAGGCGCCGACGCCTCCTAAATTTGTGGTTGCCTCACACGTCCTGATTCTGCGGCATGGGCAGACGGACTGGAATCTGGAGAAGCGGTATCAGGGTGTGTCCGATATTCCGCTGAATGCTGCTGGCATTGCGCAAGCGTCGGCGGTTGCTGAGGTGCTGGGTGCTCGGGGTATTTCTGCGGTCGTCTCCTCGGACTTGGAGCGGGCGGCCGAGACGGCGCGGATTATTGGTGCCGCCGCCGGGGTGCCGGTGACGTTCGATTCGCGTCTGCGCGAAGTGTCCTCAGGGCCCTGGGAGGGCAAGTTTTTTGCCGATATTGCGCGCGAGGATCCGGATTTGCAGCGGTTTTGGAGCGGCGGTGTGCCGGGTGTGCGCGCTGGCGGTACGGGGGAGACCCGGGAAGAAGTGGCCGAGCGGATGTTGGCTTCTTTGCAGTCACATTCTGAGGCTGTGACCGACGGCGGGACGCTCGTTTTAGTTACTCACGGCGGTTCCTCGCGCTCCTTGACCGCCGCGATGTTGGGACTGCCGCCAGGCACGTGGAACCGGTTCACAAACTTGGGGAACTGTCACTGGAATGCGTTCCGGTGGGTCTCTGGCGATGTAGCGGAGCCGCACTGGCAATTGACCGAATTGGACGCTGGCCTCTAACTCTCGATGAGGTAGCTGCGGATCAGGGTGATTTTGCTGGTTCGCGCCGTGGTGGCGAAATGGAAAAAGTGGGCGAAATCCAGCCTGGTGTTTGCGTTCTCAAGGTAGCCGTTGCAGGCGGCCTCGCGGCCGTGGGTGGCGAGGGTGAGGAATTCGAGTTTCAAAGCCTTGTGTTGCGGCGGTTGCGTGCTGTCTGCGGGCGCTGTGGGTGTGAGCCATTCGGCGTCTATTGCGAGCCAACTGTTGAGCGTTTTGGTGTCGGCTAGCGCCCAGGCGGTAATGAAGTCCGTGATGACGAGTTTGCGCGGGGCGTTGCCGCAATCGGTGGGGATGATGATCTCCATACCCGCCAATTTTAGGGGAAGTGACGTATGGGGTGTGCCTCCTGGCGCGCGATTTGGTTTGAGCAGAAAATGTCTACTACACTAGAGAAGTTGCTTTCGGCGGATTGATCCGCCGAATGCGGGGGTATGGCGCAGCTGGTAGCGCACTTGCATGGCATGCAAGGGGTCAGGGGTTCGAGTCCCCTTACCTCCACAATTGAAGACGTACTAGAACACCTGACATCGGTTGAATCCGGTGTTGGTGCGAGGGCGGCGAAGGGCTCAGCGAGTCGGATCGTCGCCCTTTCGTCTTCGCTGATGTCGATGCCGTTGGTGAGGGCTTGGTTGGCGAGCCGCTTGCCGTGGTCGTGTCGTCGCCCGTTCGCGGCGACCTTTTCGAGATACTGATAGATGACATGAATCTCTGACACCAGGCGAGTTCGCGCAGCCGAGCCATCGCCAGAGAGCGAGGCAGACGATGGCGGCGGTATCTCCGCAGATCTGGCCCTGGGGTTACCCAAGCACGTTGAGCCTCGTCGGGTTCGAAGTCCTGGGGGAAATGATCCTCGACGACCTGGACTGGGGCGGGGCGACGCGTACCCGCTTTGTCGACCACCACTTCGACGCCGTACCGAACGGGGCGGTCAGCTACAACTACACGGCCGACAAGCCCAGGCTGCTGAGCGGCGGAGCCGGAGGTGAAGACTGATGATTGGTGCAAGCAAAGACCAGGCGAATCCGCCTCTGATCAAGATTGTCTACTTCGATGAGGAGTCGGCCTCGGACTTGCTGGATATCCTGGCGGGGGGCAAAGAGACTTCTTCGAAGGACTTGACCAAGGAACGGACAGCTGAGGTGGAGGCTGAGGCGCGTGCGAAGGCCGCCGCAAAGTTCAACTGGCTGCCCTTCTTCGGGGGATCTGCCGAGGCTGGCGCTGCTGCGAGTGCGTCGGCGGTTGGACGCAGCATCCTCAACAAGACGCTCTCGAATACCATCCTGACCGACTACCTCAGCAAGCTTGGTGAGCTGAAGGGTATCGAGCGGCTTGAAGGCCTGACGGTTACTGCTCGTAGCGAATCCGCGGCGTATATGAAGATGTACACGCCGTACTTGGCGATGCTTAAGATAGATGAGCTACCTGTCAATCTTGCCGAATTGGATAGCGCGCTGACGTCGGCGAAGGGGTATTTCGAGCTACTCGGACAGAGTGCGGACGGCACGAAGCGCATCCTGCGCTTCAACATTCAGGCGTTCCGAAACAACTATGGACTGGTTGATCTTGGTCGGATGCGTCTTGTGTTTCACGGCATCCGTGTCGGCAGGGCCCCGGAATCCAGCCTGACTATGCAGGCCGAGATGGCTCCCAGTGCCGAGCCCGCATCTGTGACAGGCCTGGACGTGGTCGACGGCGTCTCAACGGAGCCAAACACGCTTCTGGACGTGTACGACGTCATCCTTGCGGGAGTCGAGTATGGGGAGTGACACGAAGGTCAAGGTCTATTACGGCCCCCTTTCATGGTTCGAGAAGCAACTCGGCAAGAGATCTCGACGGTACCTGCTCGACGCCGTCAACGAACGCGACGAAGCCAGACGCCGCATCCGGCACACTGTCGATGGGCAAGAGAGCACCGAGGAGGAGGCGCCAGCGCCGCGACCAGACCGCCTGATCGCGATGTCCAGTGACTACGCGAGCGTCCATGAGCACGCCATCACGAACTTCGTTGGTCTCGTGCGAGAGATCAACCCAAAGCACTTGCTCCTACACAACCCGCCAGAACACATCCATACGCAACTGGACCGAGTGTTCAAGACGAAGGTTGAGTCCTTTGCCTACCCGGTCGTCACGCGCGACACCTTGGTTAAGTTCCGCGACGGCTTCGCGGAGCATCTCGTTGGACAGCGGGCAGTCCGAGAACGGATGCTGGCTGCCCTCTACCCCCTGACTACGGATCGGCGCACCAAGCCAGTCGTCCTGATGTTCTACGGTCCGTCCGGCGTGGGCAAGACCGAGACTGCCCAGTTCATCAACGGACTTCTTGGTGGCAAGCTGCTTCGTAAGCAGTTCTCGATGTTCCATAGTGACAAATTCGCCTCCTATGTTTTTGGCGGCACACACTTCGAGAGCTCGTTCGCGCGGGATCTGCTCGACCGGTCCTCGGGTGTGATCCTGATCGACGAATTCGACAAGGCCAACTCCGTCTTCCATAGCGCCTTCTACGAAGTCTTTGACCAAGGCGTCTTCGAAGATAAGAACTATCGGGTGCAGCTTGGTCCGGCACTGATCATCTGTACATCGAACTACGGCTCAGAAGACGAGGTCCGCCAAGCGCTCGGGGATGCTCTGTACTCGCGCTTCGATGCGTTGATCCCGTTCGAGCCGCTGTCTCCCGACGAGATTAGGCAGGTTATCGATCGGCTGGTAGATGGTCGCTTTGAAGTTCTCTCGACCGATGAGCAGGCGGCACTCGACAGCGACAAGATCAAGTCTTTGCTCTACGCTCATGCGAGCGGCACCGGCAACGTCCGCAAGCTCGGAAAGCTGGTCGACGAGGTGATCTCGCTGCTTCTGGTCCGAGCGGCTCTGGACGAAGCGACTGATCCCAACGTGCCGACGTCCCCCGATGACGAGGAGACTGCGGTATGAGGGTCAGACAGCTCGAGATCGAGAACTTCCGCGGCATCACAGAGGGACGCATCGTCTTCCAGCAGCACACCCTGCTGGTCGGCGGAAATAACATCGGGAAGTCCACGGTGTGCGAGGCGCTCGAGCTGGTCTTGGGTCCGGAGCGCCTCTACCGTCGTCCGGTCATCGACGAGCATGACTTCTCCCACGGAACATATCTTGGCGACGCGGGCGACCCACGCGAGATTCGCGTTCGTGCCGTACTGACCGACCTTTCGGACGAGCAGCTGCGCCGGTTCTTCCAACACCTCCGGCGCTGGGACGACGAGGAACTCTCGTTCATCGATGAGGAACCGGACAGCGTCCAATCCGCTGACGACGATGGAACTGTCTGGGCGCTCCCTGTCATCTTTGTAGGACGCTATGACCGCGAAGAAGACGACTTCATCGGAGAGACGTTCTTCGACCACCCGCTACCCGAGCTTGACGAGCTCGACGAAGACCAGCGCGCATCACTCGGATCGGGCCGCGCGCAGTTCATCCGTGCGCACAAGCGGCTCTGCGGCTTCATCTTCCTGCGAGCACTGCGCACCGGATCTCGCGCGCTTAGCCTGCAACGCGGTTCGCTGCTCGACACGATACTTCGGCTCGGCGGCGAGGGCGCAGCAGAGATGTGGCAGGACGCACTTGGAGCGCTGCAAGATCTTGATCCGGCAATCGGAGAGATCGAACAGCTCAAGGTGATCCGAGAAGATATCCGCACGCGCCTCGGCAAGTTCGTCAACCTGGCCCCAGGTGAGGACTCCGCGGCGTTCTTCGCCTCAGACCTGACGCGCGAGCACCTCCGCGAGGTCGTCCGCCTTTTCGTTGCGACGCAACCGAGCAACCATTCGGTGCCGTTCGCCAAGCAGGGCACCGGCTCGATCAATCTGCTGGTGTTCGCGTTGCTGACGATCATCGCGGATCTGAAGCAAGACCAATCCGTCATCTTCGTGATGGAGGAGCCGGAGATCGCGCTTCCTCCCCACACCCAGCGGCGCGTGACGAAGTTTGTAGTGCAACAGATGGGACAGTCGATCGTCACCTCCCATTCGCCCTATATCATCGAGCAGTTCGACCCAGAGAACGTGGTGATCCTCTCTCGTGACGGGGATACCTTCTCCGGCGCACCGATCGACACTACAAGCGTGAAGCCGAAGACGTACCGCACGCAGCGCCGCCAGTTTGCTGAGGCGATCCTGAGCCGCGCCGTCCTCGTCCTTGAGGGGCAGACGGAGATGGTTGCCGTGCACGCCGTCTCATCGGCGCTCGAGCAGTTCCGGGGCGACTACTCGCACGTTGATCTCACTGGCGTCACTCTCTTCAACGCGGGTAACGACCGCGAGGTGCCGCGGTATGCTCCGATCTTCAAGGCTCTCGGCAAGCGGGTCTATGGCATACGTGACAAGCTGAACGCCCCTGATGCAGCGGACGCGACGGAGAACATCAAGTCGTTCGACGAGTTCTGGGAGTCGCCGGAGACGGGCATTGAGCAGATCCTCGTGAAGCAGGTTCCGACGCGTGTGATGCGGAGCTTCCTCGACGAAGTCGTGCAGCGTGATGACTATCCGACGAGCTATCCGTACGTGGCCGAGCAGGTTGCTGACGATGACCTGGCCGTGCTGGCGGCGAAGGTATTGAAGGCCCGCAAGGGTGATGCGTTCGGCTTCGGGTACACCGGCACGCTCATCGAGCAGTGTCAGACCGAGGACGAGCTGCCTCCCTTCATCCGCGACGCGCTTCTCACTATCAACGAACAGCTCCAGGACGAGCCTGAACTAATACTGGACGACGCTCAGTCAGCGACCGGCTCCGCAGAGCCCGAAGAGTAGGCGCCGTGGAGGTGCAGCTATCCGAGACCGCCCAGGGAGCCCTGGATCGCGACTGCCCCGTGTTGGTGCTCGGTGGCCCCGGCTCCGGCAAGACCACGTTGTCGCTCCTGAAAGCGCAAGCGATGCTCCACGTCCTGCAGCCCGGCCAGGAGATCCTCTTCCTCAGCTTCTCCCGAGCAGCCGTCCGGCAGGTCGAGATCCGCTGCCGCGACATCTTGCGCTCGAACGAGCGTCGGCAGATCGTCGTGCGCACCTACCACGCGTTCGCGATGGACATCCTACGTGCGCATGGTCGCCTGCTCACCGGACGCGTTCCGCGCATTGTCTATCCCGGCGATGAGAACCTCGCCAAGGCCGCCTTCGACGGTGACTGGGGCGCTGAAGTCGAACGTCTCGCACGCGATGAAGGCCGTTACGTGTTCGGGCAGTTCGCCGCAGCCGCTGCCCAACTCGTCGCTGGCAGCTCATCGATTGCGGCCCTACTCGCCACCAAGTACCCCGTGATCATCCTGGACGAGTTCCAAGACACCGACGACGCACAATGGGCGCTGGTCAAGGCGCTGTCCGCACGCTCGAAGACCGTGTTCATGGCCGACCCGGATCAGCGGATCTTCGACTATGACGCGCGTGTGGACCCGGAGCGCATCAACCATCTGCGTGACCACCTCGGACCCGCGGAGTTCGACCTCAGTGGCGAGAACCACCGAAGCCCTGACGCCGGTATCCTGCAGTACGCCAACGCAGTGCTAATGAACCGGTCTCTCCCGGACACCAAGGACGTGATCACGCGCGCCTACTGGGCCAACGTATTCGACAGCACCGTCCACGCCGGCGTCATCTGGATGCTCAGTTCGCTCCGCAAGGCGGGCATCGCCCATCCGTCCGTCGTCGTACTCGCAAGAACGAACGCGCTCATCGGGAAGCTATCGACAATCCTGGGGCAAGAACACAGCTTCAACGGCCAGACAATCAGACCCGTTGAGCACGACGTGCTGTGGGACGCAGACCTCACCGCAACGGCCGCCCTGGTAGTGGCCTCGATTCTGGAATGGCAGAGCCACCCCAAGGAGGCTGCACTTGGCCAGACCTTCGATCGCATCGCCGACTATTTTGATGCGAAGAATGCTGCCAACGCGAGCAACACCGCCCGGCAGACCAGCGAGCGGTATCGGACCGCCGCTGACCGAGCACGTAAAGGTGAGATTCAGCGGTTGAAGAGCGCCAAGGCCCTCACCGCCTCGTACGACAGCGGTCTAGTGCTTCAGGGCGATCCGGCACAGGACTGGCTACACGCGCGTGATCTGCTCGGCGCCGGGAATGACTTGTCTGATCTCTTGTCGAACGCCAAGTTCGTCCGACTCTTCCGCGCAACCGATGAGATCGGAAGCCGACTTGCCTCGGCGTGGGATCTCCACGGTAGCTACGGCCGCGCCGTCGGCCTCGTACGTCGCGCGCTCGAGGTAGGCAGACTCCAGGCCGACCAGCGCGACCCACGCGGCTGCGTGCTCATGACCATCCACAGGGCCAAGGGCAAGGAGTTCGATGGCGTCCTGCTCGTCGAGGGGCAGTACCAGGGCAACTTCTTTCGCGACACGGACACCGAGGTGCAGCGAGCCGCATCGCGACGTCTGCTGCGCGTCGGCATCACCCGCGCGCGACACCAGGTGGCGATCATTCGGCCGCACGGCGCTCCGGCACTTGTGACCCCAGCGGGTGCGCCGGTGTTGGCATGACTTGCGGGATGACGAGACACCCCGACCCAGAATCGACATCGACGCGACCGCGAAGATCGAGGCCGCGTTCGGACGGTCACACCCTGATGGCACTCCGACTAGCCGAGACGAGGTCCAAGGTGGATAGACCGGTCCCATAGGCCGGAGTTGTCAACGTCTTTGAGTAACTGAGGCAGTGTCACTCGGAAGGACGCTTAGCGCCGAGGACTACCTCCTGGGTTGAACTCGAGAGGTCTACGCGATCAGATCCTTCGTATGCGTCCAGACGGTCATCCGATGCACCTCGAATCGTCGGCAGATGGAGATCACGCTCTCACCGTTCTTGCGGGCAGTTCGGATAGCGTCCACTTGGCTCTCCGTCAGAGGTGTTTTAGCTCGTCTCCTAGGGTTCGCGACGACCCCTGGCTCGTCGTCAATGGCATTGTCTGGCGCATCATCGATGCCGAGTCTCGCCTGATTCCACGCGGAACTCAGCCGCTCGAATCGCTGCAAGGTGTTCGGTTTGAGTCCGCCCGCGTCCACGTTTTTCCCAGGAATGCCCCGCCTTTTGGCGGGGCATTTTTTGTGCCGTTAGACTTCTCGAATGAACTCATCGTCACTGTTGAAATTTGTTGGCCGCACCATGATCGGCGCCACCGTGGGTTACCTCGGATATGGGGCGCTCACCGAGCCCGGGGGCCGGGTAGCCGCGGCCAAGGACACGATCGCCACGATGCGCAAGGTAGTCACTATTCCGCTTGATGATGAGGCGGTGGTGCGCACCAACGGCGGAATCATGGTCGCTTCCGGCGCCATGCTGTCCCTCGGCGTCCTACCAAAAGTCGCCGCCAGCGCGATAGCGGCTGTACTGATCCCTACCACGATTGCCGGCCACGCCTTTTGGAAGATGGACAAGGAAGACCCGCAGCGCAACATGCAAAAGACCCAGGTCTTGAAGAACGTCGCCATCATGGGTGGCCTCGTGTACATCATTGGGTCGAAGTAGAACGCATTCCAGGCTCTGCCACCCAAAGCCCACCGGCGCCCAAACCCAACACCGGCCACGACGCCCACTCGGGTATACGATGAGACCAGGGGACTGACGTATTTTTCGACGTAGCGGAGGATCAACATGGCCGATGAGGCAGACGCAACCAAGACCGAATTCGCGGAGCCAACCTCACCGAACGTTGACACCGACCCCACGCACCAGGCGCGGGAGTCCATCGAACCCGATCCGGAAGTGCGCTCGCGCGTGCCGGAGCAACCTCCCGTCAACGTTGACGGTGAGCAGGGTCAAGGCGGATACGGCCGGCGTGACAACAAAAAGTGGAGCCAAAAGGATTATAACCACCCCGCCGCAGGCTGGGGAGCAGCGCTTTCGGTAGGAAAAGTGCTCCTGGAAAACAAGGTCCCCGTGGCCGGCACCCTGGAAATGTTCAACATGAACCAGGAGGGCAAGGGCTTCGACTGCCCGGGCTGCGCGTGGCCGGATGACCTCAAGGGCCTCAAGCTGGACCTCTGCGAGAACGGCGTCAAGCACACCACGTGGGAAATGGTTCCGGAGCGCACCACGCCGGAGTTCTTCCGCAATCACACCGTCACCGAACTGGAAAGCTGGACCGACTACGCCCTCGAAGCCGAAGGCCGTCTCACCACGCCGATGTCCTATAACCCGGACACCGACAAGTATGAGGCGATCAGCTGGAATGAGGCGTTCCGGATAGTCGCCGAGACGCTTCAGGGTCTCGATAGCCCCAACCAGGTCTCGTTTTACACCTCGGGGCGGCTCTCCAATGAGGCGACGTTCCTCTACCAACTGTGGGCCCGCGAGTTTGGAACCAACAACCTGCCGGACTGCTCGAACATGTGCCACGAAGCGTCCGGCCGTGCGCTCAAGCAGTCGATCGGCACCGGTAAGGGCACAGCCGACCTCATTGACTGGGATGAAGCGGACGCCCTCTTCATCATCGGCGTCAATGCGGCATCCAACGCCCCGCGCATGCTCACCGCTCTCGCCGATGCCGAGCGGCGCGGCACCCAAATCGTGCACATCAATCCGATTATTGAGGCCGCCACGAAGTCGACGATCGTGCCCCACGAGTTCGTCGATATGGCACTGTTCAAGGCCACCAAAACCTCGAACCTGAACCTTCAGGTCCGCCCGGGCGGCGACCTTGCCCTCATGCGCGCGATCGCCAAATACCTTTTCGAACAAGCCGAAACCGATCCCACGGCTATCGATGAAGAGTTCGCCCGCCAACACACGAGCGGTTTTGACGAGTATAAGCAACTCGTGGAGAACACCACCTGGGAAGAACTCGAATTCCAGTCCGGCCTCGACCGCGAATCCATCACCCGAGCGGCAGAAATTTACCGCCAGTCCAAGAAGTCGATCATTAGCTGGTGCCTCGGCGTGACCCAGCACGAACACGGCGTGGACACCGTCCGCGAATTCGTGAACGTGCTCCTCCTGAAGGGCAACCTCGGCCGCACGGGTGTAGGCCCGTCACCGGTCCGCGGCCACTCGAACGTCCAGGGCAACCGCACCTGCGGCATCGACCACCGCCCGACCGAAGAGTTCCTCGCACGCATGGACAAAGCCACCGGCATCACCTCGCCGCGCGAACCCGGCTTCGACACCGTTGGCACTATCAAGGCCATGCATGACGGCGACCTCAAAGTATTCGTCGGCATGGGCGGCAACTTTGTGCGGGCCGTCCCGGACACCAATTACAGCGAAGACGGCATGCGCAAAATGGACTTGACCGTCCAGGTCTCCACCAAGCTCAACCGCAGCCACATTGTCCACGGCAAAAAGGCGCTCATCCTGCCGTGCCTCGGCCGCACCGAGCTCGACGTGCAGGAAGCTGGAAACCAGTCGATCTCCGTCGAAGACGCGATGAGCATGGTTCATCTCTCCCGCGGCAACCGTAAACCCGCCTCGGAGGACCTGAAATCCGAGCTCGCCATCATCGCCGGCATGGCTAAAGCGAGCCTTCCGAACTCCACGACCCCGTGGGATTGGTTCGTCGCCGATTACGACCGTATCCGCGACGTCATGGCGAACGCCCTCGCCGGATTCACGGGCTTCAACAAACTAGTCCGTCAGCGCAACGGCTTCCGCATCCCGCAGCCCGCGCGCGAACTCGAGTTCTTCACCAGCACCGGCAAGGCAGAGTTCTCGCACGCGAAGTTGCCCAACGTGGTTCCCGAGGATGAGGACATGCTCGTCCTGCAAACCATGCGCTCTCACGACCAATGGAACACCACCATCTACGCGGACGACGATCGCTACCGCGGCGTCAAGAACCTCCGCACCCTCGTGTTCATGAACGAGGAGGACATGAAGCTCCGCGGCATCGGCGAAGGCGACCTCGTGAACATCCGCTCCTTCTCCAAGGACGGCACCGAGCGCATGCTGGAGAACTACCGCGCCCTGAAATACAACATCCCGATGGGCTCGGCGGCCGGCTACATGCCGGAAATGAACGTCCTCCTCGGCTGGGCCGATTACTCCACGCAAAGCGACCAACCCCTGATGAAAAACATCCTCATCAAGATTGAGCGCCGCGCGGACCAGGACAGCATCCCCGCCTAGCGTTTCGCGCCACCCAGGCATTGAGGTACGACGGCGATGCCTCCATCTCCGTCGCACCTCGCCTTTTGTGCGGGGTTGGCCCACGGTTTCCCACGTGAAGGTGGGACTCATTGTGGGCCATAAAGACAGCCTGCATTTTAAGACGGTCCTACATTTCATTTATGGCCTGAGGGAGACACCCACTCCGACTTCGCGACGCTTTTATCTTCACGACGTCGTGAGAATTCTGTTCCGGCAAGCTGAAGGTGAGCCGAGGCAACTGGGCGAGCATCGCCGTCGTAATTCACCTCCGCGCCCCGCAAACCGAACCAGTCACGACTAATAAGTGTGCGTCGCATAAGCTAGGAATCACGCGTACAATACGCTGTGCTGGATCGGCCGTCCGCCGGTCCGAGCGGGGCCATGGGGTACAAAGGGGAGCGAGAGTGGCGGGACTGCGGTATGTCCTCATGGGCGCGTTTGTTGCGCTTGCGCTCTCGGGCGTATTTTGGCCGATCTTCGAGATACCGGTGGTCGGGCCGTGGATTCCAGCCGTGAGCGCTGTGGGGGTCGCGGCCGTGTGGTTGTGGGGGCGCGCCCGGCGCCCGCCGCGCTATTACGCCGGGTATGAGCCCGAGTACCGGAAATTGCTCAAGTCCCGTGACCTCGTTCCGATGATAGTGCGCACGTCCAATCAAGCGGGCGGCGGGAAGGGCTGGACGCGCTGGGCGGTGACCGTGATGCCGTCCTCGCAATGGACTCTCAGACCGAGCAGCCAGGTTCGGTACCGGGCGGTCATCGACACCCCGGATGACGCGCCGCCGCTCAACGGTGAAACGTGGCTGTGCGCCGTGTCGGAGAGGTATCCCGAGCTCGTGGTCCCGATTCGGCGCGACCCCAATTCGCCCGTCCAAAGGGTCAAACAACCCAATTCGCGCGTGCTCACCCTCGCCGCAAGTCCGCGGGCCAACGCGATGCGAGCCCGGACACTCCTAGTCGGCGCCGTGATTGTGGGCTCGCTCATGAGCGGCTTCTATGCCTCGGTTTCGGGCGAACGTTTTGGCACGAGCCATGACACCGAGGACGCGGCAGAAACCGTATCCGACGTCCTCACCCCGGAGGGGATTGCGGAGAAGGTCACCAAACTCATTGACGCCAGCGGGACCTCTACCTTCGGTTCGATGACCGTTTCGCCGCGTTCCATTTCCGCCGAGGTGCTGGCAAAGCCGGGTGGCCGCGAAGTCGATAGCGTGCGGCTGGGGTTCAGGGACTCGTTCACGCGGGAAGGTTACCGCACGCTCAGCAAGGATGAAGTCTGGCGCGAGTACGATTTTTCGAACTTTGACGCTCAGGCGTTTACCGACGGCTTGAAACGTGGGCTGGAGCAGTCAGAGTTGACGGCAGGGGAAGTTGACTCCGTGACTTATGAGGCGTCCAGCATTAATGAAAAGAGCTTGATTGGGCGCTTCAACGTGGACACGGAATATGGTTACGGCGGGGTCAGCATCCGTGACGACGGGACGGTGTTGCGCGCGTTCCTCCCTGGCGGTGAAACGGTGGTGTTTCAGACGCTGTTTGCGCCGGAAACACGGGAGAAGGCATGGGGTAATCTTGCCGCTGCGATGGCCGAGAAGGCAGTCTCGCGGGTGGATCTGAGTGCCGAAGAGTTCAGCGCAACTGTCCCGGGCGGTCAGGAAATACGTTGCGACGATATTGGTTGCATGACTGTTGCCACCGGCAGTAGCGCTGGTACCGGCGGCGCGACCGGGCGGATGGATAGCGCTTTCACTCTCGCAAATTTCCCGTGGGATAAGTATTCGCTCGAGGAGTTGCGGTACGCGAGTATGACCATTATCGATGGCGAAATTTATGTGCGGGTTTCCGTACCCGATCAACCCGAGCGCCGTGAGACCTACGACTTTAATGGAAAGCAGGTCCGCTCGTGAGCCGCGGCAAGCGTGTACCGCAGCGCCCACCGCTCCTCGCCGGGTTGCTCTTGAGCGGCTCCGACTCGACCGCGCGTGACACGCCGCCCACGGCACTTGGCACCGCCGCTGTGCTTGTTTACGCCGTTAGCGGGGTGGCGGCTGTCGTCGGAATATTCTTGCTGAGAGAACTCAGGCCGGTATTCGTTTGTGTATTGGCGGTTTCGGTGGTGATGGTTCGGTCCTCGCGCAAGCGAGCGGGAGGGAGTCGCAGAAGTACGACGGCGAGTGGTCGCCAAGGTGCCTGGCGAGACGAGGACCGGGGTGCTTCGAGCGTTTACTCCGCTGAGGTGCCGCGCGAGAACTCTCGCGAGGCGCGAGCGTCGAATTCTGATGCTGGACCTACTCCCGAGCAACAACGACGACGCGCGGAACTGCTACATGACTCCGTGCTGAAAAAGTGGCGAGCGTACGAGTTGGACCTGGCGCTCATGATCGACTATCCCGCCATGTCCGATCCTCGCGTAGACCAAACCGCCACCATGATTCAGGCGATGCGTCGCGCGGAGGATTTGCGGGACGGAGCCGATATTGGGGCGTATTCACGGGCCGTGCGCGAATTCGAGCAGGCATTTGAAGTGGCCGAAGCGCACGCACGGAGTCTAAAACGGAACTCGTATTCGCCCGCGGAACTGAAGAGTCTGGAGAAGGCTTCGGCGTTGCTGTCGATTGCACAGGACTCGGTGTCGACCCCGCCGGAGCGTCGATTGGCGTATCAGCGTCTGGTGCGCGAGGTCCAGGGGCTGGTGCTCCTGCCCGAGAGTGCGACGGTCGCTCTGGAGAGACGGATTCAGTTGGAACTCGAAGCCGACGGTTAGCGGGCGCCTCCGTTAGTTCACGTGGGTCCAGAAGAAAACTGTGGATAACTTCTGCCGGTCGTTGACGTTCTGCGGTAGCGTTTGATCTCACTTGGTGAAAACAAGGGGGATTGACAATGGCGCGCACTGTTGGATGGTTTGCACACAAGGCTGTTGTGTCAATGTTTTTGGTCGCCGGGTTGGTGGCTATATCTGGGTGCGACGGGGGAGATGCCGGCGCGCAAACTCCGTCTGTCTCGGGCAGCGCGGAGGAGACTTCTTCTACACCCACGCCGACTCCGACACCTACGGCGTATGTGCCCGCGTCCGAGAAGGCGCCGGCGCAAAACGTTCCGGTGCCGGTAATGCCCGAGGCCGCTAAACAGCAAACCAAAGAGGGCTGGGAAGCGTTCGCGAAGTACTTTATTGAAGAGCTCAATTACATGGTGGAGACGAACGATCCTAGTCGGGTCGAGAAGCTTTCAGTAGGTGATTGCGACTTCTGCAGGGTCGAGACCAAGTATGCGACAGTCCTCAGCGACAACGGTCAGTGGAATATTAATGGAAAATACTCCATAGGGAAAATCGATGCCCTTATGTCGCCAGATAGGGATGGGAATATCGGCGGTAATATCGCGGTCTCTCGTCAAGAATCTTCGATTGTGAGCAAAAGCGGTGTCCTAGGTACGGCCGCGGGAATTGAATCCTCGGTGTGGTACTTGCAGTTACAGCCCTCAGAAACGGGCTGGAGGGTTTTTCAGTTTGGTGAAACCAAATGAGCCTCTTGACTCGCACCATGTGCCTAGTCTTGCTTACCGTGGGATCATTGGCGCCACAATCCGCACAATCGCCGGAAGTCAAAGTTCCGCCACCGGACGCTACCTGTGAAAAATACGCGCTTATAGAATTAGGCACTGGGGAAGTTTCAGTATTATGTGTAATTCCCAGGGACATTCAGGACCCAGAGGATCCTCCTGAAGGCGGAATCGGGGATCCAGAACTACCAAAATATAGGGAGTGGCTCGTCTACCTGTGTCCCAATGAAAAGGCCGATCCAGGAGGCTGCCTCGATAACACAGAGTGCGATAAATCAACGGGAAGTATGTTCGTGCAACTCTGGAGGCAAGATCTGGAACCGCCGAGTGATCCGTACTCGGTTGGCGCACCATTCTGTACCGGTCCGGATACTCCGCAACCTGACCCAGGTGAAGGCGCGCCAACAATCACGATTGAAGACGTGATGAAATTCGATATAAGACCGTCGCCCATCAATATTGAGCCGTCGCCGAACACGCTCATTCGGTTTGAAACCAACTTCTATACGAGTGATGCGACTCAGAATTTTCAGATGACGGTTGGCGGCCAAAAGTTCGACGTGAACGTTTATCCCATTGAATACACGTGGACTTATGGTGATGGCGAGTCAAACACCATTGGCTCAAACGGTGCTCCATTGCGTCCTGGCGAGGAGGCGGATAAGAAGACGCCCTACACGCATGTGTATCAGGAAACAGGTACATATCAGGTAGGACTCACAACAAAGTTCATCGCTGATTACTCGATGAACGGCGGACCGCGCCAAGCGATTCTCGGTACTGGCGAGGTGGCGACACCCGCACAGACTATCGACGTGTGGCGCACCGAAATTCGAAACGTCGATGAAGCCTGTGCGGAGAATCCGGATAGTTGGGGCTGCCCCGGCGCTAAAACACCATAACTGACAACGACAGATTTTCGGGAGCGTGATGATGAGTGGTTCTCGCGGCGTGAGGCGCTTTTTCAGCACCATGGCTTCCCTCCTTGCCCTGGTATTGCTGACCGCATGCACTGGGGGAGGCACGAGTGCGCCGATATCTTCCGCGTCGGGGAATACGGCGGAGACTGCCGCAAGCTCCACGCCGAGCCCTACGCTCACGCCAACGGTGTATGTGCCCGCTTCGGAGAAGGCGCCGGCACAAAATGTTCCGGTGCCGGTGATGCCTGAGGTCGCCAAGCAACAAACCAAAGAAGGATGGGAGGCTTTTGCGAAGTATTACATCGACGAGCTCAATTACATGGTGGAAACAAATGACTTTTCACGGCTCCAAAAACTTACGACCGCGGGTTGTGATTATTGCCAGGAGCAGGCAACGCTCGCGAACTTCTTCGACGAGTACAACCAGTGGTTGGTAGGAGGAAAGTTCACGCTCGAGTATGCCATGACGCAAATGGCGCCGACCGAAACGGGAACTATTGCCGGCATACTCACCATGTCTCGCAGCGATTCAACCCCGACTGAGGCGCGGGGCGCGCTTCCCGTTCGCCCCGGGTTCAAATCGAGTAATTGGTCAATGGCTCTGTATTGGTATCAGGGAGCCTGGGCCGTGGATCGGTTGGAGCTAGTGAAGTAATGCGAGCTCCAGGCATAGTCGCGCTGAAAGTTGGTGCCCGAATGATCGCAGTGGTGGCCGCTGGGCTCGCGCTGCTTAGCGGGTGTAGCGCCGGGAATCGGAGCTTGGAGTCGTCATCAGCCAGTGCGGATCCACCAGCAAGCGCGCCTGCGTCGACTTCGGCATCGGCGCCCTCGCCTACCGTATATGTGCCCACTTCGGAGAAGGCGCCCGCCCAGAACGTTCCGGTGCCAATGATGCCCGAGGCCGCCAAGCAACAAACCAAAGAAGGATGGGAGGCTTTTGCGAAGTATTACATCGACGAGCTCAATTACATGGTGGAGACCAACGATCCGAGCCGGGTTGAAGCTCTTGCTTCCGGAGCCTGTGACTTTTGCAGGGTTGAAATTCACTTTACCAACTTTGTAGCAGAACAAAATCAATGGCCTGTCGATGGAGTGTATTCGCTCCATGATATGGACGCATTGATGGCTCTTGACAGAGAGGGAAATATTGGCGGCAACTTGAAATTTTCTCGCCAAGATTACGCGCTTGCCAGCGACCGGGGCGTTCTAGGTACAGGCAAAGGGATTGAGCCATCCGTCTGGTACCTCCAATTGACGCCCGTCAATTCCGGATGGAAAGTGTTCCAGTTCGGCCCGGCTTCTTGATGCACCCCCAACCGGGTTCGCAGCTCGAACCGCCTCCAGAATCATGCAATTAGGGGATGATTTTGCGGTAAGGGGATGTGAAATGCAATTGAGAGAAAAGTTATCCACAGATTTCCATAAGAGCTTGATTTAAGTGGTTATTGTCGGAGCAAGAGAGTAAAATGAAGTTATGAATTTTCCACTTGCTGACCAAGACCTCGAGCGGCGTATCCTCGCCCTTGAGTCACTGGTGGCTGATGTGGAAAAGGCTCTCGATACATTCGATCAAAAGGTTAGTTCAGAAGAACCGATCGACATCAATGGCAGCGCTTTAACAGAAAAGCGTGCCACTGTCATTTTGAAACAATGGAATACACTGCGCAAACGATTTGATTCTGCTCAGCATGTGGGCACTTCCGCACTGCTCAGCATTTTTGTCGAAGAGTATGCGGCCCGGGAGCTCAACAACCTCGCCTCGCTTGACAGCTCCTCGTCATGCGCGCGGGAGCCAGAGGAATTCGCTGACGTGGATTCAACCAATTGCGAGCCCGCGTTTGTCTGCCCGGTCAACCCATTAGATGAGCTGAAGAGCAAGGCCCAGGGCGCGCACGCGAATTTCAAGGGATTGCCCGCCGAATTTGTTCGAGATCCAGTTCTCGCTCGTGCGTTTAGTACAGCTACTTACACCCTTTCGACCGAGCTAGCGTGCCTGCTGGAATGCACTGAATTGCGCGCACACCAACTCATGCACCAATCTGTGCTGCTCCTAGCGTCGCCCCAACTGGAAAAGGTCCACCGGCAGGGCCTCATGAGCTGGGGAAACGCACAGGAGTTGCTTGATCAGAGTGAAGACTTACCTCAAGAACGCCTGCAAATATTTGGAAGTGAACTCGCCGAATATTTGTCGCCAAGCACAGGAACTCGACCCACCCGATCGCGGGCGCACGTGCGGCGCAAGGCGCAACACGTTCGTGAAGAGCTTCATGCTGAGCCGCTGGAGGTGCGTCGAGCGCGCCGTGTAGAGAGACGGAATGTTTATGTGACCGCAGATCAGGACGGGATGGCTACCATCACTGCGCATCTTCCTGCTGAAAGCGCTCACGCAATCATGAACACTCTTAACGACGTCGCCCGCTCATTACACCGTGAACAACCGCGAGCCCCAGGGCTACCGGGCACGCCGAATCCTGGCTCCGCTGGGCCCGTGCGCCGCTCGATGGCACAAATACGTGCAGACGTATTTGTCGACATGGTGCTCAACCCGACGACACTGCTCTCGCAGCCGGGACGCGTGGTGCATGATCGTATCGACTCGGCTCTTCCACAGCCTTGGATCAAGGCACGCGTCACGGTGCTCGACAATGAACTAACTGGAGATCACACGAGCAGGTTCGTTGGTGGCGTTCCGGGCTCTGATGTCACCAGCGATGTCCTCAGGGAGGATGCTGGCTTCTCCGATTCCACCGCGGCACAGGAACTTCCGGTGCCGACCGGATTGCAACCGAAAATTTTTGTGACGGTATCTGCCGAGACGTTAGCCGGACTCAACGACGACCACGCTCTTCTCCACGATTACGGTCCCATTCCAGCAGAGACCGCGAGGCAAATAGCGGCCCAAGCTCCATCACTGTATCGAATGCTCGTGGACCCGATCAGCGGTGTCGTGTTGGATCTGGAACGTAAGAGCTACCGCTTAGATCGGCAAACCCGGGACTACTTGCACCTTCACTCTCACACTTGCCAATTCCCCGGGTGTTCGCGAAGCGCTAGAAATACCGATATCGACCACATTCAGGATTGGAACGATGGCGGCACTAGCGCCCCGGACAATTTGCAACTTTTGTGCCGGAAGCACCACAACATGAAAACCCATTACGGGTGGACCTGCACAAAGAACTCCGACAATACCCTGACTTGGCGCTCACCGCTCGGCAATGAGTACTTCACGGAACACGCCGGCCAGCGCCTTGATCGGGCCAGCAGCATCGAAGCAACTTCCGAGCCGTCCCCCAGCGCCGACTCTCTCGACCAGGATGAGCAATTGTGGCAAGAATTCCGTGAGGCGCTTCGAGACACCATCAATGCCGAAAGCCCACGGCCGGGCCGAGGTAGTTCCACTGCCAATTCGGTGAGCCACGCCGTCTTTGCGAAACTCCGCGAAGCGAATCGAGTACGGAGCGGCGTCTAGGGGTAGAGCCCGCGCGAGTTGCGGACGCCCCGAGCAATACCCGGCGACAAGCACAGCAGCCTTCCCAGAAACACTGCACTGCAATCCCGCCGCGAACACCGCCCAAACCCAGTCAACGCGGAGTAGTGTTGGGATCATCGTGTGAGTCCCTTTTTGACCCCAACGAAGGAGCCTGCCATGCAAAAGATCGTGCCCAATTTTTGGTTCGACGGGAACGCCCGCGAAGCCGTCGAATTCTATGTGTCCGCATTCCCGAACGCTGAGATCACTGGGGGAGCCAAATACCCACAAAGCAAGGAAGAGGGTCTTCTCGATTTTCAGGAGCCGCTGGCCGGAGACGACCTCGTCGTTGAGTTCAGTATCGGCGGCTATCAGCTCGTTGCGATTAACGCTGGACCCGAGTTCAAACCGACACCATCGCACTCGATCATGGTCAACTTCGACGAAAACCAAGACAAAGATGCCCGCCAACAGATCGACGCGCTATGGGAAAAGCTTGGCGACGGCGGAACCGCGCTAATGCCGCTCCAGGAATATCCTTTCAGCCCCTATTTCGGTTGGATGCAGGACAAGTACGGCTACAGCTGGCAACTCACCCTCGCCGGTCCCGCCGGTGAACCCAGGCCAAAACTTGTACCCGCACTTATGTTTGGTGGCCCGGCACAGAACCGCGCCGAAGAAGCCATCGAGTACTACACCTCTGTCTTCCCCGGCTCTGCCCGCGGCACCACGGCAAAGTGGGAACAAGACATGGGCCCGGCAACGGCCGGAACCATCATGTACGCAGACTTCACGCTCGCACACCAGTGGTTCGCGGCCATGGACGCCGGCGCCGAACAGGACTTCACCTTTAACGAAGCCGTCTCCTTCCAAGTCAACTGTCGAGACCAAGAGGAAATCGACTACCTCTGGAGCAAACTCTCCGCCGTCCCCGAATCAGAACAATGCGGCTGGTGTAAGGACCAGTTCGGGGTGTCATGGCAGATCGTCCCGGAGAACATGGAAGAACTGATGCAAGCCCCAGACGCATTCACCACCATGATGAATCAGAAAAAGATCGTGATCGCGGACTACAAGTAAAACTTCCGTGAGTGCTACTTCGCGTTAGCTCTCACGGAAGTACTTATGTGAGCGCTACCCAGCGGTGACACTCACAGAATCTACGGGTTCGCGGCCTCCCGCATACCGCTTGCCAGCATGGTCACATCGGCCGTGACACACACGTACTGAGCGCCCGCGCCCACATATTTTGCCGCCATTGCGGGATCAAATGCGTTCACACCCACAAACTTCCCGGCGGCACGAGCCAGAGAAATCACCGACAACACCGCGTCGACAACCTCCGGCTGAGACTGCTTCCCCAAATACCCCATGGATGCGGCCAAATCGCTGGGCCCAATGAACACCGAATCCACGCCATCCACTCCGATAATCTCCTTGGCGTTGGACACGGCCTGCGCGGTTTCAATCTGCACACTCAATGACACGAAGTCCGAGGCCCGCTCCAGATAGTTCGGCACACCGTTCCACAGCGAGGATCGCGCCAGGGCGCTACCCACCCCGCGCACCCCGTGCGGCGGATACCGTGTCGCGGCGACGGCCGACTCAGCGTCATCGGCGGTGTTGACCATGGGAATCACCACGTTGCGTGCACCCGCATCCAAGAACTGCTTAATGAGCACCACGCCATTGGCCGGCATACGCACCAACGGCACCGCACCGTACCCGTGCACTGCTTGCAACAAGTGCGTCGTTTCGCTGAGCCCCACCGGCGAATGCTCGGCATCAATCAGCACAAACCCCATTCCAGAGGAGGCCACAATTTCGGCGCACACCACACTGCCGGAAGCAATCCACGCGCCGCGCAGCGCGTGCCCGCCACCATTGGCAGCAGCCAGCGCATCTCTAAAAGTCAACGATGCATTCATACAAACTCACACGTCACTTTCCCCAGCTCGCCATAATCGGCAAACACGGTGTCACCGGGTGAAACCCACAGGGGCCGGGTAAACGACCCTGACAAAATGATCTCACCGGCGGCCAATGATTCACCGTGCTGGTGCAACTTGTTTGCCAGCCACGCCACCCCGTGAGCCGGATGCCCAAGCACCCCGGCAGCCAGCCCCGTCTCCTCAATTGAGGCATTGCGGTACAGAACGCCGCCCACCCAAGGTAAGGACACGCCGTCGTGCTTCATCGGGACGCCGCCGAGCACCATGGCGCCCATCGCCGCGTTGTCCGCGATCGTATCCACAATCGTGCGGCCCTCCATTTCAATACGGGAAGAGAGGATCTCCAGCGCCGGCAACACATATTCGGTCGCGCGCAGGACGTCGAACATGGTGCAATCCGGGCCTGACAACGGCTCCGAGAGCACAAAGGCGAGCTCCACCTCCACCCGCACTCCCGAGAATTGCGCGTGCTCAATCCGCGCCCCGGACTGGTAGACCATATCGGAGAAGATGATCCCGTAATCCGGCTCGGTAATCCCGGTCGCCTGCTGCATCGCCCGCGAGGTCAGCCCAATCTTGTGCCCGACCACGCGCCGCCCCGCAGCCTCGCCGCGAGAGCGCCACACGCCCTGAATGCGGTAAGAGTCCTCCACCGTCAGATCGGGGAAGCGCCCGGTGATCAGCGGAATTTGCCCCTGAGAGCGCTCCGCCGCGGCCAACTCGTCGGCCAACTGAGTGTGCAGTTCAGAGTTGTTCACCAAGTTTGAACCCCTTTTCGGTATCGCCCTCGCGCGTGTAGGAGAAACCGTCCGCGCCAATGGTCACGTCCATCTCCTTGTCCTCTTCGCGCGCATTGAGCTCCCGGACATTGCCGTCCAAATCCAACACGGCGCTGGCCTCGGTGTACCAGGAGGGCACCACGGGGTTGCCCCACCAGTCGCGGCGCTGATTGTCATGCACATCCCAGGAGCGTAGCGGGTTATCCGGGTCGCCGGTGTAGTAGTCCTGCGAGTAAATTTCCACGCGGTGCCCGTCCGGATCGCGCAGATACAGGTAGAACGCATTGGACACGCCGTGACGGCCGGGGCCCCGCTCGATCGCGTCCGACAGGCGGAGCGCGCCGAGCTTGTCGCAGATATAAATGATGTTGTGCTTCTCATGCGTATTGAACGCGATGTGGTGCAGGCGCGGCCCATCGCCACCGGTCATTGCGGTGTCATGGACGGTCGGCTTGCGGCGCGCCCACGCGGCAAACACAGTGCCGCTCTCATCCCGAATGTCCTCGGTCACCCGGAAACCGAGCCCCTCCAGGTATTCAACGCCGCGCGGCACGTCCGGGGTGACCTGGTTGAAATGGTCAAAGCGGACCAGCGCGCCGGGGGAGTGCAGGTGAAAATGCCATTGCAGCCGCTCCTGATGATCCACATCGAAGAAGAACTCATAGGTGAACCCGAGCGGGTCCTCGACTCGCACCGAATCCCCAATGCCCTTGACGAAGCCATCCTTGCGCCGCTCCACCCGGCACCCCAGCGCCTCATAGTACGCCTGTGCCTTGTCCACGTCCTCCGGTGTGCGCACGCGGAAACTCAGTGCGGCATTGGCCGCAACCGGACCCTGCCGCAGCAGCAAATTGTGGTGAATAAACTCTTCGTCGCTGCGCAGATAAATCTCTTGATCGTCTTCATACGTGACATTGAGCCCGAGGACATCGACGTAAAACTCACGTGATTTCGCGAGGTCAGTGACCACGAGTTCGGCGTAGGCCGCCCGCAAAATATCGGGGGCCGGCGACTGGTCGGTGGCAACTGGCGCGCCGGTCTTTTCTGTGCTCATGAGTACTCTCCTTTGAGTCTGTGTTCAATGGGGCCACCCGGCAATTACTGGGCGCCAACCCCGAATTTCGGCGTGTGCGCTTCGTCGAGCGAAATGTGCACGGCCTGCTGATCGGTATAGAAGTCGATTGAACGGTAACCGCCCTCGTGGCCCAGCCCGGATGCCTTCACCCCACCAAACGGGGTCCGCAAATCGCGCACATTGTTCGAATTGAGCCACACCATTCCGGCTTGCACATTCTGCGCGAAGTTGTGCGCGCGTTTCAGGTTGTTCGTCCAAATATAGGCGGCCAGTCCGTATTTGGTGTTGTTCGCGAGCTCAAGCGCTTCCTCGTCCGAATCAAAAGGGGTAATTGCCACCACCGGACCGAAGATTTCCTCCTGAAATATGCGGGCCTGAGGTTCGACGTCGGCCACAACAGTTGGCAGCACAAAGTTGCCTTCCGGCCACTCATCTGGGCGTTTTCCGCCCGCGACGATCCGGCCCTCTTCCTTGGCCAGTTCGACGTAGCTCATTACCTTGTCAAAGTGCTCCGGATGCACCAAGGCGCCGACCTCGGTCGCCTCATCGCTGGGCAAACCGACCACCACGTTCTTGGCACGCTCGGCGTATCGCTCCACAAAATCGTCATAAATGGAACGCTCGACCAGCACGCGGCTGCCTGCCGTGCAGCGTTCGCCGTTGAGCGAGAACACACCGAACACGGTGGCGTCCAGTGCGGCGTCGATGTCGGCGTCGGCAAACACCACGGCCGGGGACTTGCCGCCCAATTCCATCGACAAACCCTTCAAGTAGGGAGCCGCGTTCGCGAAGATGATCTGCCCAGTCTTAGACTCGCCGGTAAAGGAAATGAGCGGCACGTCCGGGTGCTTGACGAGCGCGTCGCCCGCCTCCTCGCCAATACCGTTCACAAGGTTGAAGACTCCCTTGGGCAGTCCCGCCTCCTCAAAGATCCCGGCCCACAGACTTGCCGAAAGCGGCGTGAACTCCGCGGGTTTGAGAACCACGGTGTTGCCGGTCGCCAGCGCCGGTGCGAGCTTCCAACTCTCCAACATGAAGGGCGTGTTCCACGGCGTGATGAGCCCAGCCACGCCGATGGGTTTGCGGTTGACGTAGTTCATTTGGCGCCCGGGCACCTTGAACGTGTCATCGGCCTGCGCCACAATCAGGTCCGCGAAGAACCGGAAATTCTCGGCCGCCCGGCGGGCCTGCCCGAGGGCTTGTTTGATCGGCAGGCCGGTATCGAAGGTTTCTAGTTCCGCGAGCCGCTTGTCCTGCGCCTCAACCAGGTCGGCGATCTTGTTCAGCACGCGGGCGCGCTCGCGCGGGAGCATGCGCGGCCAGGGTCCGCTTTCAAACGCGTCTTTCGCGGCGGCAACGGCCCTGTCAATGTCTGCTTTCTTACCCGCCGCGGCGGTGAGGTAGACCTCGTTGCCCACCGGCTCCAGCACGTCAAAGGTGGACCCGTCTGCGCTATCAACCCACTCGCCGTTGATGTAGTGCTGGATTTTTTCGGGAAGGTTGTCTGGCTTAGTCATTGTCGGCATGGTTCGCTCCTGAGGTATCGAGGTAGGCGTTCAAAGTGTTGAGTCGGTGGCGCCGGACGGCGTCTTCAATATCCATGCCCGGCGCACCGGATCGGATGAGGGCAAGCAGCGCATCGTGTTCGTCCACGGAATCGTGCGGACGGCCGGGGATAAACCCGAAAATGCTGCAGCGAATGCGCATCATGTGTGCCCAGGTTTCTTGCAGAACCGAGAGCAGTTGCGGATTCGGGCAGTGCGCAAAAATCACCTCATGGAATTCGTGATTGAGATCGGAAAAGGCAAGCGGATCAACGTCGTCAAGCAGCGCCCGCATCGATTCGTTGAGTTTGGCCGCCTTGGCGAGCGAAAGTTCGTCCACGTGCGGTGCGGCGAGCGCGGTCGCGGCGCCCTCCAGCACCGCAAGCGTCTGCATGGTGTGCGCATACTCCTTACTGTCCACCGCAGCGACCTGCGCACCCACATTGCGGGTAAACACCACAAGCTTTTCCGCCTCGAGCCGGCGCAACGCTTCCCGTACCGGAACCGGACTCGCGTCGAGTTCGCGAGCGATCTGGTCTAGTACCAGGCGGTGCCCGCCGGGGAAATCACCACCCACAATGCGGTCGCGAAGCCACCGGTAGGCCCGCTCAGACTTGCTTTGCGAGGCGCTCTCCTGCACGGCAGTCACGCTCGCCATCACTGCCCGTCCCACGCCGCATATCGCTCACGCCAGGCGTCATTCATCGGGTACAGCCCCTTGATGGACTCACCGGCGGCCACCTGTTCGGCAATGAAGCGTTCTTGGCGCTCCTGGGTGAGCGCCGCGTCAGCGAGCTCTTCGGCGAGGTGCGCTGGGAGGACGGCAACGCCGTCGTTATCGCCAACAATAATGTCACCGGGCTGCACCGCGGCCCCGCCGCACGTGATGGTCGCGTCAATCTCCCAGGGGATGTGCCGCCGCCCGAAGACCGCTGGATGCGCGCTCTGGTGGAAGGTCGGCAGCCCGATCTCCTGCACCATCTCAATGTCCCGGACCCCGCCGTCGGTCACGACACCGGCGGCGCCGAGAACTTTGGCGCGCAACGCCAGAAGGTCGCCAATGGTTCCGGTCATGGGCTCGCCGCGCGCCTCCATGACGAGCACTTCGCCCGGCTTAAGCGAGTCAATCACCTGTTTGTGCGCGTTGAAACCCTTGCCGCGCTCCGCGTCGAGGTCCGGGCGTTGCGCAATGAACCGCAAGGTGCGCGCCGTGCCAATAATCCGCTGCCCGGGAACGGCCGGATGCACGCCGTCAATGGTGGATTCGTTGTACCCGCGCTGACGCAACTGCGCGCTCAGCGTCGCGACCGCGACCCGGCCGAGCTTGTCCCGGAGCGCATCGGTGAGCGTCGGTTCGGGCTCGTTGCCCCACGCTTCGGCGCGCTGGGCGTCATTCACGCTGGGTTTGCTGCCAAAGTCGCCAAAGGGGATATTTCCGGGTACGACGGCGGTCACCAGCCTTCCCGAGCTTGGCTCGCCTTTCGCGGTGGGTGCGTCCACTTCCACCTCGATGCTGTCGCCGGGTTCACACACCGACGAACCGGCGGGGGTGCCGGTCAGGATGATGTCGCCGGGTTCCAAGGTGAGCATTTGCGAGAGGTCGGCAATGAGGCGCCCGAAGGGGAAGAGTAAGTTCGCGGTGTTGTCCTCCTGGACGAGTTCTCCGTTCTTCCACGTGCGCACGCGCAGGTTCTCGGGGTCGATACTCGCGGCATCGATCATGTGCGGGCCGATCGGGGTGAAGCCGTCGCCGCCCTTGGAACGGAGGTTGGAACCCTTGTCGGCTTCGCGGAAGTCGTAGAGCCCAAAGTCGTTGGCGGCGCTCACGCTTGCCACGTGGGACCAGCCGTCCTCCGGGCTGACGTTGCGGGCTGCGGTGCCGATGATGAGCGCGATTTCACCCTCAAAGGCGAGAAGTTCCGTGCCCTCCGGTCGGGTAATTGTCTCGCCGGTGCCCGCGAGCGAGGACGCGGGCTTGAAAAAGTAGGAGGGCTGGGCCGGGATGCGGCCGCGCTGTTCGGCGCGGGAGCGGTAGTTCAGGTGTACCGCAATGATTTTGCCCGGGCGCGTGCTGAGGGGGAGTTCGCGCTGGGCGTCGGTGCCGGACGGGTCGGCGGTCTCGCGCTCGGGGGTTGACTCTGCTTTCTCGTTGGCGTCGTTGCTGTGGGTCACCGGAGCTCCTTTGCTGGTCGGCGGCTGAGATCGTATACGATTCTGCTCTCGATCGTATACGATCCTGTGCATCTCGGGTAGTGGTGGATTCAGTCCTTTACGAGCGTGCGTTGAATGATCTCTTGGATGTACGGGGCCACGACCGTCTGCGAGACGCGGCAGTCGAGGAGGTAGAGTCCCTGGGCGTCGCTAGCAATCCAGGACTCGACTCCCGCGAGGTCTTCTAAGGTGGTGACGACGTCCGCCCGAGCGCCGAGCGCCTGGGCGAGCGCGGCAAAGTTCACCTGGTCGATGAGCATGGGCATCTCATTAATGCCGCGGGCCCCATACTGGTGGATTTCGGCGCCGTACGCGGCGTCGTTGTAAATGACGACGACGGTGCGGGTGGATTCGCGGATGAGGGTTTCCAGGTCGGCCAGGGACATGAGCGCCCCGCCGTCTCCCGCGAACGTGGCAAGGAGACGGTCCGGTTGCGCCGCGGCGACCCCGACTGCGGCCTGGAAACCCAAGCCAATCGATTGGAAAGCGGTACCCAGCAAAATCATGCTGCGCTCGTTCGGAAGGTCCAGGTAGGTGTTGGGCCAACCAATGAAGTGGCCGCCGTCCAGGTTCACAATCCGCTCTGCGGGCAAGATCGCGTTCAGCCGTCGCGTGAGCGAACGCGGGTCGAGGCGACCGTCCGGTGCAAGTGCGTCCCCAGGCTCGCGGTCATCCTGCGCGCCGACAACATCCGCGTGATCCCAGTCGCTGCGAGGATGAGAGCCACGGAGCGCGTCGATGAGTTGACGAGCCCCGTCACCCACGTCCGCCCGGATAAAGCTATCGACTCGCGCGTGAGTGGGGGACACGCCGTCGTCCATCTGCCAAACCCGGGTGCCGGGCGCAAAGGTCTCGCCGAACGCCATTGTGAACTGGTTGAGGCCGGCGCCGAGCACCACGGCGAGGTCGGATTCGCGGATGAGGCGGGCGGTGCGCGCGGAGGCGAAACCGCCGGCGACGCCCGCGTCCAGCTCCCAGCCGGTGAAGAGCCCGCGGGCGGGAGCGCTTGTGACGCCGAGTGCGCGGGCGATTGTGGCGAGTTCGCGCACGGACTCGGCGGCGGGAATGGCGCCGCGTCCGGCGAGAATGAGCGGACGGCGGGCGTTGCGAAGAGCCGTCGCGAGTTCGGCGATGTTCTCGCGGCGCGCCTCGGGCTGGGGCGTTTCGTCGGTGCCCGCGGTGGTCGCTGAAGTGGTTTTCGTTGTGGCTGTCGCTGCAGTGGCGGGTTTCTCGATTAGGTCATAAGGGAGCGCGAGGATGACCGGGGTGCGGTCGGTGAGCGCCATGCGGACGGCCTGCTCGGCTATGGTGGCGGCATTGTCTCCGGTAACGACGAGGGTGGGCACGCCCATCGCGGCGGCGAACGCTTCCTGATTGATATCCCATGGGCGCTGGCCCGTAGTCGGTGACTGAGCGGTCATCATGATGAGCGGTGTTTGGGCCATGCGGGCTTCGGCGAGCGTGGTCGCGGCGTTGGTGAAGCCCGGGCCGTAGGTGGTGGTGGCAAGGGCGAGTTTGCCGCTTGCGCGGTGGTAGGCGTCCGCGGCGCCGACGGTGCCGACTTCGTGGCGCATTGCCACATAGCGGACGGGGTGCTTGAGCAGGGCATCGAGGAAGTGGGCGTTGCCGTTGCCCATGACGCCAAAAATGATGTCGCTGTGTGTGGCGAGAGTGTTCGCGAGTGCGGCGGCGACGGTGGGTGTGGTGGGCATGGTGGAACTCCTGGATCGACATTATGAGCTACGAGGCGGCCATATATGTCTTGCAGGAGCGGCGTTTGTGGCGTGTGTCCGGAAGCGCCGCTGCTCTCAGGTTCCTTTTTCGAACCTGGCACCCGACTTCGCGTACCGTGGCGAGGGCGGGGTGCCGACGTGAGCCATATTACACTCTCGTTTCGCATCCCCGTACCGCAAAAATTGAGCCGTATACGGGTCTGTGAAGTCTCAATACATAGTGGACAGTTAGGTCTCAATACATAGTGGACATTTGAGCGTGCTGGTTTGTGGCGGTTGAGAATGCGGGGATGACTCGTATTCCTGATCAAATTCGTCAGCTCGTTCTCTCCTGGCCGCAGAACGCCTCTCATGGTGATGTGGAAGCGTTTTGCTTGCGGCATGGAGTATCACGGTCGTGGTTTTACCGGGTCCGTGCGTTGGTGCGCGAGCAGGGTGTTCAGGACGCTGCGCTCAAGGGCTCGCGAAAGCCTCTCTCGCATCCTCGGCAGACCAGCGATTTCGTCACTAAAGCGGTCTTG
>NZ_JIAG01000009.1 GCF_000688395.1 Haematomicrobium sanguinis DSM 21259 | reverse complement strand
GACTCGCTGCTCAAAACTCAACCGCGAATACGCCCTCCCCCGCGCCCTCACGCCCCCGCCGCTCTCCATCAACGCCGTGTCCGGTACACGAGGACCCGTCATGCCCCCGCGGGAGCCATACACCAGTTCCATACCAGCCAGTCTGGCAAACCTGTTCACACTCGTGCGCGCCACCCCGACACGCTCAGCCACCCGCACCGCGGTAACACCCCGAGCAAGCAAATCAAGGCACAACGAAACCTTCCACCACGGAATCACAGCAGGCACGACACACACTCCAAAAAAATTCAGGTGTTGCACTAGCCCCTTGAAACCACCCGAGGAATAACCGCCATACGTGGCAAGTCGCGAAATGCCCTCATGACTAACAAGCCCGGTGCGGTGCGTACGAAGGCTAGTATCGCCGTCGTACCCCATCTGTGTAGCAGTTAATGCCGATGTCAGGCGAAACATGGGCATTAACTGCTACACAGTCGAGTCGGCGGGACAAAAAAGGGCCGGAAGCACTCGGCTTCCGGCCCTTGTCCCCACAAAATTTTGGGGAGGATCACTCGCGCTTAGAGCGCGTTGACCTTCTTCGCAATCGCAGACTTGCGGTTTGCGGCGTTGTTCTTGTGCAGAACGCCCTTGGATACAGCCTTGTCCAGCTTGCGGCTGGCGATACGCAGGGCGTCGGCTGCCTTTTCCTTGTCGGCGGTCTCGACGGCCTCATTTACCTTGCGGATGAGGGTCTTGATCTCAGACTTGTAGGCGTTGTTGCGCAGACGCGCCTTCTCGTTGGTGAGAATGCGCTTCTTTTGAGACTTAATGTTTGCCACGAGGTATTACTCTCTTTTGTCGAGCGGATAGGTCAGTGAGGGCAGTTCGGTGCAATATACGACTGAGTGGCGTGGGGATGCCTTGACGATATAGACCGAGGTGCCCGCAGACCTGCGCGGACACACAGCACACAATCCTAGCAGATTTCCAGGATTCTTAGCTAATGCCCGGGGCGTGAAAGAATGGTATGTCTTGATGCCGCGCACGCGCCGCACGCTTAGGCAGTGCGAGCGATGCGCGCGCAAGAGTCAGCACCGCAACCCCGTGAAGGATGGACTGTGTCACCAATGGCCCGCACCGCTCAGGTGCCCGCCGCAACCGCGCCGGAAGTAATCCGCAACTTCTGCATCATCGCGCACATCGACCACGGCAAATCCACCCTCGCGGACCGGATGCTGCAGCTCACCGGCGTGGTGGAACAGCGCGAAATGCGCGCCCAGTACCTGGACCGGATGGACATTGAACGCGAACGCGGGATCACCATTAAGTCTCAGGCGGTGCGGATGCCGTGGGAACTCGATGGGCAGTCCTTTGCGCTGAACATGATTGACACGCCCGGCCACGTTGACTTCACCTATGAGGTGTCGCGCTCCCTGGCCGCCTGCGAAGGAGCGATCCTCCTAGTGGACGCCGCGCAGGGCATCGAGGCGCAGACCCTCGCAAACCTTTACTTGGCGCTGGAAAATGACCTCACCATCATCCCGGTGCTGAACAAGATCGACCTCCCGGCCGCGCAACCGGAAAAGTACGCGGAAGAACTCGCGGGCCTGATCGGCGGCGACCCGGCCGACGTACTCAAAGTCTCCGGCAAGACCGGCGAAGGCGTCGAAGCGCTCCTAGACCGCATCGTCCAGGAGATCCCGGCACCGGTCGGCGACGCCAACGCCCCGGCCCGCGCCATGATTTTTGACTCCGTCTATGACACCTATCGCGGGGTTGTTACCTACGTCCGCGTCGTGGACGGCAAGCTCAGCCCACGCGAGCGCATTCAAATGATGTCGACCAAAGCCACCCACGAACTGCTGGAAATCGGGGTCAGTTCCCCCGAACCGCAACCCACCAAGGGACTTGGCGTCGGAGAAGTGGGTTACCTCATCACCGGCGTGAAGGATGTCCGCCAGTCCAAGGTCGGCGACACCGTCACCAACGCCGCAAACCCGGCGCAGGAATCGCTCGGCGGCTACAAAGACCCCAAGCCCATGGTCTTTTCCGGCCTGTACCCGCTGGATGGCTCCGACTATCCGGACCTCCGAGACGCCCTGGACAAGCTCAAACTCAACGACGCCGCCCTCGTCTACGAACCGGAGACCTCGGCCGCGCTCGGCTTCGGCTTTCGCGTCGGCTTCCTCGGGCTGCTCCACTTGGAGATCGTCCGTGAACGGCTCGAGCGCGAGTTCGGCCTCGACTTGATCTCCACGGCCCCCAACGTGATCTACAACGTCACGCTGGAGGATAAAAGCGAGGCAATTGTCACCAACCCGAGCGAATTCCCGGCCGGCAAAATCCTCGAAGTGCGCGAGCCCATGGTCTCGGCCACGATCCTCGCGCCCAGCGAATTCGTCGGCGCGATCATGGAACTGTGCCAAAGCCGCCGCGGACAGATGCGCGGCATGGACTACCTCTCCGAGGATCGCGTGGAATTGCGCTACTGGATCCCGCTTGCCGAAATCGTCTTCGACTTCTTCGACCAGCTCAAATCCAAGACCCGCGGCTACGCCTCGCTGGACTGGAAGGCCGACGGCGAACAAACCGCCGACCTCGTCAAGGTGGATATCCTCCTCCAGGGCGAAACCGTCGACGCTTTCAGCGCCATCACCCACCGCGACAAGGCGTACTCCTACGGCACCATGATGACCGGAAAACTCCGCGAACTCATCCCGCGCCAACAATTCGAGGTCCCGATTCAGGCCGCGATCGGCTCGCGCATCATCGCGCGCGAAAACATCCGCGCCATCCGCAAGGACGTCCTCGCCAAGTGCTACGGCGGCGACATCAGCCGCAAACGCAAACTCCTCGAGAAGCAAAAAGAGGGCAAAAAGCGCATGAAAATGGTGGGCCGCGTCGAGGTTCCGCAGGAAGCCTTCATCGCCGCCCTCTCCTCGGACGAGTCGAAGGACAAGGCGAAAAAGTAGTGGCTCCCTCGGCGTTGCCCGTCGGCCTGCCGATGCCGCCCGACGGGGTTCTGCCCTTCGGCCCGCTGGGGCCCGAGCCGTTCTCCGCCTATGTGCACATCCCGTTTTGCCGGGTCCGCTGCGGGTACTGCGACTTCAACACCTACACCGCGACCGAGTTGGGCGGGGGAGCGAACCAGAGCAATTATGCGCAGACACTCCGCCGGGAGATCGCCTTGGCGGCGCGCATGATGCACGACGGCGATGCCTCCTTACCCACGCTACGTACAGTTTTCTTCGGGGGCGGCACACCAACGTTGCTCCCGGCCCGAGACTTGGCGGCGATTCTCACCGCCTTGCGCGAGGAATGGGAGTTAGCCCCAGGTGCCGAGGTCACGACGGAGGCGAACCCCGACTCGGTGGACGCCGCGACTTTTAAGACGCTGAAGGCAGCCGGGTTCACGCGCGTCTCGATTGGCATGCAGTCCTCTGATCCCGCCGTGTTGGCGACGCTTGAACGTACACACAATCCGGAAAACGTGGGTAAGGCGGTGCGCTGGGCGCGCGACGCCGGGCTCGATGTGAGCCTGGATCTGATTTATGGGACGCCGGGGGAGAGCCTCGACTCCTGGCGCCGCTCTCTCGGGGACGCCCTGGAGCTCGCGCCGGATCACGTCTCCGCGTACGCGCTCATTGTCGAGGAGGGGACCAAACTTGCCGCGCAAGTGCGTCGCGGCGAGGTGCCGGACATCGATGACGATGATCACGCCGACAAGTACGTCCTGGCTGACGAGTTGCTGAGCGCGGCCGGATACACCTGGTACGAGGTGTCCAACTGGGCGCGCTCGGCCGCGCACGAGTCGCAACACAATCTTGCCTATTGGCGCGGGTACAACTGGTGGGGCTTTGGCCCCGGGGCGCATTCGCATATCAACGGAGTGCGCTGGTGGAATGTGAAACACCCGACGGCTTACGCGGGGAAACTGGAGAACGGCGACACCCCGGGTGCGGGATATGAAAAACTCACACCCGATCAAGCGCATATGGAGCAGGTGTTGCTTAGGAGCCGTATCCGAGAGGGCTTGCCGATCGCAAAGTTGGCACGGCCCGGGTCTGGGGACACCGTGGATCCTGGAGTCATTGCCGGACTGATCGCGCGCGGTTTGATCGATCCCCAGCGCGCACTGGCCGGGACGATCGAACTCACGTTGCAGGGCCGCTTGCTGGCCGATGCCGTCGTCCACGAACTCCTCCCCACCTAAAATCGACTGTGCAGAACACGCACGCGACACGCCGTTAAAGCGTGCATTATCTGCACAGTCGATTTCGAGTGTGCGGAACTGAACCGCGCATATGGGGTCAAAATTGCGAGAGCTGTATGGCGCGTGGAACTAAACAAGCGCACGGGCACGAAGCCGTCTAGCGCGTGGTAAGGACAGGGGAGGGGACTAGCGGATAAGACGCGGATTCAAACGGTAGCGGTATGGGCGACCGCGGTTCACCACGGAACCGGCCTTAATAGAAATCACGGCCATGGCAATCCAAATCAGCGCGTTGACGACCGCCAAAACACCAGCCAACGCCGGCACCCCGAGTGATAGGAGCGTAAATGCAATCACCACGATGGTGGGGATCAGGGTGAAGTTCAGCGCTTCCTTCGCCTCTTGCTCGGTGAACGGCCCACGATCTTTAAAGACCATGTAGATGATGGCAGAAGGCAGGCATCCCAGAATGCCACCGAAGTGGGACATGGTCGCCCACTGGCGATCTTCCGATGCGGTCAACGGTGCAGGATGCTCTTGCTGGCCCTTAAATTCGGCACTGGATGCCTGGCCCGTAGCCGAGACGTCTTGCCCCCGCGTATCTGACACGACTACACCTCAATTGCGCTTGTGTTTCCTCAACTACCCATTCTATCCGCTAGGCCAGGCAATTCTCGGCAGCCGCGTCAAAGTTTTTCCGAATCTAGAGCACGCCGTCCTCGGTGAGGAAATCGATCAGTTCCTCAACGCGCCCCAATAGCGCAGGGGTGAGATCCAGATAGGAGTTCACGGTAGCCAACAGCCGAGCCCAGCCCTGGGCAATGTCGCGGTGATCGCGGTGTGGCCAACCTAAGTGCTGCAATATTCCGGTCTTGTAATCCATGGAGCGCGGAACGGTGGGCCAGGCACTAATGCCGACCCTTTCGGGCTTGATGGTTTCCCACACATCGACATAGGGGTGTCCCAAGATGAGGACGTTCCCTTGGGCTCCCGGTACTTTCATGGCCGTCTCGGCGATGCGAGTTTCTTTGCTCCCAGGCACAAGGTGATCGACCAAAACGCCAAGTCTTCTGCCCGAACCGGGCCCGAAGTCGGCAATCCGATGTTCGAGGTCGTCAATGCCGCTCAGTTCCTCGACCACGATCCCGACCTCGCGAAGATCATCGCCCCAGACCTTTTCCACGAGTTGGGCGTCATGCTTGCCCTCGACCCAGATGCGGCTGGCCTTGGCGACACGGGCCCGCGCGCCGCTCGATTTCACGGACCCCGAAGCCGTTCGCGCCGGGGACGTGGGACCCTCGGCGCGCAACGACCCGGGCGCCAGCACCTGAACCGGCTCTCCCTCGAGAAGGAAACCAAAACCAAGCGGGAAGGCCCGCACTCTGCCACGGGCGTCCTCGAGTTGAACAACATGGATTCCGCCAGACTTTTCCACTCCCACTACCGCACCCACCCAGCCGCTCTCGATGACTTCGAGGACAAGGCCGGAGTGGGCCTCCACTTTCTTCAGCTGGCGGGGCTCTCGTCTGGCGCTCAGGGCGTTTTGCGCTCCCCAAGGCTGGTCGATGCTTGAGCGGAACGGGGTGGACGGCGTTGAATTCACGGATGCCATGCTAAACCGACGTGACGTGAAAGCTCGGCAAAGACGCGATAGAATTAGCAGTCGGGTGTTGGGAGTGCTAATGCCTGAATCGGCTACATGTAAGAAGGACTGAGCACCGTGACCGAACCACGCCGGATGGAAATCCTGCGGGCAATCGTGGAAGATTACGTTCACACTCGCGAACCGGTCGGCTCGAAAGCCATCGCCGAACGTCACGATCTCGGCGTCTCCTCAGCGACCATCCGCAACGACATGGCGCTGCTGGAGGAGGAGGGTCTGCTGACCGCCCCCCACACCTCTGCTGGGCGGATTCCGACGGTCAAGGGTTACCGTGCGTTTGTCGACCAAATTGCCCACATTAAGCCGTTGTCGACCCCTGAACGCCGCGCGATCGAACATTTTCTGGAGCGCTCCGATGACGTCGATGATCTCATGGCGCGCACCGTGCGGTTGCTTGCACAATTGACTAATCAGGTGGCGATATTTCAGTACCCGCACCGCACGCTACTCGCGCTCAAACACATTGAGTTTGTTCTGGTTTCCCCCGAACGCGTGCTCATGGTGCTGATCTCTACTAATGGGGTGGTCGACCAGCGGCTTATCACCCTAGAAGGCGCGACCAGCGAGAGCGAACTTTCAGCGCTCAAGCTTCTGCTTCTCGAAGAGCTTGCCGGCGAATCCGTGGACAACTTGGGATCAATCTTGGACCGCCTGCGCGCGGAGTCGCGGAAACCGACGGCCGCCGAGGGGGATTACTCCGAAACATTGGAGAGCGCCGTGTTCGCCGAACTGCGCCAGTTCGCGCATGCAAAGCGGCAAGACAAAATTGTGCTGGCCGGAACGGCGAATCTTGCCAAATCCACCACCGATTTCCCGCTGACTATTGGCCCGGTGCTCGAAGCGTTGGAAGAACAAGTGGTCATTTTGCAGTTACTCTCATCGATGGAGTTGCATCAAGACCAGGTCAGCGTCCGCATCGGCTCGGAAACCAGTTACGAGCCGCTGAGCGAAGCCAGTGTCATAGCTGGACAATATGATTCATCATCAGGATCGAAAATTGGAATTCTGGGACCGACCCGCATGGACTACGCGTCAAGCATGTCCGCCGTGGGTGCCGTAGCCCGATACGTGTCACGGTTCTTGGCCGATAACTGATCGGCGCCGCGATATTAGGTGTTTGAGACCGAGGAAAGAGTAAGAAGACCACAGTGACTAACCACTATGACGTGCTCGGCGTAGCCCGAGACGCGACGCCGGAGGAAATTAAGAAGGCGTACCGCCGTCTGGCCCGCGACCACCACCCGGACCTCAATGGCGGCGGCGGCAAGGATGACGAAAAATTCAAGCAGATCTCGCACGCCTACGAGGTGCTCTCCGACCCGGCAAAGCGCCGCAACTATGATGCAACCGGCAGCGAGAAGGGCGGATTCGGCGGCTTTGGTTCCGGATTCCCATCCAGCGGCGCTGAAGGATTCGGTTTCCAAGACATTTTCGACACCTTCTTTGGCGGCGGGGGTGCTACACAACAGCGAGCAAGCCGCACCCGTCGAGGGCAGGACGCACTCATCCGGGTCGAAATCGATCTCAAGGACGCCGTCTTCGGCACCAACAAGAGCATCGAAGTCGATACCGCGATCACCTGCCCGGTGTGCAACGGGGAATGCACCGAACCTGGCACCCACATGGAAACGTGCGCCGTCTGCCACGGTTCGGGCAACATTCAGCGGGCGGTACGCTCCATCCTGGGCCAGGTGATGACCACCGCGCAGTGCCCCAACTGCGAGGGCACCGGCACCACCATCCCGCACCCGTGCCACGAATGTTCCGGAGAAGGCCGGATTCGCGCACGCCGCGACATCACCCTCAAGATTCCGGCCGGGGTTGATACCGGTACCCGTATTCAGTTACGCGAACAGGGCGAAGTTGGTCCTGCCGGCGGCCCCCACGGTGACCTCTACGTGGACATCAAGGTCAAACCGGATCCGCAATTCACCCGTGACGGCGACAACCTGCACGCCACCTTGAACGTCCCGATGACCGCGGCAACCCTGGGCACCAGCGTCAAGATCCCGACCCTAGACGGCGAGCGAGACGTCGACATTGCCCCCGGAACCCAAAGCGGTAGCACGCTCACGCTCCGCGGACTCGGTGTCACCAGGCTACGCTCCCAGGTTCGCGGCGATCTGGTCGTGGACGTCCATGTCCAAACCCCCACCAAAGTTACCCCGGAACAAGAGGAATTGCTCAAACAATTCGCGCAACTGCGCCAGGAAGAGTTTGTCGAAGGCAAGCTTGCCTCAGCCAGCAACGGCATGTTCGCCAAGCTCCGCGACAAGCTCGGAAACCTCTAGCGTGAGCCTTCCGGTCTTCGTCATCGACGTCGAGAGTGCTAGAACGCTACGCCCAGGCGACAGCTACACCCTCGACGGACCGGAGGGCCGCCACGCAGCCGGATCGATGCGTTTAGCGGCAGGCGAAAGCCTCGATCTGGTGAACGGGCGTGGCGCCCGCTGGCGAGCGACCGTCAAGGAGTCCGCAAAGAATTCCCTGCTCCTGGACATCCAGAGCGCGACGACAGAAGAAGCGCCGTCACCCGAGGTCACGGTTGTTCAGGCTCTGGCTAAGGGCGGACGGGATGAACAGGCCGTTGAATCGGCCGTGGAACTCGGTGCCACGGCAATCGTGCCGTGGCAGGCCGACCGCAGCATCGTGCGTTGGCGTGACGAGAAAGCCAAGAAAGGCACCGAAAAATGGCAGGATCTGGTGCGCTCGGCCGCCAAACAATCCCGCCAATCCCACATCCCCACCGTGAGCAGCCCGGAAACGAGCGCCCAACTGTGCCAACGAATCCGGCGAGCGGTGGGCGAAAGTGGGGGACACGCCGTCGTACTTCATGAAAGTGCCACCGAGCCCTTGGTGAGTTTCCTGCGGGAAACCGGCCCCGGACCGCTGCTGCTCATTGTGGGTCCCGAGGGCGGCATCACGCCGAGCGAAGTGGAGGCGATGGTTGCGAGCGGGGCGCGCACCGCGCATCTTGGCCAACGAATTTTGCGCTCCTCCAGCGCGGGTCCGGCCGCGCTCGCGGCGATCAACACGCAATGGGAACGCTGGTAAGGCTATTTCGTCGAGTCGATCCGCAAGATTTTCGTATCAATTTGAGCGGCATCCGACGCGCCGTCCGCGCCGCGATACGCGATCAACGCATAATTTCCCGGTTCCACATCGAGCGAGAACTTGGTGATGAAACTACCCGAACCGTTGTCCTCGGGAGTGACGGTGCCGCTCGTGGTGGTGTCGCCACCCAGAATCTTACGCATCCGCTCCGCGGCGTCCTGCGGCAATGGCCCAGAATCCAGCGCACGCAACTCCCAGCGAATCGGATCCACGGAGGTGCTGGAAATAAAAATGTCGAGGGGACTTCCGCTGCGAACTGCTTGTTCCTGCGGCTCAATGATCCAGATCGGGGCGATCGCCTTGACCTCGCGGCTCATCGGCTCGCCCAGGTCGGTCCGGCCAAAGGCGCGGTAGCCCGCCTTTCCATCCACTAGCACGATGACCGTCCCGGTGTTGCCCGCCGGCAAAATGCCCGCATTCGCGGCCGCGGCAGTCGCGGTATAGACAAGCTGCTGCACCGCGAGGTCCGCAGTGGTCTGATCAATTCCGCTGGAAAAAACATCGGAGGGGAGGTCGACGGTGATGACTCCATCGGTGGAGGTCGAGACGCTGAGCGCCGCGCCGGGCTTCCACGGCGTGAAGAAATCCGGGTCGGTGGGGCTCTGCGAGAGCATGAAATCGATCGCCTGCGCAATGGGGTCGGCGGCGGGTTCGCTATCGACATACTCGCGGAAAAGACGGGTCGAATCCCCGCTCTTACCCAGCCAATACACCGGGAAATTGAGAATCTTAGTGCCGTCGGAGCGCGCCTGCGCGGTCTCGACGGGCCGGCCGGTGCCGGTGACGGACTGGGAGTCCAGTCCTTGGGCCGTGCAACCGGTGAGGGCCAGGGAACAAAGTACGACGGCGATGCTCGCCTTTCGCGCGCGGGTGCGCCAAAAACGGGGTTGCGTACGCAGATTTTGAGCGCGCAAACAACACCTGCTTTCACTGTGGGGGACGTGAGCGCATCAAGCCGAGGATTCGGCACAAGTCAATAGTTTCGCATAGAACCCGAGACGAAAAGGGGCAGAATTCGTCAAATGCGCAGACTGAGACCATATTGATATCTACCTCTTAGCTCCGGTACAGGCCCTGCACTAGACTTATCCAGAGGAAAACTTCTTTTCCCTAATGTACTCAGTAGCCTAAGGAGAGTCAGGCTCCGGCCTCACACACATGACGGACACACCACAGACGGCAGCCGAGACTGCCGAGCAACGCATCGTCATCGACTTCCCCACGACCAACGCCATGGTTGCCGCTCTAGGCCCGGAAGATGAAGCGCTACGCGTGATAGAACAAACCTTTCCGGAGGTTTCCTTCAGCGTGCGGGATTCTCAACTGCAGGTTTCCGGGGCGCCGTTTAGCGTGGAACGAGTGGTCGGGCTCATCGGTGAGCTTCGCCAGATCGCCGGGGCGGGGACGCGAGTGGACGGCGATCTTGTGCGGCGCCTCGTCGGTATGCTTTCCGAGCAAAGCGCGCGGCGTCCCGGGGATGCGCTCAGCAAAAATGTGCTGTCCTCCCGCGGCCGCAATATTCGGCCAAAGACCTTAAACCAGAGCGATTATGTAGATGCCATTGACCAAAACACGGTGGTCTTCGGGATTGGTCCGGCCGGTACCGGCAAGACGTACCTGGCCATGGCCAAAGCCGTCCAGGCGTTGCAGGCCAAGGAAGTGAACCGGATTATTCTCACCCGTCCGGCGGTGGAGGCAGGGGAGCGGCTCGGCTTCCTGCCCGGGACACTGAATGAGAAAATCGACCCCTACCTGCGTCCTCTCTACGACGCGCTCCACGACATGATTGAGCCGGACTCGATTCCTCGGCTCATGGACGCCGGCACCATTGAGGTTGCGCCGCTAGCCTACATGCGCGGGCGCACGCTCAACGATGCTTTTATCATCCTGGACGAAGCGCAAAACACCACCGAGGAACAGATGAAGATGTTCCTCACCCGCCTGGGTTTTGGCTCGAAAATGGTGGTGACCGGGGACATCACCCAGGTGGACTTGCCCGGTGCCACGAACTCCGGTCTGCGTGCGGTGCGCAAGATTCTCGCCGGTATTGAAGACATTTCCTTTATTGAGCTCACCGCGGACGATGTGGTCCGCCACCACTTGGTCAGCGAGATTGTCACGGCATACGGCACCTGGGATGCACAGCGGGCCACCCGATGAGCATCGAGGTCAACAATGAAACCGATGTTGAGCTAGATCAAGCGGAGCTTGTGGCGTTCGCGCGGTTTGTGCTCGAAAGACTCCACGTCAACCCGGCCGCCGAGTTATCCATTGTGCTGATCGATGAACCGGCCATGGCAAAGCTGCACGTGGAGTGGATGGACCTGGAAGGGCCCACCGATGTCATGTCCTTCCCCCTGGATGAAATCACTCCGGGGGAGCCAGGGCGGGTATCAGAGGCCGGGATGCTCGGCGACGTCGTGATTTGTCCTCAGGTTGCTGGAGCGCAGGCAGAAACCGCGGGGCACACCATGCGTGAGGAGATCCTGCTGTTACTAACTCACGGCATCTTGCACCTTCTCGGTTACGATCACGCCGAGGAAGAGGAGAAAGCTGAAATGTTTGGTTTGCAGCGCGAACTCCTTGGCGCATACCTTGGCCATGCCCCGAAGGAAACAATCGAATGACCATCACGCTGTTATGCCTGATCGCCATTGTCTGCACCATTCTTGCGGCGCTGATCGCTGCTGCCGAATCGGCCTGGAACTTTGTGCCGCGCCACGATGTGGAAAAGTACAGCGCCTCAACCGGCAAGAGCTCCCTGGTGCGGATTCAAGAGGACTTTGCCGACCACATTAACGCGATGCGCTTCTGGTTGGTGTGGTTTGAAATGGCCGCCGCCGTGGCGGTCACGCTCGTGTTCGCGATCCTCATCGACAACATTTGGCTCGCCGGGCTGGTCGCGACCGCGGTGATGGCCGGCATCGGCTTTGTCCTGGTGGGAGCTTCGCCACGTCAAATAGGCCGGAACTACCCGTTGGCGATTGTGCGGTTCTCGGCGCCGCTCGTCAGATTCCTGCGCGCAATTTTGGGTCCGGTGCCGCGCTGGCTCATTCGCTTGGGAAACAGGCTGTCCCCGGGCAATGATGACGACACTTCCCCCTTTGTCACCGAGGCTGAGTTCCGTGAGATCGTCGACCGCGCCTCCGACCAAGACGTCCTGGAAGATTCGGAAGCGGATTTGATTAAGTCCGTGTTCGAGATCGGTGACACGCGGGTGCGGGAAGTCATGGTGCCGCGCATGGACGTGGTGGGTGCCCGCATCGAGAACAACGTGCGGCAAGCGATGAGCTTGTTTCTGCGCTCCGGGTTTTCCCGGATGCCTGTGTTCGGCGAAAATTCCGACGACGTGCGCGGAATGCTCTACCTCAAGGACGTCGCCGCGGCCATGCTCAACGGGTATGCCGAGCAATCGATCACCGAGCTCATGCGTGACGTGCAGTACGTTCCCGACTCTAAAAGCGTCGCCGACCTGCTGACCGAGATGCAGCACCGGTCCGCGCACATTGCGATCGTGGTTGACGAATACGGTGGCACCGCTGGCCTCGTCACGCTGGAGGACCTCATTGAAGAGATTGTTGGGGAGATCGTGGACGAATATGATCAGGAGCCCGGCGAACAGTACGCAAAACTCGAGGACGGCGGCTATCGTGTCTCGGCCCGCATGAGCGTAGGCGATCTTGCCGAACTCATGGATGTCGACCTCGAAGATGATGACGTGGACACGGTAGGCGGCCTTCTTGCAAAGGAACTTGGAATGGTGCCAATTGTGGGCAGCGAGGTGAAAGTCGGGGATCTTGCGCTGCGGGCTCATCGCAGCGAAGGGCGTCGTAACCGTATCGCCGAGATTGACGTTCACCTCGCGGATGAGGAGTCCTCTGACGAAGAGCTGGCACACGATCCTGTTGGCGAGGACGCAGACGCGGCCTCAGTGGGAAAGGCACACTAATGGCTAAGGAATCTGCGCGATCCACTGACATTGCGCCGGAATCGGGGGCATTCCGTTCCGGATTCGCGTGTTTCGTGGGCCGGCCCAATGTTGGCAAATCGACGTTGACCAACGCGCTGGTGGGACAGAAGGTTGCGATCACCTCCTCCCGCCCGCAAACCACTCGTCACACCATCCGCGGCATCGTCAACCGGGACAACGCGCAACTCATTTTGGTCGACACTCCGGGATTACATCGGCCCCGTACTTTGCTCGGACAACGGCTCAACGACACCGTGATGCAAACCTTGTCTGAAGTAGATGTCATCGGTTTTTGTGTGCCCGCCAATGAAAAGACCGGGCCCGGAGATAGGTTTATCGCCGAAAAGCTCGGCATGATTAAACGCACGCCGGTTGTGGCGTTGGTCACGAAAACGGACCTCGTGTCCAAAGATGATTTGGCTGACCGGCTGATAGGTGTGGATGCTTTCGGCCGGGAGGTCCTTGGCGGCGACGGTTTCCACTCGATTGTTCCGGTCTCGGCCAGCAGCGGCCACCAGGTTGGAGTGGTTGCGGACGTCCTTTCCGAGCTGCTTCCCACCGGCCCGATGCTCTACCCGGAGGGCGAGCTCACCGACGAACCGGAAGCGACGCTTGTCGCAGAACTTGTGCGGGAAGCGGCGCTGGAAGGCGTGCGCGACGAATTGCCGCATTCCATTGCCGTGGTTGTCGACGAAATGGTTACGCGTGAAGATCGGCCAGCGGACAGGCCGCTTACCGATGTGCGCGTGAATATTTTTGTGGAGCGGTCCTCGCAGAAGGCGATCATTATCGGTAAGGGCGGCAGCCGGCTTAAAGAGATTGGCGCAACCTCGCGCAAGAGCATAGAGGCGCTCCTCGGTGTCAAGGTATTCCTAGACTTACATGTTAAGATCGCCAAGGATTGGCAACGAGACGCCAAACAATTAGGACGCTTAGGTTTCTAAGACATCCCGGTCATCGGATGGTGCACTCGAGAAGATGTAACGTCCAGAAGTGTGCCGGAAATAGGCAAGGCAACTGGTTGCGCCCCATGCGCAACCAGACACGAGTGTGAGGTTCAATAGATGAGGCGAGCGGCAGCCAGACCGGACAATGGCGATAGCTCAATGCCGATAGGCTCACCCGCCGGCCGCCACTTGGCACCCGGATCGCGCCACATTTTCCTCAAGGTGCTGGCGTCCGGCCTCGCCTTTGTTCTGGTTGCTGGCCTCGGATTTGCCGCCTTCAAATTTTGGCAGCTCCAAAACAACGTCCAAACCAGCCCGTTGAACGCAAACCCTGAGGCTGAGGCCACCGCAAAGCTTCCGGTGGATACCAATAAAGACCCGTTGCAAATTTTGATCATCGGCACAGATACCCGGACGGGACAAACGTCTATCACCGATGAAGACAACTCCTCCGGCGAGGGCAACGCGGACGTCATGATGCTGATGAACATGTCCGCGGACCGGCAACGGGTCACGGTGGTGAGCTTCCCTCGCGATCTCATGACGAAATTGCCGGCTTGCAAGAACCCGGACACCGGTCAGATTGTGGGGCCTTACGAGATTGGCCAATTGAACACCACGTTGGCCGAGGGCGGCCCGGGATGCACGGTTGCCGCTATCAATGAGATGACCGGCCTGGAGATCGATCACTTTATGATGGCCGATTTCAATGCCGTACGCGAACTCTCAAACACACTGGGCGGTGTGGAAGTGTGCGTTAACGCCCCGGTCGACGATCCGTCTTCCGGACTCAAGCTTCCCGCCGGTGTCAGCACCGTGCAAGGAGACGAAGCCCTCGCTTTTCTACGCAACCGCAAGGGATTTGGTGACGGCAGCGATATTGGGCGTATCCGATCCCAGCAAAGCTTCCTCGCCTCCATGGTCCGCAAGATACGCGCGGAAGATACCTTGAACAACATCCCCAAAATGTATGGCATCGCTGAGGCCATCACTCAAAATCTGACGGTGGATCCGGCGCTCAAGGACATCTCGACCTTGATGGCCATGGCCGGGCGGCTCAAAGATGTCGACCTCAACAACGTCGCCTTCATTACCGCGCCCGTGGTGACCTATGAGCCGGATCCCAATCGCGTGCAGCTGGACGAACCCAAGGCCGAAGACCTTTTCGCCATTCTGCGTGAAGATGGCGACCCGCTCGCCCAACCCAGCCAAGAACCCGCCCCGGAAGGCTCGGGCACACCGACCGACGGCACCCAACCCACACCGGAAACCACGATCGACCCGATTACCGGCCAAGAAGTTCCGGTGCAGGACCCGGCGCAGATCGATCCTGCCACCATTAACGTCACCGTTTCCAACCGCTCGTCTGCGGGGGCACAACGTGCCGATGAAATCGTTTCGGTGCTCCAGGGGCTCGGCTTTACCCTTGCGGTGTCCGGCGACACCGCCGCAGTCGATCCGAGCGTCACCCTTCCAGCCACACAAATCCTGGTTCCCCAAGGCCAGGAAGACGCCGGTAAAGCGGTGGCACGCCAATTAGGAATCTCAGATTCCCAAGTGGTGACCAATTACTACATCGGTGGAATCACCCTTGTGATCGGTGACGATTTCCTCACCGGCGACAAGCTCGACTCTGCGGCGAATCTTGGTGATGGATTGAGCGGACAGACGGCAGGCCAATCGACCTGCCAGTCCGTCAACACCGGCTTCGGCTTCTAGAACCAGATCTTGACCCGCTCATCTGGGGCGAGCCACATTCCATCCGACTCCTTCGTGTCAAACACGTCATGGAACTCGTCGACGTTTTTGGCGATCTGATTGGAGCGGAATTTATTGGGGGAGTGCGGATCGATGGTCAAGCGGCGCCGAGCCTCCTGGTCCCGGAACTTGCCGCGCCAAATGGTGCCGTAAGAACGGAAAAAGTCCCTAATGTCCTCATCGCTGGGAGCGCCGGAGCCGGCAAAGCTGTTTTTGAACGCTTTGAGAGCAATGGTGATCCCGCCGAGATCGCCAATGTTTTCGCCCAGGGTCAACTCGCCATTGACCTTTTGATCCGGAACGTTATCCGGCGAGAGTTCGTTGAACTGGCCCACCAAATTTGCGGTGAGTTCTTCAAATCGGGAACGGTCCTCGTCGCTCCACCAATTCCGCAGCGACCCGTCTCCGTCAAATTGCGAACCGCTGTCATCAAATCCGTGACCAATCTCGTGTCCGATGACCGCACCAATTGCACCGAAGTTCTCGGCATCGCTCGCCTGCATGTCAAAGAAGGGCGGCTGCAAGATCGCTGCCGGGAACGCGATTTCATTGTGAAGCGGATGGTAGTAAGCGTTGACCGTTTGCGGGGTCATGTACCACAGTTCCTTGTCCACCGGTCCCTCGAGGCGGGCAATGCTGCGCTCCAGCTCCACCACGGCGCTGCGGTCCACATTGCCAATCAAGTCATCGGGAGACACCTCGAGAGCGGAGTAGTCCTTCCACTTGCTCGGGAAGCCAATCTTCGGCCGGAACTTCGCCAGCTTTTCCAACCCGGCTTTTCGGGTATCCGGGCTCATCCACTCCAGGTTGGCGATCGATTCTTGATAGGCGTCAAGGAGCGAGGCAACCAGGGCATCCATTCGCTCCTTGTGGCTAGGCGGGAAATACTGTGCCACATATAGCTTTCCTAGTTCCTCGCCCAGGGTGGCTTCCACCAGGCCCACCCCGCGCTTCCACAAGTCACGCTGTTGCGGGGTTCCGCCCAAGATGGTCCCGTAAAAATCAAAATTGAGTTTGGAAAGCTCGTCGCTGAGGTAGGCCGCACGGTCATGAAAAACAGAGGCTTTGAGCCAGGCTTTGAGGGTGGCGAGGTTGTCCTCGCTGACAATGCCCGGCAATCCTTGAAGGTACCCGGGGCTCTCCACCACCACCGTTTCGAGGTGCTGCACAGGGATGCCGACTTGTTCGGCGAACCCGGGAACCCACGGTGTTGCTGCCTCGACTTCGGCACGGGACATCGGGTTATAGATCGCATTTGGGTCGCGCCGAGTGACATTGTCCATGTGCGTGGCGGCGAACTGGCTTTCCAGTTGCAAAACCTCGCGAGCAAGCGAGTCCGGGTGCTCCTCTCCCATGGCCGAGAAGACACGCTCTAAGTGTTTGAGATACTCCTCGCGCACGGATTCATACTGGTCCTCGGTGTAGTACTTTTCATCCGGCAGACCGATACCGGCCTGATCGAAATACACCATGTAGGTATTGGTGTCCTTGAAATCGGCCTCGATCCCGATCGAGAGCAGATTCCCCTTACCTTCGCGGCCCAAGCGAGCCGTAACGGCAAGGAAATCGCTAAGGTCGGCAGCAGCATCAATGGCGTCAAGATCCTCGCGAATGGCCTCGATGCCTTTGGCGTTGGCGGTATCTCGGTCCATGAAACTGGCGTACATATCCCCGACCCGTTGCGTAGCCGCATCCGGATCGCTGGCCGAGGCTGCTTGCTCGATGAGATCCCGTACCGCTTCTTCGGCGTTGTCCCGCAACACCGCGAACGTGCCGTAGCCCGGTTGGTCATCAGGAATATCGGTGGTCTCTAACCACTCGTGATTCACCGCGGCAAAGAGATCGTCTTGAATACGCGGACTGACGGCATCGGCCATGTTAAACCCACTTCCATGTGTCATTACTTGAGTCTTGAGGACTGTGATTTACATCCTATGATGCGAGGCGGTTCGATCGTGTTACTGTGATTTTGTGCACTACGGATCCTTGCTCCTTCTTAGCAGCCGTGGTGAGGAGCCAAGCGGGAAATAACCGCTCGTCGAGACCTCACCGCGGAGATCTCTCGCTGTTCGGCGGCCCATTCCACGCATAAAACCGAAGGTGCAACCATGCGCAATTTCCAACAACCCACACCCATGCCGTTCCAGAAATATGTTCCTTTTCAGGAGCAGATTCGTGTTGACCTCCCGGACCGGACATGGCCAGACAAGGTCATGACCAAGGCGCCGCGCTGGTGCGCGGTTGACCTTCGAGACGGCAACCAGGCCCTCATTGATCCCATGAATGCCGAACGCAAGCTACGCATGTTCGACCTCCTGGTCGCCATGGGTTACAAGGAAATCGAGGTCGGATTCCCCTCGGCATCGCAAACCGACTTTGATTTTGTGCGCATGCTGATCGAACAGGACCGTATCCCCGAGGATGTGCATATTCAGGTTTTGACCCAATCGCGCGAACACCTGATTGAGCGAACCTACCAATCCATCGAGGGCGCCCGCCAAGCGATAGTGCATCTGTACAACTCCACCTCGACGTTGCAACGCAAGGTCGTGTTCCGCCAGGACATGGACGGAATATTGGATATTGCGTTGACCGGTGCGCGGCTATGCCGAAAGTTCGAAGAGAACATGGGGGACACCAAGATCACCTATGAGTACTCGCCAGAATCTTTCACCGGAACCGAACTGGAATTCGCCGCGCGCATTTGTAACGACGTCGCCGAGGTTTTCGAGGTCTCCGAGGACCGCAATGTCATTGTGAATTTGCCGGCAACCGTGGAAATGGCAACCCCGAATGTCTATGCGGATTCGATCGAGTGGATGTCGCGCAACCTGGAGAACCGGGACAACATCATTCTCTCGCTCCACCCCCATAACGATCGTGGCACCGGTGTCGCAGCCGCCGAGCTGGGGTACCTGGCCGGAGCGGACCGCATTGAAGGATGTCTCTTTGGAAACGGCGAGCGAACCGGCAACGTCGACCTCGTCACTCTCGGCCTTAACCTCTACACCCAGGGTATCGACCCGCAGATCGACTTCTCCGACATTGATAACATCCGGCGCACCGTCGAATACTGCAACCAGCTCTCGGTCCCAGAGCGCTCGCCTTACGGCGGCGACCTGGTGTTCACGGCGTTCTCCGGCTCTCACCAGGACGCCATAAAAAAGGGTTTTGAGGCCATGGAAGCGGAGGCAACCGAAAAGGGTGTCAGTACCCAGGATCTGACCTGGGCCGTTCCGTACTTGCCCATTGACCCCAAGGACCTTGGTCGCAGCTATGAGGCCGTGATCCGCGTGAACTCCCAGTCCGGCAAGGGCGGCGTGGCTTACCTGCTCAAGCAAGATCACAATCTGGACTTGCCGCGGCGTGCGCAGATCGAGTTCTCCTCGGTGATACAACGCCATACCGACACCGCGGGCGGGGAAATCAACCCCGATCAACTCTGGTCGATCTTCGAAGACGAGTATTTGCCGGTGCGCGAAAGCGCCGATCACCACAAGTGGGGACACTACGAGCTTGTGTCGGTCAACTCGGATTCCGCAGCCGACGGATCCTTCAAACTCACCGTCAGCATCGTTGTGGACGGGGTGGAGCAGCGCCGCACCGCAACCGGTACCGGACCGGTGGAAGCGCTGACCACGATTCTTGCCGAGGACGGCGTGGATGTTCGGGTCCTTGACTTCCACGAGCATGCGCTCTCGGCCGGCGGCAACGCCCGGGCCGCGGCCTATGTGGAAGCGGTGGTCAATTCTGAGGTGCTCTGGGGCGTCGGGATTGACTCCAACACCGCGCTCGCGTCGCTCAAGGCCGTCATCTCCGCCGTCAACCGCGCAATCCGCAACTCTGCCGGAGAGTGACACAATACGTAGGTGAGCACCACTAATTTCGCGGCGCGAAGCTACCGCACCGAGGCACTTGTGTTGCGCACCTATAACTTGGGCGAGGCCGATCGAATTATCGTCATGATCACTCCCACTCACGGACAGGTGCGCGCCGTCGCCAGGGGCGTTCGGCGCGCAAAGTCCAAGCTGGGGGCGAGGCTGGAACCCTTCAGTCACATTGATATTCAACTCGTCCCGGGCCGGTCCTTGGAACACATTTCCCAAGTGGAGACGAAACGCGGCTACGGTCACCCGTTGGTTGCGGACTATCCTGCGTACACGAGCGCGGTGGCAATAAGCGAGTTAGCGGAGAAGCTGACCGAAACCGACACCGAGTCGGCGCGTGCCCAGTACCACCTTGCCCTCGGCGCCATAGCGGCGCTCGCCCGAAACGCACAACCCTCGCAACTGATATTGGACTCCTACCTGTTGCGCGCCATGGCGGCCGCAGGGTGGCAGGCGAGCCTGGAGCACTGTGCCACATGCCACGAGGTCGGCGAGCACGCGAGTTTTTCGCCATCGCTGGGCGGCGTTGTTTGCACGCTGCATCGACCGCCCGGCACCCCCACGCTGGATGCACAAACCCTTGCACACCTCAGAGCGCTTCAGGTGGGAGACTGGTCGAGCGCTGCCGCCGCCGAGGAGAGCACCCGGAATCGCGCCGCCGGAATGATTGCGAGCTTTGTACAATTTCATGTTGAACGTTCACTCAAATCCCTGGCATTGGTGGAAAGAAGTTAAGTGGTAGAAAAGCCCTATCCGCATCCCAGCGGCGAAACTGCTCCACGATTACCCGCCCACCTTGTTCCCGAGCATGTGGCAATTGTGATGGACGGCAACGGCAGATGGGCCAACCAACGCGGGCTGCCCCGCACCGAGGGCCACCGCGCAGGCGAGGCGGCCCTTTTAGATGTCATGGCCGGCGCGATCGATATTGGCGTCAAACACGTCTCGGTCTACGCTTTCTCCACTGAAAACTGGGCCCGTTCCCCCGAAGAAGTTCGTTTTCTGATGGGCTTCAGCCGGGACGTGCTGCGCCGCCAACGCGACCAACTGGACCAGTGGGGCGTTCGCGTGCGCTGGTCGGGGAGAAGACCCCGGCTATGGCGCTCGGTCATCTCCGAACTGGAGATTGCCGAAGAGCAAACCAAAAACAATTCCACCTGCACCCTCAATATGTGCATTAATTACGGCGGCCGCGCCGAACTCGCCGACGCCATGCAAGCGATTGCCCACGAGGTCAAAAACGGCAAACTCAACGCGGGACGTATCACCGAAAAAACGATTGCCAAAAACCTCTACTTACCAGACCTTCCCGATGTGGACCTTTTCATCCGCACCTCCGGCGAACAGCGCACAAGCAATTTCATGCTCTGGGAAGCCGCTTACGCCGAAATGGTGTTCTTGGATGTGCTCTGGCCCGATGTCGATCGCCGGACACTCTGGTACGCCATTGACCAATACGCTCGACGCGACCGCCGCTATGGCGGGGCGATCGACAAACCCAGCCACTCGCCGTCGAACATCAGTGAAAGCAAACCATGAAAATTTACCCAACCTTTTTCCGCCTTGCCTTCTCATGGATGGACGCCGAGCTTGCGCACACGGTGGGGTTTGGGCTGATCAAACTTGCCGATAGAACACCTGCCGGACCGTTGCTGCGCCGTTTCACCCGGCCCAGCCGGGAGCTGCGGGTTCAGGCGCTTGGCTTGACGTTTCCGACGCCGTTTGGCTTGGCCGCCGGATTCGACAAGAACGCGAGCGGCACTGGCGCGCTGATGGATTTGGGATTTGGCCACGTGGAGATTGGGACGGTGACCGGCCGCGCGCAGCCGGGCAACCCGAAACCGCGGCTCTTCCGACTGCTGGAGGATCGGGCGCTGATCAACCGCATGGGGTTTAACAATGACGGGGCGGCCAAGGTCGCCGAGCGGCTTGCGAAGCAGCGTGCGCGGATCGATCGCCGCTTTCCCGGCACGCGTCCCATTGTCGGGGTCAACATCGGCAAGACCAAGAAGGTCGATCTCAAGGACGCGATCGCCGACTATCTCATTAGCGCCGAAGATCTGGCGCCGCTCGCCGATTATCTGGTGGTCAATGTGTCTTCGCCCAACACCCCTGGGCTTCGGCTATTGCAAAGTGTCAAGAGCTTGCGCCCGCTCTTGCATCACGTGCGCCAGACAGCCGACGCCGCCGCCCGGCGGCATGTGCCGCTCCTGGTCAAAATCGCGCCGGATTTGAGCGATGACGACATTGCCGAGGTGGCCCAGCTGGTTAAGGACATGGGGCTGGATGGGGTTGTGGCGACGAATACCACGATCACCCGCGATGGGCTGAGCATCGACGCGGAAACCGTGACGTCCATGGGCGTCGGGGGACTGAGCGGCGAGCCGCTGAAGGAGCGGTCGATCGACGTGCTGAAGCTCCTGCGCACCCATTTGGACGCGAGCGTGTGCATCATTTCGGTGGGCGGTGTGCGTGACGCCGCGGATGTGCGAGCGCGCCTGGATGCCGGTGCGACGCTGGTTCAGGGGTACACGGCGTTCTTGTATGAGGGACCGTTTTGGGCCCACCGCATCAACAAATCCCTCGCCCACCCCTCATCGACTGTGCAGAACACGCACGCGACACGCCGTTAAAGCGTGCATTATCTGCACAATGGATTTCGAGTGTGCAGGTAGTGCATGTGGGTCACCGCGCTAGCGCATCGCCTTTACATGTACGACGGCGGGTGGTCACCGAAGCACGGTGGCCTCCCGCCGCTCAGGTACTTGGGCGGGACGGGGGAGACCGTCTCGCCGGGTTAGTTCACCTGGTTGATGATGGTTTCCGAGACTTCTCGCATGGTCAGGCGCCGGTCCATCGAGGTCTTTTGAATCCACCGGAACGCTTCTGGCTCGGTCAGCCCCATCTTGGTGGTCAACAGGCTCTTGGCGCGCTCGACGAGCTTCCGTGTCTCAAATTGGTCCTTGAGGTCGGTCACTTCCTGCTCGAGCGCCTGAATTTCCTCGTGACGGCTCAACGCGATTTCGATCGCGGGCATGAGGTCGGCCGGGGTGAATGGCTTGACCACGTAAGCCATCGCGCCCGCGTCACGAGCACGTTCCACGAGTTCTTTCTGGCTGAACGCGGTCAGCAGAACAACCGGCGCGATGCGCTCTTTCACGATCGATTCTGCTGCGGAGATGCCGTCAAGGATCGGCATTTTGACGTCCATGAGCACCAGGTCCGGGTTCAGTTCTTTGGCCAGCTCGACCGCACGCTCACCGTTGTCGGCTTCACCCACCACGTCATAGCCTTCGGAACGCAGGATCTCAACGATGTCGAGACGAATCAGCGTCTCGTCCTCGGCAACCAGAACTCGTTTGGCAACCTCGATGGCGGGGCCGTTCTCTTCTTCGGCGCTCACACGTTCCTCCTTGTGATGACGGGCTTCAACAGTGCGAAACTGGCTCGGTTCGCATAAACAGCCTATCGCCATGTAAAGTTGATTTTCGCATCGACAGTTTCGTTGAGGTAAAACTCACGTTGCTTACCGTGAAATCCGCGCCCAGATGGCGGAATTGGTAGACGCGCTGCACTCAAAATGCAGTATCTTACGGTGTGTGGGTTCGAGTCCCACTCTGGGCACCACAAAGAGCGGCCCCCATTCAGTCAATAAGACTGAATGGGGGCCGCTCGCTTTGTGTCACTACCAGTGTGATTAGAGCGATCCCGAACACGAGACAAGCGAGGATCCGCTGTCGGTGGATACCGATTTCCCGTCGATGAGAATTTCACAGCTCAGGTTCCCGGCGGTGGTGATGTCATCCGGTGACACGGAAACACTCGTGTAAATGTAGGCACCTTTCATGGTGACTTCCTTCTGCCATTCATTGGTAACGGCTTCCGTTTTGCTACCGTTTTCATCCGTATACGTTGCCTTGGCGGCGACATCCGAGGTGACCTTGTAGGTGATCGTGTGTTCCTCGTTCGCCTGCGCCGAGTAACTTGCCATGGCGGATTCGAGTTGCGGACGGTATGACTCCAGGGCGTTCGATGCGGCGTTGATGAACGCGATCGTGACGATAATGCCGATGACGCCGAGGATAGTGGCGATAGCACCCAGGATGATGCCGGTGATTGACATGCCGTTCGCGGTCTTCTTCCGTAGGCCCACGATGCCGAAAATGAGCGCAAGAATGCCCAAAATGAGGGCAAGCCAGCCAAAGACGATAAAGAGGCCGATGACCACGCCAATGATGCCGAGAACTAGCGCGGCAATCGCGAAGCCCTTGGGTGCTGGCGGCGGCGGGGGCGGCGGATACATGCCGTACTGCGGCTGGCCCCCAGATGGATATTGCGGCGCTGATTGACTCATGATTCCCCAATCCGAAAAGTTCGCATTGCTTGCGAACCCACGTTAACAAGTGATGCTGGCCACACTTCGTGGCCAGCATCATCCTATCGCCAGGATGCCGGTACACATCGCAGCGCGAGTAGAGAAATTTTTAGCCGTTCCGCTTGTCCAGAACGGACTGGCGCATGTCCAAGTAGTTCTGCAATCCCATCTCGTCCATCTTCTTCACAAAGTCATCCCAATCGGAGCTGCCGTTGATATCGCGGCGGCCGCGGATAAATCCGTCGATGGCGGCGTTCACTTCATTTTCTAGATCCACCTGGGCGCGAGCGATATCGGCGGCGAGAGTCGCGTCAATGAAGGTCGGCGGGTACTGCTGGTCAACCGGTTGCTTGTATGGATCGTATTTGGAGCGGTTGAGCTCCCACAGCTTCTTCTGTTCATCCGCGGGCAGCTGACCCTTGGTGTACACCATGCCATCGCGGAAATCCGAAGTGCGGTATCCCGGATTCGCCTGGGCCCAGGTGCTCCCGTTTTCCGGAGATAAAGCAGTGAGGGTAAACAGTCCCTGGTTCCCGTTCTGACCGAATTCGCCCTTCTTTGACCACTCCCAATCGGTGCCTTTGACACCGGAACTGGATCGGATGGTTGTCTCCAGTTCTAAGCATTCGTCCATCCAAGCCACGGCAAGCTCTGGCGAACGGCACGCCTTGGTCATGATTGTTTGGCCGAAGGTGAGTCCGACGTAGTAGTCCCAGGCGGCAACCCTAGTTCCCTCGGGTCCGGCAACAGGTCCCAGCGAGATCCATTCGCGTTGTCGAGACGGATCACTGGTCAGGGATCCCTCCCAGGCGACCGCCGCAGCACCAACCTGACCGGCACCCACAGAGCGCCGCAATTGGTCATTGCTCTGGTTCAATGTCGCGGGATCCAATAGCTCCTCGTCCACCAGGGAGCGCAAATAGGCAAGTGTCTTGCGGAAGCCGTCTTGGACAAAGGCGGCCTGGACTTTCCCGGACTGGACGGTAATCCACGGCTTACCAGGGTTGTACATGAAGGATTGGCTCGCCCAGGCGTCTGGCCATTCGCCATCTTGAAAATGTAGCGGCTTAGTGGCCGGCGTTTGCTTCTTAAAGGCCCGTAACATTTCGGTGAATTCATCCAGCGACTCGGGCCGTTGCATGCCCACCTGATCCAAATAGCGTTGATTCACCCACATCTTGTTCATTTGCGTGGCACAGGGATAGCACTCGTTGACATTGGGGTAGGAGTAGATGCCACCATCGGGTCCGGCAAATGCCGCGGTCCAGTCCTCGCTGATTCCCAGAGCTTCTCTACCGTTCTGGCCGTAATCCTCGAGGTACGGCTTCATATCCACGATGATGCCCTGCTGAGCCCAGGTCCACACCTGGGACCGGTCCAGATAGAACCCCATGATGATTTCTGGAAGATCATTGGAGGCGATCAGCGCGTTGATCTTCGTTTGTGCGTCATCCCCGTCGGGAATGGTCTGCCATTCCACTTTCACACCCGTACGGTCCTGGAACCATTGGGTGAACTTGTTCGCTTTCCAGTCGCCCACCGAAATACTTTGCGGGACGGCAATGCGTAGCGTCGCGCTTTGGCCGCTAACCAGCGGCTCTGGCGTGTACGCCGGCGCGCCGACAAATCCCTCCGGCAAGTTCGGAATATCGGTCGGTGTGCGCGCGGGCCCGCCCTTGGGCGGCATGACACGATTGGGGTCGGCGCTCGCCGCTGCTCCGGCCCCGCCGCCTCCGCCGCTACACGCTGCAAGTGCGCCCATCAGCCCGACTCCGGCCGCCGACATAAAGAATCGTCGAGACATCCGAGCAAAATCTTCGTGGCGTCGTTTCTCTCTCATTCTCAAACCTCGTCAATATCGCATAATGGTGCACTGAGTCATTGCTGGCGGTATAGACAAGCTTGTCAGACATTGGATGTTTGCACCAGGGGTCACACATATTCACATTCGCGTCATGTTGCTTCACCTTCTTGCCGAATGCGCCGGACGCGATCTAGATTCAACATGTCGGCGCATCGAAAATTATTTGATCTACCGGCGAAACCGTCAGCGACCTTCGAATAAATGAAGGTGTGGGTGCCCCCATGAGGGTCTGACATTTGATCACAGTGCCGCGCTCGCCATCGAGCGCCCAGAGCTAGCGCCCTTAACCAGCGCACTGTGCCCGTACCGTTCGCATCGTGAATCCACAACGAGGATCACGAACAAAACACAAGGGACCAAATGTCACTTTCTCCTACCCAGCCACCCCAAAACCAGCCACCGCAGAACCAGCCACCACGCGGCCCGGACATCGCGCTCTCTTATGAGCTCTTCCCACCACGGAACGCGAGTGCCCGCGGACCCTTATGGAGAACCATCCGCGCCATCGAGCAAACCCACCCCGACTACGTCTCGGTCACCTTTGGAACCGGCGGCGACAATCGCACCGAGGCCCTGGAACTTCTCAAAGAACTCCTCGACACCACCACGCTCAAACCGCTCGCACACCTCACCTGCCTCGGCAACACGGTGGACGAAATAACCGCCATGATCACCGAAATGTTGGGTCTGGGCGTGCGCGGCATCTTGGCTCTTCGCGGGGACAAGGACAAGGCCCTCCCACTCGCCGCCACACCCGCCTTGAACTACGCCGAGGACCTCATCCGGCTCGTCCGCACGGTCGAACGGCACAACACCGCGCGCCTTGCCGCCGGAAGGCTCGCAATCGGCGTCGCAGCCTACGCCAACCGCCACCCCGAATCGCCCACCGAACTCCAAGACGTGGAGGTGCTTCTCGCCAAGGAAGCGGCCGGCGCCGACTTCGCGCTCACCCAAGTTTTCTTCGACCCCCGCGCCTATGAGAATCTCCTCACCAGAGCACGCCGCGCCGGAGTCACCATCCCAATCATCCCCGGCATCATGCCGCTCACGGTTCCCCGGCGCGTCGCACGAATCAGCGAAATGGCCGGCATCGAGATCCCCGCACCGCTCTTAGACAAGCTCTCCACAAGCGATGACGCCGCCCGCCGGAAAGCCGGAATACAAGCGACCACCGACCTCGCCCAAGCCGCCCTCGATGCCGGCGCCCCGGGCCTGCACCTCTATACCTTCAACCAATATCAGGACAGCCTCGACGTCCTGGACAACCTCAACCTCTCCCGTCTCACCCGGGTCACCGCCCCGCAATTGCGGGCAGTCTAGCCCGCCCGAGCCGCACGAAACACCCACACAGAAAGATGACCATGACCACGCAATTTCCTTCCGCAACCATCGTCGGCTATCCGCGCATTGGCCGCCGCCGCGAACTCAAAAAGGCCGTCGAGTCCTATTGGGCAGGTCACACCAGCCTCGCCGATCTGACCGAAACCGCTCGCGAGCTGCGCCTTGCAACGTACCAGCACCTCGCCGACCTCGGCCTCGATCCCGCGAACGCCGCGATTCCTGCCACATTCTCCTACTATGACCAGGTGCTAGACACCGCCACGCACGTAGGCGCCGTTCCGCACCGATTCACCGAGGTGTACGACGGCGATGAGGTCACCTTGGCCGGCTACTTCACCTTGGCGCGGGGAGACAGCGCGCAGGCCCCCTTGGAAATGACCAAATGGTTTGACTCCAATTACCACTATCTTGTCCCGGAGCTCTCGGCGACGACTGCCTTCCGCGTCACGTCCAATGCAATCGTGGATGACTTTGTCGAAGCCAAGAACGCCGGGTTCATCACGCGCCCGAGCCTCATTGGGCCGGTAACTTTCCTGCTGTTGAGTAAAGCGGCCGAGGATGCGGGGGAGGACTACACCCCGTTGGACAGCCTGAAAGACATCCTTCCCGCCTACCGCGAATTATTGGCCCGACTGCACGCCGCGGGCGCACCGTGGATTCAGCTCGACGAATCTGCGCTGGTTGCCGATCACGACCTTGACCCCGCGAAACTCGCAGCCGCCATCGATGAAGCGTACACAGCCCTGACCGCCGCCACAGACCGGCCGCAAATCTTCGTCAACACCGCTTACGGTTCGCTGAAGGAAAACCTGACACCGCTGGCCGCAACCGGAATAGACGCGATTCACCTGGACCTGTTCAAGGGGGACCTTCCGAGTGCCAAAGAACTCGAACTTTTGCGCGGAAAGGTCGTCGTCGCCGGTGTGGTCGATGGTCACAACATCTGGGCCAACAACCTTGACCGCTCCATTAAGACTCTTGAGTCGATCAAGCCCAACGTCGATGCGCTGTCCGTCTCCACCTCCACCTCCTTGCTCCACGTTCCGTACACGCTAGAGGATGAACAGGCCCTGGATCCCGAACTGCGATCCTGGTTGGCGTTCGCCGATGAGAAGGTCGCCGAGGTCGTGCAATTGGCACGGTTCCTCGATGAACCAGAAAGCATCACCGAGGCGCTCACCGCGAACCGGGCGGCTCGCTCGAGCCGCGAAACTCATCCGGGAGTGCGCGTCGAGGCCATCCGTCAGCGCACCGGTGCTCTGGATTCTGGCGCATTCACGCGCGCAGCCTTTGCCGACCGCGCCAGCGCCCAAAGCGAGTCGCTCAAGCTCCCGGAACTCCCCACCACCACCATCGGCTCTTTTCCCCAGACCGCCCAGGTGCGTTCGGCGCGCGCTCGCCTGAACAAGGGTGCGCTCACTCAGGACGAGTACACCGCCCTGATGCAGGACGAGATCAAACGCGTGATCGACCTCCAAGAAGAACTCGGTTTCGACGTGCTGGTCCATGGCGAACCCGAGCGCAATGACATGGTGCAATACTTTGCCGAAAACCTGGATGGCTTCGACGTGACAAGCAATGGCTGGGTGCAATCCTATGGAAGCCGTTGCACACGGCCCTCGATCCTTTGGGGAGATGTCTCCCGCCCGGCCCCAATCACCGTTCCGTGGAGCACCTACGCGCAATCGCTGACCGAGAAGCCCGTGAAAGGCATGCTCACCGGGCCGGTCACCATCCTCGCGTGGTCATTTGCCCGTGACGACCAGTCATTAGGCGACACCGCCAACCAGGTTGCATTGGCTCTCCGCGATGAAATCGATGACCTGCAAACGGCCGGCATCGGCATCATCCAAGTCGACGAGCCGGCGCTCCGCGAACTTCTACCGCTGCGCAAGGAAGACCAGGCCGGCTACCTGGATTGGTCCGTGAACGCGTTCCGTCTTGCCACCGCGGGTGCGCACTCGCAAACCCAAATCCACACCCACCTGTGTTACTCGGAGTTTGGCGAAGTCATCGACGCGATCGACGGCCTGGACGCCGACGTGACCTCCATCGAAGCGGCGCGCAGCAAGATGGAAGTGGTCAACGATCTCGACCGCCACGGCTTCTCCCGCGGGGTGGGTCCCGGTGTGTACGACATTCACTCGCCCCGGGTGCCCAGCGAAGAGGAAGTCAGCGAACTTTTGGAACGCGCCGTCGCCAAAGTTCCCGCAGCACAACTGTGGGTCAATCCGGACTGTGGCCTGAAAACTCGCGGCTATGCCGAAACCGAAGCGTCCCTACGCAACCTCGTGGCAGCCACGCGCCGCGCCCGCGCCAACCTCAATCAGCTTGTTTCCCCATAAAGTAAGGAGCCCCCGGTGACCGATCACGCCTCATGGCGCTTTGAAACCAAGCAAATCCACGCCGGCTCAGCACCCGACCCGGTGACCAATGCCCGCGCTACGCCGCTCTACAACACCACGGCGTACACCTTCAACAATATTGAGCACGCGCAAAACCTCTTTGCTCTCAAAGAGTTCGGCAATATTTATACCCGCATCATGAACCCGACCCAGGCGGTTGCCGAAGAACGGCTCGCTGCCCTGGAGGGCGGCAGCGCGGCACTGCTCCTCGCCTCGGGACAGGCCGCAACCACGTTCGCCATTTTGAACATTGCCCATGCGGGCGATCATATTGTCGCCTCTAGCTCGATCTACGGCGGCACGTACAACCTGTTGCACCACACCTTGGCGAAACTCGGCATCGAAACCACCTTCGTGAGCGACCAAGACGATTTCGACGAGTGGCGCCGGGCCATCCGCCCCAACACCAAGGCGCTGTTCGCCGAAACCATCGGCAACCCCAAGATCAATGTCTTGGACATTCAAGGCGTAGCCGACCTTGCCCACGAGAACGGCCTGCCGCTCATTGTGGACAACACCGTCGCGACCCCCTACCTCATCCGGCCGTTGGAGTTCGGCGCGGACATCGTGGTGCATTCGGCCACCAAGTTCCTCTCCGGTCACGGGACGGTCGTGGTAGGCGCCATTGTGGACGGCGGGCGTTTCCCATGGAGTCGGCATGTGGAAAAGTTCCCCGGACTCACCGAACCGGATCCCAGCTACCACGGTGTGTCCTACACGTCAGCGCTCGGGGACGGCATCGCCTACATCATCAAGGCTCGCGTGCAACTCTTACGCGACCTCGGCTCCGCGGTTTCCCCGAGCAATGCCTGGCAGCTGATTCAGGGAGTAGAAACCTTGGGTATCCGGATGGAACGGCACGTCGAGAATGCCCAAGAGCTCGCGCGGTGGCTGTCCGAACGTGACGAGGTCGCATCCGTCAATTACGCAAGCCTGCCGACAAGCCCGTGGTTTGAGAATGCGAGCCGGTACGCACCGCGCGGCGCGGGCGCGGTGCTTTCCTTCGAGCTCGCCGGGGGAGAGGCCGCAGGAAGAACGCTCGTGGAGAACGTGGAGTTGTTCTCCCACCTTGCCAATATTGGCGACGTGCGCTCGCTCATCATCCACCCGGCCTCGACAACGCACCAACAGCTCACCGCCGATGAGCAGCTGAGCGCGGGGGTGACTCCCGGGCTCATCCGCCTCTCAGTGGGACTCGAGCACATCGAGGACCTGAAGGCGGACCTCGACCAGGCCCTCGCAGCCACAACGATCGAGGCGAGTGAGGAACAAACCTCCGTCGCCTGAAGCACCCCAATAAAACCGTACGACGGCGCGCCAAGCCATGGCGCGCCGTCGTACCTCACTGTGGGGTGCTTTAGGGTCGAGGTGCGCCCGCGGAGGCAAGCAGCTCGGCGAGCATTTCTAAGAAGACATCGGTTTTGGATTCGGCGGCGGTGGAGAATTTGAGCGCGAAGATTTTCCGGGCGAGGCGGATCTCCGGGACGTCGATCCGCACCGCACCCTCCGGCCACACGCGGATGGCGAGGTCCGGGACGAGCGCGGCGCCAAGACCTGCGGAGACCATGGCGAGGCTCGCGTTGAAGTCGTCCGAGTGGGCCACCACGCTCGGGTGCAGGTTGAGGGAGGCGAAAAGGCGTTCGATGACGGTGGCGTCCGCCGTCCCGGGGTGATGCATGATCCAGGGTCGCTCCATGAGCTGCTCGGATGGGACCACGGAATCCGGAGCGAAGCCCCAGCTTTGCGGAACGAGGATGCGGAACATGTCATCGGCGATCCATTGGCGTTTGAGCGTGCCGGGCCATGCGACGCCGCCTTGGCCGACTTGATAGACCAAGCCGGCGTCCAATCCGGCGCCGTTGTTCGCGGCTTGGATGACGTGCCCGGGTTCGCCAATGAATGGCCGTAAATGCAGTCCGAGCTTGCGCCAGCGCTCGGTGCTCAGAATGGGTTCGAGGACCGCGGTAGCAAGCGAGGGGAACATGCCGATTCTCAGCAAGGACTCTTCCTTGGGCGCGCTATGAGCGGCCGCGGCCATGAGGACATCGAGATCCGTGAGGACCTTTGCGGCGTGTCGGGCCATGGTGAGCGCGTCTTCGGTGGGGGTGATGGTGCGCGCGGTGCGGATAAACAGCTCGGCTCCGGTGGTCTTTTCCAGCGCGGACATCTGTTGGGACACTGCGGACGCGGTGAACCCGAGATTGTTGGCGGCCCGTACAAACGAGCCGGAGCGCACGACTTCCACCAGAGTCTTCAGGTGAACCGGGTTGAGCATAAGTAGAGCTTATCCGTTGTCGGTGGGACAAGTCGCGACACGCCGCGACACGCCAAACGGAAAATTTTTTTGCCGGTGGATGGATCGTGCACAGGGGTGTGGATAAAACCTTCAACCAGAAGTTGAAGCGTGCGTCCCGGGCGATTTTCGCGGTAGTGCGGGTGCTGTTCCAGTGGTACAAACTCGGGGACAAAATTTCCGGCGCGGCTGTGGGTAAATTGGGCACAAAATGTGGACTAATGACGCCAGGAATGACATACTTGTAATACATCATCTTGGGGTTCCACCCCGCGGTGAACACTAGATGTAGTATTGAACTCGCTGGCAAGGCATTGTGGAAATGAGTAGCTGGCAACAACTCACATCAACGTCACACAGGCATCGACAACGGTGGATTTTCCGCCCACGGTGCACAGGATTCAATAGCAGTTCTAGCTTTTCTCAAGGGGATTGATCATGGCAGTAACGGTTTACACCAAACCAGCATGTGTCCAGTGCAATGCGACTTACCGTGCTCTTGACCGCAAGGGCATTGAATACAAGACGGTGGATCTGTCTCAGGATGCCGAGGCGCTCGAGCGGGTTCGCGAGCTTGGTTACGCCCAAGCGCCGGTCGTGGTCACCGATGCCGATCACTGGTCGGGTTTCCGTCCGGACAAGATTGAAGAGATCAGCTCGGAAAGCGCGGCCAGCTCGGTCGCGTAACTCGCGACAGTTCACGTTGAGCAGGGGAGGGATATCAATGGCGATGACCTCGCTGAACCCTGCCGAACGCGGAGCAAGCGCGTCCGTGGCCGAGCACACGGACGCGAACCTGATTTACTTCTCCTCGGTATCGGAAAACACTCACCGCTTTGTGCAAAAACTCGGGATCGAGGCCGCACGCCTTCCGCTCATGACGAAGGACGAAACGTTGCGGGCTGACCGAGAATTTGTGCTTGTCGTCCCCACCTATGGGGACACCTACGGTGAGGGCGCGGTACCGAAACAAGTCATTAAATTTCTCAACGTTCCCGAAAACCGGGCGCTCCTTCGCGGAGTGATCGGGGCCGGGAATACGAATTTTGGGCAGTACTTCTGCGCGGCGGCGAGTGCGATCGCTAAGAAGTGCCAGGTTCCCTACCTCTATCGATTTGAACTTATGGGCACAGCAGAGGACGTGGCCCGCGTCAGCCAAGGATTGGAAGAATTTTGGATACAACAATCACTGACACCACCTCGCTAGACCCCACCGTGGAGCCGGCGCCTGCGCCCATCAGCCACCACACCGAAGAGGCCGCCGAGAATGATGGTCAGTCCCCGGACAAATACAAGGGTCTGGGCTACCACGAGCTCAACGCTCTGCTGAACCTGTATGACGAGAACGGCAAGATCCAGTTCGCCGCGGACCGCGAGGCAGCGCACCAGTACTTTTTGCAGCACGTCAACCAGAACACGGTGTTCTTCCACTCGCTGAAGGAAAAGCTGGACTACCTGGTCGAGAACGCGTACTACGAGAAGGACGTCCTGGACCAGTACTCCTTCGACTTTGTGAAGGCACTGTTCAAGCAGGCGTATGGCCACAAGTTCCGTTTCCCGACCTTCCTTGGCGCGTTTAAGTACTACACCTCCTACACGCTGAAAACCTTTGACGGCAAGCGCTACCTGGAGCGTTATGAAGACCGTGTCTGCATGGTTGCCCTCGGTCTCGCCCAAGGCGATGAGGCGCTCGCCTCCAACCTGGTCGACGAAATCATTTTGGGCCGGTTCCAACCGGCCACCCCGACGTTCTTGAACACCGGAAAGAAGCAGCGCGGAGAACTCGTTTCCTGCTTCCTGCTTCGCATTGAAGACAATATGGAGTCGATTGGGCGCTCCATTAACTCGGCGCTGCAGCTTTCCAAGCGCGGCGGCGGTGTGGCCTTTGCTCTCACCAACATCCGCGAGGTGGGCGCGCCGATCAAGCAAATTGAGAACCAGTCTTCCGGTGTGATCCCGGTGATGAAGCTTCTCGAAGACAGCTTCTCCTACGCGAACCAGTTGGGCGCCCGCCAAGGCGCCGGCGCCGTGTACTTGCACGCGCACCACCCGGATATTTACCGTTTCCTGGATACCAAGCGTGAGAATGCGGATGAGAAGATCCGCATCAAGACCCTGTCCTTGGGCGTCGTGATCCCGGATATCACCTTTGAGCTGGCGAAGAAGGATGAGGACATGTACCTCTTCTCCCCGTATGACGTGGAGAAGGTGTACGGCATGCCGTTCTCGGATGTGAACGTCTCGGAGAAGTATTACGAGATGGTTGACGACGCCCGGATCAAGAAGACCAAAATCAAGGCGCGCGAGTTCTTCCAGACGCTCGCGGAGATCCAGTTCGAGTCCGGTTACCCGTACATCATGTTTGAAGACACAGTGAACCGTGCAAACCCGATCGAGGGCAAGATCATTATGAGCAACCTGTGCTCGGAGATCCTGCAGGTCTCGAATCCGACCACCTACAACGATGACCTGTCCTATGACAACGTTGGCAAGGACATCTCCTGCAACCTGGGTTCGATGAACATCGCCGCGGCCATGGATTCGGCGAACTTTGAGCAGACCGTGGAAACCGCGATCCGCGGACTGACCGCCGTCTCAAACATGAGCCACATTTCTTCGGTGCCCTCGATTGAGCGCGGCAATGACATGAGCCACGCCATTGGCCTGGGGCAGATGAACCTGCACGGATACCTCGCTCGCGAACGCATTTTCTACGGCAGCGAAGAGGGCCTGGATTTCACCAACATGTACTTCTATGCGATCGTGTTCAACGCTCTCAAGGCGTCCAACAAGATCGCCATGGAGCGCGGCGAAACCTTCCAGGGTTTCGAGAAGTCCAAGTACGCCACCGGCGAGTTCTTCGACAAGTACCTTGAAGGCGATTGGACTCCCAAGACCGAGCGGGTCAAGGAGCTCTTCGCGAACTCCAACGTGCACCTGCCGACCAAGGAGGACTGGGCCGAGCTCAAGGATTCCATCCAACAGTTCGGTATTTACAACCAGAACCTGCAGGCTGTCCCGCCGACCGGCTCGATCTCCTACATCAACAACTCGACGTCCTCGATCCACCCGATCGCCTCGCAGATTGAAATCCGCAAGGAAGGCAAGATCGGCCGCGTGTACTACCCGGCTCCGTACATGACCAACGAGAACCGCGAGTACTACCAGGACGCGTACGAGATCGGGTACGAAAAGATCATCGACACCTACGCCATGGCCACCCAGCACGTGGATCAGGGCCTCTCGCTGACGCTGTTCTTCAAGGACACCGCCACCACGCGTGACATCAACAAGGCGCAGATTTACGCCTGGCGCAAGGGCATCAAAACCATCTACTACATCCGCCTGCGCCAGTTGGCGCTCGAGGGCACCGAAGTAGAGGGTTGCGTTTCCTGCATGCTGTAGGCGCGTAGGTTCAGGAATTACAGAAGTACGACGGCGTGTGCGTGCGGTGAGTGGCTTGCTCGCCGCACGCACACATCACCAGAGAGATACCGATGGAATCACTCAGCGAACTCGAGAGGGAACTGGTCGAGGTTGCGACCAGCACTGTCGAACGGTGGGGCCGCTCGCCATTGCATACCGTGGCAGCAGCGGCGCTCGACGCAAGCGGGCGGATCCTTACGGGTATGAACCTGTACCACTTTTTGGGTGGACCGTGTGCGGAAGTCACTGTGATGGCCAAAGCAGCCTCGGAGACTGACCATCCCCTGGTCACGATGGTCGCTGTGGGAGACGATGAGCGTGGTGTTATCCCGCCGTGTGGCAAATGCCGGCAGGTCATGATTGATCGCAACCCGCACATGAAGGTCATTGTCCCCACCGTTGACGGGCTCACGGTGGAATCGATCGCTACGCTCCTGCCGGTGAACTATCGCCGCGACGGCATGGAGGGCTCGAGTTCGCGGGAGGAACGGAATGACCTGTGAATAAGCACCTACAACCCAGCCGCGAAAGACGATCAATTCTCCTTCGCGACGTTTGAACTACTCACGTCACACGCACTATTAGCGCGACGGCCGAATGCGAAAGCAAATGAGGATGAAAGAATGACACCGGAAAAACTGAAGCTCGTTGATCACGTGCAGGCGATCAACTGGAACCGCATCCAGGATGACAAGGACGTCGAGGTGTGGAACCGACTCGTCAACAATTTCTGGCTGCCGGAGAAGGTTCCGCTTTCCAATGACGTGCAGTCCTGGAACACGTTGACGCCGGAAGAGCAACAGCTCACCATGCGGGTCTTCACCGGTCTGACTCTCCTGGACACAATCCAGGGAACCGTGGGCGCTGTTAGCCTCATTCCGGATGCCATCACCCCGCATGAAGAAGCGGTGTACACCAACATCGCCTTCATGGAGTCGGTGCACGCCAAGAGCTACTCCTCGATCTTCTCGACCCTGTGCTCGACCAAAGAAATCGACGATGCGTTCCGCTGGTCGGTGGAGAACCAGAATCTGCAGAAGAAGGCGCAGATCGTCATGGATTACTACCGCGGCGATGAGCCGCTCAAGCGCAAGGTCGCCTCGACGCTGCTCGAGTCCTTCCTGTTCTACTCCGGTTTCTACCTGCCGATGTACTGGTCAAGCCGCGCGAAGCTCACCAACACAGCGGACCTTATTCGCTTGATCATCCGCGACGAAGCAGTTCACGGCTACTACATTGGCTACAAATTCCAACGCGGGCTGGAAGTGCAGACCCCGGAAAAGCGCCAGGAAATCAAGGACTACACCTTCGATTTGCTTTACGAGCTTTACGACAACGAGGTCCAGTACACCCACGATCTCTACGACTCCGTCGGGCTCGCCGAAGACGTGAAGAAGTTCCTGCATTACAACGCGAACAAGGCGCTCATGAATCTCGGCTATGAGGCGATGTTCCCGAGTTCGGTCACGGATGTGAATCCGGCGATCCTCTCGGCGCTGTCTCCGAACGCGGACGAGAACCACGACTTCTTCTCCGGCTCCGGCTCGTCCTATGTCATCGGCAAGGCGGTCAACACCGAAGACGAAGACTGGGACTTCTAGGGAGTCTCCATTTCAGAATCAACTCATAGCATGCGCAGGCAGCGTCCACGCCGGGAGTCAACTCTTGGATGGGCGCTGCAGTCGCGTTCACTTGGTGCGGCCGAAGACCTCGACTACGCACTGACGTTGTTGCGAGCCGTCCAGTCTGGCGACCTTGGCGCGATGGTCCGCATCTATCGCCCCGAGCCGACGGTGTCTTTTGGACAACGCGATGCACGGTTACCTGGGTTTGCCCATGCCTCACGCCGCAGCGCGGAACTGGGGTTCACTCCGGTGATCCGCAAGGCCGGCGGACGCGCCGCAGCCTACCATCGCGGCAGTCTCGTGGTCGATCATCTCGAGCCCAACGATGACGCCAAGATTGAAACCCAAGCTCGCTTCGTCGGATTCGCAAACCTGTTTGTCGAGGCGCTAGAGAGCATCGGGGTCTCTGCCGGTGTCGGGGAGATACCGGGGGAGTACTGTCCGGGCGAGTTCTCTGTGCACGGCAAAACCATGAGTGGCACCAAGATCAAACTTATTGGTACGGCGCAACGGGTCGTCAAAGGTGCATGGTTGTTCTCATCCTCGATCGTTGTCGAAAATACCCCGCCCATCCGTGAGGTAACCGAAGCCGTCTACGATGCGTTGGGCTTGGACCTCGACCCCGCAACTATCGGCTCCGCCCAGGACCTCAACGCCCTGGTGACCACCGAGATGGTGAGCCGGGCCATCGAAGGCGCGTATCGCCGTCGTACATCTCTTGAGCCGATCGAATTTGAGCAGCTTCTCACGCGTGTTCCGCCGCACGCTCACATTCCTGACACGAAAATAGGGTTGTTTTGACAAAGTAGGGGAGTATACGGCCCTACTTTGTCAAAACAACCCTAGAAAGTCGGCGAAGGAGAGGCGCTGTGCCGCCGCGAGGCGACTACCGCTCGCAGGCAATCCCGTCACGGTCGCGATCCAGGTGCTTGTTCGCTGTGTAGAGGGCGTTGTCGACGCGGTGCAAATTCTTGGCATTGCGCTTGGGCTTGCCGTTAGCCAGGTCGCGAGCGCCCTTTTTGCCTACGCCGTGCGGGTACTTTTTCGTCAGCTCGGTGCAGTTCTTGAACTTCTTCGCCGCGAACGGTTGGGCCGCAGAGGTTTGAGGTGTCGCATCCGCGTCCGCCGCCTGTGCGGGCGCAACGGAGGCACCCAATAATGCGAGCGTGGCGACGGCGGGCAGGGTCAATCGAAGGAAATTGCGTGTCATGGTGTCCCCGGAAAGTACTAGTGGGCCGCGAGTTCGGCCAGAAAATAGGATAGCGCCCGGGACGCCCGCCAACCGTCTGCAAAGAAAAATCGCGCGAACCCATTAGCAAGACTGATTCATCGGACTATTCTTGTGGCGTTTGCCCCAGGTTAACCATTCTTTACCTCACCGTTGAGAGGCTACTTCCCATGGCACAAGCACCGAAGAAACCATCCGCTATTTCACGTCGATTCTTTATGGGTCTGGGCGCGGCAACTGCCGCAGGTTCCCTCCTGCCCGTCTCTTTCCAGAAGGCCATGGCGTTGCCGCCGGCGCCCGGGGGATTGCAGGGCGTTGAGCACGTGATCGTGCTGATGCAGGAAAACCGTTCCTTTGACCACTACTTCGGTACGTTGCAAGGCGTGCAAGGATTTGCGGATAAGACCGTGCTGCGGCGGCGCAACTCGGACAAGACCCTTTTTGAGCAATCGCCGAGCGGCTCGGACTCCACCATCATGCCGTTCCTCGCCCGAGACGCGGTCAACAAGGACCAAAAGAACATCGAGTTCCTGGCCTCGCTGCCGCACAGTTGGGGCGATGGCGGCACCGCGGTCGCAGGCGGCTGGTGGGACCAGTGGATCCCGGCCAAGGGCGCCGCGAGCATGGCCGGGTACGATCGACAGGACATTCCATTCCAGTTTGAACTCGCCGACAAGTTCACCATCTGCGACGCCTACCACTGCTCCATTACCACTGGAACCAGCCCCAACCGCAACTATCTGGTGTCCGGCCACACCGGATATGAGCCCGGCACCAACCAACGCGCCGTGACCAACGCCGCCTACAACGCCAGGCATCCCGGCTACGAGTGGAAGGCCTACACCGAATACCTAAGCGATGCCGGTGTCAGCTGGCAGGTCATGCAGGAGTGGGACAACTTCACGGACAACAACACCGAATACTTCCGCGCCTACAAACTCGTGGCGAACAAGGTGCTGGGCGCACTGAATCTCGGCCAAAACTTCCTGAATATGGAGAACTTCTACTCGGCGGTCCGTGCCGCCAGCCCCGCGCGCCGAACCGAAATGCAAAACCGGCTCAACGAGGTCGTCGCCACGCTCTCCGAGCGCGAACAGGAAATGTTCAACGGCGCGCTTCGCCGCGGCGAAGACGGTAGCCTCACCAACCAGTTCCGCACCGCAGTTGAAAGCGGAACACTACCCAAGGTGACCTATCTGGTGGCGAGCGCGGCCGACTGCGAGCACCCGGCCTCGTCCTCGCCGATCCAGTCCTCCAACATTGTCTACGACATCCTCCAGGTCTTTGGCGACAACCCGGAACTCTGGCAAAAGTCCGTCTTCTTGATCAACTATGACGAGTTCGATGGCTACTTCGACCACGTTCCAGCGCCACGCCCCGAACCCAGCATGACCGATGAGTTCTACCAGGGCTCCGCGATGGGTCTCGGACCGCGCGTCCCGATGACCGTCATTTCACCGTGGTCGGTTGGCGGCTGGGTGTGCTCGGAAGTTTTCGACCATACCTCGGTCGTCAAATTCTTGGAAACCTGGACCGGCGTGAAATCGGAGATGCTCACCGACTGGCGCCGCGCGACCGTGGGCGATCTCACCAGCGCACTCAACTTCGAGGGCGCGCCAGTTCCCGCTCTGCCGACGGTCACGCAACCGGGCCCGATTCCGCCCTTCAACGGCCGCTGGGCCGCGCAACCGCCGAGCGCGCAGGCGATGCCCGCCCAGGAACCTGGCGTGCGCGCTTCGCGCCCGCTGCCCTACGCTTTGGACGCGAGCTTCGCAGTTGCAAACGGCACCTTGACGATCACGGTAAAGAACGACGGCGATCGGCCGGCTCCCATAGCCATCTACAACTATGCGGATACTCGCCAAGCACCCATCCACGCCAACGTATCCGGGGCGCGCACGTTCACTCTGCCGGGCTCCGGCGGGATCGACGTCGTGGTGACTGGGCCTAACCGGTTCCGCCGAGACTTCGCCTCGAAATCCGGTGACGTGTCGGTGGCGGCAACTGCAGATCACCGTGCGCAACGCTTGAGCGTCCAAGTAGCTAACGCGAGCCCAGCGAAGCGCACCATGAGGCTCGCAAGTTCGGCCAAGAACAACGCCCGCCCGCTCGTGCTCCCGGCCGGAAAGGCTAAGAGCGTCGGCGTGGACGCTCGCGACAAGTCCGGATGGTATGAGGTGGAGATTGTTGAAGATGGGTTCCGGTACTGGGCGACTGGTCACCTCAACAACGGGAAAGCGTCGGTGACAAGCCCATTTGGCCAGGACGCCGATTACCCAATCGCCTAGTTTCTAAGCGATCCCGAGCTTATCCTTGACCGCGAGAGCCGGGGGATTGGTCGCAGAGCTACCGTCGGGGTAGATCACAGTCGGCACCACTTGGTTGCCGTCATTGATCGACTCGACGAGCTTTGCGGCCTCGGGCGTCTCTTCGATGTTGATCTCGTTGTACTCGATGCCCATCCGGTCAAGTTGCGACTTGAGATTGCGGCAGTATCCGCACCAGGTCGTTGAAAACATGGTGATGGTGCCATCTTGAGGGGTGAATTCCACGGGTGGTCTCCTTGATCTATTCGACTATTTTGCTAACACTGTCACGAAGTTCAGCATTTCCGAATTCGCCGATTAAGCTCGGTGAACATGAGATGGTTCTGGCCCGCGTTTCGGGTCTCCTGGCCGGTGTTTGCCGCGTACTTTCCATTGGGCGCTGCCCTCGGTGTGCTCGCCGTGAGCACCGGCCTGGATTGGTATTGGGCGCCGATTTTCGCAACGATCATCTTCGCCGGGTCTATCGAGTTCGTGGCGATCGGCATGGTCGCAACGGCGATGCCGCTGCTGCAGGTTGCAACCCTTGCGCTGCTGATCAACTTTCGTCACGTCTTTTATGGCTTCAGCTTTCCCATCCAGAAGCTTCGCACCCGGGCGCAAAAGGTGTACGGGATATTCGCGCTCACCGATGAAGCCTTTGCCATTGCGGCGACGCCCGTAGGCAAGGAATTGAGCGGCGCCTCCTTGACGGCGTTCCAGGTTATGACGCAGGTGTATTGGGTCGCCGGAGCCGTGACGGGAGCGCTCCTTGGCGGTTTCCTTCCGCCGAATGTGACCGGATTCGAATTCGCGCTCACCGCCATGTTCGCAGTTCTCTTTCTGATGGCGCGCGAACAAGATCGGAGCGTGGTTGCCCTCATACTTGGATTTCTGGGGGCCGGTGTCGGGTTGCTCAGCGAACGGGTCCTTGCCGCGAATACCTTTTTGCTTTCCGGAATGACCTTCTACTTTGTGGCGACCTCGCTGTGGTTCTGGGGAACACGCCGTCGTCATTCAGGAGGAACCATGCGAGGGGAGGCGCGCGCATGAGCGGGCCCGGCTACACGCTGGCAATTGCGCTGGTCATCGCCGCGGTAACGCAGGTGTTGCGCTGGATCCCGTTTGCGTTGCCGAAGCGAGTGCGGGAGAGCGAATATATGGCGTTTTTGCAGGAGCATTTGCCTGTCGGGTTCATGCTGATCCTGACCGTGTACACGCTCATGCACGTCAATGTCGCGGTGCCGCCGTACGGGATTCCCGAGGCGTCCGCGCTGGCGGTGACCTTCGGACTGTATTACTGGCGAAAGAACCTCGTGGTGGCGACCCTGGGTGGGATCGTCTGCTACTTGCTGCTGGTGAATCTCGTGTTCTAGCGTGGCTCCTCATGTGTCCGAAGGCTTAGCCGCCGGTCAACTCGGCGATGATCTCGACGACAATTGGCATGAGCGCGGCGATGTTTATCGCGACACCTAGCGGAACCGCGAGGGCGCAAACGGCAATGTGACGGTTAGGCTTCACATATACACACCTATGTGCGGTCGCCCGGAGTGAGTTACATACGGCGGCTGCGCGCAGAGCGGGTACATTACCCGGAAATTACTCGACCTGATGAAGGGTTGGCACAACCATGCGACTATCACTTCTGGATCTGTCCATCATCGGCCCCACCGAAACCGCCCGCGAGTCACTCGAGGGCAGCGTCCGGCTAGCCCGCGCGGCCGAAGCCGGGGGTTTGCACCGGATTTGGTTCGCCGAACACCACAACATGCGGGAGGTCGCCTCCAGCGCCACCGCCGTCCTGGTGGGCCACATCGCGGGCGCCACCGAACGGATCAGGGTGGGCGCCGGCGGCATCATGCTGCCCAACCATTCGCCGCTGACGGTCGCCGAACAGTTCGGCACGTTGGAGACGCTGTACCCTGGCCGCATCGACTTGGGGCTTGGCCGCGCTCCGGGCGGTGACCGGCGCACCCTCTACGCTCTGCGCCGCGACGAGACCAGCTCCGACCGTTTCCCTTCCGATGTGGTGGAACTCCAGCGCTACCTGAACGAGGAATTTGACGCCCAAGGCGTGAACGCCGTGCCCGGCTGGGGGACCCGAGTCCCGCTCTACATTCTCGGTTCCTCGCTTTTCGGGGCGGACCTGGCCGCAAAGCTCGGCTTGCCCTACGCGTTTGCCTCCCACTTTGCCCCCGGCGCTCTCCAGGATGCGCTGGCACACTACCGGTCCACATTCCGGCCATCGGCAGAACTCGCCGAACCGTACACCATCGTCGGTGCCAACGTTTTCGCTGCCGACACCCCCGAGGACGCCGAGCGCATCCGCCAGCAGGTCACCCGTCAGCGCGTGAAGCGGTTCTTGCCGCCGGGCCGCAACTACACGGATCAAGAGATTGATCAGATCCTCGCTTCCCCCGAGGGCACGAAGGTCGCCGAGATGCTCAGCGTCTCCGCGGTCGGCACCGGATCCGAGGTGAAGCGCGGTCTAGAGGCCATCAAGCAAGCCACCGGGACCGATGAAATCATCGCGACCTTTAACGGTACCACGGTCGCCGAACGAGTGCGCGCGGTCGAGATCACCGCGGCGTCCGGGGTTGTCAGCGAGACCTAGCCCGAGATGCTAGTATTGACTGTCGGTCATTCGACCGCCAAAACACACCTTGCACCTGGCAAAATCCAGGCGCGCCAAGAAAAGGACCTATTGTGAAGACTGGTATTCACCCGGATTATCACCCCGTCGTGTTCCGTGACCTTGCCTCCGGCAAGTCCTTCCTGACCCGCTCCACCGTCGGCAGCGACAAGACCGTGGAATGGGAAGACGGCAACACCTACCCGCTCATCGAGGTTGAAATTTCCTCCGAGTCGCACCCCTTCTACACCGGCAAGCAGCGCATCATGGACTCCGCTGGCCGTGTCGAGCGCTTCAACCAGCGTTTCAAGGGCTTCGGCGGCAAGAAGTAATCCGCTCCGCAGCTTTGTTGGTGGCCGGTACCTGGTTTCAGGTGCCGGCCACCGCTGTATCTACCGGAAGTAAAGCACCCCAGAAAGCGTTAGCAACCACGTGAACACCGAATACGAAGGACAATACAAGGTCCCCGGCGGCAAACTAGTCCGCGCGAACTTCAGTGCCGAAGACGGCCTGATCACCGACATGAATATCAACGGCGACTTCTTCCTCGACCCGGACGAAGCCCTCGAGGACATCAACAATGCGCTCAACGGTTTGCCGCTGAACACGCCGCGCACCGTGATGATCCGCAGCATTGAGGACGGGTTGCGTGCCGAGGCGGCGCTTCACGGCTTTGACGCCGAGGCAATTACGACGGCGGTGCGCCGCGGAGCGGGTTTCGCCACCACCTGGGATGATCACCAATGGGACGTTATTCCACCAACGCCCATGAGTGCGGCCATGCATGTGGCCGTGGATGAGGTCCTGACCAGGGAGGTAGGGGACGGTGTCCGCAATCCGACCTTGCGTTTTTGGGAGTGGGAGGCTCCCTCGATCGTGATCGGGAGCTTCCAGTCGCTGGCCAACGAGGTTGACGCCGCAAACGTTGAAAAATACGGCGTGGGCGTGGTGCGGCGCATTTCCGGCGGCGGGGCCATGTTCATGGAGCGTGGTAATGCGATCACCTATTCTCTGTATGTCCCGCAAACCCTCGTGGACGGGCTCAGCTATGCCGACTCCTACCCGTTCTTGGATTCCTGGGTCATGGCATCACTGCAAAAGCTCGGCATCAACGCTTTCTACAAGCCGTTGAACGATATTGCGACAGATCAGGGCAAGATCGGCGGTGCCGCGCAAAAACGCATGGCCAACGGGGGACTGCTCCATCACGTGACCATGTCCTATGACATGAACGCGGAGAAAATGGTCGAGGTTTTGCGCATAGGCCGCGAAAAGCTCTCGGATAAGGGCATCAAGAGCGCGGTCAAGCGAGTCGACCCGCTCAAGCGGCAAACCGGGCTCTCCCGCGAAGAGATCATTCGCACCATGATGGACACCTTTGTCGAGACCACCGGCGCCACGCTTTCCGAGCTGAGCGCGGCCGAACGCGCGGAGGCGGAAGAGCTGGTGGCTACCAAGTTCGCGACCCCGGAGTGGACGGCTCGCGTTCCCTAGGCCCATTTACCCTTGGCACAGCAACCGTAAGCACAGCGCCTCACTCTGCAGGCCCAAATTAACTTTGCCGGCCCATATATGCGCCTGCGAAGTTAAAGTGAGCCTGCAAAGTGGTGGCTCTACACGTTGGAGAGGCGCTGAGCGGCGCGCGACTGACCAAGCAGGAAAGCCTCTTCGCGCAGAACACGGGTGAGCGCTGCCGGCGCGTCCGGATGGTCTGCGAGCCACCTCTCGGTGAGTGTTACGGCATCGATTGACGCCTCGGTGTCCGGGCCCTGCCACGAAGGGTAGAGACCGCGAACCAGCCGTTGCGCAATCTCAATACTGTTCTCGGCCCAGAACGCCTCCAGACCCGTAAAGTACTCCGGTACAAACGGGTCCAAGAGGGCGCTGGAACCGTCAGTGAAACCGTCGATCAGCGCGCTTACCTCATCGTTGGAGAGCGCGTCTGCACCACTCACGCGCTCGAAAGCGTCCTGCTTTGCCGCACCCGAATTCTCTGCGCTCACGGCACGCAAATACCCGACGTGACCGCTCGCGGTGCGATCCGCGCGGCGGGCCGTCTCAAGCTGATCTCGCTCAAGTGCGCCCAGGGCCGAGAGTGTGCGCAAAATGCGCCAGCGCAGATCATCATCGAGAGTTTGCGAACCAAGTTCACCGGCGGCGAGAGCGCGCTGCAACCCATCGGCGGATGCCGAAACGAGAGCAGCGACGCGAATCATGAAGCGCGTCCAGATGAGGCGTGTCTGCTCGGGGGCGCGCTCTTGTTCGACCTCGGCAGTATCGAAAACCTGGCGAGCCATTTCGGGACGTGCGTCTTCGCCTAAGTAGTGCGTCAACGCGAAGTACACATTGGCGAGCACCGTCTCCAAGACCGATGAGTATTTTGCTGTGGGGGCATAACGCATAACCGCCTGAATGTATGCGGCGGCAGGCAGTTTTGCGTCCCGGGTCATGGTCCACAGCGCTGCAAGTGAGACGGCTTGAGCCAGCGGGTCCCGCACGTCCTTGAGATTGCTCAACAGTGTGTTCAAGGATTGCTCGTCAAAGCTCACACGGGCGTAGGTCTCGTCCCCGACATTGGGCACTAAGAGGGCCGGTCGAGGTTGGTGGGCCAATTCGGCGACAACGGTTTCCTCGGTCTGCGCATCGACGTCAAAGGTGCCGGTGGCAACCAAGGAGGCATCGTCGTCGTAATCAAAAATGCCAAGCGTAAAGCGCTGCGGACGCGCTCCGCGAACCCCTGTGACCGAATCCGCCGCGTCCTGCACCATGGTTGCCGAGCCGATCTGACCCGCATCCCCGCTCAGTTCGGCACGGAGCTCGGGGACCCCGGAGGTTTCCAGCCACGCCGCAGACCAGGCGCGCATATCCCGCCCAGAAGCACGCTCGAGGGCGTCCAGGAAGTCGTTCAGCGTCGTATTGCCGAAGGCATGCTCGCGGAAATAGCTGCGAGCGGCGTCGATGAAACTGTCGAACCCCACGTAGGCGACCAACTGTTTGAGCACCGAGGCGCCCTTGGCGTAGGTGATGCCGTCAAAGTTCTGTTTTGCGGCATCGAGGTCGGTGATGTCGGCCACGATCGGGTGCGTGGTGGGAAGCGAGTCCTGCTGGTATGCCCAAAGCTTGCGGCGATTGGCGAAATTGACCCAGGCTTCGGTGAACTCGGTGGCCTCGGCCGAGGCGAGGGTGCCCATGTATTCGGCAAAGGACTCTTTGAGCCACAGGTCATCCCACCATTTCATCGTCACAAGGTCCCCGAACCACATATGCGCCATCTCGTGCATGATCGTGTTGGCGCGGGCCGAGTATTGCAGCCGGGTGGCGGCAGAGGTGAAGATGTAGGACTCGGTGAAGGTGACAAGTCCCGGGTTTTCCATGGCGCCAAGGTTGTATTCGGGGACAAACGCCTGGTCATATTTGCCGAAAGGGTACGGGTACTCAAAGAGCGTGTGGAAGTAGGAGAGCCCCGCCTTGGTGAGCGCGAAGATCGCCTCGTGGTCAAAGTGCTCGGCGATGGAGGAACGGCAATAGAGTCCAAACGGAACGGTGAGCTCGGTGGTGCCCCCGCGCCCGTCGGGAACGGTCTCGGTCCATTCGTCGCGGACCTGGAAGTAGGGTCCCGCGAGGATGGTCGTAATGTAGGTGGAAATGCGTTCGGTGGGTTTGAACGTCCAGGTGCTCGTCTCGCCGGTGCGGCGCCAGGATAAGCGCTTGGTGTTGGAAGCTACGACCCAATCTGCCGGCGCGGTCACCGCGAAGGTGAAGCTGGCTTTGAGGTCGGGTTGCTCAAAGTTGGGAAAGACACGGCGGGAGTCCGCGGGTTCGTATTGGGTGTAGAGGTAACACTGACCGTCTGCCGGGTCGAAGAACCGGTGCAGACCTTCGCCAGAGCGGCTATAGCGGGAGTTGGCCGTCACGGTGACTTCGTTGCTGGCTTCGAGGCGCGGCAACTCAATGCGCGCGCCGTTGACCTGCTCGGCCGCATCCAGTGTGGTGCCGTTGAGCGTGATGCTTTCGACGTTTTCGCCCAGGTAATCCAAGAACGTGCTCGCTCCGGGGGAGGAGCACTCGAAACGTATGGTGCACGTCACCGGATAGGTTAATTGTGCCTCGTGCGGTGCGCCGGTGAGATCCAGGTGAACTTGGTAGTCCTGGACGGTGATCAGTTGAGAGCGTTGGCGCGCGTCGGAGCGACTGAGATTCTGGTTATGCACGCTTCACAGTGTAGGCAGATGCGATGTGCCCCGGCCAACACGGCCCGACGGCGGCCAACAGCGGCCAACACCGGCTGGCGCTAAACACAACACCGCCGGGGCCGAGCCCGACACCCGCCTATAACCGGTCTTCGGGCTCATCGGTGGGCCCCTGCGCCTCCTTGCGAACCACGAATCCTTGAAACGCCAATCCCGCGGCGACCCCGAAAACGCCAAACGCGATGATCATGCCGCCCATATCGCCCCAGCCGAAACCGCTGACGGCTTCACCCACTTGGGGCTGAAATAGCAACACCAGAATACCGAGCGCCGCAAAAACCGCCGCCGCCACAAACCACTTCTTCACGCAAATTCGCCTTTGGCTACCTTAAAACTGTTGATCCTTGGCTAGTACCGTCAACCCGGAATCGGTGACGGTAAAGCCGCGAGCGCGGTCCGCCTCCGGATCGACCCCCACGCTTTCACCATCCGGGACCACGACATTCTTGTCGATAATAGCGCGCCGGACGGTGGCGCCTTGACCAATGCGCACATTGTCCATGATGACCGAGTCGGTGACCTCCGCGCCGGCATCGACAAAAACTTCCCGGCCCAACACCGATCCGCCTACCGCGCCACCGGACACCACCACACCGGCAGACACAATCGAATCGGTGGAGGATCCGGATTCGCCCGCGGCGCTTCGCACAAATTTCGCGGGCGGGGCATTGGTGTGCAGGGTGTAGATCGGCCAGGAGGCGTTATAGAGGTCAAAGGCGGGCAGCGGGGCGATCAGATCCATATTCGCCTCATAGTAGGAGTCCAGGGTTCCCACATCCCGCCAGTACCGGGCGTTTTCCGGGGTGGCGCCAGGGACCTCGTTGCGGGTGAAGTCGTAGACGCCCGCCTGATTCTGCTCGACGAAATACGGGATGATGTCCCCGCCCATGTCATGTTTGGTGTCCAAGCGCACGTTGTCCTCATGGAGCGCCTCCACCAGCGCCGACGCCGTGAAGACATAGTTGCCCATCGAGGCCAGAAACGAGTTCGGGTCTTCGGCTAGCCCCGGTGTCGATTCCGGTTTTTCCACAAAACCCTTGATCCGATCCGGGTTCTCAGCGAACGTCTCGATCACCCCAAACTGGTTCGCCAGGGCGAGCGGCTGCCGCACCCCGGCCACGGTGGCATCCGCCCCAGAGTCGATGTGCGCGTCCAGCATTTGCGAAAAGTCCATCCGGTACACGTGATCGGCGCCGATGACCACCACATAATCCGGGGCGGCATCCTTGATGAGATTCTCGGACTGGAAGATGGCGTTCGCCGAACCGAGGAACCAATCCTTGGACACGCGTTGTTGCGCGGGAACGGTCGCAATGTAGTTACCGAGCTGGGTGGACAGCCGCCACGTTTCGGACACGTGCCGGTCCAGCGAGTGGGACTTGTACTGGGTGAGCACCACTATTTGCAGGTACCGCGAATTCGCCAGGTTACTCAGCGCAAAATCAATGAGCCGGTAGCTCCCGCCGAACGGCACCGCCGGCTTCGCCCGATCCATGGTCAACGGCATCAGCCGCTTCCCCTCGCCACCGGCAAGCACAATTGCCAACACTTTCGGTGCCATGACATCCCCCTCTGTTACACCCGGGCCGCGCGTTTACGGCCACACTTCGACCCTAGAACATTCCGGGCCGCATGCACTAGGTTTAGAGCGTGCGGATCGATATGGTGACCAAAGAATTTCCCCCCAACATCTACGGCGGGGCCGGGGTGCATGCCGCCGAACTCGCCCGGGTGCTCAGCTCCCTCGTGGACCTCAAGGTCCACGCCTTTGGCACCAACGCGCCGGCCGACTATTTTGGCGCCCGCGTGGAATTCACGCCTACTCCCGCGAGCATGAGCCAAGCGAACCCGGTGAGCCAGACACTCGCCGTCGACCTTCAGATCATGAATGCGCTGGAAGGTACGAATCTCATTCACTCCCACACCTGGTACGCGAATTTTGCGGGACTGGCCGGCGCGAAACTCTATGGTGTGCCGCATGTGGTGACCGCGCACAGCCTCGAGCCGCTGCGCCCGTGGAAAGCCGAGCAGCTCGGCGGCGGTTACCGGCTGTCCAGCTGGATTGAGCGGGAGGCCTATCAGGATGCCGACGCTGTGATTGCGGTGTCCGAGGGGATGCGCCGCGATATTTTGCGGGTGTACCCGCACATCGATCCGGCCAAGGTGCACACGATTTATAACGGCATTGACGCCGCGCGCTTCCATCCGGTGAAGAACGACGGCGACCTAGCCGCCTTGGGCGTGGATCCTCGCCTTCCCTCGGTGGTCTTCGTGGGCAGAATTACCCGGCAGAAGGGGGTTCCCTACCTTTTGAAGGCGGCGCGCGAGCTGGATCCCGAGGTGCAACTCGTGTTGTGCGCAGGGGCCGCGGATACCCCCGAACTGGCGGCCGAGGTGGCCGAGCTCATCGCGCAATTGCGGGCAACCCGCTCAAATGTGGTGGTGATTGAACGGATGCTCTCCCACGAGGAACTGCTCACGGTGCTCTCGCATGCGACGGTGTTCGCGTGCCCGTCGATTTACGAGCCGCTCGGGATTGTGAACCTGGAGGCGATGGCTTGCGGCGCTCCGGTGGTGGCGACCGCGACCGGGGGAATTCCCGAAGTCGTCGTGGATGGGGTGACCGGGATTTTGGTCCCGATCGAGCAAGCGGACGATGGGACCGGCACACCGGTGGACGAGGCGAAGTTTGTGGCCGATTTTGCCGCCGCACTCAATACCGTTCTCGGCGATCCGGCGATGGCCGCACGCATGGGGGAAGCCGGGCGCAAGCGAGCGGCCGAGGACTTCTCTTGGGAGGCGATCGGCGAGCAGACGGTCGACCTGTACCGCGCCCTCAGCTCCTGACCCCTCCCTCTACTGTGTAGCAGTTAATGCCCATGTTCGGGCCAACATGGGCATTAACTGCTACACAGTCGAGGGGGCTCCTTCGCGAGGGGTTACTTGGCGGGGCGCTTTTCTGGGCGCTTTTCTGGGCGCGGTGCCGATCCGGACGCACGGGCCGCACGTTGTGCCGCGCGCGCTTCATCCTGGCGTTCCGCCTCGGCGCCGGTTGCCACCGCAATACGGATGTTGTCCTCGGTGTATCCGAAGGACTCGATCAAATCCAGCGCGTGCGGGCGGATCTTGACCAAGAGCCGGTTCAGGTAGTCCTTCAGGGTGCGGGCACGCTGACCAGAAATTTGCGTTTCCATCAGGAACCAGCCCAAATGCTTATCGATCAGTCCCAGCCCAAACAGGTCACGAACCCACGTCATGATGCGTTTGGTGTCCGGATCGTCAATACGCTCCAGCCCGCGAGTGAACGCCTCCCACTGCAAGAGTTCCGCATGGGCCGCGGCGGCTTCAATGAGTTTGCTCTGGTTGTCGTTGAAGATCTTGGCGGCGGAGGCCTGGTCCAGTTTCCGCGCCTTGTGCAATGCATCGGCGACCTCTGCCACCATGGTCCGTACTCGGCTTGCTAGCAAGTTGCGCTGCAGCTCGGGGTCCTTGAGCGCATTGGCGGACTTTTTCTCGCTGCCGGTGTCCACCACCGTCTGAACTACCTGGCGCAGCCCGGTGCGGCTGAGCGCCCGGCCCGCTGTCTGGCCCACAATGAGTTTCGCAATGGCACCGGCGTCGGCGGCACGGAATTCGCTCGCATAATCGGCCAAGAGACGCTTTCCGACAAGTTGGAGCAATACGGTGTTGTCGCCCTCGAACGTGGTGTAAACATCCAGGTCGCTGCGCAGCGACGCGAAGCGGTTTTCGATCAGGAACCCGGCGCCGCCGCAGGCTTCCCGGGTGACCTGCAAGGTATCCATGGCGTGCCACGTGGACAAGGACTTGAGCGCCGCGGCGAGGGTCTCGAGATCTTGGCGATCTTCGTCGGTATCGGACTCGCCGGAGAAGACGGCGTCGAACTTTTCCAGGAGCTCTTCGTGGGCGTAGCTCATCGCAAAGGTCGCAGCGAGCGGGCCGAAGAGTCGGCGCTGGTGCTCTTGATAATCCAGAAGCACCTCTTCTTCGGTATTGGAGCTGGCGTTGAATTGGCGGCGCTGGCTTGCATAGGTGATGGCGCCGTAGAGCGCAATCTTGGACGCCGCGACGGAGGCGCCATCAAGGGACACGCGACCCTGGACCAGGGTGCCGAGCATGGTAAAGAAGCGGCGGCCCGGGCTTTCGATGGGGGAGGAGTAGGTGCCATCCTCGGCGACATCGCCATAGCGGTTAAGCAGGTTCGTCCGGGGGATACGCACCTGGTCAAAGTGCAGGCGCCCGTTATCGATGCCGTTCAACCCGCCCTTGATACCGTCGTCTTCACCGCCGATTCCGGGCAGGAAGTCGCCGGCTTCATCCCGCAAATCCACGTAGAACGCATGAACCCCGTGATCCACTCCCCGGGTGATGAGGTGGGCAAAGACCACGGCGGCCTTTCCGTCCTTGGCGGCGTTGCCAATGTAGTCCTTCCACGCCGCGCGGTACGGGGTATTAATGACGAATTCCTGGGTTTCCGGGTCATAGGTTGCTGTGGTGGCAATACTGGCCACATCAGAGCCGTGGCCGGTCTCGGTCATGGCAAAACATCCGGGCACGTCCAAGCTCATGATTCCTGGGAGCCACTTATCCTGATGCTCTTGGGTTCCCAAGTGCAGCACGGCGGCGCCGAAGAGGCCCCATTGCACACCGGCCTTGATCTGCAACGATGGGTCCGCGGTGACGAGCTCTTCGAAGCCGGCAATGTTGCCGCCGTGGTTCTCGTCTCCGCCCAAGCGCTTAGGGAAGGCGCGATGCACGGCTTTGGCGTCCACCAGAACCTTGAGCTGGGTGAAAACGCGTTCGCGGTGTTCCTGATAGGTCAGCCCCTCGACCTTCCACAGCGCCGGATCGGCGGCGAGCTTGCGCGCTTCTTTGCGCACCGAAGCCCACTTGCCTAAAAGCTGTTCGCCAAGCGCCGCTGCATCCAGTTTCGGGGTTTCACGGGTGGTCGTTGTTTCAGTCATTACTGGTCCTTCCATTGATGCTGGCGTACAGCCAGTCCGTAATGAGGTTGCTCATCTTTTCTTCCGAGGGCTTGCTGGAACCCTCGGGGGTAGCGATCCACTGTTCGCCGGCCGCGCGCACCATGCCGATTGCCGCCTGCGGCCAAAAGTTTCTCGCCGCGCGTCCCCGCGCGCTGTCCGAGTCCTTGAATATTTCGCCGAGCGGTTCGGCGAACATGGCGGAAATTTCGCCCAGAAAATCGGTGAACTCGGCGGCTTTGTCTTTATCCAGCGCGGGAGCTGCAAACTCCGGTGTGCCTGTGACAAAGGCGTAAACATTGGGCGAGGTCTGCGCCATCTGCAGGTAGGCGGAAATCATGGCGCGCAAGGTTTCCCGGGGGGAGCTCGCCGCTTGCCCGGCTGAAAGAATCTTGTCCCGCATTTGTGCGACCACCACTTGGCTGACCTCGCTTTGCAGCCCGGCCTTGTCCCCGAAATAGCGGTAATAGACGGACTTGGAGGTCTTGCACTCGGCGGCAATCTCCTCCATGGACACGTTGCCGCCAAGCCGGTGGATTGCTTTTCGGGCGGCGCGAATGAGCTCTCGGCGGCGCGCCACGCGATGGGCTTCCCACCGCGCATGGCGACCGTCCATGGTCTGCTCATCGCTCAAAGCTGAAGACTGGTTCACGATACTTAGCGTATCAGGTACGATTAGTATCGGTAACCACAATTTCGCTAGGAGACCTACATGGCTGCCTCACCCTCACCGAAGCAAACCCGACCCGCCTTGATTCTGGGCGGAAACCGCATCCCGTTCTCACGTGCCGGCGGACCGTACGCGCACACCTCCAACCAGGAAATGCTGACCGCAGCCATTGACGGACTCGTAGCCCGCTACGGCCTTCAGGGGCAACGCATCGGGGAAGTGGCCGGCGGCGCCGTTCTCAAGCACTCCCGCGACTTCAACCTCACCCGCGAGTCGGTGCTGGGTACTGCACTCTCGCCCGACACCCCGGCCTTCGATCTGCAACAGGCCTGCGCCACCGGGCTGGAAACGGTAGTGACGCTCGCGCACAAGATCATGCTCGGTCAAATCGATTCCGCGATCGCGGCCGGTGTGGACTCCGCCTCCGATGCGCCCATTGCCGTCAGCGAGGGCCTGCGCCGCGCGCTTCTGGATCTCAACCGCGCCAAGAGCCTCGGCGATAAGCTCAAGATCATCGCCCGCATTCGCCCCGCCGACCTGGCGCCCAACGCTCCCGGAACCGGCGAACCGCGTACCGGCCTATCGATGGGGGAGCACCAGGCCATCACCACGGCCGCCTGGAAAATCACTCGCGAAGCGCAGGACGAGCTCGCTCTGGCCAGTCACAAGAATATGGCCGCCGCTTATGATCGCGGATTCTTCGACGACCTCGTCACACCGTTCAAGGGCCTGACCAAAGACAACAACCTGCGGCCCGATACCTCAATGGAAAAACTGGCCAAGCTGAAGCCGGTCTTTGGCAAGAGCCTGTCCACCGAGGCCACCATGACCGCTGGAAACTCCACGCCGCTCACCGACGGCGCATCGGCGGTTCTGCTGGGCTCCCAAGAGTTCGCCGACGAGCATGGTTTGCCCGTGCTGGCAGAATTCGTGGACGCGGAAGCCGGGGCCGTCGATTTTGTGCACGGCAAAGAAGGACTCTTGATGGCCCCCGCCTATGCGGTGCCGCGCCTCCTGCAGCGCAACAACCTCACCCTGGATGACTTTGACTACATCGAAATCCATGAGGCCTTCGCCGGCACCGTGCTCTCCACGCTCGCCGCCTGGGAAGACGAGGACTTCGGCAAGACCCGCCTGGGACTGGACGGCGCCTTTGGCACCGTGGATCGCAGCAAGCTCAACGTCAACGGCTCGTCATTGGCAGCCGGCCATCCCTTTGCCGCTACCGGTGGACGGATTGTCGCCTCGCTGGCCAAACAATTGCATGAGAACGGCGGCGGCCTCGGCCTGATTTCCATTTGCGCCGCGGGTGGCCTCGGACTGACCGCCATCATTAAGGGGCGCTAGGCCATGACCGATAAGTACCTCGAACTCGTCAACACCGGCATCACCAAGAAGATTGCCGCACAGCTGGGGTTGCCCCGACCGGCGAAACTCCGCCGCTTTGAGCCCGGCGTCCCGCTGATCGACCAGCCCGTCCTCGTCCTCGGAAAGGGACCGGACGCGGATACCGTTGCCACCCAACTCTTGGACTGGAACCTCGATGTCCGCCGGCACCTCGGTGAGAAGGACAAGGTCGGAGGCATCGCCGTCGTACTCACCGAGGCGAAGACACCGGGCGATCTCTCCGACACGGTGCTGGAACTTGGCCCCGCGCTCAAGGCGGTCAAGCCGGGCGGGCGCGTGATCGTGTTCTCCCGACCGGCAAACCCCGAGGAGGACCCCGCGACCGCGGCCACCCGCCAGGGGATTACCGGTATGGTCCGCTCGCTCGCCCACGAGATGCGGGCCGGTGCCACCGCGAACGGCATCCAGATCGCCGAGGGCGTACCGGTTGACGCGCCCAGTTCCATCGCCGCCCTGCATTTTCTGCTCTCCGGGCGCAGCGCCTATGTGGATGGACAGTTCATCCAGGTGTCCAGCGCCGAGGGCGAGCTTCCGCAGGATTGGGACCACCCGTTTACCGGTCAGGTTGCGGTGGTGACCGGGGCTGCGCGCGGGATTGGCGCCACCATTGCGCGGATCCTGACCCGAGACGGCGCGCGCGTCATTCTGGTGGACGTCCCACAGGCCGGCGAGGCACTGGCGAAGGTCGCGAACGAGGTTCGCGGCACCGCCTTGCAACTCGATGTGACCAAGCCGGACGCGGCGGCGAAAATCCTCGAGCACGCCCAGCAGCGCTATGGCCAACTCGACATCGTGGTCCACAACGCCGGAATCACCCGTGACAAACTCCTCGCGAACATGGATGCGGCTCGCTGGAATTCGGTCATTGCGGTGAATATCGAGTCACAGCTGGCGATGAACAAGGTGTTCTTGGACTCGCCCGTCTTTGCTGAGAATGGACGCATTGTCTCCCTCGCTTCCACCAGCGGCATCGCCGGAAACCGGGGGCAAACCAACTATGCGACCAGCAAGGCCGGCGTGATCGGCATGGTCGCGGCCACTGCCCCGGAAATGGCGACGCGCGGCGGCTCGATCAACGCGGTAGCGCCCGGGTTCATCGAAACCGACATGACCGCGAAAATCCCGTTCCTGACCCGGGAAGTGGCACGCAGGCTTTCCTCCCTGCAGCAGGGCGGGTTACCGGTGGACGTCGCCGAAACCATTGGCTTCTTGGCTAACAACACGGCAGGCGGAATTAACGGGACCACGTTGCGGGTCTGCGGGCAGAACTTGGTGGGCGCATAATGTTGCTCGCCGAGGTTCCCAAGCTTGGCGGACTCTACGCGAAAGCGGCGCTGGCCAGCGTCACTCGGCGCGGGGGCGCGGGCAAGAACGGTCCGCTGACGCTCCCCGGTGAGCGGCACGAAGCGCGCGGTGTTCGCATTCAGAGCACCGCCGTCGACGCTTACGACCGGCTCTTCCACGCCCCCTCAGGTGATCTGGTTCCCAGCGCCTACGTACACTCGGTCGCCTTTCCGGTGGCGATGAGCGTGATGACCCGGGACGACTTCCCGCTGCCCTTGCTCGGGATGGTGCACCTTTCCAACCATGTGGAGCAAACGGCACCGATCAGCCGCACCGACACGCTGGATATCTCCGCCTGGGTCGAGAACCTGCGCCCGCACCCGCGCGGCGCGCAACTCGACGTGCACACCGAGGCGTCGGTGAACGGCAGGGTCGTGTGGCGCGAGCGAGCCGTCTATCTGGCTAAGGGAAAATTTTCGCTCCCGGCAAGCGCCGGGTCACCGGAGCGGGGGATGACCGAGCAGGGCTTAACGGAGCGGAGTACGACGGCGCGCCAAGACTTTGTGCCGCCCGTCCCTACGGCCTTGTGGTCGCTCGGAGCGGGCGTGGGCCGCGAGTATGCGGGAGTATCGGGCGACGTGAATCCCATTCACCTGAGCTCTGTGAGCGCAAAGGCGCTGGGAATGAAGCGGACGGTCGCGCACGGAATGTATTCGGTGGCGCGGGTACTCGCGGAAGCGGGCCGCATCCAGGGAGTGCGCGCCGACCTTGGCCCGTGCGCCTGGGACGTATATTTCGAGGCGCCCATACTCTTGCCAGGAAAAGTGTCTGTGGCCATCACCGACGGTCCCGGCGACTCACGCGAGTTCACGGCGTGGAACGCGAAGAACGGACGGCGTCACTTTTATGGAGACGTGCGCCCGGTCTCGTGAACGGCCGCACAGTAAAGGTGGCACAGTAGATAGTGGCTCAGTAAAAGGTGGCACAGTAGAGGCATGACGCTTTCCACCAGCCAGCTGAGTGTCGATGGGATTCGGGTGCGTTACCGGCGCACCGGCACGGCCAGGAGTTCTGGCCAGACCGTTCTCTTGGTGCACGGTTTCACCCGGAGCCTGGATGATTGGGAGGAGCTTCATGCCCGGGGGAGCGGGTTTGACCTCATATCCCTTGACCTTCCCGGTTTCGGCGAGTCACAACCCTTCGATGGGCCCGTCTCCATCGGCCGCTACGCACAATTTCTGAGCGCATTTCTGGATGAGCTGGGAGTCGCGGACTTTCACCTGGTGGGCAGTTCACTCGGCGGTGCGATCGCCATGATGCTCACCGTCCAGCACCCGGATCGAGTGCAGAGCCTGCTCCTGGCCGACAGTGCCGGTTTTGGCAGAAGTGTCACCCCGGGCCTACGCGTGCTGGATCTCAAACCGGTAGGAAACCTGGTGCTGTCCGTACCCCGGCTGCACGCAAGCGTCGCCGTGCACGGCCTGTTCCACGACCGCAGGCACGCCACCCGCGAACGCATCGACGCCAACATGCGCTACGCAAGCGTGCCGCACTATCGCGAGCTGATCTATGAGCTCGGCGCGAGCCTCGGGAACCTCTTCGGCGTCCGGCGCGGCTGGCGCACCGATCTGGTGTCCCGGCTGGCCCGCCTGGACGTCCCCATCACCATTGTCTGGGGTGCCAAGGACCGCGTGCTCCCTGCGCGTCACCTGCGCCATGCCGCCAGGCTGTTGCCACGCGCCGCCACGATCTTGCTCCCACGGGTGGGGCACCTGCCGCAAATCGAGGCCGCCGCGAGGTTCGCCGAGATCGCATCCGAGCTGTGGAACGCGTCCGGGCGAGGAAACGACGGGCCGCACCCGCGAGCCCGAGGCGCGGCATCGCCGTCGAACATCAGCTAAGACAGCAAAAAGGCGAGGTGCCCGGAGTATTCCGAACACCTCACCCAATGTGTGCGCGAGGGGGGACTTGAACCCCCACGCCCTTGCGGGCACAGCGACCTCAACGCTGCGCGTCTACCAATTCCGCCACCCGCGCAAGGTGGCTCTTTTCGACCGCGACCGGCGAAAAGCAGCAGATAAAACTCTAGCACGCACTCTGCCCAGATCGTGAATCGGGACAACTATGCTGGGAGAGACCCGTCTCACCCACCGTCCAGGAGCCTTTCATGCCAACGACCCACACCCTCACCCAGGCCGAAAACGAGACCATCGACATCGCGCAGAAGCTCATCCGGATCGACACCAGCAACTACGGCAATAACGATTCTCGCGGCGAACGCGAGGCGGCCGAATATGTAGCCGGGTTGATGGCCGAGGTCGGTGTTCAGCCCACGATTTTTGAGTCCGAGCCCGGGCGGGCGAGCGTCATGGCGCGCATGAGCGGCAAGGACTCGAGCAAGGGCGCGCTGGTGGTGCACGGGCACCTGGACGTGGTGCCCGCGTTCGCCAAGGAGTGGAGCGTCGACCCGTTCTCCGCGGAAATCAAGGACGGGCTCATTTGGGGGCGCGGCGCCGTGGACATGAAGGACATGGATGCGATGATCTTGGCAACGTTGCGGCATATGGCGCGCTCGGGCATCACCCCGGAACGGGACCTCATTTTCGCGTTCTTCGCAGACGAAGAGGCGGGCGGGGTGTATGGGTCGCATTACGCGGTGAAAAATCACCGCGATATGTTCGACGGCGCGCGCGAGGCTATCAGCGAGGTCGGCGGCTTTTCTGCCATTATCGGAGGGCAACGGGCGTACCTGATTCAAACCGCCGAAAAAGGGATTTCCTGGCTGAAATTGGTGGCGGCCGGGCGTGCCGGGCACGGTTCGCAAATCAATGACGACAATGCCGTCACGGCGCTGTGCGAGGCTGTGGCAACCGTGGGGAACTACCGGTGGCCCATCGAGCTCACCGACACCACCCGGGCGCTACTAGACGGTGTGACCGAGCTGACCGGGGTGGTCTTTGACCCGGAGAATCCGGAGACGATGCTGGCTCAGTTGGGGACGGTGGCGCGGTTTGTCGGGGCGACGCTGCAAAACACGACGAATCCGACGGCGCTTTCGGCCGGATACAAACACAACGTGATCCCGGGTAGCGCTGAGGCGCTCATTGATGCAAGGACACTGCCCGGGCAAAAGGAACTCGTGTTCGAGACGGTGCAAAAACTCGTCGGGGAGAAGGTCGCGGTGGAGTACGTGCACTCGGACATTTCGCTCGAGGCCCCGCATTCGGGGAATCTGTGGGACGCCATGGTCGATTCGCTGCACCAGGAGGATCCTGACGCGACGGTCTTGCCCTACACGCTCTCCGGCGGCACGGACAATAAAGCTCTCTCCACGCTCGGGATCACCGGTTACGGATTTGCACCCTTGCAATTGCCGGAAGAGTTAGATTTCACCGGTATGTTCCACGGTGTGGATGAGCGGGTTCCGGTGGACTCGCTGAAGTTCGGCACCCGGGTGCTCAACCGGCTGTTGACGACGTATTAAGCGGTGCGGCACGCTTGGGCCGCGTCCGGCCTAGGCTTCCGGCTTAGGCGGTGCGCTCGACGCGTAAGACCCGACGTCGTAACCAAAATTTGGATACCCCGCCCATGTACAGGCGAGTGCGCTCGAGTTCCCACTTGCCATACTCGGCATAGTCGGTCAAAAGCTTTCGCACCTCGCGCATGGAATCTTTCGGCCCCACCGAAACGACCATGTACTCGTACTGGCGGGCGTAATCCCGGCTGCGTTTGATCTGTGGATGCAGAATTTGTTGGCTCATTTGGCTCCATTTTGCTCGTTTTGACGCTAACGTAAAAGTTATGAGTATTGATCCGCGTGTCGCGCTCCAGGCTCTGACCAATGCGTTTGAAGAACACCTTAACGCCGCCGCGAACCGGCGCGGGGATGAAGATCCCGCTGTGGACGCCGCATATTTGGGCATTGCCGAGGCTTTTGATGCCTATGAAGAGGCCCTCTATGACACGTATGACGAGGTCACACCCCTGGAAATCATCGAGGACGATGACGAGGATTCAGACTCCGATGAACTCGAGTTCGTCGACCGTTAAGGCTTGGCTACCTCGTCGAGGACCGCAAGAATCTCCGCTGGGACGCTGACGTTCGCACTCTTCAAAAGTTCTTTGAGCTGATCGTTATTCCGCGCACCCATGACCACTTGAGCGACCTCATCCTTCGCTAAAAGCCAACCGAGCGCGAGCGAGACCGGGCTGATGTTCAGACCCTGGGCGGCCACGCCGAGAGCCTCGACGATGTTGCTGGACGTTTCATCGAGGTAACGGGCCAACGCCGCTTCCCACCGGGAATCGGCCGCTCGTGAGCGCGCGGGTGTTTTCCCGCCCGCGTATTTGCCGCTCAGCGCGCCATAAGCCAAGGGCGACCAGGCCCGCAGGCTCTGTCCGCTGACGGCCACCGCGTCCAGGAGTTCGCGCTCGAGGTCTCGGCGTACTAGCGAGTACTCGGTGCTCACGCTCACCAGCGGCACCGGCGCGAGCGCCGCCGCACGAGCTACCAGCCAGGCGGTATCGGCAACCAGGCCGACATAGCGCGCCTTCCCGGAGGTGTACGCGTATTCGAGGCAGGAGAGCGTCTCTTCCACCGGGGTGCGCCGATCCAGCGGGACGCTCCAAAGGTCGAGGTAGTCGGTGCCTAAGCGGGCCAACGACCCGTCGAGCTGGGCAAGTAGCCGTTGCCGGGAGGCGTCCACCGGGCCGTGGGGATCGGTGGGAACCGGTGCGCTCGTGACGGAGAGGATCACCTCATCACGCGGGGTCGTGTCCGCAAGAATGTCGCTCAGGATCGATTCGGCTTGAGTTTGACCAAAGTGCGGCCCGGTCTCCACCGTTGTGCCACCGGCGGTGATGAAGGTGGAAAACTGTTCCTGAGCATCCTCCTCATTGACCTCGCTGCCCCAACCCATGGTGCCAAGACTGAGGCGTGAAACGCGCAGGCCGCTCTGACCGAGATAAAGGTGATCCATGTGATTAGCCTACGCGGTGGCCCAGCGATCATTGGAGCCGGTTGCGAGTGTCGGTTACCCGGTGGCAATCAACCTCGCGTACAGTGCCTAACGTGGAATGGATAGAAGCAATCATCCTGGGCTTCGTGCAAGGACTCACCGAATTTCTCCCCATCTCGTCGAGTGCGCATTTGCGTATCGTGGGCTCCTTCATGCCCGGCGTGGAAGATCCGGGAGCGGCGTTCACCGCCATCACCCAGATCGGCACCGAAGCGGCCGTCGTGGTGTTTTTTTGGCGCGATATTGTGCGCATCATCAAAGCCTGGTTCGGCCAGATTCTTGGGAAGGTTCCGCGGAACGACCCGGATGCGCGAATGGGCTGGCTCATCATTTTGGGTACCTTGCCCATTGGCATCTTGGGTTTGCTCTTTAAAGACCAGATCGAATCGGTGTTTCGTAACCTGTGGCTGGTTGCGACCACGCTCATAGTCTTTGCGGTGGTTCTTGCGGTCGCGGACGCCATCGGCAAGCACCGCAAACCTCTCGAGAAACTCACGTTCAAGGACGGCATTATTTACGGGTTAGCGCAAGCGTTAGCGCTGATCCCGGGCGTGTCCCGGTCCGGTGGCACCATCTCGGCGGGTTTGTTCTTGGGTTACACCCGCGAGGCCGCCGCCCGGTTCGCGTTTCTCTTGGCCATCCCGTCCGTGTTTGCCGCCGGTTTTTACCAACTGTTTAAGAGCTTGGATGCCCCGTCCGGCCCGTTTAGTATGCCGCAAACCCTGGTGGCGACGGCGGTCGCATTTGTGGTGGGTTACGTCATCATCGGCTGGTTCCTGAAGTACGTGTCCCACAACAGTTACCGGCTCTTTGTGTGGTACCGGATCGGCCTCGGCTTGGCCCTCTACCTGCTTCTCGGTTTCGGCGTCATTCTGCCCTAATCGGCTACTCGCTACACAGAAACGGACTCGCTCGTGAAGTCATGGCCCACCCCCGACGTCCCGGCACTCACCGCCCTGGGTGCACCGGATAATAACGATTCTTTGCAGCTTCGCGGCGTGGACGGTGCGCTCGAGGAGGTGCGGGCCGACGACGGCGCCTCGCTTTACGTCTGCGGCATCACCCCCTATGACGCAACCCATATTGGCCACGCAGCCACATATATCGCCTTCGATCTGCTGGTACGCCAATGGCTGGACTGCGGCGAAAGTGTTGCCTACGTGCAAAACGTGACGGACGTCGACGATCCGCTCTTGGAGCGGGCCACCGCGACAGGTGAGGAATGGGAATCGCTAGCCGGAGCGCAAACCGACCTGTTTCGCACCGACATGGCCGCGCTCGAGGTTGTTCCGCCCACCCGCTTTCGCGGCGTCGTAGAGGAGATCGGCCTCATTGCCGCAGCCGTGACCAAGCTCCTGGAAGCGGGCGTTGCCTACACCCTCGACAATGGTCCCGGTGAAGAACCGGACGTGTATTTCGATTCCGCCGCCGCGAATTCTGCCTGGCATTTGGGCAGCATATCCGGATTGACGGTGGCAGAAATGGAACCGCTTTTTGCCGAACGCGGGGGAGACCCCGACCGCCCGGGCAAGCGCCATCGCCTGGATCCGCTGTTGTGGCGGGGGCGCCGGAACGGGGAACCGTTCTGGACCCCTCGAGGCGTTCCTCCAGGGCGCCCCGGTTGGCATATTGAATGTTCAGCGCTTGCGGCCGAATACTTGCCGCAACCCTTTACCGTCCAAGGCGGCGGCAGCGATCTCATCTTCCCGCATCACGAATTCAGCGCCTCGCACGCGTCCATCCTGACCGATAAGCCCTTCGCTCGGCATTACGCGCACGCCGGCATGGTGGGGCTAGACGGTGAAAAGATGAGCAAGTCCCGAGGCAACCTCGTCTTCGTCTCCGGGCTGCGAGAAAACGGGGTGGACCCGATGGCCATCCGCGTGGCCATCTTGGCGCACCATTACCGTAGCGACTGGTTCTGGAGCGACGCCGAACTGGATGCGGCTCGCTCCAGACTCGAAAGGTGGCGGCGGGCTGCTCCGCACATCGGGCGCGCGAGCGCGCTCGCGCTGACAGAGCAGGTACGGGCGCACCTCGCTCAAGACTTGGACGCCCCGGCGGCACTGCGCGCCATTGACGCGGCAGCAACCGATGCGATCACCGACGCCGACCGGCAGGACACACCCCCTAGCGACTCGGGCGAAGTACTCTTCCGCGCCACACTCCAGGCGCTTTTAGGCGTGCGGCTTTAAGGGTCTTTGCGTTTGCGCAAATATCGTTCGAATTCGCGCGCAATGGACTCGCCGCTCGCTTCGGGCAGGTCTGCGGTGTCCTTCGCCTCTTCCAGTTGCCGCACATAGTTGGCCACTTCCGGGTCTTCGGTGGCGAGTTCGTTCACGCCCCGTTCCCACGCGTGGGCGTCCTCGGCGATGTCCTCCACGTTCACGTGCACCTGCAGGATTTCCTCGAGCGCGCCCAATACCGCCAATTGTGCCTTCGGGGAGGGCGCCTGGCTCACGTAATGCGGCACGGCAACCCAAATGGAAACGGTGGGGATGTCGGCATCCTCCGCGGCCTCGGCGAGCACGCTCGGGATCCCCACGGGGCCCTGATACGTGGGCTTTTCAAAGCCCAAAGCATCGCGGATGTCGGCATTTTCCGAGGTCTTGGTCACCGGCATGGGCCGAGTGTGCGGCACATCGGCGAGCAGCGCACCCACCAACACCAGGTAATCGATATCCCACTCCACCGCCCGGGCGATGACATCCTTGGCAAAGGACCGCCAGTGATACGAGGGCTCCACGCTGGTGACGATCACCAGTTCCACATCGGTTTCCGGATTATCAACCCCCACGTACTTGGTACGCGGCCACCGGAGGCGACGGGAACCATCGGTAGAGAACATGATGCTCGGCCGGGTGAACTGGAAATCGTAAAAATCATCGGATTCGACAATGTCCAGCGTCTCGTGCGGCCATTGATCCCGGATGGCGCGCAAAGAGTCTGTGGCCGCGTCCCCCGCGTCATTCCAGCCCTCAAAAGCAATCACCATGACCCGAATCGGGTCCGCATCGGGGCCGTATTGTTGCCGGTGCACGTCGACGAGGCCGGTAGCTTCCTGGTTCGCGCTGGACTCCACATGCTCTGAATCGCTCATTGTTTTAGCCTAGTAGCCAAAACGGTCAATGTGACTATTGGTTGCAAAGTACGCCACAAGCGCACAAGCGTGCGCCCACGTAGACTGGTTGACATGCCAACACCTGCGCCCAACTCCGCCGTGCCACGAACCGATGCACCCCTCCAAGCGGTGTTATGGGACATGGACGGAACACTGGTGGACACCGAACCGTACTGGATCGAGGCGGAAAAGGCGCTCGTCACCCAGCACGGCGGAACCTGGAGCGACGAAGACGCCTTGCAATTGGTCGGCAATGCCCTGGATAAGTCGGCCCTGCTCCTCCAGGAAGCAGGGGTGGCGATGAGCGTGCCGGAGATCATTGACTGGCTCACCGCTCAAGTCATCGAGCGCACCAAGGCGCATATCCCGTGGCGGCCGGGTGCCCGCGAGCTCATCGACGAGCTCTACGCCGCCGGAATCCCTTCGGCGCTGGTCACGATGTCCTTCACCGAATTGGCGAAGATCGTGCAGGACGCCCTGGGACCCGGGCGCCTCGAATTCATTGTTACCGGAGACCAAGTCAGCAACGGCAAACCGCACCCCGAGGCTTACCTCACGGCCCTCGATCGGCTTGCTAAGAGCCATGGACCCCTGGAGCCACGGCGGGTGGTGGCCATCGAGGATTCCTTCCCCGGCGTGAGTTCGGCCATTGCCTCCGGTGTTCTCACCATCGCGATACCGCATACCGTACCGCTGCCGGAACACCTCGGAGATCTTCAGTGGACAACGCTTGCCGGGAAGCGAGTGGCGGACCTAGAGAGCGCCATTGACGCCCTAGGGAATGTGGACCCCTCATGAATTCGAAAACCTTTTCCGAAGGGATCCCGCTCGGCAAGATCGCTGGCACTCCGATCGTGCTGGCGTACTCCTGGTTCATCATTGCCGCGTTCATTGTGATCACGTGGGGGCCCACGCTGATGGACGCCTTCCCGGATCTGGGAGCCGCGGCGTTCGCACTCGCGTTCGCTTACGCGCTGCTGCTCCTTTTCTCGGTACTGGTCCATGAACTCGCGCACGCACTGGTGGCGCGTGCCTTCAAGTGGCCCTCCACCAAGATTGTGCTGAACTTGTGGGGCGGGCACACCCAATTCGATAACTTCACCGTGTCCGCCGGACGATCCCTGGTGGTTGCGCTCTCGGGTCCGCTCGCGAACTTTATCCTCGCCGGTATTGGGTACCTGCTCCAACCGCTCACCCAACCGGGGACCCCGGGCTCCGCGCTCATGTACATCTTCACCCTGACGAACTTCCTGGTCGCCGTCTTCAACGTTCTGCCCGGTCTGCCCCTCGACGGCGGGCGCATCGTGGAAACGATTGTCTGGAAGGCGACCGGTAACCAGGACAAGGGCACCATCGCCGCCGGCTGGACCGGGCGCATCATTGCCGTCGGTATAGCCATTGTCGCGGTGGGGCTGCCGTGGCTGCGTCAAGAACGTCCGCAGGTGAGTTACATCCTGATCACCCTGCTGATTTGCGGTTTCCTGTGGATGGGCGCCAGCTCCGCGATCAAGAGCGCAACCATTCGCTCCCGCCTGCCGGGCATCAGCGCCGGGAAGCTCATGCGCCCGGCCATCCCCATGCTCGATACCGCCACCGTTGCCACGATCGAACAGGGCGTGCCGCAACCGGGCCAACAAGAGGTGATCCTGCAAAACGCCTCCGGTACGCCCATCGCGATCGTGGATTGGCAGGCCGCGACCTCGGTCCCCGCGAATCAACGCGCCAGCACCCCGGCGACCTCGGTTTCCCGCGCGATCGACCCCGAGGCGATCGTGCCCGAATGGGCGCAAGGCAATGAACTCGTCACCTACATGAACACCCGCGGCGGCACGCAATTCGTCGTCGTCAACACTCAAGGCAATATCGTGGGACTCTTGGACCAACAAGCGCTCATCCGTGCCGTGACCGGAAAGGCAACACCATGACCACCGCGCAAGAAGCCCAAGAACCGCAGGCAGCCCACGGCGCCGAGAACCGCCGCGGACCCCTCAAGCCCGGCGACCGCGTCCAGCTCACCGACGAGCGCGGCCGCATGAACACCATCACGTTGACCCCGAACGGCGTCTTCCACACCCACAAGGGCATCCTCAACCATGACCAACTGATCGGCCAGCCCGAAGGCATCGTGGTAGCCAACACCACCGGACACGAATACCAGGCCCTTCGCCCGCTGCTCTCCGACTTTGTGCTCTCCATGCCGCGCGGAGCCGCCGTCGTCTACCCGAAGGACTCCGGCCAGATTGTCACCATGGCGGACATCTACCCGGGAGCGCGCGTGGTCGAAGCCGGTGTCGGCTCCGGCGCCCTCACGATGTCCCTGCTCCGGGCCGTCGGCGACCAGGGATACCTGCACTCCTTCGAGCGCCGCGAGGAATTCGCCGAGATCGCGCGCGGCAATGTGGAAACCCTCTTTGGCGGTCCGCACCCGGCCTGGAACATCACCATCGGCGACTTTCAAGACGCGGTGGTAGAAACCGAAGAACCCGGGAGCGTGGATCGCGTTGTCCTGGACATGCTGGCGCCCTGGGAATGCCTCGACGCCGTCGCCACCGTGCTCGCCCCCGGCGGCGTCTGGATCAATTACGTCGCCACCGTCACCCAGCTCTCACGCACCGCGGAAGCAATTCGCGACTCCGGACGTTTTAGTGAGCCGGAAGCGTGGGAATCCATGGTGCGCGGCTGGCATTTGGAGGGACTCGCGGTGCGCCCCAACCACCGGATGGTGGCACACACCGGGTTCCTCTTGGTCACCCGCAAACTTGCCGACGGCCACGAATCGCTGGCGTTGCGCAAGCGCGGCACCAAACCTGAATTCAGCGCGGAAGAAATGAACGCCTGGACCCCGGGAGCGGTGGGCGAACGCAACGTCTCGGCCAAGAAGCTCCGCCGGGCCGCACGCGACGCTCGGTCCATGACTCAGCGCGGTTCTCTTCCCGAGGACACCGATTCCACTACGTGAACAACGACGGCGATAGTCACCTTTTCGCCGTAGGCTCACTACCAGAGCATGACAGATAGAGGTTTGCCTGATGAGCGAGAACAGCGACACGACGCCTACCGCAGAGTCCGCGGAACTGGGGCGCCTGCGCCACGAAGCCACCTTAAACGAGCGGCAGGTGAGCGTACTCAGAGAGAAGGTGCGCACCCTTGATCGGCAGCTGGTTTCCGCCGGTGCGCAAAACCGCCGGCTCGTCGAGGTTTTGGAGAACACCAAGGAAGAAATCATCAAGCTCAAGACCGCCTTGGGCAAGGAATCGGTGACGCCTTTCAGCTTCGGCACCGTCCTGAAGGTCAACCGCCACCGCGCACCAGAGGCCGGTGTCAGCATTGAATCGGCCACCGTGGACAGCGTCGACGTATTTCAAGGCGGCCGTAAGGTGCGTGTCAGCGTCTCGCCGCTGATCGACATGGATAACCTGGAACCGGGCCAAGAAGTGCTCCTGAATGAGTCGCTCACGGTTGTCGCCATTCTGGGCTATGACAATCATGGCGAAATCGCCACCGTAAAAGAATTGCTCGGCGAGGACCGCATTCTGGTGGTCGGGCGCACCGATGACGAGCGCGTATACCGGCTCTCCGGCCAGTTGCGCGGCAATGTGCGGGTCGGTGACGCGGTCTCGGTGGATGCCAAAAGCGGGTACGCCATTGAACGCGTGCCGCGAAGCGAGGTCGAAAATCTGGTGTTAGAAGAAGTCCCGGATATCGCCTATGAAGACATTGGCGGGCTCGCACAACAGATCGAGCAAATCAAGGACGCCGTGGAACTGCCGTTCTTGCACCCAGATCTCTACCGCGAACACGGGCTCAAGGCGCCCAAGGGCATCCTGCTCTACGGGCCACCCGGGTGCGGCAAGACGCTGATCGCCAAGGCCGTCGCCAATTCGCTCGCCTCCCAAGCCAAGCAACGCACCGGCAAGGAGGACTCCAAGAGTTACTTCTTGAACATCAAGGGGCCGGAGCTGTTGGACAAATACGTGGGCGAGACCGAGCGTCACATTCGGCTGATCTTTGCCCGCGCCCGGGAAAAAGCTCAGGACGGCAGCCCCGTGGTCGTGTTCTTTGACGAAATGGATTCCCTTTTCCGCACCCGCGGAACCGGCGTGTCCTCGGATGTGGAAACAACAATCGTTCCCCAGCTGTTAAGCGAAATCGACGGCGTGGAACGCCTCGATAATGTGATTGTGATCGGAGCCTCCAATCGAGAGGACATGATCGATCCGGCCATTTTGCGCCCCGGCCGACTCGACGTGAAAATTAAGATTCAACGCCCGGATGCCGAAGGCGCCGCCGACATCTTCGCCAAGTATTTGACCAGCGATCTTCCGTTGAACGCCGATGACCTGAAAGAGAACGGGGATGACCCCGAGTCCACGGTTCAGGCGATGATTCGCAATACCGTGGAGCGCATGTATGAAGAGAACGAGGACAACGAGTTCTTGGAGGTGACCTACGCCAACGGGGAAACCGAGATGCTCTATTTCAAGGATTTCAACTCGGGCGCGGTGATCCAAAACATTGTGGATCGAGCGAAGAAGAGCGCGATCAAGGACCTCTTACAGAAAAACCAGCGCGGACTGCGGATAGATCACCTCTACCGTGCCGTTGCCGACGAATTTCGCGAACACGAGGATATGCCCAACACCACGAACCCGGATGACTGGGCCCGCATTTCCGGTAAGAAGGGGGAGCGGATCACCTATATCCGCACGATCGTGCAATCCAAGTCCGGCCCAGAACCAGGACGCACGCTCGAAGCCGGCGACAACACGGGCCAGTATTTGTGACACGTTCGCGTACACCCGAAAGCGGGGAACAGGATTCGCTTATTCACCGGGTGATCGGCACCGAAACCGAGTACGGGGTGATCGCCCCGGCGGATGCGGGCGCCAATCACACGGTGTTATCCGCTCAGGTGGTGACGGCGTACGCACGGGTACACCCAGAACACCACCCTGTGGGCTGGGACTACACGGACGAGGCCCCGCTGAGCGATGCGCGCGGGTGGGAAGTGTCCAGGGAGGATGCGCACCCAAGCCAGCTGACCGACGTCGTACCTGTTCTTGATGCCCGCCAAGTGGCCCGTAGCGCCCCCGGCAGCTATAGCGGGTGGGATGAAGAGGCGATCTATCGCGAAAACTATTCCGAGGAAGCGGACTCAATGGTGATGAACCTGGTGACCGCTAACGGCGCGCGGCTCTACGTGGACCACGCTCACCCCGAATACTCGGCACCGGAAACGCGAGATCCCCTCGCGGCGTTGCGCTACGATCTCGCAGGCGACGTCGCGGTGCGCCAGTCGATGGCCTACCTGGCCGGGCAACCGGAGCTCCCGGACATCCAGCTGTACCGCAACAACACGGACGGGCGGGTGTCCTACGGTTCGCATGAGAACTATTTGGTGCCGCGCGCGGTGCCGTTTCGGGCGCTGGCAGCGGGTCTGACCCCGTTCTTTGTGACGCGGCAGGTCTTTGCCGGGGCCGGACGGCTGGGGATTGGGCCCAAGAACGAGCCCGGTTTTCAGTTGAGCCAGCGCGCCGACTTTTTTGAGACCGAGATCGGGCTGGAAACGACCATCCGCCGGCCGATCATTAATACCCGCGATGAACCGCACTCGGACTCGGAAAAGTATCGGCGTCTGCACGTCATTATTGGCGATGCCAATCAGAGCCATACCGCGGGGTGGCTGAAGTTAGGCACCACGGCCGCAGTCTTGAGCGTCATCGAGGCCGGGGCGGCACCGGATATCGAGGTGTATGAACCGGTTGCCGCCCTGCAAACGGTGAGCCATGATGTGCGTTTTAGGGCCTCCCTTCGACTGATCGACGGGCGGCGGGTGAGCGCGCTGGATATCCAAGAAATGTATCTGGACGCCGCGAGCAGGCTGGTTGATGCGCGGGACTCGGAAGCCCTCAGGCTCTTGGAGGCGTGGGGTGGCATTGTGGATCGACTGCGCACCGATCCGTTCGGCACGGCGGACACTCTGGACTGGAGCGCCAAGCACGCGCTCATGCAGCGTTACCGTGATCAGCGCGGCCTCGCCTGGGATGACCCGACGCTGCGCCTCGTGGACTTGCAATACGCGGACATCAGGGAGGACCGCAGTATTTATCACAAGCTCATCGCGGCCGGGCGTATGCGAACCCTGCTGGATGCCGAGACCATTCGCCACGCGGCGAGCGAGCCGCCCGCGGACACACGCGCGTATTTTCGCGGTCGCCTCATTTCCCAATTCCCACGCCACGTATTGGGGGCGAGCTGGGATTCGGCGGTGGTCAATAACCCGCGGACTCGGCGCGTGCAGCGCATTGACCTGCGCGAACCATTGCGCGGCACCAAGGCGCTGACCGCGGACCTTTTTGACCGCCATCAAGATTTCGGCGCCTTTCTTGAGGACCTGCTCAAACACTAGGCTGTTAGTCACCACAACCCGAGGAGAATGCGATGTCATCGGAACAGCTCCAACCGCAACGCGGCGAGCAGGAAGAAGAGACCCCGGACCCGCTCACGCCTGGTGCCGGCGGCACCGGCGGGGGAGCGAACGTGCAAGCCGCAGATGACTTGCTGGACGAGATTGATTCGGTCTTAGAATCCAATGCCGAAGAATTTGTGCGCGGCTTTGTGCAAAAGGGCGGGCAGTAGTGGCTGAAGCGGTCGGTCGGGATGCCCACCGCATTCTCGGCAACGGCATGCAATCCTTCACGCGGTTGCTTCAGGACACCCGTCCTGAGTTACTGCCGCCCGCAAGCTTCGGAACCGGCCCCGCGTCCGGGCCGGCCGCGCGGGACGTGGCAGTGTCGGTGCTGGACCGCGATCCCGAAACCCTGCGCGCATCTCACCGGTGCTTCCGGCAGCTCGCGACTGACGAGATCGCAACCGTTCTCGGTGCGGGACAGAAACAACCCTAGGACGTCATGGACCGACGCATATACGGCATTGAAACCGAATTCGGCATCGCCTATTCGGATCCGGCGGGCCGCCAACTCGCACCCGAGGAGATCGCCCGATTCCTGTTTCGTTCCGTGGTGCAATGGGGGCGCTCATCCAACGTCTTTCTCAGCAACGGAGCGCGGCTCTATCTCGACGTGGGGTCTCATCCCGAATACGCGAGCGCCGAATGCGATAGCCTGCGCGACCTGATCTTGCAGGATCGGGCCGGAGAGCGGATTGTCCAGGGTTTGGTGGACTCGGCCCAAGAGCGCATGGCGAGCGAAGGCTACCGCGGAAAAGTCTATGTGTTCAAAAACAACACCGACTCGGCGGGAAACTCCTACGGCAGCCATGAGAACTACCTCATCCCGCGCAAACTCGAATTCTCCCGGCTGACCGAGTCGCTGGTGCCATTTTTGGTGTCCCGGCAAATCCTCGTGGGCGCCGGGAAGGTCTTAGACACCCCACACGGACACATCTACGCGTTCACTCAGCGCGCCGATCATATGTGGGAAGGCGTCTCATCCTCGACCACTCGCTCCCGCCCCATCATCAACACCCGGGACGAGCCGCACGCCGACGCCGAGTACTACCGGCGGTTGCATGTCATTTCCGGCGACTCCAACATGTCGGAAGTGACCACGCGCCTCAAAGTCGGAACCGTAGATCTGCTTTTGCGCATTCTCGAAGCCGGGACCATCATGCCGGACTTCAAACTCGAGAACCCGATTCGCAGCATTCGCGATGTGTCGCATGACCTCACCGGCACCGCACCTATCCGTTTGGCCAACGGCAAAAGCACGACGGCGTTGGACCTCCAGAGTGCCTACCTGGAGATCGCGAGGGGTTTCGTGGAGAAAAACGGTGCGCACCACGAGTACATGGCCGAGATTTTCGACCTTTGGGAACGTACCATCGCCGCCGTGGCGAGCGGCGATTATTCCGGGATCGACACCGAAATCGATTGGGCCATCAAGAAGAAGCTGATTGACCGGTACATGCAGCGTCACGGTCTGGGGTTGGATGCGGCACGGGTGGCGCAACTGGATTTGACCTACCATGACCTGGCCGAAGGGCGAGGGCTGTTTCAGTTGGTGGAGAGTAGGGGCCAGGCGAAGCGTCTTTGCGCCCCCGAGGCGGTGGAAGCCGCGCGAAGTGAACCGCCCCAGACCACGAGGGCGCGGTTGCGGGGGAGATTCGTGGAGGCGGCGCGCCGGGCACACCGCGACTTTACCGTGGATTGGGTGCACTTAAAACTCAACGATCGGGCGCATCACACGCTCCTGTGCAAGGACCCCTTTCTCGCCGAAGACGAGCGGGTCGATGCCATGATCGAGGCGCTCAACGCGTTAGGGCAGTAGCCGGTCAGCTCGCGGTGAGCCGGTGTGGACGAAACTCCCAGCATCGGCGCGTACCTTAAACCCGTACTGTGAAATTGAGTGTGTCCCCGTTGCGGGAGCTATCTTTGGCACGTAGAGTGCCCTAGGACCCTGAACCCCATCAAGAAAGTAGCCTTGTGCGCAAACTTGTCGCCGCGCTGACGGCATCCCTACTTCTCCTTCTCACTCTTGGCGCCTGCGCCAACAGTGACTCCTCCACCGCCTCCTCCGGCCAATCCGGCGCCTTGGACGGTGTGAAAGTCACCGTCGAGGACAAGACCAAGGCACCCAAGGTGGAAATCACCAGCCCGGTCTCGGTGACCGAGCCCGCCGCCGCGTCCAAGGTCGCCGGCGACGGCGCCGACATCAAGGAGGGCCAGCAACTCAAGGTGCAGTTCGCCCTCATCGACCCGGCAAATGGTTCGGTCCTTCAAGACACTTACTCCAAGGATCCGCAAACGGTGTCCATGGACGCGTTCAAACAGGACCCCGCCCTGTATGACGTGCTCAAGAAGAGCAAGGTCGGCGTCCAGGTTGCCTACGCGATCCCGGGACAGCAAACTCCAGTCGACCCATCGGCGTCGCCCTCGGCCAGCCCGACGACTCCGCCCTCCCAGCTCATGATCATGCAGGTGGTGGAAGCGAAGGACGCTCCCGGCAAGGCCGACCAGGGCACGGTCGACCAGTTGAAGAAGGACGGCGCACTGCCCTCCGTGGACACCAAGGACCCGAAAAAGCCCGCTTTCCAAGCACCGAAGAACCCGCAAGAAATCGATCAACTCGTTGTTGACGTGATCGAGGAGGGCGACGGCGAAACCATCACCAACGGCGCCACCGCCGAGGTGAACTACGCGGGTTGGACCTTGAGCGATGGCAAACAGTTCGACTCCAGCTTCGAACGGGGCCAAGCGTTCCCAGTAACCGTGGGTCAGGGTCAAGTCATTAAGGGTTGGGACATGGGTCTTGAGGGACTCAAGTCTGGTACCAAGGCCATCCTGACCATCCCAGGCGACCTCGCCTACGGAGACAACGCGTCCGGTGGGCGCCCGGCAGGCACCTTGGTCTTCTATGTTGAGATCGGCAAGGTCACCCCACCCCAGTAACCTGGGAAGACCAGGAACGTCGCGAGAACACGAGAAAGAAGGCAACCATGTCATTTGGCGAACGAAATTTGGACCGCACGAAACCTGAAATCGATTTCCCCGGCGAAAACGCACCCGAGGAACTGGTGATCACCGATCTCATCGAGGGCACCGGCACCGAAGTTGTTCCCGGTTCACGGGTTTCGGCCCATTACGTGGGTGTTGCCCACTCCACCGGTGAAGAGTTTGATGCCTCGTGGAACCGCGGCGCACCCTTGGACTTCCAGGTCGGTGTCGGCCAGGTCATCCAAGGCTGGGACGAAGGGTTGCTCGGGATGAAGGTCGGCGGTCGCCGTCGCCTCGACATTCCGGCCAACCTCGCTTACGGCGATCGTGGCGCCGGGAATGCCATTGCTCCGGGCGAGTCGCTCATCTTCGTGGTGGACCTCGTCGACGTGAAGTAGCGCCGACACTCTATCCACACCTGCACGGCCTACCTGCCGCACGAACACGTTGCGGCAGGTAGGCTTTTTACGTGTCCGCACAACGCACCGAAAGACTGCTCACCCTGGTCCAAGTCCTCTTGGGGAGTCGACTGGGCCTGACCAAGCGCGACATCTTTGACGCGGTCGAACTTTATGATTACGCCGACACCGAAGTGGCCAAGGAAAAACTCTTCGACCGGGACAAGGCGACATTGCGGGAGCTCGGTATTCCGCTCTCAACCTCCGGGGAGGATGAACTCTTCGAGCACGAAACTTCGGGAACCCGATACCGTATTGACCCCACCAGCTACCGCCTGCCCGAACTGCACTTCACCGCACCGCAAGCCAGGCTTCTGCAACTCGCCTCAAGCGTCTGGGATGAGCTTGTCCTAGGACAGTCGGCGCGCTCCGCGCTCAGAAAACTAGGCATCCAAGAAGAAGCAAGTCCCGCGCTTGGTTCTGGCCACGGCGTCACGAGCGCGAAACTCAACCAACTCACCGAGGCGTTGCGTGATCACAAGGTCGCCACCTTCGACTACCGGAGCGCGAACGGCGACATCCAGCAGCGGAAAGTGAATCCGTGGGGGATAGGAACCCGCTACGCGCACTGGTATCTCATCGGTTTCGATCATGCCCGCAACGAGGAGCGTGTCTACCGGGTTTCGCGCATTATCGGCGAGGTAGGAATCGCGCGTTCTGCCTCGGCTGCACCCGCATATGACATCCCCGCCAATTTTGACATTAAGCGCGCACTGGCCGATATCAGCGAGGCTGTTCCGGAGCGGGACGCCGTTTTCCGCCTCGTTCCCGGACGCGGCCACATGCTCCGGGCGGCCGCCCGCGCACCGGAGGGTGAGGGCGCAGACGCCAACCCCAATGTGGTGACGATACCTTTTCGCTCCGAAGAACACCTGCTCGGGCTGATTCTCTCATCGGCAAGAGCAGTTCTCGACGTGACGCCGCCCCGGTTGCAATCGCTCGCGCAGGAGCAGTTAGCAGCCATAGCTGGCCTCCATACTGCGGCCGTTCCCGAAACGGCAGAGCTCGAGCGCACCCGCCGCCCCATGCCGCCGCGTGAACTGGCCGAACATCGCGTGGTTCGGCTATTGGAATTGATTCCCTATCTACAGGCGCACCCCGGTAGCAGACTCAGCGAGCTCGCAGCCGAGTTTTCCGTGTCCGAAGAGAAGATCCGTGAAGATTTAGACCTGCTCTTTGTGGCGGGCCCCCGCTATTATCCAACCGATCTCATTGATCTCACCATCGATGATGACGGCCGAGTCTTCGTCGAGGATCCGCAAAAGTTTGATCGGCCGCTCACCTTCACCGTGGATGAAGCAAGCGCCCTCGTGACCGGGCTGGAAGCGTTGCGCGATATTGTGGCCGATCCGCAGGAGATTGATGCCACCCAAGCGATCATCAGGGCGGCGCTTCCCGACGGTGCGCTTGAAAACAATATTCACACCGAACTCGTCGGGTTGGGGCTGGGGGAGACCTATGCCACCCTGCAACAGGCCATCCAGGACGGAGAGCAGGTGCGTCTGGAATACCTCAATCCGGTTCGTGACGAGCGCAGCGTGCGAAGGGTCGACCCCTGGTCGCTGACCCAGGAGCAGGGCCAGTGGTATCTGAGCGGATGGTGTCATCTCTCCGAGGAGCCGCGCACCTTCCGCCTGGATCGCATTGCTGCCCTCGAGCGCGAACACGTCGCACAGACGCATCCATCGCACACCGACGGGTCCATCAGCACGGCAAGAACTCACACCTGCACCCTGCGCGTCCTCCCGGGAAGCACGTATCCCGCTTCGCCAACCGGCAACCGATTTACGGACGGAAGCGTGGAGGCAACCCTGGAAGTCTTTGACGATGAATGGCTACCGCAACTGCTGTGTACCTACCCGGGGGAGATCCAGGTGCTCGAGCCGACATCAGCCCGTGACGCGGTGACCCAATGGCTCGCCGAACTTCCGCTCCTGGCTGACACGGAGCAACACGCGCAATCATCGGATCAATTGCGTTAGAGTATTCGCTATGCCGTGGTGGTTTTGGATGTTGCTGTGGGTCGTGATCATTCTCGCGAGCCTACTTCTGTATGCCTGGCTCGGCTGGCGGCTCTTCCGCCAGGGACGCGCGCTGGTGCGGGACGCCTCCACACAAGTGGCACGTTTTAGCCAGGTCGCCGATGAGCTGCGCGCCTCCACCTCAGCCTTCGATACGGAGAAGTTTCAGTCAGAGGGGCTGGCCAAGAGCGGAATTTATGAGCCCTTCATCCAGGCACAGACCGCGTATGTAGCGGGAAAGCAGCAGCGCCGCGAGAAGCGACGGCTAGTCCGGATCCAACGCAAGCTCACCCGCAACCAACCGCAGTCACTTCGTGACCTAAAACACCTGTAAAGTTTAAGTAGCTAAGAAAGGCTTTTTCATCATGTTGGGTAATCTCCAGGGATGGCACATCGTCATCATTCTCGTGGTCGTCGTTCTGCTCTTCGGCGCGCCTAAACTTCCCGGACTTGCTAAGAGCATTGGACAGTCGATGCGCATCTTCAAGTCCGAGGTCAAGCAACTCAAGGATGAGAAAGAGGAAACCAAGAAGGACGAGTACGGCAACCCCATTGCCGAAGGCGAAATCATCGAGGAAACCCGCACCACGGTGCGCCGCGAAGGTAACACCGAACCTCCTTCCTCCACGACGCGCTAGGCCCCATGGCCCTACAAACGAAGCGAAAGGCCAACCCGGAAGGCCGGATGGCCCTTCGCGAGCACTTGCGCGAATTACGCAACCGGCTCATCAAGGCGATGATCGCCCTGTTGCTCGGGTGCATTGCAGGATTCTTCCTCTATCAACCGGTCTTTCGTGTGCTCTCGGAGCCAATCGCGGAACTCCAAGAACGCGGCCGCGTCGCGACTCTAAACTTTGACGGCGTCGCGTCCTCCTTCGACCTCATGTTCCAGACATCGCTGTTCATCGGCTTGATTCTGGCTAGCCCGGTGATTTTGTATCAGGTTTGGGGCTTCGTCACCCCGGGGCTGAAGAAAAACGAGCGTAAATACGCGCTGAGCTTTATCGCGGTCGCTGTTCCGCTCTTCCTCGCCGGCATCGCCACCGCCTACATCATTTTGCCCAGCGCGGTCTACGTGCTGACCGGATTCGTGCCGGACGGCGTACCCACCTCGAACATCATCACCGCGCAAATGTACCTGATGTTCGTCATGCGCCTCATGATCGCGTTCGGCATCGCCTTCGTCCTCCCGGTCATCCTGTTTGGGCTGAACCTGATCGGCATCCTCAAGGGCAAAACCATTCTGAAGTCCTGGCGCATCACGGTCTTCATCATCTGCCTCTTCTCCGCGATCGCCACCCCAGGTGGCGACGCGCTCACCATGTTCGCGATGGCCGGACCGCTCCTGTTGCTCTTCGGCCTCGCCATCGGCTTGAGCATTTGGAATGACAAACGCCGCGAAAAAAAGAACGCGAAACTCGTCGCCGCGGCGGAGGCCGAGATCAAAGCCACCCCGGTCAAGGACCTCTAGGCCACGCCGAGAGCACAACTGAACGTCCGCCGTCCCTGCGCGCATTAGGCTAGAAGAATGAGCTCACCCGCGCAACGCTACGCCGAATCCCAAGAGCGCAACCGCCTCGCCAAGACCGAATTCGGCAAATTCAGCCAGGGCCAGGGCTTCGACCTCGATCCCTTCCAAATCCAAGCCTGTCAGGAACTCGAAGCCGGCAAGGGTGTCCTCGTCGCAGCCCCCACCGGCGCGGGCAAAACCATTGTGGGCGAATTCGCGGTGCACTTGGCGCTCGCCCAGAGCAAAAAGGCGTTTTACACCACCCCTATCAAAGCCCTTTCCAACCAGAAGTACACCGAGCTCGTGCGCACCTACGGGCCAGAGCGGGTTGGGCTGTTGACCGGGGACGTCTCCATCAACCCGGAAGCGGATGTGGTGGTCATGACCACCGAAGTGCTGCGCAACATGATTTACGCGGACTCGAGCACCCTGGAGCACCTCGGGTTCGTGGTCATGGATGAGGTGCACTACCTCGCCGACAAATTCCGCGGCGCCGTCTGGGAAGAAGTCATCATCCATCTTCCCGAGAGCGTGCAGCTGGTCTCGCTGAGCGCGACCGTCTCCAACGCCGAAGAATTCGGTGCCTGGCTGGACACCGTGCGCGGGGACACCTCGATCATTGTCTCCGAACACCGGCCGGTGCCCTTGTGGCAGCACGTGATGGTCGGAAACCGCATCCTGGATCTCTTCGTCAACGAGGTCAGTTTCGACGAATTGGACACTGTTGACGGCGCCGACCCGCAGGTCAACGGTGCCCTCATCGACCTTGCCAAAGATGAGACACGGCTCAACCAAGCCTCCGGGTGGGGCCAGAATCGTTCCCGCCGCGGCGGACACCAGCGCCGCCGCTACACCGCACCCAAGACCAAGCACCGGGTGGCCAGCCGCGTCGAAGTCATCCGCGCCCTCGACCAGGCCGGGCTGCTCCCGGCCATCACCTTCATCTTTTCGCGCAACGGCTGCGACCAGGCGGTCGCCCAGTGCGTGTCCAGCGACCTGTGGCTCACCACCGAAGAAGAGCGCCGCGAGATCGCCCAGGAGATGGACGACGGCGTTGCTCACCTCCCCGAGGCAGACCTAGAAGTGCTGGGCTACTGGGGATTCAGAGAAGGCCTGTTGCGCGGCTTTGCCGCACACCACGCCGGAATGCTGCCCACCTTTAAAGAGATCGTGGAAAAACTTTTTGCCCGCGGGCTCATCAAGGCGGTGTTCGCCACCGAGACGCTCGCGCTCGGGGTGAACATGCCGGCACGCAGTGTGGTGCTGGAAAAATTGGACAAGTTCAACGGTGAAAACCACGTACAGATCACGCCGGGGGAGTACACCCAGTTGACCGGACGGGCTGGCCGGCGCGGTATCGACGTGGAAGGCCATGCGGTCGTGCTGTGGCAGCCCGGCACCGACCCGGCCGCCGTCGCCGGTCTCGCTTCTCGCCGCTCCTACCCGCTCAACTCCAGCTTCCGACCGACCTACAACATGAGCATTAACCTCATCTCCCAGTTCGGGGTCAAACGCACCCGGAGCATCCTGGAGTCCTCCTTTGCGCAGTTCCAAGTCGACCGGTCCGTGGTCGGCATGGCCAAAGAGGTGCGCAACCGGGAGGAGTCGCTCAAGGGCTACGAGAAAGCCATGGAGTGCGATCGCGGCGACTTCGCCGAGTACGCGGCTATCCGCCGCGAATTGGGGGACGCCGAGAAGGGCGTGGCCAAATCGAAAAACCGGAACCGACGCTCGGCGGCCGCCCGCTCACTCACCGATCTGCTACCCGGGGACGTGCTCAAGGTGCACGGACGAAAATTTGGAGGGCACGTCGTCGTACTTAACCCGGACTCCGCCGCGCCGCAACCGCGCCCAACCGTGCTCACCGAAGACAAGCATCTGCGCCGGCTCGGCGTGCAGGAGCTGGACGGTCCTGTCGAAATTGTGTCCGCGATCCGGGTGCCCAAGCGCATTGCGGCGAAAACGCCGAAGGAGCGTCGCGACCTGGCCTCCTCCATGTTGGCGGCGCTACGCGAGGGGCGGCCGCCGCGGCACCGCACCGAGGCGCACGTGGAGGGCGGAAGCAGCGATCGCGAAGAGCAGATTGCCGCCTTGCGCCGTCAACTGCGGGCGCACCCCTGCCAAGGGTGCCCGGACCGTGAAGCGCACGCGCGCTGGTCGGAGCGGTGGACCCGGTTGCGCAAGGACACCGACGTGCTGATTTCACAGATCAAGGGCCGGACCAACACCATTGTGAAGACCTTTGACCGGGTGTGCCAGGTGTTGGCGGAGAACGAATATCTGGAGCGGGACGCCGAGCACGGCTGGGTGCCGACCGAGCGCGGGCAACAGTTGCGGCGCATTTACGGGGAGCGCGATTTGCTGACCTCGATGACCCTGTCCGCAGGTGCCTTCGACGGATTAGAAGCGGCGCAAGTGGCCGCCCTGGCCTCGGTGCTGGTGTATCAGGCGCGGCGCGAGGAAGCCGGTTTGCCGGGCAAGGTGCCGCCGGGAATGGACGCGAGCATCGACACGGTTATCCGTTTGTGGTCCAAACTGACCGACCAAGAGGAACAGGCCCGTTTGCCGGAGACCGCCGAGCCGTCCTTTGGTCTGCTGTGGCCGATGTACAAGTGGGCGCGCGGCCGCTCGCTCTCGCGGGTCCTGGAAGGCACCGAATTGGCCGCCGGCGATTTTGTGCGCTGGGCGAAGCAGGTCATCGACGTGTTGGACCAGTTGGCCAAGGTGCCGCACATTGCCCCGGCGTTGCGCGGCACGATCGATCAGGCTGTTGACCTGGTGCGGCGGGGCGTTGTTGCCTCCACCGTGGTCGAAGGCTAACGGACGCAGGTCTGCGCGGGCTCGTCAGCCCGCGAGGTGAAAGGAATACATTGTTGTGAGTGATGAAGCTGTGCCCGCAGAGCGGACCCTGTACCTGAACGGATCCGTGTATTCGGGCGCGGACCCGTTTGCTACGGCCATGATGGTGGAAGGCTCCACGATCGCGTGGCTGGGTTCGGAAGAGGCTGCGGCGACCTTACGCTCCGAGGCGGATCGGGTGGTCGACCTGGCAGGGGCCGTGATCACGCCCGGGTTTGTGGACTCGCACGCGCACATTACCGAGACCGGGCTGGCATTGGTGCAACTGGATCTGCGATCGGCGCGCTCCGCTAGTGAGGTGTTGGAGGCTGTTGCGCGCCGTGCGTCCGAAGCCCCGGGGGAGCGGATTGTCGGTTTTGGCTGGGATGAGACCACCTGGGATTCCCCCGTGCTGCCCACATCTGAGGAACTGTCCCGGGCCGCCTCGGGGGCTTCTGTCTATCTCTCACGTGTTGACGGGCATTCCGGGCTTGCCTCGGCCGCGCTGGTGGCCGAGCTGGGCTTGGGCGAGCATCCGGAAAACTCTGCGGGTTGGTTGCGCGGCGAGGCGCGCAAGATGGCGAATCTTGCCACCGCGCCCGTCTCGTCCAGCGAACGAGCCCGCGCGCAACGCACTGCCCTGGAGCGGGCGGCATCACTCGGGTTTGTGGCGCTCGTCGAGAATGGTGCACCACAGATTCAAGCGGTGGCGGACGTGCGCGAACTCCTCGAGTTAGAAGGCTCGCTTTATGAGGGCGGCACACCGCTGCCGGAAGTACAAGCGCTCTGGGGGGAGTGGGTGGACTCGCCCGAGGCGGCCGCGGACATTGCGGCACGGTTTGAGGGGCGGTTGCTCGGGCTGGGCGGGGATCTGAATGCGGACGGGTCCCTGGGGTCGCGGACCGCGCACTTACGCGAACCGTATTCCGACGATCCGGCCACCCGAGGTGTGGCCGCGCTCGACGCCGATCAGATTGCAGCGCACATTGCGGCCGCATCCACCCTTGGCGGGCTCGTGGGGTTCCATGTGATTGGCGATGGCGGTGCCGAAAACATTCTTGCCGCGCTCGGAACGCTTCGGCTCCAGGACCCGAAAGCGCTCATGCGAGCCCAGGTGCGCCTGGAACATGTCGAACTGCTGCGCGACTCCGATATTGAAGCCCTCTCCGGATTCCCGGTGCACGCGAGCATGCAACCGCGTTTCGATGGTTTGTGGGGCGGACCCGACGGCCTCTACGAGCGTCGGCTGGGGGATCGGGCGAGCTCGATGAACCGGTTCGCGTCTCTCTTGCGAGCAGGCGTACCGCTGGTGTTCGGCTCCGACTCGCCGGTGACCGAGATGAACGGGTGGCGCTCGGTCAAAGACGCCGCGTACCACCACAACCGGCAAGAGCGGATTTCCGCGCGCGCCGCGTTCCGTTCGCACACCCAGGTGCCCTGGCGGTTCACGGCACTTCCCGGCCGTACGGCGGCACCGTATGACGGTTTCGAGGACCTGCGCACTCATGCGCTAATGGGGCAACTCGCCGTCGGCGCACCCGCGTCCTTTGCGATCTGGGACGCCGAAGAATTGGCGATCGAGGTTCCCGATAGCCGTGTGTCGGTCTGGAGCACCGACCCGCGGGCCGGCACCCCCATGCTTCCGGCGCTGGATTCCTCGCGGCTTCCGGTGTGTTTGAGCACCATCCACTACGGGCGCACGCTCTATGAAGACGGCTCACTGGGAAGTTCAAGCTAACGTTCAAAGATTTCTGTGCCCGGTGATCCCGGCGGCACCCGGTGTGACTAGGGCAAACTCACAAAACCGCAAGTCAGGGCCGTGTTGACACCGAGCCTAGGACATACCAGAATCGAAGTTCTACGGGTTCCGCTGTGCTGGAATCCGGCCGCAACAATCGAGAGCACGCAGAGAAGAATGCTGGCGGTTATCCGCTGGGTTTTCTGTGTCTGTTTTCCTGTGCGCGGTGACCTATACGGGTAGGCCCATACGTCAGTAGAAAACAAAACTAGAGCAGGAACAGCGCCCTGGTTTTGGCCCGAAGGCGTATGGGCCTACCCATTTTCTTTTCCCCTCCCGCCCCTGCCCATTCCCGCCCCACTCGCTATCGACTGTGCAAGACACGCGCGCGACACGCCGTTAAACCGTGCATTATCTGCACAGTGGATTTCGAGTGCGCAAATTCCGGGTTGCGCGCCGCCTCATTTATACTGGAATTTCGCTCGCCTGTTGCCGCACCCTTTTCGTGTCTTGGCAACCCCTGCCGAGCGGCCCGTCCCCTGTTCGCTTTTACGAAGGATTCCGCCTGTGCGCGTTGTGACCATCATCCCGACCTACAACGAGATTGAGGCACTCCCGGTCACCTTTGGACGGTTGCGCGCTGCGGTACCGGACAGCGACGTGTTGATCGTGGATGACAACTCACCGGACGGGACCGGGGAGTGGGCCAACGAGCAGGCGGCTAAAGACTCCCAAGTGCACGTACTGCACCGCACCGGCAAAGAGGGACTCGGGGCCGCGTACATTGCCGGATTCCGCTGGGCGCTGGCCCGCGATTACGACGTCATCATTGAACTCGACGCCGACGGATCGCACCGCCCGGAGCAACTTCAAGGATTGATCGACGCGGTCGCGAGCGGAGCCGACCTCGCCATTGGGTCACGGTGGGTGCCCGGCGGCGAGGTGGTCAATTGGCCGTGGTACCGCAAGGTCATCTCGGTGTGCGGCAGCACCTACTCGCGGCTCATGCTCGGCCTCAAGGTTCGGGACATCACCGCCGGCTTCCGCGCCTTCAACCGGCGCACCCTGGAAGCAATCGACTTCGATGCCATCGAATCCAAGGGTTACGGGTTCCAGGTGGACATGACCTTCCGGGTGGCGCAGCTTGGCTTCACGATCGTGGAGGTGCCCATTAGTTTTGTTGAGCGTGAACTCGGTGCCTCCAAGATGAGCGGAAACATTGTGGTCGAGGCCATGTGGAACGTCACCAAGTGGGGCCTGGCTTCGCGGTGGAAGAAGCTCGCCGGCAAATGAGTGCACCGCGGTGACTTTCGCGGCGCCAAGATAGACCCATAAACGTTATGGGTCTGCCGGCACAGAAGACCGGACCCGGAAACTCGCTCTACCAGCCACAAAGTAGAGGTGCGCCGACCCCGCAAGGCGCGCAACGCCGTCGTACGTAAAGAACAAGCCCCGCACCACCAATGGTGATGCGGGGCCTTCTTGATTGAGAAAACTAGGCCGACTGGCGTTCGCCGCGGCGGGCGCGCAGGATGTTGAGGCGATCCTCGAGGATCTGCTCCAATTCCTCGACGCTGCGACGCTCGAGCAGCATGTCCCAGTGGGTGCGGACCGGCTTTTCGTTGCTGTCTTCGGGCTTCTCGCCGTTGACCAGCACGGCTTCCTTACCGGACTTGGAGACCCAGGTCGCGGGAATTTCGGCTTCGGCGGCGAAGGTCACAAAGACCTGTTCGCCGTCTTCGCAACGGTATTCGATCCGCTGACGAGGAGCTGGCTCCACTCCGGATTCGGTTTCCATACTTTGCGCGCCAAGGCGCATGCCGCGGAGGCTGCGATCGCTCATGTGTACTCCTCGAGTTGTGGGCCAGAGACGTTATTAACAACGATGTGAGACGGTTCGTTGTTCCGGCACCCAAACATTAAACTATAGTGGTTCGCTTGACTCGCCGTAAAGTCCGGCGTATAAACCGCCGGCAGCGAGCAGTTCCAGGTGGGTGCCGGATTCGATCATGTGCCCGCGTTGGAACACGAAAATCCGGTCGGCGCCGGTGATGGTGGAGAGCCGGTGCGCAATCGCGATGGTGGTGCGGCCAGCCATGACGTTCTCCAACGCTTCCTGCACCACGCGTTCGCTGACGGTGTCCAACGCGCTGGTGGCCTCGTCCAGGATGAGGATTGCCGGGTTTTTCAACACGACGCGTGCGATGGCAAGGCGCTGTTTTTCGCCGCCGGAGAGCCGGAATCCGCGTTCGCCGACGATCGTGTCATAGCCGTCAGGGAACTCGGCGATGCGCTCGTGGATATTGGCGATGCGCGCCGCGTCCTCAAGCTCTTGGGCGGTGGCATCCGGTTTGGCGTAGCGCAGGTTTTCGGCGATCGTGGCATGAAAGAGATAGGTCTCTTGGGTGACCATCCCGATCGCCGCGCGCAACGAATCCATGGTGAGGTCGCGGATGTCCTGGCCGTCTACTTTTACGCGGCCGCCGGTGACCTCGTAGAGGCGGGGCACCAAGTAGGCGAGCGAGGTTTTCCCGGCACCACTTGGTCCCACGAAGGCCGCAAACTCGCCCGGTTTAATGGTGAGGCTGACGTCTTGGAGTGCCGGAGGGGTGTCGGTGCCTTCGGCGTCGGGGTAGCGGAAGGTGACGTCCTCTAGGGCGACCTCGCCGCGGACCGTTCCCGGGTTGAGCACCCTGGCGCCCGGGCGATCCTGTATTGCCGGCGTCAGGTCCATGTACTCGAAGATGCGCGCGAACAACGCCTGGCTGGTCTGCACGTCCAGCGACACGCGCATGAGCGAGAGGAGCGGACCGCTCACGCGGGCCTGCAACGTTGTGAACGCCACGATGGTTCCGGCGGTGATAACCCAATCTTGGGTAATGAGAAGGCCCGCGCACAGGTACACGATCGCGGGGGTGGCGTTCATGACCAGTTGCACGGCGCCGAAGAAGCGCTGGCCGGTCATTTGCTGCTTGATCTGCAGGCGGACCTGCCGCCGATTCTCGGCAGCGTAACGCTCGGTCTCTGCGTGTTCTTGGTTGAACACCTTGGCGAGCACAATCCCGGAGACACCGAGCGCTTCCTGAGTGACCGCGGTCATTTCCGAGAGTGACTCCTGGGTCTGGCGGGCAATTTCCTGCCGGATCCGGCCGATGCGCACTTGCAGAATCACTAATAGCGGCATCAGGAAGAGCGCAACAATGGTCAGTTGCCAGGACAGAATGATCATGCCGGTGAGAGCTGAGGCGACGGTGACCACATTGGAGATGATCGCCGGAATGGTGCTGGTGAGCACACCCGACACCCCGCCGACGTCATTGGCAAGACGGGACTGAATAACCCCCGTCTTGGTACGGGTGTAGAACGCCAGGTCCATGGCCTGCAGGCGGCCAAACAGTTCGGTACGGATGTTCGCAACCACATTGTTGCCCACCGTAGTGGTGATGTACGTGCGCCAAATCCCAAGGGCCACCCACACGATGGACACCAGCAACATCAAACCCACCAGTTCCCACACGATGTCCATCTGAACTCCGCCGCTGGGCGGGAATAAGCCGCGATCAAAGAGCTGCTGGGTCAACAACGGCACCGCGACAACCAGCGCCGCCGTGACCACCACCAGCACGGAGGTGAGAATCAGTTTGCCGCGGTAGGGCCGCAAAAGCCGCAAAATGCGGCGACCCAAATGGCGGATCTGGGGCCGTTCGCCGGTCTCCGGAGCGCGGAGCAGACGCCCGCCGCCACCCATCGGCATCCCACTCATCGACACCATCCTTGTCTCGCCACACTCATGCGGCCCCGAGCAAAACTGTACCCCACCCCTCCGGCGCCGGGACGTGGGAGTCCGCGGTATGCCGGGGGAGCGGGGTACAGGTTTGCTCTATAAAGAGTTACGGGGTTGTGTCCCCGGGCGCTCCGGAGGCACTCGATCCGCCGGGCGCACCGGACGCCCCGGCACCCGTACCAAACAGTCCGGACGCGCTGGCGGTTTCCTTGACGTCGCCCAGCGCGCTGCCGATGCCCTTGAGCGCCTCGCCGACCTCGCTGGGGATGATCCACAACTTGTTCGATGTGCCCTCGGCCAGTTTCGGCAGGGTCTGCAGGTACTGGTACGCCAACAGCTTCTGATCCGGATTCCCCTGATGAATCGCGTCAAAGACCTTGCCGATCGCCTGCGCTTCACCATCGGCGCGCAGAATCGCGGCCTTCGCGTCACCCTCAGCCTTCAAGATCGCGGACTGCCGTTCACCCTCGGCGGTCAGAATCTGCGACTGCTTGGTACCTTCAGCGGTCAGAATCGCGGCGCGGCGGTCACGCTCGGCACGCATCTGCTTCTCCATCGAATCCTGGATCGACAGTGGCGGATCGATCGCCTTGAGCTCCACGCGGGACACGCGAATGCCCCATTTGCTCGTGGCCTCATCCAGCACGCCACGCAACTGACCGTTAATCTGATCGCGCGAGGTCAGCGCCTCTTCCAAGTTCAAACCGCCGACCACGTTACGCAGCGTGGTGGTGGTCAGCTGCTCCACAGCCTGAATGTAGTTCGCAATCTCATAGGTTGCCGCCCGCGGGTCGGTCACCTGAAAGTACACGACGGTGTCGATGGACACCACGAGGTTATCCTCAGTAATCACCGGCTGCGGCGGGAAGGAGACAACCTGCTCGCGCAAATCCAACAGCGGCAACAACCGGTCCACGAAAGGAATCAAAATGTTGAGCCCAGGAGTCAGCGTGCGCTGATACTTGCCCAAGCGCTCCACCACGCCCGCCCGCGCCTGCGGCACAATCCGGATCGCCCGGACCAGCACAATGACCACGAAGAGCACTATGACAATCAAAAGTATCCATAAAATCGCTTGGCCTACTGGCATGGTTCCCCTTTGTTAGGTGTGATTCTCAGTTGCTATTTGCCAAATTCGGTGGTGGTCGCCGGACGCGTCGACACAATCGCGATGGCCCCGTCAATGCGGGTCACGAGCACCTTTTCGCCCACGCTAATTGCGGTCCCGTCTTCGCTGCGCGCGCTCCAGGTATCGCCCTCGATCTTCACCGTCCCGGTCACCGAATCGACCGGTTCGATCGTGAGCGCGCTCTCGCCAATGAGCCGGTCGGCGTTGGTACGCAGCTCCGGGTCATTTTTGTGCATTTGCCGCAGCGCAATGGGGCGCACCACAAAAATCATCACGAGCGAGACCACCGCAGCGACCACAAATTGCAGTGGGAAGGGCACACCAAACAAGGACACGATGAGACCGGACAGCGCGCCCACGGACATCATGATGAAAATCAGATCGAGCGTGAGCATTTCGACGCCCGCCAGAACAAGGACCAGCACCAGCCACAGCGCCCATCCGTTTTGTACAAGCCAATCGAGCATTCTCATCCTCCGCAATCGCGGCCGTGCCGCGCAATTTTCGTCGTTCTTTCAATCTATCCGTTTTCGCGGCGCCGGTGGGGTGAATTTCGGCAACAGTTTCATTACTTGCGCGCCTCAGCTCTCGGCTGGCTTGCTATGAGGTACGACGGCGTTGCGCACCTATCAGCCTCACGTCCAGGTGGACTTCGGTCACCGGGGCAAAGACCGTGTGCACCTGTTCACGGGTGTGTTCGAGTGTGCGGTGAAAGGCCATCGGCCCCATTTGTATGAGGTCGACGAGGGCCGCGCGGTCCAGCTCCATCGCTCCCGTAATGCTCTCCTCGAGAAGCACGTTGAACCCCGCGGCATCCAGATCGGTGCGCAGTTTTGCGATCTTGTCATGTGCGAGGTCGAGGGCAAGCCCGTTCTCACGGAGTTCGCGCAAGTGATTTTCGCCGGGGATCCCGATGATCAAGAGGCCGTCCTCATGAAGAATGCGAGCGGTCTCAGCCAGGTTTCGCGGCGCAAAGACGCTGAGCGCCACGGCAAAAGAGCGATCCCTAAAAGGGAGTGGCCGCCACAGGTCCCACACAATGGCGGTATCGGCCGGGCGGCGGGCGCGGAATCGCTTGAGCGCGGGAACCGAGAGGTCGAGCCCGGTACCGTTCACCGCGTAGTCCGGGACCAGGCGCTGCGCGATGCCATCGAGGTAGTAGCCGGTGCCGGCCCCGAGATCCACGATCTCCAGAGTGGTGCCGCCCGATGCCCGAGAATCGCCACCGGCGCGCTCCGCCGCGGTGCCACCATCGGCTCCCGCGGCAAGCCGGGTGCGGATGAACCGGGCTGCGTGCTCGAGGAACGGCTCGTAGTGGCCGCGGGCGAGGAAGGCGTCCCGATGACTGAGCATCGCCGCAGTATCGGATTGCAGTTTCGTGGCAGCACCCACCATGAGATTCAGGTATCCCTGCTTCGCGAGATCGAAATGGTGTCCGTTCGAGCAGTCGGCGCTCCGGGCGGGAAAGTCGATGCCAAGCGGTGCACCGCAGTGCGGGCACGTGAGGTGGGTCAGGGAGGGCATGCTGAATAGTTTAGGTGTTCCCGCTACCGGGTCTGGGTGCTTGAATGGTTCTCATGCGCCCAGACCAATTGGAACTCCTGACGGCCTTGACCGCCCCCAGTGTTCTCCCCGGAACCGACACCATCGCCTTTGCCACCTCGACACCATCCTTTGACACCGACGGGTATCGCGGATTTGTGTACACCGTGACGGCCACCGAACCGGAAGTCCCGGATCAGCCGAGTGCGCCGCGCCGGTGGACCCGGCAGGAAAGCGATCGCCACCCGGTGTTTTCACCCGATGGGTCAATGCTTGCCTTCACCCGGTTGGTGGATGGCAAGCCGCAAATATTTATTGCCCCGGTGAATGGTGGTGAACCCTGGCAGGTGACCGATCGCCAGTTGGGCGTGTCCGAGTTCGCTTTTTCACCGGATTCCGCTCAGTTAGCCTTTGTCAGTCGCGAACCGGAAGACGGTCGCTACGGGGAGACCGAGGGCGTGGATTCGAGGCACGAGGACCCGCGCGTGATTACGGCCAACAAATACCAGGAGAACGGACTCGGCTACGCACTTGACCGCCCCGGGCAGGTTTTTGTTGTCGACGTCTCGCCCGAAGGTTTAGAGCCCCGGGCCGAGCTCACCGGCCGGGCCAAAAAGGCGCAGTCGGCTCGCGAGCGCGAAGAGGCGCACGAACACCCGGCCGATGTGCCCCGGCCACGGCGCATTCACCCCACCGGTCGGTCGCAGAGTTCGCCGCGGTTCAGCGCCGATAGTAGCGGCGTGTACCTGGTGACCACCGTCGCCGACGATTGGGACTCCACCCTGGAGGCGACCATCGTTTTCGTTCCGCTTTCGGGGGATGACGTGCACCCGGTGACCAACCGCCAGGGGCCGGTGGAATCGACAGGTACTCCGTGGCCCAGCGCGGATGGCACGACTCTTTTCTATCTCGCGCAGAGCCTGGGGGAATCGGGAACCGATTTCGTGGCGCGGCAACCCGTCTTGATGGCACAACCGGTCGGCGGAGGCGCCCCTGTGCGGCTGACCGACCCCGATCTGGATTACGTGGCGGCGATTCTGGATGAATCCAGCGACGGCGGGCTGCTCTTCACGCTTTGGGAACGCGGCCAGCACATCCTTTACCGCGCCCGGCCCGACTCTTCCGGGAGCACTTCCTTTAGCATCGAGAAACTGAGCGAACCAGATATCAGCGTGGAGGGCGCCGCGTTCATCGATCCGGACCGCATTGCCCTGACCTATCGGAGCGGGCACACCCACGGCGACATTGGGATCCTATCGACCAGGGACACGAACCCTCGCGCCGTGCGTGCGCTCACCGATTATTCCGGCCGCCTGCGCAACGAAAGCACCGTGATCACGCCGCTTACTCTCGAGGCACGTAGCGCGGACGGCTACCCCATTCACGGTTGGGTTCTGGCCCCGAAGGGGGAGGGGCCGCACCCGGTGCTCCTCAATATCCATGGCGGACCGTTCCATGCCTATGACGCCAACTACTTTGATGAAGCACAGGTGTACGCCGAGGCTGGCTATGCCGTGGTCATGTGCAACCCGCGCGGTTCGGCCAGCTACGGCCGTGATCACGGGCTCGCCATCAAGGACGGGTTTGGAACCGTGGACCAGGATGATGTGCTCGCGTTTCTTGACCACACCCTGAGCTTGCCGAACCTTGACGACACTCGGGTCGGGATCATGGGCGGCTCTTATGGCGGCTACCTCACCGCGTGGATCCTGAGTAAAACCGACCGATTCGCGGCAGCCATTGTCGAGCGCGGGTTCTTGGAACCGCACAGCTTTCAAGGGACCTCGGACATCGGCTGGTTCTTCGGGGACGAATACGTGGGCGTAGCGGACACCGACATCGCGCGGCAAAGCCCCATGGAACATGCCGACAAGGTGAGCACACCCACCATGGTGATCCACTCCGAAGACGACCTACGCTGCCCCTTGGAGCAGGGCCAGCGGTACTACACGAAGCTCAAGCGAGCCGGGGTAGCGACCGAGTTGGTGGTGTTCCCGGGCGAAAACCACGAGCTGACCCGCTCGGGCACCCCGTGGCATCGGCGGCGACGCTTTGAGATCGTTCTCGACTGGTTCGCGCGGTACTTGCCGGTGGGCTAAAAAGGAGGCATCGCCGTCGTTCATCCCACCCGCGTTTCGCATCCCGGTACCGCAAAAATTGACGCGTACGCGGCTCTGAAAACGCGGTACGGGGATGCGAAACGTCAGAAGCGCAGTGCGCGGGCGGCGTCGTCGATGGTGGGCTGGGCCCAGCGGGCGGCGTATTCTTCGCTCGTGGTGAGCGAGCGGGTGCGCATTTTGTCCACGTACACGGTGCCGTCGAGGTGATCGCATTCGTGTTGCATGATGCGTGCCTGCCAGCCGGTGTAGGTGGCGGTCATGGCCTGGCCACTGGGGGTGTCGAAGCTGACCTCAACCTCGCGCGGCCGCGCTACCACCCCTTGGAAACCGGTGAAGGAGAGGCAGCCCTCGTAAAACGCGACGGTGTCCTCGCTTGCCGGCTGGTATCGGGGGTTGATGAGCGCGGTGTAGGGTAGCGGGGCTCGCTCGCGGGCGTGGGCGATGTCCTCGGAAATGGGAAATTGGTCCTCCACCACCGCGATGCGAACTGGAACCCCGATTTGCGGTGCGGCGAGGCCCACGCCCGGGGCGGCGAGCATGGTGCGGCGCATGAGCGCAAGGAATGCGGCAAGTTCCTCGGCGCTGACTTGGCCGGCGAATCTCTCGGCGGGTTGGCGGAGGACCGGGTCGCCCATTTGGCGGATGGGGGCGATGAAGTCGGGGTCGAGCTCGGCCTGCTGGAGCAGGATCCTGATCGCGGAGGCGACATCGGCGCTCGGGCTGGTAGGGCTCGGTTCGGTTGGCAATTCGCTCACTTTTCGAGTGTACGGGCTGTAGGTTTGACGTCCTCGCTTCGATAGACTCATGGCGGCACGGCCCGACCGAACCGGGCGTTCTTGCGACGATTTTGAGGAGATCCATGGCTGAGCAGTCTTCCGGTGTGAGCGCCGCGTCTGGGACAAAGGCCGACAGTCACGAGCTGATCCGCGTACAGGGCGCGCGCGAGAACAACCTCAAGGACGTGTCGGTCGACATTCCTAAGCGCCGCTTGACGGTGTTTACCGGAGTGTCGGGGTCGGGGAAGAGCTCGTTGGTTTTTGACACCATCGCCGCCGAATCGCAACGCATGATCAATGAGACCTACAGTTCCTTTCTGCAAGGGTTCATGCCGTCCTTGGCGCGGCCGGATGTGGATGTGCTGGAGGGGCTGACCACGGCGATTCTGGTTGATCAGGAGCGGATGGGCGCCAATTCGAGGTCCACCTTGGGCACGGTCACCGATGTCAATGCGATGCTCAGGATCCTTTTCAGCCGGCTAGGTGAGCCGCACATCGGGTCTTCGAATGCGTTTTCCTTTAATGTGCCGTCCGTCTCCGGTGCGGGCGCGGTGACGCTGAGCAAGGGCGGGGAAACGGTCAAGGAACGGCGCGAATTTCACATCACCGGAGGCATGTGTCCGCGCTGCGAGGGGATGGGCTCGGTCACCGATGTGGACTTGAGCCAGGTTTTTGACGAGAACAAGAGTTTGCGCGAGGGTGCGATTACTGTTCCGGGGTACACGGCCGATGGCTGGGCCGTGCGGATCATTGCCGAATCGGGTTTTGTGCCCGGGGACAAGCCGATCAAGGATTTCACCAAGAAGCAACGCCAAGATTTCTTGTACAAGGACGCGACCAAGGTCAAAATCGGCAACACCAACATGACCTATGAGGGGCTGATTCCGCGCATCCAAAAGTCCATGCTGAGCAAGGATAAGGATGCGATGCAGCCGCACATTCGGGCGTTCGTGGAGCGTGCGGTCACCTACATCACCTGCCCGGAATGCGAGGGAACGCGCCTGAGCGAAGGTGCGCGGAAGTCCAAGATCCTGGGCAAGAGCATCGCCGATGCCTGCGCAATGCAGATCAGCGATCTCGCCGAGTGGGTCAAGACGATCGATGACCCGACAGTGGCGCCGCTGACGTCCGCGCTCGTGGAAACGCTGGATTCTTTTGTCGAGATAGGGCTGGGGTACTTGTCTTTGGACCGGCCGAGCGGAACTCTCTCCGGCGGCGAGGCGCAGCGCACCAAAATGATTCGACATTTAGGTTCCTCGCTGACCGACGTCACCTACGTCTTTGACGAGCCCACCATCGGCCTGCACCCGCACGACATTCAACGCATGAACACGCTCCTGTTGCGCCTGCGAGACAAGGGCAACACGGTGCTGGTTGTGGAGCACAAGCCGGAAATGATTCAGATCGCCGACCATGTGGTGGACCTCGGTCCGCGCGCCGGCACGCACGGCGGCGAGATTTGCTTCGAAGGCACGGTGGCGGATCTTCGCGCCAGCGGGACGTTGACCGGGCAGCACCTGGATGATCGAGCGTCCTTGAAAGATTCGGTGCGCCAACCCCAGGGTTCGCTGAAGGTGCGCGGCGCGTCCACGCACAATCTTCAAAACATTGACGTTGACGTGCCGATGGGCGTGTTGACCGTGATCACAGGGGTTGCCGGTTCGGGCAAGAGTTCGCTGGTTCAAGGCTCGATTGCCGGCCTGGATGGCGTCATTTCGGTGGATCAAACCGCGATTCGCGGTTCGCGGCGATCCAACCCCGCGACCTATACCGGTCTGCTGGAACCGATTCGTAAGGCGTTTGCGAAAGCGAATAACGTCAAACCGGCGCTCTTTTCTGCCAATTCTGAGGGCGCGTGCCCGGTGTGCAAGGGCGCCGGCGTGGTCTTTACCGAACTCGGGTTTATGGAGACGGTGTCCACGCCGTGCGAAGAGTGCGAAGGCACCGGGTTCCAGCCTGCAGTGCTGGAATACCGACTCGCGGGCAAGAACATTAGCGAGGTTCTCGCGATGACCGTCGATGACGCGCTGGAATTCTTCGGGGGAGGGGAGGCGAAGCTTGCTGCCGCCCACAAGATTCTGGGCTACCTGCAGGACGTGGGGCTCGGCTACTTGAGCATCGGACAGCCGCTCAACACGTTGTCCGGCGGCGAGCGTCAACGGCTCAAACTGGCGACGCATATGGGGGACAAGGGCGGAATTTTCATCCTGGATGAACCCACAACCGGGTTGCATTTAGCCGATGTCGATCAGTTGTTGGGCCTGCTGGACAAACTGGTGGATGCCGGCCGGACGGTGATCGTGATTGAGCATCACCAGGCGGTCATGGCTCATGCGGATTGGCTCATCGACATGGGCCCCGGTGCGGGGTACGACGGCGGTCGGATAGTTTTCGAGGGAACGCCGCGTGATTTGGTGGCTGGCAAGGCGACGCTCACCGGCAAACACTTGGCAGATTATGTCAAGTAAACCCGCTAGCCCGCCACACCCCACAATCGACTGTGCAGAACACGCACGCGACACGCCGTTAAAACGTGCATTATCTGCACAGTCGATTTCGAGTGTGCAGCGCTTCGGGCGCCGACGTATCGTGCCTAGACGATTTTGATTGTTCCCACCGGCTGGTAAGCCGAATCCATGAGCTCGTGTGTCATTTGTTCACCGAGATCTACCTGGTTTATTGCTCCGGCCCAATAGCGAAGAATTCTGCCGGCTTCATCGGCAGGCGGCGCTGGCAGTTTGTCAAGATCGATTTCTAGGACGAGTTTCACCTTGGGCACCAACTTCCTTGTCACGGCGGCGCGTTCAACGCGATTGTCCGCGTACCACGGCGCACACTCGATTTCCATTGTGCAGTAATTGCACGGTTTAACGGCGTGTCGCGTGCGTGTTCTGCACAGTCGATGTGAGCACAGTCGGCGGGAGCACAGTCGGCGGGAGCACAGTCGATTTGTGGCGCCGATAATGTACATTATGTCAACTAGAGTTTATCTGGTCCCGGGCTTGAGTGCGGTGCCGCTTCCCCGCTAACGTGCGCTCGCGCTTCGCGGAGCGTAAGTAACGAATTGCCATGCTCGGTGGTTGTGAGGATCTGGTCGGTGGTGTGAAAGCCGAGTTTGTGAAGGACGCGGCGAGATGCGAGGTTCCAGTCCCAGACGGTTGCCCACAGCCGTGACATGCCTATCGAGTCAGCCCAGGCAATGATCTCGGATGCCGCCTCGGTCGCGAATCCGTGCCCCTGGAACTCTTGGAGAATCTCGAACGCAAGTTCTGGTTCTTCTAGTCCGTCCATACTATTTTCGACCAGCCCGCAATACCCCAAAACACCGCCAGTAGCCTTGAGCTCGACGGCGTAGAGCTTCCACCAGACCATTTCCTGGATGTGAATGCGTTCGGCGATGTCTGACACGCTGGGGCGACCATGTTCGTCAACCTGGCGATGTAATGGAACGCGATGATCTCGCTCCCGCCACAGTTCCCGAAACACGACAGCATCCTGCGCACGCTGCGCCCGAAGAATTAACCGCTTGGAGAGAAACTCATCGGGCATCCTCACGTCGCTGCCACACCTTTGCTCCGCTTGAGCGTCACCGTCGCGTCAACCACGTCACCTAATTCGATACCGAGCTGCCTGCGCACCCGCACCCTGAGGGGAATAACGTAGGACCCCTCGTACGGCATCAGCGCGGTTTCAAAGATCTGTCCGGTCACCTCGACATCGGCATAAAAACAGCCCCAACCGTAACTCCACTCGGGAATCTCCGACGCGATCTGCTCCCCCACGTCCTGCGGGAAGAGACCGAAATAAAACGGCGCGGGGCCGCGCCATTCGATCACCGGAACGCGGCTAGAAAACGTGGGGCCCATGATGCTCCTAAGATCATTGCGCACGGTGCGCGCTCGCTCTGAACGAGTTAAACGAACGGTACCTGTCAGGCTACGCCCCGAACCCACGTCTGTAACGGTTCAAAGCTCTCGCCGTGCGGTCCGGTCAGCGCAACGGGCACACCGTTGAGAGCCATCACAAAGCGACCGCCAACCTGTGCGCGCTGCTCGTCGGTCAGTCGCTCTCGCACTGAACGCACCACATCCGGACCCTCATTGCTCAGCCACACCGTGTTGGGCCGCACCACCTGAATCCGTCCCACCGCGTCGAAAAAGCGCTCACGATCAGACTCCGTGAGATACGCCAGAACGGCCGAATGGAACAAGATCACTCTCAAGCCGTGCGGAATGCGGGACACCACCGCTTCGACCTCGTCCACAAGCGACCCTTTGACCATATCCACGGGATGAGACCGAGCAACGGCGAGAGCCGCATCCAACCGCTCACGACGCTCTGCATGCTCGGGCCATACCAGCGCCCGAAGCCAGCTCCGAGTATCCGGATCGGCAGGATTCAACGGGTTCAGATCAATCCCGCCGCGCCAGGCCACCTCGGGCAACCGCCTGAGCACATGGCTCAGACTGGATATCCGACACTTATTCACTACCGCACTATTTCCGACAACCGGGGCGAGAGCAACCGACTCTCCCCCGTCGACCCAGTACTCGTATCCGTACAAATCCGGATACAAACACAATCCAGCCGACGCGCCCACCTCGAGCAACGCCACCGGCCCGTCAAAGGAGGCAATCAACGGCAAAAAGGTAGCGCAACGCCCCGCCTCGTTGGTTTGCGTGGACCGGGCCAGCATTTCGGCCCGGATCGACTCCCACTGAGCGAGCACCGCCGCACGAAACTCCGCATACGGCACCCCTACCGACAGATCGTCCACCCCTGCCACCAGCCGCGCCGCCCCGAAAAGCAGGTTGGGTTGCCGCTTGGCGACCGGTAAAGAATTCAGAAGGGCAAGCACCTCGGCGTCCTCCCCCACGCCCTCTGCCCAGTCCGCAAGGGTATCCGATGACCCGCGCGCTTGGTTCCTCGCGAAGGAAAGGTAATTTCCCGCCGTCGTACTTTCGTCTAGCCCGTGCATGCGAACCCGCTTCCCGTCACCCTAAACTGGAGGGGTGCCTGTGAAGAATCGTCTCATGTGTCTGAGCATCGACGCCCTTGCCGTCCTCATTTTCGCCACCATCGGCCGCCAAAGCCACGAACGCGGACTGTCCATACTCGGCATCCTGGCCACCGCCGCGCCCTTCCTTATCGCCCTCGCGACCGTCAGCCTGGTGCTCTGGATTCTTCCCGGCACGCGCTCCCGGGACGTCCACGAACTTTTCCCCAGCGGAGTCGCCATCTGGCTTGTAACCTTCGCCGGCGGCCTCGCGCTGCGGGTGGCGTTTGGCGGAACCGCCGCGCTCGCCTTCCAGATTGTGGCCGCCGTGTCGCTGGCGATCCTGTTGATCGGTTGGCGGCTCGCCTGGGCGCTCCGCCAACGCCGACGCAAACTCCGCGAAGCACCGGCAACCAACGGATAGGATTGGCCACATGGTGACCGCATTTGTACACATTCGTACCGCTCAAAATCGCATTCCGGAAACAGCGCAGGAAATTTCGGAGATCCCCGGCATTTCCGAGGTGTACTCGGTAACCGGAGAATGGGACCTCATTGCCATTGCCCGCGTCGCCAATCACGAAGAATTCGCCACGGTAATTGCGGACCGGCTATCCAAGGTCGAGGGCGTGGAAGGAACCACCACTCAGATCGCTTTTCAAGCGTTTTCCCAAGTCGACCTGGACGCGGCGTTCTCCTTGGGGTTGGACGGCTAACAGTGGCCGGTCCGATCGCCGTCGAACTCGCGATCCAAAGCGCCTTCGGTGCCTCGCTCGCCAATGACCATCGCCTGACCAGCATCGAGGTTGCTCCGGGACTCGCGCTCGGCGGACTGACCCCGTCCCCCGGGCTCGTCCTGGAGTGTCTGCGCCTCTCAACCGGAACCCGGGTGAACGTGCTGATACGTCCGCGGCAAGGCGGGTTTGTCTACACCGAACCCGAGAAATCAACGATGCTGGCGGATCTCGAGTGGCTCACCGATGCCGTCCGCAGCACTCCCGGCGCGCCCGCGGGCATCGTTATCGGGGCGCTCACCGAGTCCGGCGAACCGGACGCTCCGTTCCTCCGCGAGATTCTGGCCCGCGTCGACGGCATTCCGGTGACCTTCCACCGCGCGATTGATCAGTGCGAGTACCCCGTTGACGCCGCGCGCGCACTTGCCGACCTCGGGGTCGCTCGGATTTTGAGTTCGGGCGGCGCGAGTGAAGCCGGGCAGGGCATCGGCGTGCTGGCGTCGATGCAAGAGGCGGCACCCGAGGTTGAGATTGCCGCCGGCGGGGGCCTCAAGATCGCGGACATCCCCGCGCTCGTCGACGCGGGGATCCAGAGTGTGCACCTTTCCGCGAAGGAGTGGACACCGGGGGTGGCCACCGGCGTGTCCCTGGGTGCTGCGGACGCTGGAGGCGACAACGGATACTTTGAAACCTCCCCCACGCAGGTCGCCCAGTTGATCGAAACCGCGCAAAGCTACGGGATTCGCCGCGGATAGTTTGCGCGCTTTCCCACCCATATGGGTAGCGCCTTGGTGAGGTACGACGGCGGTGCCTCGCCTTCTTAAGGCAAGGCACCGCCGTCGTCCCTCAGGAAAAATTTTTCTGCAGCCTAGTCGCGTGGGCCGCTCACCCGTTGCGAAAAGTCGATCCACCGGTTGAGGGCGGCTTGCGCGCTCCCGTTGTCCACGGCTTCTTGTGCCGCGGCAAACCCTTCGCGTAAGCGCTCCAACAACGGGGGCTGCTCCCCCGGGTCCACCGCGCTGTAGCGCGCGGCGGCTATACCGGCGCCCGCGTTCAGCAGCACGGCATCGCGGACGGGCCCGGGCTTCCCGGCCAGAAAATCGCGTACGATCCCCGCGTTGTGTACCGCGTCCTTGCCGCGCAGGGCATCCACGCTCACCACGTCGAGGCCAAAATCGGTCGGTGAAATCTCGTGGACGCTGACCCGGGCGCCGGAGACATCCCACACTGTGGTGCCTCCGCTAGTTGTGATTTTGTCGCGGCCATCGACGCCGCGGACCACGAACCCGTGCGAGGACCGGGCGGCAAGCACCTCGGCTAAGAGCGGCGCCATGCGCTCGTTTGCGCATCCGATCATGTTTGCGCGCACCCGCGCCGGATTAGTTAACGGTCCCAGAATATTGAATGCGGTGGGGATTCCAAGTTCGCGTCGCGGGACTGCCGCATGCCGCATCGAGGGATGAAAAACTTGCGCAAAACAGAAGGTGATCCCGGCTTCGCGCGCGGATTGAGCCACTTGTTCCGGTGTCAGCTTCAGGTTGACGCCCAGCGCCTCGATCACATCCGCCGCCCCGGCCGAGGAGGACGCTCCCCTATTGCCGTGCTTTACCACGGTAATGCCGGCACCGGCCGCCACGAGGGAGGACATGGTGGAGATGTTCACCGTCTCCAAGCCGTCGCCGCCGGTCCCCACAATGTCAAGGGTGACCCCGTCGACCGAAATCGGCTGCGCGTTGGCAAGCATGGCGTCGGCAAGGCCGCGAATCTCATCGGCGGACTCCCCCTTGGCGCGCAAAGCCACCAAGAGACCGGCGATCTGCACCGGGGTGCGCTCCCCCTGCATGATCAAATCCATGGCCCACGCGGTATCCGCCGCGGACAGGGAATCGCCCGCGACAAGTGCGGAAAGCAGGCCCTTCCACTTTCGATCCGTCTCGTCAAGACTCGTGGGACGTGGCGAGGTCGACGGTGCAACCGGTTGATCTGGGGAAACACTCACGCCATAGATCCTAGCGAGTAGTTCTGCGTCCGACTCGCCGAGCGTGTCATTGTGGGCAATCTCGCAAGTTCTTTGCCCTCACCCCCGCAAATTCGCAACTCTGTAGAAAAACTTTGCAAGTTAGGCCAGGTTACGTTGGGAGAATCGGCGATTTGTGACCATAATGTCTATGTGACCACTGCTTCTCTCGCATCTAACAACACACAGCACCCGGTCGTAAATCGACCGAACATGGTCTCGGTTGGCACGGTCGTATGGCTGTCCAGCGAACTCATGTTCTTCGCCGGGCTGTTCGCCATGTACTTCACCCTGCGTTCTTCTGTGCCCGGAGTGTGGGCGGAAAACGCCAGCAAACTGGACATTCCCTTTGCGCTGACCAACACCATCATCCTGGTTCTCAGTTCGGTGACCTGCCAGTTTGGTGTTTTCGCTGCCGAAGATATGCGCCCGCGCCGCCAGGGCTCCATTTTCAACATTGCCAAATGGGGCATGATCGAGTGGTTTGCGCTGACCTTCGTCATGGGCTCGATCTTCGTTGCCGGCCAGGTGTGGGAGTACGCGAATCTCGTGTCGGAGGGCATCACACTCTCCAGCAACGCCTACGGTTCTGCCTTCTACATGACCACCGGATTCCACGGTCTGCACGTGATCGGCGGCCTCATTGCGTTCTTGTTGATCATTGGTCGCGCGTTTATGGCGAAGGTTTTTGGGCACTTCGAGTCCACCTCCGCCGTCGTGGTTTCTTATTACTGGCACTTTGTCGACGTGGTGTGGATTGGCCTGTTTGTGGTCATCTACCTTCTGCGTTAGTCGAAGGGGCGCCCCTGAACCGGGGCACAAGATTTATCCGATTGAAGAATATTTAGAGAAGGAACAGCTTTCGTGAAGAAGCTTTCACAATTCAGGCGGCATCCGCTCGCCGCACTGGCGCTGTTGGTGCTGGCGCTCGTGGTGACCGGGGGTGTGTACGCGGTTGTCAGCAATGCGAACGTGGCCCAGGCTTCTACCACGTCGGCCAGCGACATTGAAGAAGGCCAAAAGCTCTTCCTCGCCAATTGCGCTACCTGCCACGGTTTGAACGCCCAGGGCGGCCCGGCCGCCGACGGTAAGACCAGCGGCCCGTCCCTCATTGGTGTGGGTGCGGCCTCTGTTGACTTCCAGGTGGGAACCGGCCGTATGCCCATGCAGATGCAGGGCCCGCAAGCGCGTAAAAAACCCAAGATGTTCAACGACGAGCAAACCAAACAGCTTGCCGCCTATGTGGCTTCTCTTGGCACCGGACCAGCAATTCCGGAACAGCAATATTTGGATGTGTCCAAGGGTGATCCGGCCAAGGGTGGCGAGATTTTCCGCGTGAACTGCGCCATGTGCCACAACGCCGCAGCCGCTGGTGGCGCATTGACGCAAGGTAAGTTTGCGCCCGGACTGGATGGGGTGTCCGGCAAGCATATTTATGAGGCAATGGTCACCGGCCCGCAAAACATGCCGGTGTTCAATGACGCCAACATCACTCCGGAGAACAAGCGCGATGTCATCGCCTTCTTGAAGACCATTGAATCTCAGGGCAGCCCGGGCGGATTCAACCTTGGTTCGCTCGGCCCGGTGTCTGAAGGTCTGTTTATTTGGGTCTTCGGTCTGACCGCGGTGATTGGTTTCACCATCTGGTTGACGCGCCGTTCTTCGTAGGAACATTCAGGAATCATCACAGTGAAAACTTGCACAATATTGAGTACACAGAAGGGTCAGGGGGCACATGAACGCGCATAGTTCTGGAACCCCGGAAAACTCGGGGGCCGTGACCAAGGCGCCCCAGGGTGATCTGGACACATTTGAAGATCCGGGTTTGCCCCCGCACCGCCCGCGTCTGGCGGATAAGAGCCCGAAAGCGGCTCGACGCGCTGAGCGCCAAGTGGCATGGCTGTTTATTGGCTCCTTTATTGGTTCGGCGATCTTCTTCTACGCCTACTTCTTCATTCGCCTGGATGCCACGATCGGTACCCTGCGCGTACAGAACCTGTTCCTCGGTCTCGGTACCGCTCTGGCCATGCTCGGCATTGGCGTGGGCGTGGTGCACTGGGCAAAAACCCTGATGCCCGATCACGAAATCGTGGAAGACCGTCACGAACTGCGCCCGGAGTCCGATCGCGAGGACGCCGAAAAGATCATGAACCAGATTCTGGACGAGTCCGGGATTAAGCGCCGTCCGCTGATTCGCAACACCCTGATCGCCGCTGGCGTCGCCTCCGTGGTCCCCGCGGTCATCCTTTTCCGCGACTTGGGCCCGCTGCCCGGAGACGCCTTGCGCCACACCATGTGGGATGAGGGCGTTCGCCTTACCCGCGATCCCGACGGCACCCCGATCCGCGCCGCGGACGTGACCATTGGTTCGGCATACCACGTCATCCCGGAGGGCTTGAACGAGTCCGATGACAAGTTGGAAGAAAAAGCCAAATCCGTTGTCCTCTTGATGCGTTTGAACCCGGCGGACTTGAACCCGTCCCCTGGGCGTGAAGACTGGGCGTACAACGGCATTGTCGCCTACTCCAAGATCTGCACCCACGTGGGTTGCCCGGTGGCACTCTATGAGCAACAAACTCACCACCTGCTGTGCCCCTGCCACCAGTCCACCTTTGACCTGACCCAAGAATGCAAGGTCATCTTCGGGCCCGCAGCGCACGCACTCCCACAGTTGCCGATCACCGTGGACAACGAGGGTTACCTCGTGGCACGCAGCGACTTCCAAGAACCCGTTGGACCGAGCTACTGGGATCGAGGCGATTCTAAATGAGCACCAGCGTCGCACCTGACGACACTTTCGAACCCCAGACCCGTGTGGGCCGCATCGCCAACTTTGTCGATAGCCGCACCGGCGGTTCCAAGCTCGTCAAAGAATTCGGTCGGAAGATTTTCCCCGATCACTGGTCCTTCATGTTTGGCGAAGTAGCGCTGTACTGCTTCATCATCTTGTTGCTCTCCGGTACCTTCCTGACGTTCTTCTTCGACCCGTCGATGGCAGAAACGCACTACGAAGGCGTTTATACCCCGCTCAAGGGCATTGAGATGTCCGTGGCGATGCAGTCCACCCTGGACATCAGCTTCGAGGTCCGTGGCGGCCTCTTCATGCGCCAGGTACACCACTGGGCCGCGCTCTTGTTTGTCGCCGCGGTGTCGGTGCACATGCTCCGCGTGTTCTTCACCGGCGCGTTCCGCCGCCCACGCGAGCTGAACTGGCTCGTCGGGTGCATCCTGGTCATCTTGGCCATGGCGGCCGGCTTCACCGGCTACTCTCTCCCCGATGATTTGCTCTCCGGCAACGGCCTGCGCATCATCGACGGCGTGATCAAAGCCATCCCGTTTGTGGGCGAATACATCAGCTTCTTCCTCTTTGGCGGCGAGTTCCCGGGAACCCAGATCATTGGGCGCCTGTACATGTTGCACATTCTGCTCATCCCGGCGCTGATCCTGTTGCTGATCGCGATCCACCTCTTCTTGGTGGTCACGCACAAGCACACCCAGTTCCCCGGCCCGGGCCGCACCAATGACAACGTGGTCGGCTACCCCGTCGGTCCTGTGTACGCGGCCAAGGCCGGTGGCTTCTTCTTCATCGTCTTCGGCGTCGTGGCGCTGATTGCGGCATTTTTCCAAATCAACCCGGTCTGGAATTACGGCCCGTATGACCCGTCACCGGTGTCCGCTGGTACACAGCCTGACTGGTATATCGGCTGGGTTGACGGCGCGCTCCGGCTCATGCCCGGCCCCGGTTGGGAATGGGTGCTCTTCGGACAGTGGACGCTCTCCCTGAACGTACTCCTGCCGGCCCTGGGACCCGTGATTCTGCTCTTCGGCCTCATGTTCTCCTGGCCGTGGATCGAACGCTGGATCACCAAGGACAACCGCGAGCACAACCTGCTGGACCGTCCGCGCAACGCGCCGTTCCGCACGGGTGTGGGCGTCGCTGGCGTCATCTTCTACTGCACGCTATGGGCGGCGGCAAGCTCCGACTTGATCGCCACGCACTTCCAGGTGTCCCTGAATGATGTCACCATTTGGCTCCGCTTCCTGCTCTTCATCGGCCCCGTGGTCGGCTTCATTGTCGCCCGCCGCATCGCCCTCGCGCTGCAGCGCAAAGACCGCGAGATTGTGCTCCACGGTCGCGAAACCGGACGCATTGTCCGCTTGCCGCACGGCGAGTTCATCGAGGTCCACGAGCCGATCGACAAGTACAAGCGCTACGCCCTGGTGTCCTACAACTCGCCCGAGTACATCCCGGCGCAACCGGATAAGGCAGGGCATGTCTCCGGCAAGGAGAAGCGCCGGGCCTGGCTCTCCCGCTTCTTCTTCGAGGACCGTGTTGCCCCGGTAACTCCGGCCGAGTTGGAGGCCGCTCACGGCGACCACCACGATGACGAACTTGCCGCCGCAAGCGATAGCACGCAAAAGCAAGTCGGCGAACACTAAAGGTTCGCTCGAGAAATCAAGGGTGGGGTGCCCGGCAATCAAGCCGGACGCCCCACCCTACTTTTCTCCGCGTGTAGCCGCGTGACACATCCGGTGATGATCGACGGCGATGAGTTGCCTTCTTAAGGCGAGTCACCGCCGTCGTGCTTCAGTGGGCGCTTCTCCCCCGGCCCGGGCGCTGTAGCGGCACCCAGATTTTGTATCGGTCGGCGCGGTAGTACGAGACGGAGAAATCGACCATGCGGCGTTTGACGTAGGCGTGGCGTTGGATTTTGAGCAGCGGGGCGCCGACATCGACCTTGAGCAGTGCGGCGTTGGTCTTGTCCGCGGAGGTTGCCTCGATGGCGTCCTCACCCCATTCCATGATGAGTCCGAAGCGTTCGCTGAGCTCTTGGTAGAGCTTTTTGGGCGGCTCCCCTGTGGCGAAGCCCGGGACAAGGTCGGCGCGAATGTAGTTTTCGTCCACGCTCATCGGCTCGCTGTCGGCCAGCAGTTGCCGTTTGAAGCGGACGACCGGATGTCCCTCGGGTACGTGAAGTTCCTGGGCGATGAACTGGCTGGCCGGGATCTCGCCGAAGCTCAGGACCTTCGCGTCCGGGACCATGCCGCGGCGCTGCATCTCCTCGCTATAGGAGGTCAATTGCACCTGGAGGTCCAGTTTGGGGTGCGCAACCAGGGTGCCGATGCCGACATTGCGCTCGATCAGGTTTGCCTCGACCAGCTCATCGAGCGCGTGCCGGACGGTCATCCTGGCGACGCCGAGGTGCGCGGCGAGGACGCGCTCTGATGGGAGCGCCGTGCCTGCGGGTGCCCCGTCTCGGATGATCTCTTCGAGCAGGGCGCGAATCACGACGCTTTTGGGGTCCCGGTCCGCGACGATGAGCGGGCTGGGCAGGCGGGCGAGGAAGTCGGTACTCATGGCTCTACAAGTCTAAGCGCGCCGCCCCCTCCCGCCACCTTCCCCACCCCCTCACTCACAATCGACTGTGCAGAACACGCACGCGACACGCCGTAAAAGTGTGCATTATCTGCACAGTCGATTTCGAGTGTGCGGCCTCGCGGGGCCATGACGTGATCACCGGAATCTGGTGGGTAGCGAAAAGGGGTGTCGGCGTCGCAATGAGCAACGCCAACACCCCTCGTATCGTAGAGAGTTGCGCTTAGTGAGCGTGATCTCCGCGTGAATACTCGAAGGTCCAACCCACCAGAGCGATCACACCGAAGACCACCGAGATCATCGAGATCCAGAAGCCAACGGCCAGCCCAAGGAACAGCCCGGCGCAGGAAGCGGCCATTACGATCGGCCACCAGCTCCACGGGCTAAAGTGCCCTTGCGGTCCAGCGCCTTCGGCGATGTCCCCGTCGAGACGGTCCTCCGGTCGAGGGCCCACGCGCTTTGCGGTGAGATTGAGGTAGAACCCGATCATCGCGGCGAGGCCGGCAACCAGGGCGATGCCCATAATGCCAACCCATTCGTTCCAGTTCGTCATGAAGCCATAGATAAAGACAACGGGAACAAAGAACGGCAATCCCAGGTAAAAGAGGCGAGCCTCAAACTTCACTTGCGTGCCCCTTTCAGATCTTCGAGGTTGCGGTCGGCGGTGTCACCCGAGGCCATCCAGGCGGCCGGATCCTGCCGCAACTCGGGATGGTGCAGATCCAGCGCGGGACGCTCGGAGCGAATACGCGGCATCGAGGTGAAGTTGTGGCGCGGCGGCGGGCAGGAAGTTGCCCACTCCAGCGAGCCGCCGAAGCCCCAGGGATCGTCGACGTTGACCTTCTTGCCCTTGCGCCAGGTGATGTACACGTTCCAGAAGAACGGGATCAGCGAGGCACCGAGCACAAAGGAGGAAATCGTGGAGAACTGGTTCATCCAGGTGATGTTGTCCTCTGGCAAGTAGTCTGCGTAACGGCGCGGCATGTTCATGACACCCAGCCAGTGCTGGATCAAGAAGGTGCCGTGGAAGCCAAGGAACAGCAACCAGAAGTGCACCTTGCCGAGGCGCTCGTTGAGCATCTTGCCGGTCCACTTTGGCCACCAGAAGTAGAATCCGGCGAACATCGCAAAGACCACGGTGCCAAAGACCACGTAGTGGAAGTGCGCCACCACGAAATACGTGTCAGAAACGTGGTAATCCAGCGGCGGCGCGGCCAAAATAATACCGGTCAGACCACCGAACAGGAAGGTCACCATAAAGCCGAGGGACCACAGCATCGGTGTCTCGAAGGTAATCGACCCTCGCCAGAGCGTCCCGATCCAGTTGAAGAATTTCACGCCGGTCGGCACCGCAATCAGCATGGTCATGAACGCGAAGAACGGCAACATGACCTGCCCGGTGACGTACATGTGGTGCGCCCACACGGTCACCGATAGCGCAGCGATGGCGATGGTGGCGTACACCAAGCCCTTGTAACCGAAGATCGGTTTGCGGCTAAAGACCGGGAAAATCTCCGAGACGATACCGAAGAACGGAAGCGCAATAATGTACACCTCGGGGTGCCCGAAGAACCAGAACAGGTGCTGCCAAAGTATGGCTCCGCCGTTTTCCGGATCGAAGAGATGTGCACCGAATTTGCGGTCGGCGCCCAGGCCGAAGAGTGCTGCGGCCAGCGGCGGGAACGCCATCAGGATCAACACCGAGGTGATCAGGGTGTTCCAGGTGAAGATCGGCATGCGCCACATGGTCATGCCTGGGGCGCGCATACAGATGATGGTGGTGATGAAGTTCACCGCGCCCAAAATGGTGCCGAAACCGGAGAGCGTCAGTCCGAAGACCCAGAGATCCCCACCGACGCCCGGCGAATAGTTCGAGTTGGAGAGCGGGGCGTATGCGAACCAGCCGAAGGAGGCGGCGCCCTGCGGAGTAATGAATCCGGAAACGGTGATGATCGCGCCGAAGAGGAAGAACCAGAAGGCCAAGGCATTCAAGCGCGGGAACGCCACATCCGGCGCCCCAATCTGCAGGGGCATGATCACATTCGCGAAGCCGGCAAACAGCGGGGTGGCGAACAACAGCAACATGATGGTGCCGTGCATCGTGAACAGCTGGTTGTACTGTTCCTTGGTCTGCAAGATGTTCATGCCCGGCTCAAACAGCTCGGCACGAATCAGCAGCGCCATCACGCCGCCGATGCAGAAGAAGGTGAAGGAGGAGATCAGGTACATGTACCCGATCGTCTTGTGGTCGGTGGAGGTGATCCAGTTGACGACGAGGCGTCCCTTGGAGCGCGGGACTTGGCGTTCCTCAAGCTCGGGCACCTCTGGTGCGGTGGGTTCAGCGTATGTGGTCACTTGCCTTCTTCTCCGCTCTCTTCTTTTGCCGCATCTTTGAGTTCGGCATTGGGATTGCGGTCATATTCCTGACCAATCTGTCCCTGACGCAGTGTCGTCATTTTTTGATCGAATTCTTCTTGGGATACCACGGCCACCCTAAAGAGCATTTCGGAGTGGTATTGCCCACACAGTTCGGCGCACTTACCTTCAAACACGCCCTCGCGCTGCGGAGTCAAGGTGATGTAGTTCGTTTTGAACGGGAACATATCGCGCTTTTGCAAGAACGCCGGAACCCAGAACGAGTGGATCACGTCGCGCGAATTCAGTTGAATTTCCACGCTCTTGTTCACCGGCAAGTACAGTACCGGCATGTCTTCAAGTTTGCCGGGCTGACCATCAAGGGTCGTCTGCTGGCCCGCGGAGTAGCGATCCTGTTTGACGTAGTTGAAGTCCCAGGACCATTGCTTTGCGCGGGCGTCCACAATGACGTCCGGGTTGTCCACGCGGGCGTCGATAGCGCGCTGGTCCTGATCGGTGAAGAAGAAGAGCACCAAGATCATCAGCAGCGGAACCGTCAAGTAAAACACTTCAAGCGGCAGGTTGTAGCTGACCTGCTTGGGGAATCCGGTGTCATTCTTGCGCCGGCGGTACGCCACGATGCACCAAATGATCAGACCCCACGTCAGAATGCCCACAGCGAGAGCAGCAATCCACGAGTTGACCCACAAATCAATAATGCGGTCTGTATTACTGGTTGTACCACGCTCGGTGGGTAGCCACCCGATTTGGGCCTGCTCTGTACATCCAGAAAGCGCCAGCGCGCCGAGCGCCAAGATCGCGGTGATCTTCAGGCTCTTAGTGCGCCGCCCTTTCGGGGGAACCTGTGAACTCACAGACGGACTTCCTCTTCTATTTTCGTGCGAGATGGGCACACAAAGTATGCGCCGCTAACCAGCTTACTTTGCATCCCCAAGTGTCTTCTACCTAGCGTAGAACATATTTGATGATCTTCCGTGATCGACACTACTCATCCTAACGCTCTGCTTCCGCCCAGGTCTGCCTAACTGGACGGGTTTTGCCCTCTTAAACGCGTGAGGCCCCCAGCAAATGTGGGGACCTCACGCGTTGTACCGTCCTTCAAAGAACGACGGCGATGCTCGCCTTAATGGAACGAGTCACCGCAAGCGCACGAACCTTGGGCGTTCGGGTTATCGATCGTGAAACCTTGCTTCTGAATCGTGTCTTCAAAGTCAATGGTGGCGCCGGCCAAGTAGGGGACGCTCATCTTGTCGACGATGACTTCCACGCCGTCGAAGTCGCGGACGGCATCGCCGTCGAGCATGCGCTCGTCAAAGTAGAGCTGGTAGATCAGACCGGAGCAACCGCCGGGTTGTACGGCGACGCGCAGACGCAGATCGGTGCGGCCCTCTTGCTCGAGCAGGCTACGCACCTTGCCAGCGGCGTTGTCGGTCAAGTCGATTTCATGGGTGGGAAGCTCGTCCGTGACGGGGGCTGCGCTTTCGCGAGTCTCGGTTGACATGGTGGTTTCCGTTCTCTTCGGGTGATCGTGCGCCTGTCATCCAGCCGGCGAGCCGGACAACACGCGCACTAGTTATTCTACGTGCTCATTCAAGGCAACGAGAGTGAACTGCGAGACATTCCCTGCCAGCGAACGCCGGTACCGGTTTTGTGCCGGCTTAGGCGGTGAGCGTCGCTTTATCGGTGGCGTTGAGTGAGGCGAGCATGAGCCCTTCTGCCGCGATGACCTTGACGAATTCGCCGAGGTGCAGCGACTCGTTGGCGCTGTGGGCGCGGCTGTCTGGGTCCTCGACGCCGGTGATGAGAATCTGCGCGTTCGGGTAGATTTCCACCAGATCGGCGATGAACGGGATGGAGCCGCCGATCCCGGTGGTGACCGCGTCGGTGCCCCAGGCTTGGCTGAGCGCCCAGAGCGCAGACTGCGCCGCGGGGGCATCGGTGTCGGTGACAAACGCGGTGCCCTGCTCCCCCGGAGTGAACGTGACCTTTGCGCCGAATGGGGCGTTCTTGCTCACATGCGCGGCGAGAGCATCCATGGCGGCCTGCGGTTCCTGTCCCGGGGCTAAACGGAGCGAGACTTTGAAGCGGGTGCGCGGGGAGATGGTGTTGGAGGCGACCGGCGTTGCGGTAGCGTCCATCCCGATCACCGAGAGCGCCGGCTTGCTCCAGAGTCGGGAAGACAGAGTCCCCTCCCCTGCCAGTTCTACGCCCTCCAAGACGGAGGCGTCCTTGCGGAGATCCGCCTCCGGGTATTCCAGCGGCGATTCTTCCGCGCTGACTAGCCCCTCGACGGCGACGTTTCCCGCCTCATCGTGGAAGGTCGCGATCAGGCGTGCCGCAAGGGTGAGCGAATCCAGCACAGGGCCGCCGAACATGCCGGAATGGATAGCGTGATCCAGAACCTGAACGTCAACGTACCCGTCCACGAGCCCGCGCAAGCTGGTGGTCAGTGCCGGGACCCCGATCTTCCAGTTGCCCGAGTCGGCAACGAGAATGACATCCGCTTCCAGTTCCTTGCGGTATTTCTCCAAGAACGAGCGGAAGGACGGAGAACCGGCCTCCTCTTCCCCCTCGAAGAAGAGCGTGATGCCGAGCCCAAAGTCCTCTCCCAAGATGTCTTGGGCGATCTTGATCGCGCTCAGGTGAGCGATAATCCCGGCCTTATCATCCGCGGTGCCGCGGCCGTAAAGCCGCTCACCGATTTCGGTGGCCTCAAATGGCGCGGTGTCCCACAGCGACTGTTCGCCTACCGGTTGCACATCATGGTGCGCGTACAAGAGGACGGTTGGCTTGCCTTCGGCTGATTGCTTTCGCGCCACCACGGCCGGGGCGCCTTGCTTGCCATCGGCATTGGCCGGGTCAATCGGCGCGGAAAGTATTTGAACGTCATCAAACCCGAGCGGCGCGACAAGCGCAGCGACGGCTTGCGCGCTGGCCTGAAGCTGCGCGGGGTCCATTCCCTCCCAGGCTATGGACGGGATGGCTACCAGCTCCTTCAGGTCCTTGACGGCGTTCGGGAAAACCTCCTCGGCGGCGCGGGTGAAAGCGGGAACCAGACCCTCGAGGTTGCTGGCGGCGGGCGAAGCGGCAGGTGTGTTCTCAGACATAGTGTGAAGACTATCCCAACGGCATGACACTCCCAATTGGAGCACTCCCGGCAGCACTCCCCGCAGTGCGACACCGAGACCAAGGCGCGGCGCGAGAGTGCACGGGGGCCGCAGAATTTCGGTATCCTTGTCTGGTGTTTGGACGCAATAAGAATTCTGATCAGGTAGAGGCGCTGCCCGAAGAGACGCCGGAGGACTCATCCCCGAAGCCGGGCAAGGGCGCTCCCACGCCCAAGCGCAAGGATCAGGAGGCGGCCCGCAAGCGTCCGCTGGTTCCCAATGACCGCAAGGCTGCCCGCCAGGCGGAGAAGCAAGCCGTGATGGAGCAGCGCGCCAAGGTACGGCAGGCGCTGAACACCGGTGAAGAAAAATACCTCCCCGTCCGCGATCGCGGCGACCGCCGCCGGTACATTCGCGACTTTGTCGACGCCCGCACCTCGGTTGGCGAATTTTTCATGTACGCCGCGTTGTTGGTGGTACTGCTCAGCTTCTTCAACACGCTGGAAACCCGGATTATCTCGTTTTTCGGGTTCTTTGTGATCTTCGGTCTGATCGTTCTAGACGCCATCTGGTTGCGGTTTCAACTCAAAAAACGACTCACCGCCAAGTTCGGCGGCCTGGAGCGCGGCGACACGATGTACGCCATTACCCGCTCGATCCAAATTCGGCGCTTGCGCCTGCCCAAGCCGCTGGTCAAGCGCGGCCAATACCCCGCCTAGTTTCCCGTCTATGTAGCGCGAAATACGCGTTTTTCGCGTATTTCCGGTAATTGGCGCTACATAGATGAGTGGCGGCGGGCACCAAGGTGCCCGGTTGCGCTCTGGCAAGGAACGACGGCGGTGACTCACCTACTTAAGGCAAGGCACCGCCGTCGTGCTTCAGTGGGAGTTCAGAATTCCCCCATCCACTCATCTATGTAGCGCGACACGCCGAGGAAAACGGATCTTCCTCGGCGTGTCGCGCTACATAGACGGGAGGGGTTAGATCGGCTTGACCTTGATCTTCGTCTTGAGCGGCCACGGACCAACCTTTTCGCGCTTGCGTTCGGTCACGTGCCCGTCAACGAGTTCGCCGGCGTCGGCAACGTCACCCACCAGGTGGGCCTTCAACAGGTTGGTGGAACCGGCTTGGCCCGGAGGCGATCCGGCTGCAATGACCACCATGTCATCCACCTGGGCGAGATCGTTCTCGAGCAGGTACTTATCCACCTGCTTGGTCATCTCGTCCGTGTGGGTCACGGTCTCCACCAAGCGGGGTTGGACACCCCAGAGCAGGGTGAGACAGTTGCGGGTAGCGACCACCGGGGTGAACGCGAAGACCGGCTTGAGCGGGCGCAGACGGGCCAGGCGGCGTGCCGAATCCCCGGACTGCGTGAAGGTGCAAATGTATTTGGCATCCAGCTGATCCGCGATCACCACCGCGGCGCGGGTGATCGCCCCACCGCGGGTCTTGGGCTGCGAACCGAGCGGCGGTACGCGGTCCAGACCGTGCTCCTCGGTGGACTCGATAATCTTGGCCATGGTTTCCACCGTGACGATCGGGTACTTGCCGACGCTGGTTTCGCCGGAGAGCATGACGGCATCGGCGCCGTCCAGGACCGCATTGGCGCAATCGGATGCTTCGGCGCGGGTCGGGCGCGGGTTTTCAATCATGGACTCGAGAACCTGGGTGGCCACAATCACCGGCTTGGCCCAGCGGCGGGCGAGTTCGATGGCGCGCTTTTGCACCACCGGCACTTCCTCGAGCGGAAGCTCCACCCCAAGATCGCCGCGTGCCACCATGATGGCGTCAAACGCGTCGATGATTTCGGCGAGGTTCTCCACCGCTTGCGGCTTTTCGACTTTGGCGATGACCGGGGCGCGGCGGCCCTCCTCGTCCATGATTTCGTGGACGCGGGTAATGTCATCGGCGCTGCGCACAAACGAGAGCGCCACCATATCCACGCCGATGCGCAGGGCCCAGCGGAGGTCTTCCTCGTCCTTTTCGCTCAGCGCAGGGACGTTCACGGCGACACCGGGAAGGTTAATGCCCTTGTTGTTCGAGATGGGTCCGCCGACAACCACCTCGGTCACGACGATGTTCTCGTTGACCTCGATGGCCCGAAGAACCACTTTGCCATCATCGATGAGCAGGGTGTCCCCTACCGCAACGTCCTGGGGCAGGCCCTTGAAGGTGGTCGAGCTGATCTTCTCGTTGCCGAGGATGTCATCGGTGGTGATAGTGAAGATGTCACCGTTCGCCAGAGCGTACGGGCCGTTTTCGAAGCGGCCCAGACGGATCTTGGGTCCTTGCAGATCGGCGAAGATGCCCACTTCGGTGCCGAGTTCATCGGCGGCGCGGCGCACGTTTTCATAGGTTTGCTGGTGCACCGAGTGGTCGCCGTGACTCATGTTCATGCGAGCCACGTTGACACCGGCCCGGATCACGGCCACGGTGTTTTCATAGCTGGCGATGGCCGGCCCGAAGGTCGCCACGATTTTTGCGCGTCTCATCTACCCTTACTTTCCTTGGAATTGAACACTTCTCAAATCTGTAGGGCTCCATCGCCCTGACGCTCACGTCTAACCCTACCGATTTTCACGTCCGAGGGCATCGCTCAAGCGCTACAGCACCTCGATGGCCCGGTCGGTGGGCGCGACCGGTGCGGGGAGCGTGGTTGAGCCCATGAGCCACTGATCGACAGCGGCCGCGCAGGCCCGCCCTTCGGCAATGGCCCAGACAATCAACGATTGGCCGCGTCCGGCGTCTCCGGCGACGAAAACTCCGGGCGTCGCGCTCATGTAGTCCCGGTCCCGCTCCAGGTTGCCACGAGCATCGAATGCGGCATTGACCTGTTCGCGCATGCCGCTTTCTTCTGGGCCGGTGAATCCGAGGGCGAGCAACACGAGGTCTGCCGGGATGATGCGTTCGGTGCCCTCCTTGGGCACGCGCGTGCCGTCGCGGTATTCCGTTTCGGCGACCTTGAGGCCGGTGACTCTACCGTTCTCGCCGATGAACTCCACGGTAGAGGCCAGGTAGGTGCGCTCCCCGCCCTCCTCATGGGCGCTGGCCACCTCGAAGAGCGTCGGGAACATGGGCCACGGCTGGTGGCCGGGGCGTTCGCTCGGCGGCTGCTTGCCGATCGCCAAGGTGGTCACCGATGCCGCACGGTGTCGGTGCGCCGTGCCGATGCAGTCGGCCCCGGTGTCGCCGCCACCCAGGATCACCACGTGCTTATCGGTCCCCAGGATTTGATCTGGCACCTCTTCCCCGGCAACCGCCCGGTTCGATTGCACCAGGTAATCCATGGCGAAGTGCACACCGTCCAGGTCGCGGCCAGGGATGGGCAGGTCGCGGGGCACTGTGGCGCCGGTAGCAACCACCACGGCGTCGAAACCGCGCCGCAACTGGGCCCAACTGATGTCCTGACCGATATTCACGCCGGTCCGGAACCTGGTCCCCTCCTGACGCATTTGCTCTAAACGGCGCTCAAGCTGGGACTTCTCCATCTTGAAGTCCGGGATGCCGTAGCGCAGCAATCCGCCGACCTTGTCATCGCGTTCAAAGACCGCAACCGTGTGACCGGCGCGCGTAAGTTGTTGGGCAACCGCGAGTCCGGCGGGCCCCGAACCCACAACCGCAATGGTCTTATCGGTGTGCCGCACCGGCGCCTGCGGTTCAACCCAACCATTATCGAAGGCCTCATCGATGATGGAGACCTCAATTTGCTTAATGGTCACGGCCGGTTGGTTGATGCCCAAAACGCACGAACTTTCGCACGGTGCCGGGCAAAGCCTCCCGGTGAATTCGGGAAAGTTATTGGTGGCGTGTAACCGCTCGATCGCCTCGCGTCCTTGGCCGCGCCAGGTCAGATCATTCCATTCGGGAATGAGGTTGCCGAGCGGGCAACCCTGATGGCAGAACGGTATACCGCAATCCATGCACCGGCCCGCTTGCGACTTGAGCGTTCCGGCCTCCTGCGCCTCATACACTTCTTTCCAGTCCATGATGCGCACCGGGACAGGGCGGCGCGGTTGCGTCACCCGTTCACGTACTTTCAAAAATCCTTTGGGATCAGCCACCTGTCACCTCCAAAATTCGATTCCATACTTCTTCGCCATCGGGATCAAGTCCTTCCAGTTCGGCTTCCTGGCGGACATCCAGAACGGTGGCGTAGTTGCGCGGCAGCACCTTGGTGAACCGGCGTTGCGCGCTCGCCCAGTCCGTCAAAAGCGCTTGGGCCACCGGCGACTGGGTTTCTTCCACGTGTTTGGTCAAGAGCGCGCTGAGAATATCAACGTCTTCGCCGTCCAGTTCCTGCAGCAGAAGTTCGCCATTGGCCAGGGCTTCTTTGTTGATGCGATCGGTTTTCAGGTCGAGCACATAGGCGGTGCCTCCGGACATGCCCGCACCGAAATTCCGGCCGGTCCGGCCCAGGATGAGTGCCTGGCCGCCGGTCATGTATTCGCAACCGTGATCGCCAATACCCTCGACCACGGCCGTGGCGCCGGAGTTGCGGACAAGGAACCGTTCCCCGACCACCCCGCGCAGGAACATTTCTCCGCTTGTGGCACCGTAGCCGATCACGTTCCCGGCGATCACCGAGGATTCGGCCGGGAAGTGGTTCTCGCGTTGCGGCCGCACCGAAATATGGCCGCCGGAAAGGCCCTTGCCCACATAGTCGTTCGCGTCGCCAAAGAGCCGCAGGGTGATGCCTTGGGGTAAGAAGGCGCCCAGGGATTGCCCCGCTTGACCGGTCAGCGTGATATCAATCGTCCCGGCCGGCAACGGGTCGGCGCCAAACCGGCGGGTCACCTCGTGCCCGAGCATGGTTCCGACGGCGCGGTCGGTGTTGACCACATCCATGGCAATGCGCACTGGCGCCCGCGCCTCAAGCGCTTCCGCACTGAGTTCAATCAGCGGTACGTCAAAGTGCTTATCCAGGTCATGGTTTTGCCCCACCTGGTTTTTGACCGGCGCCTCGGGATCGAACTCCTCGCCGCGCAAAATGGGTTCCAGGTTCAGCCCATCCGCCTTCCAGTGGGCGATCGCCCGCTCCACATCCAGCACTTCGCGGTGGCCGATCGCCTCATCCAAGCTGCGGAAACCCAGCGCCGCCAGGTGTTCGCGCACCTCCTCGGCGATGAACTCGAAGAAGTTCACCACAAATTCGGGTTTGCCGCTAAAGCGCTGACGCAATTCCGGGTTTTGCGTTGCCACACCGACCGGACAGGTGTCCAAGTGGCACACACGCATCATGATGCACCCGGACACTACCAGCGGGGCGGTGGCGAAACCATATTCCTCCGCGCCGAGCAGCGCCGCTATCACCACATCGCGGCCGGTCTTCATTTGCCCGTCGACCTGGACGACCACGCGATCGCGCAACCCGTTGAGCATCAGCGTTTGCTGCGCCTCGGCCAGCCCGATTTCCCAGGGCGCACCGGCGTGCTTGAGGGAATTCATGGGGCTGGCTCCGGTGCCTCCGTCATGGCCGGAGATAAGTACGACGTCGGCACGCGCCTTGGTCACGCCGCTCGCCACCGTGCCCACACCCACTTCGGAGACCAGTTTCACGTGCACACGGGCCGAGGGGTTTGCCCGCTTGAGATCATAAATGAGCTGAGCAAGATCCTCGATCGAGTAAATATCGTGGTGCGGCGGCGGCGAAATGAGACCCACTCCCGGGGTGGAGTGCCGGGTTCTGGCGACCCACGGGTACACCTTTTGGGCCATGAGCTGGCCACCCTCCCCCGGTTTGGCGCCCTGTGCCATCTTGATTTGGATGTCGTCGGCATGAGTCAAGTACATGCTGGTAACACCGAAACGACCCGAGGCCACCTGTTTGATGGCCGAGCGCCGCTCCGGGTCCAGCAGGCGCGCAACATCTTCGCCGCCTTCCCCGGTGTTGGACTTGGCGCCCAGCCGATTCATGGCAATCGCCAGGGTCTCATGCGCTTCTTGGGAAATGGACCCGTAGCTCATGGCGCCGGTGGAGAACCTCTTGACGATCTCGGAGACCGGTTCCACCTCGTCGATCGAAATAGGTTCCCGGGAACCGTTAAAGGCCAGCAGTCCGCGCAAGGTCATGAGGCTTTCGGCCTGGTTGTCGATCGCGGCGGTGTACGCCTTGAAAATGTCATACCGGCGTTCGCGAGTCGAATGCTGCAAACGGAATACCGTCTCCGGGTTGAACAGGTGCGGGGGTCCTTCTCGGCGCCACTGATACTCCCCGCCGGTTTCCAGTTCTCGCTGCGGGGTCACCGCGCCGTCTTCGGGATAGGCCATGCGGTGTCGCGCCGCGGTTTCGGCGGCGATCACCGATAGCCCTACACCGCCCAGTTGCGACTGTGTGCCGTGAAAGTATTCGTCCACGAGTTCTTGAGACAGCCCGAGGGCTTCAAAGGTTTGTGCGCCGCAGTATGAGGCGACCGTGGAGATGCCCATCTTGGACATGATCTTCAGGACGCCCTTGCCAAGTCCCTTCATGAGGTTGGCGACCGCCTTGGGTGCGTCCACGCCGCTCACGTCGCCGTTACGCACCAGATCCTCGACCGTTTCCATAGCCAAGTACGGATTGACGGCGCTGGCCCCGTAGCCGATGAGCGCGGCCACATGGTGCACCTCTCGCACCTCGCCGGATTCGACGATCAGCGAGGTTTTGGTGCGGGTAGCGCTCTTGAGCAGGTGGTGGTGCACCGCACTGGTCAGCAACAAGGACGGGATGGGCGCCCACTGGGCGTTCGTGTCCCGGTCGGACAAGATGATGAACTGGACGCCGCGGTTGACCGCCGCAGAGACTTTCTCACAGATCTCAGCGATGCGGGCCCGGAGCGCCGCTTCGCCGCCGTCCGGCCGGTACAGGCCGCGAACCTTGATGGTGAGCTTTTCGAAGTTCTCATTGCTGATGGCCGCAATTTTGGCGAGCTGATCGTTGTCGATGACCGGATATGGCAAATTCACGTGCCGCGTCTTGACCTGATCTTCTTGCAAAATATTGCCGTCCGGGCCAATGGAGAGCGCCATCGAGGTGACAAGTTCTTCTCTGATGGCGTCCAGCGGCGGGTTGGTCACTTGCGCGAAGGACTGCACAAAGTAGTCGAAGAGCAGTCGCGGGCGCTCGGACAGCACCGCGACCGGGGCATCGGTGCCCATGGCACCCAGCGGTTCCGCACCGGTGCGCGCCATGGGTGCGATGAGCATGCGCACCTCTTCGTTGGTGTACCCGAAGGTGCGTTGGCGCAGGTTGACCGAGGCGGAGGTGTGGTTGACGTGCTCGCGATCGGGCAGGTCCCCAAGGTCGATCTGGTTTTCGGCAACCCACTGCTTCCAGGGCTTGGCCGACGCCAACTCTGCCTTGATCTCCTGATCGTCAATGAGCCTGCCGTCTTGGGTGTCGACGAGGAACATCTTCCCAGGGGCGACCCGGCCCTTTTTGACGATCTTTTCCGGTGCGACCTCAACGACCCCGACTTCCGAGGCCAACACGACGAGTCCGTCTTCGGTGACCCAGTACCGCGCCGGGCGCAAACCGTTGCGATCCAATACCGCACCGACAAAACGACCATCCGTGAAGGACACCGCGGCGGGACCGTCCCAGGGCTCCATGAGCATGGAGTGGTAGCGGTAAAAGGCCCGGCGTTCCGGGTCCATTTGCTCATTGTTCTCCCATGCCTCCGGGATCATCATCATGATGGAGTGCATGATGGATCGCCCCGAGAGGGTCAGCAGCTCGAGCACCTCGTCAAAGGAGGCAGAGTCGGAGGCCGCCGGTGTGCAGATCGGGAACAGCTCTTCTGGGTCCTCCCCCAGTAGCGGGCTGGCCAATTGTGATTGGCGGGCGCGCATCCAGTTGCGGTTGCCTTTGACCGTGTTGATCTCACCGTTGTGCGCCACATTGCGGAACGGTTGCGCCAGCGGCCAGGACGGGAAAGTGTTCGTAGAGAAGCGAGAGTGCACGATGGCAAGCTTCGTCTTGAACAGCGGATCGGAAAGGTCTGGGTAAAACGGTTCCAACTGGGCGGTTGTCAACATGCCCTTGTACACCATGGTGCGCGAGGAGAGCGAGGGGAAGTAAATGCCGAACTTGTTTTGCGCGCGCTTCCGCACCCGGTACGATCGGCGCTCGAGCTCCAATGTGTCCTGTTCCCCATCGGTGGGCGCCAGGAAAGCTTGCTCGAAAAATGGCATGCAGGCCCGGGACATCGGCCCGATCATGTGGTCATACACCGGGACTTCACGCCAACCCAAAACCTGCAGGTTTTCCTCGGCTGCCAGCTCGGTAAACCCCTGGCGGGCGTAGTCCCGCTCGGCTGCGTTCTCCGGCAAGAAGGCCGTGCCCACAATGTATTGGCCCTCGCGCGGCAGATCGAATGGCGTCTTGGCTCGGAAGAATTCGTCGGGTACCTGCGTGAGGAGACCTGCACCGTCACCGGTGCCCTCATCCGCGCCGACGGCTCCGCGATGTTCCAATCGGCGCAATGCGTGGAGTGCGTGGTTCACGATATCGTGCCCGGGCTCGCCGCGCAGGGTCGCGATCATGGCCAGACCGCAGGCGTCTTTTTCATTCTCCGGCGAGTACAGCCCGTAGCCCTCGGGAAGGCGGGCGAAGCGGTGGAACGGGGAGATGACGGCGGAAGATTCAGGCTGAGCTGAGAGTGCCATTAAGAGTCCTTCCCATGAATGGAGCTGTAGGAAGGGGACAACATTGGCCCCAGGTACGCTGACCCGCGGGTTCTACAGAAGTGTTAGGTGGTTCACATTCTAATGCAGGTAGCGGGCATGAACTGCGTGCGCTGTGACAGGGTGGAAACATTCCTGTGACAATCACACCAGGTGCCACTACTCCGTGGCGGAATCGCGGTGGTTGTCACCGGCATTCGAGGACTCGCCGTGTTGAGGCGAACTGCGTGAGCGCGGTTGATGCGCCACGTTCACACAGGTTCCCGCGATCGTAGCACGGTCTCAAGAAGTGGGATCGCTCTTGTCCACTTTCTGAGACGCGGTGACCCCGGTACCAACGGAACTTTCGGCACTGTGGCGGGCATCGCCGTCGTTCATCTGGGCGTCTTCGGTCTCCGGCTGAGGCTCCCGCCCAGGCAACCAAATGGAGTAGTCCGGGTGTTTGCGCGCACGGACGCACAGCCACACGAAGATCGCGAGGGACGCGAGGAAGACCACGATGGATACCCAGACGTTAATGCGGGTGGTGATGCCGAAGAGCGTGACCTGCTCGGCTTCATCGATGCGGATCATTTCGATCCAGAGGCGGCCGAAGGTGTAAATCGTGGCGTAAAGCCAGAAGGTGCGTCCGCCGTCCAGCCGGAATCGCTTGTCGAGAGCGAGGATGGCGAGGGCGCCAAGGAGGTTCCAGATGCTCTCGTAAAGAAATGTGGGGTGGAACAGCGTGTCTGGCTGGTAACCGGCGGGAAAGTTGCCGCTGGCCGGGTCCACGCGCAGGCCCCAGGGCAGATCGGTGGGACCACCAAAAAGTTCTTGGTTGAACCAGTTGCCCCAGCGGCCAATCGCCTGGGCGATGAGCACTCCGGGGGCTGCCGCATCGGCGAACGCGCTGAGTTTCACACCCGCCTGCCGACACCCGATCCACGCACCGACGGCGCCCAATGCCACGGCACCCCAAATTCCCAGGCCGCCATTCCATATCTCAATGATTTTTGCCGGATCCCCGTTCGGGCCGAAATAGGCGTCCGGGGAGCTAAAGACGTGGTAGAGCCGTCCGCCGATGATGCCGAAAGGGATGGCCCAGATAGCGATATCCCAGACCGCCCCGTCCGGCCCGCCGCGCGCCTTCCAACGGCGGATGGTGAGCCACATGGCCACCACGATGCCGAGTAGGATACATAGGGCGTAGGCGCGAATGTTGAGCGGGCCGATTTCAAAGCCGCTCCAAGGCGGCGGGGGGAATTCCGTGGGGACCATGAGGCTCATTATTTGTGCACTCCCTGGGAGAGTTCTGAGACAAGTTGCGCGACGGCGTTCGCTCCTCCGTCGCGTAAGGCGGCGACGAGCGCGGTGCCGACGATGACACCGTCGGCGTAACGGGCGATTTCCGCGGCCTGTTCCGGGGTGGACACGCCGATACCGACGCAGACGCGCTCGGCGCCTGCCTCGCGTGTGCGTTGCACCACCGATTCGGCCTGATGGGAAACCTCGCTGCGGGCACCGGTGACTCCCATGAGAGAGACGCCGTACACGAATCCGCGCGAACTCTTTGCCACGAGAGCGAGCCGCTCCGGTGTCGAGGTTGGGGCGGCCAGAAAAATGCGGTCGAGGCCGTATTTGTCGCTGGCTTCGATCCACTCGGCGGCTTCATCCGGGATGAGATCCGGGGTGATGAGCCCGGCTCCCCCGGCGTCGGCAAGACGCTTGGCGAAGGTGTCCACGCCCATGCGCAGCACGGGGTTCCAATAGGTCATGATCACGACTGCGGCATCGGTGTTGTCGGTGATGGCGCGCACGACATCGAAGGCTTGGCTCACGTGGAAGCCGTTGGCCAGCGCGAGACTCGTGGCTTCTTGGATGACGGGCCCGTCCATGACCGGGTCCGAGTACGGGATGCCGATCTCGATAATGTCGCAACCGTTTTGCGCCAGCGCGATGCCCGCGTCAATGGATTCTTGCAGGGTGGGGTAGCCCGCGGGAAGGTAGCCGATCAGTGCGGCGCGGCCTTCGGCGGCGGCGGCGTCGATTTTCTGCGCCGTGGTGACGCGCGGTCCGGGCTGTGTCAGGGATTCGCTCATGCTCCGCCCTTCGCTTCCTCTTCGCTCAGGATGCCGAACCACGTTGCGGCGGTGGCTACGTCCTTATCGCCGCGACCGGAGAGTGAGACCACGATGATCTTCTCTCCCACGGTATCCGGGGATTCTTCGGCCCAACGCCGTCCCACTTTTTGTGCGCCGGCGAGGGCGTGAGCGGACTCGATCGCCGGGATGATGCCCTCGGTTTCGCTCAGCAGTTTGAACGCGTCCATCGCCTCGGTGTCGGTAATGGGTTCATAGGCGACCCGGCCGATTTCGGCCAGATGCGCGTGCTCCGGCCCCACACTGGGGTAGTCCAGGCCCGCAGAAATCGAGTGCGACTCAATGGTTTGGCCGTCCTCATCCTGCATCAAATAGGAACGGGCCCCGTGTAATACTCCCGATCGTCCCAGGGTGATCGCGGCGGCATGCCGACCTGTTTCTACCCCGTCGCCACCGGCTTCCAAACCGTAGAGCGCGACCTCGGGATCATCCAGGAATGCGTGGAAAATTCCGATGGCGTTGGAGCCGCCGCCCACGCAGGCGGTGACGGCGTCGGGAAGCGAACCCGTTTGCGCCAGGATCTGTTGGCGGGCCTCGTTGCCAATGACCTCGTGGAAGAAGCGCACCATCGCCGGGAACGGGTGCGCTCCTGCGGCGGTACCCAAGAGATAGTGGGTATTCTCCACATTCGCGACCCAGTCGCGGAGCGCATCATTAATGGCGTCCTTGAGCGTTTGCGAGCCGTTGGTCACCGGGATCACTTCGGCGCCGAGCAGTTTCATACGCGCCACGTTCAGGGCTTGGCGCCGTGTGTCTTCGGCGCCCATGTACACCACGCAGTCCAGTCCAAGCAACGCCGCCGCCGTAGCCGTCGCCACGCCGTGCTGTCCGGCTCCGGTTTCAGCGATCACCCGGGTCTTGCCCATGCGTTGAGCCAGAAGGGCCTGGCCCAGAACATTGTTGATCTTGTGCGAGCCGGTGTGGTTCAAGTCTTCACGTTTGAGGAAGACGCGAGCCCCGCCGGCGTGCGCGGAAAAGCGCTTCGCCTCGGTCAACAGCGAGGGGCGGCCCGCGTAGTTGGCCAGCAAGTCCTTGAAGCGATCCACAAAGTCCGGGTCGAGGCGCGCCTTGTCGAAGGTCTCCTCGAGCTCATCCAGCGCCGCGATGAGCGATTCGGGCATCCAGCGCCCGCCGAAATTGCCGAAGTAGGGGCCGGATTGGTCTTTGAGCGGAGCGCTTGGAGCGCTTGGCGCGCCCGTGCCCATTTCCACGCCGTGTCCTGAATTCTCTGTGTTCTTCATGCTGATGACTTACCTGTCCTGGCGGTCGGTGCGACCTCTGCCTGAGCTGCCCGCGCCCGAGCACCCACCGCCGTAAATTCTTCCGTGGCGCCGCGCGGATCGGAGTTCTTGACCAGGGCTTCTCCCACCAAGGCCGCGCGCGCGCCGTAACGGGCATAAAACTCAATATCGTGGACGCCGCTGACACCGGATTCGGCCACAATCACGGTCCCCTCCCCGACGCTCTCAAGCGCGGGAGCGAGGTCGGCAAACACTTGGCGGTCCACATCCAGGGTCTTCAAGTTGCGCACGTTGACCCCGAGAATCCGCGCATTGACCGCCTGAGCGCGCTCGATCTCCTCCGCGGTGTGCGTTTCCACGAGCGCGGCCATCCCCAATTCGGCCGCAAGGTCGCTGAAATCCCGCAATTGCGCGTCATCCAGTGCCGCAACAATAAGCAACACCATGTCCGCACCGTGCGCCCGCGCTTCGTAAAATTGGTACTCATCAACCATGAAGTCTTTGCGCAGAACCGGCACGTCGACCGCCGCGCGCACGGCGTCTAAATCTGCCAGGCTGCCGCCGAATCGGCGTTCTTCGGTCAGCACGCTCACCGCGGCAGCGCCTCCAGCGGCATACTGCGCGGCCAAACCCGCAGGATCAGTTATGGACGCCAATTGACCCTTGGACGGGCTCGAGCGCTTCACCTCGGTAATGAGCGCGAATTCGCGCGAAACCAAGGAGCGATAGGCGTCGCGGACGGGCCGGGCCTGGGCTGCTAGGCGTTCAACCGCGGCCAACGGATATGCGGCCCGACGGGCGGCTAGGTCTTCCTTGACGCCGTCGATAATGTGGTCAAGGACGCTCACTCAGTGGTCGCTTTTCAGCTTGTCCCCACCAACTCCATAACCTGCGCGGCGCATGATCCAACCCACAATCAGACCAATCGCCACCACCACCAGTCCAGCCCAGAACATTGCGATTCCCACGTTCCGGTCGGCGGCACTCGTGACAATAAAGCCGATGCAGGACACGATCACACCGATGATCATGATCGTGACACATGCCCATGCGGCCGGGGTGCTTCCGTGTCCCAGAGGCTCATCGTGGATGCTCTTGTTCTCATCCACGTTGCTTTGGTTCTTCACGGCGGCGTTGTTGGCCATCGATTTTTCTCCTCGAAATATGGGCGTCAAGCAAAAAGTACGTCGCCCCTTATTCTGCCACTAACTTGGCCTCGACTTGCACATCGGGGCGCCTCAGTCGACGGTGGGGTCCTTGCCGACGCTCAGATCGTCCCAGCGGTCGATGGCTTCATCCTTGCGGTGGGTGCTGCTGGGCCGGGTTTTCGCACCCGCCCGTTCAAAACGAGCGCCGGTCCCTCCCGTGCGCGCCCACAGACCTGCCCGGATGACCATCACGACCCCGACCAGGCCCATCGCTATCGCCAGCACGAGCGCGATACTTGGTAGCGCGTTGATCGCCAGTTGCGTGTCGTCTCCGCCTTGAATGCCGGTTGCTTCGCCAATTTTCGTGGCGGCCGCACCGGCCGGGTTGCCAAGAAAGGACACAATATTAAGAACGACGGCGATACTCGCCACCACAATGAGCGCACTACAAATTCGCGCCAGTACCGGACGGGAAATGGCCGCGGCAAGCGCGGCCGCCGCGGCCACCAGCGCGAATGCGGTCACCCCGGTTGCCATTTGCGAGCCCTGCACCGGAATATCCGGGGTTTGCACCGCCGTGGAGGGAACGGTGGCGACCAGCCAGGTTTGCGTCGTGAGTGCGACGCAGCCCAGCGCGAATGCGACGGCAAGCACCACAAGCGTCGATTTGCTCAGCAGACGTTTCATGAAGCGTTTCCTTTAGCTACTTGTAGCACGGTGACCGGTGGTGGTTGCGTCCAGCACGTCATTTGCGTTGCGCAGACCTTTTGCCGCGACCGCGGCGGCGAGCGGGGCTCGCGCCTTATTAAGGGACTCGAGGGCCTCCGCCGTGTCTACCGAATCGGCGACGATTCCGCCGCCGGCTTGAACGTAGGCGCGGGAATCGCGGATAAGGGCAGTACGGATCGCAATGGCCATATCCATGTTCCCGGCAAAGTCGAGGTACCCGGCCACCCCGCCGTACACGCCTCGCTTCACCGGCTCGTATTCGTCGATGAGCTGGAGGGCGCGTGGTTTGGGCGCGCCGGAGAGAGTTCCGGCGGGGAAGGTGGCGCGTAGCGCGTCATAGGCGGTGGCGTCGGGTTTGAGTTCGCCAACGACCGTGGACACGAGGTGCATGATGTGGCTGAACCGTTCGATGTGCATGAATTCGCTCACGCTCACGGTACCCGGCACGCACACTTTCGAGAGGTCGTTGCGGGCAAGATCCACCAGCATGAGGTGCTCGGAGCGCTCTTTCGTGTCGGCAAGTAACTCGGCTTCTAGCCGTTTGTCCGCTTCAACGCTGTCCCCGCGCGGACGCGATCCGGCGATCGGATGGGTGATCGCTTCGCGTCCATGAACGGTCACCAGCGCTTCGGGAGAAGAGCCCACAACGTGATAGGCACGCCCGTCTGAGGGGTCCTCAAAGTTGAAGAGGTACATGTACGGGCTGGGGTTCCAACTGCGCAGCATGCGGTAAACCGGCAACGGGTCAGGGGTGGTTTCCGCCTCGAAACGGCGGGCAAGCACCAGTTGGAACACGTCGCCGTCGACAATATTGTCTTTGCTCGCAGCAATCGCGTCCAGGTAGGCGCTCTCATCCCAGCTCTCCTTGACCTGTTCGCCCCCGGCATCCAGGTGCGTGGCCGGCGCCGTCTCGAATGCCGACACTTCCGGGGTCATGGGGGCGTCCATGCGCGCAACCGTGGCTTTCAGCCGTTGGACACAATCGAGCCAGGCTTCATCGACGCGATCGTCGCTCGCGTCAAAGTTAATGGCGTTGGCAATGAGCGTGACCGTGGAGTCCACGTTGTCCATGACGGCCATGTCGGTGACCAGGTTCATGGCCATTTCCGGGAGGTCAAGGTCATCGACGGGCGCGTGCGGCAACTTTTCCCAGTGCCGCACCGCTTCCCAGCCCACATAGCCCACCATTCCGGAGCTGAAGAACGGCAGTCCCTCGACGGACGGGGTGTGGAGCAGGCGCATGGTCTCGGCAAGCACATCGACACTTGGCCCCGTGGTTGGAAGACCCGCAGGCACGGTGCCCATCCAGTGTGCTTGGGTCCCTTCGGCACTCAGTGTGGCGGCGCTGTTGACGCCGATGAACGAATAGCGCGCCCACGCTCCGCCCTGTGCGGCGCTTTCGAGCAAGAAGGTGCCGGGTCTGCCGTCGCTCAGTTGACGGTAAAGGCCAATGGGGGTGTGCGAGTCCGCTAGCAGGCGCACGGTCACCGGGATGACGCGCCGGTCGCGGGCTAGCTCACGGAATTCCTCAAGGGTGGGTCTGATATGTCCCAGCGGGGCTTGGTCAGCACTTGTGCTCATGGCGTCTGGGTCTCAATGGGTGCCTGCCCGACAACGGCTCCGAGGTCCCGTCCGTCGAAGCAGGTTCGCGTCCCGGTGTGGCACGCGGCACCGATTTGCTCTACTTGGACGAGTAACGCGTCCCCGTCACAGTCCAACGCCACGGATTTGACCCACTGGGTGTGACCGGAAGTGTCGCCTTTGCGCCAGTACTCTTGGCGCGAGCGCGAGTAATAGGTGGCGCGCCCCGTTGTGAGTGTTCGGTTGAGCGCTTCCTCATCCATCCAGCCCAGCATGAGCACATCTTTGCTCTCGTGGTCTTGGACAATGGCGGCAACCAGGCCTGCCGGGTCCTTTTTCAGGCGTGCGGAGATTTCTTCGGGGAGATTTGCAGACATCGCGCTCAATTCTAGCCGCTTGGCGGTAGCGGCATGCTAATTTCAAGTTGATGGACTTTGTACAGCCTTCCCGCGAGCTCTTAGCCGAAACATTGATTGCGGCCGGACCTCAGGATCCCACGCTGTGCGAGGGTTGGGACACCCGCCATCTGGCCGCGCACCTCTATGTACGCGAGCATCAGCCGCTCGACGCTCTGGGCATGCTTGGCGGCCCGCTCGCTGCCCGCACCGACAAGGCCATTAACTCCCTGGCCGACGCCGCCGTCACGGTCGCGGAGTTCAATAACCTCGTGGCGAAATTTCGGCGCGGACCCGGCCGGTTCTCCCCCATGAGAATCAAGCGCGTGGACCGCGCCGCGAACACCATCGAGTACTTTGTTCACACCGAGGATGTGCGGCGCGCGCAAGAGCGCTGGGTGCCCCGAGCACTCGATGAGGATTACACCGAGGTGCTCTGGAGCGAACTGATCAAGCGCGCCGGGATGCTCTACCGCGGTGTCGACCTTGGCATTATTCTGGTTCGCCCCGACGGGCCCCGGCACGTGGTCAAGAAGGCCGAGAGCGCCGTCGCGATCACCGGGGAACCGGCCGAATTGCTCATGCATGCGCACGGCCGGCAAAAGCACGCACTCGTCACTCTCGAGGGCGATGAAGACGCCGTCGCGCTGCTGACCAGCGCACAAATCGGCCTCTAACCCCCTCCCCCCCCAATCGACTGTGCAGAACACGCACGCGACACGCCGTAAAACCGTGCATTATCTGCACAGTCGATTTCGAGTGTGCACGGTCATTCCCCGGCGTTAGCGAACTTCGTAGCCCGCTTCGCGAATCGCGCTCTTGACCTCGTCAATGGCATGGGGTCCTCCGAAGTGGAACACGGAGGCCGCCAACACCGCATCCGCTCCGGCCGCAATCGCCGGAGGGAAGTGCTCGGGTGCGCCGGCACCGCCGGAGGCAATAAGCGGAACCGAGACTACCTCGCGCACGGCGCGAATCATTTCGGCATCAAAGCCCTGTTTGGTCCCGTCGGCGTCGATGGAGTTCAACAAGATTTCGCCGACTCCGCGCTCTTGCGCTTCCTTAGCCCATGCCAAAGCGTCTATTCCGGTGCCTTTCCTACCGCCCATGGTGGTGACTTCAAAGCCCGACGGCGTGTGGTCGCCTTGGGTGCGCCGGGCGTCAAGCGAAAGGGTCAAGACTTGCGAACCGAAGCGTTCGGCGATCTCGGTGATAAGTTCGGGGCGGGTCACCGCAGCCGTGTTCACCGCCGCCTTATCGGCGCCTTCGCGCAAAAGCCGATCGACGTCGGCGACCGAGCGGACTCCCCCGCCGACGGTGAGCGGGATGAAGATTTCTTCGGCAGCGCGGCGCACCATGTCATAGGTGGTTTCGCGCTCGGCGCTGGAAGCCGTAATGTCCAGGAAGGTCAGCTCATCCGCGCCGTCCACACCGTACCGGCGGGCTAGTTCGACGGGGTCGCCCGCGTCGCGAAGATCCTGAAAGTTCACCCCTTTCACCACGCGCCCAGAGTCCACGTCCAGACAGGGGATTACTCGCACTGCAACGCTCATTTTAAATCCTGCTGGCGTGAATATTGGTGACCAAGATTGCCCGGGCTCCCAGTTCGTAGAGCTGATCCATGATCTTGTTCGTTTGGGTGCGCCGAATCATCGCGCGCACCGCGACCCACTCGGGATTGGCCAATGGCGAGACGGTGGGTGATTCCAGACCCGGCGTGAGCGCACACGCCTCATCGGCCAGCGCCTTGGGCACGTCATAATCCAGCATGACGTATTCGCGGGCAACGATGACGCCCTTGAGTCGGCGGACCAGCACGTCGAGGTCGCTCGATGGCGCCACCGTGTTTTGCGCGATCAAAACCGCTTCCGAGGTGAGAATCGGCTCGCCAAATACATCCATTCCGGCGGCGCGCAAGGTGTTCCCGGTTTCCACGACGTCGGCAATGGCGTCGGCCACACCCAGCCGCACGGAGGATTCCACCGCTCCGTCCAGCCGCACCACATCCGCGGTGACTCCGTGCTGTTGGAGATAGTCTTCGAGCAGTGCGTCATAACTGGTGGCTATGCGCTTCCCTTCCAGGTCCGAGAGCCCCGTGAATTCCCCCGCCGGCCCGGCAAATCGGAAGGTTGACGCACCAAACCCCAGCGGCATGATCTCGGTGGCGTTCGCGCGGGCATCGAGAAAGAGGTCGCGCCCGGTTATTCCTACGTCCAGCGTGCCCGAGCCGACGTAGACGGCGATGTCGCGGGGACGGATGAAGAAAAATTCAATGTCGTTGTCCGGATCAACCAGCACGAGTTCGCGCGAGTCGCGACGTCCCCGGTATCCGGCTTCTTTGAGGAGTGTGCTGGCAGCTTCTGAGAGCGAGCCCTTATTGGGCACAGCGATTTTTAACATGGTGGTGTCCTTTGTGGTGAACGTGCATCGGCTTCTGCATAGCCACAGCGCGCCCCCATGAGTGGGGTGGTCGCGCCGTGGCTAGAGATGCTTGTAGACATCGTCCAGGCGGAGGTTTTTCGCCAGCATGAGTACTTGAACGTGGTAGAGCAGCTGCGAAATTTCCGCTGCGGTCTCATCCTGGCTCTCATACTCGGCGGCCATCCAAACCTCGGCGGCCTCTTCCACGATCTTCTTGCCGATCCCATGAACGCCCGAGTCCAGTTCTGCAACCGTACGGGAGTTTTCCGGCCGCGTCTGAGCCTTTTCGCTCAGCTCGGCAAATAGGGATTCGAAAGTTTTCACGCCTTCAAGGTTAACGGTGCCTGCGAGCTTTTTCCCAACCCGAGGCTGGCGAGCGTCACAATTGCCGCTTCAAACGCCTCATATCCCTTGTCTTCGCTGGCGCCGGGCCCACCGGCTCGCGCCACGGCCTGTGTCTCATTGTCCACGGTGAGCACACCGAATCCCACGGGCGTACCGGTTGAAACCGCGACCTGTGTGAGACCGGCGGTTGCCGCCTGGCACACATACTCAAAGTGCGGTGTATCTCCGCGAATAACGACGCCGATGCTCACCAGGGCGTCATGCTCGCCTGCCAGCCGCGCGGCAGCTACCGGAAGCTCAAACGAGCCGGGGACCCGGATAAGAGGTGTGTCCACGGGCAGAAAGGTGCGGGCGTGATCCGCCGCCCGCTGGGCACCGGCAATTAACGCATCCATGATTTGGGGGTGCCAAAGAGAAGCGATGATGGGAATCGAGAGGCCTTCGGCGCTCAGCTTTGCCAACGCGGGTAAGTACTCGTCCATGAGGCCGGTCGCGGCGCCGTCTTTGCTCATCCGTGGTTCTCCTTTATCTCTTCGCGGGGCCAGAGCTGCAGCCGGTGGCCCATGCGTTCTTGTTTGGTGCTCAGATAGGCGAGGTTCCCTGCGTGTACGGGTGTGGGCACATGGACGAGTTCAGTGACCGTGACGCCGTATTCTTCGAGGCTGCGCCTCTTGTCCGGGTTATTGGTGATGAGCCGGATGGTTGTTGCCTCAATGTTGATCAGGATGGCGGCCGCATCGGCATAGGTGCGGGAATCTGGCTCGTGGCCGAGGGCGAGGTTTGCCTCGATGGTGTCGAGTCCTCGGTCCTGCTCGGCATAGGCTCGAATCTTGTCGAAGAGTCCGATTCCGCGTCCTTCGTGTCCGCGCAGATATATAAGGTGGCCCCCGTTTGCCGCAATGACTTTCAGTGACGCCTCCAATTGATCGCCGCAATCGCAGCGCGTGGAGGAGAAAACATCACCGGTGACGCACTCGGAGTGCACCCGGACCAGTGCCGGGGCACTGGTGTTCTCGTGGGCGCGGGCTTGCTGGTCCGCATTCCACTGCTGTTCGTTCGAGGCAGGGGTTGGCGCGCTTAACACGAGATGTTCACCGCCCCTTTCGCTTAGGAAGGCCCGCGCGCTCATCAGTCCGGCGCTCGTTTCGACGTTTACCGCCGGTCCCGCCTCAACCCGCGGCAGTTGACCGGAGCCGCGTTCGCTCTCGGGGGTGTACTCGCACAATTGCTCAATAGTGATCATTGGCATGCCATGCTCGGTGGCAAACGTTTCTAACGTTGAACCGCGCATCATGGAACCGTCGTCCTGAGTGAGCTCGGCAATGACGGCTACGGGCCGCTTTCCCGAGAGTTCCATGAGTTCAATCGCCGCCTCGGTGTGCCCGGCCCGCGCATCGATTCCTTGCGGGTGTGCGCCGAGCGGAAACATGTGGCCGGGCCGGTGGAAGTGGGCAGGCACCGCGTCCGGGCTGGCCAGCGCACGAGCCGTGGCGGCCCGATCGGCTGCGCTGATACCCGTGGTGGTGCCTTCGCGAACGTCGCAGGACACCGCATAGTTGGTGCCTTTGGGGTCTTGGTTGTCGCTGACCATGGGTGGAAGATCAAGCGCGTCGAGCCGCTCCTTGGACATGGGCACACAAACGACCCCTGAACTGTGACGAATGGTGAAACCCATGAGTTCGGCGCTCGCGTCTTGGGCGGCAAAGATAATGTCGCCCTCGTTTTCCCGATCGTCGGCGTCCCGCACGATTACGGCATTTCCCGCAGCCAACGCCGCAATGGCAGCCTCCACGGTGTTGCTTCGGGACGTCTTCGGCGCATGGGCAGGGGCCTCGCGCCGCGACGTGAAAAGGTGCTTTGCCAGCACATCAAACTCGACGTTGACGCGATCCCCGACCGCAATTGTTCCGAGCGTGGTGTCGCGTAGCGTGACGGGGATGAGAGACACCTCGAACCAGTCCGGTCCAAGCGCGCTAACGGTCAGTGAAACCCCGTCTAGCGCGATGGAGCCTTTGGGCACCACGAGATCTGCGTGGTCGACGTCAAGGGCGAAGCGCAGCACGTCCCAGTCGCCCGCGTTGACTCGCCGAATCAGTGGCGCGATGGTATCGACATGGCCCTGGACGATGTGTCCGTCGAAACGTCCGGTGGCGCTCATGGCCCGTTCGACGTTCACTGCGTCCCCGGCCTTCAGAGATCCGAGTGTGGTTCGCGAGAGAGTTTCGCCCATGATTTCGACGCTCGCAACGCCATTGGTGGGTTCTTCCAGCGCGGTCAGACAGACGCCTGCCAGAGCGATGGAGGCTCCAGGGCCCAGCTGGTCGGCGGCGTCCTTCAATTTGACCGTGAGCCGTGTGATGTCGCGGTGAGAATCGGGAGAGATATCGAGAACGCAGCCCATTTCGCTGACAATGCCGGTAAACATTTTTCACCCTTCTTTCGGGATGGTCTGAAGTCTGAGATTAAGGTCGGCGCCGGTGCCCAGCCAGGCGGAAGCACCCATCCCGCTGGGATCCCACATCCACGATTGGCGCTCGCCGATGGAGTCGACGCCGGGAAAGGACACCGCGGGATTGCCTGAACCCATCAGGTCCGCGGCGACATAGGAAATGAATTGGTCCACCAGCCTGGCGCGCAAGAAGGAGGACACAAGCTTGCCGCCGCCTTCGATCAGTAGCGACCTCACCCCTTTGCGGTACAGGTGTCTCAGGTCTGAGGCGAGGTGCGCCCCCGAGAGACGAATGGTGGCCGGGTCATCAAGATGCGAGCCCGGTCGCAGGCTACGCATCCCGAAAACGACACGTGCCGGGCGCACGAGCGTGCGCTCTGAGGTGTCTCGAGCCGTGAGGCGGGGGTTGTCCGTGAGTGCTGTGGCCGCACCCACCGCGATGGCGTCGACGCGAGACCGCAACACGTGAGCATCCGAACGCGCCGCCGCGTTGGTGATCCATTTGCTGCTGCCATCACGGGCGGCGATGTACCCGTCAAAGGTTCTCGCCGATTTGGCAATCACAAAGGGCCGTTGCTCCCGTTTGGCCCGGAACCACCGGGCATTAAGTTGTTCGGCGAGGAGGCGAGAATCGGCTGGGAGCCGGGACTCGTCGTCGTACTTCTCCACCGTGACCCCACGCTCACGCAAGAAATCCGCGCCGCCGCCCGCTTCGGTGGGATCGCTCGCGAGGAACACCACCCGAGGTATGCCGGCGCGTGCGATGGTCTCGGCGCACGGCGGTGTGGTGCCATGGTGAGCGCACGGCTCCAAAGTGACCACCAGGGTTGCCTTGCTCAGATCAATGCCCGCGGCGCGTGCGGCCGCCAGAGCGTTGACCTCGGCGTGCGGCGATCCGGCACCGGGGTGAAAACCGGTTGCCGCGAGGTTTCCGTCGCGATCCAGGACGGCCGCGCCCACCAGCGGGTTGCGCGTGCGGGTGCCGCGAAGTGCCTGCTGGAGCGCCTCGGCCATGGCCCCTGCCGTCGGCTCGTTCACTCGGTTCCCTTGATGGTCGGATCCGGCATGGTGGTTTCAATCCGCGGTTTCGCGTTGGCGTTGGCGCGCCACCAGACAAAGAACCCGATGAGGGTGAAGACGCCGTAGAACACATACATGAACGCGGTGGCGTAATAGCCGGCCGAGAAGAGGAGCGGGACCCCGACAATGTCCACGGCGACCCAGATCAGCCAGAATTCGGTCCAGGCTTTCGCCATGCCGTAGGTGGCCAGGAGTGAACCGACAAAGGTCCAGGCGTCCGCCCAGACCGGTTCATATGAGCCCAAGGCAGCGAAAATCGGGGTGAGCAGCGCCGTGCCGCCGACTAGCGCGATGACAAGCAGGAGCCGTTCCTTACCGGTTGCCCAGCGCGGGGTGATCTGGTGGCTCGGCGAGTCTTTCGCTTGACGCCAACGGACCCAGCCGTAGATGGAGACGGCGATGAACATGATTTGACGCCCGGCTTGACCCAGGAGGTTGGCGGCCGAGTCTTGGCTGATGATGGAGCCGAGGAAGACCGTGAGGAGCAGAAGGTTGCCGATAATGCCGACCGGCCACGCCCAGACCTTGCGGCGCATTCCGCCGAGCGCGCTGGCAAGGCCGAAAACATTGCCGAGTACTTCGCGAACAAGCAGAGCAGACCCTGCTACAGGTATTTGAGCTTCAAAGAGCCACCGCAAAAAATCCAATCAAGTTCCTTCCCGTAGGCGGTGGCTCCGGGGGAACGTCAAGTCGGTGTGCGTTCAGGATCGCTGGGACCGCAAGCGAGTCCCCGCGCACCACAGCACACCGGTTGAACGTGCTTCTCCCATCCAGACTGTAACTGTCGGTACCGGAATTTCACCGGTTCAACCGTTCACGGCGTTGCTGCTGCTGCAGGTGCACTGTGAGCGGGTCGCGGACTTTGACCGCCGGTTCGGACTTTCACCGACCCCGGAGCACGTTTGTGTGTACATATTCTTACACAGGCACGCGCATGTTTATTCCCCCGACCCCTCGACTGTGTAGCAGTTATTGCCCATGTTGCGCGCTGCAAAGGGCATTAACTGCTACATAGACGAGGGAGTTAGGCGGGAGTCTCGTTGGCCGCGCGGTCCGCCAGATTACGCAGAGTGTCGACGGCATGGGCGGGATCGGGAGTGTTGTACACGGCGGAACCCGCGACGAAAACGTCCGCACCAGCCTCCGCCGCGCGGACAATCGTCTCGGGGTCGACTCCCCCATCTACCTGTAACGCAACCGGAATCCCGCTGCCGGCGATTGCGGTTGCTGCGGCCCGAATTTTCGGGAGGGTGATATCCAAAAATGCTTGGCCGCCAAAGCCGGGCTCCACGGTCATAATGAGGACCATGTCGAGTTCGGGAAGAAGGCTCAGGTACGGTTCGATCGGGGTCGCGGGGCGGAGCGCCATCGATGCCTTAGATCCGCGGGCGCGCAACTCCCGGGCCAGACGCACCGGCGCCTTGGACGCCTCCAGATGGAAGGTCACCGAATCCACACCGAGGTCCGCGTAGGCGGGGGCGTTACGGTCGGCGTCATCAATCATGAGATGCACGTCCAGTGGAATGGGGCTGACTTCTTGCAACCGTTTCACCACTGGCAGACCGAGCGTCAGGTTGGGCACAAAGTGGTTGTCCATGACGTCGATGTGCGCCGCGTCGGCATTGGAAATGCGATCGAGTTCGGCTTGCAAGTTCGCAAAGTCGGCGGACAGGATGCTGGGGTTGATGCGGCAGTGCGTCATGAACTCTCTTTCGCGTTTTTGCGGATCAATGCCAGGTACATGCCATCGGTGTGGTGCAGGTGTGGCCAGATTTGCGCGGTCGCTCCCTCTCCTGGCGTCGCCTGCGGGTTGCCGGCAGCGAGGTCAACTTTCGCCACCTCGTTTAACGCCGCGGGCGCGTCCAGGAGAGTCAGGTCGGTGTCTTTGCCCAGTTTGGACAGCACTTCTTGAACCACAAGGTCGGTTTCGCCGTGGTGCGGAGAGCACGTCACATACGCAACGACTCCCCCGGGCTTGAGCGCCTGGATGGCGGACGACAGCAGCGCTTCTTGAATGGGGATCAGTTGCCCGACGTCGCTGGGCTGGCGCCGCCAGCGCGATTCGGGTCGGCGCCGAAGCGCGCCAAGTCCGGTGCAGGGCGCGTCGACGAGAATCCGGTCGAAGGTTTCGGGTGTTTCCTCACCAAAGACCTGCCCGTCCTTCTCTTGCACATCCCACGCTCGTTCCGGCACCGCGGCCAAGGCGTTGCGCACCAATTCGGCCCGGTGCGCACTCGGTTCGTTTGCGCTCAGGTGAGCGCCGCGCTCTGCCGCTATGGCGCCCAGGAGCGCGGACTTGCCTCCAGGCCCGGCGCACATGTCCAGCCATTTTTCGGTCGGCGCGGTGCCGTCAACGGTTGATGCGGAGTGCACCTCGACATCCGCTAGTGCGCGGGCCACCAATTGCGAGCCCACATCCTGAACCCGCACGGTACCGGATTTGATCGAATCCAGGCGCGCCGGATCACCGCCGCTCCAGAGAGCCGAGCCGTCTACCAACTCTCCGGGGGTTGCTCCGGCAGATTCGGCCTCTTCGAGTGACCCAAGTCCTGGCAGGGCGACAAGGTTCACCACCGGAGCCTCATTGTCCGCTTCAAGGAGTTCCAGCAGCTCGGATTCTGGACGCCCGTGAGAAGTCAGCGCCTGCTTGAACGCGCGCACAATCCACGCGGGATGCGCGTGGCTGAGTCCGAGGGATTCGGCCTCATTTGGCGCGGATTCGGTGAGTTCGGTAAGCCACCCGTCGAGGGGCTTTTCCGAAACCTTACGTAAGACGGCGTTAACGAGTCCCGCGGGTCCGGCACCGATTTCTTGGCGAACCAGGGCGACGGTCTCATTCAATGCCGCATGGGTCGGCACCCGCATCGCGAGGACCTGGTGTACACCTAAACGGAGGGCGTCGAGGACGGCCGGGTCGAGATCTTTGAGCGGACGATCCACATTCCTAGACAAAATGGCGTCATAGGTGCCCTGGGCGCGCAACGCACCGTAGGTCAACTCCGTGGCGAACCCAGCGTCTCGCTTGTCCAAGCGGAAATCGCGGATCTTTCGCGGCAGAACGAGGTTCGCGTAGGCGTCATCGGCGCTCACGGCGCGAAGCACCTCGAATGCTGCAAGGCGTGCGGGATCCGAAGTGCGGCGGCGTTGCGACGGCGCTTGCGCGGAATACTGGCGAGAACCGCGTGGGGACCCGTTCGTGGAGCGGTGTCCACGATTGCGTTCTCGTCCGCGGTCGTTGCGGCGGGATGGTTTTTCTGGCACGTCCTCTAGCTTATGCGGTGGAATCCTCGGGTGTGCTTCGGAGCCGGGAAATCGGCGAGTTACCGGCGAAGTGTCCACGCGCCCAGTCCCTGGCGTCCATCATCTTTTTCCCGGCCGCTTGCACCGCCACGAGTTCGATGACGCCCTCGCGTGCGGTGACCAGTACCTTTTTTCCTGCGCCATCTGAACCAGTGCGCTCGAACGTGATTTGCCCGGGTTCGGCATCGCTGCGCTCCACCGATTCGAGGCGCGCCGACCCGATCTTGAATCGTTGCGTTCCGAGCCAGGAAAACGCTCCGGGTTCCGGCGTCATGGCATTGATACGGCGAATCACTTCACGTGCGGGCGCGTCCCACTCGATGAGAGCATCGGTCAGCACCAGCTTGGGCGCGAGCGTGACCTCGCCGGTTTGCTCCTGCGCCGTGGCGGTTCCAGCGGCGATCTCATCCACCACCCGTGACACCAGTTGCGCCCCCGAGTGGGAAAGCTCATCCAGGAGCGCGCCGCTCGTGGTGTCCTCGCGTATCGGCGTCTCGATGGTTCCGTAGACCGGTCCGGCATCGAGTTCGGGGACCAGCTGGAACACACTCGCGCCACCCACGGTGTCCCCGTTCAATATCGAGTACTGTACCGGGGCCGCGCCGCGCCAGGCGGGCAGGAGCGAAAAGTGCAGGTTAATCCAGCCATGACGCGGCACCGCCAAGGATTGCGGACCGACCAGAGCGCCATAGGCGACCACAACGGCGAGGTCCGGTTTGAGATCGCCGATCAGTTCGCGAGTGGGCGTGTCGATGCGATCGCTCTTGATGACGGGAATTCCCAATGCCTCCGCCCGCGCGGCGACCGGCGCGGGAGTCAGCACGCGTTTTCGCCCAATTTCGGCGTCGCGCCGGGTGAGCACGCCGATCACGTCATGGCGCGAGTTGTAGAGGTACTCCAATGTCGGGATAGCGACCTCGGGGGTGCCGGCAAAAAGAATTCTCATGGCGCGCTCCGCTCAGCGGCCGGTGCGGCACTCCCCTGCCGTGCGCTTGCCGGGGGCGGGGGAAGCGGCGTCAGGGGCGCGGTTTTCCCGGCGAGTTCATAATTGGCGGCCCAGACTTGGCGCAGCGACCAGAACTTTTGCCATGCTGTACGCCACACCTCGGAATTAACCGCGGAGGCTTGTACCTCGTTCTCGCCGAGGGCCACACCGATGAGCATGGGAGCTTTGCCAAACGGAAATTCGCTCCACGATCCCGATTGAGCATCGTCGAGACGCTCCTCGGCGCGCAATCCGGCCACGAGTTGCAAGGCCACCTTGGGGTCCAAGGGTTTGACCCGGCCATCCCGATCGGAGCCTTTTGTCTTGTAGTCCACAATGCAGAGCTTGCCACCAATTTCCGCAATGAGGTCCAGGGTTCCTGCGTACCCGAAATCGCTGTTCCAAACGGTCAGTTCTGGTTCCAGCGGTTTCACGCCGAAGTCTTGCCACCAGCGGTCAAACGCGTGCGCATAGCCCACCTCTCCGTTGGATGCCAGCGCGTCCAGCGCTGCGGCCTTCTCATGCTCGCGCCCGAGCGCCTCTAAGGAGACCTGTTCACAGTAATAGTGCACGCGGTCGCCTCGGGCGGCCGCGCTATCGCGATACTTTTCCGAGGCGCCGGATGCGTCGCGAACTAGCTGGCGCAGCCCGGAGGGATTACCGACCGCTTGCGGCAGGCGGGAATCTTTTGCCAGTGCTTGAGCCGCCATGTACCCGTGCCATCCGCCCAGGTCCATGCCTTCCACACCGATCACTGTGGTGATGGACGGAACGGACGGGCGCTCGGATAGCGAGCGAGAGTACATGCGCCCCAAGGGCGTGTCGTGAGCGAGAGCTGGTGCAGTCATGTTTCTAGTCTTTCACTCGCCTCCGACATTCTCGTCGTTCCCGGCCGTGACCTGGGTGCGCCTGCGCACCCGAGGTGCGGGGCGCTTTGCCTTCCCGCTGGTGAATAATCCCGCGATACCTTCGGCAATGACTTGCGCATCGCCGTCGTTCTTCCCTTGAGCGCCCGCTAACCGGTGGTCATAAATGGCGTGCACGGCCAGCGCCTTGCGGATTTTTGCCATGAGCGGGTCATAGAACGCGTCCCGGTAGTCCGAGTTGCTGGCGGTCGTGACCACGAAGTTGAGCGCAGAGATCCCGGCTAGAAAGGCGCACACCCGGATCGCGGTGACGTCGATGGGCAGTTTGATGCCGAATATTTCCATCGGGTCGGCGTCCACTTTGGACCAGGATTTAATGAGTTCGCCGTCCATGGAGAGTCCGGTGAGCGCCAGCATAAAGAGGAACGCCACGATGCCGAAAAAGAAGGCCTGGAACACTTGCGCCATGACCAGGACGGCCCACACGTTGAAGCGTTGAATGCGGTTGAGGCGTTGAATGTCGGCGGTTTCATCCGCGTCGATGGCGGCAAGCGGGGTGCCTTCGAGGAGTTTTCTCGATTCGCTGTCCTTCAGGTCCGTGGTGGCTTCTTTCAGTTCTTGGCGCGCCAAATAGGTGATGAAGAACAGGCCGCTAGCGCCCAGGAAGGCGAGGAGCCAGAACATGCGCCCGCGTGCCAGGTGCGCGCTCATTTCCCACGGCTCGGCGGAAAAGAAGGCGAAAATCACCACAAGAATCAAGAGCGGTAAGGCTATCGAGGTCATCAGACGGAGCGCGGAGAGTTGCTGAAACGCGGATTTGAGCGCCCACACCAGAAATGCGCCGAGGCCGCTGGCGATGACCACGAACAGCCCGGCGACGATGGCGAGCTGCAGGAGCCAGGCTTGGCCAAGAGATAGTTCGCCGTCAAAGGTGAGTAACCACGGGGTCACGGAGAGGTTCAAGATCACCGCGGCCAGTCCCCACCAGCGGCGGCGCGCCATGCTGGGGCCGATCGCGCGGCCAACCCCCCAGGTCACAAGGAGCACTAGCAGGGGGACCACAACCAGGATTGTGAGGACAATGATCGCCGCAATCACAACCATAATTCCCAGTTGCTCCAGCGCCTGATCTTGCGCTTCCACATTGGACTCGTCCGCAGCGTCAATGAGAATATCGGCGTTGAGGGTGCCGTCGGCAAGCGAGGCGTTCAGCACGGAAATAATGAGCCCATAGCCGAGCGAGAACCCAAACCATGCGGTCAGCAACGGCGCGGCCCGGCCGAGCAGATGGGTGGCGCGGTGGCGCGGATGAACCAGAAGTGGCAGGCCGTTTTTGCGGTGCCAGGTTTCGGCGGCAAAGCGGGTGTGTGCGGCGCTTTCATCGTGCATTCTCACAGCCTACTCGGCTGTGCGTGCGCGGGTTTTGGACCTTGCCGGCCTGCCACGGGCGACATGCCCGCGCGCCGATTGGACGAAAGCGTGCGGGTACAGTATTGTTTTTACTCGTTGGAAAACGCCGGATGAACACAAACCGGCAACGCAATTCGATCTCGAAAAGCGGTAATTTTCCCTCACGCGGACGTAGCTCAGCTGGTAGAGCACCACCTTGCCAAGGTGGATGTCGCGGGTTCGAATCCCGTCGTCCGCTCGCAAGTCACTGCTGCTGGATTCTCACCAGTGGTTATTTGGTGGGGTGGCCGAGAGGCGAGGCAGCGGCCTGCAAAGCCGTATACGCGGGTTCGAATCCCGTCCCCACCTCGATAGACTTGCGAAGTCGCTGAAAAGGCGAACGCCGGCACGATTGGCGCAGCGGTAGCGCGCTTCCCTGACACGGAAGAGGTCACTGGTTCGATCCCAGTATCGTGCACCACCACTTCTCACCCCGCAAGGCATGACCCCGGCGGGGTTTTTTGCGTTCTGCGCGCCGATACACCTAGTGCAGCAGTTTCAACCCGATGACGCACGCCACAATCCCGAGCAGTAGCAACACTTTGAGTACGCTCACCGTCTCATCCCCGGTGATCATCCCATAGGCCACAGTCAGCGTCGCCCCAATACCGACCCACACCGCATAGGACGTCCCGACCGGGAGTTCGCGCATCGCATACGCCAGCCCGGCCATGCTGAGCACGAGTCCCACGCCAAATACGATCGTCGGCACCAGGCGGCTGAAGCCTTCAGACTTCCCCAGCGCGACCGCCCACACGGCCTCCAACATTCCCGAAATCACTAAAACAACCCACGCCATTTTCGCTTCCCTTTCACCGTGGCGAGCCAGGTGCTCGTTTCGGGGAACTTCGGAGTTCACAAAACCGCACTTAGCTCATAGCTTCCGCTGTCATTGCCAGTGCGTCGTCTTTGCGTGTCCGGGTACGGCGCGTCTCGTCCGGAGCGCCACGCTTACCAGCTTGGGCGCTCCTTTCATGCTAGCAACGCCGCGCCGATTGCGTTTACCCAAATTTCGCTCTCAGCCCATAGCCAGGAGTCAACGAGACCGCTACCATAAAGTGCGGAGGGGGCATGTGGCCCCCAATGACCGAGAGGAGGTGCCTGTGTCTTTTTTTGACAACCTCAAAGGCAAGGCCGAGGGACTGAGGGACAAGGCTGGAGATCTTATTGGCGACAACGCCGACAAGATCAAGGACGGCATCGAAAAGGCCGGCGACTTCATCGATGAGAAAACCGGTGGAAAGTTCAAGGACCAGGTCGATGGCGTGCAGTCAAACGCCTCCGGATGGGTTGACAAGCTGGGTAATGACGGGGCCGACGCGCGAACGCCGGACGCTCCTGCCACGCCGGATACTCCGGCGGAGCCCGCGAAGCCGGTCGATCCGACCCAACCCAACACTCCCGGCTCAAACTAGCCGATAGGTTTTAAGTCAAAAGGGGCGGTGGTCCTGTCGAGAGACAGCACCACCGCCTTTGACGTTTACCCCGCCCCGCGTTTCGCATCACCGTAGCGCATTTTTAGCCCGGCATGCGGCTCTCGAAATGCGGTCAGGGGATGCGAAACGAGATGAACGACGGCGATGCTCACCCGAGCGCTCGGATGTCGCCTTAAGGACACTCACCAAGGCGACGACCCGCACATCCTTACGGGGCCAAGGCGCCTCACCGGGGACATTCATCGAGGCGCCTCACCGGGGTTACTCGCTCAGGTCGACCTCGCGGGCCAAGGACGCGTTGACCGCTTCCCGAACTTCGCCCAGCACCTCTTGCGGCACCGAGGAATCCACGGTCAGCAGGCACAAGACCTGACCGTCGGCGTCGTTACGGGACACCTGCATCCCGGCGATATTAATGTTTTGCTTTCCCAGGATGCTGCCCACTTCACCCACCACGCCGGGCCGGTCGACGTACTGGAACAAGAGCACGTGCTCTGTGATGGGCAGCTCGAAGTCAAAGCCGTTGACGCCGATGAGCTTTTCGGCTTGCTTGGGCCCGGTCAACGTGCCGGACACCGAAATCTGCGAACCGTCGGAGAGCGCACCGCGAATCGTGAGCGTATTCCGGTAGTCCTCTGCGTTGTCCGTGGTGATCAGGCGGGTGGCGACCCCGCGCTGTTCGGCCAAGACCGGCGCATTGACATAGGACACCTTCTCCGAGACCACGTCGGTAAACACCCCCTTGAGGGCGGCCAGTTCCAGCACCTTCACGTCCAGCGTGGCAATCTCACCGGCGACTTCTACGTCAATCTGCGTCACCGAGTCATGAGCGAGCGCAGTAAAAATACGCCCCAGCTTTTCGATCAGCGGAATGCCCGGGCGCACCACTTGATCAATCGCGCCGCCGGCAACATTGACCGCGTCAGGGACCAGTTCCCCGCCAAGCGCCAGGCGGACGGACCGGGCAACGGACACGCCGGCGCGCTCTTGCGCCTCATCGGTGGAGGCGCCCAAGTGCGGCGTCACAACCACATTGTCCAGGGCAAAGAACGGCAAATCCGTGCTCGGCTCGGTAGAGAACACGTCAATGGCGGCGCCGGCGATTTCGCCCTCCTGCAAGGCGGTAAAGAGCGCGTCTTCGTCGATCAAGCCGCCGCGGGCCACGTTAACCACATAGGCGCTATTTTTCATGGTCTTGAACGCTTCTGCCCCGATCATGCCCACCGTTTCGGGAGTCTTGGGCATGTGGATGGTGATGAAATCGGATTCGGCCAGCAACTCCTCCAGGGTCACGAGCTTCACGCCCAATTGGGCGGCCCGCGCGGAGGTGACATAGGGATCGTAGGCAAGGATTTCGGTGTCGAACGCTTGCAGCCGCGCCGCAATGAGCGCTCCGATGCGCCCCAGCCCAATAATGCCGATCTTCTTCTCGAAGAGCTCCACGCCGGCATACTTGGAGCGTTTCCACTCCCCTGCTTTCAGCGCGGCACAAGCTTGCGGGATATTGCGGGCGAGCCCCAGAATATGTCCCACTGTCAGTTCCGCCGCCGAGACAATATTGGACGTCGGAGCGTTCACCACCATCACACCCGCTTGCGTCGCGGCTGGAATGTCCACGTTGTCCAAACCGACCCCGGCCCGTGCAATGACCTTCAGGTTGGGGGCGGCGGCGATGGCTTCGGCGTCCATCTGGGTTGCCGAGCGCACCAAGACCGCGTCCACGTCTGCCAACGCCGGCAGCAGCGCGGATCGATCGGAACCGTCCACGCTGCGAATCTCAAAGTCCGGCCCGAGGGCGTCCACGGTGGCAGGTGAGAGTTCTTCAGCGATCAGGACTACGGGTTTTGCGCTCACAGCTGTTCCTAAAACGTCGGCATTGAGGGATAGCTTTGAGTTTCCCTTATGCACAGCTATGTAAACAAATGCAACGCGCGGTTATCTCAGTATCTGGCGCGGCCAATCAGCTCAGGCGTGGCCGGCGGTTTTCATGGCGCGCAATTCCTTCTTGAGATCGGCAACCTCATCGCGTAACCGGGCGGCCAACTCGAACTGGAGTTCCGCCGCCGCATTGTGCATCTGCTCGGTCAGTTGCTCAATGAGATCGGCCAAGTCCTCGGCAGGTGCTGCAGCCAGGCCGTCCTTGCGAATCGGCGCGGCCTGCTTCCCGCCCCGGCCAGCGCTCTCCAGCAGCGCCCGCGTGTCCGCGTCTTCGCGTGCCAATTGATCGGTAATGTCCGCGATCTTCTTGCGTAGCGGTTGCGGGTCAATCCCGTTTTCCTTGTTGAATGCGATCTGGATATCGCGACGACGGTTCGTCTCCTCCACGGCACGCGCCATCGAATCGGTAATCCGGTCCGCATACATGTGCACCTGGCCGGACACGTTACGCGCGGCGCGGCCAATTGTCTGGATCAGCGAGGTGGTGGAGCGCAGGAACCCTTCCTTATCCGCGTCCAAAATCGACACCAGCGAGACCTCCGGCAGGTCCAAGCCCTCGCGCAACAGGTTGATACCGACCAGCACGTCGAAGGTGCCCAGCCGCAATTCGCGCAACAGTTCCACGCGCCGCAACGTGTCCACATCCGAGTGCAAATATTCGACCTTGACCCCGTTGTCGACCAGGTATGCGGTCAAGTCCTCGGCCATGCGTTTGGTCAAGGTGGTGACCAGGACACGCTCGTCGCGCTCTGCACGGACCCGAATCTCGTCCAGCAGGTCATCGATCTGCCCCTTGGTCGGTTTCACGATCACTTCGGGATCGACCAGACCGGTGGGCCGAATGATTTGCTGCACAACGCCGTCGGACTTCTCAAGCTCATAGGCACCCGGGGTCGCCGAAAGGTACACCGTTTGCCCCACCCGCTCTAAAAATTCATCCCACTTCAGCGGACGGTTGTCCATTGCAGAGGGCAGGCGGAACCCGTGGTCGACCAGGGTGCGCTTGCGGGACATGTCGCCCTCATACATCGCGCCGATTTGCGGGACCGTCACATGGGACTCGTCAATGACCAGGAGAAAATCGTCCGGGAAATAATCCAGCAAACAGTGCGGCGCGGAGCCGGGTGCACGCCCGTCGATGTGCCGCGAATAGTTCTCGATGCCGTTCGTGAAGCCCATCTGTTGCATCATTTCGAGGTCATAGGTGGTGCGCATTTTCAGGCGCTGCGCCTCGACGAGCTTGTTTTGGCTTTCTAACTCTTTGAGCCGTTCGGCAAGCTCATCCTCGATCGTGCGGATCGCCTTGGCCATCCGCTCGGGGCCGGCAACATAGTGCGAGGCCGGGAAGATATACATTTCCTGCTCGTCATGCAGGATCTCCCCGGTGACCGGGTGCAAGGTGTAGATTTTCTCGATTTCATCGCCGAAAAACTCGATGCGCACCGCGAGTTCCTCATACATAGGGATGATCTCCACGGTGTCCCCGCGCACCCGGAACGTTCCACGGTGAAAGTCAATATCGTTGCGCGTGTACTGCATGGCCACGAATTTGCGGAGCAGGTCGTCGCGATTGACCTGTTCGCCCACGCGCACGGTGGCCATGCCGGACACGTATTCTTCCGGGGTGCCGAGACCATATATACAAGAGACCGTGGACACCACCACGGTGTCACGCCGGGTCAACAGCGAGTTCGTCGCCGAGTGGCGCAACCGCTCGACTTCCTCATTGATCGAGGAGTCCTTCTCAATGAACGTATCGGTTTGCGGGACGTACGCTTCGGGTTGGTAGTAGTCATAGTAGGAGACGAAATATTCCACCGCATTATTGGGAAGCAGCTCCCGGAACTCATTGGCCAGCTGCGCCGCAAGCGTCTTATTCTGCACCATGACGAGTGTGGGCCGTTGTACCTGCTCGATGAGCCACGCGGTGGTCGCGCTCTTGCCGGTACCGGTCGCGCCGAGGAGCACCACGTCTTTCTCGCCGTTGTTGATCCGCTCGGTTAGCTCGGCAATGGCGGTCGGCTGATCGCCGGCGGGCTGGAACTCGCTGACGACCTCAAACGGCGAGACAACTCGATTGATTTGCGGGGCAAGACTCATGCTTCCAGCCTAGCCTTCCACGCGGACATCTTCTGTCCGCATTTGCTCCAGGCGTAGCCAGAGTTTGTCCAATTGCGCAGCCAATTCTTCGGCGGAACCATTGTTGACGATCAGCACGTCTGCGACGGCACGCCGCTCGGCGTTGCTCGCCTGGGATTTCAGCCGCGCGCACGCCTCGTCCTCGGTCATATCGCGGTCCCTGACCATGCGGGCCACCTGGTTTTCCGGGGTCGCTTCTATCACCACGACCAGGTCAAAGCGATCCGCCATCTTGCCCACGGCAAGGAGCGGAATATCCTCCACCACAATGGAATCCGCGGGCAGATGATCGATCAGCTCGGCAGAGCGGGCACGCACCAAAGGATGCACGACGGCGTTAAGCGCCTGGCGCGCTTCGCCGTCCGAGAAAACCAACTCACCAAGTTTGGCCCGGTTGAGTGTGCCGTCCGGGGCGAGAAACTCCTCGCCGAATGTTTCGACGATCGACTTCAGGCCGTGCGTACCCGGGGCAACAACCTCACGAGCGATGAGGTCTGCATCAATTATCTCGGCTCCGCGCTCATGCAGAAATCGGGACACGGTGGATTTTCCGGACGCGATTCCGCCGGTGAGACCAACTCGAATCATGCCGCCAGTCTAAACCCTAGGTGCACGGTCGAGGCGGCTCAGTGCGGGAGTGGCTTTAGTGGTTCTGCTGTTGCTCCTGCTGGAGCAACAGATAGAGTTCGGCAGAGACGTGGCGGTCTGGTGTTTCGAGGTGAAATTCGCGCGGCTTGGTGGGCCGTAGCGTAGCATCGATTGAGGTTTGGGTGACACCGTCAGCACGGACGCCCGGAGGCCAGTTAATGTCACTATGGGCCCACGTTGGCGTGGAATCGATGAGCCGGAAGTCCACCGTAAACTCGTTGAGAAGATCTAGGTTTGACATCGCAAGCGCGCTTTCCATCGCCTCTGCCTCTTGCGGTGCTGTATGGGCGAGGATTTCGCGTGGTTGGATCACGGCACGGTACGTGCACGGCTCTAAAGCCACGGTGGTGACCGCCACAGCACCGCGTAGCCAACAGAAAATACCCATCGACGTAGAAGCAATTGAACCCACATCCAAACCGATGAGTGTTCCGTCCGGTTCCCGCTGGTGCACGTGACCAAGTGCGTAGAGCGACTCGGTAGCCATCGGCTCGTCAAAATCGTCACCGAGATCAAAACTGAAACGCGTTGCCACAATGTCTCGGGTGAGGTCAACGAAGGACGCATCCGTGGCCTTGGTCGTTGATTTAACTCCGTCCACCTCAGAGACAGTGTCGATGGTCGCAGAAAGGAGGTAGGGCCCTCCATCTGGCATCGAATCCACTGCTTGGCGCAACTGATCTGGTGTCATTGGCACTCCCTACCTCCGTCTGCTCGGCGTTGTCCCGACTGGCTAAAGCAGGACCTACCACTTACTCTTGCAAACTTTGTGGCAGGTATTCACTTTCGAGCCACACACGGCGACCATACACGCCAGGACGGCGTACATAAATATCAAACCCCGACACTTGATTGCCTTGCTGGCGCAATTCGCTCCGACGCAGAAAGTGAGGCAGGAGATGTATTCCTTGGCGCCAAACGGTTGCACGATACCCAATTCAGAGGTGCCACTTTGGACTTTCAACGTATCTGCCCGAACAGTCTCGTTGGCAAAAAGTGCCTCCGGGGAACCGGACACGTACTCTATTGACGTGCCCTCATCTTTTCCGCCGAACTCCATCGAAATAACCGCAGCATCGGTTTCGGGTCGTTTGGCGTGGGCAACGAACAAGAACACCACGTAGCCACCGTCTTCCGCTTGGGTAGCCACCGCCTCGGTTTTCTCCAGGTCGTATCCTTTCTTACGTACGGCAGCACGAGCCTTTTGCATTGCTGGCTTGGCATTCGCTTGTTTGAGTACATTCTTCAAGGCCGTTCCAGTGAGCGACTGGCTGGCTTCGGCGGCGCCAGCATTTGCGCCGACGAACGTGCCAATACCCAAGAGGACAGCGGTTGCACCAATTCCAGAAAGCACTGAGCGACGGGCGGGGGCATTCTTCTCTTGAACTGCCCGTACGGCCCTCGAGAGTACTCGTTGCGATCGAACCGGGCCCAGCCCGAAAAGAAGCGCGGAGGACATCGAAAAGCCGGTCTTGACTCGCACCCGATGGTCATCGACCTCGACCAGCATGGGCCGGAACTTCCAATCTGGAACGTGTGTGTCTAAGAGTGCGCGAATTTCTGGATCGTTGAGACTCTTGATCGTAAGCCACCCTTTCGCAATCGTTTCAATATCGCTCACCGCTTCCGAACAAATTTGACAACCACCATCGAATAGCAAAAACCGTTGCATTAGTTGCTCCTGAATCTTCCGAATGTGCGTGGAACTGAAGTATGGCAACTTCAGTTTTTTAATCCTTGCCCAACGGCCAGGCGTTCACCATTGCACTTAGTGCATAGGCCATAGGTCTAACTATCAACCGATCCGGCTGTTCTACTACGCACACTAGATAAACTTGAGCCCATGGCCACTGAAAGCGCACCCATGAATTCCCGTCGCGCACCTCACCGAATAGATTGGCTCGCCACTCTCTTCATGACAGTGTCACTAGTTGAGTTGATCCTTTGGGCGGCAATGGGCTGGCTGTTCCTCGATCCCACATCAGCGCTAGAACCCTGGGCGCTTCTTGGAGTATTAGCGTGCGGTGCGATGAGTGTCGTCAGTATCTACTTTCGCCACAGAGCCCCAGTGCAAGCCAGTTGTCTTGGCATTGGGGGATCTGTCCTTAGCGGGGTCCTTACGCCGCTGTTTGTTTTTGGAACCATGCTCGCGCTTCAGTCAGCACGCTACATGTGGTTAGCTGTCGCGATTGTCATTGCATCGCTGTTGGCCATGAGCGTCATGCCTTTCTCTTCGCTACTGACAGTGTCCTTCTTACGTCCCGACGCTTTGACCTCTGCACTAAGTGGATTTGGCATTCTTCTTGTCTGCATGGCCGTCGCGGTGACGCTAAGGAAGTTGCGAGAGCACCATGCAGCAGGAACGGCAAAGGGCCTCGATACGACGCAGAATTTACCATTTGGCGTCCGAACCAATGCCGAGACCTTAGCGAGCTTGCTTCACGATCAGGTCGGACACCGCTTGAGCCTCGTGGCTCTTCGCTGCGCTAACGGAGCACTGACTTCGCCCACGGCCGAAACGGTTCAAGACTTCGAGGAGGCTGGCCGCGACACCCGCAAAGCTATAGCCGAGTTGCAGAACATCGTCGACCGGGTACGAATGGGATCCATCCGCGATGACAATCGCGCGGCTTCACCTGAAAAACTCGTCAAGGAAAGTCAATGCGCCGGGCTCGAGGTGACACTCAGTGTTGTCTCGCGTGCGGATGTCGACCTAGTGAACACACCCTGGATATCGGAAGTCTTGAGAGAGTGCCTGACCAACGCCCACAAATACGCTGTGTCTGCGAAGCATGATGCCCGAATCGAGCAGACTCGCTCCCGGGTGTCACTCCGATTTACCTCTTCGCCCGTCGAAGAAATTACCCCATCACGACGTGTTGGGAGCGGACTTCATACTTTGCGAAGGCAACTCCAGCAACTGCACGGTTCCCTTTGGTGGGGGTATGACAAGTCTGAAAAATGTTGGACGGTCGTAGCGTTCGCGCCCATCACCAAGAAACTAGACACTGAAAGGACAGCGTGAGCGACCGGATCAATATTGCCATTGTCGACGACGACGAACTCACCAAGGTAGCGCTTTCCGCGATGTTGGCCACTTTCGGAGGATTCCGCGTCGTCGGGACGTCAGACGGCAAGTGTTTTTCGAAATTCCTCGAATCGTTGCCCAACGTCGACGTATTCATACTGGACATCAATCTGGGCGGGAAGACCTGCCAATGTGTGATTCCAGAAATTCGCAGTGCCCACAACCAAGTTCCCATAGTTCTCATGACGTCCTTCGATCCGGTTGCCTCACTCGCAGGACTGACTCAAGGCGAATTTATGGGGATGTTCAGTAAGTCCTCACCTGCGGAAAGCATCGCACAAGTATTGCGTGAGTCTGCAATCGGCCGCCATGCGGCCTGCCCGAATGTTGCAAAACTACTTTTTGAGGCAGTAACCGGCGTCACGGATAGCGCATCTGCGTCACGCGACACCCCTTCGCTCACCGCTAGAGAAACAGAGGTTCTGAACCTCCTAGCGAGCGGACTTGATAACCGCGCCCTTGCCAAAAAGCTCAACATAAGTGTCGGCACCATCAAGGCGCATGTGGCTAGCATCCTGGCCAAAACGGGACTGCGATCCAGGTCAGAGCTTATTGTTTGGGTTTATCAGCAACACAATGCTCTCTAGTTATGCGCGCATCGGTTTTCCGGTCCGGCACGAGATCGAGATTAAGCGCTCTCGGTTTATCGCCGATCTGATATCCGCGGACACGGAGGTCGCGGCGCGAGCGCACCACCAGGCTCTTCGCAAAGAATTCCCGGACGCGCGCCATCACTGCACCGCCATGATCATTGGGCCTACCGGCCAACTGCGTCGCAGCAATGATGACGGCGAGCCCTCCGGCACCGCCGGTGCGCCCATGCTGGAAGCCCTCACCCACTTCTCCCCCATGTTCGGCCCCGAGGAGGTGGGCCAAGTGAGCGACGTGAGTGCCGTCGTCGTACGCTATTTTGGTGGGACCCTGCTTGGCGCGGGAGGCTTGGTGCGCGCGTATTCGCAGGCCGTGACCGATGCTTTGGTCACGGCGCGCTGGGTGCGGCGCCAATTACTTCACGTCTTCCGAGTGCAGTTGGGGTTCGCCGAGAGTGCACGGGTGGAAAATGTGTTAAGGACGCATGGCTTTGCGGTCCGTCCTGCGAAGTACAGTGCGGATGGAGTGGAACTCCAGGTGTGCGTTGACCCTGTGAGCGGTCCCGCCGAGTTGGCAAGCGTGTTGGGCCGTGAAACCGGTGGTGCCGTGCGGGCGGAAAGTCTGAGAGAGGAGTGGACCGATGTCCAAGCATGAAGCGGAGGCCGTAACACTTCAGGAGGTGACCGCGGCCCTGATCGAACCGCTGTTGCGCTACGCCCAGTCCGATGCCGCGCCAAGCGAGGTGACGCCGGATGTGGGCGAGGGCGAGCTGTGGAGCGAGGGCCGGCGAGCGTGGTTCCGCGACTTTCACGCGGGCAGCGAACCCGTTTTGGAGGACCCGGGCACGTATAAGACGTGGGTTGTCATGGTGTCGGGTAGGATGAGCGGCTCGGTGCGTTTAGCGCTACTGGACCATCCGCGTGTCGGCGAAGCGGGGATCTGGGTTGGACGCTCGCGGCGAGGGTCGCACGTGGGCCTGGGCGCGATGGAGGCGCTCCTCGAGCTCGCTCAAGACGTGGGTGTGCGGACGCTGATCGCTAATACGACGCGCTCCAACGCCGGGGCATTGCGCATGCTGGAAAAGCTCGGGGCGACGCTCTCCGAATCCGAGGGCGAGGCGATCCAAGCGCGCATCCAGCTGGTTTCTCCGTGACCGGGCCCCTGCTGGAGGCACTAGAGCGCTACCCCGATCCCCCGCACCCCTCCCTCCAGGCGTGGGACGCGACCGACCTGTTACTGGTTGATACAGCTTTTCCTGCGGGTGCCGCGCCCACTGGCGAGGACGTGATCGTGATCGACAGCGACCGCTATGGTGCGCTGACGTTACTGCTGGCGCACCGGTTCCCTCACGCCAGGATTCGGGTGTATCAGGACGTGGTCACCGGGGTGGCGTCTCTAGAGAATAATCGTGCGCGGGTGGAGCGGGCCGGGTTTTCCGTGGGCGGCTTTACCGTTTGTAAGACCCGGGAGGAAGCGTACGACGGCGGCACTCACCTGATCGTGCAGCTTCCCAAAGCGGTGGCCGGGGTGTCAGAAATTGCCGAGACTGCTGCCCGCTGCGCTGATACGTCGGCGGTGCTCTTTGGCGGGGCGCGAGTAAAGTATCTGGTTCCGGCGATGAGCGGGGCGCTTCGGCGCGGATTCGAGGACGTGTCTGCGAGCTTGGCGCGGCAAAAGTCACGGGTCTTGACGGCGCGCGGGGTACGCTCCGAGGTGGCATGGACTTTTCCCGAGCGTACGGCACGGTCGGTTTCCGTGGGTGGCCGGGAGGTGCCGCTTCATGTGTGTGCGTACGGGGAGACGTTTGGTGGGACGCAGGTCGATGCGGGGTCGGCACTCTTGCTGGCTCAGCTGCCGGAGTTTGAGGCGTCCTCGCGGGTGCGCGATTTAGGGTGCGGAAACGGATCGATCGCCGCGGCGCTGGCCTTGCGGTATCCCGAGCTACAGGTGTCCGCCAGCGATGTGTCGCGATCTGCCGTGCGATCGACCCGTGCGACGTTTGCTGCCAATGGACTCGAGGGGCGTGTGCACGCCCAGGCGACCCCTGGATTGGAGGGTGTGGCACCCAGGTCGCTTAACGCCGTCGTGCTTAATCCGCCGTTTCATCAGGGTGGGCGCGTGGACGAACAATTGGCCGCCGGGCTTTTTGCCGATGCGGCGCGCGCTTTGGTGCCGGGCGGTGTGCTGTATACGGTGTGGAATTCGCATTTGCGCTATCGGGGGCAGCTCGAGCGGCTCGTCGGGCCGACCGAGCAACTGGCCCGCAATGCCACGTTCACCGTTACCGCCTCTACCCTCCCCTCGTTTCGCATCACCTGAGCGCAAACATTGAGCCGCATACGGCTCTGAAAATGCGGTGCGGGGATGCGAAATGCGCGTAAGCGGCGCGCGCGGGATACTCCTACACAGGCGGCAACGGCGCGTGATTTTTTCGAAGTTGTCCACAATGGAGCGGATTCGCGTTGCAAATGCGGTGGATGCGATGCCCAATGAGTTATGGAATCAGCACAGACAGCACGAATTTATCAGCCCCGAGACGAACCATTCGACCTTGATTACTACCGCAAACTCAAGCGCGGAATGCAGGACGGATCGCTCTTACGCCTGGTGCGCGGACAGTTTATTCCGTTGCCGGCGTGGGAGGAACTGAGCGATTACGAACGCTTTCATGTGCAATTGCGCACCATCGCCAACCGGGATATCGAGGATGCGGTTCTTGTGGGTCAAAGTGCGGCGTTCGCCTGGGGGCTGCCCTTGCCGTCGGTGTCGGAGCACGTTGCGCTTCTTCGGGCACGTCCCGGAGCCCGTAACGGCAGCGACTTTGTCCGGCGCGTAAGCAAGCTCGAGACTTTCAGCACTGTGAGAGTGAGCGGGTGCGAGGTACTGGGAAAGGTCGAGGCGGCCGTCGATGCCGCTGCGCTCGTCTCGCATACGTGGTCGGTCGCCATTTTTGATCGGGTCCTGAACCCCGAGCCTTTGCCGCTGGAAATGGGCGCCTTTGCCGTGTCCCCACGGCGCGAGGTGCTCAAGAGCGAAATTGCCAGCGTGATCGGGCATGCGAAGTCGCTGCGTGCTCAAGACCGACTCTCGCATGCGCTAGAGATGGCGGACGGACGGGCGGAGTCCCCGGGTGAATCGCGAGCGAGAGTCATTATTGTGCTTGGTGGGCTTGAGGTACCGGAACTGCAGGTGGTGCTTCGCGATGAGGACGGCTTCGTCGCCCGGGTGGATATGCGGCTGCGGGAATCAAAGATGGTGCTGGAATTTGACGGGATGATTAAGTTCATGGATCCGTCCATCACCCTGGGGCGCAACCCGGGCGAGATCGCCTGGGCAGAGAAACGCCGTGAAGACCGGATTCGCGCGCTAGGTTACAACGTGGTTCGGATCGTCTGGTCTGATCTTGCCCAACCTGAACGGCTGGTCGAAAAGCTGCGGCGAGCCGGAGCGCTCGACGCCCGGGAAACCTGACGCCGCCACCCGCGTTTCGTATCCCTGCACCGCAAAAATTGAGCCGCAGATGGGTCGGGAAATGCGGTGCGGGGATGCGAAACGAGGGGGCTCCTAGGCGGTACGCTCGGTGAGCGCACCCACTGGCACCGGCACCGGGATCTCAGTCTCCACGCCGCTTGAACCAATGACCCCGTACAGATCCGTGGTGATCAAGGCGCGCCCGGGCGACACATCGAGGATGCGCACCGGAGCCGGGTCCGCCCCGGGTTCGGCACGGTACAGCCACACCTGCGCCAGGTACCCAATTCCCAGATTCTCCAGGGCTTCTTCGGCGTCGAGGTAATCGTCGAACTCCGCCACGGGTCGGCCAAGCAGGTCGAACGCCGCGAAGCGGTCCCCCGGAAGGAATTCGATATACCCTACGCGTTCCCGGTCACTCGGACGGGTGTGCGCAATCCATGTGGAAGGAATCATTGTCGGAACCTTTCGCCGCGCATTTCGCATCCCCTTACCGCGTATCAAGAGCCTCACACGGGTCTGTGAAGTCTCAATACATAGTGGACAGTTAGGTCTCAATACATAGTGGACATTTGAGCGTGCTGGTTTGTGGCGGTTGAGAATGCGGGGATGACTCGTATTCCTGATCAAATTCGTCAGCTCGTTCTCTCCTGGCCGCAGAACGCCTCTCATGGTGATGTGGAAGCGTTTTGCTTGCGGCATGGAGTATCACGGTCGTGGTTTTACCGGGTCCGTGCGTTGGTGCGCGAGCAGGGTGTTCAGGACGCTGCGCTCAAGGGCTCGCGAAAGCCTCTCTCGCATCCTCGGCAGACCAGCGATTTCGTCACTAAAGCGGTCTTGCTCGAG
>NZ_JIAG01000008.1 GCF_000688395.1 Haematomicrobium sanguinis DSM 21259 | reverse complement strand
ACACCCTATACATTCAGGTGCGGGTCACCACGTACGACAAGCGCCATGGCGGGGTTTCCCCATTCGGACATCCTGGGATCACAGGTCGGTTATCACCTCCCCCAGGCTTATCGCAGATTCCTACGTCCTTCTTCGGCTCCTAGTGCCAAGGCATCCACCGTGCGCCCTTAAAAACTTTCACCAAACGATGATCAACAAAGAACACACAAAGAAACACACAACCCCCAAAAAAAAAGGGATCCATGCTTACCTTTGCAAAATAAAAAATTAAGATGCTCGCGTCCACTATATAGTTCTCAAACAACAACCCCCACACCACACCCACCACACAACAGTGATAAGCGACCAGTGCCAGGGACACCAGAAACAACACCCCAAAAGGGCTCGTTGTTGTTTCATAACCCAACAGTGTGCCACCGCTTCACCTCGCCCCCAACGCATCAGCCGATTCCAACACCCCCGCAAAGAGGATGCGTACTACACGCCAACACACCAGAAACATGTGAGACAAAGAAATTTGTTGATATTCCACCCATGAGCGACCCACCACAACACGAACGGTTGTGAAGCAGGCCCTATAACCATGCACAACCCCACACGATTACCCGTGTAACCCGTGGGCTGTGATGTGCTCCTTAGAAAGGAGGTGATCCAGCCGCACCTTCCGGTACGGCTACCTTGTTACGACTTAGTCCCAATCGCCAGTCCCACCTTCGACGGCTCCCTCCCACAAGGGGTTAGGCCACCGGCTTCGGGTGTTACCAACTTTCGTGACTTGACGGGCGGTGTGTACAAGGCCCGGGAACGTATTCACCGCAGCGTTGCTGATCTGCGATTACTAGCGACTCCGACTTCATGGGGTCGAGTTGCAGACCCCAATCCGAACTGAGACCGACTTTTTGGGATTAGCTCCACCTCACAGTATCGCAACCCTTTGTATCGGCCATTGTAGCATGCTTGAAGCCCAAGACATAAGGGGCATGATGATTTGACGTCATCCCCACCTTCCTCCGAGTTGACCCCGGCAGTCTCCTATGAGTCCCCACCATCACGTGCTGGCAACATAGAACGAGGGTTGCGCTCGTTGCGGGACTTAACCCAACATCTCACGACACGAGCTGACGACAACCATGCACCACCTGTAAACCAGCCCCGAAGGGAAACCGCATCTCTGCGGCGGTCCGGTTCATGTCAAGCCTTGGTAAGGTTCTTCGCGTTGCATCGAATTAATCAGCATGCTCCGCCGCTTGTGCGGGCCCCCGTCAATTCCTTTGAGTTTTAGCCTTGCGGCCGTACTCCCCAGGCGGGGCACTTAATGCGTTAGCTACGGCGCGGAAAACGTGGAATGCTCCCCACACCTAGTGCCCAACGTTTACGGCATGGACTACCAGGGTATCTAATCCTGTTCGCTCCCCATGCTTTCGCTTCTCAGCGTCAGTAAATGCCCAGTAACCTGCCTTCGCCATCGGTGTTCTTCCTGATATCTGCGCATTCCACCGCTACACCAGGAATTCCAGTTACCCCTACATCACTCTAGCCTGCCCGTACCCACTGCAGACCCGGAGTTAAGCCCCGGGCTTTCACAGCAGACGCGACAAACCGCCTACAAGCTCTTTACGCCCAATAATTCCGGATAACGCTCGCACCCTACGTATTACCGCGGCTGCTGGCACGTAGTTAGCCGGTGCTTCTTCTGCCAGTACCCTCACCCGAAGGCTTGTTCCTGACTGAAAGAGGTTTACAACCCGAAGGCCGTCATCCCTCACGCGGCGTCGCTGCATCAGGCTTTCGCCCATTGTGCAATATTCCCCACTGCTGCCTCCCGTAGGAGTCTGGGCCGTGTCTCAGTCCCAGTGTGACCGGTCACCCTCTCAGGCCGGTTACCCGTCGAAGCCTTGGTAAGCCATTACCTCACCAACAAGCTGATAGGCCGCGAGCCCATCCAAAACCAAAAAATCTTTCCACCAAACACCATGCGATGAAAGGTCATATCCAGTATTAGACCCAGTTTCCCAGGCTTATCCCGAAAGTCTTGGGCAGGTTGCTCACGTGTTACTCACCCGTTCGCCACTAATCCACCAGAACAAGTTCCAGCTTCATCGTTCGACTTGCATGTGTTAAGCACGCCGCCAGCGTTCATCCTGAGCCAGGATCAAACTCTCCGTAAAAAAAATACAGAACCATAAGATTCCCAGCTGAACCACAACCACGCGACAGGGAAGCCCGCAGTCATGGCCAACCAATAAACAAAAATATTGGTATCAACAAACAAATGACACACTATTGAGATATCAAACAACAACCACACTCAACTATCTTCGAAGTTTCTTCGCTCTTCGTTCAGTGCTGTTCTAGCTTATTTCATTCAATTTCACCTTGTCAAATCGGCTATTCCTTCAAAAAGTTTCGCCATAATTGGACAATATGTAATTGAATTCACCCACACTAATATAGGCCTCAATTAATTGGATTCCTCCCGCCCCGAGGGCGTAGAGCATCGCAACCAAAATTGGCTTTGACTAGTAGGAGTGGTTTGCTTGGCTCATTGGGAGCAATCTCGGGCTGTAAGCCTCTCGATTTTGCTCACTCCGGCGCAAGCGACTCCATCTACTATACACACAGTTTGGGGCCCGCGCAACTCCAACGTTGCGCGGGCCCCTATCAACTTTGAGAAGCACGGCCACACGGCACTCGGCCGGTACTACTTCCCAATAACGGCGCGGAAGTTACCCTAGTCGTCCGCCACCGTCACGGCCGCCAAGTTGCGCTTGCCGCGCCGTAATAACGCATATTTCCCGTGGAGCAGTTCTGTGGTGTCGATCACCGCATCGGGGTCGGTGACCTTCACGTTGTTCACGTAGGCTCCGCCCTCCCCAATGGTGCGCCGCGCTTCCGAGTTGGACTTGGACAACCCGCTCGCCACAAACAACTCCACCACCCCAAGTCCAGAGGCCGGCGCAGAAACATTTTCCAGCTGCGCCGTGGCCGCCACCAGCGTGGGCTCATCCAAGGCCGTCAAGTCACCATTGCCGTAGAGCGCCTTAGACGCTTCGATCACACCCAACGCCGCCGCGTCCCCGTGCACCAGCGAGGTCACGGCAAAAGCAAGGGCCCGCTGCGCTTCGCGCGCATGCGGACGCTGGGCAACAGCCTCGTCAAAGTCAGCAATCTCGTCCCGGGTAAAGAAGGTGAACACCTTGAGCCGGTCGATCACATCTGCGTCCGCAACGTTGAGCCAGTACTGGTAGAACTCAAACGGCGAGGTCATCGTCGGGTTCAGCCAGATCGCGTTGCCCTCGCTCTTGCCGAGTTTCTTTCCGCTCGAATCCGTAATGAGCGGGGTACCCAGAGCGTGCACCGCCTTCCCCTCAACCTTGCGAATCAACTCGGTGCCGCTGGTCAGATTGCCCCACTGATCCGAACCGCCCAACTGCAGCGTGCAGCCGTACTGGCGGTAGAGCTCCAGGTAATCCAGCCCCTGAAGGATCTGGTAACTGAACTCCGCATAGGAAATACCCTCCTCCGAGTTCAGTCGCGAAGCCACGATCTCCTTCTTAATCATGGTTCCCACCCGGAAGTGCTTACCAATCTCACGCAAGAAGTCGATAGCCGAAAGCGGCGCAGTCCAATCCAGATTGTTGACCATGCGCGCAGCATGATCGCCGTTGAAGTCCAGAATCGGACGGATCTGCTCTTGCAAATCCCCCACCCAAGACGCCACCGTCTCCTTAGAATTGAGCACCCGCTCGCTCGTCATGCGCGGGTCGCCGATCAGACCGGTCGATCCGCCAACCAAAGCTAGCGGGTAGTGTCCGCCCAATTGCAAGCGCCGCACGGTCAAAAGAGCCACCAAATGGCCCAAGTGCAAGCTCGGCGCCGTCGGGTCAAAACCGCAATAGAGTGTCAGTCCCCCGTCGGCAATGGCCTTTTCCAAAGACTCGGCATCGGTGGACACATGAATGAGTCCACGCCACACGAGCTCCTGATAAAGATTCTCGAAAGACGGATCGTTGGATTGGGACGCGAGAATGTTCGCAGTCACGGCTGCGCTTGCTGTATCTGACACCCTTACAAAATACCAGCGGGCAGCTTGCCGCTAGCAATAATGCGCAAACGTTGCGTGGGCCTGGTCATCGCGACATACAGCGAACCCACCTTGCCGGCCCCGGTATCACGCAACTCTTCGGGATCGACGATCACAACGCCGTCGAACTCCAGACCCTTAGCGTCATGCGGCGCCAACACCACAATGTCTTGGCCGAAGCCGCCGGCCCCGTGCCCAACCCGGGAACCGTACTTCTTAGCGAGCGCCGCGTGCAGCGCGACAACCCGCTCCGGCGCGGCAATCACCGCGATCAAGCCGCCGTTGAGCACAGCGATTTCCTCATCCATCGCGTCCAGCAGCGCGGGCACCACCTCTGGGACCTGATCGACAATGACCGGCCAGCGTCCCTCGCGCACCGCCTGCGGGGGCGACACATCCACGCCGGCCGCCTCTGCCACGCGCACCGCCGCATCCATAATCTGCTCCGGCGTTCGGTAATTCACCGTCAACTCGTCCAACGTGAACCTCTCACCCACAAACGGTTCCAGCGCCTCGGCCCAGGACGTGGCGCCGGCCGGCGAGGACGTTTGGGCGATATCGCCCACAACGGTAAAGGACTTCAGCGGGTCGCGGCGCATCAACAGCCGCCACTGCATAGGCGAAAGTTCCTGCGCCTCATCCACCACAATGTGCCCAAACGCCCAGGTGCGGTCGCTCGCGGCGCGATCCGCCGCAGATATCTGCGACTCGGCTTGCTGATTGAACGCCACCAGCGTCTCCACATCGACCAGACCGTCCAGACCCTGCTCAGCCAAGAAACGGTTGCTATTCTCAATCGCGGCCTCGGCATTTTCCTCAGCATGCTTGCGCTCGCGTTCGGCCTCGGACTGATCCTTGCCCATTCCGGCATTGATATCGCCCAGCAATTCGGCGGCTTCGTCCAAAAGCGGCACATCGGACTCGGTCCACGGCGCATCCTCGGGCCGTTGCAAGAGCGCTTGCTCAGCCTCGCTCAGCAAACCCGCTGCGGCGGCGGCCAACCGGTGCGGTTTCTGGAAGAGATCGCGCACCAGTTTCTCGGGCGTGATCGGCATCCACGCCAGATTCAACGCCACCCGCACATCCTTCGAGGTGCGAACATCCTCGGCGACATAGGCGCGCTCGGCACTGTTGCCCGCCCCCGAGGACGCTTCAAGTTCTTCAATGACCTCATCTGTCAATTCCTTGATCAGGATCTTGACAAACGTCAGCCGGGCCTCATTGTGCGGTTTTCCGGTGGCCCGCGCCTTGTCCCGCGCGCGCTTGATCTGGGTCGGCGTCAAGAGCACCTTAGTCCCAGCAACGTTGAGCACCTGCCGCTCTTCCGGGATCCGCTCGCGATCGGCCACCGCGCGGGCAATCACCTCGGCCATGAGCGCTTGACCTTTAATACGCGCGACCTCGGGAGCGTCCTCGGCGGTGGCGTTCACGCCCGGGTACAGCTGCCCGACACTGGCCATCACCACACCGGTTTCGCCTAAGGACGGCAACACCCGTTCGATGTACTCCATGAAGAACGACGACGGTCCCACCAAAAGCACGCCAGCGGACTTTAAGCGGTCCCGGTGAGTATAGAGAAGGTAGGCGGCCCGGTGTAGCGCAACCGCGGTCTTGCCCGTGCCGGGCCCGCCTTGAACAACATGCACACCGGCCAGCGGGGCGCGAATAATCTTGTCCTGCTCGGCTTGAATGGTGCCCACAATGTCGGCCATGCGGCCGGTGCGTTTCGCATTAAGGGCCGCCAACAGCGCGCCTTCACCACGGACCGTCGTTTCGCCCGCTTCGTCCGCAAAGGTGAGGTCAAGGACCTCATCCTCTAAGCCCAAGACTTGGCGACGTTTGAGGATGAGGTGGCGTCGCCGTCGTACGCCTTGCGTATCAAAAGCCGTGGCCTGATAAAAGGTGCCGGCCTCGGGTGCGCGCCAATCCACCATGAGTTGGCGCATGTCCTCATCGGAGAGGCCAATGCGGCCAATGTAGCGACGCTCGCCGTCATCGAGGTCCAGGCGCCCAAAGACGAGCCGGTCATCCACGGCGTTGAGCTGGGCTAGCCGATCCTGGTACATCGCCGCAAAGGCATCGCGCTCGGAACGGTTTTGATAGGTTCCGCCCAGATTCTGTTTATTGACTTCTTTGAGTTGCGCACGCTTCTCCTCGCGCAACTCGTCGAGGCGCTGGTACAGGCCATCCACGTAGGTGCGTTCGCTCTCGAGTTCGCGATCGGCCGCGGAAGCCGGGCTGGAGGTCTGCAAATCCACTCATCTCCTGGTTAAGGAAAGCTGACCGTCCATTCTACAGCGATTGAGGTTAACGCGCGCGAAACTACAGGTTTTTCATGTCCTTGAGCGCCTCGGCCGTATCCGCGCGCGTTTGCTCGCGGGCGCGCAATTTTGCGTCTTCCCAGGCGCGCACCTGCGCTTGGAATTGGGCGGCGCGGGTTCGGGCGGCCAAAAAATGCCGCACCGAGAAGAACGCGATCGGAATGCCGATGAGAAGCGCCCACCATCCTAAAGTGCCCCTGAGCGCCACGAGGTTGTAGAGACCCAGCACAATGAAAAGCGCCCCGACAAGGAAGGAGAGGGCTGTGAAGAAATAGGTGACGACCGGCATTGTCACGAGTGGACCGCTTGGCTTCGGACGTCGCGGCATAGGCTGGCCGGGCCGCGGGCCGGGCTGCGGGCCGTGCTGCTGGTTGCGTTGCAGGCCGGGCTGCAGGTTGCGTTGCCGACCAGACTCGCGTCCCGCCTGCTGGTTGCCGCCGCTCATTTAATTGCTCAGCTCTGCCACCGCATCGGCGATGGGCACGTCGCCGGAAAGCACATCCAGGATCTGTTGGTTGCCCCGCCCCTCGGTGATCATGGCCGCGATAGTGCTCGCGACGTCTTCACGCGGGATGGTGCCGCGCCCAATATTGGGCACGCCGAGCCGGATTTCGCCGGTGCCTTGGTCATTCGTGAGGCCGCCCGGTCGCAGAATGGTCCACTGGAAGTCGCGTCGGAGCAAATCATCCTCGGCGGCGAGTTTGGCCACAAGGTACGCGTAAAAGACGTCATCGACGCCGTCCGGGCGCTTGCCGTCCCGCACGCCGTCCACGCCCATCGCGGAAATTTGAATAAACCGCGGCACGCCGACAAGTTCGGCGGCGTTTGCGAGCAAAACGGATGCCTGGTGGTCCACCGTGTCCTTGCGCTTCTCCCCCGAACCGGGGCCGGCACCGGCGGCGAATACGGCGACGTTCGCGTCCGCCAACACGCGGCCCACTTCGTCTTCACTCGCTTTTTCCAGGTCTAACACCGCCGGGGTCACGCCGATCGCCTCGAGCGCCTGCGCCTGGTCCGCCTTGCGGATAATGCCCACAACTTCGTGCCCCGCCTCGACGAGTTGGCGCCCTAAGAAGAGCGCGATCTGACCGTGTCCGCCCGCAATCACAATTTTCATATGTCCAGCCAAGCACGTATCACCGCGTTCATCAATGACCCCTGGCATTCCCGGTTCGCCGCGCCTCACCGCGATGTCCGATTCCCGCTAGCATCGCGGCTTCGGGGGTGCCACAGTGGAGCTATGGACTTTTGGCAGCGATACCGTGCGATCGACGCTCGCGACGAACGTTTTGACGGCCAATTCGTGACCGCGGTGCACACCACCGGCATTTACTGCCGCCCCTCGTGCCCGGCCCGCACGCCGAAACCGAGCAATGTCACGTTCTACCGCACCAGCGCCGCCGCCCACGAAGCCGGTTACCGGGCGTGCAAACGCTGCTTACCGGAAGCGGTGCCGGGAACACCCGAGTGGGATGTGCGCGGCGATATTGCCGCGCGGGCGATGCGCCTGATCAACACAGGGTTCGTGAACGAATACGGCGTCGACGGCCTCGCATCCGAGCTCGGCTACTCGTCGCGGCAACTTGGGCGTATCTTGCGAGCCGAACTCGGCGCTGGAGCGTTATCCCTGGCCCGGGCTCAGCGCGCGCAAACGGCACGCACACTCATCACGTCCACGGACATGTTGCTCGCCGATGTCGCGTTTGCCGCGGGGTTCAGTTCGGTGCGCCAATTTAACGACACGCTGCAAGAAATCTTCGACCTCAGTCCGAGCGAGATTCGGGCGCGAGCCGCCGAACGCCAACAAACTGAACGCCATAGTCGTGGTGGTTTGGGGCCTGGTCCCGCGAGTTCCATTGGCCCGGACGGCACCATATTAAGTACGACGGCGTGGCACCACCTTGGTCTGCGCCTCACCGTCCGCGCCCCTTACGATCGCGGAATATTTTCCTACCTCGCCGCGCGAAGTATTCCGGGAATCGAATGGAGCTCCCCCGAGATTCCAGATGCGGCATATGCGCGGTCGATGCGATTGCGCCATGGCGCGGCAATCTGGTGCGTTGCGCAACCCGAGGAGCGCGGCACCGCGCTGAATATGCCCCTCGAAGTATGGATCGAGAATCTCGCCGACTTGCCCGAACTCCTGGGAAATGTCCGCCGAATCCTCGATGCCGACGCTGATCCGACGGCCGTGGACGCACACTTGCGAGGGGTTCCCGGACTCGCCGAGCATGTGAACGCACACCCCGGAACCCGCGTTCCCGGTGCGGCGGATGGAACCGAGATTCTGATGCGCGCCATGATCGGTCAGCAGATTACGGTCAAGGCGGCGCTGAACCAACTGGCGGCATTATCGATGCTTGGCGACCGTGTGCCCGCTCTCCCTCACGAAAGCGTCGGGACCATCGATAGGCTGTTTCCCACCGCTCAAGCGATCGCCGAACACGGATTCGACATTCTGCGCGGCCCGTTGCGTCGCCGCGAAGCGATTGTCGGGGCGGCCGCTAAGATCGCCTCGGGCGAGCTGCATCTGAGCGTCGCCGATGATTACCGGTCACTGCGGGAAAAACTCCTGCCCCTGCCGGGCATTGGCGAGTGGACTGTCAAGTACGTCGCGATGCGCCTCACTGGAGATCCCGACATCTGCATGGACACCGACGTTGCCTTGAAAAACGGACTGCGGACGTTCAGCTCCGCTACTCCTACACAGTTCCTCGAAAAGGCGTCTCCTTGGCGAAGTTATGCACAGATTCACCTCTGGCGCCTCGCAGCGCCAGCACCTCGTGCTCCAATGGTCAGCACCACTCGTTCGTCAAGAAATGGAGAAAAGGAATGAACGCAGAGTATTTCACCTTGGGCACCCCCGACGGCCCATTCACGGTCATTGCCACCGAGGATGGCGAGGTTCTCGCCTCGGGTTGGACGGATTCGGTGAAGGAACTCGCATCCGGGATCCACTACACGCTGTCCCCGGTCGTGTTGACCGAAGGCGCACCGCGTGCAGAAATTCGGGATGCAGTCGACGCCTATTACGCCGGGGATTTGGACGCGGTCGCGGACATCCCGGTGCTGCAGAAATCGGGGCCGTTCCGCCAACACGCCTGGGATATTTTGCGCCAGGTTGGCGCCGGGGACACGATCAGTTACACGGAGTTTGCCGAGCGCAGCGGCAACCCGAAGGCGGTTCGGGCAGTTGCCAGTGCCTGCGCGAATAACTCGGCCGCGCTATTTGTGCCATGCCACCGGATTGTGCGCACCGACGGCACGCTTGGTGGATTCCGTTGGGGCTTGCCCATTAAGGAGCGCCTGTTGAAGCGGGAAGCCGAGATTCAAGCTGCCGGATGAAGCGCGCTAACTGGCGCGGGCGCGTAAAGACGATGAGCGGCTTGTCCGGCTGGGTTTCCCTGACGACGGCAAGTTTCTCGCGATAGCGGGGAATGACGTTCCACGCCCAGCGAATAATGTGCTCGTCATCCGTGAAGATACGGTGAAGCGGCGGCTCGACGTTGCCGTTCCACAGTTCTTGTCTTGTGACGCTCCGACGGATGGTGCGTTTAATGACTCGCGGCATGACAACCCATCGCGGGTAGTTCAGCCACAGCACCAGGTCCGCTGAGTCCAGGAGCCGCTCGCGAACCTGGGAGTACTGCCACTCGGTGGTCCATGCGCCGCGCGCCATGAAGGCGTCGACGTCGGATTCGAAACTGGGGCGCGGTTCCCATCCGGGCCCGTGGAAGAGAGCATCGATTTCCGTGTGCGGAATGTCTAAAATCTCGGCGAGGCGTGCCGCGAGAGTTGTCTTCCCGGACCCGGACGGCCCGGCAACAAGAATTCGACGTGCCGCGCCCACACCGTCGAGTCCAATATTGGCATAGGGCTCTTTAGCATTGGGTTGCCGAGCCGCAGAGGGCTTCTCGCCGGGAGGCCAAAGAACCGGCCTAGGCGTCATCGAGCTTCTTTTCGAGGTATGTCTTGAGGACTGCCGCCTCGTTGTCCGGCGTCTTTGCCGCATAGAGCAGGGTCAGATTCTCACCCTTCGAAGCCTGCTCCTTGGCTGTGGCAAGCAACCCCTGAACGATCTCCGTATTCGCGTCCAGCTCGGTTTTGTACTTCTCCGTGAACTCGGCAAATTTAGCCGGATCGTGGTCATACCACTTGCGCAGTTCGGTGCTCGGAGCGATGTCTTTGAGCCACTCGTTGAGATCGGCGCGTTCCTTGGACACCCCGCGCGGCCACAACCGATCGACCAGCACACGGTACCCGTCACTCGGTGCCGGGTCCTTATAGATCCGCTTCGTCTGAATCATGCTTTCACCCTACCCGCCCTGCCCAGCCCGACGCGTTTCGAGACGTACTGATTGCCTTCGATATAGAAACGGCGGGGCCAGTCGGCAGCCTTGGAAATGCCAATCCGGGTCGTCTGCACCACGTTCTCCCCAGCCTCTAATTCACCCATTTCCAGTCGCAGTGGACTCGTCCGCAGATCGTGCCCGCTCATCGCCATATCGATGCCCAAGGCTTGGGCCAGTTTCGCGGGGCCGTTCGTGATGTTCTTTCCGGTCATCCCGCGGCGCGACTCAAGCACCTCGGCCCCGATCACCGGCTCCACCGCACGCAAGAGCACCCCGGCGCCGCGGCCCTCGGTTTCCGCGACCACGTTCGCACAATAATGCATCCCATACGTGAAATAGGTGTACAGCCGTCCGCTCGGGCCAAACATCACCTTGTTGCGTTGCCGCTCTCCGCCAAAGGCGTGGCTTGCCGGGTCGCTTTCGTCATACGCTTCCGTCTCCACAATGCGCACGACCACCTCCCGACCGTCGAGTTCGCGATGGAGGGTGCAGCCCAAAAGCAATGGGGCGACCTCTTGGGCAGGGAGGTCAAGAAAGTCGGGGAACACCACGCCGCACTTAGCCGGCCGGCGTCGTCACGAGTGCATGCGTCCAGCTGCCGTCTGCTTGGCGCACATACTCCATGCGGGTGTGGTTGCGATCGAGCTTCGCCTGCAGGAATTCGAACTCGTCCGGTTCCAAGGCGTAGAGTTGCCAATCCGGATTCGGCTCGCCGGTGTAACTGGGCCGCCCCTCCCAATCGCGTTGTGATTCCTCGGCACTCAACTCCACCACGGTGCCGGTAATGCGCACTTGCCGCCCGGACTCGCGCCAGAAGAACAGCATTGACGCCCGCGCGTTTTCCGAAATTTCGATGCCCTTGCGTGAGGAACGGTGCGTCGAAAATTGGTACCCGCGCTCGTCCACATCTTTCACAATGAGTGTGCGTCCCACCGGAGTGCCGTCGGCCCGTGTTGTCATGAACGTCATCGCGCTCGGTTGGCGCGCGCCGGAGGCAATCGCCTCGTCCAGCCACTGCCGGAATAGTACGCCCGGGTCATCGGGTACCGTGTCCACATCGAGTTGCGGAAGCACATCCGGAAACGTGGGCAGTTGTCGAAGGACGTCCTTGAGGGTGCTCATGACTCCACCCTAACGCGCCGTCGCACCCGTGGCGTCTCCCCCAAGAATCTGTCCAACCACGCGGGCGATATTGGTATCTCGAAACTTAAAGCCGTGCTGTAGCAGCACGTCGGGAGCCGCGCGCTGCGAGGTGAACATCGTCTCCTCGGCGGACACCGGAAACGCCATCTCCCACACCCAGCGCGGCACGTGGAACCAGTGCGGCCGCCCGAGCGCCGAGGCAATCGCCTTGGTCAGTTCCCCCGAGGTCGACTCCACCGGTGCCGCCAGGTTGACCGGGCCGGAAATGTCCTCATTTTCCAGAATGAACCGCATCGCAGCCACTTCATCGCGCAAGCTAATCCACGGCCACACCGTATCCCCAGCGCCGAGCCGTCCGCCAAACCCCAGCCGAGATTGCAGGACTAGCGGGGTCATGACGCCGCCGGAGGCTAACACCAGCCCGGTCCGGCCAAACGCCACCCGGATCACGGCCCGAGCCGGTTCCGCCGCCGCTTCCCAGCGATGCACCACCTCGGCCAGGAACCCCGTTCCTTGCGGCGAGGACTCCGTCTGCACTTCATCCCCTCCGCCGTAGTAGGAGATCCCGGTACCGGTCAGGAAAACCCGTGGCGGGGAGTCCGCCCGGGCGATTGACTCGGCCAGGGTGCGTGTCGCATTGACGCGAGACTCCGCTATTTTCAGTTGGTAACCGCGTGTCCACGGCACCTTGGCGATCGGTGCGCCGCTCAAATTGACGATCGCGTCCGCCCATTCAACGGCGGCCGGATCGATTGCGCCCGTGGACGGATCCCAGCCAAAACGGGATGCCCCCGCGTGGTCTTCGGCTAAGGAGTGCGCCCCTCGAGGTTCGCCTCGCACCAGCGTCGCCACCTGGTGACCGGCGTCGTGAAGCTCTCGTTGCAGAGCAGAACCAATCAATCCGCTGGCCCCGGATATCAGTACCTTCATGCCACACTCACCTTCGACGTCGTTACTCGGTCCCCCATTGTTCTGGTGCCGGTGCGCGCCCGTGGTGCGCATCGCCGTCGTACCTTTCTTAGGTTAGCCCCCGTACATGATGTCTTCTACGGTGCGGGTGATTTCGGCGATCTTCGCGTAGGACTGGCCCTTGGTCATGACGGTGATCACGTAGTCGCCGCCGGGGTGGACCACGATTCCGGAGTCGTTGACGTAATCCCACAGGAAACCGACCTTGTCATAGACGGCGCCGGAGCTGCCGGTGGGGATGCCGTAGCGGAACGGGTGGCGCCCCAGGTTGGTGATGAGGCGGTCCTTGTTGGCGCCGGAGACCAGGGTGTCGTTGTACATGCCCACCATGAATTTGGTGAGGTCGTTGGCGCTGGTGACGGTGGCCGAGCCGTCGGTCGAGAACTTGGTGGCCCTGGAAAAGCCCTTGTCCCAAATGAATTTGTTGACGTTGTCGCGGCCAAATTCCCGCAGCCATTCCTCCGCGCACGGGTTAGTGGAATCCACGGTCATGCGGTCGAAGCAACCGGCGACATCGGTGCCCTGCCCGGGGACCTGATCGCCCCAGGACATTTTGCCCTTGTTGATTTGGTCAAAGAGGTAGAGGGCGACGAAGAGTTTGTAATCGCTGGCCGAGACGCGCGATTCGCTCCCGCGCGTACTCGCGGACCATTTTTCACCCTCGAGCTGTTGTAGCGAGACGGTGACGTTCATGTCCCGGCCGAGCGTGTCAACGTAGGCTTGCAGGCCTTTCTCGCTGTGCGTGAAGGTTTCGTTGTAGATCGCCGGGAGTTCGGTGACGGTCAGTTGCGCGCCGATGGTGAGCTTGGGGGCGTCTTTCAGAACGTTGTCGGAGATCGCTTGGACAAGTTGGTCGGTGGCGAGGATCGCGGCGGGTTCACCCTTCTCGCGTTTGGTTTCCTCGCCGTCCACCACGGTCACCACGTCCGCTTTGCCCTCGCTGGACAGCTCCTTGTTGAGCCCGTCGACGTAGGCGCGGATCGCGTCTTGGTTCGCGGTGAGGGCCGGTTTGTCGCCGCCCGTGTCCACGCTGATCCAGTCGGCAACCTGTTTCGGCTCGACCTTTATGGGCTCTTGTGCGCCTTCGATAACGGTGGGGCGCTTGACGATCGCGGCCGCCTCTTGTTGCACCTGGGAGAGCGCTTGGGCGGTGATTTGCGGTTGCTCTTCCGTTGCGTTGGCGTCGACGGCGGTGGTCCCGCCGAAAGCGATGGGCGTGTCCTCGAGTTGCTGGGCGAGAGCGGATGCGTCCACCTTTTGACCGGATTTTTCCGCGCTGACTGTGACGTCGGTGCCAGTGACCGTGAGTTTCGCGTCGGTGGGTGTGACGCTCAGCTCCTTTGCGGCGGCGGCAGTGCGCTCGGTGAGCCGTGCCGTGTCAAAGGTCGCGGTGAGGGCGGTGACCTGCGGGCGCTGAAATAGGATGGAGAAGGGGATGAACCGTTGCTCTTGCGGGTAGTCGCTGAGAGTTTTAAAGGTGGCGTCGGGGTCTACGGTGGCACCAAAATTCTCCAGCGAATCCGAGGTCGATTTGCCCATGGGCGCCTCGATCGAGATGGTGGCGCTGTCCGCCGCTTGTTGTGTGCGTTGAGTGATCTCGCTGTAGCTTTGCCAGCCCACACTCTCGCCATTAATCTCGGCGAAAGGTAGCGCCTGCTCCTTCGGGTAGAGCAATTGCAACGTGATCACGGTGCCAAGGATGAGCACGAGCGCGCCCACAATGCTCCACACCCATATTTTGGTGCGGCGCTTCTTGGTGCGCGCAGGCTCCTTCGGCTTTTCGCCCGCAAACGGCTCCAACAATGTGGTCATGAATGGCACACTCCTTGACGTTCCTCGACAAGGGTATTGAAGGTTTTCGGCGATCGGTTACCGGCGCGCACGCGTGTAATGGATTTGTGATGTGGGTTAGGCCTGCCAGGTGAGCGCGTTGAGCTGGTCTTTCAGGGCCGCCATTTGACGTTCGACGGCGTGTGGTGCCGTTCCGCCTTGTGCGTTGCGTGAATCGAGGGAACCTTGGGTGGAAAGAACCGTGCGCACCTCGGGGGTGAGGTGCGGGGAAATGTTCTGGTAGTCCTCATCGGTGAGGTCCCACAGTTCGACGTTTTTGCTTTCGGCGAGCTTGACCGCCTCCCCGGCCAGTTCGTGGGCTTGGCGGAATGGGACCTTCTGGCGGACGAGCCACTCGGCAATATCGGTGGCCAGCGCAAACCCTTGCGGGGCGAGTTCTGCCATCCGCACGGTGTTAAAGGTGAGGGTGGCGATCATGCCGTGCACTGCTGGAAGGAGGACTTCCAGCGTGTCAATCGCGTCAAAGATCGGTTCCTTGTCTTCTTGAAGGTCGCGGTTGTAGGCGAGCGGCTGGGCTTTCAGGGTGGCGAGCAGGCCGGTGAGATCCCCGATGAGTCTCCCGGCCTTGCCGCGGGCGAGTTCGGCGACATCGGGGTTCTTTTTTTGCGGCATGATCGAGGAGCCGGTGGAGAACGCGTCATCGAGGGTGACAAAGGAGAACTCTTTGGTGGCCCAGATAATGATTTCCTCGCTGATCCGCGAAATGTCGACGCCGATCATGGCGGCCACCCACGCGAATTCGGCGTACACATCACGCGCGGCGGTGCCGTCGATGGAGTTCCAGGTTGCCGAGTCGAAGCCGAGTTCTTCGGCGACGGCGTTCGGGTCTAGCCCTAAAGAACTGCCCGCGAGGGCACCGGAGCCGTAGGGTGAGACCGCGGCGCGCGTGTCCCAATCCTCCAGTCTTTGCAGGTCCCGGGTGAGCGCCCAAGCGTGAGCGAGCAAATGGTGGGAAAGCAGGACCGGTTGGGCGTGTTGGAGGTGGGTGCGCCCGGGCATGGGGGCACCCAGGTGTTCGTGGGCTTGGGCGACGAGCGCGTCAATGGTCTTGCGCACCTCGCTGGCGATGATTCGTGCGTGTTCGCGCAGGTACATGCGCCCGAGGGTTGCGATCTGGTCGTTGCGGGAGCGCCCGGCGCGCAGTTTCCCGCCGAGCTCGGAGCCGGCGCGTTCAATGAGCCCGCGCTCCAGGGCTCCGTGCACGTCCTCATCGGTTTCGGCGGCGATGAACGCCCCGGATTCCACGTCGGCGGCAAGTTGATCGAGGGCTTCGAGCATGCCTTGGAGTTCGGCGTCATCGAGAAGCCCGGCACGGTGTAGCACCCGGGCGTGCGCGCGGGATCCGGCAATGTCATGCAGGGCGAGCCGCCAATCAAAGTGCGTCGACTTGCTGAGCGCGGCCAGCGCATCGGCGGGGCCGCCGCTAAAACGGCCACCCCAGAGCGAGCCCTCGTTGGTTCCGGTGTTTTTAGTACCCCCGGGCGAGGTGAGTGGGGCGCTGTGGTGCGGGGCGTCGTCGTGCGTCATGGTAAAAAACTCTCTCCCTTAAAAATCGACTGTGCAGAACACGCACGCGACACGCCGTGCAAGTGTGCATTATCTGCACAGTCGATTTCGAGTGTGCGGTTACGTGACCGGGTTGCGCTCGTCGCGTTCGGTCGCGACCTTGGAGGACAGCCCGAAAATGTCGATGAAACCGCGGGCCGAGGACTGGTCGAAGCTGTCGCCGGTGTCATAGGTGGCGAGGTTGAAATCGTACAATCCGGTGTCGGAGCGGCGGCCCTGAACCGTGGCGCGGCCGCCGTGCAGTTCCAGGCGAATATCGCCGTTGACCCACTTTTGCGTGTCGTCGATGAAGGTGTCCAGTGAGCGCTTGAGCGGGGAGAACCACTGGCCGTCGTAGACGAGTTCGGTCCAGCGCTGGCCCACGGTTTTCTTGAACCGGGCGAGTTCGCGCTCCACGGTCACGTTTTCCAGTTCCTTGTGCGCGGCGATGAGGGCCATCGCGCCGGGTGCCTCATAGATTTCGCGGCTCTTAATGCCCACCAGCCGGTCCTCGACAATGTCGATCCGGCCCACGCCCTGCGCGCCGGCGCGGCGGTTGAGCTCTTGAATGGCCTGCAATGGGGTGACCTCTTGGCCATCGAGCGCCACCGGGATGCCCTCTTTAAAGGTAATGGTCACCACGTCCGGCGCAGGCGAGTTTTCTGGAGAGTCGGTGTAATCGTAAACGTCTTTGGTGGGCCCGTTCCAAATGTCCTCCAAGAACCCGGTTTCCACCGCACGCCCCCACACGTTTTGGTCAATCGAGAACGGGTTCTTTTTGGTGGTCTCAATGGGCAGGTTGTTCGCTTCTGCGTAGTCGATCGCCTTGTCCCGGGTGAGCGCTAGGTCACGCACCGGGGCAATGCACTTCAAGTCCGGTCCGAGCGTCTGGATGCCGACTTCAAAGCGCACTTGGTCGTTGCCCTTCCCGGTGCACCCGTGCGCCACGGTGGTGGCACCGAACTCGCGGGCCGCTTTGACCAAGTGTTTGACGATCACCGGGCGTGATACCGCGGACACTAGCGGGTAGGCGTCCATGTATAGTGCATTCGCCTTAAGCGCCGGCATGCAGTATTCGCTAGCGAACTCGTCACGCGCATCCGCCACATACGCCTCGACGGCACCGCAGTCCAGGGCGCGCTGACGCACCGTTTCCAGCGACTCGCCGCCCTGCCCCACGTCCACGGCCACCGCCACAACCTCGGCACCGGTAGCCTCGCCGATCCACCCGATCGCGACCGAGGTGTCCAGCCCGCCCGAATATGCAAGCACAATTCTTTCTGCCATGAGTTTTGTCCTTAATTCTCTGTTGTTGAATGATTATCGGAGGCCCACGCGATAAACCGCGCGGCCACTTTTGCGCCGCCGTCCGCATCGCGGGTGATCACCATAATGGTGTCGTCCCCGGCGATGGTGCCAATAATGTCGGGTAGCCGGGAATGGTCAATGGCGAGCGCCAAATAATTTGCGGCCCCCGGCGGCGTGCGCAACACCACCAGGTTCGCGCTCGCCTCGGCGGACACCAACACCTCGCCGCAGAGGCGGATCAGCCGGGCGTCCAGCAATTCTTGATTGATTCCGTTTTGTGGGGACCGGTCGCCACCCTCGGCCGGAACCGCGTACACGAGCACCCCATTTTCGCCGCGCATCCGCACCGCGCCGACCTCGACAAGGTCCCGGGAGAGCGTCGCCTGCGTGACCTGCACTCCCTTTTCGGCCAGCTGTTCGGCAAGCTCGGCCTGCGAACGCACCTGACCGGTCGTCAAAATGGCGCGGATGAGCTGCTGCCGGGCGGTCTTGCTGGTGGCGGTAATCGCTTCCGAACTCACGCCCCCTCCTGCATGCGCTTGGTCTCGGCGAGAAGCCACACGAGGAGCGCCTTCTGCGCGTGCAACCGGTTCTCGGCCTCGTCCCACACCGCCGATTGCTCACCGTCAATGACGTCCGCCTCGATCTCAAAGCCACGGTAGGCGGGCAGGCAATGAAGCACGACGGCGTCTTCCGCACCGAGTGCCAACACCTCCTTGGTCACGGCAAACGGTTGGAAAATCGCGGTGCGCTCGGCCTTTTCATCCTCCTGGCCCATGGAGACCCACGTGTCGGTGGCAATGACATCGGCGCCGGTCGCCGCGAGTTTCACGTCATTGGTGACCAGGACGCTGCCGCCGGTCTCGTCGGCGCGCTCTTCGGCGTCCCGAATCACCGATTCGTCCGGTTGGTGACCTTCGGGGGCACAGATGCGCACGTGCATTCCCGCGGTGACTCCGCCGAGCAAGTAGGAGTTCGCCATATTGTTGGCGCCGTCGCCAAAGTACGCGAGTGTCAAGCCTTGAGTATCGCCCTTGTATTCGCGGATGGTCTGCAGGTCCGCAAGGATCTGGCAGGGGTGGTAGTCATCCGAGAGCGCATTGATCACCGGTACCGAGGAATTGGCCGCCATCTCTTCCAAACCTGCCTGGGCAAAGGTGCGCCATACGATCGCCGCAACCTGGCGCTCCAGGACCTTCGCGGTGTCTGCAATCGACTCCTTGTGCCCCAGTTGCGACTCCCCTGCCCCAATAATGAGCGGGTTGCCGCCAAGATCGGCGATGCCGGTCGCAAAAGACACCCGGGTGCGGGTCGAGGTCTTGTCAAAGATGACCGCAACGGTCTTGCGACCGCGCCCTTTTCCGGCGAGGGCCTGTGACTTGTAGGGGTCGATCTTGAGTTCATCGGCCAGATCCAGGACTTCGCGTTGCTCGTCCGGGGTGAGGTCCGTGTCGACAAGGAAGTGACGCACGGCAGGGAAACCGTCGGTATCGTGTTCTTCGGGGACGGGAAATTCACTCATGCGTTTTCTCCTTGGCTGGCGGTGGTGCTGACCTCGGCCAGCAGGGAATCAAAGGCGTCGATAAAGGTTTGGGCGTCGCGCGAGGAGAGGTTGAGCGGGGGCGCCACCCGGATGGTGTCCTCGCGCGCGGCATTGATAATGAACCCCTCTTCCAGCGCCGCGGCGGCCAGTTCCTTCGCAACGGGTTTTTCCAGGGTGATACCGATCAACAGGCCAAAGGCACGAACCTCGGCCACCCCCTTGAGCTCTTCGATCGAGCGAGCAATGTGAGCGCCCAAGTCCCGCGCGTGTTCAAGCAGACCTTCGCGTTCAATGATGGTGAGCGTGCCGAGGGCGGCCGCGGCCGCGACCGGGTTCCCGCCAAACGTGGTGCCGTGGCTGCCCGGGGCCAGAATCTGGGAGACTGATTGCCCAATACAGATCATCGCGCCAATCGGGAATCCGCCGCCCAAGCCTTTCGCCAGGGTGATGACATCGGGGAGATCCTCCGGCGCGAACACCGCGGGCGGTTCGGCGCCGTCCATAAACCGCTCCGGGTAAGCCAACCAATTGCCGGTCCTGCCCGCACCGGTTTGCACCTCGTCCACGATCAACAAAGCACCCCGGTCCCGGGTGACGCTCCGTGCCGAACGCAAGAACGCGCCGTCGAGCTTCACTACCCCAGCCTCACCCTGGATGGGCTCGAGGATGAGCGCCGCGCAGCGCTCATCCACCTCGCGTTCCAGGGCCGCAGCATCATTCGGGTCGATGTGCACCACGGGGCCCGGAAGCGGTTCAAAGGGGGCGCGGAAGGCCTCTTTCGCGGTGACCGAGAGTGCGCCGAGCGTGCGGCCGTGGAAGCCGCCGGTGAGCGCGACGATCTTGGTGCGCTTTGGATCCTGTGCGTTGCCGAAGGCGCGCGCGAGTTTGAGCGCCGCCTCATTCGCTTCGGTGCCGGAGTTGGTGAAGAACACCGTGGAGCCCTCCGGCGCGTTGGCGAGAGTCAGGAGCTTTTCGGCGAGCGCAATTTGTCCCGGGCTCGTGAAAAGGTTGGAGATGTGCCCTAAGGTGGCGAGCTGGCTCGTGATGATGGAGGAGAGCGCGGGGTGCGCGTGGCCGAGCGCGTTCACCGCGATTCCGGCGAGCAGGTCGAGGTATTCCTTGCCGTCCGCGTCCCAGACGCGGGAGCCGTAGCCGCGCACCAGAACACGTTGCGGGGTGCCGAAGACGTTGGTGAGTGCGCCCTGGTAGCGGGCGAGGAGTTCTTGGTTGCCGCCGGGGGTAGCGCCCGGGTTGGCGGGGTCGAGGTCGGCGGTGAGGCCGAGGCTGACGATTTCACTCATGGGTGCCTCCGGTGCGGTGAGTGTCGGTGCCGGCCGGGACCACTTGGGTGCCGATGCCGGCGTTGGTGAAGGTTTCCAGGAGGACGGAGTGCGGAAGGCGCCCGTCCACAATCGCGGCGCGCGGAACGCCGTTGTCCACGGCCTCCAGGCACGCCGACATTTTGGGGATCATCCCGGAAACTAGGCCGGGGATCATGGTGCGCAGTTCATCCGCGCCGATGCTGGAAATAAGCGAGTTTTTGTCCGGCCACGCGGCGTAGAGGCCCTCGACGTCGGTGAGCATCAGCAGGCGTTCGGCGCCGAGGGCGATGGCGACGGCGGCCGCAGCGGTGTCCGCGTTGACGTTCAGCACCGATTCCGGGACGCCGATTTCCGGGGCGACGGTGGAAATCACGGGGATGCGGCCGGCGTCCAAGAGGTCGAGGATCGCTCCCGGGTTCACGCCCGTCACTTCCCCAACCTGGCCGACGTCAATCCTTACGCCGTCCACCGTGGCGTGCGTGCGGGTGGCTTGAAGCAGGCCGCCGTCTTCGCCGGAGAGTCCCACCGCGTAGGCGCCGTGCGCGTTGATGAGTCCCACCAATTCCCGGGACACTTGGCCCGTCAGCACCATGCGAACCACATCCATGGTTTCCTGTGTGGTGACGCGCAGGCCCCCGCGGAACTCGCTTTCAATGCCGAGCTTGGTGAGCATCGCGTTGATTTGCGGGCCGCCGCCGTGCACCACGACCGGCTTGATGCCCACATGGTGCAAAAACACGACGTCTTCGGCGAAGGCGCGGCGCAAGTCATCATTGATCATGGCGTTGCCGCCGTATTTGATGACCATGGTCGAGCCGGCAAACTGTTGAATCCACGGAAGCGCTTCAACGAGGGTTTCGGCCTGCAGGTGCGCGCGCTTCAGGGTTTCGGCGGCGAGATTGCGCGGCTCGGCGGTGCCGCTGGTGGCGCTGGCGGGGTTCGCCCCGGTCTGACTTGTGGACATACAGAGAATATACATCCGCACGCATATTTATTCAAACGGGCTTGCGGGCCAGCGCCGCGCTTTCCTCGTCGGTGAATAATCGCGAGCGAATCAAGAACCGTTTCCCCAGCGGCGCCTCGACGCTGAATCCGCTCCCGCGGCCATCCACCACGTCAATGGTCAAATGCGTGTGCTTCCAGTATTCGAACTGCGAGGCAGACATGTAGACCGGAACCTCGTCCCCCAGCCCGGGCACCTCGAGCGATCCCAGCAACACGTCCGAGGCGCCCACCCGGAACATCCCCACCGGATAGCACATGGGCGAGCTTCCGTCGCAGCAGCCGCCGGATTGGTGAAACATGAGCGGGCCGTGCGTGGCGGCCAGGTCCCGCAGCAGCTCGGCCGCTGCGGGACTGACATCCACCCGATGCACCATCGAGGCCACGGCCTAGAAGAACCCCAGCTCTTGGTCCGAGTAGCTCACCAGCATGTTCTTGGTCTGCTGATAATGGTCCAGCATCATCTTGTGGTTTTCGCGGCCGATACCGGACTGTTTGTATCCGCCAAAGGCAGCGTGCGCCGGGTAGGCGTGATACGTGTTGCACCACACCCGTCCCGCTTCAATGGCGCGGCCCGCATGGTAGAGCGTGTTGTTATCGCGCGTCCACACCCCTGCGCCGAGACCGTACAGCGTGTCATTGGCGATGGAGATCGCGTCATCATAGTCCCGGAAGCTGGTCAGCGAGAGCACCGGCCCGAAGATTTCCTCCTGGAACAGCCGCATCGAATTGTTGCCGCGGAATACGGTGGGTTGCACGTAATACCCCTCGGCAAGGTCGCCGTCGAGTTCGGCGCGGCCACCGCCAATGAGCACCTCGGCGCCTTCTTGGCGGCCAATGTCGATATAGGAGAGAATCTTTTCGAGTTGGTCGTTGGAGGCCTGCGCGCCAACCTGGGTGTCGGTATCCAACGGGTTGCCCTGCTTCATGGCCTTGACCCGCTCCAGCGCATCCCCCACAAACTGGTCAAAGATCGACTCTTGCACCAGCGCCCGGCTCGGACACGTGCACACCTCGCCCTGGTTGAGCGCGAAGAGCGCGAAACCTTCCAGTGCTTTGGAGTAGTAGTCATCTTGGGCCAGGGCCACGTCGGCAAAGAAAATGTTGGGACTCTTGCCGCCAAGTTCCAGGGTGACCGGGATCAGGTTCTCGCTCGCATATTGCATGACGAGCCGTCCCGTGGTGGTTTCACCGGTGAATGCGACTTTGCGGATCCGCGGATGCGACGCCAGCGGCGCGCCCGCTTCAATGCCGAAGCCGTTGACAATGTTCACCACGCCCGGCGGAATCAGATCCGCGATAAGTTCCATCAGCACGTGGATCGAGGCCGGTGTCTGCTCGGCGGGTTTCAACACCACGCAGTTTCCGGCCGCGAGCGCCGGGGCGAGCTTCCAGGTGGCCATCAGCAGCGGGAAGTTCCACGGAATGATCTGGGCCACCACGCCCAGCGGTTCGTGGAAATGGTAGGCAACAGTCTCCTCGTCCAGTTGCGAGATGCCGCCCTCTTGCGCCCGGATCGCCGAGGCGAAATACCGGAAGTGGTCTGCCGCAAGTGGCAAGTCTGCGGCAAGCGCCTCTCGAATGGGTTTGCCGTTGTCCCACACCTCGGCGACCGCCAGGTCATCGATATTCGCTTCGATGCGGTCGGCAATTTTTAGCAGGATATTGGCGCGCTCGGTCGGCGACGTCTTAGACCAGGACGCGAAGGCACCCCATGCCGCGTCCACCGCCTTGTCGACGTCCTCGGCATTTCCGCGGGCGATCGTCGTGAAAACCTTCCCGTTGACCGGGCTAATATCCTCGAAGTACTCGCCGGAACTCGGCGGCACCCACTGGCCGCCAATGAAATTGTCGTAGCGATCCTTGAAGTTGAACGGTGCCGTGCTCTGTTCCGGCGCTGCATAAACGGTCATCACATCTCCTTTGAATATGACCCTCGCTGACAAGGCCAGCCTAGGAGCCCAAAGGTTGCAACTTATTGCACGCGCCCGGCTGTGAAGTACGACGGCGTGTTCCCGGCTATTCGAGCTCGGCTTCGGCTTGTTCGGCGCGCACCACGAGCGCGGCTCGGCGCGGGGATCGGGAATCGAGCGCGCCAAGAGCCGCGCGGTACAGGGGTAAATCGTGGCTCGAGCCGTGCGTGAGCGCAAAGCTCGCGAGAATGTCGGAGCCGGCATCTAGCATGGCTTCACGAACCGTATTTTCGATCTCTTGCCGCAGCGCTTCAACTCCTGGAGCCCGGGATCCGGGAAGTAGCGGGCCGCGGTAGAGGTCGAGAACACGCTCGTACTCACCGCGATCGATCGCGGTGAGAAGTTCATGAACGTCCGTGTCCCAGGGGGAAAGGAGTCGATACGGTCGAGATTCAAGGCGAGTATCGCCGTCGTACGCGGTAAGGATGGCGCGCAACCGGGTGACCTCGGCGCGGATGGTGAGCGGGCTTGCGCCCGGCCCGTACACCGCTTCGGCGAGCTCTTCGGCGCTCTGCCCGCTCGCGTGGTGGCTGAGGAGGAAGGCAATGTCGCTGTGCCTGGCCGACAACGTAAGGTTGCCGTGGGCTGCGGTGAGTGTCGCGGTGTCCTGCCCGAGCACGGCGAGCCGAACTCCTGCGGACTGCGGGTGGCTGAGCCGATGCAGCAAGAGGTGCGCCTCGATCGCTTCCACGGTGGCGCCGAGGCGGCCGAGTGCATGCGGGGCGACCGCCGTGGCACCGCCGGTGATGTCGAGGAATCCCAGCATGGCGCCGGTTTGCGGATCGTGGATCGGGGCGGCGGTGCAGCTCCAGGCCTGAACTTGCGGGTTGAAGTGTTCGGCGGCGTGGATTTGGATGCCGTGGTCGAGCGCGAGGGCCGTTCCGGGTGCGCTCGTGCCGACGGCGCGCTCTGACCAGTCGGCGCCTTCCAGGAAGTTCATGTTTTCGGCGCGGGCGCGTAGCGTGCGGTCGCCCTCGAGCCAGAGGATGCGGCCCGCGGCGTCGCCCATGGCGACGAGCAATCCGGCGTCCTCGATGCCGTCGAGGAGGAGTTTTTTCACGACCGGAAGCGCGGTGGCTAGCGGGTGCGCCGAGCGATAGGCGGCCAGCGCCTGGTCGTCGAGGTCAATCGTGGCACGCGCCCGCTCCGGGGTGCCCAGGTAGGTTCGCGAGCGCAACCAGGACTGATCGACGAGCGCACGCGGTTGCCCGATGCGTTCGAGGTCGGCCAAATAGGGGCTTTGCGCCATTGCTCACCGCCGGAAGGGATTGGATGTGATCTAGGTTACCAATCCCGGCTGTGAGCGCGGCCGGAATCGTCTAGGAGGAATATGCCGAATTCTCGTGCACGTAGGCGTGGGTGAGGTCATTCGTGAGGATCGTCGCGAGGTGCTCCCCCGCGTGCAAATCGATGACGACGCTCACATCGCGCGGCCCCAGATCGACCAGTTCGCGATCCTCCCCGATGCCGCCGGCGCGGCACACCATGACGTCATTGATCGTGACGTCGATCAGGTTGGGATCGAACTCGGCGCCGGTGGTTCCTACGGCGGAGAGGACTCGGCCCCAGTTGGGGTCCTTGCCAAAGATCGCGGTCTTGAACAGGTTGGAGCGGGCCACCGCACGGCTGGCCTCTTCGGCTTGCGCTTCGGTGGCGGCGTTCAAGGTAGTGATGGCGATGGTGTGGTCGGCGCCTTCGGCGTCGGCAATAAGCTGCTCGGCGAGGTCTTGGCACAACTCGCGCAACTCCTCGGTAAACGGCTCTGGATTCGCCTCGATACCGGAAGCGCCGCTCGCCATGGCGATGACGGTGTCATTGGTGGACATGCAACCGTCCGAGTCGGCCCGATTGAAGCTCGTACGGCAGGCTTCGCGGAGGGCGCGGTCCAGTTCGGTCGGGGAGAGGGAAGCGTCGGTGGTGATGACCACGAGCATTGTTGCCAGTCCGGGCGCAAGCATCCCGGCGCCCTTGGCCATGCCGCCAATGATGTAACCGTCCGGAGACATGTACTCATTGGTTTTGGGGATCGTGTCCGTGGTCATGATCGCTTCGGCCGCGTCGCCTCCCCCGGTTTCGCTCAGCTCAAGGATTGCGTCTTGGACTCCGGGAATGAGGTGGTTCATCGGCAAGTGCACGCCGATGAGACCGGTGGAGCACACCAGCACGTCGCCCGGGGAGATCCCGAGCGCGGCGGCCGCGGCTTCGGCGGTCGTGTGCGTGTTCTGAAAGCCTTGCGCCCCCGTGCACGCGTTCGCGCCGCCGGAATTGAGCACGACGGCATCGGCGCGACCGTCGGTAATGACTTGACGGGACCACTGCACGGGGGCGGCGGCGACCTTGTTTGAGGTGAACACCGCGGCAGCGGAATATTCCGGGCCGTTGTTGACCACCACTGCGACGTCCCTATCCCCGCTTGACTTGAGCCCCGCGACGACACCGGACGCGGTAAAGCCCTGGGGCGCGGTCACTCCTACGTTCTCGCTCACGGCGCCATTCCTTCCATGTCCAAGCCCGAGGTTTCCGCCAGGCCCAGCGCAATATTCATGGACTGCACGGCTCCCCCGGCCGTCCCTTTGGTGAGATTATCGATGGCCGCAACCACAATGACCCGCCCTGCGTGCTCGTCAAAGGCGAGCTGCACGATCGCGTGATTGGAACCTTGTACTGCCTTGGTGTGCGGCCATTGACCGTCGGCCAAGAGGTGAACGTAAGGCTCGTCGTCGTACATCTTTTCCCAGGCCTCGCGCAACTGCTGCGCGTCAACTCCCGGCTTGACCCGCGCGGTCGCGGTGGTCAGGATGCCGCGGCTCATCGGCGCGAGCGTGGGCGTGAAGGAAATGGTGACGGGCTCGCCCGCGGTGCGGCTGAGGCCCTGCTCGATCTCGGGGGTGTGCCGGTGCGAGCCGCCGACCCCGTACGGGCTCATACCGCCCATGACTTCCGAGCCGAGCAAGTGCGGCTTGAGCGCTTTGCCCGCGCCGGAGGTGCCGGATGCGGCCACGATGACGACGTCCTCGGGTTCTAAAAGTCCGGCCGCGAAGCCCGGCGCGAGGGCGAGTTGCGCGCTGGTCGGGTAGCAACCGGGGACCGCGATGCGATTGGTATTCTTGAGCGCTTCGCGGGCACCGGGCAGCTCGGGGAGCCCATAAGGCCAGGTTCCGGCGTGCTCGCTCTGGTAAAACTTTTCCCACTGCGCGGGCTCTTCAAGGCGGAAATCCGCACCGGCGTCGATGATGAGGGTATCCTCGGGGAGTTGTTCGGCGAGCGCCGCGCTCGCGCCGTGCGGGAGCGCGAGGAAAACCACGTCATGTCCCGCAAGGTTCGCGGCCGTGGTGTCCTCAAGGATGCGATCGCGCAGCGAGTGCAGGTGGGGTTGAATGTCGCCAAGACGGCTGCCCGCGTTGGAGTGCGCGGTGATCGCGCCGATTTCGACGTTCGGGTGGCGGGCGAGAAGCCGCAGCAGTTCCCCGCCGGCATAGCCACTCGCGCCCGCGACGGCTACGGTAAAGGTGTGGTCCCCAGTGCTCATGCCAACCAGCATACAGCAGTTTTATGCAACCCTGCACATATTTATTCATCCCGCTCTCTTTCGACTGTGCAAGACACGCGCGCGACACGCCGCTAAGGCGTGCATTTTCTGCACAATGGATTTCGAGTGCGCACCGCATCCGCTGATTTACCGGTTTGTGACGGAATGGAATATTTATGCGCCGGTGTCGGCATGCTGGGATGCCTTGGTGGTGCGGCGCGCGTGGGCCGCGTGGTTCCCGGACGTGATGCTCGACGGCGATGCCCCCTGGCGAGCGCAAGTCGCCGATTCCTTTGGCCTGCTGGTGCGCGCGCCGTACGGCGCGACGATCCGAGTGCGGTTGAAGGTTGTCGCCGTGACACCAGGGTCCGAATTGGTGCTGGTGAGCCGCGGCGATCTGGCAGGGTATGCGATTGTGCGGTTTGATGCGGGCGAGAGCGGTGGGCAAACACGTAGCACCGTGGAAATCACCTGGCACGTGGCGGCAAACTCGTGGGCCTTACGCTGGGGAAGCGCCCTAGGCTTGCGCCCCGTATTCGCTTGGGCGCACGGCCGCGTCATGGCGCGAGCGCTCGCGGCGGTTCGCAGAGAATTGGAGGCAGGCCGATGAACAGTGGTGATCGTGTCGAGGTGAACGGCAGCGATGGCACGCGCCTCAGTGTTCGACGCTGGGGAGCGGGCCCGGCCGTGCTGTTGTTGCACGGGCTCGCTGGCTCAGGGGAGGAGATGATTCTTCTCGCCGACAAGCTCGCAGCGAAAGGACGCACCGCCCTGGTTCCAGACCTGCGCGGACACGGCCTGAGTGAGCAGGTCCCCGTGGATGTCAGCGTGGACGCACTCGTCGAGGACGTGTGGCGCGTTGCAGATCGCTTAGTGCCCGGTGTGCGCGTGTCGCTCGTCGGGCAGTCTCTGGGCGGATTGATTGCGATGGTTGCCGCGGCTATCGCGCCCTCGCGTGTCGGCACATTGGCGCTCATGGAAACCGTGCCCGCGGGCCAGCCCGATTCCGATTTTGCGCACGAAATTCAATCCTATTTCGCGTCATGGCCGCTTCCGTTTGCCAGTCGCGCCGAAGCATCCGAGTTCCTTGGCGATTCCGCCATCGCCCGGTCCTGGGTCGAGGGGCTGGCGAAGCACTCCGATGGATATCGTCCGCGCTTCGACGCCCTCACGATGGGGCGCCTCGCGCGCGAAATCGTGCCGACCCGCTGGGAAGAATGGTCCAGGGTGCACGCTCCCACGCTGGCGATCTTCGGCGAACGCGGCATGTTTACGCCCTCGCAGATTCAGCGGCTCGCCGACACACGCCCGGAAACCACGTGCATGTCGGTGCGCGACGCCGGGCATGACGTGCACCTCGATCAACCCGAGGCTCTGTTCCACCTGCTCGACGCCTTCCTCCCGCGCCAAGAGGGGGAGGGTTCGCCTGCTTAAGCACGACGGCGGGAGGTTGCCTCATGAAGGCAACCTCCCGCCGTCGTTGATCACCAGGGCGCACCCGAAACCAGCCGTGCCCTTTTTTGAATCGGAGGGGTTGCGCTTGTTCGAATATGTGTTCTAATTTAATGCATGCGATGGGACACTATCGAAACGCAGGATGCACAGGAGGGCAGCCAGGCCGCGCTGTTTCCGGCCTCGGACGCCCTCCTAGCACCGCCCACGCCGGATTTTCATGGCATCACTTTTCACGAAGTCGCCGCGAAATCCGTGCTGAATCGCGTGCCGACGAGCTCGAAGGTGCCGTTCCCGTGGACGATCAATCCCTATCGCGGGTGCTCGCATGCGTGCGTCTACTGCTTTGCCCGCAACACTCACACCTATTTGGATTTTGATGCCGGCAACGACTTCAATACTCAAGTTGTGGTGAAGGTCAATACCGTCGAGGTCCTGCAGCGCGAACTCGCGAAACCGTCCTGGGGCCGTGAGGTGGTAGCGATGGGCACCAACACTGATCCATATCAGCGCGCCGAGGGACGGTACAAGATCATGCCGGGCGTGATTCGCGCGCTGGCGGATTCGGGGACACCGTTCTCGATCCTGACCAAGGGGACACTGCTTGCGCGGGATCTGCCGTTGATTAAGGAAGCAGCGTCGCGCGTGAATGTCAGTATCGGAATGTCGTTGGCGCTCACCGACGGAGAACTGCAGAGCACGTTGGAACCGGGAACGCCCTCCCCCAAGGCGCGGCTCGCGCTCCTGGAGCGGCTCAGCGAAGCGGGAGTCACATGCAATGTCATGGCGATGCCGATTTTGCCGTGGCTGACCGATAGCGAAGAAGCGCTCACCGATTTGTTGACCAGGCTCAAGAACGCCGGTGCCAACAGCGTCACCGTGGGCACCTTGCATCTGCGGCCCGGCGCGCGGGAATGGTTTTTCGAGTGGCTCGGGCGCGAACGCGCGGACCTCGTTCCGCACTACCGGAAGCTATATGGCAAAAGCAGTTACGCGCCCAAGGACTATCGGACCTGGCTTTCGCATCGCGTGCGCACCATCAAGCGGCGCATTGGTTTTGCAGGTTCTCCCTCCCCCACAGGCGCGAATCCGAGCGGGTGGCGGATGCTCGATGGCATGCCCGCCCCAAGTGCTCCCGCCGCGGCGGACGAACGCGAGTCGGCAGCGGCGGCGACCGTGCCGTTGTTTTAGTTCCGTTTCGGGTTCTACTTATTGAGCCCCTGCACCGTACGGACCAACTTGTACACTTCAATGCATGGAAAGCCCGGCGCCCGAACCATCCAAGGACCTTCGCGCTGCCATGCGCGACTCCATCTACGACCAACTCCTCACAATGGTGCTGTCGGGAAAATACCCGCCAGGAAGCCGCCTGAGCGTCGACACCCTTGCTCGCGACCTCAAGGTATCCCCTACCCCGGTCCGTGAAGCGTTGCTTCAATTGCAATCCACCGGCTTGGTGGAACACGTCGCGCTCAAAGGATTCCGGGTCACCCACCCCATTGACCGCGACGAGATTGATGAACTCTTCGCGGCGCGCGCGATTATCGAGACAAACGCCGCGGGACTTGCATTTGACCACCGAGACGAACTCATTCCCAAACTGCGGGCCCAACACGCCAACCACATGAGCGTCGCAGCGGAACTGCTGTCCCACGCCACCGACCAGGCCGTCACCGAAAACCCCGACTTCATCCGATACTTCGATGCCGATTGGGGCTTCCACCGGGTAATTGTCGAAGCGACCGGCAATAGATTCCTCACCGACATGGCCTCGAAAACCAGCACTCACGCCGTACGGCTACGGCAAAGCGTTTCCCATGGCGTTGACGACGTCAATCAAGCCATTGCCGAGCACTCTCGGATCCTGAGCGAATTCACCAGCGGGGATCGCGATTCGACGGTCAAGGCCATGCAAGAACACATCGAAGCGGTTCACAAACGCTCCGTCGCCGACGCCTCGTAAGGCAGGCCACTTCTCCGCCACAACGGCAGCTCGCACATTTTCCTATAGGAAATTTTAGAAAATCCCTTGGCCTCCGCCCGTCATGCGCGTATAGTCGACATAATCCAATAGGATTCTGCGCAGAACGCAGTTAGCTTTCGCCGCCAACGTAGTCGAGGGAGATTCTCATGCGGTTCAAATCAGTCGGAGCAATCGTCGCTTCCGCCGCGCTCGTCGCCACCTTGAGCGCATGCTCACAAAATTCTGGGGGTGGGTCCGCAGGGGGCTACAAACCCAGCGGAAACATCACCATGCTCGTCCCGTTCGGTGCCGGTGGCGGTAGCGATATTTCGGGTCGTGCTATTGCCGACGGCCTAGAATCTGTCACCGGCTTGCGTTTCACCACCACCAATGTGGAGGGCGGCTCTGGCGCCGTTGGTTACGCACAGTTCCAAGCCCAAAAGGGAAACGACACGTACCTTTTGCCAGCGGAAACCGCCATGCTTGCCTTGCCGATTTCGCAACCAGATGTGACGTTCACCTACGAGGACTTCACCCCCATCATGAAATTGGGAGATGACGCGAGCGTCATGGTAGTCAAACAAGATTCGCCGTATAACTCCTGCAAGGAAGTGGTAGACGCTTCAAAGAACAAACGCGTCGTGGCCGGGGTTTCCGGCGCTATCAGCAACGACGCCGTGCTCGCCAGCCTCCTGGAAAAGAACGCCGGAGCCAAGCTCGACCGGGTTCCCTTTGAATCCGGAGGTGAGGTTGTGGCAGCGCTTTTGGGCGGCAAGGTTGACGTGATTTTCAACAGCCCGAGCGAAGTCATGGGCCAGATCGAAGCCAAGCAGGTGAAACCGCTTTGCGTGTTCTCCGAGGAACGATTCACCTATGACGCGCTCAAAGACGTTCCCACCGCACCGGAACAAGGCATCGATGTCACCTACGCTCAGTTCCGTTCGTTCATTGCTCCAGGCGGAATCAGCGAGGAATCCAAGCAGTACTGGATCGATGCCGCCAAAAAGTTTGCCGAGTCGGACGCGTACAAGTCCTACATCGAAGACAACATGATGCAACCCGACGCGGCCTACGGCGACGACTTTTCCGCCTACCTGAAGACGACAAACGATGAACTCAAGAAGGCGCTCGCCAAGTGACGCCTTCTGCTCTGCGCCGAGGGCGGCTGGTCTTTGATCTTGTCGCCCTCGCCATCGGCGCCGCCGCCATCATTTCCGGGTTCGGATACCGAGTTGTCCTCGACAACGGGCAGATCGGCCCTGGGTTCATGCCGCTCTTAGCGGGGGTTCTCATCGTGGTCTTCGCCCTCATCGATGGCGTCCGAGAGTACACCGGCAACCCCCTTGACTCCCCCATCGACAACCAGATCGACGCGGAGCTTGAACAGGTTGCCGCCGAACGCGCGGAAGCCATGGACGCGAGCGGAAACGCAGATGACGGATCCTCAAGAGACGAGGGGGACATAAGCGCTGGCGCAACCGGAGCTGCACGGAAGTTCGTTCTGGTTGTCGCGGTGATGTTCGTGGCTCTCCTGCTCACACCCGTGCTTGGCATGATCCCGGCGTTCTTTCTCATGCTGCTGGCAATCACCCTCGGGGTGGAACGCCTCAAGATTCTCACCGCAGCGCTCGTGAGCATTCTCGCGACCGCGGCGATCTACGGCATATTCGTGATGCTCCTTGGCATCCGCCTTCCCATCGGCATCTTCGGAATTTAGGTCCCACATGTTAGACAATTTGATCCTGGGTTTCCAGACGGCGCTCACGCCGGAAAACCTGCTGTGGTGTCTGATCGGCGTGGTCCTCGGCACCGTCATTGGACTCATGCCGGGCCTTGGCTCGACCACCGGCGTCGCCATCTTGATCCCGCTGACCCTCACCATGGAGCCGGTCACCGCGCTCATCATGCTGGCGGGCATCTATTACGGGGCGCAATACGGAAGCTCTATCACCTCCATTTTGATTGCCACGCCCGGCGACTCGTCAAGTGTGGTCACGGTCATCGACGGCTACCAGTTAGCGCGAAAGGGCAAGGCCGGGGTTGCACTCGCGGTATCCGCCATATCTTCCTTTGGCGCAGCCATCATTTCGCTCATCGGCTTGATGTTGCTGGCACCGCTTTTCGCACAGTTTGCGCTTAATTTCGGTCCCGTGGAAAACCTCGCCGTCATGACCCTGGGCCTGCTCACCGTGGCAAGCTTTGCCGGGGCCCAGCTTTCTAAGGCGCTTGTCATGACGGGAATTGGGCTCCTTGTCTCCACCGTGGGTGTGGCCGCGGTATTTTCGGACGCGCGCTACACCTTCGGTTCGATGAACCTGCTCTCCGGAATCCCGTTCATCGAAGTTATGATCGGCCTCTTCGCCATTAGCGAGGTGCTTTACCAGTTGCGCCGCGGCAACCCGAAACCTATCCGCACCCGTTTCCGCGACATGATCATTTCCCGCTCCGATATGAAGCGCATCCCCGGTCCTACCGCGCGCGGCGGACTCGTCGGTTTCATTCTGGGCGCGCTCCCCGGTGCCGGCGCCACGCTCGCCACGTTTATGGCCTACGGCTTTGAAAAGCGTGTGAGCAAAAACCGCGACCAAATGGGCAAGGGCGCGATCGAAGGCGTCGCCTCGCCCGAGGCTGCCAACAACTCTGCCGCTAACGCGTCGCTGGTGCCCACTCTGGCACTCGGTATCCCCGGTGGCGGCACCACCGCCGTCCTCCTTGGCGCATTTACGATTTATGGCTTGCAACCGGGACCGCTTCTCTTTGATAAGCAACCGGCTCTCGTCTGGGGTCTTTTGGTTTCTTTCTTCATTGGAAACCTGATTCTGCTAGTGCTCAACTTGCCGCTCGCTCCGGTTTTCGCAATGTTGCTGCGGATTCGATACACCATCTTGTATCCGATCATCCTGCTGACCAGCCTGGTCGGCGCGTTCGCAGTGTCCGGCACCATGTTCGGAGTGTGGGTCGCCCTGATAGCCGGAGTTATTGGCTATGTTTTCAAAGTCCTGGATCTTCCGGTGGCACCGCTCGTGCTTGGACTGGTCCTTGGTCCGCTCTTCGAGAAGGCGCTGGTACAGACCTCAGCGCTCGGCGACGGCAACTTCGGTGTCATCTTCTCCAGTCCCATTGCCCTCATCATTTTCGCCATCGCTGCGCTCTTCTTGATTGCGCCGGTGATTTTCAACCGTCGGGCAAAGCGCAAGGCAACCAGAGTTCAGCAACCCCAACAACCATCAGCCGTAAACACGTCCACCGGCAGTGACAACGGCAGCAACAACAGTGAAGGCGACAGACCATGAGCCACTCCCCCGAAACCTGGCCCATCGCCGCAGCGCTCTTGCAATTTCCGGGAACCGCACCCGATGGCACCCCGACTCAGGAGGCAAGCGCACAGACGTGGCGTCATACCTTTCGCCAAGTCGCCGCGGTCGGCTTCACGAACGTAGACCTGACTGATTCGTGGGTCCGGCCGGGCGATCTCACCGGCAACCGCCTGCAAGAACTCAAGGACGCCGCAACCGCGGAGCGTCTCGAAGTCCCGGTCCTTTCGATCGTTCGCAAGAGTGTGATTGACCCGAAGTCCGGCAAAGACAACCTCGCCTACGTGCACCGCAGTATCGACACGGCCGGCACGCTCGGGTTTACCACCTTATCGCTCGGGCTCCACCAGCAACTCACCGCTGAGCAACACAAGCGGCTCTGGTTCTGGACTGCTCCAGGCAATGGGGATCCCGAAGATGACAAGGAAACGTGGGACCTTGCGGTCACCCGTTTCCGCGAGATCGGTGAGCACGCCGCCGAGGAGGGCCTGCAGGTCTCGTTAGAAATGTACGAGGACACCTACCTCGGCACGGCCGCCAGCGCGGTACGCCTCATCGAAGACATTGGCCTTGACAACGTTGGCCTCAACCCTGACATCGGCAACCTGGTGCGCCTGCACCGCAGCATCGAAGACTGGCGCGCCATTCTCGACGCCACCCTCCCCTACACCAACTATTGGCAGGTTAAGAATTACTTCCGCGACGAGAACCCGGACACGGGCACCATCACCTCTATGCCTGCACCGCTCGAACTCGGGTTCATCAATTACCGCGACGCCCTGAACCGCGCACTGGAACTCGGCTTCAACGGCGTCTTGTGTTGCGAACACTATGGCGGCGACGGGCTTGGCGTGAGTGCTCTAAACCAGCGCTACTTGCGCGAACTCCTCGCCCAGTCCCCGGCTATGGCCAAGGAGGAGCGCCCGTGACCTGGCTCAAAGATGACCCGGAAACCTTTATGGATGAGTTTCTCACCGGCTTCGCGGCGGCTCATCGCGGCAGCGTTGCCCCCGTTCCCGGTTCCGGAGTACGACGGCGATACTTGCCTCAATCACCGCAGGTCGCCGTGATCACCGGTGGCGGAAGCGGCCATTACCCCGCTTTCGCGGGCGTGGTGGGTGACGGTCTTGCCCACGCGGCCGTGTGCGGCAACATTTTTGCTTCGCCGTCCGCGGCACAGGTTGAATCGGTGGTGAAGGCAAGCTCAATGGGCCGAGGAGTGCTTCTGAGTTTCGGCAATTACGCCGGGGACGTGCTGCATTTTGGTCTCGCCGAGCGCCAACTCCGCGCTCAAGGGTTCGACGTACGCACCGTTCTTGTCACCGATGACGTCGCTAGCGCGCCGATCGAGCAACGTGAGCTGCGGCGCGGAATCGCCGGTGACCTCGTCGTGTTCAAAATCGCCGGCGCCGCGTCCGCACGCGGGGACTCGCTCGATGAGGTGGAACGTCTGGCGCGGCGTGCAAACGCCAGAACCGTCAGCATGGGTGTCGCTTTTCACGGCTGCACACTTCCGGGCGCAACCGAGCCGCTGTTCGAAGTACCTCCCGGGATGATGAGCGTTGGCATGGGTATTCACGGCGAGCCGGGAATCAGCGAAGCTCCGTTACCTGGCGCCAGTGAACTTGCAGAAACTCTCGTGGACGCCCTGATTGCCGAGAAGCCTCACGACTCGGGCAATAGGGTGGCTGTGCTCGTCAATGGGCTAGGGAGCGTGCCTTATGAGGAAATCTTTGCAGTCTACGGACACGTCGCGAAACTCCTAGAGAAAATGGGGCTGGACATTGTTGGCGGCCAGAGCGGTGAGCTCGTCACAAGTCTGGATATGGCGGGAATGTCGCTGACGATCACCTGGCTTGATGAGGAGTTGGAACCACTGTGGCTCGCACCGGCTGACGCCCCCGCGTTCGTGCGCATGGCGAGTACACGGGGTTCAGGCCCCGAGGCACTGCAAGCCCAAGAGACCCCACTAACAGAGACTGAAAATGGCACCGCCTTTTCCTACCCGAATTCGCATTCCGAACTCGCCAAAGAAACTACCGAAATCCTGAATTCCGCCAGAGTTCTGGCCGAAGAACGCTACCGCGATTGGGGTCAGCTCGATTCTTTTGCTGGCGACGGCGATCACGGCATTGGGATGCGTCGCGGAATTCAGGCGGCGTCGAGCAATCAGGACCCGCAATCCATCGGCGCGGCCGAGATTCTGGCTCACGCTGGCCGGGCCTTTGCCGATGCGGCCGGCGGCACGTCTGGCGCCATTTGGGGCATCATCCTCGGCTCCCTTGCCGACACGCTGGGAAACACCGAAAAGCCAGGGCCGCTCACCATTCGGGACGCGGTCCAGCGCGCCTATGACGATGTGCGGGAACTTGGCGGTGCGCGGCCCGGCGACAAGACGATCGTCGATGCCCTGCATGCGCTCAATGAGGCACTTCGCGAGGGCGTGGATGCTGAGGATCCGGCGTCGGTGCAGGCGTGGCTTGCCAATGCCGTCCAGGTCACCGCCCAGGCCGCACAGGATACGGCCAACCTCCTCCCGCAACGCGGACGCGCCCGTCCGCTGGCCGAGAAAAGCAAGGGACACCCGGACCCGGGTGCAACATCATTCGCGGAAATCACGGGCATAGTTTTGCCCGCATTGGTGCGGCCCGCGCAACAAGCCGGGCACACGCCGTCGTAATTCATCAAATGGAAAGGTGAGAGAACATGGAACCCTGGAAGATAGTTATTGGCGCGGATGATGCCGCGTATGAATATAAGGAGCGAATTCTTGCCGACCTGCGTGCGGACGAGCGTGTGGGCGAGGTGATTGACCTGGGCGTCGGCGCGGATGAGCACACAGCTTATCCGCACATAGGACACGATGCGGCAACGATGGTCGCGAACGGGGAAGCGGATAGGGCGTTGCTTTTGTGCGGAACCGGGATGGGAATGGCCATTGCCGCCAATAAGGTGCCGGGCGTGCGGGCGAGTACGGCGCATGATTCGTTCTCGGTCCAACGACTTGTACTGAGCAATGACGCACAGGTGTTGTGCCTGGGCCAACGCGTGATTGGCGTGGAATTGGCGCGCACGCTGGTGGACGAATGGCTCAACTATCGATTTGACCCTAGTTCGCCATCTGCCGAGAAGGTTGCCGCGATCAGCAGCTATGAGGAGAGCGCATGAACACGAATACGACCCCGCGGCCGCGCATTGCGGTGACGCTCGGAGACCCGGCCGGAATTGGGCCCGAACTCGCAGCGAAGGTACTCGCCGATCCAGCCACGGCGGCGCAGGCGGATATCTATGTGTTGGCGGATCGGAGCGAGGTCGACGCCGCTGCCGCTGCTGCCGGAGTGAGTATTGCCACGGCGAGTGAGCCCGACTCTTCGCACGTAGCGGTGCTGGATGATGCGAGCGCACCGGCAACGCCGATCCAGTTGCGGGAGGTCTCGCAAGCGGCCGGTGAACGGGTGATGCACCAGTTGCGGCGGGCCATGGAGTTGGCAAATGCGGGAGCGATCGACGCGGTGCTGTTTGCACCGTTGAACAAGACGAGCCTGAAGCTTGGCGGCATGGCGTCCGAGGACGAATTGCGCTGGTTCGCCGAGGAACTGAATTACTCGGGAACGACCAGCGAACTCAATATTTTGCCAGGACTAGTGACCGCGCGGGTGACTTCGCACATTCCACTCAGCGAGGTTGCTGCTCGCATTAGCCCGGAGTCGGTGTTGGCGGCGATTCGGCTATTGAACTCGTTTTTGCGCGACTCGGGAGTAGCGGCGCCGCGTTTGGCGGTCTGTGCGCTGAACCCGCATGCCGGTGAGAACGGGAACTTTGGGCGTGAGGAGATCGATCAGATTGCACCGGGGATTGAGTTGGCTGTCGCCGAAGGTATCGATGCGTCCGGTCCCTTTCCCTCAGACACGGTGTTTCTTGCAGCCAAGCGCGGCGACTTTGACGGTGTGGTCACGATGTATCACGACCAAGGTCAGATCGCGATGAAACTCATTGGATTTGACGCGGGCGTCACCATCCAGGGCGGCCTGCCGGTAGTGATTGCGACGCCCGCGCACGGTACCGCTTTCGACATTGTCGGCAAGGGTATTGCCGACACCGGGGCGATCCAACACGCCTTCGCTCTGGCGGTTGCGGTGGGCGCGCGGCGGCGGGCTTCCGTCGAGTCTGTCGCGGATTCGGCAGATGAACGGTAGTGCCACCGTCATAGGGGTGAGCACCAAGGCGTATTTGAGCGCCCCGATTTACCGCGAGTGGTTGAAGTGCGTCGTCTCGGCCGTGCATGATTCTGTTTTTGCTGGCACGGTTTTTGTTGCTCCCGGCCATCCTTTCTTGGTGGAAACCGTAGCCGCATGCGCCCCGGCTGGTATCGCCGTGTGCGCTCAAGACGTCAGCCGCTTCCCCACCGGTGGCTATACCGGGGAAGTCAGCGCCGCGCTACTTGCCGAGCTTGGCGTGTCCATGGTGGAGTTGGGTCACGCCGAACGGCGCCAACTCTTCGGCGAGACCGACGCTGTGGTGGCGGAAAAGGTGGCGCGCACCCTTGAGTCAGGGCTTGTCCCGTTGCTGTGCATCGGGGAGGAGTCCCACATGTCGGCGCGCGCCGCAGCGGCCGAGTGCGTGCGACAGGTGCGGGCGGCAGGGTTGGGCCCCGACACTGTTCAACCGTCTCCGTTGACGCCGTTACCTAGCCTGGTGCTGGCGTACGAGCCCGTCTGGGCCATCGGCGCACAAGAACCCGCACCGGATGAGCACGTGCGTGAGGTCGTGGACGGGATTCGTGCCGAACTCGGCGAGGTCACGGTCATCTATGCCGGAAGCGCGGGCCCGGGCCTGTTTTCGCGGGTCTGCCCGCCGGCGAACGGCCTCTTCTTGGGGCGCTTTGCGCACCGGGTGCGTGATTTTGAAACGGTGTTGCGGGAGGCCGCTGTATAGGGACCTTGTGGGTCTGAAGTGGCGCGAATTGAGACCCATAACAGTTATGGGTCTCGGGCTCTTGCTCTTTAGACCCCGTGCCCGCGCTTGATGAGCTTTGCCAAGGCGTCGGACACCGTGCGAATGAACTCCTCCGGATGGTGTACCACTAGAGCGTAGGTCACCCTCAGAACCGGAATCCCTTCCACCATGGCGACATTGTTTCGGCGGCGGTCCTCGTCATACCCAGCCTTCGTGTCGTGACTCTCGCGACCGTCGAATTCAATGCCGAGGATGCCGTCCACCATGGCGTCAACCCTGCCCAGGCCACGGACACCCACCTGGATCTGCACGTGAAACCCGGCCTCCTCCAGCAAGTACCTTCCCACCGTCTCCAATATGGATTCACTAAAGGGGTTGATACGCTCCACCAGAGCACGCTCTCGGACACGCCCGGACTTTGCCACCGCCGTTCGCAGTTCGGTCAGACTAATCTTTCCTTGAACCACGGCAGACTCTGCGATGACCAGGGCCCGAAGCTCCGGTAGACATCGGATTGCGCTCACCACAATGTCTAAGACCCGGTTGGCAAAGCGACGCTTGTGCGAGACAACCTTCACAACAGGCTCACCCATGTGGATTATCGTCTCCGGGAGGGAAGCAGTCCGCCGATAGCTCGCGTGCAGGGCCGACGGGCCCTTCAATACCCACAAGCCGATGGCCCGCGCGGCGGTTTCGCACGTGGAGTCGTAGCCTTGCGAGCGCAGCTGCGCCCAGTGCGGCACAGCTCGAGGGGTGCAATAGACTCCACGAAATGGCCGGAGCAATACTTTCTGGTCCACCATGGCGCTCAGCACACTTCGTGACACGCCCGCTTCAAGTAGCTCGGTGGTACGTGCGACGCCCCAATGAGCAAACAGAGTGGATTTCACAATTTCGTCCATCAGCTCAGAATGCGCGTTTTATCGAGGTGACGCGAGGACGAAAGCGCTGCCTGTGGATAACTCTGGGGTCTAGGGTAGGGCGGGCTTAGACCCATAACAGTTATGGGTCTACATGCTGGCCGGAACAGACCCCTCACTCGCGATGGGACGCACCCCGCGCTAACCCCCGACACAAAGTGCGCGAGGCGTCCCCCGCGGCTACCATGAGAATCGGAGATCACACGCCGCACTCGAAGAAGGTCGCATCTGCATGCCACAAGCCATTGTCGCCGATGAACCCGGCGGACCGGACGTCCTGAAAATTCAGGAAGTGCCCGCCCCGAACCCCGGCCCACATCAGCTACTGGTCAAGATTGCGGCCACCGGCGTCAACTTCATTGAGATCTATCAACGCTCCGGTGTCTACCCGGTTCCCTTCCCGTTCACGCCAGGAGCCGAAATGGCCGGCACCGTCGAAGCGATCGGCGCCGAGGTCACAGACTTCGCGCCCGGCGACCGGATCGCCACCGCGGGCGGCACCAAGACCTACGCGGACTACGCCCTCGTCGACGCCGACAAGGCGATTACGGTCCCCGAGAGCTTGGATCTGGAAACCGCCGCCGCGCTCCCCCTTCAGGGCATGACTGCCCACTATTTGTGCAACTCAACCTACCCCGCGACGCCGGGCGAAACAGCGCTGGTCCACGCGGGGGCAGGCGGAGTGGGTCTGCTCTTGACGCAAATGCTCAAGACCAAGGGCGTCACCGTGTTCACCACCGTCTCCACCGAAGAAAAGGCACAGCTGAGCCGCGAAGCCGGCGCCGATGACGTCTTCGACTACCAAGACTTCGCCGAGAAAACCCGCGCCGCCACCGACGGCCGCGGCGTCAACGTCGTCTATGACGGCGTCGGCAAAACCACGTTTCAAGGCAGCCTGGACTCGCTCTCCCGCCGCGGCATGCTGGTTGTGTACGGGGGCGCTTCCGGTCAGGTAGAGCCCTTCAACATCCAGGAGCTCAACTCCCACGGTTCGCTCTTCCTGACCAGGCCCACCCTGGTGGACTACATTGCGACCCCGGAAGAACTCCGTTGGCGCGCCACCGACGTCTTCACCGCCGCAGCAAACGGCACCCTGAAGGTCAGAATCGGCGAAAAATATCCGCTCAAGGACGCGGGCCAAGCCCAAGCGGACCTCGCATCTCGCAAAACCACCGGCAAACTCATCCTGCTCCCCGGCGAACCGCAAGGCTAGGCGTGAGCTACCCCGCACAACTTCCCGGCGCCGCCCGCGCCCCGCAAGCGCGCACCCTTATCGACATCCTGCATGAAACCGCCCAACAGCACCCGGATAGCCCCGCCCTTGATGACGGGGAACAGCCGCTCAGCTACAGCGAGCTGATCGACGTCGTCAAAGCGAAGGGCCGCGAACTCCACGAACGCGGCCTCGGCGCCGGCGATAAGATCGGCGTCCGCATCCAATCCGGCACCCGCGAACTCTACGTCACCATCCTCGCCATCATATACATTGGCGCCGCCTACGTCCCGGTGGACGCCGATGACCCACAAGAGCGCGCCGACCTCGTCTTCACCGAAGCCGGGGCGCGCGGCATTTGCGAGACCGGCAACGCCATCACCCTCACCGACCCCGCCAACACACCGGCGCCGCACCCGAACCCGCGGCAACCCACGCCGCAGGACGATTGCTGGGTCATCTTCACCTCCGGTTCCACCGGCACCCCCAAGGGCGTCGCCGTCACGCACCGCTCGGCCGCTGCCTTCGTGGACGCCGAAGCCAGGATCTTCCTCCAAGACGACCCGCTCACCAACACCGACCGAGTGCTCGCGGGGCTCTCCGTCGCCTTTGACGCCTCCTGCGAAGAGATGTGGCTCGCTTGGCGGCACGGCGCTTGCCTCGTCCCCGCACCCCGATCCCTTGTCAGATCCGGCGTGGACCTTGGCCCCTGGCTTATCCGCCGCGGCATCACCGCCGTCTCCACCGTCCCGACCCTCGCCGCGCTCTGGCCCGCCGAATCCTTAGAACAGGTGCGCCTGCTCATTTTCGGCGGCGAAGCCTGCCCACCCGAACTCGCCGAGCGCCTGGCCACCGAGGACCGCGAAGTCTGGAACACGTACGGCCCTACCGAAGCCACCGTTGTCGCCTGCGCCGCGCCGCTGACCGGCAACGGCCCGGTGAGAATCGGTCTCCCGCTGGACGGCTGGGACCTCGCCGTCGTGGACAAGGAAGGCATCCCGGTCGCCGAGGGCGAAAACGGCGAACTCATTATCGGCGGCGTCGGCCTCGCCCGCTACCTCGACCCGGCAAAGGACGCCGAAAAGTACGCGCCGATGCCGACCCTCGGTTGGGAGCGCGCCTACCGCTCCGGCGACATCGTCACCTGGGATCCGGCCGGACTGATTTTCATCGGCCGCGCGGACGAACAGGTCAAACTCGGCGGCCGCCGCATCGAACTCGGCGAGGTCGACGCCGCCCTCCAATCCCTCCCCGGCGTGCACGGCGCGGCCGCCGCGGTCAAGAAAACCCCGGCCGGCTCCGACGTGCTGGTCGGCTACCTCGTCCCCGAAACCGGTGACCTCGACCTCGCCCGCGCCCGCAAACTGCTCAGCCGCGAGCTCCCCGCCGCGCTCATCCCGCTCCTCACTCTCACGGACACACTACCCACCAAAACCAGCGGCAAGGTAGACCGCTCGGCGCTCCCGTGGCCGCTTCAACAGATGAACGACGGCGATGACTCGCCTTTGCGCCTCGACCCGCCGGATGCGTGGATCGCCGAGCGATGGTCACAGGTGTTGGGTGCGCCCCTAACCAGCTTGGATGCGGACTTTTTCGCCGCCGGCGGCGGCTCCTTGAGCGCCGCCCAGTTGGTGTCCGCGCTCCGCGAGCGCTACCCCAACATCACCGTGGCAGACATCTACTCCCGGCCCCGCGTCGGCTCGCTTATCGAGGCCATCCGCCAGGAGTATCCGGACACCACCACGCACATGGCCGAACCGCGCACCGTAAATAAGGCCAGCACCAAGTCCGAATTCTTCCGCACCGTCATTGGCGCTCCGCTGCTGATTCTGGTCGGCATGCGCTGGCTCACCTACACCATGGCGGCGAGCAACCTGCTCTCGGCCTGGGGTTTTGTCCCCGGCGCGCCGACGGTGTCTTGGTGGTGGGTGCTCGCTTCCTGGCTGATCTTCGTCTCACCGCCCGGCCGCATGCTCATTGCCGTGATTGCGGCCAAGATTCTCCTGAAGGACGTGCAACCGGGCAGCTACCCGCGCTCCGGCCGGGTGCACTTGCGGCTTTGGCTTGCCGAACATATTGCCGATATGACCAACGCCGTCAGCCTTGCCAGCGCACCGCTCGTTCCGTATTACGCACGTGCTCTCGGGGCAAAGATCGGTAAAAACGTGGACCTGCACTCGGTGCCCCCGGTGACCGGGATGCTACGCCTGGGGTCCGGTTGTGCGATCGAGCCCGAAGTGGACCTTTCCGGCTACTGGATCGACGGCGACCTTATTCACATTGGCCCAATCCAAGTTGGTAAGGGTGCGAGCGTCGGCGCCCGCTCCACGCTACTGCCTGGCAGCAAGGTCGGCGCTGGCGCGTACATCGAACCGGGGAGCGCCCTCGTGGGAACGGCGAAACCGGGTATGCACTATTCGGGCTCCCCTGCCAAGCGCAGCGGCCGGGTGAAACCCGAGTGGCCGTCCTCGCGTCCCAAGAAATCCTGGCTGTGGCCGGTCCTCTATTTCGCCTCGTCCAGCGCCCTAGCGTGCATACCCTATGCCGCCGCGGTCCTTGCCGGCGCCGCCGCGGTCCCCTTCCTCGGCGGCACCGATTCGCTGCACAGCGCCATCTGGCGGCTGTTGGCGCTGTCCCCGCTCATCGCCCTCGTCTGGTTTCTCGCCAATGCGCTCCTCATTGCCGGAACCACGAGGCTCCTAGGTCTTGGTCTGAAAGAAGGTCACGTCCCTGTCCGCTCCCGCATCGGCTGGCAGGTGTGGGCCACCGAGCGCGTCTTGGACATGGCCCGCGACCTCCTCTTCCCGATCTACGCCTCCCTCTTCACACCCACCTGGCTGCGCATTTTGGGCGCCAAAGTGGGCAAAGACGTGGAAGCCTCCACGGTCCTGCTTGTCCCGAAAATGACCACGATCGGCGACGGCGCATTCCTTGCCGATGACACCATGGTCGCCTCCTATGAATTGGGCGCCGGATGGATGAAGGTCGCCCCGGCAAAGGTCGGCAAACGCGCCTTCCTGGGCAACTCCGGGATGACCGCGGCGGGCCGATCGGTCCCCAAGAATTCACTTGTTGCGGTGCTCTCGGCGACCCCGGCCAAAGCGAAGGCGGGCACCAGCTGGCTCGGCAGCCCGCCGGTGCGCCTGCGCCGTCAAGCCATTGCCACCGATGACAGCCGCACCTACAAGCCGCCGAACAAACTCAAGGTGGCGCGCGGACTCTGGGAAGTGTGCCGTTTCCTGCCAGTGGCCCTGACCGTGGTCATTGCGATCGGCGTCATGGCATCCATGGACGCGATCGTGTCTCTGGTCGGCAACGCCTGGGGCTACCTTCTCGCGGCGCTGCTAGGCGGCGTAATCATGCTCGCCGCCGGTGCCCTCGCCGCGCTCAGTTCGGTCCTGGCGAAGTGGGCGCTGGTCGGCAAAATCACGGCCGGTGAGCACCCGCTGTGGTCCTCGTTCATCTGGCGCAACGAGGTCGTGGACACGTTTGTGGAACTGGTGTCTGCGCCATGGTTTGCCCGCGCCGCCTCCGGCACCCCGGCGCTCGTGTGGTGGCTGCGCGCTCTCGGCGCCAAGATCGGCAAGGGCGTGTGGTGTGAGAGCTATTGGCTGCCCGAAGCGGACCTCGTCTCCCTCGGCAACGGCTCCACCGTCAACCGCGGGTGCGTGGTGCAGACGCACCTTTTCCATGACCGGGTGATGAGCCTGGATACGGTTACCCTGCAAGACGGTTCCACCATGGGGCCGCACAGTGTGATCTTGCCGGCGGCCACCCTTCAAGAGTCGGCCACCATCGGTCCAGCTTCGCTCGTCATGCGCGGCGAATCGGTGCCGGCGCACAGCTATTGGATGGGGAACCCCGTGGGACCATGGACTTCCGCCCACAAACACTTGGGGGCGTTAGAGGATATCCGCCGCGATCGTGAAAGGGCCAGCGCATGAGCAAAAAGAAGCAACCTCGCCGCAGTGCCCTCGAGCCCCACGAAACCCATCCCAGCACCCCAGCGCCCGGCGCGTTGAGCGCCGCAGCCGGGGACTCGTCGTCGTACCTCCCCGATGCCTACACCCCGCGCAGCGGAAACCCGGACATTCTGGTGGAGCACTACGCGCTGGAGGTGGATTACCGGCTGGCCAGCAATCGGCTGAGCGGCCGCGCGGTCCTGCGGGGGCGGATGCTCGCTAACAGCACCGTGATCACCTTGGATTTGGTGGGGCTCGGGGTGGACAAGGTGAGCGTCAACGGGAGCCGCCCCGCGCGCTTTGCCACGCGCGAGGGGAAACTCGTGATTACCCTGAAGCAACCGCTGGGCGCCGGGGAGCAGGTCAGCCTGGACATCCGCTACTCCGGGAATCCGCGTCCGCGCCGTTCCCGCTGGGGCGCGATTGGCTGGGAGGAACTCACCGACGGTGTGCTCGTGGCGGGGCAACCGATCGGGGCGGCCACCTGGTTTCCGTGCAACGATCATCCGAGCAACAAAGCGACTTTCGATATCAGCATCACCACCGACGCCGACTACCGTCCGGTGTCCAACGGCGAACTCGTCTCGCGGACCCGGGTGGCGCGCGGCGAAACCTGGGTGTACCGGGTGGACGAGCCCATGGCCACCTACTTGGCGACCGTGCAGATCGGGCGCTACGCCGACACTCCCCTCGATGATCGCACCGACGTCCCGATCCGGGTGGCCGCACCGGCTGCGCTCGCGACGGCGGCCGAATGGGCGCTCGTCGACCAGCGCGCCATGATGGATGCGTTCACCGAAATGTTTGGGCCCTACCCTTTTGCACGCTATACGGTGGTCGTGGCCGAGGACCCGCTCGAAATCCCGTTAGAGGCGCAGTCGCTTTCCCTCCTTGGCACCAATCATCTTGGCCGGGACTGGGAATCGCAGCGGTTGATCGCGCACGAACTCTCCCACCAATGGTTCGGCAACGCGGTCACCGCGGGCGCGTGGCGGGATATTTGGCTCCATGAGGGCTTTGCGTGTTACGCAGAGTGGCTGTGGAGCGAGTCGAGCGGAAGTACGACGGCGGTCCAGCGCGCCTTGGGCGCGTGGGACCTTCTCTCTCAACAGCCGCAGGACATTATTGTCGGGGACCCGGGACCGGCGGACATGTTTGACGACCGCGTCTATAAGCGCGGCGCGCTCGCGGTGCAGGCATTGCGTTCCTGGCTGGGCGATGAGCCGTTCTTCGACGTTCTGCGGAGCTGGGTTCGTACGTTCCAATATCAATCGGTGAGTACCGAGGATTTGTGCGCGCTCATTGACAACCACGTCTCCGAGGATGTGCGCTCGGGACGCGCGGCAATGGACGTGCTGCGCCCCTGGCTCTACGAGCGGGACTTGCCGCCGAGCGAGCTTTTGGCCGTGCAAAAGTAGGGCGCCCTGCGGTTCATCGCCGCAAAACGTACCCCGTTCCCAAGCGCGCCTCGGGCAAGTAGCGTAGGTGTTGAGGCACTTCGCCCCACCACGATCAACGCGGATCTAGGGTTCGTTCTGGGTACGCGCTCGGAGGAAAATCAAGGAGGAATCATGTCAGAATCCAACTTCGACCCGAATGAAAATGAAACTGAAGGCCCGGCCGACGGCGGCGCATCCGGCACCCCCGGTGTGCACGACGGCGGCGCCGATGGTGGCGCTGATGGTGGCGCCGACAGCGGAGCCGAAGGTCCGGCCGACGGCGGCGCATCCGGCACCCCCGGTGTGCACGACGGTGGCGCTGACGGCGGTGCTGACGGTGGCGCTGAAGGCCCGGCTGACGGCGGTGCATCCGGCACCCCTGGTGTCCACGACGGCGGAGCCGATGGCGGCGCTGACAGCGGTGCTGACGGCGGTGCTGACAGCGGAGCCGACCGTGAGGCCGACCGCTCTTGAGCACGCCCGCAACTGATCTCCAGCACCCCGGCGACCCGGTAGCACCCCAACTGCAAGGCGCCGGGGTGCTGGAATCACGCCTGATAGACATCCCACGGGACACCTTTGCCCAGGACTATTGGGGCAAGCGCGCGCTCCTGAGCAAAAACGTGGGAGACTTCTCCGATCTGTTTTCCGCCGGGGCCGTTGACGAACTCATTTCCGAGCGCGGACTTCGCTCCCCGTTTTTGCGTGTCGCCAAGGACGGCGAAACGCTGCCGACCTCTTCCTTCACCTCGCCGGCAGGGGTGGGTGCCACGATTGGCGACCAACTGGATGACACCAAATTGTGGCGGCACTTTCGCGATGGAGCGACGCTCGTTCTTCAAGCGCTGCAGCGCACCTGGGCGCCTTTGGGGCAGTTCACCTCCGCCTTGAGCGAGGAACTTGGAAACCCTGTTCAAGCGAACGCATACATCACGCCGCCGCAAAACCAAGGCTTTGACGATCACTATGACGTCCACGACGTTTTTGTGCTCCAAATTGAGGGCGCCAAGCGCTGGCGACTGCACGAACCGGTCTTCGATTCCCCGCTCCGCGATCAACCGTGGACGGACCGGCGCGAGGCAGTTGCCGCGGCCGCCAAAACCGATCCGGTCATTGACGCAGTTCTCGAACCCGGCGATGTGCTCTATGTGCCGCGCGGCTGGCTACATGCGGCAACTGCGCAAGGCGAGGTATCCATCCACGTCACGCTGGGAGTGCACAACTGGACCGGCTACGCCGTGGCCGAAGAACTTGTCCAGGCGGCGCTGGCCTCCCTCCAGGACGACCCGACCATCCGAGGAAACCTTCCCCTGGGCGAAAGTCAGCCTGACGAGGCCACGCTAGAACACATTAGGGAACGCGTACGTGAGGCTCTCCAGGATGCTTCCGCGCGTGACGCCCTGGATCGCATTCGCCGCTCTCAGGCACGCCCCGCTCCTCTTGGCCCCTTGCGGCAGTTGCAGACACTGAATAATTTGGCGGACGACACCCTGCTGTCCTGGCGAGGCGCATTGGATCCGGTGGTACGCGGAAACCGTGTGTACACGCGCCTTGGCTGGTTTGATTTCAGCGACGCCGAACTCGAAAAGCTACGGCCGGTGCTTGACGGATCCCCTGCCACGGTGGAGGACCTCGGTCGAGACTTGGCAGAACGGCTCCTTGCGGCCGGCGCGCTCCTCGCTGGCACCGACGGTACTGCCCAGTGAGTACAGTCCAGTGCGTTCAGTCCAGTGAATGCTGCCCAGTAAGCACAGCCCAATGAATACGACCCAGTGAGTACAACCCAGGATTTTCGGTGCTCGAACGCCGCGCGCGAGCGTGGCGATGCCATTGCCGGGACGGCTCCCCGAGGGAGAGTTTGGATACTGATCGAGTACCGCGGCGGCTGGCCCCGCAACGGCTTTGACGGCGTTGACATCGATTGGCGGGTGCGTGCCGGGGTCGCTGAAGCGGCCGAGCGTCATGGCGCACGCATCTTGCTCATGCGCCGCCCCGGTCGGCGTACCGCCACGCACGGCGGACAATGGGCGGTCCTCCGCTTAGACGCCCCCGGAGACCTGCGGCAAACCTGGGGCAAGTGGAGCCAAGACGCCGACCTCTTGCGTATTTGCGACGCTCTTGACGCGCGTGGCGAATCCCCGACAACTCCCGCGGAGCTTCCCCCGGTGGTTCTGGTGTGCACGCACGGCCAACACGACCTATGTTGCGCTCTCCGCGGCAGACCAGTTGCCGCAACACTGGCCGAACGGTGGCCGGAGCTGATCTGGGAGTGTTCCCATGTGGGCGGCGATAGGTTTGCGGCCAATATTGTGGTTGTCCCGGACGGGGTTTACTACGGCAATCTCGACGTTGAAAGTGCTCTCGGCGTGATTTCAGATCATCTCGATAACCGTATCGGCGGCACCTTTTTGCGCGGTTACACCGACCTGCTCCCGGTGGAACAAGTGGCGATAGCGGCGGTGTTGGATGCGGCAGGTCCCGCCGGCCGATTCGACTACGCCATTGGCGCAGTGGCTCGGGACGCGGCGGTATGGAATATCCAGGTCGAAAGCCGCCGGGAGCCGCATCGCCGTTACGAGGTTCGCATCACCGTCGGCCGCGGCGCGCCAACCCAACTCACCTGTCATGGTTCCGACCGCGCGGTCGCGAACGTATACACCGTCAACTCCGTCGACTCGAATCCTGCGTAGCGAAGCGGTCCTTACTGCTCTACCATCTTGAGCCTTGTGACCTGCTCTTCGGTGCCGTTGATGATCGCCTCGAGTGCCGAAACGTATTCCTTATACGCTTGCCGCCCGGTTTCGGTCAAAGAGATCCGGAGTCGGGAGCGTCCTGCTCTGGTGAGGCGCTCTTCCTCAATATATCCATGCTCCACGAGTTGCGTGAGGTGCTTACTGAGCGCGGATTTTGACAGACCGAGCCGTTTTTGAAGTTCACCGAATTCGACGTAAGAAGCCGAATGGGCTATCGCGCAAATTCTGAGTCGGTGCGGTGCATGAATCACCGGATCAAGTTCAGTGGGAGTCACGGTTAAGAGATCTCCGGTAGCGACGTCCCATTTCAAGAGTTGCCATCAAAGCAAAAGCTCCTGCCACGAGCCACAACCATTGCACGTGTAATCCGATGGCAACTATGGCAGGGATTCCGACCAGGATCAGCATGGCTAAAATGAAGGGAAAGGCAGCATATCCATCTGGCCATACAAAGCCGTAGCCTTTCCTGGCAAATACACTCCAGGCACCGACTGCCATGAGCGAAATTAACCCCAAGATTGTCACCAGGATAGCCGCTGTGCCTGGGAGCAGTTGGGCGACGCATACTGCAGCGAGCAAGACGGCTTGGGTAACAAAAAACGTCCACGGCAATTGGGGGTTCCGAGTTTCAGACTCGGCCCTGCGCGCGACTTCCAACATGGTCTTCGCACCATTGTCGTGTTGTGATACCCCGTGATGTGTTTCCATAAGGGAAACACTAACAATGAGTTTCCGCACTGGCAACACGGGTTGCGCAACCGTACTTCAGTCCTGCGCGGCGAGCGAAATGACGAGCCCGTTGCGGGTCACAATGGGCCCAAAAGTGTCGCGCTCAATGTAGGTGTCCTGAATGCCGTGCTGGCTGAGCGTTTCGGCAAGCTCGCCGTCCTGCACTACGGAAAAGCTGACCGGGTCCCTCCGCAACCCGCTCCCCTCTGCCTTCAACACCGCTTCCTTAATGGTCCACACTCGGGCCAGTCGTTCGCTGCGCTCTTGCATGGGAGCATCCAACACCCATTCAGCATCGGCAAAACTGAGAAATGTCTTGGCCGTATCAGGTAGGGGTTCGCGATCTGTGCGGAAGGCGCCGTCGTACTTATCTGTGATGTCAATGCCCACCCTGGTGAACTCGCCGGACACCAGAACCACTACCGTGCCCTGGTAACTGGAGGCAGAAATGGCGAGCGGAATATGCTCGCCGCGCAATCGGTAGCCGGGACGCCCATGCACGCCCTCACCGTGCTCAGGGCACTGGTAGGCGGGGGTAAGGTCATCTGGATCGACGTCCAGGTGCGTGGCAAGAATCTGGCGCACCAGCCACCGGCGCTGTTCGAAGCGTTCGCGGGCGGCTGAGTTGGTGAAGCGCGCGGCGTATTCGGCCTCGGGCGCGCTCACGTGCGGGGGCGACTCGGCGCTGGTGGGCAATGTGCCGATGCTGACCTGGGAATCGGTGATCATGACGTTCACCCTCTGTTTACGTGGCGACCCTAGCCTTTTCAGTATGAGCGCAGTGCAGTTGAACTCTCAAGGTTTCGCGGTCCTGGATGATGACGATGATGACCCTATTTTGCTGGGGCCGGATCGGGTGCCGGTGGATACCTGGCGGGAGGGGTTTCCGTATTCCGCGCGGATGGATCGGGGCGAATATGAGGCGCAAAAGCGGCTGCTCCAGATCGAATTGCTGAAGCTGCAGCAGTGGATCAAGAAGGAGGGGCGGCGGCTTGTACTGGTGTTTGAAGGGCGCGATGCCGCCGGCAAGGGCGGGACCATTAAGCGATTTACCGAGCACCTGAACCCGCGCGGGGCGCATGTGGTGGCGCTGGAGAAACCGTCGCCGCGCGAGTCGTCGCAATGGTACTTTCAGCGCTACGTTTCGCATTTGCCGGCCGGCGGCGAGATGGTGCTTTTTGACCGTTCTTGGTACAACCGGGCCGGTGTGGAGCGTGTGATGGGGTTTTGCACCGATACGCAGTATGAGCAGTTTTTGACGCAGGTGCCCTTGTTTGAGCGGATGCTCGTGGATGACGGGGTATCGGTGGTGAAGTTCTGGTTTTCGGTGTCGCAACTGGAACAGCGCACCCGGCTTACGATTCGCCAGGTGGATCCGGTGCGGCAGTGGAAGCTCTCGCCAATGGATCTGGCGTCACTGGATAAGTGGGATGCGTACACTCTGGCTAAAGAGACCATGTTTGCGCGGACCAATACGGATTATGCGCCGTGGACAGTGGTAAAAAGCAATGACAAGAAGCGCGCTCGCATCGGGGCGATGCGCCACGTGCTGTCCCTGTTTGACTACGAAAACAAAGATGCCGAACTTGTCGGTGTGCCGGATCCGCTGATTGTCGGGTCGGCGTCGCGAGTATTTGAAAAGGGCGAGAGCGCCGCGCCGGTGTTGTCCTCGACGATGACGCTGAGTGAGGCCTGATCTTTTGGGGGTGCCGGAGCGTGGGGGCACACGTGGTCGGTGTAGCTGGGCGGAGGCACCCAGTCACAAAGCGCACAAGATCGCACACGACTCGCACAAAAGGTAACATGGTTGCCAAGTATTCGGCACCGAAGCCACCGCGAAGGAAACCATGAGCACCTCCCCCACAACTGACCCTGCTCCTGTCACCGAGTCCGCGAGCCCGTCTCTTTCGGGCGGACCCTCCGCAGTCGCGGGGCCGCGCCCCAATGTCATTGTGTTTTTCACCGATCAACAGCGCTGGGATTCTTTGGGAAGCGCGGGGAATCCCAGCGGTTTGACGCCGAATCTGGACTTGATGGCGAAATCGGGCGTGAGTTTTGACGCCGCATGCACCACCAACCCGGTGTGCGCTCCGGCACGCTCGGCGCTGTTGACCGGCATGTACCCGACGCAAACCACCGTGATCACCAATGGTCTTTCTTTGCCTTTGGACATTCCGACCCTCGGCAAGCTGTTCCAGGACGCGGGATACCGCACCGGGTACATCGGCAAGTGGCACCTCGTGGAGGGTCAAGGCGCGGTGGTTCCTCCCGAAGCGCGCGAAGGGTGGGACTTCTGGTTGGCCTCCAATGTGTTGGAGTGGACCTCGGACGAATACCGCACGGTGCTCTATGACGGTGACGGCGCCCCGGTCGAACTTCCCGGATACCGCGCCGATGCCATGACCGATGCCATGATTCGCTTTATTGCGGGTAACGCGGCGCCGGGCGAAGAGGACAAGCCGTTCTTCCTCTTTACCTCCTTCCTGGAACCGCACCAGCAAAACGAGCTCGATAATTACCCGGCTCCCGAGGTGTATCAGGGTGCGTTCAAGGACGCCTGGCTGCCGCCGGACCTGGCTCAGTTGGGCGGCAATTCTCGCGAGCACCTCTCCGGATATTACGGGCAAATCAAGCGTTTGGATGAGTGCGTTGGGCGCGTCCGCGATGTGCTGCGCAGTCTGGAAATTCGTGACCAGACTGTGCTCGCATACACCTCCGACCACGGCTCTCACTTCAAGACGCGCAATAGCGAGTACAAGCGGTCATGCCACGATGGGTCGGTGCGTGTGCCGTTCCTCTTTGAAGGGCCGGGGTTTGTTCGCGGGGCGCACCTGTCCACGCCGGTCAGCACCGTCAGCCTGGGACCAACCTTGCTCGAAGCCGCGGGAATCCCGGTTCCGGATCACATGCAGGGCGAGGCTCTGCGCACCAGCGTGCTGAATCCGCCGGAAGACGCGGCTGTGCTTATCCAAATTTCCGAGTCCGAGTACGGGCGCGCGGTACGCACCTCGCGGTGGAAGTACCACGTGGTGGCCGACCAGCAGGGCGGACCCGAATACCGTGAAGAAGCGCTCTATGACCTCTACGCCGACCCGTATGAACTGACCAACGTCATCGGGAACCCGGGCCACGAAGAGAAGGCCGCCGAATTGAAGGCGACACTCATCGACTTGGTTCGCGAGATCGAGGGCGTGGACGTAACGGTGACCGATCACCCCGACCGCGCGAAACTCAAGCGCCACCAGCGCGGCGCCGACACTCAGGTGCGGATCAATAAGTTGCGCGGTGCCTCCTTTGGGCACCAGGTCCCCTCAAGTTAGCCCAACGCCAGAATCTCCGCATTTCAGCCCCGAATAGGCGTCCGCCGCGGACTGTCAACCGCGAAAGTCCTAGTCAGGTGAGTGCCGACCGCGGGCAGTTGTTCTCCCAACGCCCATTCGGGGCTGAAATGCCGATACCCGTCCATGCTTATCCACAGATCAGCGTTACCCCTTGGGTTCCAATAGCAACTTCGCAATGCTGTATGGATGGGGGCTTGGGGAATTTATAGCCGCGTCGAAATGCGCAATCAAGGGTGGAATCGATATCGCATTGACCAGGCCCTGGCTTCGAAACGTTTTCGCGATTTGGGCCGTTTCGGTATCGCCACCGCAGATACCCCGCCGGAGCTGATCATGGCTGCAGAGTGGTCAGGGAGGCTCACGTGTGTCAGCGCCGCGCCGCAAAGCTCTATGGCCTCTGGACACTTGACGATCCCTTCGCGCACCTATGGTATGGGCACAGTGCACACCGAGACTATGGACACTTTCTCGTTCAGGAGCGCCACTCAAAAAGGCTCAAAGAGACCCTCCCAGCAGCCCCGATCACTTCTCTCCTCGACAGTGTTGTGCACGCGCTCAAATGCCTTCCCACTCGAGACGCCCTGGTCATCGCCGAATCTGCGGTCATCAAGGGCCACGTCCAGCTGGCAACTCTCGATTCCTGCTTGAAATCTCCCCGGGAAGCGGGTGCTCGCAAGGTCGTTGGGCTTATCGATCCTCGGTCGCAATCGGCGCTGGAAACTGTTGCACGTCTCCTATTAGTAGAGGCCGGCTACCGCGTTGAACCGCAATTTGCGATCAAGGGGTTGGGGCACGTGGACCTGCTCGTTGGGGGGCGGCTCGTGGTGGAACTCGATGGTTACGACTTTCACCGCGACAAGAAGAACTTTGCCGAAGACCGCCGCCGCAACAATGTTGCCGCGATGCAGGGTTTTCCAACCCTCCGGTTCACGGCTTCAGACATTTTCAGCAATCCGGGTCTTGTGCTGAATCAGGTTCGCGCAGCTCTCGCCCACAGATCTTGAACATTTCAGCCCCGCTTGAGCACGCGTTGCCGACGGGTGACGGAAAAACCGCCTAGTCAGCGAGTTATAGCAGAACGGCGTATCACACCCCGCGCTTCAACCGGGGCTGAAATGCCGAAAGCTACCGCTGCACCGCCCCGTGCCGCTCTCCGGCCAGTGCCACCGCCGCAGACCGCGCTTCGGACGCCTCATCCGCGGTCAAGGTCCTATCCGCCGCCCGGAACACGAGCCCAAACGCCAGCGACTTCTTCCCCTCATCAATCCCCGCGCCGCGATAGTCGTCAAAGAGGTGCACGGATTCCAGCAACTCCCCCGCCCCCTCGCGCAGCGTAGCCTCGACCTTACCCGAGGGCAACCCCGCATCCACGATCAACGCCACATCCTGCGTCGCCACCGGGTACCCGGACAGCGACCGCGCCACGATCACATCCGGCGACGCCTCGATGACCGCATCCAGATCCACCTCGAACGCGGCGGCACGCGCCGGCAGCCCCTCGGCCTTGACCACGTTTGGGTGCAACTCCCCGGCCACACCAACCACCGCACCGGAGGGTAGCGCCAGGGACGCGGTCCGCCCCGGATGGAACGCCGCATGCGACCCCTGGGAAACCACAAGATCCACGCCTAGAACCTGACCGACCATCCGCGCATAATCCAGCGCATCCGCCCAGTCCCATTCACGCGCGGACACACCCGGCGCACTAGCCGCGGCATGTCCGGCGAGCAGCCCGCCCACCATGCGCGGCTGCGGCGGGATCGAGTCCTCCAACTCGGCCAAAACCTCATCGGCTGGCTTGGCACCGAGCGGCGGCAGCAACTCGCTCCCGTCCTCCCCAGTACCCAAGAACACGAGTCCGCTTTCAAACAGCGCCAGATCCTTGAATCCGCGCGCCACGTTTCGCCGCGCCGCCTCGGCAAGACCGGGCAGCACCGACTGGCGCAAAAACCCGAACTCGGCGCTGATCGGATTCGCGAGCTTCAGCGAAACCGCCCCATCCGGCCCAAACACCTCATTGGCGCTCTCGGACACAAACGGCAGCGTAATCACCTCGACCAGCCCGGCATCCGCCAAGGACTGCGACACCAACCGCCGCTGCTTCTGCTCGCGCGTGTATCCGCGCCCGGCCGGCGGCACCGGCAGACGCGAGGGAATCCGGTCATACCCCACCAGCACCGCAATATCCTCCGCCAGGTCCTCCTTGGCGAGAACATCGGGACGCCAGCTGGGCGGAGAAACCAGCCATCCGCCGTCGTTCTTCTGGAACGTCGCCCCCATTTTGGTGAGCGCGCGCTCCACCTCCGCAACCGTTAGCTCCGCGCCAAAGGTCGCGGACGGATAGCCTTCAGGAAGCACGACGGCGATGGGCGCCTTGACCTCGCCGGCGTCGGTTCCAGCCGGGTCGATGTCCCCGCCCGCCAACTCGGCCAGCAGATTCGCGGCGCGTTGGGCGGCGACGGGCGCGATCAGCGGGTCGACGCCGCGTTCGAAACGCTTGGACGCCTCGGAGGGCAATTTGTGGCGGCGGCGCGTGCGGCCAATCGAGACGGTGTCGATGGTCGCGGCCTCGATGAGCACGTCGGTGGTGGTATCTGAGACTTCGGTGCTCGCCCCGCCCATGACCCCGGCGATGCCGATGGCTCCGGAGTCGTCGGTGATGAGCAGGTCTTCGGTCGAGAGCGCGCGGTCCTTGTCATCCAGCGTGGTGATGCGTTCGCCCTCGGTGGCGCGGCGGACCACGATCGGGCCGCTCAGTTTCGCGAGGTCGTAGAAGTGAAGCGGCTGGCCGAGTTCCAGCATGACGTAGTTGGAGATGTCGACCGGTAGCGAAATGGAACGGATTCCGGCCAGACGCAAGCGCGCGGACATCCAGGTCGGCGTCGGGCGGGTGGGGTCGATTCCGCGGACCGTGCGCGCGACGAAACGGGACGCGCCCGGGTTGCCGTAGATCGGGGCGCTGTCTTCGATGCGCACCTCGTACCCGCCGGTGAGAGAGGCGGGCGTGTCGATGGCGTCGGCCGGATCGTTGAACGGCTCGTCATGAACCTGGGTGTAGGAGCGGGCGATGCCGCGCAGGGAGAGCTGGTAGCCGCGGTCGGGAGTGATTTCGACCTCGGCGGCTTCGTCGCCCAGCCCCAAGAGCTCGAGCGCGTCGGTGCCGACTTCCGGGTCAAGGCCCAGTGTGGAGAGTACGAGGATGCCGTCGTGGTCCTCGCCGATACCGAGCTCGCGCACCGAGGCGATCATGCCGTCGGAGACGTGCCCGTAGGTTTTCCGGGCGGCGATGCGGAAGTCGCCTGGGAGCACCGCGCCGGGCAGTGTGACGACAACCTTGTCCCCTTCGACGAAATTGTGCGCCCCGCAGACGATGCCGCGAACGTCCGCGCCGCCGTCGGCGGCCTGCTCGCCCTCGGGCGCCACGCGCACCTGCGTCCAGTTGATGGTCTTGCCGTTGGACGCTTCCTCTTTCTCCAATGAGAGCACCTGGCCAACCACAATGGGCCCGTGCAATTCGTCGGAGGGACGGTGGATCGCCTCTTCCTCGATACCGACCTTGATCAAGTCCGCGAGCAGTCCCTCGGCGGTCGCGTCTTCGGGCAGGTCAACGTATTCGCGCAACCATGACAGTGGAATTCGCATTCTTAGATCTCCATCCCGAAGTGTGTTGAGAAGCGGACGTCGCCTTCGATCATGTCCCGCATGTCCAGGACCTCGTTGCGGAACATGAGTGTGCGTTCCACCCCCATGCCAAATGCGAAGCCGGAGTACACGTCCGGATCAATCCCAGCCGCGCGCAGCACGTTGGGGTGCACCATGCCGCAACCGCCCCACTCGATCCACTGCGGGCCGCCCTTGGCATTAGGGTGCCAAACGTCCATTTCGGCGCTCGGCTCGGTGAACGGGAAGAAGTGCGGACGCAGACGGATTTGAGTATCCGGGCCGAACATTTGCCGGGCGAAGTGCTCCAGGGTGCCGCGCAGGTCCGCCATGGAGAGCCCCTTGTCCACAGCGAGCCCCTCGAACTGGTGGAACACCGGCAGGTGCGTCGCGTCGATTTCGTCGGTGCGGTACACCTTGCCCGGCGCGAGCACATAGGTCGGCAGTTCCCGCTCCAGTAGTGCGCGCACCTGCACCGGAGAGGTCTGGGTGCGCAATACGAGGTGATCGCTCACCGGGTCGATGAAGAACGTGTCTTGAAGTTCGCGCGCCGGGTGGTCCGGTTTCGTGTTGAGCGCGTCGAAGTTGAACCATTCGTGTTCAAGCTCGGGCCCCTCCGCGATTTCCCAGCCCATGCCGACGAAAATATCGCTGACCTGCTCCTGCAACACCGAGAGCGGGTGGCGCGCGCCAAGTTGATGGCGCACCGGGGCGGCGGTGACATCGACAGCCTCCTCGACCAGGATGCGCTCGGCATTCTCCGCTTCCAGCACCTCGTTGCGGAGGTTGATCGCCTGGTTGACTTGCCCGCGCGCCTGACCCACGAGCTTCCCCGCCCCGGCCTTCTGCGACTTATCCAGCGAGCCGATCGCCCGGTTCGCGAGCGCCAGCGGAGACTTCTCCCCCGTGTGCGCGATCCGCACCGCCTTGAGCTCATCCAGGTTCGCGGCTGCGGCCGTCGCGGCGAGCGCCTCTTCTACGGCGGCGGCAATCGCCTCACCGTCGGTGGGGTTCAGTTCAGACATGAGTACCTACATAGTTGGGTGGCGGGTGCGCGGCGCGGCGTTGATGCACGACGACGCCACTTCAGTTTATGGATTTCGTACAGTTGGCACCAAAACGGTGACGGACGGGCATCTCACTCACCGTTTTCGCACAACTTTGACCCGATCTGGGATCAACTGTGGAAGAGGAGTTCCGCTGACTAGGGCAAACGCCGAGGCCCAGATTCAAAGTTGTGCAGAAATTGCGGCGCCGCGCCTAAACTTGGCGCATGGAGTCCCACGCAACAAGCGAAAACTTCACGATCTCCGAGAGCTTTTTTCGCCCTATGTCCGCGCACGGAGGCGTATGCCTCATGTTTCCCGGCCAGAACTACCCAACAACGATGCCGGTGATGACGTTTCTGAAGCAGGCTCTCGCCGACTCGGGCTGGCGGATCATTGAGGTGTCGTGGGATTTCCCGAAACTCCAGACGCGAGCCGACGCCGTCGACTTCGTGGAGCGCGTGGCCGAGCGGGCCGTGGAGTTTGCCCTGGCGAATTTTGGGCAGCCGCGCAGGCTTCTCCTGATCACCAAGTCGATCAGCACCCTTTTGGCGGCTTGGGCGGCCCCCAAACAGATGTACGGTGTGTGGCTAACGCCACTCATTAGTGCCTCGTGGGGAGACACTTCCGTCTCCGGCGCACTCCGGTCAATGGACCGTCCACAATTATTGGTCGGCACCGAACTCGACGATCTGTCGTGGAGCGAAGTCGATGCGCGAGACACAGGCTGCGACATTCTTGCGTTTTCCGGCGTTAACCACGCTTTCATCGTTCCGGGCAAATGGAAAGAGACACTGGGAGTCGTTGACGACGTAACGTCGAGAGTGCTGGAGTACCTAGACGAAACCTAGATCCGCGCGGCGGAGCTTAGGACAACTCGAGTTTCCACTTGTTGATCTGCAATGTGCGGCCCTGATATTCCTCGCTGGTCTCGCCTGCGGGCTCAAAGCCAAGCCGCCGCGCGATCCTTTCGCTTGCCTCGTTGCCTTCAATCGTCATGAGCCAGAAGTCCCTGACCCCCTCGGCCCGCAATAGCTCCGCAAATTTCAACACGCTTCGCGAGACGTAACCACGTCCGCGCGCGGATTCGAGGAGCGAGTAGAACGTGGACCCACCATCCACCTCTCCGCCAACACCGAAACCGACGGTCCCCTGCGCTACGCCATCTACCCATAGCCCGTAACGCACAGAGCGCCCCTCGCGAAACATCTCACCGGATCGCTCTACCCGAACACGGGCCCGTTCCACGGTCAAATCGGCAGGATAATACGTCCAGCGCGGAACGTCCGGGGTACGAGCGAGGGCCACCTCAAGCTGCGATTCAGCATCGAGAAGGCCCTCGTCGGTGCCCATTGCAATCAATTCAAACTCATCGATCGTAATGCGCTCGGGATAGATCAACGCGGAGGTTCCTCTTCTCGGTTCGGCGTATCAGCACCACCTGCAGCATCAGCATCGGCGCCCTCAGACAGGTCCTCGACCGGAGCCTCTCCGGTTTGGGCGCCCGCCAAGGTCTCGCGCACGGCAGAATCCTTCGACTCGGCCTCGGCGATCAGCTCGTCAACGCTCGGCGTACTCACATCGCCAAGCACCTGATCCACCGACTCGACATTGCCGTCGACACCAGAAACATACACACTGGACTCGGTTTCGACCGCGGCCTCTTCGCCGAGTTCAGGCGACGCAACGGTGCCCTCGGGCACGTCAAGCGTCGGCTCGGCCAAGGTCGGTTCCGCAAATTCTGCGGATCCAGTTGGCGGCAATGGCACCGAATCCGCGGGGGCCGATTCGTCACCGCTCAAATCTGACTCAAAGGTCACACTCGACGCCGACCCCTCGCCAACGTACTCGGCTGGCTCCCGGTCAGGATCGTAGCTCTCCGCATCCACCGAACCGCTTTGATCGACGCTGAATGTTGAGGCTTCGCTCTGCCCGGTTTGCGTAGATTCCTCCACGAGTCCAACGCTCTCCGCCTCGTTCGCCGGAGCGTCGTATGCGGAATCGTCCATGCGGGTGGGCACGGCTTGCGGCTCCAACTCATCCTCGGCCGAATGGGAACCGGCCGGTTCATCGGATTCGACAATCACCGACTCGCTCTCGACGTCCACTTCGTCATTCCGGCGGGCGGCATCGGCGGCGAACACGCCACCCGCTGCGGCGCCCATTCCTGCGGCAGTCGCTCCGGCCGCGGCAGTAGCACCGCCACCCACACCGGCCACCGTTCCTTCCACGGCACCAATTCCAGCACCGGGAACACCGCCCACGGGCGCACCGCCATCCGAGTCCGTCCGCGACGCATCCGAGGAATTCGCCCCCCGATTCTTAGCGGCGAGGGACCACACGATCACTCCAATGACCACGATCGCGACAATAATAAGAAGTGCCCAAATCCAACCGTCCATGATTCCTCCTGAATCCGCTGTTACCTGGTTGTACTGGAATAGGAACGCTGCTTGTCCTGCAATTGCCCAGGCAAATCGCACCGAGGGGCAATACCATTGACCCTAGCAGTGAACACCCGCCATGCCGAGAGGAAAAAATGACTAATTCTTCCACCACAGAGAAGTACGACGGCGTTGCCCCCTCCCCGGAAACCCTCACCGTGACGGGGGCTGGCAGTGCGGCGTCCGTTCCGGACGCCATTATTGTGCGGTTCACGATCGAATCGAAGGCACCCGATGCGCTGGGCGCCTACCAGGGTTCCACCGAGATTTCCGCACGGTTCCTCTCCGAGCTCGCCACGCTCAGCATCCCGGCCAACCGGGTCAAAACCACCAACGCGAACGTCAACGCGAACATGCAATGGGTGGAAGGCAAGGGCAACGTGGTGGACGGCTACCTGGCCACACACCAGCTTCAGGTGCGCCTCAAAACCGATCAGAGCGACACTATTGAAAAGGTCTTCGCGCTGGTCAACAATGATTTGCGCCTGGATTCGCTGTCCTATGCTCTAGACGATGACGCGGCCGCGTACCAGCAGGCGCAAGCGGCGGCGTGGGAGAACGCCGTTGCACAGGGCGAGTACCTCGCCGGTCTCGCCGGCAAAACCCTCGGCGCTCCGCTGGCGATTTCCACGAATGCCGCACCGAGCGGACCGATCCCCATGGGTAAGATGCTCGCCTCCGCCGAGTTCGCCCCGGGCGAGAGCGAAACGACGGCGGCCATCCAGGTCACCTTTGCACTGAGCTAACGCCTCAGAGACACCGCGTCCGGAGTCCATCACTCTTCGCTGCCGGTGCTCAACCTTTCGTCGGCATGTCCGCGCCGCTCCAGGGCACTGCGGGCAATCAGCGCTAACCCGCGCGCCATGGTTTCCACCTCCATCGCCGCGACGGGCGGCACGTGCACAAAACCGGACGCGACCGAGGCCCCGGCGAGCGCGTGCTGCAACTGGTAAAAGAGCGCGTTACACACATAGGTCCCGGCGCTCATCGACGCTTCGACCGGGATACCGGCCTCCCGCATCGCCAGCACGGCGGCCTTGACCGGCAACGTCGAAAAATACGCATTGTCTGCGCCGGCAACCACCGGCTCGTCCAGGGGTTGCGCCCCGGCATTGTCCGGAATGCGCGCATCAATCAGGTTCACCGCGACGCGCTCAATCGACATCGCCTGCCGCCCGGCGGCCAAACCGGTAGCGATAACCACATCGGGTGCGAGCCGGGACACCTCCGCCGCCAGCATTCGCCCGGCCTCGCTAAAAACCACCGGCAGTTCCACGGCCTGCGCGTCCAGCCCCTCTGCCCGCAACAGGTGGGCCGCCAGCCGCGCCGCATCCCGGGACGGGTTGGTGGAATCGGCACCGAAAGGTTCAAATCCGCTCAGAAGAATCACGGAACCCCAGTGTAGTGGTGCTTTCACATTGCCCCAAGCACTTATAGGCTTCAGGTATGCCCCAGATTGATGCGATCATGCCCGTGTTCCCCGTTTCCAATATTGAAGATGCGATTGAGCACTACACCGCGCTTGGATTCACCGTCGAAAAGTACGACGGCGACGAAGCCTACGCCTACGTCAAAAGGGACAACGCGCGCTTCCACCTCTGGGAAGCCCCGGACATTAACCCGGAGGAAAACTTCTCCTCCGCATACCTGCTCGTCGATGATGCGGATGCCCTTGCCCAGGAGTGGACCCGAGTGGTCGAGCACCTTGAGTACGAGAGCCCGGTCAGCCTACCGGTAGACACCGATTACGGTCGCCGCGAAGGCGCGCACGTGGACCCGGACGGCAACCTCCTGCGCTTCGGGCACCGCATCTAGCGCCCCATATCTAACCGCGTGCACCCGCGGCATCCACCACGGCGAGCACAATGGGACGGTCCGCGGGGATCCAAGGCAACCCACCGCCGTCGTGCTTCAATTCCTCCAGCGGCACCCAACGCAACTCATCGTGGTCCTCGAGCGGCTCGGGTGAGCCGGAGGCGATCTCGCACAGCCACACCCGCATGCTTGCCGTTGCGCTAAGCGGCCAGCCAAGCTCGCTGTCCGGGTGCACCACCTCGGCGCCCAGCGCAATATCTACGCCGAGCTCCTCCCGCAACTCGCGGCGCAATGCCTCCGGCCCTGACTCCCCGGTCTCCACCTTGCCGCCGGGGAATTCCCACTGCCCGGCCAAGCGTTCCGGCGCGCTGCGGCGGGCCGCTAAGAGGCGGGTGGGGCTCGCGAGCGAATCGAGAATCGCGGCACCGACAACGGCAATCGTGGCAGAGTTCACAGTGTCAGTTTACGTACCGGGGTCGCGAGGCTTGCGCACCCGCGCCGTACACTGGAAAATTACGACGGCGATGCTCTCCTTCGCCACCCATCCCCCACCCGCTGAGGTACTTTTGCTAAATTCCGCGAGCACTCTTGACCGTAAATACGTGGCACTGGCGATCTTTGCGTTTGCGATCGGCGGTTTCGCCATTGGCACCAATGAGTTCGCCATTATGGGTCTGCTCGATGAGATGCAGCGCGCGCTTGGCGTGTCGACGGCGAATGCCGGTTACGTCATTGCCGCCTATGCGCTCGGCGTCGTGGTCGGCGCCCCGGTGTTTGCCGCGGTGGGCGCGAAGATGCCGCGCAAACGGCTGGTCGTCGGGCTCATGGTGTTTTATGCGCTGGCCAATTTTGTGTCATTTCTAGTCCATGACAGTTACGCGCTGCTCATGGTGAGCCGCTTCCTGTCCGGGCTGCCGCACGGCGCGTTCTTTGGGGTTGCCGGCGTGGTGGCGGCCTCCCTGGTTGCGCCGACCCGGCGCGCGTGGGCGATCTCCATGGTCATGATGGGCTTGAGCGTGGCAAATGTGATCGGGGTTCCGTTGGCCACCTGGCTCGGCCAAAACACGGTGTGGCAGTCCATGTTCTTAGTGGTCTCGGTGATTTCGGCGCTCTGTGTGGCCATGATGCTGCTGTACGTCCCACATGAGCCTGCTCCCTCCGAGGCGAGCATTCGCCGGGAGCTGGGGGCGTTGGGAAAGATTCAGGTGTGGCTCGCGCTGGCAACCGGGGCGATCGGTTTCGGCGGGTTCTTCGCGGTGTACACCTATGTCGCGCCGACGATCCTTCAGGTCACCAAGCTCCCGGATACCATCCTGCCCATCATTACGGCGCTCTATGGCCTGGGCATGGTGTGCGGAAATTATCTTGGCGGGCGGCTCGCGGATTGGTCCATTATGGGGACCGTGTATCTGGTTCTGGGCGCGACGGCCGTCGTGCTGTGCCTGTACAACTGGCTGATACCAATCCCGGTGTTCGCCTTTGTGCTCGTGTTCATCGTGGGCGCGACCGGCTCCTCCCTGGTGCCGGCGCTGCAAAGCCGCCTGTTGGATGCGGCCCCGCACGCGCCCTCGCTGGCGGCGTCCCTGAACCACTCTGCGCTCAACATTGGCAACTTTTTGGGTGCGTATTTGGGCGGTCTGGTCATTGCGGCCGGGTGGGGATTGCAGGCGCCGCCGCTGGTGGGGGCGGCACTGGCGTTGGTCGGTCTCGGGATTGCGCTGATCAGCGGGTGGTTGCCGATGCCCGCGCATCCCGACCACGCGGCGGGTCCGGAGTCACCGCACGCGGCGAGCGTCTAGGGCTTTTGGGGCGCTGGGATTTCGGCGCCCTCATGGGAGCGGTTCTGCGCGCCGTAAATATCCGGTTCCAGGTAAATGATTCTGGCGATGGGTACTGCTTCGCGAATACGGGTCTCAATGGCGTTAATGTGCTCGGCAATGTCGGTTCCCGAGGCGCCGGGCTTGACCGCAAACTTTGCGGCGACCAGGAGTTCTTCGGGGCCCACGTGCACGGTCTTGACGTGGATGAGTTGCGTGCCGTCTGCGGTAATCGCTTTTTCAATGGCTGCGACGTCCTTGGCAGAGGCGGACTCCCCGATCAAGAGCGACTTGATTTCAATGCCGAGCGTTGCAGCGAGGACAACCAGCAGGATGCCGATCATGAGGGTCGCGATGGCATCGAAGACGCCGTTTCCGGTGATGAGGGTCAGCGACACGCCAAAGAGCGCGAAGACGAGGCCGAGCAGTGCGCCAAAGTCTTCAATGAGAATCACCGGCAGTTCCGGCGCCTTGGCGTTGCGGATGAAGCTAATCCAGGATTCGCCGTTGCGCACGCGGTTGGATTCCTGAATGGCGACGCTGAATGAGCGGCTCTCGGCGATAATCGCCCCAATGAGGACCGCGAGCGGAACCCACCACCACGGCCCCTCGATCCCATGCGGTTCGCGGAACTTCTCGATCGACTCATAAATGGCGAACAGGCCGCCCAGCGAAAACAAAATGATGGCGACCATGAAGGCATACAGGTAGCGTTCGCGACCGTAGCCAAAGGGGTGGCGGGTATCGGCGTCGCGTTTAGCCTGCCGAGCCCCGAAGAGAAGGAGAAGCTGGTTGCCCGAGTCGGCCACGGAGTGGATCGCCTCGGCGAGCATTGCCGAGGAACGGGTGAGACCCCAGGCGATGAACTTCAGCAGTGCGATCGTCAGGTTTGCCAGAAGCGCCGCGATAATGGCGCGGTTACCGCCTTGAGTTGCCATGGTTCTCCCCTGTCCTGTGGTGCGATGTTCCCTCGACTACTGTATTGCGGGATCCCGGATGCGCCTAGTTGCCTGGGGCAATTGCTTGCGGTGTGTCCGCGCTCACTGGGTCTTGGCCGGGTTGCTGTGCCCGCGCCGAGGCGTAAAGGCACACCGTGGCGGCGGTAGCGACGTTCAAGCTTTCCGCCGCACCGTAGATGGGGACCGCGACGCGGAAGTCGGCGGCGTCCAGTTCCTCTGGAGCGAGGCCCTGTGCCTCGTTGCCAAGTAGCCAGGCTGTGGCTTGCCCGAGATCGGGCCGCGCTGCTGGGACGGCTAAATCGCCCGCGCGGTCAGGCGTTTCCAGGGCGCCGAGCCGGCGCACTGCGCTTTCGTCTTGTAGGGTGTCCAAGTTGTAGTGGCCGTAGCCGTCGGCGGCAAGTATCTGCATGTCGGCGCCACGCAATTCATCGACGAGCCTATCGAAGGGCACGCCTGCAACCACCGGTAAGTGAAACAGCGAGCCAACCGTGGAGCGCACGGTTTTTGGATTGTACGGGTCCACGCTTCCTTCGGTGAAGATCACCGCGTCCGCGCCGGCGGAATCTGCGGCCCGCAAAATGGTTCCCGCGTTTCCGGGGTCTCGAACCTGGGCGAGCACAGCGACAAGTGCGGGCCGGCGGTCAAGAACGTCCTCGAGGGCGGCGAGGTTCATGGCACAGGCTGCCACGATCCCTTGCGGCGTCACGGTGGTTGCCATTGCCGCTAACACTTGCGGCGTCGCGATCCGGTAGTCGACACCCTCCAGCAAATCCGCAATATCCGGTGTTGCCGCCAACTGCGCCTCGGTGACAAAGAGCTGGCGCACCACCGGCTTGTTGCCGGCATCGATTGCGGCGTGATGCGCCTTGAGCGCCTCCCGCACGGCTTGCGGACCTTCGGCAAGGAACTCGCCGCGACGCGCGCGGGCGGACCGTCCGGAGAGTTTGGCGATGTCACGGACGCGATCGGCCTGCGGGTTGCTCATGATTTCGGGCATGAGGTTTAGTCTAGGTCAGCCGGCCGGCCCCAGCGTCGCGCCGCGCACCAGGCTCCCGGCCAGCCGCCCATGCCGCGCGGAGCCCGTTGGTCGCGTGTCGGCGAGCACTTGGGACATTCTCTCGTCAACGCGCTCGATCTGTACTCACCGTTGGGGCAGTACTCCCCCAAACACACAAGTGCCGCCCTCCCGAATGGGGAGGGCGGCACTTCAACAAGCTGGATTCAGCGCGAAGGATTACTCCTTGATTTGCTGACGAGCCTCGCCACCGGCGGGCTCAAAACCGGCAGCCTTGGCGGACTCGATGGAGTCAAACCAGTATTCGGCTTCGGTCTGCTCGTACCAGGTGGAACCGGGCACGTGGTACTTGTTGGACTCGGCGTTGCCCTTGATGGTGTAACCCTTGGGAGCGTCGCCGCCCTCGGCCTTGACGGCACCCTTCGGAGCGGCGTCGGCGTCCTCCGCCTTTTCTGCCTTGGCTGGCTTCTCTGCCTTCTCGGCCTTGGCCGGAGCGGCCTTGGCAGCCTTCGGCGCGGCAGCCTTGGCAGGCTTCGCATCCTCGGTGCGCGGGGCGTTGACATCTGCAGGCAGTGCGTCCTTGGCGACCTTGACCAACACGGCGAATGCGGCGGCATCGGTCACGGCGAGGTCGGCGAGCATGCGGCGGTCAACCTGAACCTCGGCGGCCTTCAGGCCCTGGATGAGGCGGTTGTAGGTGAGGCCGTTCGCGCGGGACGCAGCGTTAATGCGCTGGATCCACAGGCGGCGGAAGTCGCCCTTGCGCTTGCGGCGGTCGCCGTAGCTGTATACGAACGAGTGCAGCAGCTGCTCCTTCGCCTTGCGGTAAAGGCGTGAGCGCTGTCCGCGGTAACCTTTGGCGCGCTCGAGGATAACCCGGCGCTTCTTGTGGGCGTTCACTGCCCGCTTCACACGTGCCACGTGCGTACTCCTTTTGTTCTGCCCGCGCTTGCCGCGGGACTTCGTTAGTGCCTAATGGCAGTGTGGATTAGAGACCGAGCAACTTCTTGATTGCGCGGGTGTCGGCCTTGGACACAATCTTGTCCGCAGCCAGACGGCGAGTCAGTCGCGAGGACTTGTGCTCCAGGTAGTGACGGCGGTTAGCCTGCTGGCGCTTGAGCTTTCCGGTGCCGGTCACCTTGAAGCGCTTCGCGGTGCCCTTGTGCGTTTTCATTTTCGGCATGAGACCGATTCTCCTTTGTGTTTAGAGGTCAGAGCCTAAGGCTCTTACTCCCCTGCTTTGTCCTGGGACTTGGTGCTCCGCGTGCTCTTCGCCGCGGTGCTCTTGGTCCCAGTGGTCTTGGATGTTGCGCTCTTAGCGGCGCTCGTCTTGCCGGCCGCGGGCTTGGCAGCCGTTGGCTTGGCGGTGACGTTCGACGGCGTTGCCGCCTTGGGTGCCGCAGGCTTGGCAGCCGATTTGGCTGGCTTGGCCGCGGCGGGCTTGGGAGCAGCCTTTGCCGCTGCAGGCTTTGGCGCGGTCTTGCCTGCGCTCTCGGCTTTGCCTGCGCTCTCGGCTTTGCCGGTGCTCTCGGCCTTGCCTGCGCCATCGGCCTTAGTCTTTGCGTCTGCGTTCTCGGCAATCTCGGCCTTGACCTCGGCAATGCTGTCCTCGGTGGCCTTCGCCTCGGCCTGCTTGGCGGCTGGCGATTCCTCGGCCTGCTCGGCCATGGCGGCGCGCAGTTCCTCAGGCATGAGATCCCCCATGCTTTGGGACATGGGTTGACCGTCGCCGGTCACGTCGATGCGACGCTTTGCCTTGGCCTCTGCCTTCGCGTCAGACTTGGCTTTCGCCTCATTCTGGGCGAGGGATTCGGCGCGCTGCGCGGCGCGGCGGGCTTCGGCTCGCGCCTCGGCCTTGTTCTTGATCGGGCCGATCACCATGACCATATTGCGGCCGTCCTGGCGCGGCGCCGACTCGACAATACCGGCCTCGGCAACGTCCTCGGCGAAACGGTTGAGCAAACGAATACCCATTTCCGGGCGCTGCTGCTCGCGGCCGCGGAACTGGATCATGGCCTTGACCTTGTCGCCAGCATTCAAGAAACGCAGGGCGTGGCCGGTCTTGGTCTTGTAGTCGTGGTCGTCAATCTTGAGACGGAAACGAATTTCCTTGAGAACCGTGTTGGTTTGGTTCTTTCGGGCCTCACGGGCCTTGACTGCGGCTTCATACTTGTACTTGCCGTAGTCCATCAGTTTGGCAACTGGAGGCTTTGCCTGCGGTGCAACTTCAACAAGATCAAGGTCAGACTCAGCGGCAAGGCGCATGGCATCTTCAACGCGAACAATACCCACCTGCTCCCCTGCTGGTCCTACCAAACGCACCTCAGGGACGCGGATCTGATTGTTGATACGTGGCTCGCTAATGTGAAACTCCTGTCACTTTTTGCTATCTATGCCGGAAACATCCGGCCAAGGAACCCCGCACAAAAGAAGAAGGCCCTCCTTTGCAGGTGCAAGGAAAGGCCTCGAATAGGGTTGACGAGCGCTGGCTCTATCCCGGATCGCTCCGGGCACAACCTGTACCTGGCAGCTCCGGTTGCCCGGGCCGAACAGGTGGGAGAGGACTCCTCTTGCAAAACTTGCCGCACACACACATCGCCGCCGGAGTTTTTCGCTCTGGCTTGTGCGCGATTTCACGCACGGGGATATGACCGGACAAGTTGGTCTATGACAAGCTTAGCAGTATGAGCACCGAGAGTAATAATTCCGAGCACCGCCACTCCTTTGATGACCCCGCCCACACACATGAGAACGAGGGCGAGTTTGTGGACGTCTCGGGTCAGGTGCGAGACATTGCCGAAGTCCCGGCCGTCGAGGTCATCACCACGACCGCCGTCCACCTGATGAGCGCCGCTGCGATCAAGGTGGGCCTTGCCGAGGGCGAGGATGCCGACGAGTTGAAAGACCTCGACGAGGCGCGCAAGCTCATTATTGCGCTCGCCGGGCTCGTCACCGCGGCCGCCCCGGAAATCGGCTCCCAGCATGCGGGGCCCTTGCGCGACGGGCTGCGTTCGCTCCAACTCGCCTTCCGCGAAGCCTCGGTCGTCCCGGATGCTCCGGGTGCGGGCCCAGGAGAAAAGTACACCGGCCCCGTCAACTAAAAATCGCCTGCCACCTAAAAATCGAGTGTGCAGAACACGCACGCGACACGCCGTTAAAGTGTGCATTATCTGCACAGTCGATTTCGAGTGTGCGCTTACGCGAGGATTTCGATGGTGCGTGGGCGGCACCTTTCGCGGCGCCACCTTCACCTGAAGCACGACGGCGCGTGGTTGCCTTTTGCGCCCACGGCGAGATTGAGTGAGCTACTTCACACCACGCCCCCCTGGCGTGCCAGACTGGCCGCATGCGCATTCTCATCTTGGGCGGCAACGGATTCTTGGGTTGGCATCTCGCCTCGGCCGCGGTGCAGGCCGGTCATGAGGTCACCACGCTTTCACGCGGCACGAGCGGCACCTTCCCCGAAGGCGTCACGACCGTTCATCTCGACCGCGACACCACCGAGCTGACAGAGAACGCGCTTCCGGGAACCTGGGATGCGGCCATCGACGTGGCGAGACAACCGGGTTGGGTGCGGGGCGTCGTCGAACATCTGGGAAGACGGGTACGGCACTACGTCTTCATCTCCTCGCTCAGCGTGCACCCACATACCGGTGCGCGCAGCGGGCTGGATGAGACCGCGGACCTGCTGCCGCCGTTGGACTCGGACCGCATGGAATCCATGGAGTTTTACGGGCCGGCCAAGGTGCGCTGCGAAGCCTACGCGGCGCGGTTCCCCGGAGCGGTATCGATTTTGCGCCCCGGACTGATCGGCGGGCCCGGAGATGTGACCGGACGCTCCGGGTACTGGCCGTGGCGCTTCGCACAGCCCGGCCCGGCTTTGGTTCATGCAGACCAGGGCGGCCCCATGCAACTGGTAGACGCGCGCGACCTCGCAGCATTTGCCGTCAATATCGCCGCCGGGCCTGCCGTCGGCACCGTGGACGTGACCGGCACCGACACCACGACCGAGGAACTTCTGCACCTCGCCGGATCCACCACGCGCAGCACGGTTTCAGCGGATACCGACTGGCTCAATGTCCACGGTGTCTCCCCCTGGATGGGCCCCCGGTCAATGCCGCTCTGGCTGCCGAGCACCGAATATTGGTCCATGTTTGCGCACACCGGTGCCCGCTCCCGCGAGCTCGGGTATAGCGCACGTCCGCTCGCGGACACACTGCAAGACAGCGCAGCAAGTTTTGCCGCCTACGTAGAGAACGCAGCCGGCAGCTCGCTCCCCTCGGGGCTCAGCGAACGCGAGCAGCAGGAGTTGTTGGATGCCTGGCATCGAGAAAGCGGATCCCGGTAACCAGCGCGCAGACCGCCAGCCCGCCGATTCCGGCGGCGAGGAATCCGGCGCCCGGCCCAAAGCCGTCAGCAAATACCCCCGCAAGCGGCGACCCAACCGCGGTGCCGATGGTCAGCGAGGACCCGTAAAGACCCATGGCCTTGCCGCGGTAGCGCTCGGGCACAATTTCCGCGACACGCTCGCTCGCTGCGGCGAGCACCGGTGCGCAAAAGAGCCCGGGCAACATGGACACCGCGGACATGAACACAATGTCTGTGGAAAGCGCCAGCAGCATAGTAGTCGCGCTCATGAGAAGCAGCAATACGGTGGCGCTGATGTGCCGTTTCGTCGCACCATAGATCACCCCGCCAATGGCAGAGCCGAGGCACCAGAACAGGAACACCCAACCGACCTGCACCTCTTGACCGGTTTCCTTGAGCGAGGACACAATGCCGACTTCGGTTCCGGACAGTACGATCGCCGCCCCCAGCGCCACGACGTAGACAAGCACCAGCGGCAGGGTGATCCAGCCAAAGCGCTGCCGCAAGCCACGCTTTGCGGGTGCCAATTTTTCGGCCGGCGCGCCCTCCGGCTCCGGCGTCTCGGTCGCGACGATCGCCTCGATACCCAGCGCGCCCGTCTGCGGGTTCGGGTCCGCGCCGGCATCCGGGAGAGAGGACAGCGGCGGATTCACGGCGTAGAACAGCACCCCGCCGAGCGCGGTCAACGCACCCATCGCGATCAGCGCCGGCACCGTGCCGATAAACACGGCCACCAACGTGCCGATCATGGGCCCAATCATGAACGCAAATTCGGTTGCGATGGAGTCCAAGCTGAATGCTGCGCGCCGGGTGGGCCCCTGGCTCATCGCCGCGAGCGATTGCCGCATCACGGTAAAAATCGGCAACGTCAACAGCCCGCCAATGAACGCCGCCACCATCAGCCCGGGAAGCGGCAGCCACGGAGCAATCGACCACACCAGAACCTCGGCCACAATCGAGGGAATCAGCGCCTTCCGCAACCCTACCGAATCGAGCCGGTGTCCGCGCCAGGGGCCGCCAATCGTCACGCCGATCGTGAACGCGGCGATCACCAAACCGGCCCACCCGTAGCCCAGACCCATCGTGTCCTTGACGTGAAACATCAGCACGAGCGAGATCACTGTTTGCGGCAGTCGGGCCACAAACCCGATCAGCAGCAGCCGGGAAATCGCGGGTTGCTTCAACAACACCGAGTACGTGCTCACCGGGGTTGCTCCTCCAACGGATGGACCGAAATTTCCAGCGAATCCACCATGGTCGCAAACGCTTCATCGCGACGGAGCGCCTCCTGCAACGCCGTCACCGTGGCCTGCGGGTCAGCATCCGGGTCAAGCGTGAGCGCCATCCGCAATTCCGGACCGACGCCGCCACCTGCCACGAGAGTCCCGGCCGCGGTGCGGCTTCCGATACCGCTTCCGGGATGAAGCACGACGGCGATGATCCCCTTGATCCCGCCGGTCACTTTTTCGACGGTGTCCACAATGCGCGGATCATCGTAGGAGGGCTTCCATTCGCGTTGTTGCGCCAGTGCCCACATGGCGGGGCGGCGCACCACAAACGTGTATTCGCTTCCGGGGTTCAAAACCAGTAGTTGCGCCTTCTCTTGCACGGCGGCCAGCGCGGCACGTGGGGCGTAGACGGCCACGGGGCGCGCCTCCGGATGCCACGACTCGAGACTGGCCACATCGCTAAAGATCGGGAGCGCGGCACGCCCGTCCGGTGCGGCAATTGTCACAAGTGCCATGTCGGCGTGTTTGTCGCCGTGCTCGCCCATCTCTTCGGCGCTGTCGCCGGTGATCGCTAAGACCGGAACAAACACGCGGACGTGGGCAAGTGCCGCAATGACTCCGTCTTCACCGCCCGTCCCCTCGGTGAGCCGCGCTAAGGCGTCGATGAGCGCGGTGGGCGCCTCACCGCCGTCGTTCTCAAAATTGTGCAAAGGATTGCCGGGGCCGCTCAGGTCCCGCCCCTCCCACGGCTGGCCCGCAGAATCCGCGGTGTTCAGCGCCGCTTGAATGTGGCCGGGCAGGTGCCGCTCGGGCAAATTAGCGCTCACGGGCGGTGTCCGGAGCACCTGCGACGGCGAGGGCCTGCGGCAGGGTGAAGGCGCCGGAGTAGAGGGCTTTGCCGACAATGGCACCCTCGACACCGGCGGGGACGAGCTCGCGCAGGGCGGCAATGTCATCGAGCGAGGAGATGCCGCCGGATGCCACCACGGGCTTGTCGGTCTTGCGGGCGACCTCTTTGAGCAACTCCAGGTTGGGGCCCTGGAGCGTGCCGTCCTTGGTCACGTCGGTGACGACGTAGCGGGCGCACCCGGCCTTTTCCAGCCGGTCGAGGACCTCCCAGAGGTCGCCACCCTCTTGAGTCCAGCCGCGTGCGGCCAGCGTGGTGCCGCGCACGTCGAGACCGACCGCAATCGCTTCGCCGTACTGGTCGATCGCGCGTTCGGTCCATTCCGGGTTTTCCAGGGCGGCGGTGCCGAGATTGACACGGGTGGCACCCATTTTCATGGCGGCGGCCAGGGACTGATCGTCCCTAATGCCGCCGGAAAGCTCGACCTTGACGTCCAGCTTCTTGATGACTTTGTGCAGGATGTCGCGGTTGTCGCCGCGGCCGAATGCGGCGTCCAGGTCCACCAGGTGAATCCATTCGGCGCCGTCTTTTTGCCACTGGAGGGCGGCCTCCAGCGGGGAGCCGTAGCTGGTTTCGCTTCCGGCCTCGCCTTGGACGAGGCGCACGGCTTGGCCGTCGGCGACGTCGACGGCTGGCAGGAGTTCTAGGCGTGGTTCGGCGACAAAGGGTGACATGTATCTTCTTCGGGTGAGGTGTCGGATGCGGTTCTAGTTTAGGCGTTTAGCCGAGCGTTTCGAGCCAGTTTTTCAGGAGCTTGGCTCCGGCTTCGCCGGACTTTTCCGGGTGGAACTGGGTGGCGGAGAGCGGACCGTTTTCCACCGCCGCAATGAACGGTTTGCCGTGCGTGGTCCAGGCGACCAGAGGGGGGCGGATGGCATCGTGGTTTTGGTCGAAGGTCCAGTCTTGTACGCCGTAGGAGTGCACAAAGTAGAACCGTTCGTCCTCGATACCGCGGAAGAGTTTCGAGCCTTCGGGGGCATCCACGGTGTTCCAGCCCATGTGCGGGACAACGTCCGCGTCTAGACGCTCCACGATACCGGGCCACTCCCCGAGTCCTGCGGTGCGCACGCCGTGTTCGATTCCTTCGTCGAAGAGTACCTGCAGGCCCACGCAGATACCGAGGACTGGGCGCCCACCAGCAACACGGCGCCCAATCAGGCGCGGTGCGTCAACGCTCTTGAGTCCCTCCATGACGGCTTCGAAGGCACCGACCCCGGGGACGACCAATCCGTCCGCAGCCAGAATTTCTTGCGGGTCGCTTGTGAGGGAGACTTCCGCGCCCACGTGCTCGAGCGCGCGGACCACGCTCCGCACGTTTCCGGAGCCGTAATCCAGGACGGCTACCTTGGGCATATCAGAGCGCGCCTTTAGTGGAGGGAACCCCGCTCACGCGAGGGTCCGGTTCGATGGCGGTTCGCAGGGCGCGTGCCAGTGCCTTGAATTGCGCCTCGACAATGTGGTGGGGGTCCCGACCGGATACGAGGGTCATGTGCAGACAAATGTGCGCGTGGAGCACAAGCGCCTCGAAGACGTGGCGGGTCAGCGAACCGGTGAAGTGTCCGCCAATCAAGTGGTATTCCTGACCCACGGGTTCCCCGTGGTGTACCAAGTAGGGGCGCCCGGAGATGTCGACGACCGCGGTGGCGAGAGCTTCGTCGAGCGGAACGGAGGCGTCGGCGAACCGGCGAATACCGGCTTTGTCACCTAGTGCTTGTTTGAGAGCCTCGCCGAGCGTGATGGCGACGTCTTCTACCGTGTGGTGGACGTCAATGTGTGTGTCACCCGAGGCTTGAATACTCATGTCGATGAGCGAGTGTTTCGCGAGGGCGTTGAGCATGTGGTCATAGAACGGGACACCGGTATCAATGTTGGCTTGGCCGGTGCCGTCTAGGTCGATGTCCACGAGCACGGAGGATTCACTGGTTTTGCGTTCGATCCGGGCGGTGCGTTTCTTGGTGTTGGTCATGGTGTGCTCTCTGTTGGGGCGAGCGGGGATGCGGGCGGGGTGGTTTTGCTGATGGTTCGCATGGCGTCCAGGAACGCCGTTGTTTCTTCCGCTGTTCCGGCGGTAACCCGAAGCGTTCCCTCGAGTCCGACGTTGCGGATCAATACGGAGGCATCGAGCAGATCTTGCCAGATGCGTTGCGGATCGCTGACGCCGCCGAAGAGGACGAAGTTCGCGTCCGACTCATAAACGGTGTAGCCCATGTCACGCAGTTCGCGCTCGATCCGGTCGCGTTGGGTGCGGATGTCATCGACAGCGCCGAGAAGTTCGTCCGCGTTCTCCAGTGCGGCGATGGCGACGGCTTGGGTGACGGCGGAGAGGTGGTAGGGCAGGCGCACCAGTTGCAGGGCCGCGACAACCTCCGGGGCGGCGGCGAGATAGCCGAGCCGGGCGCCGGCCAGAGCGAAGGCCTTGCTCATGGTGCGCGAGACGATTAACCGCGCGCGCCCGTCCAGGAGCGCAAGCGCGCTTTGGTCCCGGTCTTGAGCGAATTCGGCGTAGGCCTCATCGATGACCAGAATCCCGCCGGTTTCTTCGGTGGCTTCGTAGGCGCGGCGAATGGTCTCCAGGGTGACCGCCGTGCCAGTGGGGTTGTTCGGCGAACAGATGACGGTGATGGTGGGGGTGTGCTCGCGAATCTGCGCGGCCACGTACTCGCCGCTGATGGTGAAATCCGTGTTCCGGGGCACGGAAATGTATTCGGTGTCGGTGCCGCGGGCTAGCAACGGGTACATCGAATAGGTGGGCTGAAAGCTCAACATGGAGCGCGATGGACCGCCAAAGGCTTGCAGGATTTGTTGCAGAATTTCGTTGGAACCATTTGCCGCCCAAACATTGTCTACCCCGATGCCGTGACCGAGATAGGCGGCAAGCGCCGTCCGCAGTTCTACGGCGTCCCGGTCGGGGTAACGGTTGAGTCCGGAAACGGCCTTTTCGACTCGATCGAGAATGGACTGGGTGACCCGGTCGCTGAGCGGATGCGTGTTCTCATTAACATTGAGCAAGTGGCGGGCATGAATCTGCGGGGCACCGTAGGGCTCCTCGCCGCGCAAGGAATCGCGTAGCGGCAGTTGGTTCATGCGCTGGGTGGTTTCACTCACCACTCAAGATTAGGCGATAGACCGCGCCAAGGCCGAGCCAGCGTGACGTGCGTTACGCGAGATACGCCTGCTCTTGGGATGGAGTTACGGCGCGGGAACTTCGAGCTTTTGACCGGCGAGCAGGTTCGAGGACTCGAGATTGTTGATTTGTGCAATCTCGGCAACGACTTCGCGCGGGTCGCGGTCCGGGCTGACTCGCTCGGCAACCGACCACAGGCTCTCGCCGGACTTCACGCTAACGGATACGGTCTCGGTGGTGGACAGCCCTCCGGTCGATGCCTGGGCGGGGTTCAAAAAGGCTCCGAGCATCATCATGAGCGCGCCGAGTACGAGCAGTACCGGCAAACCGAAAAGCACAAAGCGACCGCGGCGGGTCAGCTTCAAGCGAGCCGGGGCCTTGGTTGACAACGTTGTTGCGATGGTTGCTGACATGATCTTTCCTCTTCTGGATGGGAACCGATCGGCGTTCGATCCGGAACTACCGGTTAGAACACGTATTCGATTCGTTCTATTTCAGTTTTAGCACCTATTCACGAAAAAAGTCCAGACACACTCGAACAAATATTTGATAAATCGTGACTGCGCCCTTACCGTAAAGGAAAAGATGCCTTACCCAGAAGCAGATCATCCGGCTCTGACATTGAGTTTTTGAGCTCGGCGGATCCGCGAAAATACAGGCATCCGGCGCCAACGCAGCGGGTGTGGGCGCCGCCTAACTGAAGGAGAGAACGTGGCGACCGAAGATGTGAACCCAGCCCCTCGCCGTCGTGCACGAAAAGAACCGCGAAGCCTCACGCCGCGGCAGAAAAGGATCCTGGAGTCTATCCAGCGCTCGGTCAACGAGCACGGCTACCCGCCGTCCATGCGGGAGATTGCCGATACCGTGGGCCTCGCCTCGCTCTCCAGCGTGACCCACCAACTCTCGCAACTGGAAAAGATGGGCTATCTTCGCCGGGATCCTAAACGTCCGCGCGCTATGGAAGTCCTGATCCCGCTGACGCTCAACGATGGCGAGGAAATGCCAGAGCTGGATCCCGCCTCCGATCTCACCCGTGCCCCGAGCGCCGTCTCCCTGGCGGAGCTCGGCAGTTCCTCCGATACCGCCATGGTTCCGCTCGTGGGCCGCATTGCCGCCGGCGGACCGATACTCGCCGAGCAGACCGTGGAGGACATTGTCCCGTTACCGCGGGTCTTGACCGGCCACGGCGAACTTTTCATGCTCAAAGTGTCCGGCGACTCGATGATCGATGCCGCGATCTGCGACGGCGATTGGGTTGTGGTGCGTCGGCAAAATGACGCCAGCAACGGCGATATTGTCGCCGCACTCCTGGACGATGAGGCAACCGTGAAGACCTTCCGTCAGCGCGACGGGCACACCTGGCTCCTACCGCAAAACACACAATATGAACCCATCTTGGGCGATCATGCGCAGGTCATGGGCAAGGTCGTCTCGGTGCTGCGCGCGCTCTAGCCGTCCTGATTACTTTTTCGTCTCGCGTGAATCCGGCGCGAGCCGCTCCAGGGCGCTCAAAACCACCGCGCGGTCGGTGGTGCGCCAAAACGGCGGGAGCGCCTTGACCAAGAACCCGCTGTAGCGGGCCGTCGCCAGTCGAGAGTCCAGCACGGCAACAACCCCGCGGTCTGCCATGGCACGGATCAATCGACCCGCGCCCTGCGCCAAACGGACGGCCGCATGGGTTGCCGAGACCGCCATAAACCCATTTCCTCCGGAGCGCTGGACGGCTCGGGAACGCGCTATCCCTAAGGGATCGTCGGGGCGCGGAAACGGGATACGGTCTATCACCACGAGTCGACACGCTGGTCCGGGCACATCGACCCCTTGCCAGAGCGTCATGGTGCCAAAGAGGCAGGTGTCTTCCTCTTCGGAAAACTGTTTCACCAGTGCGGACATGGAGGATTCGCCTTGGCAAAGAATCTCCACGCCGACCTTGCCGCGCAGAGCGGCGGCGGCATCCTCGGCGGCGCGTCGCGAGGAAAAGAGTGCGAGCGCTCCCCCGCGCGAAGCCTTGATGAGCGCACCGAGTTCCTCAATTTGCTCCGGGCTCACACCGCGGCCAGGAGAGGCGAGGTGCTTGGCCACATACAGCATGCCCTGCTTGCCATAGTCGAACGGGCTCCCGACGTCCACGCCCGTCCACTCCGGCGCCGCAGCACCGGCGAGCCCGAGGTCTGCGGCGACCGGCCCAAAAGTGTCTCCGATGGAGAGCGTCGCGGAGGTCAACAGCACGGTGCGATCGGCAAACAGACCATCCCGCAGATTCATGGCCACCGAAAGTGGTGCCACCCAGAGGGTCGCCGGGATGTTTTTGTCGACACCGCCGGTCGAGTAAGTGCCCGGCGGCAACGGGCGGTTGACCCACACCACTTCTTCGCGCGAATCGGCCCCGGTGATGAGCCGTTCGCAGACTTCGATCATTTGCACAAGCTGGCTTTTGGCAACCTGCTTGCCGCCCTCGCTGGCCTCGCCGTCCGTGTCCTGGACCGCGGTGAGCGCCTCGCGGCAGGTCGACATGACCACGGTGAGTGCTTGCACCACGTCATCGGTGGGCCCGGTAGGCAGCAACCCGTCATCGAGTTCGCGCAAGGCATCCTCGAGTCCGGCCGCGGCCGCCGCAAACCCCACAATCGCCACCGAGCAGTTGCGGCGCACGATGGTGTCGGTTTGGCGCACCGTGGCCGCGGAAATGGACGCGCTGGTTGCACTCGTGACCCGCTCGCGCAATTCATGGGCCTCGTCGACGACCACCGTGTCGAATTCCGGGAGCACCCCGGGATTCCCGAAGGCCGCCAACGCCAAGAGCGCGTGGTTGGTCACCACCACGTCCGCGGACTGTGCCCGCAACTTCGCCTTCTCGCTAAAGCAGGAGGAAATCATCGGGCACTTTTGTCCCAGGCATTCTAGCGCGGTGACCGACACTTGACGCCAGGCCCGGTCGCTCACACCGGGGGTCAGGTCATCCCGGTCACCGGTGTCGGTTTCTTCGGCCCACTCGCGCAACCGCACGATTTCTAGTCCCAGGTCGGTGCGCGGCACATAGCCCCCGGGACCTCCCGGCGACACTCCTGCGCCCGAGGCACCTGCGCCCGAGCCCGCGGAAGCACCGGGATCGGGAACCCCCAGTCCGTGATCAGAATCGTCAAAAAGCGGGGCCTGATCGTCGCTCGGGAACCCGCCGCCAACCTTGTGCTGGCAGACATAGTTGCCGCGCCCCTTGAGCAGCGCCACGTCCACCGGTCGGTCCAGTTTGCCCTCAAGCGAGTCCAACAGTCTCGGCAGGTCTCGCTTGACCACTTGCGCCTGCAAGGCGAGGGTTGCGGTCGCGACCACGGCCGGCCGGTCCGCGTTCATTGCGTGCGTAATCAGCGGGATCAGGTACGCCAGCGACTTACCGGTACCGGTACCGGCCTGCACCAGCAGGTGCTCGCCGCTCTCTAACGCTTCCTGCACCGCGGTCAGCATCTGTTCCTGGCCCGATCGATGCGCACCGCCCATCGCCTTTACCGCATGGCGCAGCAGGTCGATCGGCTCAGTCACGGCTCGAATATTCGGCCAGCCCCGCAGCCAACTCCTCGCGGACCTTGACCACGACGTGCGTCCCTTCGGCCTCATGCTCCAGGCTCAGAATCTCGGCATCTTGCGAGTGCAACCGGGAGACCACATCACCGCGATCGTAGGGCACCAGCAGGTCAAGGAGGATATTGGGCCGCGGAATCGTCTCGGCAACGAGCGACTTGAGCTCATCAATACCCGCTCCGGTGCGCGAGGACACCACCGCGGTATGCGGCTCTCGACGTTGGATCCGTTCAATGACCAACGGGTCGGCAATGTCGGCCTTGTTCAACACAATGATTTCGGGAATCTTGGACGCTTCGACCTCGGTGAGCACCTCGCGCACCGCCGCAATCTGCCCCTCGGGATCCGGATGCGAGGCATCGACGACGTGCAAAATCACATCCGACTCGCCAATCTCCTCCAGCGTGGAACGGAACGCCTCGACCAACTGCGTGGGCAACGCCCGCACAAAACCGACCGTGTCCGCAAGCGTGTAGCCAATCCCATCCGGAGTCACCGCGTGCCGAACGGTCGGGTCCAGGGTCGCAAACAGCGCATTCTCCACCAGCACACCGGCATCCGTCAGCCGGTTGAGTAGCGACGACTTCCCCGCGTTGGTGTACCCGGCAATGGACACAGCAGGCACTGAATTACGACGGCGATTGGCTCGCTTTGCCTCGCGCGCGGGCTTCATGCCAATAATGTCGCGGCGCAGCTTGGCCATCCGGTTGCGAATTTTCCGGCGGTCCAGTTCGATCTTGGTCTCACCGGGGCCGCGCGAACCCATGCCGGCACCGGCACTGCCGACCTGTCCACCGGCCTGACGGGACATCGACTCGCCCCAACCGCGAAGACGCGGCAACAAGTATTCGAGTTGCGCCAATTCCACCTGGGCCTTGCCTTCGCGGGACTTGGCATGTTGGGCAAAAATGTCCAGAATCAGAGCGGTTCGGTCAATGACTTTGACCTTGACAATGTCTTCCAGTCCGCGGCGTTGGCTGGGCGCAAGCTCGGTGTCCACGATCACGGTATCGGCCCCGGTCGCGACAACCATGTCGCGGAGTTCCTGGGCCTTGCCGGAACCAAAATAGGTGCCGGGGTCCGGTTTGGCGCGGCGTTGCAAAGCGCCGTCTAGAACCTGAGAACCGGCGGTTTCGGCCAACGCGGCGAGCTCTTGCAGCGAGTTTTCCGCCTCGATGAGAGTGCCTTCATACCAAATGCCGGCGAGCACCACTTTTTCCAGCCGGAGCTGACGGTATTCGACCTCGGTGACGTCTTCGAGTTCGGTGGATAACCCGGTGACCCTACGCAAAGCGTGACGATCGGCAAGATCTTGCTGATCGCCGTCGTATGTGGTGTGGCGAGTAGCGCCATCCTGCAACGCTTGCGCTCGAGGTGAGCGATCGCCGTCGTAATTCTCTGTGTTGCCGCGGCTCAAAATGCGGTCAATGACGTTCTGGATTTCGGCGTTGTCCAGCGTGGTTTCTGGCTCGGATGCGGCTTTGTTTTCGTGTTGAATAGTGAGCTTCCTTGAATGATTGGTGTTTCTCTATCGTAACGCTTTAACGCCTCGCGCGCAGAGTTTATGCCGTGGTTGTGGATAAGTCGACTACAGTTTTTGGCATGGGTGTTGCGGATTCTGGGCAGGAGCACTACTTCACGTCGCGGCCGTTGGCGGAGGAAGAGGTGCGGCCGATATCGGTGCGGCTTGCTGGCGCCGAGCGCTCGCTGGTCTCGGCTTCCGGGATTTTTTCGCCGGATGGCATCGATAAGGGCACCCAGATTCTCTTGGATGCGGTGCCGGCGCCGTCGCCCCGCGGGAACCTTTTGGACATTGGTGCCGGCTGGGGGCCGATTGCGCTGACCCTGGCGTTGCGCTCTCCGGAGGCATTGGTGTGGGCGGTGGATGTCAATGAGCGGTGCTTGGCGTTGACCGAGCGGAATGCGGCGTCATTGGGGTTGGAGAATGTGCGCGCGGCGGCGCCAGAGGATGTGCCCGAGGACGTGCGGTTTGACACGATCTGGTCCAATCCGCCGATCCGCATCGGCAAGAGCGAGTTGCACGGTCTGCTGTTGCGCTGGCTACCGCGGTTGGCTCCGGGCGGGACCACGTGGCTCGTGGTGCAGAAGAATTTGGGGTCGGACTCGCTGCAGCGCTGGTTGGATGCCGAGTTGGGCGCGGAGTTTCAGGTGAGCCGGGAGACGTCGGTGAAGTCTTTCAGGATCCTGAAGGTGCGCCGATGGTCCCGGTAGCTACGATTTCGGCGGGACCGGCGAGTTCCACCTCTTCGCTGCCGTCTCCGGTGCGGTTGCTTTCCGAGGTCTGCAGAAATCTGACCTGCACCTGGCCGCCTGGGACGTTGACATTCCATTCGTTGGGCGCATGTTCGCCCGCCCAATACCGCACCGCGGCCGCGGCGGCGCAGGCGCCGGTGCCGCAGGATTGGGTTTCGCCGACCCCGCGTTCGGACACGCGCATGGTGATGGTGGCGGTGCCGTTTGTCACGAGCGGGTCCGCTGGCACGACGAGTTCAACGTTGGTGCCGTTGTCCGGCTGCGGCTCTACCCGCGGTTGCTCGCGGAGGTCCGCTTTGTCGAGTTCGCTCTGTTGGGCCAGCGCCACTACCGTGTGCGGGTTGCCCATGCTGATGGAGAGAGCTGGGCGCGGCACCTCGAGGGCGTTGATGCCGACAATGACGTCCGAGCCCTGCTCTTCGGCTTCCTGCTTGTAGATGAGAGACCACGGCCCCAGGTTTGCGGCGTATCCGGTGTCGGTGCGGCGCACGTCCTTGACACCGGCGCGCGTGCCGACCGCGATGCTTTCGCCCGGCGGGAGGTCGATGTACCCCAGATCGAGGAGCGCCTGCACGAAGACCCGGACCCCGTTGCCGCACATTTCGGCCAGGGAGCCGTCCGCGTTGCGGTAGTCCATGAACCACTCGGTGGCCTGGATTTCTGCCGCGACCGTTTCCGAAGCATCCTCAGGTCTAAGCTTTTCTGTGCGTACGAGTCGGATTACCCCGTCGGCGCCGATGCCCTTGTGCCGGTCGGTCCACTCCCGGACTTGGCTGGCGCTAATGGTGAGTTCGCCGTCGGCGTCCGGGATGAGGATGAAGTCGTTGCCGGTGCCGTGGCCTTTGAGGAAGGGAATGGGTGCGCTCACGCTTCTAGCCTATCGTTGCCGCGTGCCGAGTGCCGGATAGCTGCTTCGGCGCTGTCGGTGACGTTGGCGGTGACGCTGGCCGCCGCGCGGTGTTCCAACGGGTTGAACCAGGTGACACGCGGATCTGCCCGGAACCAGGTGAGTTGGCGTTTGGCGAATTGCCTGGTGGCACGTTGTGTGGACTCGATGGCTTCCGGTTCGCTCAATTGCCCATCCAGAACCGCAAGGAATTGTCGGTAGCCAATTGCGTGCGGCGCGGTACTCCCCTCCCTGAGACCTTGTCCTTCCAGCGCGGCGACCTCTTCCAAGAGACCGCCGCGCGCCATGTCCAGTACGCGTTGATTGATCCGCTCGTGGAGTACCTCCCGATCCAGGGTGACACCGATCTGGACTGCCGGCGCGGCATACTCCCGTTGCGGCATGAAGGAGGTAAAGGTGCGCCCGGTAATCTCGAAGACTTCAAGCGCCCGAATGATCCGGCGGTTATCCGTGAGTTTGGCCGCCGAGGCAGGGTCCACTTCGTGAAGACGCGTGAGCAGCGCGGCGATCCCGCGCGTTTCGGCCTCGTTTTCTAACCGTGCCCGAACGTCCGGGTCCGTGGGCGGCAGTTCCAGGACATCGAGGGCCGCGCGGACGTAGAGCCCAGACCCGCCCACCAGTATGGGTGTGCGGGCGCGGGCCTGTATTTCCTCGATGGCCCGGCGGGCATCCGCTTGGAATTGCGCCACGCTTGCCTCATCGCGAACATCCATGATGTCAATGAGGTGATGCGCAATGCCGCGCCGCTCGTCGATCGGCAGTTTGGCGGTGCCGATGTCCATGCCGCGATAGAACTGCATGGAGTCGGCGTTGATGATTTCCCCGTCCAACCGTTCCGCGAGGTCTAGGGAGAGCGCGGTTTTACCGGACGCGGTGGGCCCGACAATCGCGACGATGGGCAGGCGCCCGGGCAGGTTAGCCATGGTGGAAACTGCCTGAATTCACGAGGCTGCCGCTAAGAACGCGCGCGAATGCCGGCCCCGGCACCGCCAAGCGTCGGCATACCGAGCGACACCGGGCCACCCGCGGCACCCGCACTCGACGCCCCGCCCACCGGTACACCGCACGATTCTGCCTGGGAGCGATCCCACGCCTCCCCGGACCGAGTGCGCCGCACCGCATATTCGGCGGCCGCCGGGTCAGAGACCAAGTGGAACGCGGCGGCTCCCGTCACAGGCACGGTCACGACGTCCCCCGGACGCGGCACCTCGGCGCCTTCTGGCACGCTGAAGTGGATGAGCCGGAAGTCCTCGGTGCGCCCGCTCAGGCGATGGGTCTGCTCTGCCTTCTTACCGGTAGCCGCCGAGACCAGGACCTGCACCGTTTTGCCGACCTGCTTCTGGTTCTCCTCCGCGCTGATCCGATCCTGGAGCGCGACCAAACGCTCAAACCGTTCCTGGACCACGGCCTTGGGAAGCTGGTCCGGCATGGTTACCGCCGGGGTTCCCGGGCGGATCGAATACTGGAACGTGAACGCGCTGGAGAACCGGGACGCCTCGACAACGTCGAGGGTCGCCTGGAAGTCCTCCTCGGTTTCGCCTGGGAACCCGACAATGATGTCGGTGGTGATGGCTGCGTTTGGGATGCGCTCGCGCACCTTCTCCAAAATCCCCAAGAACTTCTTAGAACGGTAGGAGCGGCGCATATCCTTCAAAACCTTGTCCGAGCCGGACTGCAAGGGCATGTGCAGCTGCGGCATGACATTCGGTGTTTCGGCCATCGCGTCGATCACGTCATCGGTGAAAGCCGCAGGGTGCGGCGAGGTGAAGCGCACCCGCTCCAAGCCTTCGATCTGCCCGCACGCGCGCAACAACTTGGCAAAGGCCCCGCGGTCGCCGAACTCCACGCCATAGGTATTCACGTTTTGGCCCAGCAGGGTCACTTCGACGGCACCGTCATCAACCAACGCCTGTACCTCGGCCAGAATGTCGCCGGGCCGCCGGTCGCGTTCCTTACCGCGCAAGGACGGCACAATGCAGAACGTGCACGTGTTGTTGCAACCCACCGATATGGACACCCAGCCCGAGTGCACGGATTCGCGCTTGGTCGGCAGTGTCGAGGGGAACACATCCAGCGACTCCAGGATCTCTAGTTGCGCCTCGTTGTTGTGCCGCGCGCGCTCCAGCAGCGCTGGCAGAGAACCAATATTGTGGGTGCCGAAAACGGCGTCCACCCACGGCGCCTTCTTGACGATCGTGTCCTGATCCTTTTGCGCCAAGCACCCGCCAACGGCAATTTGCATGCCGGGATGCGCTTCCTTGATCGGCGCGAGGTGCCCCAAATTGCCGTAAAGCTTGTTGTCGGCATTCTCCCGAACCGCACACGTATTGAAGACGATCACGTCCGCCAGCTCGGTCTCCGACGGCACATATCCGGCGTCCTCGAGCAGCCCGGAGATTCGCTCGGAATCGTGCACATTCATTTGGCAGCCGTAGGTGCGCACGGCATAAGTGCGCGGCGCGGCATCGCTCGCGCCGGAAACGTCAGGGGAAATGCTGGTCAAACTCACCGTTAAAGGGTACGCCGTGCGCTCGGCCCCCGGCCAATCCGCGCCTCACACCCCCGTCTCGGCGAGAAGCGAGGGCCGGGTGGTGTTCGGAACCTCGTCCGGGTGCCGCCAAGGAAATGACGTACGACGGCGTTGCTCGCCTCGAGCGCGCCACTCCCCTCCCCGCCCCCTCGTCTATGTAGCGCGACACGCCGAGAAAACCCAGGTTTTCTCGGCGTGTCGCGCTACATAGACGTAAAGGCTAGTACCAGTTGTTTTGCTCGGAATGCGCCCAGGCGGCACAGGGCGAACCGTACCTGTCGCGAATGTATCCCAGTCCCCAATTGATCTGCGTCCGATAGTTCGTGCGCCAATCCGCACCGGCGGTTGCCATCTTGCTCCCTGGGAGTGCTTGCGGGATGCCGTAGGCGTCGCTGTAGGGGTTGTCTGCGGAGGTACGCCAGCCCGACTCGCGATTCCACAGGTTCACCAGGCAGCCGAATTGGTCGCCGCCCCACCCATATGCCCCTAAACGGGAACTGGCATAGGCTTGTGCGGCCGCCGGGTCATCGACCACTTGTGGCGGGGGCGCCGGAGCCGGAGGGGGAGGTTGAGGAGCGGGCGGTTTGGGTGCAGGGGGTTGCGGCCGTGGAGCCGGCGGCTGGGGCTTAGGTTGAGGTTGCGGCGCGGGTGGTGCCGGCTGTTGCGGCCCGGGTTGCGGAGCCGGTTGCGGCTTCTTTGCCCGGTCGCGCTCGTCCTCTTCGCGCTGCTTGCGCTCTTCCTTTTCCTTTTTGCGTGCCGCTTCTTCGGCCTGGCGCTGCTGCTCTTCCCACGCGGCCTGCTGGGCCAGACCGTCAAGCCTGTCCTTTTCCAGCTGGGCGCTGGTCCCGCGCAGTTCGGCAAGCTGAGCCAAGAGCGTATTGCTTTGCTCCTGCTGGGCGGCCACCTTCGCATCGGCGGCGGCCGACGCGTCCTGGGCGATCTTGGTTGCGGCCTGCGCGTCCGAGGCGGCCCTGTCATATTCGTCCTGCGCTGCCTGAGCCTTTTGCGTGAGCGACTCGGAGACGTTCTTTGCCTGGATAGCGGCGGCATAGGAGTTGCTGGATCGATCGGAGATGGTCTTGAGGAAGTTCATCTTGTCGATGGTGGACTTCGCGTTACCGCTCATCATGAGCGTAAAACCGTCGGGTAGCCCGCCAGTTTTGTAGAGTTGAGCGGCAACCTGTCCGGCCTGGCTGGTGGCGGTGTCTGCGCTCTCCTGGGCACGGGCGCTTTTTGCTTTTGCCTCTTCAAGCCGCGCGCGGCTCTTCTCCATCGCACTGACAGCGGCGTCTTGAGCGGTGGCTTTCTCCACGGCGTTATCACCGAGTTTGGCGGCTTCTTCGCGCAAGGAGGAAATCAGTGACTCGATCTTTGCGACTTGAGCTTGAGTTGCCGCGACATCGTTCTTGGCCGCCTGCACTTCCTCCCAGGACGGAAAGTCATCAGGCTGGGTCACAGACGACACGCCGAGCGGCAATAGCGAAGACTTTTGCGATGCGCTCGCTACGATAGGGGTGGATGCGACTAGCGCACCACAAATGAGCGCGGACACGACGCCGCGCACTCCATTAACGTTCAACTTGAACTTGAGCATAACGCTTAAAATCATCACTCAAGTTTCGTTATTCGGCAAGAGCCTCCTGCAGCTTCTCTTCCACCACGCCAATTGCGGTGCCCATCGAGTGTCCTTTGCGCATGAGCATTGACACGAGCCGACGCTTTGCCTTTTCGCGGCCCTCAAAATCTTGCAGCTGCTCCGGGCGCGGCAGTTTCCGGGACACCAACTCCCGCGCCAGTTCAGCCTCATCAGCGGGCTCGATCTCTGCCAGGGTTTCCTCGATGAGGGCATCGTCAACGCCCTTGGCCTTCAGGTCCCGACGCAACGCCGCCTTTCCCAATCCCTTCATGCGGGAGCGGTTCTCCACAAAGCGGTGCGCATAATCTGCATCATCAATAAGCCCGACGCGCTCAAAGCGTTCGACGAGGTTGGCGATGATGTCGCCGTCGACCTCCTTCTCCCGGAGCTTGTCCTCGATTTGCTGACGGGTGCGCGGGGCACCCGTCAGGTATCGAAGAGCAATCGACTTGGCTTCCAGGACGGGGTCCTGTGTCATGGCGCTACGCTCCGGCGCCGTCACCGCGCAGCGGCGTGATGTTGTCCAGGCCTTCGTCCTCGGCCGCGAAGGCACCTACGCCGAGCTTTTCCTTGATCCGGGACTCGATCTCATCGGCAAGGTCCGGGTTGTCCTTCAAGAACTGGCGCGCCTTTTCCTTGCCCTGTCCCAGTTGATCGCCGTCATAGGTGAACCAGGCACCGGACTTCTTCACAAAGCCATGCTCCACGCCCATATCGATCAGGCCGCCCTCGCGGGAAATGCCTTGGCCGTAGAGAATATCGAATTCAGCCTGCTTGAAGGGCGGGGCCATCTTGTTCTTTACGATCTTGGCGCGAGTGCGGTTACCGACCGGCTCGGTGCCTTCCTTGAGCGTTTCAATGCGGCGCACATCGATACGTACCGAGGCATAGAACTTGAGCGCCTTACCGCCGGTGGTGGTCTCCGGGCTGCCGAAGAACACGCCGATCTTCTCGCGCAGCTGGTTAATGAAGATCGCGGTGGTCTTGGTCTGGTTCAGGCGGCCGGTGATCTTGCGGAGCGCCTGGCTCATCAAGCGGGCTTGCAGACCGACGTGGCTATCACCCATATCGCCTTCGATTTCGGCGCGCGGCACCAGTGCGGCCACGGAGTCCACAACGATGATGTCCAGCGAACCCGAACCGATGAGCATGTCCATGATTTCCAGCGCTTGCTCGCCGGTATCTGGCTGGGACACCAAGAGGGCATCGGTATCCACGCCGAGCTTCTTTGCGTATTCCGGGTCCAGCGCGTGCTCGGCGTCGATGAACGCCGCGATGCCGCCATTGCGTTGGGCATTAGCCACGGCGTGCAGTGCCACGGTGGTTTTACCCGAGGACTCCGGTCCATAGACTTCCACCACGCGACCGCGGGGCAGCCCGCCAATGCCCAGGGCCACATCCAGCGAAATCGATCCGGTGGGAATCGTCTCGATGGGGGCCCTGGTGTCATCGCCCAGACGCATGACAGAGCCCTTGCCGTGCTGCTTCTCAATCTGCGCAAGAACGGTCTCTAGAGCCTTCTCACGCTCGGTTGATGCTGCCATTATTCTCCTCGAATTCTTGAATCTCTTCTTCGGCTGAACGCCCGAGTAGACGCTCATCCATGAATGTAGATGCTGGCTCTGACATTGAGTTTTGAAAACGGCGCCTCGGTGGATAACTCGGCCCAAAACCGCTGTTTTTCTTTCCTGTGTAGGAGCATATCCAGATTAGAACGAATATTCGAAAAAGCCTGTCGGCGTGTCACGAGATCGCGTCGCCGGACTTCTTTCCGCGATCCACGCCCAGCCGCCGAGACTCGGGCACCTCTTGCTGATCGCACACCGCATTCCACACCAGGCGGGGCGAGATTCCGGCGGCCAAAGCGGACACGGCCGTGTGCCCCTTGAGCGAGGTTAAATGCAGGCTCTTGGACAGGTAGCCCGAGTAGGCAGCACCAAACTCGTCATCCATCAACAGCCAGAATTCGCTTTCCTTCACGGCCACCACCTTACTCGTCGATCTAGCAGGCCAAAACCACCCGGCCGCCCGGCACTGGGGCGAGCATCGCCGTCGTACTTCTTTGGCGCACCAGCGCCGCCTGCCTTCCGCCAAGTAGACTGAACATCATGCCACAAAGCTCTGACATACCGCCCGAGGTCGAAGCGGCCATCATTGACCTGGAGCATGAGCTGAGCCTTCTGCTGCGGCGCTCGCGCGCGAATTCGCAGCGGCTGGCGCGGCAAATTCACCCGGACATGGATCCGTCTGCCTATGGGCTGCTCATTATTTTGCAGCGCGAAGGCGCCATTCGCTTGACCGAGCTGGCCACTCGTCTTGGCGTCGGCAAGCCGGCCATTAGCCGCAAGGTCGCCGAGCTGGAGGCCCTGGGCGTGGTTCGCAAGGTCGCGGACCCGAACGATGGGCGCGCCCAAGACATCTCTTTGACCGATGAGGGCCTGCGCGCGCTCACCCAGGCGCAAAAGGCTCGGCGCCAAGTGTTTCACGACCTCATGGCCGATTGGGAAGTGAAGGACCTGAACACCCTTTCCGGGTTACTTGGGCAACTCAACGAAACGTATCTGGCCCGGGATCGCTGGGCGAACGAGCTCAAGTAGCAACAAAAATGGGACCCGAGCGAGGGGTCCCATTTTTGGTTCACATGTGCAGTTTTCTAGATCCCGCTGGGAGCGAGCTCCCGGAAGTCATCGCTCAAACCATCGCTCTTTTCGGAAAACTCCTGCGAGAGCTCATGGGGGACGGTGTCTGGAATGGTGACACCCTCCGCTTCGGCCATGCGGTCGCTGACTTCACGCAGCATGAGCGAGAGCGGGATGTTCAGGGCGGAGCATATTGAGGAAAGCAACTCGGAGGACGCTTCCTTCTGTCCGCGTTCTACTTCACTGAGGTAACCCAGTGACACTCGGGCGTGGTGTGAGACTTCGCGTAGAGTGCGTCCCTGACGTTGCCGAACGTCGCGGAGCACATCGCCAATCTCATGCCGTAACAGGACCATTTTTGTATCCTTTACATTCCGCTCGGTGTCATCACGCAACCCTACATCGCGCCAACGGACCACGCCGTTTACGGATATGGGCTGTTTTACCATCTGTATCGCCTTACTCCCTTGGTTCTTCAATCTATCCTAGGTCCAGCGTTGCCGAGCGGCTCGCCCGACTTTTCTCGACATAGTGATTAACTATCGGTCGATTGCTTTTGTTCCCAGGCCGGTGCGCGGGTGCTGGGGCCTGCTCGGCGCAGTTGCCGCACTCACCGACTAGTCCACAATATCGAGACTGCCTGCAAGGATTCTGAGTGCTTCCTCGACGCTTGCCTGACGTATGCTGGCGCGGTCGCCGGTGAGTTTGAGCGGGGTCACCGCCACTTCCTTGGTCACCCACCAAGCCACGCCGATGTAGACGGTTCCCACCGGTTTGCCGTCATGCGCGTCCGGCCCCGCGACGCCCGTGGTGGAAATGGCCACGTCCGCCTCAAGGCGCGCGCAGGCGCCGCCGGCCATGGCCGCCGCCACATCGGGGTGTACCGAACCCTCACGAAGCAGTAAATCACGCGGCACCCCTAGTAGCTTTTCTTTCACATCGTTCGCGTAGGCAACCACTCCCCCACGCAAGGCTGCCGACGCCCCCGGGATATCGGCGAGGGTTGCCGAAACGAGCCCGGCGGTCAGCGATTCGGCGGTGGCGATGGTCAGTTTTCGCTCGGTGGCGGCGCGGATGATTTGGGCGGCGCGGCTCGTGGCCCGGTCTGCTGCGCGCTCTGCTGCGCGCTCTGGGTCGGTATTCACGAGCGCACCAACTTCATTGCCTTCAACACGTAATCAATCCCAGTCACCAAGGTCACAGCAAACGCCGCCGCCATCACAATCGCAGCCGCCCAACCGAGCCACGCCCAGTGCGCGGTCATTGGGAGCAGATAGAGCAGCACGGCGGCAGTTTGCAGGACGGTTTTCAGCTTCCCGCCGCGGCTGGCCGGCATCACCCCATGACGGATCACGGCAAACCGCAACACGGTGATCCCGATCTCCCGCACCAACATGATGATCGAAACCCACCACCACAACTCGCCAAATGCGCTGAGCAAGATGAGTGCGGTGCCCAGCAGCAGTTTGTCGGCGATCGGGTCGGCAATTTTGCCGAAGTTCGTGATGAGCCCGCGGGAGCGCGCCAGGTCGCCGTCCAGTTTGTCGGTATAGATGGCAACACAAAAAAGCACGACGGCGATCCACCGCCAGGCGGTTTGCCCACCAGCATTGTGGTCACCAATGAGGGCCCACGCGAAGAACGGTACGAGCAGGATGCGGATACCGGTGAGAATGTTCGGCAGGTTCCATGCGCTGGTGGTCGGGGCGGGTTCGGCACTCACGTATTCACCCTATCCCCTCCGCGCCGATCCCCCTCCCCTGCCCTCGTCTGTGTAGCGGTTAATGCCCATGTGCCGCGCGCGGATGGGCATCTTCTGCTACACAGTCGAGGGGGTTAGCGGTTGGTGAGCTGCCAGGCGTCCTCGTTGCCCTCGTCGTCGCCGTCGTAATACTCGGTGGCGACGGGTTTGGAATCGATCTCGGCTTGGATGGGATCGTCGTAGCTGGGCGGACCGTCCTGCTGAGAAGGCCCTGCGGCTGCGGGCGGAGCCGGAGGTTCGTCACCCTTGATAGTGGCAAGCACTGTGGCAAGATCGTCTGGTTTGACCAGCACGTCGCGTGCTTTGGATCCTTCCGAAGGACCGACCACGCCGCGGGATTCCAGCAAATCCATCAGGCGGCCCGCCTTCGCAAAGCCCACCCGGAGCTTACGCTGAAGCATGGACGTGGAACCGAACTGGGTAGTGACCACGAGTTCAGTCGCCTGGAGCAGGACGTCGAGGTCGTCTCCGATATCGTCATCGATCTGCTTTTTGGGCTCTTCTACCGCCACGTCCTCGCGGTACTCGACCTGAAGCTGACCCTTGACGTGCTCGACGACCTTATGGATTTCGCTCTCGGTCACCCAGGCACCCTGGACACGCATCGGCTTGGACTCACCCATGGGCAAAAACAGTGCGTCACCCTGGCCGAGCAACTTCTCGGCACCGGGCTGATCGAGCACCACACGAGAGTCTGTGACCGAGGAGGTGGCAAAGGCCATGCGGGAAGGCACATTCGCCTTGATCAGGCCCGTGACCACATCCACCGACGGGCGCTGGGTTGCCAACACCAGGTGAATACCCGCCGCGCGCGCCAGCTGGGTGATGCGCACAATCGAATCTTCGACGTCGCGCGGGGCGACCATCATCAAGTCGGCAAGCTCATCCACAATCACCAAGAGGTAGGGGTAGGGCTTGACAACTCGCTTGGAATCCGGTGGCGGAACAACCTTGCCGTTGCGCACCGCTTTATTGAAGTCGTCAATGTGCTTGTAGCCGTAGTTGGCGAGGTCGTCATAGCGGGTGTCCATTTCCTTGACGACCCATTGCAGCGCCTCGGCGGCCTTCTTCGGATTCGTGATGATCGGGGTAATGAGGTGCGGAACGCCCTCATAGGCGGTCAGTTCCACGCGTTTGGGGTCCACCATGATCATGCGCACCTCGTCTGGCGTGGCGCGCATCAGGATCGAGGTGATCATCGAATTCACAAACGAGGACTTACCGGCACCGGTGGCACCGGCAACCAGCATGTGCGGCATCTTGGCGAGGTTCGCGACCACGAAACCGCCCTCAACGTCTTTACCCACACCCATAACCATCGGGTGTCCGGTCTTGCGCGCGGCATTGGAGCGCAACACGTCTCCGAGCGCCACGATTTCCTTGTCCGAATTCGGGATCTCAATGCCGATTGCGGACTTGCCCGGAATCGGTGAGAGGATACGCACATCCGAGCTCGCCACGGCATAGGAGATGTTTTTGGAAAGGGCCGTGACGCGTTCCACCTTGGTGCCGGGCGCCAGCTCGATTTCGTAGCGGGTGACTGTCGGGCCACGCGAGAACCCGGTGACCTTGGCATCCACACCGAACTGCTCCAACACGTGGGTCAGCGCGTTCACAATGTTTTGATTTGCCTCGGAGTGTTCCTTGGCGGGCGGTCCCGCGGGCAAGTACGCATTGTCAGGGAGCGTGTATGCGACATCCCCGGAGAGCGCGAGTTGCTCGGTGCGCTGCGGGATGGGCTCGGGCATCAGCTGCGGCTTCGCGGTGTGGTCGGCGAGCGTGGCGGCATCCACAATGTTGATCTGCTCCGTCGCCGGTTCGGCTCCCCCGACTCCCGCCCGCGCCTTGAGCGCCGCGGCCTCGGTTTCTGCCTGTGTGGGCCGTTTGACTCCCGGTGGAATCAGTGGCACAGTCGGGGCGTTTGCCGCAGCACGGTCCTCTTCGGAGATGACGGCGGTCTCAAAGGCCTCGTCACCAACGTAGCTTTCGGTGTCTTCTGGCTCGGCTGCTTTCTTTTTGCGCCCGAAAAGTCCCTTGGACTTTTTCTGCCGCTCTCCTGCGGAAGGCGAGTCATCGCCGTCGTACAAATAGCTTTGATCATGGCCACCGCGAGGCGCCTCGGGAACCGGCCGCCCCTCCTGCCCGGTGAGGGACTCGTAGAGGCCGCGCAGGCGCTCGGGGATGCGGTTGATCGGCGTTGCGGTGACAATCAAGATCGAGAAAAACACCACGAGCGAGAGCAGAATCGCCACCGGAATCGGGGTGAATGCGGAGCTGAGCGGACCTGCGGCAAGGAATCCGATCATGCCGCCGGCTTGCCAGAGCGGGCCGAAACCGTCGGAGAGCTGCGGGTTCCCGCCGCCGAGCTGACACAGTCCGGCCCCGGCGACGGTGAGCAGCGTCAGTCCAATGCCGATGCGGTTATTGGCCGCGTTATTTTCGGGGTAGCGATAGAGGCGGACCGCGCCAATCAGCAGGATGAGCGGGAGCGGTTTTGCCATCCAGCCGAAGGTTCCGGCGGCGAAGGCGTGAATCCAGTCCACGGCGGGGCCGGTGAGCGCCCACCATTCGACCATGGCGATGACGAGTGCCAGGAGCACCAGCACCGTGGCGGTGCCATCGCGGCGGACCTCCTTCTCGATTTTCAGGTCCGTGCCGATCTTTCGCACGGCGCCGCCGACCATATGGGAAATGCCCATCCAAAAACCGGTGATCGCCCGTAACGGGAGGGGCAAACGGTCTGGGTCGTGCTGGGTTCCGGAGGAGTTTTTGGACGTGCCGGAGGCGCGCGCCGACGCAGTTGAGGTCTTGCCGCGCGAGCTCGTGGTGCCTTTTTTGGCAGGGGAAGTGCGAGTCGCCATGCTCCCAAACTACCCGTCGATCCCCGATTTTCCGCGCATTTACACGCCTGGAGCGAAGTTTGGCCGCTAGAAAAACTCACTGTCACCGGCACTCGGTAAGCTGGAATCATGAGCGAGGAACTCACACATTTGAACGCCGCCGGCGAGGCCCACATGGTCGATGTCAGCGCGAAGACCGTCACCGATCGCACCGCCGAGGCCGAGGCATGGGTCCACACGACCGAGCAGGTTATTGACAAGTTGCGGGCGGGTACGGTCGGCAAGGGTGACGCGCTCGCGGTGGCCCGGGTAGCCGGAATCATGGCCGCAAAGAAAACCCCCGAGCTCATCCCGCTTTGCCACGGCATCATGCTGACCAAGGCAGCTGTTGAGTTCGAACTTACCGACGCGTCCGTGCACATCCGCACCCGGGTCGCCACCCGCGCCGTCACTGGCGTCGAGATGGAAGCGCTCACCGCCGCGTCCGTGGCCGCGCTCACCATCTATGACATGATCAAAGCGCTGGATAAGTCCGCGCTCATCACCGATATCCGCTTGCTCACCAAAACGGGCGGCAAGAGCGGGGCGTACGACGCCGATGCCCACCCCTCGCGCGCATCTCGCCCTGGTATGGGGAGCCAAGAGACCCCGGCGGCTGCAGGCGACGGTACGTCATGACGGCGCCCGCGGCCGACCTCACCGGCATCTCCGCAGCGATCATTGTGGCCTCCACGCGCGCGGCCACGGGCTCGCGGCCCGATGCCCACGCGGAGGAGCTCTCGCGCACGCTCGGAGAACTCGGTTTAGATGTGCACCCTGCCCGAATCGTGGCCGACGGGGACCCGGTTGGTGCGGCAATCCGAGACGCTCTGGACACCGGAGCGCGTGTCATTTTGACGACGGGTGGCACCGGGCTGACCCCGGATGACACGACTCCGGAACAAACCCGTGCGGTGATTGATCGCGAAGTGCCAGGTATCACCGAGGCGATCCGCGCCAAAGGTTATGCTGCTGTACCAACCGCCCTCTTAAGCCGAGCGGTGTGCGGAGTGGCGGGCAACGCCGTCGTGCTTAATATGCCGGGCTCGCGTGGCGGTATCACGGATTCCTTGGCGGTATTTATGCCTCTGCTTCCCCACCTCTTGGCGCAATTGGATGATGATCATGAGCATTGAGAAGATGCGTGCGCATGGCGCCGTGCAGGAGGGCGAGCTGTCCACGTCCGTTGCCGAGGCGGCCGTTGCCGGGGATGCATTTGGTGCGGTGGTGAGCTTCTCCGGGGTCGTACGCGATCACGATGAGGGGCGCGGCGTGCAGTTGCTGAAGTATTCGGCGCACCCCTCCGCTTCCGAGGTGCTCGCCGAAATTGCCGAGGAGATCGTGCGCGAGTACGCCGAAATGGAGCACCCCGTGCAGGTGTGGGTCGAGCACCGGGTGGGGCAGTTGGCGATCGGGGATGCGGCGCTCGTTGCCGCTGTTGCCGGGGCGCACCGGCGGGAGGCTTTTGCGGCGTGCGCCGAGTTGGTGGAGCGGGTGAAGGAGCGCATCCCGGTCTGGAAAGAGCAGGTGTTTGACGATGGCTCAAGCGAGTGGGTGAACTCGGCGTGAATGGGGGCAGAATGGTGGTACCGGTCCTGTCCGGGTTGGGATTTTAAGGAGGAATGGTGGCAGAAAAAACAACATGGAAGCCGCATGATCTGCCGGCGGGGAAGCTGGATGCGGCCGAGCGGGATGCGCTCCCGGATTCGGTATTCGCGTTTCCCGATGAGCGCAAGGAACCGTTGACCTCCGCGACACACGTGCGGGACGCGCTGGCACGGTTTGATCAGGTCAAGGATGTCTCCGACGCCCAGCGTGATCTGGCGTGGCGCAATATTGTGGCGGCGGCCAAACATTTCGATGTGGACGTGAGCGAGTCGGACTGGCGTGAACTTGGCAAGTGATGTGGCGGCGCAGCGGCCGTGAAAATTCGATACTTTGCTTCCATTGCGGCCTCGGTCGGAGTAGATGAAGAAACCGTTCCGGTCGGCGAGACGGTGACGCTGGCCGACGTCGCCGCCGGAATTGCTGAGCGCTATCCCAACGCGGCGGCGGACAATGTGAAGTCCCCGCGCGAGTTGTTGCCAAGCTGTTCGTACTTGATCAACGGCAAGGCGGCGCGCGGCATGGAGAAGATTGTCACCGACGAAGATACGGTGGACGTTCTGCCGCGGTTTGCTGGGGGGTAAAAGCGCGGGGCCGCGCGGGTGGCAACCGCGTGTTAGTTATTTGACCTTGCGCCACCTCCAAAAAGTATGGCGCGAGAGCGACGAAGTGCTACTAAATAGAATTGGTACGTCTCCTCGATAAACTGCTCATGGCTATGCAACCATTTGGCCTTGGAATCGAAGAATGCCTTTTGTATTGTCGCTCTTACCCCGGATTTAGTCTGAGCACGAAAGTCGTAAATGGCTAGCAACTGCTCTTCAGCGCACGGAGCCTCGCCTATGGTCCGGTAAGCCCCAAAATTTCGCAAAGCCACTTCTTCAGCCGACCAACCGTCTACTTCGACCCCGAATCTACGCATCGTCGCCTCATAAACGTTCCTGCATTTCATCAAGTCATCAGAAACTTCGTCCAAGCGAAATTCTGCGCCAAGAGAGAGCCAGTTGTAGAATTCTTCCACTTGAGTCGCGATCTGCACTGATCCATATATTTCGCTGAGTGCTTCACGCATTGATTCGTCTGGAGTGAAACGAACCTCTATACCCCCCGGCAATTTCAGGTAACCATCTTGCTCTCGTTCTGATGAACTTTTCCGCGCCTGGATCGTCTGAGGGAGATTGCAAATAGCGCCGTCTTCCGGACGGCGCACGCACCCGCTATAGCCCACAGTGGTAGCGTGAAACTCACTTTCGAAGATGTTCGATACCTGAACGACACCACTACTGTCTCTCCGACGCCTGGGAATCGAATCTCCGCCTAGTCGCGTCACTTCCCTTCTATTGAAAATCAAGTGCTCTATTGCCAAATCGATCTCAATTGGCCAGCGGGTCAGGGCAAGCACCATTGTACGGATGGCGGGGATTTGGATTCCCATCAAGGCTTGTCTCCCTTAGAACCCTAGAAGACCCGTGTGATATTCAATCCACAAGCAAATGGTTAGAGTTAATCGACTGTACAGCAAGGCCTAACTCGATAGTCAATATCTTGACGAGACTCAAATTAGCAACCGTTCGACATTCGGCGCTCACACTGTGGGCACATTAAGAGCGGAAGCGTGTTCGTTCACCAGCGCCGGAGGCAGTCTGCGTTGTCTTTTCGGTTCGTCCGCAGAGGTTAATTGCGTCACAGGGATGGGTTGCACTTGGCGCGACAACTATTTGGTGTTCTGCTACCCAAAGAACCGGTAGAGATAAACCGGGGGTCGACCGACACTAGCATCAGAGCGCAGATCCTACGCTTGCAACTTCCGCGCAACTAAGAATGTGGTACGGCGATGGGAACTAAGCAAAAGGCTAACGGTTGCCTTGTGCTCTCACCTGGTGTTTACACCCGTGCAGTAGCCGACGCGGGCACGCGGTGGACCGTGGTGCCCATAATCTTGTCGGCAAACGTTTGTCCGCGAGCATCCCACAGCGGCCACAAGAACCCCACACCCAGCGTCGCATAATCGGCGAGGTGCGCGAGGTTCCTGAGCGCCAGAGTTGTCCGTGGCGCGGGCTCACCTGCCCGGTTGAGAACGCGGACGCCGAGCAGTCGCTGCGCGGGAGACTGTCCATCCCGCGAGAACACTGCGGAGACGAACACCACCGCCGCAAAGGCGATGGCGCTCAGAAGCCACCCCACGGTTCCGTCAGGCCACGACCGCCGAAAAATAAGGGTACCCAGCAACTGCGCAAGGAGCGCGGTCGGCACCAGGACGCCGAGCAGGAAGCCACCTGCCCGGCGCCACCAGTTCGCGCTGCGGTTCACTATTGCGTCCGCTTGGTGGAGTCGGGTCTAAACCTCGACCACCACGGGCATGATCATGGGGCGACGGCGGAGCTTGCGCCCCACCCACTGTCCAATCACGCGGCGCACCACTTGCTGCAATTGGTAGGTGGTGTGATCCCGGTTCTGAGTGACCGCCTCGGTGAGGGCGGCCGCGATCTTAGGCTTGATCTCGTTGAACACCTTGTCATCCTCGGCGACGCCGCGCGCGTGAATGTCCGGGCCAGCCACGATCTTGCCGGTGGTCTTGTTGATGACGGTGACAATGGAAATGAAGCCCTCTTCACCCAAAATGCGGCGGTTCTTCAAGTCCGCATCGGTGACTTCACCGACGCTGGTGCCATCGACATACACAAAACCGACTTCCACCGAACCCACGACCTTGGCCTTGTGGTCGGCCAGATCAATCACGGTACCGTTTTCGGCGACAATGATGTTTTCCTTGGGCACGCCGGTTTTCTCGGCGAGCTTCGCGTTAGCGATCTGGTGCCGCGTCTCGCCGTGCACCGGCATGACGTTCTTTGGCTTCAAGATGTTGTACGTATAGAGCAACTCCCCCGCCGAGGCGTGGCCGGACACGTGCACGTTGGCGTTACCCTTATGCACTACATCTGCGCCGAGCCGCAAAAGCCCATTGATGACCCGGAAGACGGCGTTTTCGTTGCCCGGAATGAGCGAGCTGGCCAGGATCACGGTATCGCCATCGCCAACCTGGACCTTGTGGTCGCCGTTCGCCATGCGGGAAAGCGCGGCCATCGGCTCACCCTGGGAACCGGTGGACATCAAGACCACTTGGTCGTCCGGAAGTTTGTCGACCTCTTTGAGATCCACCAGGATGCCTTCTGGTACGTGCAGGTAGCCGAGCTTTTCGGCAATACCCATGTTGCGCACCATCGATCGGCCCACAAACGCGACCTTCCGCCCATGCTTGGCCGCCGCGTCCAGCACCTGTTGCACGCGGTGCACATGAGAGGAGAAGGACGCCACGATGATGCGTTTCTTGGCATTCGTGAACACGCGATCGAGCACCGGCCCGATCTCGCGCTCGGTGGTGGTGAACCCTGGGACTTCGGCGTTCGTGGAGTCCGGCATGTACAGGTCAATGCCTTCTTCGCCCAAGCGGGAAAAGGCGCGCAGGTCGGTAATGCGGCCGTCAAGGGGCAACTGATCCATCTTGAAGTCGCCGGTGTCCAAGACGTTACCAGCCTCGGTGCGAATGAACACCGCGAGTGCGTCCGGGATCGAGTGGTTAACGGCAATGAACTCGCACTCAAACGGGCCAAAGGTCTCAATGTCGCCCTCCCGCACTGTGAGCGTGTAGGGCTTGATGCGGTGTTCGGCGAGCTTCGCCTCCACGAGTGCGAGTGTCAGCTTGGAACCAACCAAGGCGATGTCCGGCTTGAGCCGCAACAGATACGGAACGGCACCAATGTGGTCTTCGTGGCCGTGAGTCAAGATCACGGCCACCACGTCATCGAGCCGGTCCTCAATATAGGAAAAGTCGGGGAGGATGAGGTCAACACCGGGCTGAGTCTCCTCGGGGAAGAGCACCCCGCAATCCACGATCAGCAGTTTGCCGTTCAGCTCAAAGACCGCCATATTGCGGCCGACCTCGCCTAGTCCCCCCAGCGCGACAATGCGCATCGTGCCCTTGGGCAACGAGGGCGGAGTAACCAAGCGTTCAAATGCTAGTTCTTCAGTCATGAAACGTCTTTCGTCCTAGGGAGTGGGTCGAGACCATCCGGCGGATTCCAAATCCGCCCAAATCTCATCCCGCTCGGTGTCGGTGGCGGGCACCCAAGGCAACCGCACGCCGTCGTTATTAATAATTCCTAAATCTTTGAGAATGGCCTTGGTGGCCACGCCGCCCTGGAGGTGGCTCATGAAAGCGCGTTGCACCGGATCGAGTTCGAGGTGGCGCGCCCGCGCGGTCGCGAGGTCGCCAGCAGTCATCGCGTCCACTAGCGCGCGGTACCCCTCGGTTGCGACATTCGCGCTCACCGAGACGACCCCGGCGGCACCGGCTGCCATCAAAGGCAGGGTGAGGCCGTCGTCGCCGGAGTAGATGGCGAGATCGGTCGTGGCGATGACCTCGGTGGTGGCGTTGAAATCACCCTTAGCGTCCTTGAGCGCGTTGATGCGCGGGTGCTTTGCGAGTTCTTGAATGGTGGCGGTGCTCAGCGGGACGCCGGAGCGGCCCGGAATGTCGTAGAGCATGACGGGGATGGTGAGGGCGTCGGCGACCGCGAAGCTGTGCGCGATCAGACCGCCCTGGCTGGGCTTGTTGTAATACGGAGTGACCAGCAGGATGGCGTCGGCACCGACCGCCTCGGCTGCTTGAGAGAGCTCGACGGAATGCGAGGTGTGATTCGAAGTAGAGCCGGCGATGACCTTCGCGCGATCGCCCACGGCTTCCTTCACGAGTCGATAGAGTTCGATCCGCTCATCATCGTCGAGGGTCGAAGACTCGCCGGTGGTGCCGGTAACAACCAGTCCATCAGCCCCGCGATCCACCAGCCGCTTGGCAAACTCCACCGTTGCCGAATAGTCAACCTCGCCATCTTCGGTGAGAACGGTAACCATGGCCGGAATGAGGGTGCCAAACTGCGCCGCGTACTCGTCTCGAATTGCCATGGCCTTAACGTTACCGTGAGTAAACACATCGCCACGAAAAAATTGCCGGATGAAACTGGTCAGGCGGGTGTAACCGTGCAACTTTGAGCGACCGGCGGCCTAATCCGGGACTGTGACTAGGGCAAACGCAAGAGGACCCGGTCAATGTTGCACAGCACGGAACGCGCTTAGAATCCGGTCGGGATCGGCGAGGGCGAAACCGACTCCAAAATCTCCGGCGCGATCTGCACAAGCGCCAGTGCCGCGGCAATCAGGATCCCGAAAATCACCACATAAATCAGCGTTCCTACCCAGCCGATCACGATCGCCGCAATTGCAAGCCCCTGGCCGCCCTCGCCCGTGCGTTTGATTTGCGAGTACGCGACATGCCCCAGGATCGCGCCAATGAGCGGGACAATGAACGCCGTCACGAATGCACCGATGGCCAGTCCATTCGTGCGCGGCTGGTAATAACCTTGCGGGAAGCTCATGACAGTTCCTTTGCTTGCGGGGCTTGGCGGTAGAGGGATAGTGCGGTGCGCATGGCACTTCGAGCACGACGGCGATCCCCACTTGCGTCGTAGGCAAGACTTAAGCGGTACCAGACACGCCAATTTCCCTCGTCGGACTCGACCTCCGTCTTGTACCGCTCAAATTGTGCGTCCGCATCGGCGCGGACAATCCGGCCGCCCGGCGTACGCGCGAGTGTGTCTTCGGGAAGGCCTCCCTCGGCCTCCAATTGGCGCGCCATTTTTTGCATTCCGGCACCAAAGAGCAACTCCCGAATGAGCAGGTACGCACCCATGATCGGGAGTAGCAAATAGGCGACGCCCATCAGCTTTGCCACCCAGTTCGGATCGCCCAACATGATGAGCGAACTTCTGAATGTCAGAGCCAGGTAGAACACTAGAAGTGCGGTCACAAAAAGGACGCCGAGCTTGGTCTTATTGCGGGAAAACCATTCCATGTTCGGTTAGTCCAAGTCCAAATAACCGTCAAGGCCATACGTCAGGCCGGGACGGTTGACGACGTTTCGGATACCCAACAGAACTCCGGGCATGAAGGAGGCACGGTCAAATGAATCATGGCGAATTGTCAATTGCTCACCCTCGGCGCCGAAGATGACTTCTTGATGCGCCACGAGTCCCCGTGAGCGGACGGCATGTACGCGGACGCCTTGGACGTCGGCGCCGCGGGCACCGGGCAGTTCGTGAAGGGTGGCATCCGGTGACTGGTTGAGACCCGCCCGGCGGCGCTCAGCGGCGATGAGTTCGGCGGTGCGCACGGCGGTCCCGGACGGGGCATCGAGCTTATTCGGGTGGTGGAGCTCGACAATCTCGGCGCTTTCGAAGTACCGGGCAGCCTTTGCGGCAAAGGCGCTGGCCAGTACCGAGCCCAGAGCGAAGTTGGGTGCGATCAGCACACCAACATCCGGGTGGTCCTCCAGCTGTTTCCGCACCGGGACCAACGCCATTTCGTCCCAGCCGCTCGTGCCCACTACGGCGTGCAATCCGTGCTCAATGGCGAACTGCACGTGCTTTTTGGAGGCTTCCGGGGTGGTGAGGTCGACGATCACGGAGGCATCGCCGTCGAGCATCTTTTCCATGGGGTCCGCGCTACCAACGGTTGCTGCGAGCCGGAGGTCTTCGGCGTTATTGATGGCCTTGACGGCCTCCGAGCCCATGCGTCCGGAGGCGCCCAGGACGGCGACGTGTATGGGAGTATTCACCCGTTCAGGCTATCAGCGGAAGTGCTGCTCCTTTTCCAGCTTCTTCCACTCCTGGTAGCCCGGATCTTCGGCCATAAAGCGATCGATTTCGGCCTTGTTGGCGGTGAGTTTCGGATCGTTCTTGAGATAGAGACTGGTCTCGCGGGCCACGAGCCCGGAGAGAATCACCAGACCGATCAGGTTCGGGATCGCCATGAGACCGTTGAGGGAGTCCGCCAGGGTCCAGACTTCCTCAAGTTGCGAGATTGCGCCCACGAAGACCACCGCGGAGAAGACGAGTCGGTAGGGCATGATGCCACGGACACCGAAGAGCCGTTCCACGTTGCGCTCGCCGTAGTAGGACCAGCCGATGATGGTGGAGAACGCGAACAGGATGAGCGCCACCGTTACGAGGATGTGGCCCCAGTCGCCGGGGAGTTGCTGGGCGAAGGCGTCGCCGGTGGCGGTGCCCTTTTCCACACCTTCTTCCTTCCAGACGCCCGAAGTAATGAGCACCAAGCCGGTGAAGGTCACGACCACAATGGTGTCGATAAAGGTCTGCGTCATGGAGACGAGGCCCTGGCGCACCGGGTGGGTCGTCTTTGCAGCCGCCGCCGCGATGGGCGCGGAGCCGAGGCCGGATTCGTTGGAGAAGAGGCCGCGGGCCACGCCGAGCTGCATAGCGATCAGGAAGGTCGAGCCGATAAATCCACCGACCGCGGCGGTGCCGGTGAACGCTTGGCTGAACACCTCGCCGAATGCGGCCGGGATGGCGCCCACATTGGCGATCAGAATGTAAAGCGCGGCAATGATGTAGAAGACGATCATCACCGGGACGAGTGCACTAGTCACCCGGCCAATCGATTTGATACCGCCAATGATGACCGCCGCGGTGAGCACCGCGAGAATGAGCCCGGTGATCCACAGCGGGATGCCGAAGCTCGACTCGACGTTCACCGCGATCGCATTGGACTGGGTCATGTTGCCAATGCCGAACGAGGCGAGGAATGCGAAAATCGCAAAGGAGATGGCCAGGAATTTGCCGAAACCGTTTTTGATGCCCTTTTGCAGGTAATACTGCGGCCCGCCGGATTTTTGGCCGTTGGCGTCGGTGGTGCGGAAACGGACCGCGAGGAACGCCTCGGTGTATTTGGTGGCCATGCCGAGGATGCCGGTGACCCACATCCAGAACAGTGCTCCCGGACCACCAATAAGGATCGCCCCGGCAACACCGACAATATTGCCGACGCCCACGGTGGCCGCCAACGCGGTGGTCAGCGCTTGGAATTGGGTGATGTCGCCTTCGGTATCGGCACCCTTATCCTTGCGGCGGATCAGTCCGAGCATGAGCGCCGGTCCGAGCTTGAAAATCTGCACCAGCTTGAGCCGGATCGTGAGGTAGAGCCCCACGCCGAGAAGCAACGGGATCAGCAACCACGGCCCCCAAATGAATGAATTGACCTCGCCATTGATGTTGCTGAGCGTCTCGAGGAAACTATCCATAGCGCGGTGTGTCCTGCCTCTACCCCGGTTGCGTGTGTGATGCGGGCCACCTTTGGCAGCCTGTCACGATGCTACCGCCCTTTTGTTTCCGGGGTGTGACACGCCACACTTAGCGATAGTGCGGGAACAGCTCGTCCCAGCGCGCATCCCAGACTGGCGCCGCAAACCGACCGGCGCTCGTCTCGGCGCCGAGCCGCTCCGAAAATGCATGCCACCCGGCCGCGTAACCGGTCGCCTGCTGGGCGGTGAGCCCAGAATGGTGCAAGGTCAACTGTGCGCCGTCGCCCTCCCCCGCAATGGTGACGCGTACCCGCGACTCCAGCGTGGATTCATCACTCTCGCCGGGAACAATCCAGCTGACTTCGAGGCGCGACGTCGGCTCGCACACCTCGATCCTCCCCCAACTGCGCTGACTCTCGTCGTCTTCGTTGAAGATGAAAAGGTACTCACCTCCCTCACGCAGATTTCCGCTCACCGGCCCCAGCCACCGCGCAAGGCGCTCCGGCTCCGTGATGGCGCTCCACAGGTCTTCGGCAGTTGTTGCGTACACGTGGGAGATCGTGAAGTCCCGCTTGCTCGAATCTTCCGAGTTCACCCCGACGACGCCGAATTTCGAAACCAGATAATCACTCATGTCACGCTCGCTTTCGCGTAGAGGTTGCCCTGCCTGACGCTTGCGCCCGGCGCTTGCCGCGCGCAATTTCCGTGCCCAACGCATCCAGACGCTGTTCCCAAAATTCCCGGTAGGGATTGAGCCATTCGTCTAGTTCCCGCAGGGCTTCCGGTTCTAAAAAATATGTACGACGACGCCCCTCGGCTTCCACACGCACCGCACCTGAGTCTCGCAACAGTCGCAAATGTTTGGAGATACCCTCGCGGGCAATGGGGAACCGTTCGGCGACGTCCCCTGCCGTCAGCGGCCCCTGGAGCAAGAGCTCAAGGATGGCTCGGCGGGTGGGGTCGGAAACTAGCGTGAAAATGTCGGCCACGCATTAATGTAACCACAAGGTTACGTAACTGGCTAGATACCTATTTGGGCGCGACTACCGTGATGGTGCGTGGCGCGGAGGCGAGCTGCGCGGCTAGCTGCCGCACGTCGTCGAGCGTCACTGCGTTGATGCGGGCAAGGGTTTCATCTAGGTCCACGAACTCGCCGGTGACGAGTTCGGAGCGGCCGAGCCGCGACATGCGGGAGCCTGTGTCTTCCAGGCCGAGGACGATTCCGCCGGAAAGCTGGCCGATGCCGCGCTCGCGCTCGGCCTCGGTGATGCCGTTTTTGGCAAGGAGTTCGAGTTCGGCTTCCATGAGTGCGACGACCTCGTCGACCTTGGCCGGGGACGTTCCGGCGTACATGCCAAAGTACCCCGCGTCCGAGTAGGAGGCGTTGAAGGAGTAGGCGGAGTATGCCAGGCCGCGCTTTTCGCGCACCTCCTGGAAAAGCCGGGAGGACATGCCGGAGCCGAACACAGAGTTGAGGACGCTCATGACGGCGCGACGCTCATCGGTGGCGTTGATGGACGGGCCGCCGATGATGACGTTCGCTTGTTCCACCGACTTCGCGTGGAAGGCGCGGCCGGGTTTTGGCGTGAGTAGCGCTGTGGACGAACTGCGTCTCGGCACGGGTAGCGCGCCGGGTTCGAGTTCCCAGCCGCCGCGCTCCAGTGCCTGCATGACTAAGTCGCACACCACGTCGTGGTCGAGGCCACCGGCTGCCGTCACGACGAGTTCGTTGGGCCGGTAATAGCGTTGGTAATGGTCAGCGACGGCATCGCGGCCGACGGTGCGAATGATGTCTTGGGTGCCCCCGATGGGCCGCCCGAGCGGGTGTTCGCCAAGAACGTCCGCGACAAACTTTTCATGGGCGACATCCGTCGGGTCATCGGCGTCCATCGCGAGTTCTTCCAAGATGACGGTGCGTTCTTGTTCGAGTTCCGCGGGGTCGAGAACGGCGGAGGTGACCATGTCGGCGATGACATCAATGGCCATGGGCAGGTCGGTGTCCAGGACGCGAGCGTAATAGCAGGTGTGTTCTTTGGCGGTGGCCGCGTTGGATTCGCCGCCGACGCGATCAAAAGCCTCGGCGATGTCCAGCGACGAACGGGTGCGGGTGCCTTTGAAGAGCAGGTGTTCCAGGAAATGCGTGGAACCGTACTCCCCCGCCGCTTCATCGCGGCTGCCGACCCCGACCCAGAATCCGATTGTGGCGCTGCGTTGGCCGGGCATGGCTTCGGTCAAAACGCGCACCCCGCCAGGAAGCACCGAGCGCCTGACGATCGGACCGCCGGGTTCTCCCGAAATCAATGTGGGATCCGCTCCGGCCAACTCGACGGCGTGTTGGGCGCGCACAAAGGTGGGCGAAAGCGGTAGTTCAATGGCGGGCACAAGTATCAAGTTTAGTTCACCCAGCTGGGGCCAGCGTAAGCGTGAGAGTATGGGCGCATGTCAACTGCCGCCGATCAGTCGTCCGCACCGTTCACGAGGGGGCGCCCGACTCGCGGCGATTCAGGACGGCTCTTGGGGATTGATGCGGCGCGCGGCCTTGCCCTCCTCGGCATGGTCGCGGCGCACGTGTTTCCACTGCTGGATTCCCTCAACGAGCCGACCCCCACCGCGCTCATTGCCTCCGGCCGGTCCTCGGCACTCTTCGCCGTGGTGGCGGGCATATCGTTGGGGTTGATGAGCGGTGGTCGAAGCATCCCGAGCGGCGGGAAACTCGCCGCGGATTGGCGCGGAATCGCCGCGCGTGCGCTCGTGGTCCTGGTGATTGGGCTGACCTTGGGTCAGTGGGATTCCGGGGTAGCGGTCATCCTGGTGCAATACGCGTTCCTCTTTCTCTTGGCCCTGCCGTTCTTGGGTGTGCGCCCGCAGTTTTTGTTTCCGATCGCCGCAACGTGGCTCGTGGTGAGCCCGATCGTGGCGTACCCGCTGCGCCAACTTGTCTGGGCCGACCCGGCCACCGCGCGACTGGAGGGCAACCCCGACTGGGAAAAACTTCTCGACCCGGCATTCCTGCCCGACGTCTTTCTCACCGGCTATTACCCCGTCATCCAATGGCTCGGCTACGTGTTACTGGGAATCGCGGTCGCGCGGATCGATCTCACGAAAATTCGTGTCGCCGCCACGCTTGCCCTGACCGGCGCGATCACGGCCGCCGTAAGTCTGATCGCCGGTCAAGTCCTCATGTTTAATGCCGGCGGACTGAACGCGCTCAAGTCCACCAGCGAGGGGGCCACCGCCACTTTTGACGCTTACTTCTACGTCACCGCGAGCATGTTCCGGAAGGACGAGTCCTGGTGGTGGCTCGCCGTGCCGACCCCGCACTCTGGATCCATTATTGACTTGTTACACACCTCAGGAACCGCGTTGCTCGCAATCGGGGTTTTGCTACTTGCGGCACGCTACTTGCGCCCACTCATCATCCCGTTGGCCGCGCTCGGCCGCATTCCGCTCACGCTCTACACGGCGCACGTTGCTACCCTCGCGATCCTGAACGAGAACGGCATCATGGTCGAGGACCCACCGCTCTTTTGGTACACCGTGCTCGCCGCGACGATTCTTGGGCTCGCCCTGATGGCACTGCGCTGGAAGGGGCCGCTCGAGTGGGTGACAGCCGCCGCGGCGCGCTTGGCCCGCGGAACGCCTCGACGGATTCCGTGACAGTTTGCCCACCGAAACTGCCACATAATCGATTCGGTGGCAGCAAACGGGTCAAAACTGTCACATAAACTTCGCGAGACCGCTAAAGGTTCTGGAGCAGTCCCAGAATTGGGTACGGCAGCGATCCCAATACAAGCCCCAGCCCTACCGCCAGCGGGATCTGCTGACGCTCCATCGCATAAATAAAGACGCCCGCAATCACCGCGGCCGCGCCAACGAGAAGTAAGGGAAGGAAAGCGAACGGGCTCGCAATAAGCGCCACAGCAAAAGCCACATACAGCCACGGAACGCGAGCCAGCGACCGCCGCCGCGACATTGACACTTGCTCGGGAACATTACCAGGTCTGGGCACGGGCTGAACACTCACCGTCATCGCCTCTTGGGACCAGTTTAGACCTGACTGACGTGCACGTAGGTAGCAGCGGCACGCGCGGCCCGCGGAATGCTCAGATACAGAGGAAAGGGTTCGTGCCGGTGACTGAAGCCGCACCGGGTTCGACCCATAACCGTTATGGGTCCACGGCGCCCCAATCCCAGACCCGGAAAGGGACGTGCCGACCTCCAAGGACGCGGCAACCTGAGACTGACCGGCCCGCTTAACCACAACGGGCGGTGACCCACCCCAAAAAGGTGAGTCACCGCCGTCGTAATTCAGGGGTTTTTAGCCCTTGTAGTCTTCGCCTTCACCGGGGAACGCGGCGTTCTCCGAGAACGTGGCTTCTTCGGAGCCGAGGTCCTTGGGGGCCTCGTCCTCATCCACCACCGGGGCGAGGGAGAGCTTGCCGCGGTCATCGATCTTGGTAATTTCCACCTGGATCTTCTGGCCGACGGAAACGACATCCTCCACGTTCTCCACGCGCTTGCCGCCGGCGAGCTTGCGGAGTTCGGAGATGTGCAGCAGGCCGTCCTTGCCCGGGGTGAGGGAGACAAACGCACCGAAGGTGGTGAGCTTGACGACCGTGCCCAGGTAGCGCTCGCCGACCTCGGGAACTTGCGGGTTCGCGATGGCGTTGATCGCGGAGCGGGCGGCCTCGGCTGCGGAGCCCTCGGTCGCGCCGATCAACACGGTGCCGTCATCCTCGATGGAGATGTCAGCGCCGGTGTCTTCCTGGATCTGGTTGATGATCTTGCCCTTGGGTCCAATGACCTCGCCGATCTTGTCCACCGGAATCTTGACCGAGATGATGCGCGGGGCGAACTCGCTCATGTCATCCGGTGCGTCGATCGCAGCGTTCATGACATCCAGGATGTGCAAGCGCGCTTCGCGGGCCTGCTTCAGCGCGGCTGCCAGCACCGAGGCGGGGATGCCGTCGAGCTTGGTGTCCAGCTGGATCGCGGTCACGAAATCGCGGGTACCGGCCACCTTGAAGTCCATGTCGCCGAAGGCGTCTTCGGCGCCGAGGATGTCGGTCAGCGCGGCGTAACGGGTCTGGCCGTCAACCTCATCGGAGACCAAGCCCATGGCGATGCCTGCCACCGGTGCCTTGAGCGGCACACCGGCGTTGAGCATCGAGAGCGTCGAGGCGCACACCGAACCCATCGAGGTGGAACCGTTGGAACCGAGGGCCTCGGAGACCTGGCGGATCGCGTACGGGAACTCCTCGCGGCTGGGCAGAACCGGAACCAGCGCGCGCTCGGCGAGAGCGCCGTGGCCGATTTCGCGGCGTTTCGGGGAACCGACGCGGCCGGTCTCACCGGTGGAGTACGGCGGGAAGTTGTAGTTGTGCATGTAGCGCTTGACCTTCTCCGGGGAGAGCGAGTCAATCTGCTGTTCCATCTTGAGCATGTTCAAGGTGGTGACACCCATGATTTGGGTCTCGCCGCGCTCAAAGATCGCCGAGCCGTGCACGCGAGGCAGCACCTCAACCTCTGCGGTCAACTCGCGAATGTCGGTCAGGCCGCGGCCGTCGATGCGGACCTGGTCGCGCAGGATGCGCTGGCGCACCACCTTCTTGGTGACCGCGTTGAACGCCGCAGCGATTTCCTTTTCGCGCCCGCCCTCTTCGGTTTCGAACTGCGGTGCGAGCTGCGCCACGATCTCCTCGCGGAATTCGTTGGCGGCGGCTTCGCGCTCTTGCTTGTCCGCGATGGAGAAAATATCGGTGAGGCGCGCGGAAGCCGCGGTTTCCACGGCAGCCAGCACATCGCCGTCGTAATCCTTGAAAACCGGGAAGTCACGCACTTCCTTGCCCGCACGGCGAGCCAGGTCGGCCTGCGCGTCGCAAAGCGCGCGGATGAACGGCTTGGCGGCCTCCAGACCCTCGGCGACAATCTCTTCGGTCGGTGCCTGGGCGCCGTCCTTGATGAGGTTCCAGGCGTTGTCGGTGGCCTCGGCCTCCACCATCATGATGGCGACGTCATCGCCCACAATGCGGCCGGCGACAACCATGTCAAACACGGCGTTCTCAAGCTCTTCATACTTCGGGAACGCGACCCACTGGCCGTCGATGAGCGCCACGCGGACGCCGCCGATCGGGCCGGAGAAGGGCAGGCCGGAGAGCTGGGTGGACATCGACGCCGCGTTGATGGCGACGACGTCGTACAGCTCGTCGGGGGCGATCGAGAGCACGGTCACGACAACCTGCACCTCGTTGCGCAGACCCTTGACGAACGCCGGGCGCAGCGGGCGGTCCATCAGGCGGCACGCGAGGATCGCCTCGGTCGAAGGGCGTCCCTCGCGCCGGAAGAACGAGCCGGGGATGCGCCCGGCGGCGTACATGCGCTCCTCGACATCCACGGTCAGCGGGAAGAAGTCAAATCCTTCGCGCGGGTTGTTGCTCGCGGTGGTTGCCGAAAGCAGGGTGGTCTCGTCATCGATGGTGACGAGGGCGGAGCCGTCGGCCTGCTTGGCCAGACGACCGGTTTCAAAGCGGATGGTCCGCTTGCCGAAACGACCGTTGTCAATGACGGCGTCGGCGTACTGTGCTTCAGTACTCAAAAGAGTTTCCTCCTTGTTTGGGAGCAAACCGCACGCGCGCGTCGAGTTGTTTCGGTCTTCGATCGAGGCCCGCGGGGCGGCGCCGGTGCGCACTTGCTTGTGCGCGGCGCTTCCCGAAGGCCACTACCGAGGACCGCGAAAACTAACGTCGCGGCGCACGGGGTGCTCAAATGAAATTGTGCCCGGGGCGTTTCACCCCGGATGGTGTAATGGCGGCGCTCCCGGTGTTCGGGAGTGCCGCCATCCAAGTTTAGCTATCGACGCAGGCCGAGGCGCTCAATGAGCTTACGGTAGCGTTCGATGTCCACCTCTGACAGGTACCGAAGCATGCGCTTGCGGCGACCGACCAGCCCCATCAAACCGCGACGGGTGTGGTGATCGTGCTTGTGCTCCTTCAGGTGCTCGGTCAGATCGGAAATACGGCGGGAAAGCACAGCGATCTGCACTTCCGGCGAACCGGTGTCACCCTCGTGGGTGGCGTATTCCTTGATGATTTCTTGCTTGATAGCGGCGTCAAGTGCCACGTTTTCTCCTTGCGGTACCGTGCGGCCCGGGTCAGCCAATCACTGCCGGGGTTCCGCGCGCTGCACCTTCCGGCTCGCGACGCAGAAAGATTGGCCGCCACGGACTGCAGCCAAACTCAACGTTCAGTCTACCGTGTCGGCGTGTCGCGGGGAAAATTGCGGGCTTGATGGTGGGGTTTGCGGTGCGCAGTCGAAATCGACTGTGCAGATAATGCACGCTTTAACGGCGTGTCGCGTGCGTGTTTTGCACAGTCGAAATTGGGCACAGTCGAATGGGGCGCGGGGGAAATGGAGGGGTGGGGATTAATTACGACGGCGATGGGCCGGGTTGGTAGCCGCAGGTCGCCAAAATTTCGCGCGCGTGAGTGACATCCTGGCGCATCTGGAAAATCAAATTCTCAATCCCGGTGAACGCGACCATGCCGCGCAACCGTTCCACGAACTCCACCACCACGTGCTTGCCGTACAGGTCAAAGTCCTCGACCGCTTCTTCGGGTCGGTCAATGACGTGCGCCTCGACCTGTCGCGGCACCCCCTCGAAGGTGGGGTTGGAGCCCACCGAAATCGCGGCCGGCCATCGGGTGCCATCCTCTTCAATGAGCCAACCGGCGTACACCCCATCTGCCGGGATCAGCCCGGTGGACTCCGGCGCCAAGTTCGCGGTGGGGAAACCCAGTTCGCGACCGCGCGCGGCACCGTGCACCACTTGTCCGCGCATCCGGTGCGGACGCCCCAGAATGCGTTGCGCCGTGCGCACATCCCCCGCCTCGAGCGCCTCGCGAATCCAGGTGGAGGAGTTGCGGCGCTCCTCGCCGAATTCGGCGACCTCGATGACATCAAAACCGTATGTGGCGCCCAGTTCCTTCATGGTGGAAATGTCGCCGCTATTGTCCTTGCCCCAGCGGACATCATGCCCTACCACCACACAGCATGCGCGCAAAACGTCGACGAACACGCTTTTCACAAACTCTTCGGCGCTTTGCCCGGCAAGCTCCAGCGTGTAGTTCATGACCAAGGTCGCGTCAAAGCCCAGACCCCGCAGCGCCTCGACCTTATCCTCGGTACCCATGATCAGCCCGGGTGCCGCGTCGGGTCGGTGCACCACCGCCGGATGCGGATCGAAAGTCACCACAACGGACTTGACTCCCCGGGATTCGGCTTGCGCTCTAATGGTGTCCAGCACTTGCATGTGGCCCAAATGGACCCCGTCAAAGTTGCCAATGGTCACCACACTGGGGCCGAAGTCGGGGGGAACGTCGGCCAGCGAACGAAACACCTGCAATTACTCTCCTTGAACCAGGGTGCGCTTCATGCCTTCGGTTTTCACGATCCACTGGTACCAGACCAGGATCGCCGGAGGCGCGGCGAGCTCGATCACCATTAGCACCACCAGCAGCAGATGCGGCGCGCCAGAAACCGTGATCGAGTACACCTGGGCCAGTCCGCCGACAAAGACGGCGGCGCAGACAAACCAGAGCATATTCGCCCACTCAAACTTGATCGCAATCGCGACGAAGGCGGCACCGACAGCGGCGAACTGTGCAGCCAAGAATCGGTAATTGGATTCCAGGCTGGCGTTCTCCCCGATATTTTGGGTGTCGGGCAGGGAACGGGTCCCCAAGACAACTTCATACAACCCGATCAAGACAATGACAACACCGACCGCGAGCACCGCGAAACGGAAAGGACTCCACTCATTCTTGTCCAGCTCCGACTTTGGCTCCTCGATGGTCTTCTTGTCACTGTCCGCCTCATCCGCCGGCGCGCTCTCGGGAATGGCGCTATCGGTGGAAAACGGTGTGGACGCCGAGACATCGAACTTCTTCGGGGCGCCCTCTTCGGGTGTGCTCATGGTGTTGCTTCCCTCTCTCTGGGGCAAAATGGTGCGTTTAGCTCATGTTCTCACGATTAGCGTCTGCGCGATTGCGATACAACCACCACAGTCCCACTAGCGGAAGCACGAGTGGCACAAAGCCGTAACCGCGCCCAAAGTAGGACCACACCGAATCATGCGCAAACGCCGCCGGATCCAAGATGCTGAAGAGTCCAATAACAATGACGCCCAGTAATTCCACCCCGATCGCGGACAGCGAGATGAAGAACCAGGTCCGCCCGCGCTTGGCGAGCGAAATCGTGGCAATAATGTAGACCACTGCCGCGAACGCAGAGAGCGAATAGGCGATGGGAGCTTCGGAGAATTTGGTGCCGATTTGATAGCCGGCGCGTGCGGTGGCTGCTGCCGCGAATATGCCGTAAATAGCGACCAATAACCTGCCAAACCCGGACGCCCGCCCCGTTCTCTCCGCTGTGGAAGGGGATGCGGCAGATACCTGCGGTTCCGGGGACGTACTCACAAAAAACTCCTGCGACTGTGCTCTAAGCGGTGGGCGCGTACCAGATCTGGTTCATGCGGGCGACCATCACAATCACGGTCAAGCCCACCGCGCCAAGGACAAGGTTACTCCACCGGGTGCGTTCAATCAGCGACCAGTACACCGCCCCAATGGGCAGGACCATCGCCGTCACCATGTAACCCCAGAATTCGATGGGGTCCCCCTTTGGCGAATTTCCGGCAAAGAGCCCGACAATGGACCCGACGGTATACACAATCAAGCACAGTTCCACTGCCGCGACCGAGAGGATCGTCACATCATTGGGCCCGAGCTTACGAATCGCCGCGCCAATGCAGAGAATCGAGGAAATTAGGCCTACCGCGAGGGTGATCCAAAAATATGCGTCCACTATGCTCCGTCATCTTCTGCAAATACCGTGACCGGTTTGATCTTCCCCGAAGAATGCGATCCGAGCAACGCCACCAGGGCACCGTCGGGGCCGAGCGCCGCGACCGGCGCATCCGCATAGTCGAGGGCGTCCGCGTCGAGAAACTGGCCGTGACGCACGCGCGCCACGTCCCCTTCATCGAGCTCGCGCACCGCGAATAACAGCCGCGCGGCTTCCGCCATCGACATGATGGGCAAATCACCCGCAGCCGCGCGTTCGGCCAACGCGGCCATGGGTAGCGCCTGATCCACCGAAAACGGGCCCACCGTGTGACGGCGAAGCGCTCTCAGATGCCCTCCGGTGCCCAAGTCTGCGCCGAGATCTCGGGCCAAAGCCCGAATGTAGGTGCCAGATGATACGGTCACATCCACGTCGACATCCCAGACCTCGACAGGCCCGCCGGCCCCGGAATCAACCGTCGTCACGCGATGAGAAAGGACCTCGAATGCATCCACCGTAACCGGACGGGACTTGAGCTTGACCTCTTCCCCGCCGCGGACCTTCGCGTAGGCGCGCTTCCCGTCGACCTTGATCGCGCTGACGCTGGAGGGCACCTGCATGATGTCCCCGGTGAGGTTCGCGACCGAGGCGAGCAACGCCGTCGTGCTTAATCCTGCGCTACCGGGCTGGGAGGTGAACTCGCCTTCCGCGTCATCGGTGAGGGTGGTTTGGCCGAGGCGGATGGTGGCCGTGTAGCGCTTGCGCGCGCCGACTATGTGCGTGAGCAGGCGCGTTGCGCCCTGAAGCCCGACGACGAGTACCCCAGTAGCCATCGGATCGAGCGTTCCCGCGTGGCCGACTTTGCGCGTGCCGGCGAGCCCTCGCATCTTGGCGACAACGTCGTGACTGGTCCAGCCCGGGTCTTTGTCAATGAGCAGCAGGCCGCTGGGAGTGCGCTTATCCTTCACCGACGCCCCCTTGGGAGTCTTTGCCCGCGCCGGTAACGATGTTCAGGTTGGAGCCCAAGGTCGTGGCGACGAGTTCGTGAAGTTCCGCGTGCTCGTCAAGGTTTTCCAGGATGCGCGTTGTCACCAGCGCGTTAATGAGCAGACCCGTGGCGATGAACTCCTTCGCCGTCTCGGCATCAAATCTTGCGTTGGTGCGCAGCACACAATAGATTTCGGCCAGTCCGGCGCGGCAAGTGGCGGCAATGTCCGGGTCATCACCAAGCATGAGCGCCCAGGTCAGGAACCTGCCATACGCCGTTTCCTGAGCCATACTCACATACGGGCGACCCACCTGATGCCGATCCGCTCCCGCGGGCAACGGACGGGTAAAAGTCCCGGTGATTTCGTTCAGTGTCTTCTCCAGAGCGGCGAGGAAGAGCTTCTTCTTAGACCCGAAGGTGCGCACCACGTAAGGCTGGGACACCCCCGCCTTGGACGCAATCTCCTCCGTGGTCCCGCGCGCATAACCGTAGTGCGCGAAAACCTCGACGGCCGCGTCAATGAGTTGTTCGCGCCGAGCTTCGGCGCTCATGCGGGAGGGGATGGGTGCGCTCCTTGGCGTTGTGGGGGCGTTGGCAGCTTTACTCGGACTCGGTCTCCTGGCGCTTCTCCTTGTACGGGTTCTCTTCTCCGGCGTAATGTGCGCCTTCGGACTGCGCGGCCAGTTCGGCGTCGCGAGCCTTGGCATCGCGAATCAGGCTCTCCAGGTGTTCGGCGTTGACCGGAACCTCATCTGGGACGAATTCCAGGGTCGGCGTCAGGCGGATGTTCAGGTTCTTTCCGACCTCGGTGCGCAGAAAACCCTTAGCCTTCTCCAGGCCCTTCGCGGCTTCGGCCTTGGCCTCGTCATCTCCCCAGACGGTGTAGTAGACGGTCGCGTGCTGCAAATCATTGGTGACTCGGGCATCGGTGACGGTGAGGTTTTCCACCCGCGGGTCCTTGATGCGGCGTTCAATCGTCTCAGCGACCAGCACCTTGACTCGTTGGGCAAGGCGCGCGGCTCGTGCTGGATCTGCCATAAGTTTCTCCCTTTCTCGCGTTTGACATCCCCGTACCGCATTTTCATCCCCCTATGCGGGGATGTCGATGCGGTACGGGGATGTGAAACGAGTTTAGACGCGAGGCTTCTCTCGCATCTCGAAGGTTTCGATGACGTCGCCTTCCTTGATGTCGTTGAAGGAACCGAGCCCGATACCGCACTCGTAGCCTTCGCGAACCTCGGTGGCGTCTTCCTTGAAGCGGCGGAGCGAATCGATGGTGAGGTTGTCCCCCACCACGGCGCCGTCGCGGACCAGGCGAGCCTTGGAGTTGCGGCGAATCGTCCCGGAGCGCACCAAGGAACCGGCAATGTTGCCGAACTTGGAGGAGCGGAACACTTCGCGGACCTCGGCGGTACCGAGTTGAACTTCCTCGTACTCCGGCTTGAGCATGCCCTTGAGCGCGTTCTCGATGTCATCGATCGCGGCGTAAATGACCGAGTAGAAGCGCATGTCCACGCCCTCGTTTTCGGCCAGTTCTGCCACGCGCTCTGCCGGGCGCACGTTGAAGCCAATGATGATCGCGTTGTCCACGGTCGCCAGGTTGACGTCATTCTGCGTGATCGCGCCGACACCGCGGTGGATGACACGCAACTGGACCTCGTCGCCAACATCGACCTTGAGCAGTGCATCTTCCAGGGCTTCCACGGCACCGGAAACGTCACCCTTGAGGATCAGGTTCAGCGTATCGATCTTGCCCTCGGCAACGGCCTGATCGAAGTCTTCCAAGGTGATGCGCTTGCGGCGCTTCGCCAAGGCGGCGTTACGATCGGCGGCCTCACGCTTTTCGGCGATCTGGCGTGCGGTGCGCTCATCGGTGGTGACCAAGAATGAGTCGCCGGCGCGCGGAACGGTGGAAAGCCCGAGCACCTGGACCGGACGCGAAGGAGTCGCCGCTTCAACGGCTTCGCCATTCTCGTCAAAGAGCGCACGAACGCGCCCATGTGCGGTACCGGCGACGATCGTGTCTCCGACCTTCAGGGTTCCAGATTCCACCAGTACGGTGGCAACCGAGCCGCGGCCCTTATCCAAGTTCGCTTCAATGGCAATGCCGCGAGCGTCCTTGTTTGGGTTGGCGCGCAAGTCCAGCGCGGCGTCCGCGGTCAGCAAGACCGCCTCGAGGAGTTCGTCAATGTGCAGGTTCTCGCGAGCCGACACGTTCACGAACATGGTGTCTCCACCGTAGTCTTCGGGAACCAGACCGTATTCGGTGAGCTGGCCCTTGACCTTGTCCGGGTTCGCGCCTTCCTTATCGATCTTGTTGACTGCCACCACGATCGGCACATTGGCCGCTTGCGCGTGGTTGAGAGCTTCCACGGTCTGCGGCATGACGCCGTCATCGGCAGCGACCACGAGCACCGCAATGTCGGTCACCTTGGCGCCGCGGGCACGCATGGCGGTAAACGCCTCGTGACCCGGGGTGTCGATAAAGGTGATGGCGCGGTCGGTGCCTTCATGCTCGGCGTGCACCTGGTACGCACCGATGTGCTGGGTAATGCCGCCGTGTTCGCCGGCAACGACATCGGAATTGCGGATCGCGTCTAGCAAGCGGGTCTTACCGTGGTCAACGTGGCCCATGACCGTCACCACTGGCGGACGCGGTTGCAGGTCCTCGTCGCTTTCGGCTTCCAGTTCATCTTCCAAGTTGATGTCAAAGGATTCGAGCAGTTCGCGCTCTTCATCCTCGGGAGACACCACCTGCACCTTGAAGCCCAGTTCCTCAGCGAGAACCTGGAAGGTCTCCTCGTCCAAGGACTGGGTTGCGGTCGCCATTTCGCCCAAGTGGAAGAGCACCGTCACCAGCGAGGCCGGGTTCGCATCAATCTTTTCGGCGAAGTCGGTGATCGAGGCGCCGCGACGCAAACGGATAATGGTGTTGCCATCGCCCTTGGGTACGGTCACACCGCCCAGGCTCGGAGCGGTCATTTGCTCCATTTCCTGGCGCTTTGCCCGCTTCGACTTGCGCTGCTTGGACCGGCTACTGCCCTTACCGAAGGCGCCGGCAGTTCCGCCGCGACCGCGGCTTCCCTTGCCAAAACCGCCACCGGCAGGAGCACCACCGGGACCGCCCGGGCCGCCCTGTCCGGGACGGGGACGAGCGCCACCGCCCTGACGAGCACCGGGAGCGCCGGCGCCTTGACGGTTGTCGGGACGGGTACTGGGCATCATTCCCGGAGTCGGGCGGTTGCCGCCGCCGGGACGCTGGCCTTGACCCGGACGCGGCGCGCCGGTACGGCCTTGGCCGCCCTGGCCCTGTCCTGGGCGCGGGGCACTCGGACGCGGACCACCGGAGCCACCCGGACGCGGCATACCCTGCGACGTGGCGAACGGGTTGTTACCCGGACGCGGACCACCGGAGCCACCGGGACGCGGCGATCCTTGACGCGGCATACCTTGAGAGGACGCAAACGGGTTGTTACCCGGACGCGGACCACCGGATCCGCCGGAACCGCCGGGACGCGGCACCGCGTTACCTGGAGTTGCTGTAGCTCCCGAAGACGCGGCGGGCTTCGCTCCCGGCTTGGCCGCCGGGGCAGAAGCTGAGGGCGCCGGGGCGCTCTCCGCGGCCGCATCCGACGTTTCTGGCTTTGCCGCAGGGGCTGGCTTCGCGCCCGGCTTGGGCGCGGAGGAACCCGCCTGAGTAGCCGACGCAGAAGGTGAGGGGCTCGCTTGAGGCGAGGTCTCGCCGTCGTTCTTCTGCGAAGGTGTGGAAGTAGATTTCTTGGCGCTGGCGTTTTCTGCCTTTGGCGCGTCTTCCTTGGGCTTGGCGTCGGGGAACGCATCGCGGAGCTTGCGCACCACGGGCGCCTCGATCGTCGAGGACGCGGAGCGCACAAACTCGCCCAGCTCTTGCAATTTCGCGAGAGCTTCCTTGGAAGTTACACCGAGCTCGCGCGCGAGCTCATGAACGCGGACCTTTGCCACATTTCTCCTCATCTCGGCCCGCGCCGAGGTGAGGCACGAACCGTCTAGTTCTTGAGTTTGCCCATCACGCGGAGGAATTCAGCGCGGGGGCCGGGTGCGAAACTGTGCACAGTTTTCATAGCTGGGCACTCATTGGGCACTCATCGGGTGTTCATCTTTCTGACCCGCTTTCGTTGACTGGTTGACGGTTGTTTTCCGGGAACTTCTGCTCGAGTTCGGCGAAGAGTTCCTCGGTGTCGACTGCGCGCCGGGCGGACCGGGCAACAGCTTTGGAACGTTTGGCGTGGCGGATGCATTCCGAATCCGGATGAATCCAGGCGCCGCGTCCCGGGTGGCGGCGGCCCGCATCGAGCGTGGCTTGAGGGGTGCTGCCAGGGTGTTCAGCGTGAATCGCGACGCGTAGCAGTTCGCCTTGAGGAGCCTTTTTACGGCAACCAATGCATGTCCGGAGCGGTACCTGCATTGAGGGCGTGTCCTTGCCTGTCTTGCGTAATTCAGCTTGCCTCGTGAGCGCACGGCGACGGGAGTGACCCGAGCAGTGAACTTTTCCAGTCTACCCGTGGCGTGCGTCGCGGCAAAGTTGCGCGGGTTGGTGGCTGGCGCCGGGGTCAGCGTGGGGGTCGCCGTGGGCGGGCGGTGCAGTTTGCAGGCCTAAATTAACTTTGCAGGCGCATATATGGGCCTGCAAAGGGAAAATGGGCCTTAAAACTGGTCCAGGCTCGGCGCGCCGGCACCGCCAGCAGCCCCGCCTGCAGCGCCGGCTCCGCCAGCGGCCCCGCCGGAACCGGCACCCGCGTCCGACACAATATCGATCCGCCACCCGGTGAGCTTCGCGGCCAGCCGGGCGTTCTGCCCTTCCTTACCGATCGCGAGCGAAAGCTGGAAGTCCGGCACCACCACGCGCGCGGCTCGCCCGGCCTCATCAAGAATTGTCACCGAGGACACCCGGGACGGCGAGAGCGCGCTGGCAATGAACTCCGCCGGGTTGTCCGAGTAGTCGACAATGTCGATTTTCTCCCCGCCAAGCTCGCTCATGACGGCCCGCACACGCGCACCCATCTCGCCAATGCACGCGCCCTTGGCGTTGATTCCGGGCACGTTCGCCTTGACTGCGATTTTGGTGCGGTGCCCCGCCTCGCGGGCCAGTGCCACAATCTCCACTGACTTATTCGCGATCTCCGGAACTTCCAGTTCAAAGAGTTTGCGCACCAGCCCCGGGTGAGAGCGGGAAAGCGTGATCGACGGACCCTTAATGCCGCGGTGCACATCCACCACGTAGGCGCGCACACGCGAACCGTGCGGGTAGGTTTCACCAGGCACCTGCTCGGGCGGCGGGATGACGCCTTCAATGGTGCCCAAATTGACCTGCACCATGTTGGGGTTGTTGCCCTGCTGAATCAGCCCGGACACCAACTCGCCCTCCTTGCCGCGGAACTCGCCCAAGATGGCCTCGTCCTCGGCATCGCGCAGTCGCTGCAAAATGACTTGGCGCGCGGTGGACGCGGCAATGCGCCCAAAGCCGGATGGCGTGTCATCAAACTCGCCGATTTTATTGCCCTCTTCATCGACCTCGGCGGCCCAAATCGTCACGTGCCCGCTCTTGCGGTCCAGCTCGGCCCGCGCGTCTTGAATCGCGCCGGGCGTCTTGTGATAAGCCACCACAAGCGCCTGTTCGATGGTGGGCACCAGCAAGTCGAGGGAAATCTCGCGCTCGCTTTCCAGCATGCGCAATGCGCTCATATCAATATCCATTTAGGCCTCCTCACCGGCGGCCGACTGGCTGAAGTCAACTTCTACGGTGGCGCGCTTGATGTCACTGTACTTAATGCGTACCGGATCCCCCGTTTTGGGCTTCGTGCCCTTTTTCCGCGGCAGGTCCGGCACCAGCACCACGGCGTCCTCGCCGACTTCTTGCAAGCGACCCACAACCACCTCGCTGTGGTGCAGCTTGACCTTAATAATGCGTCCCAGGTTCCGTTTCCATTGGCGCGGTTCGGTCAACGGCCGGTTGAGACCGGGCGAGGAAACGTCGAGGGTATATGGGCGAGCGTCGGTCTGATCGTCAATGGCATCGCCAAGCCGATGGGACAGTTCCGCAATCGCGTCCAAACTGACGCCGCCGGTTTGATCCTCCGGCAAATCCACCACAACGTGGACTGTCCGCTCCGTGCCGGCCACGGAAATATTCACGTCTTCCAGGTACAACTGTGCATTCTCGACAATGGGAGCGATGATCGTTCTCAGGCGTGTGGTCTCGGCGTCGTCGTAAGCCTTGTCCCCTGGGTGAGCCGCCATGGTGCCTCCCTCGTATTGTGCTTTTGCTCTTTATAGCCTAGCGACATTTTCAGGCTTGCGTGGCATCGCTTGAGGGCGCAGGGGGCCAAATCATGAAAAGATCGAGTCCGTGAACACAGGCAAGCACGGTCCCGCTCGGGTGATAACGAGTTTTGGCCGCGCGTGTCGGCGCCTGGCTTTGGGTGCGATTGTGCTGGGCCTGGTGCTGGCACTCGGCATCCAGGTGAACCCGTTAGACGATCCAGGCCCGCAGTTCACTCCGGCCCAACAAGCGCAACTTGATGCGTCCGGTGCCGCCCGAAAGGCGGCGCAAACGGCCGGTTCGCTGGGGCTTGAGCGGGTTGCCTCGCGGCTTGCCGAGCAGGCGGAGTTGCTTGCCCTTCCGGGGATGAAGAACGACGGCGGCGCCTCACCCTCACCGACCGCCTCACCGGATGGCGGGGGTACTTCGCCGGGGGTTTCGTCCACCCCCGCTTCCAGCAAACCGGAATCTCGCGAGAGTTCCACCCCTCCGACGCCCACCGCAAAAGTAGATTTGCCGGCGTTCTCGGAACAACTCATGTCCTTGGCCAAAGACAATGTGGCTCGCGCGCTTGACGCCCCGCGCGATACAGCCCGGCTGTTTGCCGCCATTGCCGCAAGTCAGGGAGCGCTAGCGCGGTCCATCAACCCGAAGATCACGCCGTTGTCGCTGCTCGCTTCCAGCGCGGCTCAGCCCACCGGGCCGGTGTGTTCGGAGAAGCTTGACGAGCCGACGCTGTCCCAACTCGTGAGTGCCGAGCACAAGGCCGCCTACGCCAACGTCTTGCTCCGAAACGAGTTGCCGGAGGCAAGCTGGGGCGAAACCGATGCCCGCATTCAGCGTCACCAAACCGCGGCCCGCGAACTTGGCGCCTATGCCAATGCCACCTGCCGTTTGGTTCCCGCCGTGGATGCCGCATATGAGGTGGGCGAAGGACGGGCCGCCAGCGTGCTTCAGACCGTGGAAAACCAACTGACGAGCCTGTATGCAAACGCGATCTCCCTCACCGATTCCACCGATCGTCGGCGCATGCTCCAGTCGTTTTTGACTCAGGCGAACGCCTCGCTTTCGCCCTCGAAGCCCGAAGACGTTCCCGCGGCTATCGGTCTCGATACCGATGACGCCTTAGCCACACCGACTCCCTCCGCATCAGAAACCACGGATGGTTCATGATGGACATTCCGCAGCCGCTCGTGGACCGCTATCGCGAAATCGGTTCCGGTCGAGCGTGGCTCAAAAAGTTGCCCCGGTTGATCGATGCCGCCTGCGAACGCTGGTCATTAGTGGTCGACACTGACGCGATGATAAGTTCTACCGGAGGCGAAGAGGATAAGACTCCGTGGACCGGGTATAGCGGCATTGCCATTCCGGTACTTACCGCCGAAAGCGACGCGGATCACCTGGCGGTGCTGAAAATTTCCTACCCCCACGATGGTCTTGCCGTTGACCATGAGGCGCTTCGACTCTGGGATACCCCCGGCGTGGTCAAGCTCCTCGATCTGGATAGCTCTCACCACGCCTTTTTGATGGAACGGCTCGATGGGCACCGCTCGCTTACCGACCTGCCCATGAGTGACGCCGTGGCCGTCTGGGGCGAGGTCTCACAAGCAGTCGCGATCGATACCCGCAGCATTGACTGGACATCGTCGGAGCTGGAGTTGCTGGATAAGATTCCACGCCAAGGCGACGTCGCGGCCGGGCTGTTGCGCGACATTTCCGAGCGCTGGGAGCGGTTGGAACACCCGCTGGAACCGTGGCTCTATCAGCATGCCGTGGATTTTCTCGGCGGCTGGTTGCGCGAGGGCGGTCGCAGCGATGCGTTAATCAATACCGATATGCATTTTGAAAACATTCTCGCCCGTCACGAAGGCGACCCGCTCGCGCCGGGGTGGGTCATGATCGATCCGCAAGTATTGATCGGCGAGCCGGAATTTTCCCTGGCTCCTCTCCTGTGGAACAGGATTGCCGAATATGAGAGCGCCGATCCCGTCGCGGATGTTCAGGCCCGTGCCGCGCGCTTTGCAGCTGCGGCGGGTTTCGACCTCGATTTGGCGCTTAAATGGTCGGTCGTGCGGAACCTGGATAACGCCCTCAAGGAAATCGATGAGTCGCAAACCCGCGCCGCCAATGCGCGCGGCTCCGGCTCGGATCAGTCGCGGCGAATGAGCCAGTGGGCCGAGCGCAGCGTCTGGGTGGCGGCCGCTTCGATGGGCCGGCTCCATCCCAGGCTCGGCGAGCACACGTCCTTCCCACCCCTCTAGCCTGGACGGGGGCTCAGGCGCCGGTCGCGATGTCCCAGCCGAGCTTAATAATGAGTGCAAACACCACCACGAGAAACACGATCCGAATAAACGCGTTCCCGCGCGCGATCGCCATCCGCGAGCCGATATAACCGCCCACCAAATTCCCGGCACCGAGGATAAGCCCCAGCACCCACAACACCGCACCGTTGGGAATGAATAGAATAAGCGCCCCGAGGTTGGTGGCGACGTTGATCATTTTCGCTTTGGCGCTGGATTCCAGGAACGAGTACCCCAGCACGCTCACCAGCGCAATGACCAGAAATGACCCGGTTCCCGGGCCAATGAGCCCATCGTAGAACCCGATCGCCAGACCGATGAGCACGGCTAAACCATAATGCTTTCGTCCGCGGTGCTTCAGCGCCGACACGGCCCCGATCGAGGGCCGGAAAGCGGTAAACAGCGCCACCGCGATCAGCGCCACCACGATGATCGGCTTGAACACGCTTTGCGGCAGATGTAGCGCGACGATCGCCCCGCCGAAACTCCCCAGCAGTGCCACACATGCCATGGGAATGGCGGTCGCCAAGTCCGGTGAGATACGCCGAAAGTAGGTGACCGCACTGGTGGAGGTACCAAAGATGGAGCCGAGCTTGTTGGTGGCGAGCGCCTGCACCGGCGTGATCCCGGGGACCAGCAGGAGCGCGGGCAACTGCAACAGTCCCCCGCCGCCAACCACGGCATCGATCCATCCCGCGGCCAGCCCGGCCACAAGGACCAGCAGTATCAGCCCGAGGCTCAGCTCAACCGCACCCACGGCGCCGAACTACCGCGCGATGCTGGAGCGAATTTCTGCGGCCGCATCAAGGAAGGGAACCTCGCGGGATTCGCCGCTCGCCCGGTCCTTGATTTCGATCTTGCCTTCTTGCAAGCCGCGACCCACCACCACGATCAGCGGAACGCCGATGAGCTCGGCGTCGCCGAATTTCACTCCCGGGGACACCTTGCGGCGGTCGTCAAAGAGCACCTCGAGTCCAGCGTCTTCCAGGTCGGTAGCCAACTCCGCGGCCGCGGTGAAGACTTCCTCATCCTTCCCGGTCGCGACAATGTGCACGTCGGCGGGGGCGACGGCAGCGGGCCAGATCAGGCCACGCTCGTCATTGTTCGCCTCGGCAATCGCGGCGAGCGTGCGCGTCACACCGAGACCGTAGGAGCCCATGGTGACGGTCACGAGCTTCCCGTTCTGATCCAGCACCTGCAGCCCCAGGGCATCCGCGTACTTGCGGCCGAGGTTAAAGACGTGCCCCAACTCGATACCGCGGTGCGTGGTGAGCGGGCCGGAACCGTCGGGGGCTTCGTCGCCGTCGCGCACCGAGGCGGCCTCAACCACCCCGTCCCAGGTGAAGTCCCGTCCGGCGACCAGGCCGAAGACGTGCTTGCCGTGCTCGTTCGCGCCGGTAATCCAGGTGGTTCCCGAGACAACGCGCGGGTCCACTAAATAGGGGATGCCAAGCTTCCCTTCGGCGCCCAGCACCGCGGCGTCCAAAGACAGCCCGGGCCCGATGTACCCCTTGACAAGTCCCGGGTTCTTCGCGAGATCCGCATCATTGGCGGCTTCCACCGCGGGCTCGCCGGCAACGCCGACCAAGGGCCCGATATTGGCTTCCAGCCGCTTCAGGTCCACGTCCCGATCCCCCGGCAACCCGACCACCACCAGGGACCGTTCGCCATCCGGGGAAACCACCGCAAGCACCACGTTCTTCAGCGTGTCTGCGGCGCTAAACTCACGTGCCAACTCGCCGAGTTCCTCGCCCAACCCGTTCGCAGCCGCGACCAGCGTCTCAATCGTGGGCGTATCGGGTGTGTCCAACACTCGCGCCGCAGGCGCGGCAGAAAAATCGCTCTCGTGAGGCGCGCGTGTGGTGACCGCCTCTACGTTAGCCGCGTAACCGCCGTCGGACATCACAAAGGTGTCCTCCCCGGCAGGCGAGGGGTGCAGGAACTCCTCCGAACGCGAACCGCCCATAGCCCCCGCAGTCGCGGCGACCGGCACCACCGGCAGGCCGAGGCGCTCGAAAATGCGCAGGTAGGCGGCGCGGTGCGCGTCATAGGCGGCGTCCAGGCCCTCGTCATCGACGCTGAACGAGTAAGAGTCCTTCATGATGAACTCGCGGCCGCGCAACAGCCCGGCGCGCGGACGGGCCTCGTCGCGGTACTTGGTCTGGATTTGGTAGAGCGAGAGCGGCAGGTCCTTGTAGGAGGTATACAGGTCCTTGACGAGGAGCGTGAACATCTCCTCGTGCGTGGGCGCCAGCAGATATTCGGCGTCTTTGCGGTCGGTCAGCGTGAAAATATTGTCGCCATATTCGCTCCAGCGGCCGGTCGCCTCATAGGGTTCGCGCGGCAATAGCGCGGGGAAATGCACCTCTTGGGCGCCGAACGCGTCCATTTCCTCACGCACGATATTCTCCACGCGCCCGAGCACCTTCAGCCCGAGCGGCAACCACGAATAAATACCCGGGGCGGCGCGGCGAATGTATCCGGCGCGCACGAGCAGCTTGTGGCTCGCGATTTCGGCATCGGCAGGGTCATCGCGCAGCGTGCGCACAAAGAGCGTGGAAAGTCGAAGCACCGGTGAGGGTTCCTATCTGGGCGTTCTAGCCGTTCTGGGCGGGCGAGTGTTCGTAACTAATCTAGTGCCTCGCGCGCGCGGGCGCTAAGCGGCCGCTACAGGAGGATGGTCGCGAAGGTGCCGATCTGCTCAAAGCCGAGCTTGCGGTACAGCCCGAGCGCGGGCGTGTTGTAGTGATTGACGTAGAGACTCACCGTATCCACCTGGCCCAGTGCATGAATGACGACGGCGGTGAGGCACCTTTGCGCGATACCGGCGCCTCGGTGCTGGGGTGCTACCCAGACGCCATTGATTTGGGCGACCTGTGCGGAGACATTGCCGAGTTCGGCCTTGAAAATGACGTCCTGGGTTTCGGGGTCTCTCAGGAGGTAGGAGTAGCCGCGGTCGATGCGATCGGCGATGCGTTCCTCGTAGCTGCGGCTGCCGTTGGCGACCGGCGAGTAGCCGACCTCCTCGGTGAACATGGCGACGGCGGCGGGGAAGAGCTGGGGCAGGTCCGCCCGTGTCGCTTGGCGGAGGTCCGGGTGGGGTGTGGTGTTTTTCGGTGGTGTGCTGGTGGCTAATAGGGGCTGGTTTTCCCGGATAGCGAAGGGCTCTTTGCTGCTCTGGTAGTGCTGCCACATGGCGAGCGCGCTGCGTTGCGGGCCGAAGATCGAGACCGGGCGGAAGTTGTTGCGGTTGGCGTAGCGGGCCCAGAGTTCGCCGGAATCTTGGGCGTCTAGCGGGACGGCGTTGGCGCCGAGCCAGCACACGTCGACAAGGTGTTGCCCGTGGAACCGGCCGATGATGCTGGGGCCGTGCGGGCTCGAGAAGAAGGTGGGGCGTTCGGCGAGGTGGCCCTGGATGAATACCCCGTTAATGGGGTGTTGATCCAGGAGCGCGTAGAGCTGGGGTTGGTCCTCGATGGTGAGGGCGCGGACGGTGGGCCCGCTCTCAGACTGCCCGCGCGCGCCGGAGCGTTCGGCGCTTTCGGTGAGCTTTCCCATCTTTGCCGTTGCGCTCGTTCTCTGGTGTCGCTAGCTGACCGTAACCATGGGCTTGCCGGGGGCGGCATCGCCGTCTTCGCCGGTGTCCATCGTCTCCGCCAATCGCATGGCCTCGTCGATGAGCGTTTCGACGATCTGATCCTCGGGTACGGTTTTGATGACCTCGCCCTTGACGAAGATTTGGCCCTTGCCGTTGCCGGAGGCGACGCCGAGATCTGCTTCGCGCGCTTCACCCGGTCCGTTCACGACGCAACCCATAACGGCCACGCGCAACGGAACTTCCATGCCTTCCAGTCCCGCGGTGACCTTATCGGCAAGCGTGTAGACGTCCACCTGCGCGCGGCCGCAGGACGGGCAAGAGACAATTTCCAGCTTGCGCGGCCGCAAATTCAGGCTCTGCAGGATCTGGTTGCCGACCTTGATTTCCTCGACCGGCGGGGCGGAGAGGGACACCCGGATCGTGTCACCAATGCCCTGGGAGAGAAGCGCGCCGAATGCGGTGGCTGACTTGATGGTGCCCTGGAATGCGGGGCCAGCTTCGGTGACGCCCAAGTGCAGCGGCCAGTCGCCGCGCTCGGCAAGCAGTTCATAGGCGCGGACCATCACGACCGGGTCATTGTGCTTGACCGAGATTTTGAAGTCGTGGAAATCGTGCTCTTCAAAGAGCGAGGCTTCCCAGACGGCAGACTCTACGAGCGCCTCGGGAGTGGCCTTGCCGTATTTGGCCAGCAAACGCGGGTCAAGCGAGCCGGCGTTCACACCGATGCGGATGGAGACTCCGGCGTCGGATGCGGCTTGCGCGATCTCCTTGACCTGATCGTCAAATTTGCGGATGTTGCCCGGGTTGACGCGGACTGCCGCGCAACCGGCGTCAATCGCCGCAAAAACATACTTGGGTTGGAAGTGAATGTCCGCGATGACCGGGATCTGGCTCTTCTTGGCAATGATCGGAAGAGCGGCCGCGTCATCGGCGCTGGGGCAGGCCACGCGCACAATGTCGCAACCGGATGCGGTCAATTCCGCGATCTGTTGCAGGGTGGCGTTGATATCGGTGGTCGGTGTGGTGGTCATCGACTGCACCGAAATGGGGAAATCGCTGCCGACTCCCACCGAGCCGACCTTAATCTGACGTGTCTTCCGACGGGGCGCCAATACGGGCGGCGGTGCTGCGGGCATTCCCAAGTTGACCGAGGTCAAGTCATCCTCCAAAGAGTTCGCACGCCCGCGCTCGACGGTCGTGCTGAGTCTGAGCTTCCATTATCCCCCGCAAACCTGGCAACGAAGCCAAGCTATCCAGGAGAGGGCGCTTGAAACGCCGCTAACCTGCAAACGCACCAATCGCCGGGGTCCATTCCTTGACGCTTACATCCGCGACGCAACCGGCCTTGGCGTACGGGTCTTCTGCCAGGAGCGCGCGCAACTCGTCTTCATCCGCTGTGACGAATATCAAGAGCGCGCCGGTGTTATCCGCATACTTTCCGGCAGACAAGACGGTGCCCGCATCTGCGAGGTCTTGGAGCCACGCGCGGTGCGTGGCGCGGACTTCGTCGCGGGTATCCAGCGTTTCGGGGGCATAGGCATAGGTCACCGCAAAAGTTTTCATGACCTCAGATTAGACGAGTTGCAGGGCAAAGATGCCAATCACGGCGATGAATGACGCCCAGAGGATTGAGGCGAGGGTCCCGACGATGAACCGTTCTGACTCCTTGGGAGAATTGACGAGTTCCGGGTACCGGCCCAGGGCTTTGATCGCGACGACATAGGCGATCGCGATGGGTTGACCTGCCAAGATACAGAGCACGACGGCCGCGCGCTCCAGGATGCCGATGATGCCTCCGGCACGCAGCGTGGTCTCGATCTCTTCTTGGTCGAGAGCCGCGTCGGCGTCTGATTTCTCGGGCGCAGCCGTTTTTTCTTGCCACGGGTCTGCCAACTCGGTGGTGTCAGCGGCAGGGTCGGGGCTGGCGGCTGGTTTTTGAGCGCGGGCGGCGTATTTCAAAAAGAAGCGGGTCACCGGCCACCCGAGACCAACCGCGATGACATAGGTCAGCACTAGGATGATTCCGCCGACGATCCACTGGATCCCCTGCCAATAGGGAAATTCAAAGTTCATGATGCTGAATCCTCCTGGTTAGCCGTCTCATCTGTCAGCCCCAGTAAGAAGCCTAGAGCGTCGCGAGCGTTTCGTGCCTCGTCAAACCCGGCGCGTTGGGCCGCGCTGCTCACTGCCTGGGCGCTCAAGCCGAACCGTTTGGCAACCGGCTGCCGCGCGCCGTCGTAATTCTCTAAGGCATCCACGTATTCCCAGTCCCGCGTGCCGCGCTCGGCGAGCAGGCGAACCCACAGGGCAAGCGCGCTTTCGGCGCGCCGGGCGCTCGTGGAGGCATCGCCGTCGGCCTCCAGCGCAAAACGGAGGGTGTTGCCTTTCTTCTTGGCGCGATCGACGGCGGCGCGGGCGCTGATGAGCGCCGGGCCGCTGCTCTCCCGGGCGTTTTTCGGAAGCGGCTGGTTGACGGGGCCGATGCCGATGCCGACGTACCAGTCCCCCAGACGTGTTGCTGTTTCGAGGGTGTCGAGGACGGCGGCCGGTTGGTCCAGGATGCCCTGGATTTCATCCCCCGCGGTGCGCTGGAATGCGCGGACCGTGGGAATGTTATTGAGGGCGTCGAGAAGCGCGGGGACTTTGTCGGTCGAGGTCCGGCTGCGCCGCTGGTCTATGGTCAAGACAAACATGTTTCAACCGTATTGCATTGATCACCACAAATCAACCCCTCCCCCTTGATCAAATTTAAGCGTCGTTCTCGGTTTTCAGCACCCTATACGGTGCTGAAAACCGAGAACGACGCTTAAATCTGCTGGGATAGCGGGGGGATGGTCCTACACAATTACCGGAAATCGCCCGAATTGACGAACTTATCCACAATGGAATAGCTATGGCGACTACAGGCAGCCGTGAAAGCCCACACTTGGCACATGACAAACCAAATACCTCACGTCTTTTCGGCCAGCTACAACCCGTTCAGCCCAGTCTCGTTTGACCGAGTTGCTCAAAAGACACGAACCGGATCCATCACCAAAATCCATCGCGGCAACTACGTATACACGGACGAAATAGTCGATGCCTCCCCCGCCGACAGCCATCTTCTCAAATTGAGAGCGCTGCAAAGGCGCGGGGTTCATGATGTGGTCGCGGTCGGCAAGTCCGCCGCCTTGTTGTGGGGTTCGTGGCTTCTGCGTCCTCCGACACGCGTCCTTATTCAGAGAACAAGCCAGGGCCAGCACAATGGGGATGGCTATGCCAGACGAACCATCCCACTTAAGTGCCCGGAGATCGTCGAGATAGATGGCGTTGCGCGCCTTGGTCGGCTCGACGCGGCGCTCTCGGTCATATCCACAACACAGTTCACCGAAGCGGTCATGACCACTGATTGGTTGCTTCGGGAAATGGAAATCAACGACGGCATTCCCCACGCCGAGACCCTCCGGTTGATCCGCGCAGGCATGCGACGCCTGGACTCCGGTGCGAAGATGGAGCGCGCGAATGACGCCCTTGCTTTCGGTTCCAGCCTTTCAATGTCGGCCGGGGAGTCTTTGGGGAGAGTCCAAATGTATGACGCGGGGCTCGACATCCCCGAACTACAGGTGCGCTTTGAGGACGGCCAAGGACTGATTGGCTACGCAGACTACTTTTGGCGCCTTGCCCGAGTCATCGGCGAGTTCGACGGCAAGATCAAATACGTGGACCCCGCTTTCCGTAACGGTCGAAGCGCCGACCAGGTCGTCTTTGACGAGAAGGTTCGCGAAGACCGATTGCGCGCGCTCGGGTTCACCGTGGTTCGCTGGACCTGGTCAGACCTGAAACAGCCGGGCGCCCTGGAACGCAAACTCCGCGCCGCCGGCGTCTCCTGACTCAATTTTCAGCGCCGTTAAAGGTTTTCAGCGCCGTATAGGACGCTGAAAACCTAGGGAGGCGCTTAAATTTGCTTTAGAAGAGGCGGACGGGCTTGACGATGTCGGCGTAGATCAACAGCGCGCCCATCGCGAGCATCAGCCCCGCGACCACATATGTCACCGGGAGCAGCTTCGTCATATCGAACGGCCCAGGGTCGCGCCGGCGGAACACCTTCGCGAAGAACCGCCGCACGCCCTCAAAGAGCGCCCCCGCGACGTGCCCGCCATCCAAGGGCAACAGCGGAATCAGATTGAACACGAACAGCGCCAAGTTCACCGAACCGATCAGCATCAGCACCGTCGCCACCCGGTTCTGGAACGGGATCTCCTCCATCGCCGAGATCTCACCGGACAACCGCCCCACACCCACCACGGACATTGGGCCATTCGGGTCACGGGCCTGATCGCTAAACGCGGCCACACCGATCTTGTAAATACGCTCCGGCAGGTTCACCACCACCCCGCCAATGCGCGCCAACTGGTCGCCAATGATCCCGGGAATCGCGGTCACCGGCTCGGTCATCATGACGGAAGTCGGCCCCACGCCGATGAACCCGACATCAGAGTATTGGTAATTTCCAGACGAGTCCCGCACCCCAATACCGTTCGCGTCCACATCCGGCCGGGTTTGCAACAGCGGTGTGATCTGGGCGCTCTGCCGCTGCCCGTCGCGAATGAACTCCATCGTGACCTGGCGCCCCGCGTTCTCCCGGATCGCCCCGGTCAACGATGCCCAGGTCGGCGTCTGGACACCGGCAAACGACACAATCTGATCGCCCGGCTTCAAACCGGCCTGGCTTGCCGGGGCCAGCGGATCGTTTGGCCCGCACGTCGCCGGCGCGGCGTCCTGCGCGGCGTCGGCCTTCACTTGCACCACGCACTCGTTGACCGATTGCACCGTGGTGGTCGGCTTGAGCGTCCCAAATGTCATGAGCACCCCGCCAATAATGAGCGTGCCCAAAAGCAGATTCATGAGCGGGCCGCCCATCATGATCACAATCCGCTTCCAAATCGGCAGCTTGTAAAACATCCGGTTCTCATCCCCGGGCTGCAACCGCTCCGCCTCGGCCTTGCGCGCGTCCGAGGCCAGCTGCTGAAACATCCCGGTGCTGGATTTGCGCACCACCGGCGCCGCGCCGGACCCGGCCGAATCGCCCACGGAACCCGCGGCAACCAAGGGGGCATCGCCGTCGTTCTTCTTCTGCTCCTCCGGCGGAAACATGCCGATCATCGAGATGTACCCGCCAAGCGGCAACGCCTTGACGCCGTACTCGGTCTCCCCGCGCTTGCGCGAAAAAATGGTGGGCCCAAACCCGATCATGTATTGCGTGACGCGGACCTTGAAGAGTTTCGCGGGCACCAAGTGGCCCACCTCGTGCAGCGCAATGGAGATGGCGATGCCGAGGGCGACGGCGAGAATGCCGCCAAGAAAAAGCACAACAGTCACAGATCAAACTTCTTTCGGATCGGATGCGTTGCTAAGAATACTCGCCTAGTCTTGGTTCTCGCTGTCAGCGATCCCGGCGCGCACACCCATCCGCTCCTGCGCGAACTCGCGGGCCCAGCGATCGGCAGCCAACACGGACTCCAGCGTCAGCTCCCCGCTTGGCGTGTGCGCCCCGAGCGCCGCGGAAATCACATCGGTAATGGACCCAAAATCGAGCAGCCCCTCGTGAAACGCGTCGACGGCTTCCTCATTGGCCGCGTTGTACACGGCCATGTACGTGCCACCACGCGCCGCCGCGCCCTTCGCGAGCGTAACCGCCGGGAACACCGCGTCATCCAGCGGCTCAAATGTCCATTCCTGCGCGCGCGTCCAGTCCACCGGCAGCGCGGCCCCGGCGAGACGATCCGGCCAATTGAGCCCGAGCGCGATCGGCAGTTTCATGTCCGGCGGGCTCGCCTGCGCGATCGTGGAGCCGTCAATGAATTCCACCATCGAATGAATGACCGACTGCGGGTGCACCACCACCTCGATCGCGTCCAGCGGCACGTCAAAAAGCAGGTGCGCCTCAATGACCTCGAGCGCCTTGTTGACCATGCTCGCCGAATTCGTGGTGACCATGCGGCCCATGTCCCACGTCGGGTGCGCAAGCGCCTCCGTGGGCGTCACGCGCTCCAGCTGCTCGCGCGTGTACCCGCGGAATGGCCCGCCGCTCGCGGTCAGAATGAGCTTTTTAACCTCGGCGTGCGCGCCGGAGCGCAGCGCCTGGGCAATGGCCGAATGCTCTGAATCGACCGGCACAATCTGCCCGGGTTTCGCCGCGCGCGTGACCAACTCGCCGCCAATAATGAGCGACTCCTTGTTCGCCAGCGCAAGGCTTGCTCCCGCGTGTAGGGCAGCGAGGGTGGGTTCCAAACCGATGGCCCCGGTAATGGCATTGAGCACGACGGCGATGCCCGCCTTCCCGGCAACGCTCGCCGAGGCGTTGCCTCCGGTGAGAATCTCGGGCCGGTAGCCGGCATTGCCGGAGTGCGCTTGAATGAGTGCGGCGAGAGCGTCGGGGTCGCCGTGGTGGATCGCGAGCGTTGCGGGCTCGAACTGCGCCGCTTGGCGGGCGAGCAGATCGAGGTTGGAGCCGCCTGCCGTCAGGGCTACGACACGGAATGTATCTGGGTTCGCGGCGACGACCTCGAGTGCTTGGGTACCGATGCTCCCGGTTGACCCCAAAATCGTGACCGAGCGCATCCGTTCTCCCTCAATGTCGTGCCGTGGCGCCGCCGCCGGGGGACCTCGTCCCCTCGTCTATGTAGCGCGAAATGCCCATGTTAGCGCGAACATGGGCATTTCGCGCTACATAGACGAGGAGGGGTTAGGCGGATTCGGGTTGCGCTTCGCGTTCGGCTTGAGCTTGCGCCTGATCGACCTTTTGAGCCTGCGCGATCTCGTCGGCGCGGTCCTCCGCGGCTTCGGCGGTGAGCCGTGCGCCTTCTTCGGCGTCGCGGGTCAGGTTCTCCCCGGTCTCCGGATCAAAGAGGTGCACGCGACGGGTGTCGACCCAGATTTCACCGGTGCGGCCGCCTTTGAGTCTGCTTGCCGCATCGAGGGACACCACGACTTGCGGGCGCAACTCGTCTGCGTCCATTTCCTTGGCGAGATCGGTCAGAACCTCGCGCATGGCGGGTTCGGGTTCAAAGGTGATGTACCCGTACTGTTCGTTGCCGAGCCATTCGGTGTGGGTCAGGTCTGCATTGAACGTGGACCCGCGCGGTTTGATGGCCTCATCCACCAGGGAGGCGTCCTCAAAGGCCTCGGGGCGAATGCCGAGCAACACCACGTTCTTGCCCGTCGCTTTCTCTGCTTTCTCTTGAGGTATCGCAAACTCGCCAAGTGGGGTACGCGCCGTCGTACCTTCTATAGTGGCGGGCAAAAAGTTCATGGAGGGCGAGCCAATAAACCCGGCCACAAAGAGATTGATCGGTTGTTCGTAGAGTTCGCGGGGGGAGGCTACTTGTTGGAGCACGCCCTTTTTGAGCACTGCGACGCGATCGCCGAGGGTCATGGCTTCGGTTTGGTCGTGCGTGACGTAGACGCTGGTGATGCCGAGGCGGCGCTGCATCTGCGCAATTTCCGAGCGCATTTGGCCGCGGAGTTTCGCGTCCAGGTTGGAGAGCGGCTCATCGAAGAGGAAGGCGTCCGCCTGGCGAACAATGGCGCGGCCCATCGCGACACGCTGACGCTGACCGCCGGAGAGGTTGCCGGGTTTGCGTTGCAGGTGGTCGGTCAATTCCAGTGTTTTCGCGGCCTGGGTGACCAGACGGTTGACCTCCTCGTCACTGTGCCGGCCCTTAGCTAGGCGCAGCGGGAAGGCGATGTTTTCAAAGACCGTCAGGTGCGGGTAGAGCGCATAGTTTTGGAACACCATGGCAAGGTTGCGATCGCGGGGCGCCTTGTCATTGACGCGCTCGCCATTGATCAGCAGATCGCCGCTCGTGATGTCTTCGAGTCCCACAATCATGCGCAGCAGGGTGGACTTGCCGGAACCGGAGGGGCCCACCAGGATAATGAATTCGCCGTCCGGGATGTCGATGGAGACGTCGTTGATGGCGGGGTAACCGTCGCCGTAGGTTTTGACGATGTTGTTCAGGGTGATGGATGCCATGATGAATCCTTTCTTCGCGCTAGCCCTTGACTGCGCCTTGGGTCAGCCCAGCCACAATCTGACGCTGGAAGAGCAATACGAGTACCACCACGGGGATGGTGACGATGATGGCGGCGGCCGAAATGGCGCCGGTGGGGGCCTCAAATTGGGAGGCGCCGGTGAAGAACGCGAGCGCCGCCGGAACGGGTCTGGCCGCGTCCGTGGAGGTGAGCGAGATCCCGTAGACGAAGTCATTCCAGGCGATGAAGAACGCGATGATGGCGGTGGTGAACACGCCGGGCGCCGCGAGCGGAACGATCGCCTTGCGGAAGGCTTGCCACGTGGTCGCGCCGTCGACCTGGGCCGCTTGCTCCAATTCCCACGGGATTTGCCGGAAGAACGCGGCGAGGGTCCAAATGGAAATCGGCAGCGTCAACGAGAGGTACGGGATGATGACGCCGAGCCAGGTGTCGTAGAGGCCAATGGTGCGCCACAGGTTGAACAGCGGGGTCACGATGGAGATGACCGGGAAGATCGAGACGGCAAGGGCCGTGGTCAAGATGATTTTCTTTCCCGGGAAGTCCAGGCGCGCAATGGCGTAGGCGCAGAGCGTTGCCAAGACGACCGCCACAAAGGTGGAAATCAGCGCGATGCCGACCGAGTTGCGCAGCGCCGTCAGGAACAGTTCTTGGGCGTCGCCGGCGAGGATCAGCTGGTAGTTGTCCCAGGTGCCGCCGCTGGCCGGGAGGAAACCCGGGGTGGTCAGATCGGAGGCGGACTTAAAGGAGATGGCCAGGATCGCGGCGACCGGGAAGAGCGCGTACACAAGCACGGCGACGGTTATGACCGTCCACGCCACTTTCATTTTGGTACTCATGCTTACTTCTCCCCTCGAGCGCCGGCCAAATCAACCTTGAACACCTTGATCGCAATGAAGGCGATCAGAAGGACGCACAGGAACAGGAGAACCGAGATCGCCGAACCCATACCGATTTCGAGCCGGCCGATGGACGTTCGGTAGGCCAACAGCGAAAGCACCTCGGTGTTGTTGGCGCCCTTGGTCATGATGAAAATGTTGTCGAAGATGCGGAAGGCGTCCAGTGCGCGGAACAGGACGGCCACCATAATCGCGGCCTTCATGTTCGGGATGATGACCTTGCGCATTTGCTCCCACCAGGTGGCGCCGTCCACCTTGGCCGCCTCGGTGAGTTCGCTGGGCACTTGGGCCAGACCGGCCAGCAAAAGTAGCGAAATGAACGGCGTGGTCTTCCAGATCTCCGAGGCCATGATGACGAACATCGAGGTGCCGAAGTCCGCGAACCAGTTCAGGTCCGGGGTGATTCCCGGGATCCACCCGAACCACTGGTTGACGAAACCGGAGTTGATGTCGAAGGCGTAGAACCAGGCGAAGGCGCTGACCACGGTGATGATGCCGTAGGGCACCAGGATCGCGGTGCGGAGCAGGCCGCGCAACGACTTGATCGCCTTGTCCATCACCAGGGCCAGCGCGAAACCGAGAATCAGCTCTACCACCACGGTGACCACGGTGATCAGGAGCGTGACGCCGAGGTCCCGCCACCAGACCGGATCGGAAAGGATCACGCCGTAGTTGGCGAGGAACACAAATTCGCGGTCATCGGGCGCTGTGAGGCGGTACTTAAAGAGCGACTCGTACACGGCCTGCAAAATGGGATACAGGGTGACCAGCAGCATGATCACGAAGGCCGGACCGGCGAGAATCCAGCCGAGCCGGGCTTCGGATTTTGCGCGGTCGCTCTTGGTCGCCTTGCCAGGCTTGCCCGCGGCGCCGGGCCCGTCAACCGGTTGTCCGGATGAGCGTCGGCCGTGGGTCGGTGTAGCGGTGCTCATAGCAGCCTCTCCCCTCGAAGCACTGCAGTGATGAAGTCTTGGGATTCCTTCGGTGTGGTTGCCGGGTCAACTTGCGACGGCGGGGCCCACGTTTGCTGGATACCGGTGGAAATCTCGTTGTAATACGGGGTTTGCGGTCGCGGCACCGCGAGGTCGAGGGATTCGCGGATGGTGTCTGCCATCGGGAACAGTTCCTTGACTTTCGCGTCATCGAAGGCGTCCTTGTTAGACGGTGCGTTGCCGTTGGTGACGAAGTATTCCGTCTGGTTCTCCGGCTTCACAATGCATTCAATGGCCTTGTAGGCAAGGTCCGGGTTTTTGCTCTTCGCCCCGACGCCCAGGTTGATGCCGCCGAGCGGCGGAGCGCTGGGAGTGTTGGCGTCGACGCGGGGGTAAACAGCCCAGCCGATGTCATCCAACAAATCCTTGGGCAGCGCGCCCTCCTCGATTGCGCCCTTGGTGGCCGGCCAAATGAAGTTGTAGTTGACCATGAATGAACCCTTATCCCCTTGGAACAGGCTCATCGAGATGCCCTCATTCATGGTGGGAAGTCCCGGGCCGCCCAGTCCTTCCTTGCCAATGGTGCCGATGATCTCGGCGGCTTTCCGGCCCGCCTCAGAATCCAGCCCCAATTGGATTTCCGATCCCTTGGCGCCAGGGTTTTGGATGATTTGTCCGCCTGCGGAGGCAATGAGCGCGTTGACCCACACCGTCATGGACTCGGCGCGGGCACCTTGCACCGCCAGGTACTTGTCCTGAGACTTGGCGGCGTCCATGATTTGCTGCCAGGTGACGGGCTTGGACATGTCCAGGCCCGCCGCCTCGGCAACGGACTTGCGGTACCAGAGGATCTGGGTGTTGGCCCAGAACGGGACGGTCACGAATTCGCCGTTCCACTTCGCACCGTCTAAAGCGCCTTGCACGACATTCTGGGTAGTGCGCTGAACCACGTCCTCGGGGACGGGAGCCAGAAATCCGGGCTCGGCCAGCTCGGGGATGAACGGCGGATCCAGGCTCATGATGTCCATGGTCGTGTCCCCGGCCGCCAACCGTCGCGCCAATTGCTCGCGCTGGGACGCGGCATCATTGGGCAATAGCGAGGTTTCGATCCGGTACTCGCCATTGGCCTCGGCTGTGCACTTCTCGGCCAGCACCGCCTGGCCGCCGTCATCCGGGTTGATGTACCAGGTGAGCGTTGGTGTGGCGTTCGTGGTCGCGCAACCCGAGAGCGCAGCCGTCAACGCAAAGGCCGAAGCTAACCCCCAAGCCACCCGTTGCATTCTCTTTGCCGGACGGGTACCCACCGCGACTCCCCTCTCACTGTGCGAGTGACATCTATGTCTTTCTTTAGACCATATGCCTACTTGGACATAGATTCCACCCTCTTGACATTTGCCGCATCACGGGTGCGCAAAAACCGGACAATCGCAATCGCGATGCCGCCAATAATGAGCGCCGGCACGAACAAGTAGTAGAGCGAACCGGGTACAAACCTCGCGTCAATGAGCACGCCGGCGACGATGGGCGAAACAATGGCGCCCACACGCCCCATGCCGATGATGAGACCCACCGCCGTGGAACGGATCCGCGGGGCGAAACTGATCGGCCCCACGGTGAACATGCCGGCTGTCGCCGCCGAGGTGAACAACCCCATGACTCCGGCAATCAGCAACGCAGAACCCACCGCTCCCAGGGAAGGCGGGAATATGCTGAACGCCGCCGCGGAAAGGAGGAAGGCCGCGATCAGTGCCACGAACGGCCCGAACTTGTGTGCGCACGCACCAAAGAGCAGGGTGCCCGCGATACCGCCAATACTGAACGCGATACCGGCGCTGATGCCATCGGCGGGTGTGAACCCTTCGGCGGTGCCAACTAAGCGCGGAGTCCAGGAGTTTGCGAAGTAAAAGCTGCCCATGAGCGTGAAGAACCCGACCGAAAGCAACACCACGGTACGCAAATTTCCTTGGGAGAAAACTTCGCGCCACCGGCCGCCAGAGCCCGTGCCAGAGCCCGCGCCCGCGCCCGCAACCACCCCAGGGCCCCCAGACCCCGGAACCGGCGGCAGTTCGCTGACCGCGTCCACACGCAACCGCCGCAGAATCCCATTGACCTTCTCCAGCGCCCCTGGCCCCCGCTTGGTCAAGAGGTAATCCAGCGACTCAGGCATGAACCGCGCCACGAGTGGCAAGAGAATAAGCGTCACCACGGCGCCGAACGCGAACGCCGCGCGCCACCCGAAATTCGCAATAAGAATGCCGGAGACAATCCCGCCGAGCGTTCCACCCAAGGGCTGCCCCATGGTGTAGATGCTCAGCACAAAGGACCGCGCCTTGGCCGAGGAAAACTCGGAGGCAATGACGTTCAGGCAGGCCTGCAACGTCCCGACAGCCAGCCCGGTGATCAACCGAGCCACCAACATGACCTCGAAACCCGGCGCGAACGTCGCCAGCGTCATGCCCACCGTAATGGTGGCCACGCAGAGCATGACTACCTTCTTACGGCCAATGACATCGGCCAGCGAGGACACAAAAATCGACCCGATCGCCATGCCGATCAGCGCGGTGGAGAGCAAAATGCCTAGCTCCGAGGCGCTCAGCCCCCACTCATTGGTAATGGCCGTTGCGCTGAACGCCATCACCAGGACGTCGAATCCGTCCATCATGTTCAGGGCCACGCACAGCGAAATTGTCGCGTACTGCACCCCAACCATCCGGCGCTTATCCAGCGATTCGCGCAGCCCTGGGCCGCCCCCGGTGCCGCTCATTTCAGCCCACCACTATCGTGGCCGGCACGGGCCGGTCGGCGTAGGCAATCGCGTCCGCCGCGCTCACCGACACCGACAGCGTCCCAATGTTCTCGATGTCTAAATCGATGGTGTCGCCATCGCTCAACGGCCCCACACCGGCAGGGGTTCCGGTCGCAATGACGTCTCCGGGCTCCAAGGTCATCACCGCGCTCGCGTAAGCAATCAACTGCCCCACGCTGAAAATGAGCTCGCTCGTGTTGGTCTCTTGACGCATGTCACCGGAGACGGTGCAACGCAAATCGAGCCCATCCGGGTCCTCAATCTCGTCGGCGCTGACAATCCATGGCCCGAGCGGCGAGAACGTCTCAAACGACTTGCGCGTGGAGCGGTCTTCGGTCGATCGCACGGTAATGTCCAGGATGCCTGGTGTACCCCAACACATACCCAAGCGCATCCTCGGCCCGCACATTGCGCGCCCGGCGCCCGATCACCACGGCCAGTTCGCCCTCCTGGTCGGTGCGCTTGTCCAAGTACGGCAGTTTCACCGTCCCGTGCGGGCCAATGACCGAGGAGTTCGCCTTCAAAAAAACCCCATATTCGGCAATGGTTTTTTGCTCGCTCATTTCAACCTTGTGATCCAGATAGTTCACGGGGGCGGCCACAATTTTCCCCGGAACGCCTAACGGCGCCGACAGTTGCACATCATCCACCAGATCCGCTTCATCGAGCTCAAGGCGTTTGAGCGCCGCGAGGTCGCCGCCTCGACGCAACCACGCCATCCAGGGATCGGCCGATTCCGCCTCGCTAAGCCCTAGCTGCTCGGTGACGTCATAGGTCTTCTCCTCGGCAATGACCAGCGCGCGCCCATCATTAGCTACCGCGATTTTCATGTTTTCCTTTCGGGTTGGTGCCCGGGTATGGGCAGAGGTACGACGGCGTTGCACGCCTTAAGCGCCGCACCTCCAGTTGACGTGGGGTTTAGCGAGCGCCTGCGGAGGCGAGTGCGGGCTCGTTTTGGTAGATCCATGCGGCGTAGGAGTAGTCCTGGGTAGGAATGCCGCGCAAGAGTTCGTTGCGCAGCGACCGCCCTACACCGGAGATGTGGCATATTTCGCCAAAGGTGCGGGCACCGGTCTGGATGGATGCGGAACGCGGAATGCGCTCGGACTGATACATCTCGGCCAGGGTGTGCCACTCGGTTGCCGAGGTCGGCACGCGGACTCCGCTCAGTTTTTCCAGGGCGCTTGCGTCTTCGAGAGCTTGGCAGCATCCTTGCGCAAGGTATTGCAGCATGGGGTGGGCGGCGTCCCCGAGCAGCACCATTTCATCGGTGGCCCAATTTGAAATGGGTGCTCGGTCAAAGAGCGGCCAGCGCCGCTGTTTGCTCACATATTCCAGCGCAACTTTGACCTGCGGGTGTGTAGCGTCAAAGGCTGCCGTGAGTTCTTCGACCGTACCGCAGTTTTCCTCGCCGGCAATGAAACTTTCGGAACGGAAAGTAGCAACCTGGTTGAGAAGTGTGCCCTGGCGGAGCGGGTACTGCACAAGGTGCATACCCGGTCCCATCCAACAGACCACGTCCTTGGCGCGCTGATCGTCTGGCATCTCTTCAATCGGAATAGTGCCCCGATAGGCCACGTAACCGGATGGAATGGGTTGGTCGTCACTGACCAGAGTGCGCAGTCCGGACTTGAGCCCATCGGCGCCGATTACGTAATCCGCGTCGATGGAGCGCCCGTCGGCAAATGTCGCCACCACCCGCTCACCGTCGCGTTCTATCGAATCGACGTGGGCGTGAGTGAGCAGTTCGACACCTAAGCGCCGACACTCCTCGAGCAGGATGGAGTGGAGATCGGTTCGGTGGATGACGACATATGGCGATCCGAATTGATCGGTGAGTTCCTGGCCGAGGCTATGTGCCAGGAGCACGTCGGCGCTAACCGCATCCCGAAATACCATCCGCTCGGGTTGAACGCCCACGCCCAACACCTGATCCATGAGCCCCCAGTGTCCAAGGATGCGAGTCGCGTTCGGGGCCAGTTGGAGGCCCGCACCGATTTCGCCAAATTCTTCCGCCTGTTCGGCGACTGAGACGCTCACCCCGGAGCGAGTCAACGCGACTGCCGCCGCCAGACCCCCGATGCCGCCACCGACTACCAATACGTGTGCGCCGTACGCGCCTTTGCGTTGTTCAATCATGAATCCACCATGTGACCGTCGCCACGTTCTTGCTATAAGATTCCGTAATGCAGAATCAACCGCTCCCGACAAAACCCGTTCACGGCATCGGCTCGCTCGATCGCGGCCTCACGCTGATCCAACTCTTGCGCGATGAGGGGAACCTGCGGGTCATGGATGCTGCCGAATACCTCGGCGTCTCGCGCTCGAGCGCGCACCGATTACTCACCACGCTGTTATTCCGCGGGTTCGCGGCCCAGCGCGATGACCACATTTACACGCCCGGCCCAGCGCTCATGGAACCTCCGGCAAACTTGGAATGGAGCAGGCGATTGCGCGAGATTGCCCGGCCGCACATGGAGGTGCTCTCATTGCGGGCCGGGGAGAGCGCCAACCTCAGCGTTTTGGTGGGGACGAAGACTCGCTTCTTGGACACCGTTGTCGCAGCCAACGTCACACATACCAATGACCGCCAGGGCGTGGTGATGCCCGCACGGCGGACGTCCGGGGGAAAAGCTTTACTGAGCCAACTGGACGATGATGCGCTCAAAGAACTGCTGTGCAGCCCGCACCCCATCACCCAGGTCGCCGAGCTCGGCGCTACGGAGTTCACCGCGTTCCTCAAGGACATCCACCAGGTTCGCGAGCGCGGATTTGGCATTAACTTTGAAGAGACCGAGCGCGGCGTGGCGGCGGTGGGCGTCGCCATTTTTGATGCTGCCGGGAGCGCGGTCGGCGCAGTCTCGGTGTCGACTCGAGCGGACCGGTTCCGCGGCAAAGTCGAGTCCAACCTCATTTCGCTGCTGCGCGATACCAGCATCCAGATTGGCCGCGATTTGAAGAGCCAGAACATTCTGATTACGCGCAAGAACGGCGATTGATTCCGTATTACGGAATCTTCTTCAGGCAGCACCGACGCGCTACCTAGGCTGGAGAATCACCACGTGAATTCAACAAGTCAAAGGAGACCACGGTGAGCACGAGCAACGTTGAGAGCGTAGACACCGAGGGCCAGCCGGAGCCGAGCCCAGAGTTGGACCGCCTGTATGAGGACTTCGCCGCTATCAGCACCACTCCGCTGTGGACGCAGCGTGACGATCTCATGCCGGAGACCCCCTCCCCCAAGGCGATTCCGTACGTCTGGAAGTGGAAGCAACTCACCGACATTGCTCAGCGCTCCGGCGAATTGGTGCCCGTGGGGCGCGGCGGCGAACGGCGCGCCATCGGGTTGGCAAATCCGGGTCTGGCGCCGGAGGCGTACTGCACACCAACGCTGTGGGCAGCCATTCAATACTTGGGGCCGTACGAGACTGCACCGGAGCATCGGCATTCACAAAACGCGTTTCGCTTTGTCGTGGAGGGCGAGGGCGTCTGGACGGTCGTCAATGGCGACCCGGTCGCGATGCGGCGCGGCGACCTGCTGATGACTCCCGGGTGGTTCTTCCACGGCCACCACAATGACACGGATCAACCCATGGCCTGGATTGACGGCCTGGACGTCCCGCTGGCCCACGATCTCGACTTCGGTTTCTTTGAGTATGGCTCTGAGCGCGTCACCGACGAAGCCTCCCCGGACATTTCGCGTTCCGAAATGCTCTGGGCGCACCCGGGGCTAACGCCGCTGTCCGCCCAACGCTCCCTACCCAGCACGCCGATTGCCGCCTACCGGTGGGAATACACCGACCGCGCACTGCGCAACCAATTGGAACTTGAGGACGCAGGCCACCCAGCGACGGTAGAGCAGGGACACGCCGCGATCAAATACACCAACCCCACCAACGGCGGAGACGTGCTGCCTACAGTGCGTTGCGAATTCCACCGTTTGCGCGAGGGAACCGCCACGGCCGTACGCCACGAGGTGGGTTCCTCCGTCTGGCAAGTTTTCGAGGGACGTGGCACCGTGCGGCTCGGAGATGAAGCACGCGAGCTCGAAAAGGGCGATCTCTTTGTGGTTCCGTCCTGGGTTCCCTATTCGCTCGAGGCGGAGACCGGGCTCGATCTCTTCCGCTTCAGCGATGCTCCCGTGGTGGAACGGCTCAATTTTGCCCGCACCTACGTCCCGGGTGTGGACCGTCCTGAAGCCCCGCAGGAGCGATAGGTCATGCCCGCTCGCACCGATCTGGTCAGAGACGAGCGCATTGTTGCGGACCTGCTCTTGGCGCGTCGAGGCACAGCCTTCTTCACGCGACTAGTCAACGATCTGAGCGATGAAGACTTGTATCGCCCCAGCGGGCTTCCGGGCTGGACGAGGGCGCATGTCTTAGCGCACATTGGCTATAACGCACGCGCCCTGAGCAACGTGGTGGCCCACGCGCATTTGGGCGAAAACGTTGACATGTACCCCTCGCGCGCCTTTCGGGACAACCAAATCGATTTTGGTGCGACGCTGAATCCCACGGCGCTGCGCAACCTCCACTTCCACGCGCTAGTGCATCTGAACGTGGAATGGAGAGATCTGCCTGAAGAAAGCTGGGGTCAAGAATTCACGACCTTGACCGGGGACCAGGTGGCTGTCGCGAAAACGCCGTGGACGCGTGCCCGCGAGGTGTGGGTCCATGCGGTCGATTTGGGGAACGGAGGTCGATTTCGGCAGTTCCCAATCCCCGTTATTGAACGCATTTTTCGGGAGGCGGTTGAGCGTGTGGCCCCGGCGAACCCCAGAGCCGAGGGGGAAGCGCCCGTCACAGTGGTGCCGCTGGATCGCCCAGACCTCGCCGCACAACTTGGTGCCGCGAGCAGCGCGGACAATGGGCCCGGTGCCCTCACCGTTGAGGGAACTCTCGCCGATCTCACCCAATGGATTACCGGACGCGGCGCGTTAGACCTGAAGGTGTTCCGCACCGATGAAAGCGGTAAACACCGAATCAGTGCCCCGCTACCCACTCTTGGCTCGTGGCTTGGGTAAAGATTTCAGCTCGAGAGTGAGTGGTGGGCGCGTGGTAGGTGGCTGGCGTCGAGCTCAGGGGTGTCTGCGCCGCCATCGGCAACCCAAAGATGTTTTTCATTGCTCGAGAGACAACTAAGGCACGTAGCTGGCGGCGATGGACGTCCTTCATCGCCTCCCGGCACAGCAGTTCGGTGCGGTACATCGCACAGTCAACCCTTCGCGGGTCGACATCATGAACGGGTTTCCTGCTGGCCTGGCATATGAGAAAGATAATGTTCTCGCCCTGCATCCGGTACTTGACGTACGCCATCATGTTCCCGTCTTCATAGAGCTCATAGCGAGAATTGACGGAATTGTCGAACACCTGGTGAGGGCTGGATAAGCGACGCATGGCATACTCCGAACGGTCTTGATGTGGTACGTCTCGAGACCAGCCAAGCTGCTTCAGCCGGATAGCTAGTTTAACTAGCTACCAATCAGAATAGCCCTCTGCGGCGCCTTGGGCAAACATATCCGCGGATGAATTTTCCTCCCGTTATTCTCGCTTGGCAAGTCCTGCCGATACGCGCAGGAGAGTGTTTCAGTGAGAACTACCCGGAAACTCCGGGCGCATCCGCAAAGGAGTGAGAGCGATGACACCCCCCACCAATAACGATCCATCGACCATTGACCCAGATCTGCCCAACGTGGATCCCGACCTTGACCCCACGGCAGATCCGGATCTCGACCCCGATCGCGAGGGCGGCTCCCCGGATGGCCCCACTGGGCCGATCACGGATCCCGACCGCGAGCCGGTTGACCCCGGGCAGGATCCAGACTCTGACGATTCCAATGACGAGAGCATTCTTCCGGGAAGCTAAGTGAATCATTCGGCGGGGCGCGTGGGCAAAATCGGCGAGATTCCTCGCCTCAATTACCCGCGCCCCGCCGATTTTCCCGCGGAGTACAGTGGAGATATGAGCGAGTTTGCTTATCGCCGCATCGACACGCAAAGCACGTCGGAGCTGACCGTCATCGAAGCGAAAACCATTGCGGAAGCAATGGACTGGGCAAGAAGTCATGAAGAGTTCTTCCCCGATGGCGACGTTCAAATTTTCCAACGCATCGAGCCCGAGAGCATGTGGACTCTCGTCCCCCGAAATCCCTCATAAACGGTCATGGAACTACACCGATACCCATGTCACTAGAAATCATCCACGCACAATGGCAAGAACACCCGGAGGACCCCGGACTCATTGCCCTGGATCGCTTGCGCACGTTCCGCGATGTCGAGTTTTCGGCACGTGAGCGGGCGCGCGAACGGCTGGCCATCGGGCCGAAAGATCTCGCCGCACTGCGATATTTGCTCACCGCGGCCGAACATGACAAATCGGTGTCGCCCACAGAATTGAGCGAGCATCTCGGCATCACGTCCGCATCCACGACTAGTCTCATTCGGCGCCTGGAGGACGCGCGACTCGCCGAACGGACCCCGCACCCGAGAGACGGGCGCGGCCAATACATTCGTGCCACCGAGAGCGCAGTTGCGCAAATGCAACCCACGCTGGAAGAGGTCGCCACCGAACTGGTTTCGCTCGCGAGTCGATTCAGCCGCGACGAACTCGTCTCGGTGGCGCGCTTCCTCGGCGGCGTCATCGCAAGCTTTGAGAAGAGTACCTAAAACGGACGGCGAATTTAGCTAGCCGGCTTCGCTCGGCGCACCACCGATTCGGCGTGCCGCAAAATGGGCCCATCCACCATGGAGCCTTGGTATTCGAAGACCCCTTGCCCGCTGGCCCGAGCCGCGTCAAGCAACGCGCGCGCAGTGGCCACTTCCTCGGCACTCGGCGCATAGGCTTCACGAATGACCGCCACTTGGTTCGGGTGGATGGCGGCCTTTGCCGCAAACCCTGAGGCAACCGCGTCTTCTGACTCGGCGCGCAGACCCTCCAGGTCCGGGATGTTCACAAAGACGGAATCGATCGCGGCCTTGTGTGCGCTCCCGGCGGCGATCAATACCTGCGAGCGCGCGTATTTCGCGACTTCCCGATACTGCCCATCGGGAAAGCGGCTCGAGGTGCCCCCGAGCGAGGCCACCAAATCTTCGGCCCCCCACATCAGTGCGACGACGCCGTGCACGTCCGCGATGTCCGTGGCGTTCGCAACTCCTCGGGCAGTCTCGCACAACGCCGTGACGGCGAACCCGGAGAGTCGCTCGAAGTCTGAGACCTGTTCGGCCTTGGCGAGCATCAGCTGGTTGTAGTCCGTGCGGCGTAGGGCGTTGAGGTCTTCTATGAAGTCATCGGTTCCAGCCGGGTTGACCCGCACAATTGTTCGCGCGGGGTCGAGCGGATTGGCGACGAGGTCCTTGCGGGCCTGGGCCTTCGCGCTCTTGGCGACGGCGTCCTCTAAATCGAGGATGACCGCGTCGGCACGCTCGGCCGCCTTGGTGTAGCGTTCGGGCCGATCCGCCGGGCAAAACAAGATTGCCGGACCCAGTTCAAAGGCACTCACGAATGTCCCTCCCAGGACTCGTCTTCCGCGCTCTGACCGGTGGATTCCTGCGCCTTCATCAGAACGGTCCGTTCCGCTTGCGCAACAACCTCTCCGGATTGATTCCGGCCAATCAACCCAAATACCACGATCCCTTGCCCGGGCCGCGACTTCGACGGCCGTTTGGAGAGCACCTCGGATTCGGCGTAAAGCGTGTCCCCGTGAAACACCGGTTTGGGGAAAACCACCTTGTCCAGGCCGAGCTGGCCGATGATGGTGCCCTGGGTCAGTTGCGACACCGACAGGCCCACCAGCGTCGAGAGGGTCAGCATCGAATTCACGAGCCGCCGCCCAAAAGGTTGGCTCTCGCTAAACGCCGCGTCCAGGTGCAACGCCTGGGTGTTCATGGTCAGGGTGGTGAAGAGGATATTGTCGGCTTCGCTCAGCGTGCGCCCCGGTTGGTGGCGATAAATGACGCCCTCTTCCAGCTCGTCAAAGTACAGTCCGCGCTGGGTAATAATCCGCTTTTCGCTCATGAGGCGACCTTCAGAGCTGCACCGGTCTTGGCCACCACGTCCTCGACGCTCACGCCCGGAGCGGTTTCGCGCAATACCAGTCCCCCGTCAGTCACGTCGATCACCGCAAGATCGGTGATGATCGTGTCGACACATCCCTTGCCGGTCAGCGGCAATGTGCACCGTTCGACGATCTTCGGGTTTCCTGCCTTGTCCACGTGATCCATCATGACGATCACGCGTTTGGCACCCCATACCAGGTCCATTGCACCGCCCATGCCCTTGACCATTTTGCCCGGAATCATCCAGTTCGCCAGATCCCCGTTTTCTGCCACTTCCATGGCACCCAGGACAGCCAAATCCACGTGCGAGCCGCGAATCATCCCGAAGGACTCGGAAGAGTTAAAGAACGCCGCGCCCGGATTCACGGTGACCGTTTCCTTACCGGCGTTGATCAGGTCCGGATCGACCTCATCCTCGGTGGGGTACGGCCCCACACCGAGGATGCCGTTTTCCGAGTGCAACACCACTTCGACGCCCTCGGGAATGTAGTTCGGAATGAGGGTGGGCATCCCGATACCAAGATTGACGTACTGGCCGTCTTCGAGTTCCTGGGCAACCCGCGCCGCGAGCTCTTGCCGTGACAGTGCCATGTGCTACGCCTCCCGTACCGTTCGCTTTTCGATCCGCTTTTCCGGATTCGGAGTGTGCACCACGCGCTGCACAAAAATACCCGGGGTGTGAATGAAGTTCGGGTCCAACTCCCCCGGTTCCACGAGTTCTTCCACCGAGGCAATGGTGATGCGCCCGGCGGTGGCACACAGCGGATTAAAGTTCATCGCCGACTCATGGAAAATGAGGTTGCCGTGCCGGTCGCCCTTCCAGGCGTGCACCAACGCGAAATCCGGGGTCAGCGATTCTTCCAGCACGTAGTGCTGGCCGTTGAATTCCCGAGTCTCTTTCGGTGCCGATGCGATGGCTACTTGGCCATCGCCGTCGTACTTCACGGGCAGACCCCCCTCGGAAATCTGGGTGCCATACCCCGCTGGTGTGTAGAACGCGGGGATGCCCGCTCCCCCGGCCCGAAGCTTTTCGGCGAGCGTGCCCTGCGGGGTGAGTTCCACCTCGAGTTCACCGGCCAAATACTGGCGCGCGAACTCCTTGTTCTCACCCACGTAGGAGGAGATCGTGCGGCGGATACGGCCGGATTCGAGCAGCACGCCAAGACCCCAGCCGTCGACTCCGCAATTGTTGGACACGGTGACGAGGTCGGTGGCGCCCTGATCGTGCACCGCGTTAATGAGCGTTTCGGGGATTCCGGAGAGGCCAAAGCCTCCGACGGCGATGCTCGCCCCGGTGCCAATGTCCGCCACCGCTTCGGCGGCGGTGGCATAAACCTTGTCAATCATGAGTGCCTTTCTTGCCGTGAACCGTGTCCGGGTTTTTAGAGTCCGAGCGAGCGGGCGATGAGCATGAGCTGAACTTCGGTGGTGCCTTCCCCGACCTCCAGGATCTTGGAGTCCCGGTAGTGGCGGGCGACGGGGAATTCGTTCATGAAGCCGTACCCGCCAAAGACTTGGGTGGCGTCGCGGGCGTTGTCCATGGCCGCCTCTCCTGCCACCATTTTGGCAATTGCGGCCTCAGTTTTGAAGGGCTTTCCGGCGAGCATTCGCGCCGCCGCGTCATAGTAGGCCAGGCGCGCGGTGTGTGCGCGGGCGGCCATGCGGGCGATCTTAAACTGGATGGCCTGGTAGGAGCCAATGTTGTGCCCGAACGCCTGGCGCTCCTTGGCGTACTGGGTCGCGTATTCGACACAGCCCTGCGCGGCGCCGGTCGCGAGCGCGGCGATGGCGATGCGGCCCTCGTCCAAGATGGAGAGGAAGTTGGCGTAGCCGCGGCCGCGGGTGCCCAGGAGATTGGCTTCAGGCACGCGCACGTCGGAAAGGCTGAGCGGGTGGGTGTCCGAGGCGTTCCAGCCGACCTTGTTGTATGCCGGGCGCGCTTCAAAACCGGGTGTATCGGTGGGCACCAAGATGGTGGAGATTTCCTTCTTGACGGTACCGTCCGGGCGTTCTTCTTGACCGGTGACAGCGGTGACGGTCACCAGGCGGGTGATGTCGGTGCCGGAGTTGGTGATGAACTCTTTTGCGCCGTTAATAACCCATTCGCCGTTCTCTAGGCGCGCGGTGGTCTTGGTGCCACCCGCGTCGCTGCCGGCTTCCGGCTCGGTCAGGCCGAACGCACCGAGCGCTTGGCCGCTGGCCAGTTGCGGGAGCCACTCTTGTTTTTGCTCTTCGGTGCCGAATCGGTAGACGGGCATGGCGCCAAGGGACACTCCTGCTTCCAGGGTGATCGCGACGGACTGGTCTACGCGCGCGATCTGCTCCAGCGCAAGGGCGAGGGCGAAGTAGTCGCCATCCATGCCGCCGTACTGCTCCGGGAAGGGCAGGCCGAACAGCCCCATTTCAGCCATTTGCTTTTGGATCTCGTAGGGGAAGGTGTGCTCTTCATCGTGCTTGGCGGAGACCGGGGCGATCACGGTGTCTGCGAACTCGCGGACGGTGTCGGAAAGGTCTTGGTACTCTTCTTCGAGCTGAAAATCGGGCATGGTGTCCTCTAGTTGGTGGGGTTCTCGGATGAGTCTGGGGTGTCGGCGGGCGCCGCGGGCGCGCTGGGCTCGGCGGGTTCGGCGGGTTCGGCGGGCTCGGGCGTGGCCGGCGTCACGGTCGCGACCACCTGGTCGCCGCGCACCACGTCGCCGGGCTTGACGCTGATCGTTACGGTGCCGTCGATTTCGGCGCGCATGTGGTGCTCCATTTTCATGGCCTCCACGGAGGCCACCACTTGCCCGGCGCTCACGGTTTGCCCGGATTCCACGGCAACCGCCACGACCGTCCCGGGCATTGGCGACCGAACGTCCGGGCTTGCCGAGCCGGGTTGGTGAGTGGCGTCGTCGAGCATCATGTCAACGAGTTCCGCGCGGCTCGGCGCGGCAAAATGTCCGGCGAACCCGGCGGTTTTCAGCCAAATATCCGCGCTCGTGGAATCCTCGGTGGCGCCAATGTTCTGCTGCACCACCGCGACGCCATCCGGCGTGCCGCTGTCCGCGCCCGGCACGGTAACGCGGTGCCGTTGCCCGTCGCGAACCAGCGTGACGACGCCCGGGCGGGCACCGGCAAGTTGCCAGCCATCGGCGGCGAACCAGGGGTCGCCCGCGTGCTCCTCGGCACTCGAGCGACGCGCGTCGACGAGCGCCTGCGCGGCAAAGTGCAGCGCAGACTCGGGCAATTCCTGCGCGGTCATGGTGTCCAGTTTGCGCTCGATCAGCCCGGTGTCCAGGCGACCGGCCTGCACGTCCGGGTCGGCGAGAAGCGCGCGCAAATAGTCGATATTGGTATCGACGCCGAGGACCGTCATGGTGCTGAGCGCCTCGTCGAGCCGGGCCAGCGCCTGCGTGCGGTCCGGCCCCCAGGCAATGACCTTGGCGAGCATCGGGTCATAGTGCGCGGAAATTTCGAGCCCGTCCACGAGCGCGGAATCGACGCGGATGCCGGGGCCGGTCGGCTCGTCGAGGTACTGGATGGTGCCTGTGGAGGGCAGGAAATCCTTGGCCGGGTTCTCCGCGTAGACGCGCGCTTCCACGGCGTGGCCCTGAAGTTCGACGGCGTTGCTCGCCAAATCGAGCGGCTCGCCTTGCGCGATCCGCACCTGCTGTTCCACCAAATCGATACCGGTCACCATTTCGGTCACCGGGTGCTCGACCTGGAGGCGAGTGTTCATTTCCATGAAGAAGAACTCGTCCGGGTTCTCGTTGGAAAGCAGGAATTCAACCGTGCCCGCACCCCAGTAGTCCACGGATTTCGCGGCGGCGACGGCGGCTTGGCCCATGCGTTCGCGCTGCTCTTCGGTCAGGAGTGCGCTGGGTGCCTCCTCGATGACCTTTTGGTGGCGGCGCTGCAGCGAGCATTCGCGTTCGCCCAGGTGGATGACGTTGCCGTGTTTATCGGCGAGGACCTGGATTTCGATGTGTCGCGGGGTTTGGACCAGGCGCTCAAGGAAGAGGGTGTCATCGCCGAAGGATTTCGCGGCGACACGGCGCGCGGTTTCAATGGCTGGCTTCAGCTCTGTGGCGGACTGGACCGCTTCCATGCCCTTGCCGCCGCCGCCCGCGCTCGGTTTGATGAGGATCGGGTAGCCGATGTCTGCGGCGGCTGCTTCGAGTTGCGCGTCGGTGAGGCCGGGCTCGCTGATCCCGGGGACTACCGGCACGCCGTGTTCCTTGACGTGGTTTTTGGAGCGGATTTTGTCACCCATGAGGTGTAGCGAGTGGACGGACGGGCCGATGAAGGTGATTCCGGCTTCGTTCAGGGCGCTGGCGAAGTCCTGGTTTTCGCTCAGGAAGCCGTAGCCGGGGTGGACCGCTTGGGCGCCGGTGTCTTGGGCGGCGCGCACAATGTTTGCGATGTTCAGATAGGACTCGGTGGCCGGCGCCGGGCCGATATTGACCGCCTCGTCGGCGAGCTGGACGTGCTTGGCGTTCGCGTCCGCGTCCGAGTAGACGGCAACGGATTGGATGCCCATGGTGCGCAGGGTTTCGATGATGCGGCAGGCGATTTCGCCGCGGTTGGCGATCAGGACCTTGGTGAATGGTGTGCTCATGGTCTTTATCCCCTACATCCTGAACAATCCGAAGTTGGACTCGGGCAGATCTTCCTTGGTGACCACGTCCAGCGCCATGCCGAGGATGCGGCGGGTGTCTTTCGGGTCGATGATGCCGTCATCCCACAGGCGTGCGGTCGAGTAGTACGGGTTGCCCTGGTTCTCGAACTGCTCGCGGATGGGTTGGCGGAATTCCTCTTCTTCCTCTTGGCTCCACTCTTTGCCTTGCGCTTCGAGTTGGTCGCGTTTGACGGTGGAGAGGACGCCGGACGCTTGGGCGCCGCCCATGACGGAGATACGCGCGTTCGGCCACATCCAGAGGAATCTTGGCGAATACGCCCGGCCGCACATGGAGTAGTTCCCGGCGCCGAAGGAGCCGCCGATCACCACGGTCAGTTTGGGAACCCGCGTGGAGGCGACGGCGGTGACCATTTTCGCGCCGTTTTTGGCGATGCCCCCGGCTTCGTAGTCTTTGCCGACCATGAAACCGGAGATATTTTGCAGGAAGATGAGCGGGATGCCGCGCTGATCGCACAGCTCGATGAAGTGGGCGCCTTTTAGTGCGGCTTCGGAAAAGAGAACGCCGTTGTTGGCAATGATGCCGACCTGGTGGCCGTGGATTTTCGCGAATCCGGTGACAAGGGTTTCACCGTAGAGTTTTTTGAATTCGGCGAATTCGCTGCCGTCGACGAGCCGGGCAATGACTTCGTGGACGTCATAGGGGGCGTTCACGTCGACCGGGACAACCCCGTAAATTTCGTCTTCATTGGCGGTCGGCGGAATGACGATGTCATCGAGGCCAAAGTCTTGTTCGGGGAGCGTGGAAATAATGTCGCGCACTATTTGGAGAGCGTGTTCATCGTTTTCGGCGAGGTGGTCGGTGACGCCGGATTTGCTCGAGTGCATGAGGCCGCCGCCAAGTTCTTCCGGGGTCACGACTTCACCGATCGCCGCCTTCACGAGCGGCGGGCCGCCGAGGAAGATGGTGCCCTGTTCCTTGACGATGACGGTCTCATCACTCATGGCCGGGACGTAGGCACCGCCGGCGGTGGAGGAACCCATGACCGCGGCAATCTGCGGAATTCCTCGGGCGGACATATTGGCTTGGTTATAAAAGATGCGACCAAAGTGCTCTTTATCGGGAAAGACCTCGTCCTGCATGGGCAAGAATGCGCCGCCGGAATCGACGAGGTAGACGCAGGGAAGGTTGTTTTCGGCGGCGATTTCTTGCGCGCGCAGGTGTTTTTTGACGGTCATCGGGAAATACGTGCCGCCCTTGACGGTGGCGTCATTGGCGATCACGAGGATGGGCTGGTTATGCACCAATCCAATCCCGGCGACGACCCCGGCGGCCGGAGCGTCATTGTTGTACATCCCGTTGGCGGCGAGTGGCGCGATTTCTAGGAATGGGGAATCGGCGTCGAGGAGCTGGGCAATGCGATCGCGAGCGAGGAGTTTCCCGCGGGCCACGTGCTTTTCGCGCGATTTTTCCGGGCCGCCCAAGGCGGTTTTCGCAAGGTGCTCGCGAAGTTCTGCGGCAAGCTCTTTTTGGGCCGCGGCGTTGGCGAGAAATTCAGGCGCGTCGGGATCCACCTGGGAACGAAGAGTTTGCATCCAGTGCGCTTCCTGGTCGATGCGGCCACCGTTAGCCGCGAATTTCAGTTAGTCTTTACTAACTGAAATAAGGCTAGTAGCTTGACTCACAGATGTCCACCTTGAGGGAAAAGCATGGAAAAGCACGACGGCGGAGCCCTCGCCTCCCCGGTTCACCTCACCGAGCGCAGCGCTGCTAAGGCGCAACGCCGGGAGGCGATGTTGAGCGCGGCGGCGGAGTTATTTGCCGAGCATGGTTACAACGGGGTTTCCATTGAGGACCTGGGAGCGGCGACCGGTGTGAGCGGGCCCGCGGTGTATCGGCACTTTGCAGGGAAGCAGGCGGTGTTGGGGGCGCTCTTGGTAGATGTATCCGTGGGTTTGTTGGACGGAGCGCGCGCGGTGGTTTCGCGAGCCCTTGACGCTTCTGAAACTTTGCGGGAGTTGGTGCGCTTTCAGGTGGCGTTTGCTTTGGACAATGCCGCGGTGATTCGAGTTCAAGATCGAGACTTGAACGCGTTGAGCGAGGATGACGTCAAAGAGGTTAAGAGTCTCCAGCGCGCCTACGTGGACGTCTGGGTTGATGCGCTGGTTCAGCTTTTTCCCGGCACCGAGCGCGGCCAAATGCGTCAGCGTGCGCAGGCGGTGTTTGGGCTGATCAACTCCACTCCGCACACCTTGCACCGCAGGCAGCGCGGGAGTGAATCGGCTGCCGGCCGACAGTTGGGCGAGATGTTGACGAGCATGGCCTATGCTGCGCTCAGCGCTCCAGTTTCTTAAAATAGGAGCGAAATATTTACGCTTTTATGCCAGACCGACTCACCCCAGCGGTTTAGCGATAATTCTCACCTGGTAGCGCAACAGTAGCATCCGGCTCTGACATTGGGCTTAGATGCGGGTCGTCTTCCCTGTTGGCGGGCCGAATCTGCACGAAGTGAAGTCGCTGGGTGCGCATGGGGTGACGGTCGCTGGGGTGGATGCTCCTCCACAGGGAAAAATTTTTAGGAAATTTTCCGAAGTTATCCACATTTGGGGTTTTTCGGGTGCTCAATGTCAGTGCCGGGTTATAGCGTGGTGTTATGACGTTTCCTATGGCACAGACAGAGCTCGGGGTCCGCACCAGTGCGGTCGCCCGGCTCGCCTGTGGCATGGAAAAGCTCATGGACGAGTTTCAGCAGGATCTTCGGAACCCTCACGGCACCGTGCCCACAGTTCCGGCATCACCATCCACCTCGACCGCGGCCCGCGGCGCGCTTAGCCCGGATGCGTTCAAGCGCGACGCCCTGGGTGCGGTGAAGTTGTTGGAGCGTGCTCAGGTGCAAGTAGAGGCAGCAATGCACCTGGCCGCGGGTGTCGCGTTGAGCGTGGAGGCCGAGGAGCAAGAACGACTCCTGGACCTTCCCCTGGATGAGACGATCGGGGGGAACAAAGGACGTCGCGGTTCGGGGCGAGGGAAACATCAGGATGCGTTCACCGTCACTCCACCTACCAACGCGAACACTAACGCGGCTACGGGCCCATTGGCTGGGGCCAACCCCACCGGCACTAACTCCACGGGCACTGACTCTTCCAACTTAGCCGCCGATCCGGCGTCCAGTGCTGGGACTGGGTTCCCTAAGGGTTCGGCGTTTTTCCCGGGGTTTGATTCCCGGGATGTGGAGGACTCCGAGGTGGCATTTCCGCGGGTGTGGTGCGGCGTGTCCGTGAGGGCGATGGACGAAGCGCTCTGGGGTCTCGGCAGTGAGTTGGCGCTCTTGTGGGGTCGGAGCGAGTTCGTAACGACCGGGATGCTGATCGACACCGCGACCTTGTCCCGGCTCCCGAAACTCGAAGCCCGGTTCATCACAGGAATGTTGAACAGCCGATTGGTGAAAACCGCGGTAAAACACTGTGTCGGGCTGACCGATGAGCAAGCCGCTGAATATGACGCGCGGGTGCATGAGTTTATTTTCCCGGCGAAATATGATGTGACCGGTCAATACCCGGTCAGATCCGCCAATGATGTGGCCAAGTTCGCCGAGATCACGCGGAACCGGTTACACGCTGAGCCGCTGGCGGTGCGGGAGCGGCGGGAGATGAAGCACCGGTACGTGTCGATCACGAATGAGTCGAACGGGATGTGCTCTATCAGCGGGTTGTTGCCGGCGATAGCGGCGCACCGGTTCATGAACACCCTCACCGATTTCGCGATCACCGCCAAAACCGAGAACGACACTCGTACGTTGAAACAATTGATCGCCGATGTCTTCACCGACCTGATCACCCATAACTACAACCAGTCCTACCCGAACACCCCACCCAACCCAGCGGGGACCAGTGGCGCGGGCCCAGACGCGAGCCAGAGCACGGACGAGGCTGAGGGGACCAGTGCGCCCGGAGCCGATTCTGGACCCACAGCCGAACCTGGGTCGTGGCCACCACGCGACCAAGAACCAGCAGACACTGGTCCTAGCCGCTCAGCACCGACTGAGCGACTCTCCTACGACTCGATCCATGACTTGTTCAACCACACCACCACGCCCGAAACCGGGTTCCAGGGGACAACTGCGCCCGAAACCGGTGGTGAGGGGACACGTGTGCCCGATCCTGGAAACAGTTCGGCACCTGAGAACGACTGGGAGCGTGAGGAGTGTTACTGGGTTGACCCCGACGGCGTGATCCACGAACACCCCGCGAATCCTGGTGACGCGTCAGTGCAGCCTGACACCAGGAACGGCGCCGAGGCTTCGGAGGCCACCTGCTCCGCTGGCGGCGCAGAACCAGAAACTGCCTCGGGGTCGCGGTCGGGGTTGCGCGGTGAAGCGAAAATCTTTGTGACGATCCCGGCCACTACTCTGGCGGGGTTGGATGAGCAGGATGGGATGCTCTCCGGGTACGGTCCCATCCCCGCCGACGCGATCCGCGA
>NZ_JIAG01000007.1 GCF_000688395.1 Haematomicrobium sanguinis DSM 21259 | reverse complement strand
CGTACCGACGCCGACCACATCACCGAATGGGACACCGGCGGCGAAACCAACCCGGAGAATCTGCAGTTGTTGTGTCGCAAACACCACAACCTCAAAACCCACCACGGCTGGCAAGCCAAAGTCCTGGACCCAGAAACCAACACGATCCAATGGACCTCACCACTGTGCAACACCTACCTCACCGAACCCGTCGGAACAGGAACCGGCACCGGAACCAGCACCGGAGTCGGCTCGGGATCAGGTTCAGGTCGAGGCTTAGGCGCACAAACCGGCGCCGGCGACGGCACTCGCACCGGCGTGGGGGTCGACCCGTGGGGCACACCCCGCGACAACGATTCCGACAGTAATAATTCCGGCAGTGCGGGTGCGCGCAGCAACAGCAACTATGCCGCACAAGACGACTCGAGCAATCCGGCGCCCTGGACGTTCTCAGCACAAACATTCACAGCGCAACAAAACACCGACGCCGCGAACGGGCCCTGCTTCAAATGCCTCCGCCACGAATGCTCCACACCCGGCCACGACAACCGGATCGGGCCCTTCAACGACCACTCCGTCAGCTACCAAAACTCCCTCGCCGAAGGCTTCCGGCCCATCCAAGGACCGCATAACAAACCCGCCTCCACCCCACAGCACTTCACCGCCACCGGGGTTGACGACAACCCACCCTTCTAAACCGCGACCAACGCGGAACCCGGCGGCCGCGCGCCGCGCGTCTCTTGAACCCCCAAGCACCCCAGAACCAAGGTACGCACGCGTGATCAGCCGGGAACACGCCGTCGAACCTCACCATAAAGACGAGAGCGCAAAATCCTTCCGCGGCACCCGGTCAGCCCAGTAGTGTGAGACCACCACAGTCTTCCAGCGACAAACGGAGCAACCATGGACAACGTCATCTCAGCGAACCGTACCTTTCACGTTTCCCCGCAGCGCGCCTACGACGCCTGGACGACTCCCGAGCAATTCGCTTATTGGTTCGGCACGGATCAGGTCACTATCCCGCTCGACACCGTCAAAATGGACCTTCGTCCAGGTGGAAAATGGGCGGCCCAAATGCATTTGCCGGACGGCAACGTCATTAATTGGGTGGGGGAGTACCGCGAGCTTGACCCCGGAAACCGCATCGCCATGACGATTACCGACCAACCTGATGACCCCGCTCAGGCACTCCTCGAGGTGGACTTCAACCCCGAATCCGATGGTGAAACCAACGTCGCTATAACGCAGGAGGCACCCGGGTTCAGCGCCGAGCAGATCAAGCAGACCGAGGCGGGTTACAACTCGTTCTTTGACTCCATGGCCACACTTTTTGAGCGGCGCTAAGCCAAGTTCAACGCAGGACCAATCGCGTCAACGCCCTGCGAGAGCGGCACACCCGATCCATCCCGGCGACCAAACTCCGTCGGAAGCGCCCGCGCAACGCCTTGGGCTGAAACCGCCTTCGCAGGTCCGTGACCGGCCCACGCCAAAATCAGCGAATCTTCGCCCTTCAAGAATCGGTGCGCACGCACGCCGCCAGTCGCGCGGCCCTTCCCCGGGTACTCGGCAAACGGCGTGATCTTCACCGACCCCGGCGAAACACCCGGAAGCGCGCCGGACGCCGACGCAATGGTCACCACAACGGCCGCAGCGTCGGACGGGGAAACCGCGCCAAAGAACAACACCTGATCGCCGCTGGCAAGCTTGATACCCGCCATGCCACCCGCGTTGCGGCCCTGAGGGCGAACCGTGCTCGCCGGGAAGTGCAACAATTGTGCGCCCTGGGTGATGAACACCAACTCATCGTCGGCGCCAGCAGCAACAGCGCCCACCACCGCGTCGCCCGGCTTGAGCGAAATCACCTCAAATTCATCGCTGTTTTGCGGGTATTCGGGGGTGACCTGCTTGACCACTCCGTGCTTAGTGCCCAGGGCAATGACCTCGCTTACCGGCACCAGCGACAAGAGGCTCTCACCCGGTTGCAACGTCAAGAAGTCCTTTGCCGCCACCCCGCCGCTCAGGTTTGGCACTCCGGACGCCGGCGGCAACGCCGGCATGTCGACGACGTTCACCCGGATCATCCGGCCCAAGGAGGTAATGGCACCGACCTGGGCACGCGCCGTCGTACTGAGCGCCGCACGGAAGGCATCATGCTTCACCCGCTGCCCGCCATCCACCAGCGCACCCGCGTCCGCGGTGCGCGCCAGCTGACCGGAAGTGCTCAAGATGACCCAGCACGGGTCATCGGGAACCTCGAGCGCAAGAGCGGCAGCCTTAGCCCCGCCATCGCCCCCGGACGCCTTCGCCATGGCCGAGGCGGGAACCGTGCTCGCCTCCGACTCCAACAACACGGTGCGCCGATCCGTCCCAAACTTCTCCGCGACCTCTTCCAGCTCGGCGCACACCACATCGCGCAACACCGAGTCAGAGCCCAGAATCTCTTCCAGCTCGGCGATCTGCTTCGCCAACTCGTCCCGCTCGGTCTCCAACTCAATCCGCGAGAACTTTGTCAGGCGACGCAACGGCAGGTCCAGAATGTAGTTCGCCTGCACTTCGCTCAGGTCATAAATGGCCATCAGCCGCTCGCGTGCGGCGCCCGCATCATCCGAAGAACGGATCACCTGGATGACCTCGTCAATATCCAAAATGGCAATGAGCAGGCCATCGACCAGGTGCAACCGATCCTGCTTCTCCTTGAGCCGGAACGCGGTGCGGCGGCGCACCACCGACAAGCGGTGATCCACGTACACGCGCAACAAATCCACAAGCCCGAGCGTCTGCGGCTGCCCCTCGACCAGCGCCACATTATTAATGCCGAACGAGTCTTCCATCGGCGTCAACCGGTACAGTTGCGCCAGCACCGCTTGCGGGTTGAATCCGTTCTTGATCTCAATGACCAGGCGCAGCCCGTGCTTCCGGTCGGTCAGATCCTGCACCGCAGAAATGCCCTGCAGCTTCTTCGCGTTGACCGCATCCTTGATCTTTTCAATGACCTTTTCCGGCCCCACCAAGTACGGCAACTCGGTCACCACGAGTCCGGTGCGCCGCGCCGAAAGCTGCTCGACCTCCACCTTGGCCCGCGTCTTAAACGAACCGCGTCCCGAAGCGTACGCGTCACGGATCCCCGACAACCCCACAATCTTGCCGCCAGCCGGAAGATCCGGGCCCGGCACAAAGCGCATGATCGCCTCAAGGTCGGCATCGGGGTTGCGTATCAGGTGAATTGCGGCGGCGACCACCTCGCGCAAATTGTGCGGCGGCATATTGGTCGCCATGCCCACCGCAATGCCGGCGGCACCATTGACCAGAAGGTTCGGGTAGGCCGCCGGGAGCACCTCGGGTTGCATGAGCGCGCCGTCATAGTTCGGCACAAAATCAACCACGTCCTCTTTCAGATGCGCGGTCAACGCCTCCGCCGCGGCGTCCATCCGCGCCTCGGTGTAGCGCGGCGCGGCAGGACCGTCATCGAGCGAACCGAAATTTCCGTGCCCGTCAATGAGCGGCAACCGCAGCGAGAACGGCTGCGCCATGCGCACCATCGCGTCATAGATCGCGGTGTCGCCGTGCGGGTGCAGCTTGCCCATGACCTCGCCCACCACGCGCGCGCTCTTCACAAACGCGCGGTCCGGGCGCAGCCCCATGTCCGTCATCATGTACAAAATGCGCCGTTGCACCGGCTTCAGCCCATCGCGCGCATCCGGCAGGGCGCGCGAATAAATCACCGAATAGGCGTACTCCAGAAAGGAGTCCTGCATTTCCGAGGTGACATCGATATCGACAATGTTTTCGACAAAGTCGTCAGGGGCGTCGGTCGAGGTGCGGCGAGGCGTCACGAATGAAAAATCCTTCAACAAAAAATTGCTACTAGGCTGAGTCTATGGGCCAGGTGAGAGGATACCCGGAATATTGGGAAGCTGACGTCGTGTTGCGCGACGGCGTGACCGCGCACATCCGCCCGATCACCCCGGAAGACGCCCCCGGAGTCGAGCAGTTTCACCTCGGCCAGTCCGAAACCTCCATCTACTACCGTTTCTTCACCTACAAATCCACGCTCACCCCGAAGGAACTCGAGCGGTTCACCAACGTGGACTACCGCGACCGCGTCGCCTTCGTGATCACCGCGGGCGGCCACATCATCGGCATCGGCCGCTACGATCGGCTGAACAACCCGACAGAAGCCGAGGTCGCGTTCAATATCGCCGACGCGCACCAGGGCCGCGGGCTCGGCTCCATCCTGCTAGAACACTTGGCCGCCGCCGCCCTAGAAAACGGCATCACCCGTTTCAGCGCCGAAGTCCTCCCGGAAAACCGCAAAATGCTCGCCGTCTTCTCCGACGCGGGGTACGAAATTCAGCGCTCCTTCGACGACGGCGTCATTGCGGTCCACTTCGACATCGACCCCACCGCAAAGTCCCGCGCCGTCATGGAGGCCCGCGAGCACCGCGCCGAAGCCCGCAGCGTCGCCGAGGTCCTGCGCCCGCAACGCGTCGCGGTGGTCGGCGTCAGCAAAAGCCCCACCACCATGGGCCGCATGGTTTTCAACCACATTCGCGACGCCGGGTTCACCGGAACCGTCTACGGCGTCAACGCCCGCCTGGCCGCCGCGGACCCCGAGCAACGCCTCTACCCGCGCCTCAGCGATCTCCCCGAAAATGTGGACCTCGTGGTCATCGCGGTCCCGAATCGCAACGTTCATGAGGTCATTGCCGAGTGCGCAGGCAAGCGCGCAAAAGGCTTGCTGGTGTTAAGCGCAGGGTACGCGGACGACGGCGATGCCGGGCTCGAGCGCCAGCGCCACCTTGTGCGCGAAGCACGAAAAAACGGCATGCGGGTCCTTGGTCCCGCATCGCTGGGCATTTCCAACACCGACCCAGAAATCAAGCTCAACGCCTCACCGGCGCCACAACTGCCCAAGCGCGGCAGGGTGGGAGTCTTTACCCAGTCGGCCGCGCTCGGCTCGCTGCTTTTCGCCTCCGCCGCGCGCCGCGCAGTGGGCATCTCCACGGCCGTCTCGGCAGGAAACCGCGCCGACATTTCCGGAAACGACCTCATGCAGTACTGGGAAGACGACCCGAATACCTCGGTCGTTGGCATGTACTTGGAATCCATTGGAAACCCGCGCAAGTTCTCCCGCATCGCCCGGCGTCTGGCACTGACCAAACCGGTCATCGTCGCGAAATCCGATGTCATGGGACTCCAACTCCCGCCCGGCCACGTGGTGCGAACCACTCAGGCTCCCGCCGGCGCCCTGGATGCGATGATGCGCCAATCCGGCGTGATCCGGGTCAAAAGCAACGACGAGCTGGTCGACATTGCGATGGTGCTTGCCAGTCAGCCGGTGCCGCTTGGCTCCCACATTGCGGTGCTCTCCAATTCGCTGGCCCTCGGAAAAGTCGTCGCAGATAACGCGAGCGCCTGGAACCTCACACCCACGGTGCTCACCGCAAACCTGAACCTCTCGGGCAATACCGAACGCATCACCTCCCAACTCGCTAAAGCCGTGACCGAGGTGCTTTCGGGCACCCAGGCGGATGCCGCCGTCGTCACTCTCATCCCCACCCCGGGCGTGGCCACGGACACCCTTGCCGCCACCATTTACAACGCCGCCCGCGCGGCCGGGAAGCCCGTGGTCGCCAGCTTTGCCGGCGTCATGGACCAGTCCTTGGAAGCCTCCGGCCTCGTCACGGGACCCGACTTCGACCCGGCTCCCGACGGCCTGGATCAGGGCCTGCCCTGCTACTCCAGCCCCGGGGCGGCGGTTCGTGCCCTTGGCGCCGCGACCCGTTACGGGATGTGGCGGGCACGCGACCACGGCGAATACCTGGAACCCGAAGGCATCCGCGACGAGGACGCAACCCGGTTGCTTGAGCACTGGATGAAGGACGTCAACGGCGCACAACTGCTCACCCTGGACTCGGAGGAGAGCGTCCAACTGCTGGCAAGCTACGGCGTGAGGGCGCTACGCACCATCAAGGTCAGCACCGCTCAAGAAGCTGTCGCAGCGGCACACCTCTTGGGTTGGCCCGTCGCACTGAAGTCCACTGACGCCTACTTGAGACGGCGATTGGATTTGGGCGGCGTCAGGTTGAACCTCGGAAATCCCGTGCAATTGGCCGAGGCCGTGGACTCGATGAAAGAAGAACTGAGGGCATACGGCCGCAGCGGAATGGAAGTGCAAACCATGGCCGAACCCGGCCAGGCGTGCGTGATCCGCGCCATGGAAGACCCGCTGCTGGGCCCAGTGATTTCCTTCGGCATGGCCGGGGACGCCACCCAAATACTGGACGACTGGGCGCACCGCATCACCCCGCTGACGACCCAGGATGTGGCCGATATGGTGCGCCAACCGCGTGCTGCCATCAAGTTAGCCGGTCACCAAGAGAGCTTCGCGGTGGATAAAGGGGCGCTTGAAGACGTACTCATGCGCATTGCCGTCCTGAAGGACCGCCACCCCGAAATTGCCTCGATCAGCATCGACCCGCTCTTGGTGCACCGCGATGCCGTCGCACTTAGTGCCACCATCATGCTGGGCAATCCAGAGCAGAGAACCGACAGCGCCCGCCGGGCAATGAGAGACTAGGGAACATGACGCCAGCAACACCATCCAGCGCCGATCATCTGCTCACCTCCTTGGAGCGCTCCGGTTTTTACCCCGCCATGATGGCCGAGGTGCTCGTGGACGCCTTGGACGGCGCCGAGGCACGCGCCGACTTTGTGCATCTGGAAACGCACTTTGATCACAATGAGGTACACCGGCACTCCACCGTTTTGGTGCTCACCGATGATGTGCTTTTGGCCTCCCACGTGGATGATCACCAAATGAACGAAGAAGGCACCCATGTGATGGCCCAAATATCCACCGAGGCCATCCCGCTTGATCGCATCTCGACGGTCACGTTGACCTATGTCTATGACCAACCGCAGAACTTTACTCCGGGCACCGGACCCCAAGAGCTCACCCTCTCGATTGCGTGGACCGGCGGCCAGCGCTTGGACATTGCGCCGGCCGGATGCCCGGACCCCGATTGCGTTGCGGACCACGGGTACGCCGGTTCGCTGTCCACCGAGGACATCATTATTCGGGTCAGCGCCGAGGCCGACGGTATCGACACACTACGCGAGGCCAGCGCGTTCGCGAAGGCGTTGCGCAAGGCGACCTCCACCCGCGGCCGCTCGTGAGCACCCCGCTTCCGGCAGGGCCCGCCTTTTCCGGGGCGAGCCTCACCCAGGTGTTGCCGAGCGTCGCCAACGCACTTGGTCTAGCCGGTTTCCGCAACGAGCTGGATCTTCCCGACACCCGCAACGCCGTTATCGTCATGGTGGATGGTCTGGGGGCCGGCCAGCTCATGGAGAATCGTGCACATGCCCCCATGCTGGCTCGCGCCATTCGCGATGGGGGTCTGCGCACCCTGCAGACGGTCGCTCCCAGCACCACGGCCGCGGCGCTAGCCAGCTTTGCCACCGGATTGCCGCCGGCGCTCACCGGCATGGTCGGTTATGACGTGTTGGATCCGGATCAAGACAAGGTCGTCAACATGTTGGGCGGGTGGGACGCGAACGTCGATCCGCTGTCCTGGCAGACGCACCCCACGATCTTTGAAAAAGTGCAACCAGAGATTCAGGTCAGCACCGTCTCGCTACCGCACTTTGAACGCTCCGCGCTGACACGCGCGGCCCTCCGCGGTGGCGATTTCATTGGATCCAAGAGTGTCAGCGCCCGGGTGACGCATGTGAAAACCATCATGGAAAACCGGCGGGCGCGCCACCTGGTGTACCTGTACTGGAACGAGCTGGACAAGGCCGGCCACCGCTATGGCGTGCGTTCGCCGCAGTGGTTGCGCGAACTCGAAGAGCTGGACTTTAACATCTCACGCTTGGCGCGCTCCCTCGGCGACAACACGAGCATCCTGATGACCGCCGACCACGGCATGGTTGACATCCCGGCCGAGAACCGGCTCGATGTCAGCCACATGGACGCGCTCTTCAGGGGTGTGCGGCACACCGGGGGAGAACCCCGCTTCCTCCACCTCTATCTGCAACCCGAGCTGGGGACAAACTACGCCGAGCATCTGGCCAGCGAATGGCGGAACGAGTTTGGCGACCGCGCCTGGGTTGCCACCCAGGCCGAAGCCGTCGAGCTCGGCTGGTTTGGTCCGGCCGGACAACGCCCAAGCGAGAGAGTCGCGTCCCGCATTGGCGATGTCCTCGTCGCGGCGCGGGAGAACATCGCCCTTTATGACTTGAATCGGGTTTCGCTCGCCTCGATGGAGATGGTGGGACAACACGGTTCGCTCACCGACGCCGAACTGGGTATACCGCTGTTGCGAGTGAACTAGAGTTGAGGCGTGGCTGAACTCGTTTTCTTTTCCGGGACCGTGGACAGTGGCAAATCCACACTCGCACTTCAAATGAACTACAACCACAGTGTGCGCGGTCGCCGGGGACTCATCTTTACCAGCCATGACCGCTCGGGCACCGCGGTGCTTTCGTCCCGCCTCGGATTACAGCATGAGGCGATCGAGGTGGATCCGCAGCTCGATTTCTGGGAAGAGATTGTGCGGCGCAAAACCCACGGCGAAGCGATTCACTACCTCGTGTGTGACGAGGCACAGTTTTATTCACCGGAACAGATTGAACAGCTTGCCCGGCTTGTAGATGAAATGGGCATTGACGTTTTCACCTTCGGAATCACCAGCGATTTTCAAACCCGCCTGTTCCCGGGCTCGCGTCGACTCCTGGAATTGGCCGATCATGTGAAGCCGCTCCAGGTCGAAGCCCTGTGCTGGTGCGGCAAGCGTGCCACCCACAACGCCCGCACCCAGGACGGTGTCATGGTCGTCGAGGGGGAACAAATGGTGGTTGGCGACGTGGACCAGCGGGCCGCAACCGGCTACGAAACGCTGTGCCGCCGCCACTACATGCAAAGAATGACGGCCGGACGTGCCCGGCAAATCCCGGAAACGGCAGAACTACTTCCTTTCGACCTGCCGCCCGTGTAGGGGAGAGTTAGTCGTTCTTCGCGCCGAAGACAATTTCGTCCCAGCTCGGAACGCTGGAGCGCTTGTGCTTGAGACCGCGCTTAGCGCGGGCGTTGTCGGCCCCGGCGTCCTCCTCGGCCGCTGGTTTCTCCCGCTCGAGATCGACCGAAGCGGTATCCGTGTCCACGTCCTGTTGCAGGTTGATCGGATCATCCTTGGGCTCGGGTGCCAATCGCAAACCGCCAAAGAGCTGCTGCTGGCCTTCCAGTTCATCGGCCGAAGAATCAGATTTCCCCGACTTACCGGCCGCCGAGTCTTCGCTCGCATCACCCTTGGCCCCGGGGACCGGTCCCTTCGCGATCATGGCGGCCAACGCGTCATCGCTGATCTCATCGGTACCCAGACGTTGACCGCGCCGTTCCATGAGCATGTCCAAGAGCTCCGAGTGTTCGTCGGGGCCGGTATCGTCTTGCCCGTCATCTACCCCAGAACCGTCGGTGGCGGGCTCTGTGCCGGTCACCTCGCTCGGATCGGTGCCGCTGGTCTCGACGTCAAACACCGAGGACGGCACGGCCACGAGCCGTCGCGAGGGGAGCGGGCCGTCGATGGGCTCCATCTCGCTGAGCACCTGGGCCCACCGGTTCGCGTTGCTCAAGGACGCCGAGGACGCCTTAAAAATCCACCGTGCCAGCGGCGGTTCGCCAATCGTGTTGCTGGCATCCTTACCCAGTTCAAAGGCGAGAACCACATTCCAGGAACCGTCCTCGCGCTTGAACGTGTCCCAGGTCGCAGAGTCTGTATCGGCGCCAAAGGCTTCGAGCCGGTGGGCCACCATCTCGCCCAGGTTCGCCGAGGAGTTCCCAAAGGCCTCGCGGTAGCCATCTAGAAGCCCATCCGGCTCGGCAACGATCACGCCTTGAGCACGGGAGGCAATGTATTCGCGTTCTGCCAGGACCGGACCCTCAAAGCGTTGCACCATGGACAGCGGCGCGCCGGTCTCTTGTGCCACTTCCGCCGCGCTCGCACCGGCGCGGATCCGCGCTTGAATGTCGCGAGGCGAGGGAGGGGCAGCGTCACCCCCGGATTTAGCCAGCGGCGTGGGGTGGGTTTTCAGGGCCGCGCGGATGTCATCATTCAACGCGAGTGTGAAGTGGGTGCCGCTCTCATCGCTGAGCACGAGCGTTGACGTCTCGGCATCGACACTGACGAGGTGAAGTTCTTGCATCACGATTCCTTGAGTTGCACTATTCCTTGCCAACACTCTTACATTGCGTGCGCTGCAAGCGCCGGAATTAGGGCGGGTGTGGCGCACATTGGGCCCGGAATAAACCCAGACCTTCAACCGTTGCTTGCACTGATTGCCGCCCGCAACGCGAGCCGAAGAACTAACGATCGGAACACTTTTCTCACGAATCGTGCTCTGAGTTGGCATTTTGCCGCGGAATGGGCAACAATCTTTCGCGAGAGAAGACCATCCGACCGGAGTGAATTTTAGATTATGGCAACTGATTACGATGCACCGCGCAAGACTGATGATGACCTGAGCGAGGATTCCATTGAGGAATTGAAGTCGCGACGGACCAACACCCAGTCCGCGGTTGTCGACGAGGATGAGACCGAAGCCGCCGAAGGTTTTGAACTTCCCGGCGCCGATCTCTCCGGTGAAGAGCTCTTGGTGCGGGTGCTCCCGGCTCAAGCCGATGAGTTCACGTGTTCCTCCTGCTTCCTGGTACGTCACCGTTCCCAGATCGCTCGAGAAAAAGACGGACTCCTCTTCTGCAAGGATTGCGAGGGCTAAAGAGCCTCGCGGGCTTCCTGAAGCGCCTTCACCACGTCCAAGGGATGACGGGTGGACACCAACCAATACGGTGTGGTGTCCGCGTCATCCACCACGAAAACTTTCACCACGGGGGAAACCCAGCCCCGTATGCACAAATATGCCAGCCCGTGCAAACGGGTGCCGCGCTCAGCGGTGGCGGCATCGCCGTCGTACGCCTCGATGTCTCCCAAGTATTGGTGTTCAATTCTCGCCTTGCCCGCGGTGAATGCGTCCCGGGTGACCATGATGACCGGGGAGGCCGCGATAAAGGCGATCGCCACGGCGGCGGTGACGGCGATGCACCCGGCAATCGCTACCGGCAGGTTGATCGGCAGCAGGGCAAGCAGGGTTGCGCCCGCCACAAACAACACGAAAAACCACACCCCGACGCTGGGGTAGAGCTTCTCCCGGTACAAAATCGCGGAGCGGGCTTGTGTAAGGTCTGTGGTGTGGGGTTCGGCCATAAAATCTAGCTTGGCATTTGCCGCGACGCCTCGCAAAACCGACGCACACCGCGCGCGCCGGGAAATGAACGCCCATCACCACAATCGAGGTCATCCGTGAACCAGCCGACGAACACCGACGCCGAGCCCACCATGACGGTGCGGGTCAAACAACTGGATCCCGGCATCGAGCCGCTCGATTACGCACATGTGGGCGATGCGGGCGCGGATTTGCGCTCCACCATTGATCTTTCCCTCGCTCCCGGGGAGCGCGCTCTCATTCCGACCGGGATCGCAATTGCACTGCCACTCGGGTATGTTGCGCTGGTGCACCCGCGCTCCGGTCTCGCCGCCAAGCACGGCATCAGCATTGTGAATACGCCCGGCACGGTGGACGCCGGTTACCGTGGTGAGATCAAAGTCACCCTGATCAACACCGATCCGCGCGAAACTTTCACCGTTGCCCGTGGCGACCGCATCGCGCAAATGGTCATTCAACGAGTGGAAATCGCGCGTTTCGAGTACGTGGATGAACTCGATCAGACCAGCCGCGGCGAGGGCGGATTCGGCTCGACCGGGGGCTTCGCATCCTGATCTAGACTGGTGTACGTGCGCAGTTCTGGAAGGAGCCACCATGGCCTTTGGCCGATCCAAAAAGTCGTCTAAGAAGCAGTCCGGGGAATCGGTTGACCCCTACGCCAACATCCACCTGGGCAAGAACGTCGAGCAAAAACCCGTCGAGGAGACGAGCGGACCCTTCGACATTGCCGACCATCCCGACGACGACGGCTACATCGATCTCGGCGCGCTCAAGATTCGCCCGGTCGATGAGCTAAACATTCGGCTCGAGGTGGAGGAAAAGACTCAGCGGATTGTGGCCGTCAGCGTGGACTACCAGGGTTCCACCTTGCAGATGCAGGTGTTCGCGGCACCCCGCAAGGACGGGTTGTGGGAGGAAATTCGCGGGCAGATCACCGAGTCGGTCACCCGGCAGGGCGGCACGGCAGAAGAGAACGACGGCGTGTTCGGCCCGGAAATTTCGGCCAAGCTTCCCGCTGTGGCACAGGATGGTTCCAAAGGTCACCGGGTGGCCCGGTTTGTGGGCGTGGACGGTCCGCGCTGGTTCTTGCGCGGCGTCATCGGCGGGTTGGCCGCTACCAGCGCCAAGGACGCCGAAGCGTTGGAAGAGATTTTCCGCACCACGATTGTGGTGCGCGGCGAGGCCCCGATGCCGCCGCGCGAGTTGCTGACCCTGAGCGCACCGGGAGCGGTGCAAACCCCGCCCGCATCGCCCTTGGACACCGCGCCGCAAACCGGCCCGCAACCGGGGGAGCGCGGACCGGAGATTACCAAGATCGGCTAATGGCCCTGTCTCGATTGAGCGCCGCGGATCGCCGCTCGCCCTCCCGCGGCCGCATTAGCGCCATCACCATCCAGCCGGGCGAATCGGCGCCGCGATTCACCGCCGTCGTCGAGTTGCAAGAACCCGATGCCGGGCAAGAGCACCAGGTTCGTCTAGTGTGGCTCGGCCAACGCGACATTGCCGGGCTGGTACCGGGAACGGTTCTAGAATTTTGGGGGCGAGTGACCCGGTGGCAGGGCAAACCGGTCATCTTTAATCCCCGCTACGATTTGCTGTACACACCCACAAGGAAAATGACATGAGTGCGACGCCGCCCGAGAACGACCAGCCCAAAGCGTTTTGGCAGCAGGTCTCCGAAACCATGGCGTCCAAGAGCGGTGTCAAACAGGGCGAGGACGGCCAGATCGATGTGCTGGCGAGCATCGGCGGGGTGCGCGGCATCATTGAGAGCGTCGCGCCAGCATTCTTGTTTATTGTGCTGTACACGATCACGAGCGACCTGTGGCTTTCGGTCATGGCGGCGGTAGCGACCGCCGCGGTGCTCACCGTGATTCGACTGATTCAGCGCGACCCGTTTATGCAGGCGGTCGGCAGTTTGATCGGCGTCGCGATTTGCGCGTTTGTGGCGAATCAGACCGGGGAGGCCCGCGACTACTTTGTTCCCGGCTTTTTCATGAGCGGCGGCACCGTGGTGGTGCTGGTGGGTTCGATGATTGCCAAGTGGCCGCTTCTGGGTGTCGCCTTTGGCTACCTGCGCGGGGAAGGCCTGGAATGGCGCCAGCTCCCGGCGCGCATGCGCGTCTACCAATGGGCGACCTCCATTTTGGCCGCGGCGATGCTGCTACGCCTGATCGTCCAGGTTCCGCTGTATCTCACCGACAATGTGACCGCGCTGGGAGCCTCCCGGTTAGCCATGGGAGTCCCGCTGTACGCCTTGGCCGTGTGGATCGCGTGGATTGTGTCCTCGCCGCGGCGCGGAACCCGGGGCGCCAAGCCACCGGAGAATCAGCGCGGCTCAGGCCAGTAGCGCGCGCAGATCGTTTTCGGCGGCGATTGTGGTCACAAAGAACAGTTCGTCGCCGGATTCAATGACATCGTCTTCGCTGGGAGTGATGGGCTGTTCATCGCGCAAAATGGCGACGACCGTGGCGTCCGTCGGCCAGGAAATGGAGCCGATCGTCGCGCCAATGAGCGCGGATTCGTTCGGCACGGTGAATTCCACCAGGGATGACACGCCCGTCTGGAGGGTCAAGAGCCGCACCACGTCACCCACTTCGACGGCCTCTTCCACGAGGGCGGTCATCAGCCGCGGCGTGTTCACTGCCACGTCCACGCCCCAGGCGTCATCAAACATCCAGTCGTTTTTCGGGTTGTTTACCCGGCCCACCGTGCGGTTGACCCCGAACTCGGTTTTGGCGAGCAGGGAGACCACCAGGTTGACCTTGTCGTCACCGGTGGCGGACACCACAACTTCGGCGGTGTCCAAGTCGGCGTCTTTGAGGGTTGTCAGCTCGCAGGCGTCGCCGATGAGCCAGGTCGCCCCGGTGATGCCGCTGCGCCCCACTGCCTCGGGCTTTTCGTCAATGAGCATGACTTCGTGCCCGTGGCTCAAGAGTTCTTTCGCGATGGAGGAACCTACGCTCCCGGCACCGGCTATGACTACGCGCATGGGCTACTCTCCCTCCAAATCCAGGGCCGGGGCTTGTGAAAACACCTTGGCAATATCGGAGAGGCGGTCCCCGGCCATCATCGCGTGCACCACATCGCCGTCCTGATAGACCATGTCGGCGCTTGGCAAGGTGCCCTCGCCAAAGCGGGTCACAAAGGCGATACGCACTTCCCCGGCCTTCTCAATATCGGCCAGGGGAGTCCCGATCCACCCCTCGCCCAAGGGAAGCTCGCCCAGGACCAGACGTCCCGAGGCTTCCCGGAAATCGCTGTCAATGCTTCCTTCGGGCAAGATCCGGCGCAACACCTGATCGGTGCTCCACCGCACCGCTGCGACCGTGGGGATGCCGAGCCGCTGATAGATTTCGGCGCGCCCCGGATCGTAGATGCGAGCGACCACGCGTTGCACGTGAAAGTTCTCGCGGGCCACCCGAGTGGCAAGAATGTTGGAGTTGTCGCCGCTGGAGACCGCGGCAAAAGCGTAGGCTTCCTCGATGCCCGCGGCCCGTAGCGTGTCCCGGTCAAAACCGACGCCGGTCACCTTCTGGCCGGCGAAGTCCCGGCGCAATCGGCGAAACGCCCGCTCGTCCTGATCGATAATGGCAACGGTATGTCCGGAATCCTCCAGGGTGTGGGCCAAATTCGCCCCCACACGACCGCAACCCATAATCACGTAATGGGCCACAACTCTCCTCATTGGCGCGTACAGTGTTCTGGGTCTAAGTGTTGCAGATTCTTCACACATTCGCGCTGATGGCGGGCGCGCGATGACAAGCGCACCGCAAACGCTGTAGCGTTGTGGGCTGTGCTGACCTTTTTGGATGCGCTCAAGCGAGTATTGGTGGGGAAGCCGTTCCACAATGAACGGTTGCGTTCGCGCGAGTTGCCCACCCGCATTGCGCTACCCATCTATTCATCCAATTCTTGGTCCTCCGTCGCGTATTCGCCGGACGAAATCATTCTGACGCTCTCCTTGGCCGGGGTGTCCGCGGTGACGCTCGCGCCCTGGGTGGGGCTCGCCGTCGTGCTTGTGATGCTGGTGGTCATCGCGTCCTACCGGCAGAGCCTCTTGGCCTACCCGAAGGGCGGCGGCGACTACAAAATCGCGCGCAAGAACCTGGGGGATACCGCGGGTATCGCGGTGGCGAGCGCCCTGACGGTGGACTTTGTGCTGACCGTGGTGGTGTCCACATCCTCGGCGGCAACCTATGTGGCCAGCGCCATCCCGGCGCTGCAAGGCAAACAGGTCTGGGTCGCGGTCGCCGCTGTCGTTGTCCTGATCCTGCTGAACTTGCGCGGAGTGAAGCGCGGCGGCCGTTTTTTTGCGCTGATGAGCTACCTCTTCCTCGCCGTCATCGCCATCCTCTGCGCCGCCGGGTTCATTCAGGCGGCCCTCGGCATCTTGGACGCCGCGGTGAGTTCCGGGTACCAAGTCACCCCGGAAGAGGGGCTGAATCAGGGCCTGACCGGACTTGCCGGGGCGATCCTGGTGCTCCGCGCCTTCTCCACCGGCGCGGCCGCTCTCACCGGTCTGGAGGGCCCGGCCAACAACGTCGCCGAGTTCCCCAAACCTCGCGCCCGCAACGCGGCAACCACCCTGCTGTTGATGGGCGTCGTCGCCGCGGCCATCACGCTTCCGGTAATCATTCTTGCCCGGCTGACCCGCATTCACGTGGTCCAAGACCCCGCCAACCAGCTCACCATTGATGGCGCTCCACCACCGGCGGACTTCTTCCAAATGCCGGTGCTGGCCCAACTCGCGCAAACCATTTTCGAGCCCGGCAGCATCGTCTTTTACGTCCTGGTCGGGATTACCGCGCTCGTTTTGATGCTTGCCGCCCACGCGGCATTCAGCGGTTTCCCGGAGCTCGGCTCCACCCTCGCCCAGGACGGGTTCCTGCCTAAACAGCTGCGTACCCGCGGCGACCGGTTGAGCTACTCCAACGGTGTGCTCGCCCTCGGTATCCCGGCCATTGCGCTCATCCTGGTTTTCAACGCGGATGTCACCCGGCTCATCCAGGTGTACATTGTCGGCGTGTTCCTGGCACTGACTTTGGGTCAACTCGGCATGGTCCGCCACTGGAGCCGCACCTTGCACGCGACCCCCGGCAAACGGCTACGGCTCAAGGTACAACGCTCCCGCGCCATTAACTTCCTCGGTTTCCTCATGACCGCCTCGGTGCTCGTCGTGGTGTTGGTGACCAAATTCGTGTACGGCGCGTGGGTCGCCGTGCTGGCCATTGCGGCTCTCTCGTTGATCATGTACTCGATCCACGCGCACTACCGCACCGTCGCGCAGGAGCTCGCGATCACCGAAGACACCTCGGTGCGCGCCCTGCCCTCGCGGGTTCACGCGCTCATCCTGGTTTCCCATGTGCGCAAACCGGTTCTCCGCGCGCTCGCCTTTGCCCGCGCCTCCCGGCCCTCCACCCTGGAGGCGATCGTGGTGGACGTCGACCCCGAGGACACCGCACAAACCCTCGCCGAATGGGACACCTACAAGATCCCGGTGCCCATCACGGTCCTGGAATCGCCGTACCGCGAAACCGTGGGCCCCATCCTGCGCTACATCAAGGAGTTGCGCGCCAGTTCCCCGCGAGACCTCATTGTGGTCTACATCCCCGAATATGTGGTCGGCCGTTGGTGGGAGCAGCTCGTGCACAATCAGACTGCGCTACGCATCAAAACCCGCCTGCACTTTGAGCCGGGCGTCATGGTCGCCTCGGTGCCCTGGCAACTCAAGTCCTCCGAAACCGCTCACCACAACGACGGCGAGTAAGCGTGGAACTCGAACTCGACATCACCGCTGCCGCCCACGGCGGCCACTTTATTGCCCGCCACGAGGGCCGGGTCATCTTTGTGCGCCACGCGCTGCCGGGCGAGCGGGTGCGCGCCCGGGTGATGGAGAACGACGGCGATGCTCGCTTTTGGCGCGCAGACGTCACCGACATTGTGGTTGCCTCCGCCGACCGGCAGAAACACCCCTGGCAGCTCGCCGACGCGCTCGCGGCCGCGCGAGACGGACGGACCCCGGTCGGCGGCGCGGAATTCGGGCACATCGCCCCGGGGGCCGCGAGAGAAATCAAGGGCGACATTTACCGCGAACTCGTGACCCGCTTCGCCGGGACGGACGCGATCGCACCACACCTGTTGGATTCCCTCGCCGCCACACCCATGCCGGGCGAGCACCCCGACGGGCTTGGCTGGCGCACCCGGGTCGGTTTCGCCGTTGGAGAAGACGGTCGCCTGGGCATGCACCCGCACCGCTCGAACGCGGTCATCCCGCTCACCGAGATGCCGCTCGCCGCCGAACTCGACCCGGCAATTTTTGAGCGCGACTACTCCGGCTTCGCCACCGTCGACATCAGCCTCGGTACGCTCGGGGACAACGGTTACCGCCAGGCGAGCGTACTGGGCAATCGCCCGCTGCCGCCGCGCCGCGGCCGCACTAGGCCCACTCCCAAACCGCCGGTGCATCTGGCCGGATCGGAACAGCTGACCGAAACGGTTCTGGGACGCGAGCTGACCGTGAGCGCCGCCGGTTTCTGGCAAATCCACCGCAGCGCCCCCGAGGCCCTGGCCGCCAACGTCCGGGAGTGGATTGACCTCAAAGCTGGGGACACCGCCTGGGACCTCTACGCCGGGGCCGGCCTGTTCACCTCTGTCCTTGCCGAGGCGGTCGGCGAATCCGGAACGGTCCACGCCATCGAGGGGTCTCCCGTCACCAGCGCCAACGCCGCCGCGAACTTCGCTCACCAACCGCAGGTGAACGTCACGCGGGCGCGCGTCGACCAAGCCCTCGAAAGGCACCCAGGCCGGGTACACGCCGTCGTACTGGATCCGCCGCGCTCCGGCGCGGGAAAAAAGGTGGTGGAGCAAATCAGCGCCAGCACGGCCGAGAAGGTTGTCTACGTGTCCTGCGACCCGGCGAGCTTTGCGCGCGACCTCGCCGACATGCGCCGTAACGGCTGGCAGGTGGCGGACGTGAAACTGTGGGACATGTACCCCAACACCCACCACATGGAATCGGTCACCCTGTTCACCCGCGAACGCCCTGGAGCCGCCCGTGCCCGCCATTGACGCCGCCAAGCGCGCGGATAAGCGCCTGCAAACGCTCACCGAAGCCCGGGCGCACCTCGCGCCGCTCGGCGCCGAATACGTTGAGTCCGGGCTGAGCGCCGAGCAGGTCCACGAGCGCGTCAAACTGGATCTCAGCAACGAGCTCAAACACGATTCCAGCCGCAGCTTCTGGCAAATCCTGCGCGCCAACCTCTTCACCCTCTTCAACGCGGTGTTGACGCTGTGTTTTGTGGTGGTGTTGCTGGTCGGGGACTGGAAAGACGGGTTCTTTTACGCCATTGTGCTTGCGAACATCCTGATCGGGGTGGTGCAGGAGTACCGGGCGAAGCGCACTCTGGACAGACTTGCCGTGTTGAGCGCTCCGACGGCGCGGGTCATGCGCGAGGGCACTTGGCGGGACCTGGCACTAGACGATGTGGTGCTGGATGACCTCATCGAAATCCGTACCGGCGATCAAGTGCCGGCCGACGCCCTGGTTTTAGAATCCCGTTCGGTGGTGCTGGACGAATCGCTCTTGACCGGTGAGTCCGACGGTATTGCCAAGGGCAGCGGAGACGAGATTTTCTCCGGGTCCGCGGTGCTGGAAGGAAGCGCGACGGCCCGGGTCAACAAGGTCGGTCCGGAGTCCTTCTCGGCGCGGCTGACCGCGGAAGCGAAACGGTTCTCGCTGGTCAACTCGGAGATCCGCAACGCCCTGAACAAAATGGTGCTGTGGGTGACTTGGGCGCTCATCCCGATCATCCTGGTGGTGGTCAACGGGCAGATGCAGGCCCAGGGCGGCTGGGGGTCGGCGTGGGATTCCGGCGCCTGGCGGGTGGCGGTGATCAAGACGGTCGCGAGTGTGGTCGGCATGATCCCAGAGGGGCTTGTGCTTCTGGCTTCGGTGTCCTTTGGGCTTGCGGCCATCACCCTGGGTCGGCGGAAGGTGTTGGTGCAGGAGCTTCCCGCGGTGGAGGGGCTCGCCCGTGTGGACATGGTGTGCTTGGATAAGACCGGCACGCTGACCGAGGGGCGGATCAAGTTCGACACCGAAGAACCCCTGGTAAACCCTCCGGTGGACACGGCGAGCGTGCTCGCGTGGTTTGGCGCTCAGGGTTCCTCGCTGACCGGAGACGCGCTGGGGGAGCGTTTTGGCGCGTCCTCGCTGTCGGCGGCCGGGCAGGTGCCGTTTAGTTCCGCGCGCAAATGGAGTTCGGCGTCCTTTGACTCGGCTACAGGCGCGGACGCGGGCACCTGGGTGTTTGGGGCCCCGGAAATGGTGTTGGCCACCGGTTCCGCGCCGTTGGCGCGCGCGGCGGAGTTGGCCGCGGAGGGGGCGCGCACGCTGGTGCTCGCCCATTCGACTTCTCCCATGGTGGAGCACGACGGCGAATGGCAGCTCCCAGCCGATCTCACCCCGGTGTCCTTGCTCACCTTTTCCGAGCGGGTGCGGCCGGACGCCGCCGAAACCCTGCAGTATTTCCGGGAGCAGGGTGTGGATCTCATGGTCATCTCCGGGGACAACCCGGCGACCGTCGCGGCCATTGCGCATCGGGTGGGTATCGGCGTGTCATCGGGGAGCTCGGGTGGGCCAGAGGCCGGTTTTGATGCGCGCAACCTGCCGGAGGGGCGTGCCGAGCTGGACGCTGTCTTGGCCGAGCACCGGGTCTTTGGCCGGGTCACCCCGGATCAAAAGTTTGACATGGTGTCCGCATTGCAAGCTTCCGGGCGCGTGGTTGCGATGACCGGTGACGGCGTCAACGACGCATTGGCCCTCAAAAAAGCGGAGATCGGGGTCGCGATGGGTTCCGGCGCCCCGGCTACCAAGGCCGTCTCGCGTCTGGTGCTCTTGGACGGCAAGTTTTCGCGGCTGCCCGGGGTGGTGGCCGAGGGGCGGCGCGTCATTGCCAATATTGAGCGGGTCTCTAACCTGTTCTTGACCAAGACCGCCTACGCCATTTTTTCCTCTCTGCTGTTCGGCATTTTCTTGCTGGAGTACCCGTTTTTGCCGCGGCAGCTCTCGCTCGTGTCCTCGCTCACGATTGGTTTGCCGTCACTGGTGTTGGCTCTCTTGCCCAATAAGCGGCGCTACTTGCCCGGATTCTTGGGGCGTGCGCTGAAGTTTTCGGTCCCTGCCGGGCTTGTCATTACCGCGGTCATTTTTGGCACCTATTGGCTCGTGTATGAGTGGTTGGGCGCCTCCCGCGAAGTCATGCAGACCGCGTGCACCATCTCGCTCACGGCGGTGGCGATGTGGGTGCTGGTCGTGTTGTGCCGGCCGTTCGACCGGATCAAAACGGTGCTCGTGGCGGTGCTCGTACTGGTGTTTGTCGCCATGCTCACGGTCCCGCTCTTTGCCAACTTCTTTGCCTTCGTGATTCCCGACGGCGCGATTCTGGCAACTACACTGGGAGTGGCCGTTCTCGGATGCGGGGGAATTGAAATACTGTTCCGCCTGGTGCGCAAGGATGCGCTCCGGTCTCAGTGAGCGAAATGGGAGCTTTTAGACTCCGAGCGCCTGCGCCGGGAATAAAGCCGCCTCGAGTTAGGTCTACCTTGCTAGCGAGTGCACGGCGGTCACACAAAGATAAAAGGTGGCGAGAGGAGTCCAAAAAAGCATGAGTAATGTGGACAGTTTCGGATCCAAGGGCGTATTAGATGTCAACGGAACCGAGTATGAAATTTTCCGGCTACGCGACATTGACGGCGCAGAAAGCCTCCCCTATAGCTTGAAGGTTCTGTTGGAGAACCTGTTGCGCACCGAAGACGGTGCCAACATCACCGCAGACCACATCCGCGCGCTGGCCGGATGGGACCCGGATGCGCAGCCCAATACCGAAATTCAGTTCACCCCGGCCCGCGTGATCATGCAGGACTTTACCGGTGTGCCCTGTGTGGTGGACCTGGCGACCATGCGCGAGGCCGTCAAAGAACTCGGCGGCGATCCCACCCGTGTGAACCCGCTGGCTCCGGCCGAATTGGTCATTGACCACTCGGTGCAGATCGATGTCTTCGGCAACGATCAGGCCATCGAGCGCAACATGGAAATCGAGTACGAGCGCAACGGCGAACGTTACCAATTCCTGCGCTGGGGCCAAACGGCGTTCGACGACTTCAAGGTTGTTCCCCCGGGCACCGGCATTGTGCACCAGGTGAACATTGAATACTTGGCGCGCACCGTCATGACCCGCGAGGTCGATGGAAAACTCCGCGCCTACCCGGACACCTGCGTCGGCACCGACTCCCACACCACCATGGTCAACGGACTGGGCGTGCTGGGTTGGGGCGTCGGCGGCATCGAGGCCGAGGCTGCAATGCTCGGCCAGCCGGTGTCCATGCTCATTCCGCGCGTGGTCGGGTTTAAACTGACCGGGTCGATTCCGGCCGGCGCGACCGCCACCGACGTGGTGCTCACCATCACCGAAATGTTGCGCAAGCACGGCGTGGTGGGCAAGTTCGTGGAATTCTACGGGGAAGGCGTGGCCGCTGTTCCGCTCGCCAACCGCGCCACGATCGGCAATATGAGCCCCGAGTTCGGCTCCACTGCCGCCATGTTCCCGATCGACGATGTCACCCTGGATTACTTGCGTCTGACCGGCCGCAGCGAGGAAAACGTTGCCTTGGTCGAGGCGTACACCAAGGAGCAGGGACTGTGGCATGATCCGAGCCGGGAACTGCGCTTCAGCGAATACCTGGAACTGGACCTGTCCACCGTGGTTCCCTCCATTGCCGGCCCGAAGCGCCCGCAAGACCGTATCGAGCTCACCGATTCGCGCGAACAGTTCCGCAAGGACCTGCACAACTATGTGACGATCGGTCACGACACCTTGGACCAGGCGGTCGAGGACTCGATGATCGCTTCCGATCCGATAGGAGCGGCCCCCGGCGAAGAGGGAGCGTTCCTGCCCGATGACAATGAAGTGCGCCCGATGGATTCGGCCGCCAAGGGCAATGACGGACGTCCGTCCAATCCGGTGACTGTCACCGACACCGAGGGGCGCACCTTCGAGCTCGATCACGGTGCCGTGACCATTGCGTCGATCACCTCCTGCACCAACACCTCCAACCCCTCGGTCATGTTGGCCGCGGCCGTGTTGGCGCGAAACGCCGTGGACAAGGGCCTGGTGTCCAAGCCTTGGGTCAAGACCTCGGTGGCACCCGGCTCCAAGGTGGTCACCGACTACTACGAGAAGTCCGGCCTGATCCCGTACCTGGAGAAGCTCGGCTTCTATGTGGTTGGTTACGGCTGCACCACCTGTATCGGTAACTCCGGTCCGCTCAACCCCGAGATTTCCCAGGCCATTGCCGACAATGACCTCTCGGTCACCTCGGTGCTCTCGGGTAACCGTAACTTCGAGGGACGCATCAACCCGGACGTCAAGATGAACTACCTCGCATCGCCGCCGCTCGTGGTGGCGTACGCTCTGGCCGGTTCCATGGACTTTGACTTCAACACCCAGCCGCTTGGCCAGGACAAGGACGGCAACGACGTCTTTTTGAAGGACATCTGGCCGAACCCCGCCGAGGTGCAAAAGGTCATCGACGATTCCATTGACGAGGCCATGTTCGCCAAGGGCTACGACGGCGTCTTTGACGGCGATGAGCGTTGGCAGTCCTTGGACACCCCCGAGGGGAACACCTTCGAATGGGATGAGAAGTCCACCTACGTGCGCAAGCCCCCGTACTTCGAAGGCATGGGCCAAGAGCCGGCCGCGGTCGAGGACATCACCGGTGCCCGCGTCCTGGCGAAGCTTGGCGACTCGGTCACCACCGACCACATTTCCCCGGCCGGTTCCTTCAAGTCGGACAGCCCCGCTGGCCAGTACTTGATTGAAAACGGTGTGGAGCGCAAGGACTTCAACTCCTACGGCTCCCGTCGCGGCAACCACGAGGTCATGATTCGCGGTACCTTCGCGAATATCCGTCTGCGCAACCAGCTTCTGGACGATGTGGAGGGCGGCTACACCCGCGACTTCACCCAAGAGGGCGGGCCGCAGTCGTTTATCTATGACGCCTCGGTCAACTACCAGAAGGCGGGAACCCCGCTCGTGGTGTTGGCGGGCAAGGAATACGGTTCCGGCTCCTCGCGCGACTGGGCAGCCAAGGGCACCGCGCTCCTGGGCGTCAAGGCCGTCATCGCCGAATCCTACGAGCGTATCCACCGCTCCAACCTGATCGGCATGGGTGTGTTGCCGCTGCAGTTCCCCGAGGGCGAGAACGCCGCCACGCTGGGACTGGACGGTACCGAAACCTTCTCCGTCGAAGGGATCACCGCGCTCAATGAGGGAACCACCCCCAAGACCGTGAAGGTGACCGCTACCTCGGAGGATGGGGCAGAAAAGTCCTTTGACGCCGTCGTACGCATTGATACCCCGGGTGAGGCGGACTACTACCGCAACGGTGGAATCCTGCAGTACGTGCTGCGTCAAATCAGCAAGTAACTCGTTTCACATCCCCGGATCGCGTTTTCATCCCCAAGTGCGGGGATGAAAACGCGATCCGGGGATGTGGCGTTAAGCGCGGGTAGACTGGGAACCCAAGTGAGGTCAACATCAGGGAGGATCACGTGAGCTTGTTAGAGACCATCAAATCGCCACACGATCTCAGCAAATTGAGCAGTGGGCAACTGGAGGACCTCGCACAAGAAATCCGTGATTTTCTCGTCTCGAACGTGTCCCGAACCGGCGGGCACCTGGGGCCGAATTTGGGTGTGGTTGAGCTTACGCTCGCGATGCACCGGGTCTTCGACTCGCCGCGTGACTCGCTCATTTTTGATACCGGGCACCAGTCCTATGTGCACAAGATGCTGACCGGGCGGCAGGACTTCTCGACGCTTCGCAAGCAGGGGGGCCTGTCCGGGTACCCGGATCGCGCGGAGAGTGAACACGACATTGTCGAAAGCTCCCACGCTTCCTCCTCGCTGTCCTGGGCGGACGGCATTTCGCGGGCGCACAAGCTTGCCGGCAGGACCGATCGCTCCGTGGTGGTGATGATCGGTGACGGCGCGCTGACCGGCGGGATGGCGTGGGAAGCGTTGAACAATATTGCCGGGGATAAGGACCGCAGCGTCGTGGTGGTCGTGAACGACAACGGCCGATCCTATGCACCGACCATTGGCGGTCTGGCCGATCAGATGGCGCATTTGCGGAAGGCTCTGGACTCCGTGCGCACGCACCGCCGCTATGAAGGAACCCTGGACTGGTGGAAGAAACGGTTGCAAGAAGGCGGGCCGCTCGGCAAATTCACCTACAAGGGTCTGCATGCGACGAAGAAGGGCATTAAAGACTGGTGGGCGCCCCAGGGGCTCTTTGAGGATCTCGGGCTGAAATACATTGGGCCGATCGACGGGCATAACCTGGCCGAGGTCGAGGATGCGCTGACCACGGCGAAAGAGTACGGCGGTCCGGTCCTGGTGCACACCATCACCGAAAAGGGCCACGGCTTTCAGCCGGCCCGCGACCACGAGGACGACCAGTTCCACTCTGTCGGGGTGATTGACCCGCTTTCGGGTGCGCCCGTGGACGCGCCGGGTGCGCAATCCTGGACCTCGGTGTTTGCCGACGAAATTGTGACGATCGCCGATGAGCGCCCCGATGTGGTGGGCATCACCGGTGCCATGTTGATCCCGGTGGGGTTCCAGAAGTTGAAGGCCAAATACCCGGATCGGGTTTTTGACGTGGGGATTGCCGAGCAGCATGCGGTCACCTCTGCGGCCGGTATGGCCTTTGGCGGACTGCATCCGGTGGTTGCCGTCTATGCGACCTTCCTGAACCGGGCGTTTGATCAGTTGTTGATGGACGTGGCCTTGCATAAAGCGGGGGTCACGCTGGTCCTAGACCGCGCCGGCGTGACGGGTCCCGATGGGCCGAGCCACCACGGCATGTGGGATTTGTCCATTTTGCAAGTAGTCCCCGGCATTCATATTGCCGCTCCGCGCGATGCGGACCGCCTACGCGAAGAACTCCACGAAGCCGTGGCAGTGGAGGACGCGCCGACCGTGGTGCGGTTCTCCAAGGGCGATGTCGGAGCACCGATTGATGCGGTGGAGCGATTGGACGATGGCGTGGATGTGTTGGCACGCCGCCTTCAACCGCGCGATGGCGTCCGGGACGTGCTCATTGTCAGCGTCGGTGCGATGGCAGAACTGTCCCTGGACGTGGCGCAGCGGCTGGAAGCGCAAGGCATTTCCTCCACGGTGGTGGACCCGCGCTGGGTGCTTCCGGTCCCGCGATCTGTGGTGGACCTCTCCGACCAGCATCGGCTTGTGGTGGTTATCGAGGACGGCGTGCGGGCCGGGGGAGTCGGGTCGCGTATTCGGCAGGAAATGCGGGAGGCGGGTATCGACACCGGGCTCAATGAGGTCGGATTGCCGGTCGAGTTCTTGGCGCACGGATCCCGTTCCCAGGTGTTGGAACGGGTAGGGTTGAGCGCGCAGGAGATTTCTCGCGATGTGGTGGCCCAAGTACTCGGTGCTAAGGTTCCGCACGCCAGGCCGTTGCCGGGGGAGCGCGCCGCGACCGGCGAGATTCCTCGTCTGTAGTCCGCCCTGGCCGGGTTCTGAGCGAAGAAAGCGTGAGCATGAGTTTAGACGTGTCTACCGAAAGGCACCGTGCCCCGTATTCCGGGGAGCCGCTGACACATTTCACGGCCGAGCCCGGTGAACTTGTGGTCTTACGCAACTGGAAATGGGATGGGCGGCCGCACTGGGCGGTCCCGTCCTTTTATCTCGGATCCGATGAATACGGGCATTGGCTGTACCAGCCGGCCGGGCACCTCATCTCGCGGCCGGGATTCGCGTTCCTGGCACATCGGGAGAATCTCGTCCTCTTCCCCCACGACGATCAGTGGGTGGCGACATTCCATACCGGCGGGCATGAACACGGTTTATGGATTTACGTTGACCTGGTGACCGACAACCGTTGGCAACGGCTTGCGCGCGACGGCTGGGAAATCAACCTCGTCGATATGGACCTGGACGTGCTCCGCTTCGATGACGGCCGGATGGTCCTTGACGATGAAGACGAGTTCGAGGACCACCAAAAGTTGTTCCACTACCCACAGGCCATGATCGACTCGATCGCTGCGGACGCCGAGCGCATTTACCGACAGGTCGAAGCCGGTGACGCGCCATTTGACCACCGCGATCAACAATGGCTAAAGAGAGCCCAGGAATTGGGCTTGGATCGCTTCCCAGGAAAGGATGAGCGCTGATGGACATGCGTCGAGTAGGAAACTCCGGTCTCTCGGTATCGGTGGTGGGGCTGGGGTGTAATAACCTTGGCCGGGCTGGGACTGCCACCGAATCGCAAAAGGGGACTAACGCCGTCGTACGTGCCGCCCTGGATGCCGGGGTGACGCTTTTTGATGTGGCCGATGTGTACGGGAAGGAGCCCGGGCTCTCGGAGACGATGCTGGGCGCGGCGCTCAAGGGGCGGCGCGATGAGGCGATTATTGCCACGAAATTTGGGTTGGACGCGCGTGGCGCGAACGGCCCGGATTTTGGTGCGCGCGGGTCGCGGAAGTACATTTTGCAGGCCGTGGAGCATTCGCTCAAGCGGCTCGGCACCGACTACATCGACCTGTATCAGTACCACACGCCGGATCCGCTGACTCCGATCGGGGAGACGCTGTCCGCGCTCAATACGCTCATTCAGGACGGCAAGGTGCGCTACATTGGGCACTCGAATCGGGCCGGATGGCAGGTTGCGGAGGCCGAATATGTGGCGCGCGGGCTGGACGTGGAGCGGTTCATTTCCGCGCAGAATCACTACAATTTGCTGGATCGGCGTGCCGAGCTGGAAGTGGTGCCCGCCGCCGAGGCCTACGGGCTGGGTGTGCTGCCGTACTTCCCGCTCGCGAACGGGCTATTGACCGGTAAGTATTCGGACGGGAAGGCGCCGGCAGGGAGCAGGCTCTCGCACTCAAGGACCAACCTGGTGGAGAATGCGGACTTGGAGCAGTTGCGTGCGTTTGGCGATTTCGCGAAGGCGCGGGATCTGACCGAGGTGCAGGTCGCGTTCTCCTGGTTGGCAGCGCAACCCGCGGTGGCCTCGGTGATCGCCGGGGCGACTAAGCCGGAGCAAATCGAGCAGAACGCCCTCGCGGTGGTGCCGCTCAGCGACGAGGATCTGGCCGAGCTGGATGAGATCTTCCCGCAGACGCCGAAGGTCGCGCTCTTCTAACCTCAACTATGTAGCAAAAGATGCCCATGTGGCGCGAGAACATGGGCACCTACTGCTACACAGTCGAGGGGGATGCGGGACGAGGTGATACCAATGAACCTTGAATGGACTGTGCAGGACGAGACTGTACGCTCTATGCCCAGTGGCTTCAGAACCGTCACGACCCGAAACTACCGGATGCCCGATGGGACGGTGAGCGCATGGGATCTTGTGGATGATGGCGAATCTGTAGCAGTTCTGGCTCTGACTCCAGATCATAGGGTGGTGCTCGCCCGCCAATTTCGGCCCGGTCCCGGGAAAATATTGTTAGAGATGCCAGGGGGTCGGGTTGATCATGCTGAAAACGTCATTGTGGCCGGACAACGAGAGTTACGTGAGGAAACCGGCTACGGTGGATCAAACGCTGAGTACGTTGGTTCAACATGGCAATCTTCCACATCACGGCTCCAACAGCACGTCATTATCGTTCGTGATGCAGTTGAATTGGGAGCGCCTACCTTGGACACGGAAGAATTCATTGAAACAGTCACGGTGACATTGACCGAGTTTCGCAATTTACTGGCGTCCGGTGAACTCACCGATCAGGGGTTGGGATACCGTGCGCTAGAGCATCTCAATGCGGCGCAGCAATGAATTGCGGTTGCGCACCGAGCACTAATCTAGGTTCATGGACTTGGCAGACGCTTATATGTGGCGCGGTGTTGATGATCCGTCTCGGCAAGATTCCGCGTGGATTCACTTCGACGATTCGTGGATGCAAGCGCATGGATTCTCTCTCACACCCGAATACGAATTGTCGTGGGATCTCAGGGTGGATCCGGGGTGGATCACTCGAAGACTGCGGGTGAGCGTTGTTTCGCGCTACTTCCCGGAACATGGCATCACTGATCCAGACGCACTCAGCGACGCGCTGGACTGCGACTTGGCGTTGTGCCCGGTGACCAACACCATGCCGATTCGCCGCCTCGGGCTGCTCGAACACCCCACCCCTGAAACCACTTTGACCATGGCGTGGGTCGAGGTGCCCTCGCTGCGCGTGGTGCCGAGCCGCCAAATCTATTCGTCCTCCGGTGACGGTACCGTGCGGTATCAGAGCGCTGAGCGTGACTTCACCGCGGAACTTACTGTTGACGCCGACGGGGTGGTCATCGACTATCCCGGTCTCGCGAAACGCATCTCGAGCTGAACAGCCCCACGACGACGTGTATGTAGCGCGACACGCCGAGGGAAATCGCATTTCCTCGGCGTGTCGCGCTACATAGACGGGGGAGGGCTAGGCGTGGAACGGCTTTCGACCCACCCGCTCGGTCGCGCCAACCTGATCCAGGTACGGCGTGATCCCGCCCAAGAACATCGGCCACCCGGCGCCCAAGATCATGCACAAATCCACGTCCTCGGCCGCGGCAACCACGCCCTCGTCCAGCATCCGCCCAATCTCATCGGCCAACGCGTCCTGCACCCGCAGCAGCGCTTCCTCCGAGGTCGACGGCGAATCCCCAAACGTCATCAGTTCCATGGTCGAATCGGCAATCGTGCCGTCCTTCTCCCACAACCCCTTGACGCCCGCATCGATCAACTTCTGCTGGTTTTCGGATACGTAGAACCGATCGCCGAAGGCCGCATGCAGCGACTCCTGCACATGCTGACCCACCGGTAGCCCCACGAGCGCCAACAGTTTAAACGGCGTCATCGGCAGACCCATCGGCCGCAGCGCATTATCCGCCACCGACGCCGGTGTGCCCTCATCAAAGATCGCGCCGACCTCGCCAAAGAGCCTTCCGAGGACGCGGTTCACCACAAACGCCGCCGCATCCTTGACGAGCACCGCGGTCTTGCGCAACTCTTTCGCCACCACAAACGCGCTCGCCAGCACTTCATCGGTGGTCTCCGGCGCGCGCACCACCTCGACAAGCGGCATCACAGCCACCGGGTTGAAGAAGTGGAAACCGATCAGTCGCTCCGGATGCTTCAGGTCCGCACCCATTTCGGTCACTGAAAGCGAAGAAGTGTTCGTCGCCAGGATCGCGTCTGGCGAGACAATTTCCTCCACCTCGGCAAAGACCTTCTTCTTCACCGACATTTCCTCAAACACGGCCTCGATGACAAAGTCCGCATCCGCGTACACCGACTTGGAGACCGACCCGGAAATCAGTGCCTTGGTGCGATTGACCGCGTCCTGGCTCATCCGCCCCTTCTCCAGCTGTTTATCCAGCTCGGCATGGGCGTAGGCAACACCTTTATCGACGCGCTCCTGGTCAATGTCCGTCATGACCACGGGCACCTTCAAGTTCCGCGCAAACAGCAGCGCAAGCTGGCTCGCCATCAGGCCCGCGCCGACAACGCCGACCTTGGTCACCGGGCGCGCCAGTTTCGCATCGGGGGCACCGGCGGGTCGCTTGCCGCGCTTTTGCACCAGGTCCAAAAACGCGTACACGGTGTTGTGGAACTCGGGAGTCTGCATGAGCTCGGCGAGCGCCTCGCACTCGCGCTCGGCCGATTCGGCGAGCGTCCATTCGCGTCCGGCCTCCATGAGGTCCAACACCTTGCCGGGCGCCGGAGAGGCCCCACCGGTCTTAAGTTCGACGACGCCCCGCCCCTTTTCCACGGCGCTCGCCCATTCCTTCGCATCGGTGGGCGCATGCTCGAGTTCCAGGGCGCGCTCCACACTCACCTCGCCGCCAAGCACCTTCTGCGCCCAGGCGAGCGATTGCTCCAGGAAATCTGCCGGTTCGAAGATCGCATCGGCAATGCCGAGCTCGAAAGCCTGGGCGCCCTTTAACATGCGGTTGTTGTTCAGCGGATTTTCGATCATCACGGTGACGGCCGCCGCCGGGCCGATCAGGCGCGGCAGCAAATACACGCCGCCCCATCCGGGAACCAGACCGAGAAACGCTTCGGGCAGCCCCAGGGCACCGGCGCCGGTGGATACGGTCCGATAGGTCGAGTGCAATGCCAACTCCAGGCCGCCGCCAAGCGCCACCCCGTTCACAAAGGCAAAGGTGGGAACGCCCAGCTCGCGCAGGGTGCGGTACACGTCGTGGCCAAGCTGCGCCATCTGCAGTCCCTGTTTCGGGTCGTTGAGCTTGCCCACCGCGGAGAGGTCCGCGCCGGCCACAAAGAAATATGGCTTGCCGGTGATTCCGACGCCCACAATCTCGCCGCGCGCCGCCCGCTCGCGCAAGCCCTCGAGAACCCCGCCCAACTCGACCAGCGTATTTGGCCCCAATGTTGTGGGACGCTTGTGATCGCCGTCGTTATCCAGGGTAATGAGGACAAAGGTTCCCAATCCCTCAAACTCAATATCTTGGGTGTACGCGTGAGTCACAATTTCGTCGGGAAATTGTGCCGCGAGTTCGGTGAAATCTGCAACGGCCATTTACTTGTCCTCTCCGGAGTAATCGGGGTGGTGGGGATTTTCCCAAATGACGGCGGCGCCCATGCCCAAGCCGATGCACATCGCGGTCGCCCCATAGCGCACCGACGGGTCTTCCTCGAATTGGCGGGCCAGCTGGTTCATGAGCCGTACGCCAGAGGAGGCAAGCGGGTGCCCTAACGCGATCGCGCCGCCGTAGCGATTGACCCGAGGATCATCATCGGCAATATCGAAGTAATCCAGGAAACTAAGCACTTGCACCGCAAATGCCTCATTGATTTCAAAAAGCCCAATGTCCTCGATGGACAGGTCAGCAAGGCGCAAAGCCTTTTCCATGGCGGGGACCGGGCCGTAACCCATAATCTCCGGCTCCACACCGGCAAATCCAAAGGACACCATACGCATTTTCACCGGCAAACCCAGTTCCGCGGCGGCCTCGGCGGACGCCAGAATTGCGGCGGTCGCGCCGTCGTTGAGGCCCGCCGCGTTCCCGGCGGTCACCCGACCGTGCGCGCGGAACGGCGTCTTGAGCTCGGCCAGTCCCTCCATCGTGGTGCCCGGCCGCGGAGGCTCATCTGCGGTGCGCAAGGTCCAGCCCTCGCCGGCCTTCTTAGTCGCCACCGGCACCAGATCGGGCTGAATTTGACCCTTCTCATAGGCGGCCGCAACCTTGGCCTGGCTCGCCACCGCGTAGGCGTCGGCGCGTTCCTTGGTGATCTCCGGGAATCGATCGTGCAAGTTCTCGGCGGTGTTGCCCATGTTGAGGGCGGCCGGATCCACGAACTTCTCCGCCAGAAAACGCGGATTCGGATCGGCGCCGGAACCCATCGGATGATGGCCCATGTGCTCAACGCCGCCGGCAATGACCACGTCATAGGCGCCCACGCCGATTCCGGATGCGGTCGCGGTCACCGCGGTCATCGCGCCCGCGCACATGCGGTCAATCGCGAATCCGGGTACGGTGCGGGGGAGTCCGGACAAGAGCGCCGCGGTGCGACCAATCGTCAAGCCTTGGTCGCCGGTTTGCGTGGTGGCCGCAATCGCCACTTCGTCCACGCGCTCCGGCGGGAGCGAGGGGTTTCGCCGCAGCAAATCGCGAATGCAGTGCACCACGAGATCATCCGCGCGCGTGTCCCAGTACATTCCCTTTTCGCCCGCCTTGCCAAATGGCGTGCGCACCCCGTCAACAAAAACGACGTCCTTGATTTCTCGGCTCACCCGTGCTCCTCGTTGAGATTGTGATGGACGACGGCGATGCTCGCCTTTGCGCCCACCCCTTATGTTACCCACGGGTAACTTAGCTGTCCAAGTTGACGCAGATTACCGAAGTTGTACGGGATCCCGTACAACTTCGGTAATCTGCGTCAACTTTTTGGGGAGGACTTTTTCTCTGGGAGGGGGTCCGGGTGGGTGAACGCGTCGGAAATCAGGTCGGCGACGAGGCGCACCTGCCACGAACGCGCGCCCATATCCGCAAGCACCGCGCCAATCTGCGCCGGGCTCATGTCTTCCGGCGGCCGCCAGGCGAGGCGGCGCAAATAATCCGGGGTCAGAATGTTCTCCGCCGGGATGGTCAGTTCCTCGGATAGCGTCGCGATCCGGGCGCGGGCGGTCTGCAGGCGTGCTGCGGCTTGCGGGTCCTTGTCTGACCATAGTCGCGGCGGCGGGGGAGCATTGGATGCGCGGTGCAAGGGCGGCGGGTTCGTGCGCTTGCGCCCGGTAGCGATGGCCGCGATCCATCGCGGAGCGTCCTTACCCGCGGCGCGGCCGTGGAAACCGGGAGTGCCCAAGAGCTGCGGCACCGTGCGCGGCATCGCCTTGGCCGCGGCGATGATGGCCGAATCGGGAACAAGGCGACCCGGGGCAATATCGCGGCTTTGGGCGATCTTTTCGCGCTCTTCCCACAGCTCTTGAACCACAGCGAGCTGTTGCCGATCCCGAATTTGGTGCACGCCGGATGTGCGCCGCCACGGGTCGACGCGGGGCTCTGGCGCGTCCGCGGTGCGGATCGCTTCAAATTCTTCCAGCGCGAACTCGAGCTTGTTCTGGGACTCGAGCAGCTCCACTAGCTTCTCGCGCACATCGGCGAGGACGTCGACGTCGAGAGCCGCGTAATTCAGCCACGGCTCGGGGAGCGGACGCTCGGACCAGTCCACCGCGGAGTGTTCTTTCGCTAGGGTGAACCCCAAAAGCTGTTCCACCACCGCGGCCAACCCCACTTTGGGTAGACCGGCAATGCGCGCGGCGAGTTCGGTATCAAAAAGCTTGTCCGGCCACATGCCCAGTTCGGCGAGCCCGGGCAAGTCCTGAGTCGAGGCGTGCAGAATCCACTCGACGCCGGCAAGTGCTTCATGGAGCGAATCGAGATTTTCAAAGGGCTCCGGATCAATGAGGAAGGTGCTCGAGCCTTCGCGGCGCAACTGAACCAGGAAAGCGCGTTGACCGTAGCGGAATCCGGAGGCGCGTTCGGCGTCGACACCGACAGGACCGGTGCCTTCGGCAAGTTTGCGGGCCGCTTGGGCGAGCAGTGCGGGAGTGTCGGTAACCCGGGGGAGTCCGTCTCGCGGTGTATCCCAGAGCGGGTATACGGGTGAGTCCTCGGTGGCGCTGGGCTCGCGCGCGGAAACGGACTCATCATTCGTCATGGTATTTGTAGTCTATCCAGACATTCATGCCAAAGCTCGCATATTCCGCGGAAGGAATAATAGCGGTGCGTCTACGAGAGGCGGCGGCGGGGAATGGCGGAAACGCCCTCGGGCAACGGGGGTAGTCCGGCAAAGGTGCACACCATGGTTGACCACGCCTCCAGGTGCTCTTGAACATTGGGTCCGGGCGGGGTCCACGATGCCCGCAATTCAATGTCGATTCCATCCGAGCGATCGGCCAAGGTGCCGAAGCTTTGCGAGAGCACGCGCGTGGCGGTGCCCCCGGCATTCTTGTAACTCGTCTTGTGCTCGTCCAGCGCATCCAGGAGCCACGTCCAGGCCACCGAGCCCAAGAGCTCGTCATTGCCCATTTCGGCTTCCAACTGGGCCCGAATATAGGTCACAATCCTGAATTCGCCACCCCACATGGGCGAGCCGGCGGGATCGTGCAAGAGGATAAAGCGCCCGGTGGCCAGCTCCGACTCGCTGGCCGCCCCAATATCCAGGCGTTGCGCATCCGGGGATTCCATGACCTCGGCGCTCAACGCCACAGCGAATGGGGCCAGGCGGGCCGGGGCCGGGATCTCGGTCAACGAAATTTCCGGCCGAACTTCGGCGTGGCGAATGGCCGCCAATGCGGTCACGAATTCTGGCGGCGCGCTTCGCAAGTCAGGTGCACTCACACTGTGAGAATACGGCTATCCAGACTCGGAATCCGGCAGGCTCGCCGCACGCGAAGCGAGGTGACATTTAGCGCTCGGCCATTGCAGCCTCGATGGCCGCGACAAAAGCATCGACATCCTCTTCGGTGGTATCAAACGAGCACATCCACCGCACTTCGCCGCGAGACTCGTCCCAATCATAAAAGCGGAACTGCTCGCGCACCCGGTTGGCTACCTCGCCGGGCAGAACCGCAAAGACAGCATTGGACTGCGGCTCCTGTGTCACGGTCACCCCGTCTATCGACCGTACCCCGGCCGCCAGACGGGCCGCCATGGCGTTGGCATGCCGGGCGTTCTTGAGCCACAGATCGTTTTCCAACAGCGCAACAAACTGAGCCGCAATGAACCGCCCCTTGGACCCCAACTGCATGTTGGCCTTGACCAGGTAGCGTAGGTCCGTGTTGCCGGTGAAATCCAAAATGAGCTCGCCGAGCATCAGCCCATTCTTAGTGCCGCCAAAGGAGACAATATCGACCCCGGCATCGCGGGTGAGCGCCCGCAACGGCACGCCTAGGGACGCCGCGGCATTGGCCAGCCGGGCGCCATCCAGGTGCAGCTTCATCCCGAGCGAATGGGTGTGATCGGCGATCGCACGAATTTCTTCCGGGGTGTACACGGTGCCGACCTCGGTGGACTCGGTAATGGAGACCGCCGCGGGCTGCGCATAGTGCTCGTCGCCAAAACGAATGGCGACCTCGTCAATCAGTGCGGGTGTCAGCTTGCCGTCCGGGGTCGCAACCGGGCGCAACTTCATCCCGCCCACGCGCTCGGGCGCATTGCTCTCATCCACATGGATGTGCGCGGTATCGGCACAGATGACCGCGCCCCACCGCGGCAAGAGAGACTGCAGCGACACCACATTCGCGCCGGTGCCGTTGAACACCGGGTAAACGCCGGTACCTTCGCCAAAGTGCGCGGCAATGACCTCGGCCAGCCGCTCGTTGTACTGATCCTCGCCGTAGGAGATTTGGTGGCCGCCATTGCTGGCGGCAATCGCTGCCAGAACGTCCGGGTGGATGCCGGCATAGTTATCGGAGGCGAAGCCGCGCACAGTCGCATCGTGGATCTGGGCGTCATTGATCTGTGTGTCATGGATCGGGGCAGCGGAGTTCTGGGTCATCACAGTTCTCGATTATGTCTTAGGAAGCGGTGGAGGCCGAATCCGGGACCAGAGAGATGCGGGCACCATTGAGTTCGGCGTCGCCTTGGGCGCTCGAATCCTCAAACAAGTCCGCAAACGCGCGGGCGAGTGCATCCACATCGGTGTACCCCGGGAACGCGCGCTCGGGTTCGGCCTCACGCATGGCATCATCCAGCAGCGCCTTGACCACAAAGCGCACGCTTGCCGCCGGCGAATCAGCAGCCCGGAATCCCTGCGCTAGCGCCTGCATCCAGGTCTCCGCCGCCGCCTTGGCCGAGGCATAATTCGCGTTGGACGCCGTGGGTTTGTCCACCGCGGTCGCCGAGACGATCGCAATGCGACCGGCAGGAGCGGCCACCAAATCCTGGTAAAACTCCTGACTTACCAGGCGCAGCGAGTCCACGATGTTGCCGCTCAAAAATTCCCAGTCCGCCAGGCTTTGCCCGGCGATGCCGCCACCGCCGCGCCAGCCGCCCACCAACTGAAACACGCCGTCCACACCGCCGCCGGCACGAATCTGCCCGGCCACCGCGCTGAGAGAATCCGGATCGCGCAGATCCGCGGCAAGACAGGTGACACCCAAAGAGTCCATCGCCTGCTCAAGCCCCTCGAGATCCCGAGCAATGGCAACCACGCCAGCCCCACGCCGTCGTAATTCACGTGCGGCGGCGACACCGCTCGCCGAAGCCGCCCCGGCTAAGACAATGCGTTTGCCTTCCAGGCTCACGCCTCGCTCTTCCCGGTCATGCCGCTGGTGGACTCGATGACGCCGGTCATTTTCTTGGCAAGCGCCTCATAAAACATGGAGAGCGGGAACTCGTCATCGAGAACTTGGTCGGTCATTTCGCGCGGAGCGCCGGCCACCGGCAGCGCGTCAGCGCCCTTGGCCCACACGGAGGCGGGGTGCGGGGTGACGGTGCTGGACACGAGTTCATACGCGGCCAGCCAGTGCGCCACCTTATTGCGGTCGATGGAGTGCCAGTAAAGATCGTTGATCGCCTCACCGAGCTGAACAACGACGGCGGGCGCCTCCTCCCAGTCGATCGTCAGCTGGGTGTCGGTCCAGTGCAGGACGTGGTGCTGGTGCATCCAGGCGAAGAGCAACTGTCCGCCAAGGCCGTCATAGTTGCGCACCCGGCTGCCGGTGAGTGCGAAGCGGAAGATACGGTCAAAGATCACCGCGTACTGCACCAGGCGGGCGCGGTGGCGCAACAGCTCATCGGCGTCTTCATCGGCGGCGATTTTCGCGGCCTCGCGGAAGGCGGTCATGTCGCAACGCATTTCCTCCAGCGAGTACAGGAAGAAGGGCATGCGCTGCTTGATCATGAAGGGGTCGAAGGGCAGGTCGCCGCGCATGTGGGTCCGGTCATGGATAAGGTCCCACATGACGAAGGTTTCCTCGGCGAGGCGCTGATCCTCCAGCAGTTCCAGTGCTTCTTCGGGGAGTTCCAGGGCGGTGACCTCGGCGGCCTTCTTTACGACACGGCGGAAGCGGGCAGCCTCGCGGTCGGCGAAGATGGCGCCCCAGGTGAACTTCGGGATCTCACGCATGGCAACGGTCTCAGGGAAGAGGACCGCGGAGTTAGTGTCATATCCGGCGGTGAAGTCCAGGAAGCGGATCGGGACGAAAAGCTTGTTGGAGTATTCGCCGGCTTCCAGTTCGGCAATGAAATCCGGCCAGATGACCTCGATCAACACGGCCTCGACCAGGCGATTGCTGGATCCGTTTTGGGTGTACATCGGGAAGATGACCAGGTGCTGCAGTCCGTCAATGCGGTTCTGTTGCGGCTGGAATTCCACGAGCGAATCGAGGAAGTCCGGCTCGGCAAAGTTGCCGTCTGCCCAGCGGGTGAAGTCCCGTTGCGCAGCGTCGAGGTAGCTCGCGTCGTGCGGGAAGTTTGGTGCCAGAGTGGCAATGGATTCGACGATGGTGTTGACGTCGCGGCGGGCTTGTTCGTGATCTGCCGGTTCCGGGATCGAGCCGTCCTTAATCTGCACGGCTTGCAACGAGGCTGCCGCACTCTTGAGCGCCAGCCAGGCGGGGTCGCTAATAAGCGCGTTGCTCTCGGTAACGATGGCGGCGGGGGCGTTCGCCTCGGGGCGGACTGCGGTGTCGGTCACGAAAATCACCTTCTTGCTTCGTGGTTGGTCTCAGTATCTACACAACCACGAAGCAAGAAGTATTGTTCAGTTGGGCGCGCTTTGATTAGCTGCGCTTATTCTTTGCTGGCGTCCTCGCTCGGCTCCAGCGTGAGCGAGACCGAGTTGATGCAGTAGCGCTGATCGGTCGGGGTGTCATAACCCTCGCCCTCAAAAACATGGCCCAAGTGCGAGTCGCATGCGGCGCAACGCACCTCCACCCGATCCATGCCGAGCGTGCGGTCATGCAAGTACTTCACGCGTCCCTCGGCGAGCGGGGCAAAGAAGGAGGGCCACCCGCAATGCGAGTCAAACTTTTCCTCGCTGGTAAACAGTTCGGTGCCACACGCGCGGCATCGGTAGACGCCCTGGGTTTTGGTGTCCCAATATTCGCCGGTGTAAGGCCGCTCGGTTCCGGCCTTGCGGAGAACTTGATATTCTTCCGGACTCAGCTCCTCGCGCCATTGCTCGTCGGTTTTGGTGACCGGGGTGACCCCGGGGGCCACTTTAAAGGCGGGCTCGGTTCCTTCGCTGTGTGTGCTCATACTTCATTCAACACACAAATGCGTGAAATGAGTCCCGCCGGTGTCCGGCAATTTGCAAGAATGTCTGTATGAGCCGAGCGTCCCAGCCCGAGAGCCTGCAATCCGCCGCCGCGTCCCCGCTATCCTGGCTGAAACTGACGCTCCTCGCTGCGGGCGCCGGAGCGCTCATCGGGTCCACTTTTGCCGCCGCGGTTTCCGGGTTGGCCGCCTACTTTGCCCGCCAAGTGGTCACCCCGCACCCTCGAGTTGAGGACACCGACATTCTCGCCGTCCTTCCTGACCACTCCACGACCCCGCCGGGGACGCTCATCGTGTTCCCGGCCACGAAGGAGACCACGGCCCCCGGCACGTATTCGCTCTTCTGGGATGGCGGACAGGGGCACGCGCGCATCGGCGAGATCACCGCGAACCACCCGGCCGACGGCACGGTCACCCGGCGCGTGGAGCAGGTGTATTCCGGAGACCTGGATACGGCCGTTCGCGGTGCGCTCTCCGGGCTCGTGTATGGGCGGCCGCGCGAGATGGGTTTGGCCGAGGAAGAGGTGCACATTCCCACAAATCTCGGTGACGCACCGGCGTGGATTGTGCGCCCCGAGGCGCCGGGGGAGGTGTGGGCGATCATGGTGCACGGCCGCGGGCCCACCCGCGCCGACGCGTTGCGCGCGGTGCCTACCGCACGCCCGCTCGGGCTGACCTCGCTCTTGATTTCCTACAGGAACGACGGCGATGCCCCCAAAGCGGCGGACGGCAAGTATGGTCTCGGGTTGACCGAGTGGAATGACGTGGAAGCCGCCATTGAGTATGCGCTCGCCCAGGGAGCGAAATCGGTGGTGCTCTTCGGCTGGTCGATGGGCGGGGCGATCGTGCTGCAAACGGCGGACCGTTCCCGCTTCAAGCGCTCCATTGCGGCTCTGGTTCTCGACGGGCCTGTCATTAACTGGGTTGATGTCTTGGCGCACCAGGCGAAGCTCAATAAGCTCCCGGCAATGGTCGGGAAACTCGGGCAATGGCTGCTCTCCAACCCAGCCGGGCGCAAGCTCACCGGGCTCACCGCGCCCCTGGACTTGAAGGCGCTGGATTGGGTGTCGCGCGCCGCAGAATTGCGCATACCCACGCTCATTCTGCACTCCTCCGATGATGATTTTGTGCCGATCGGCCCGGCCGAGGCGCTCGCCGAAAAGAACCCAGAGCTTGTTACCTTAGAGCGCTACACCGTCGCCGACCACACCCGTGAATGGAATGTGGACCCGGAGCGCTGGAACAATGACGTCACGCGCTGGCTACGCCACACTCTCGCTACCCGACGGGGACCGGCGCGCAGTTAGTTATCGTATTGGCTCTTCATGAGCGCAACCTGGCGCTTAATGCGCCCGAGCATTGCGCTCATGCCACGCATACGGAGCGGCGTGATGGCTCCGGTCAAGCCCAGCATGTGGGGGACGTCATCGGGAACAGCCAACACCTCATCGGCGGGTAGGCCGTCCAGTCCTTCATGGAGCACGCTGGCGAAGCCGCGCGTGGTGGGGGCTTCCGGCGGAGCCGTGATGAACAGTTTCACCGTGTGGTTATCGTCGTCGTTCACCTCGACCGCGAGGAAAAGGGGAGATTGGCACTCCACTACCTGCTCGAGCAACTCCGGATGGTTCGCGAAGCGCTCGGGAAGCTCGGGCAGGGATTGGGAGAACTCCAACAGGAGTTGGAGGCGATCCGCCTCGCTGAGCGCCTGAAAATCGGTGACAATCTCAGCGAGGGCGGACGGAAGTGTATCGGTACTCACTCCACTCACTTTAGCGTGCGGGAACCTCGCCGGGCTCGGTGCCCTTGACGATCGGCACACGGACTGCGTTGCCCCATTCGGTCCAGGAACCGTCATAGTTGCGCACATTGTCCAGGCCGAGCAGGTGGGAAAGCACAAACCAGGTGTGGCTGGAGCGCTCGCCAATGCGGCAGTAGGCGATGACGTCCTCGCCGGTATTCACCTTGGCGCCGTCGAAGTAAATCTTCTCCAATTCGGCGCGATCCTTGAAGGTGCCATCCTCGTTGGCGGCCTTGGCCCACGGCACCGACTGGGCACCCGGGATGTGGCCGCCGCGCAGGGCGCCCTCTTCGGGGTAGGCGGGCATGTGGGTGCGCTCGCCCGAGTACTCTTCGGGGGAGCGGACGTCCACGAGCGGCTTGTCGAGGTTCGCCAGGACATCTTGCAGGTAGGCGCGGTGCGGTGCGTCGTTGCGCTCCACCACGGGGTAGTCCACTGCGGTGGGGGATGGCTTCTCGGTGGTCAGCTCGCGGCCTTCGGCAATCCACTTGTCGCGGCCGCCATCCAGCAGGCGAACATCCTCGTGTCCAAAAAGGGTGAAGACCCAAAGGGCGTAGGCTGCCCACCAGTTGGACTTGTCGCCGTAGAGCACGACCGTGGTATCGCGGCCGATGCCCTTGGATCCCAGCACCTTGGCGAACGTTTCACCATCGACAAAATCGCGGTCCACCTGGTCGTTGAGTTCGGTGTGCCAGTCGATTTTCACGGCACCGGGGATGTGGCCGGTGTCGTAGAGGAGGATGTCTTCGTCGGACTCGAGCACCACGACGTTCTCGTTGTCGAGGTTGTCGGCGAGCCACTCGGTGGACACCAGCCGCTCGGGGTGGGCATACGCCTCAAACTTCTCGTTCGTTTCCGCAGCTACGCTCACGGTATCGTCCTCTCTTCGGTGGGGGTTAGGTCAGCTTCTACTTCAGCGTAACGATATTGATGCCCGGATGCTTCCGAAAGGTCACAGTTGTCAATAAAGTCACACGCGGAACGGTGACCCCGGCGTTGGGGTCCGCGGGGCGGTTTGGTGAACGTGTCCCGGATGGTTACTTTTGTCTGGTGCACAATTGTGCACTCATGTCTTGAGTAAGGGAATAGCCGTGGACCAGAGAATCCACCTCACGAGCCGCCAACCCCAGGTTGATGCGCAAGAAATCCTGTCCGGTTTTTCCCCGTCCGCCCGATTCGCCTCGGTGTCCTTTGACTCCTATATACCAGACCCGAACCAGCCGAGCCAGGCGGCAGCAGTGGAAGCGCTCAGGGCGTTCTCCAAGCGCAAGGTCGGCAAGGACGCCGGTGGAAAGGGCCTCTCAAGGCTGTTCGCCAAGAAGAGCACACCCGGTCGGCAGGGGATTTACCTGGACGGCGGCTTTGGCGTCGGCAAGACGCACTTGCTCGCCTCGCTTTATCACGAGGCGACGGGCAAAAAGGCGTTCGGCACCTTTGTCGAGTACACGAACTTGGTGGGGGCGCTGTCCTTCCGCAAGGCGGTAGATGCGCTCAAGGAATACAGCCTGGTTGCCATTGATGAGTTTGAACTCGACGATCCCGGCGACACTGTGCTGATGTCACGGCTCATGCGCGAGCTCGCCGATGCGGGCGTCAAACTCGCCGCAACATCCAACACCCTGCCCGGTTCTCTCGGCGAGGGACGCTTCGCGGCGGTGGACTTCAAGCGTGAAATCCAGGTGCTGGCGGACCAGTTTGACGTGGTGCGTGTGGACGGCGAGGACTACCGTCACCGCGGGCTACCGGTCCCCCCGGAGCCGGTCCCGGATGACGAACTTGAAGCCATGGCGCGCAAGGTGTTTGCCGACAAGGTTGTCGCCGAGGACAATTTTGCCGACCTCTTGACCCATCTGGCGGGGGTGCACCCGAGCAAATACCGCCGCCTCATCGAGGGTGTCGAGGCGATTGTGTGGCACAACGTGGAGACCATCTCTGACCAGAGCGTGGCGCTGCGTTTCGTGGTGTTGGCGGACCGGCTCTATGACCTCGACGTGCCGATCCTGGCTAGCGGCATGCCTTTTGACAAGCTCTTTACCGAGGAAATGCTCTCTGGCGGGTACATGAAGAAGTACTACCGTGCCGTGTCCCGATTGACCGCGTTGGCGCGTGAAGCGCAGTTCGGCGATGAGGCTTAAAGCCCCAGTTCTTTTTGCAGGTCGACGTCTGGATGATGGTGCACCGTCTGATAGCCCTCTGCCGCGGCGGCCTCGACATTAACCTTTTTGTCATCGACAAACACGATGTCCTCGGGGCTCGCGTCCAACTCCTGGGCAATCCGGCGGAAGATTTCTGGATCGGGCTTTATCAGCCCCAAGTGTCCGCTGAAAAATAGCCGCTCAAAGTATTGTGTCCAGGGTTGCGATGAGAATTCATCGGCCATGGCCACCGGCATATTGGAGAGCACCGCGAGTTGGTGTCCTTGGCGCGAGAGATCCTCCAGCACGTCAAGGGTGTCCAGGTTCAGGTGGGACCACTGCAGGGCATCCAGTGAATCGAGGCGGCTCACGGTTCCTTCGCTCACCTCCGTGCCCGCGACCTTCGCCCAATATTCTTGGGAGCTCAGGCGTCCGGCATCGAAATCCTCGCGGTGCTGCCAGTATGGACTCTCGTCCTGACGCATCGGCATGCCCAAAGCGTCTTCCAGCAAGTCCCAATCTCGGTCTTCGGGCGCGGTGGAGATCACCATGCCATAGTCAAAGAGGTACCACTTCGGAGTTTGAACCATAGCCCTAGACTACGGTGCACCCCAGGTGAGAGTGCAAGGTACTTTGAGTGAACAATTCCGTCACGTTTGCTGGGAGCGTGAAGCGCCGAAAACCCGCTGCGAGGGGAGTAGCCTGGAAGGGTGTCCTTAGATTTCACCGCGATTGACTTTGAAACCGCCAATGGATTTTGGGGTTCGCCCTGCGCCATTGGCATGGTGCGGGTCCGTGACGGTGAAATCGCCGACACGCACACCATGCTGATGAAGCCGCCCGAAGCGGTGGAGCGCTTCGACCCGCGCAATGTCGCGATCCACGGGATCCGGCCGGACATGGTTGTCGATGCGCCGCGCTTCAAGGACGCATTGCAAGATATTTGGGACTTTGTGGGCGATGACGTGCTCGTGGCGCACAACTCCGCATTCGACATGGGGGTGTTGCGCTCGGCGGCGGAGGTGTCCCGCGTGGATTGCCCTTCGCGCCTGCACGTCTGCAGCGTCAAAATTTCCCGGCGCACCTACACCTTGCGCTCGCACTCCTTGCCCTACGCGGCCGAGGCGGCGGGATTTAACCTGGAGCATCACCACCGCGCCGATGAAGACGCCATGGCGAGCGCCGCGATTGTCATTGACGCGGCCCGCATCCACGGACACGATTCGCTATATGACCTGGTGACCAACACCGGCGCGGGTTTCCGGCGCTCGCGCACCTTTGAGGCGGGCGTCACGGAACTGTCCGACTCGGCCCGCAAAGCGCTCTCGCACATTTATGGCGAGCAACTGCCGCTCCAGCCCGAGTGGGCTACCCGCTAAATTTCCAGCCTGACCCCCGTCGCGCGTTCGGAGTACTCGATCAGCCGCGCCGCCTGGTCCCGATCGCGTGCCTTTTTCTTTGCGGACACGAGCGCGGGATAACCCGTGAGCTGCCCCCATCCGCCAGGACCCCAATAGTCCCCGTTGTCGACCAGCGGTTCGGTCAGCGCGTGCACCAAGGGGAGCGCGCCCATGTCCTTGCCCTGCACCACGTTTTTCGGCAGGTAGGACAGTGGATTGGGCCGCCGCGGGTGCCGGATGACGGAGCCACGCGTCGGCGCCAAGTCATTGATCGAGAGTCCCGGATGCGCGACGACGCTTTGCGCCCGCGACCGCGATTCGACCAGCCGGCGCGCCAACTCAAAACCAAAGGTCATCACCGCGAGCTTGCTGGTCGCATAGGCGCGCGCGTTGACGTATCGCGGAGCGGCATTCAGCGCGGATTCACTCAGCCGCGCCCAACGGTGCGAAATCGACCCCAGGTGCACCATGCGCGTCGCGTGCTCGTCAAAGAAGGGAAGCAGGCGGGCCAGCAGCGCGAAATGGCCGAGGTGATTGGTGCCCACTTGCAACTCGAAACCATCGGCGGTGTTTTGCCGCCGAACAGAACCGACGACGCCCGCATTCGCCAACACACCGTTCACCGCCGGGCCGTCCTGTATGGCTTGTGCCGCACGGGCGATGGAGTCGAGGTCGGCAAGGTCGAGTCGGAGCAGTTCAACATTCGCGCTCGGTACCCGGTCGAGAATTTGCGCTCGAGCCCGTTCGCCCTTGTCCAGGTTGCGCACCGCCAAGACGACCTCGGCGCCACGCGCGGCCACCTGTTCGGCGGCGAAATAGCCGAGCCCGGCACTTGCCCCGGTGACCAGGTAACGCTCCCCGTCCAGGCGGCGTTCTGCGGTCTGCCCGATCATGCGTCGACCGATTGGCGAGTGAACTCGTCGACGGCGCGCTCAACGACATCGAGGTCCTCGGTCTCCTGCAGCCACGCCTCCGGGAGCGCGCGCTCACCATAGAGCGCGCCGGAGAGATTGCCGATGACTGCGGCCGTGGTGTCCTTGTCCTCGGCCACCTGGGTTCCATGTACGACGGCGTTAACGAACCTTTCCGAGGCATCGTCAGCATTTTCGGGGTCACCAGAGTGCTCGCGTGCGACGCACGCGAGAGCCAGCACGAGGATATCGTCCGCGAGCTTTCCCGGCCCGAACCGATCGGTGAGGGGCGGCTGGGCGGAGGCATCGCCGTCGTGCTTCAGGGAGGCGACCGTTCGCAAGGAGGATGCGAGGTCAGTGGCTTCAAGATTGTCGGCGACCTGGGCGCCCGCGTCGATGGCGTCGGGGAGTGCCGTGCCAAGGGCGAGCTGATGGATGATGACCGGGAAGGCGGCACTGGCGGCGAGGGCTGCCGGGTGGCCGTGGGTGAGGGCGGCGCCGTCGAGGGCGAATGTCACGATGGTGCCGGTGTCGATGCCCGGAATCAGGCCGAAGGGGGCCGAGCGCATGAGCGAGCCGGGGCCGCGGGCGGTGAGGTTTTGCGGGTGTCGTGCGGTGCCCTGGATGCCGGAGGAGAGGCCGGTCAGGGTGGCGCGGCCGGGGTGGCGGCGCTGCATGGGCGGCGAGGTTTCGAGCCAGGTGCGCGGGGGAGCGGGGGCGCCGTCGGGGATGAGCTCTCCTTGGGTGCGTAGCCATCGGAGGCAGGAGATCCAGAGGAGTGCGGAGGTGTCGGTGGCGACGCCTTGGTTGGTCCAGTCGAGGAGTTCGGTGAGGGCTTCGAGCGTGAAGAGGGTGAGTTGGGTGTCGTCTGAGATGATGGGCGCTGGGGTGTTGTGCTCGGCTTGGTAGCCGTGAGCGTCGCCGAGCGCGCCGCCGACGATGCACCCGCGGATGACGGACGTCCAGTTTGTACTCATGAAGTCAGTTTAGGTTGGCGTACGGACATTGGCATTGAGCGTGGAATTTGCGCAGCGAAAATGCGCACGGAAAATGCGCAGCGAAAATGCGCACGGAGAGAGGAATCAAGGATGAGCGTGAAGTCGGAATCGAAGACCGGGTTGAGTGTGGGGAAGCCGTATGTCACGCATCGGTTGCTCCCGCGGCTCGGTGCGGAGTTTTTCGGGACGTTCATGGTTGTTTTGGTGGGCGTGGGGTACGGGGTGTTGGCGAACCCGTCCGAGTCGCCGTTGCTGCGCGCCGCCGCGTTCGGGTTTGCGCTGGTGGGTGCGATGTTCGTGTTTGCGCCGATTTCCGGCGGGCACCTGAATCCGGCTGTGACGCTGGGTGTAGGGGTGTCCGGACGGATGCCGCTCAAGGACGTTCCCGCCTATATTGTGGCGCAGGTCGCCGGTGGCGTTGCAGGTGTGGCGGTGCTGTTCTTTGCGTTTATGTCTCACCCGCAGTTGCAGGATGTGTCCGGGATCATCCGGAACTCGGGGAATGGTTTTGACCAGAACTCGCCGGCGCAGTTCCCGCTGACCAGTGTGCTGCTGATTGAAGTGGTGGCGACGGCGATTCTTGTTGCGGTGTACTTGGGGATTGGGCAGCGCAAGCGCGTGGGCAATGCGTTGCCGCTCGGTGTTGGTTTGAGTTACTTGGCGCTGCTGGCGTTCTTGTTGCCGCTTGATCAGGGCGGACTGAACCCCGCGCGGTCGACGGCGGTGGCACTGTTCGGGCTGGACTGGGCCGTGGCGCAACTGTGGCTGTTCTGGGTGGCGCCGCTGGTCGGGGCGCTCATTGCCGGGTTGCTGTTCCGGGCGTTGGATTTGAGTGCCGCGGTGGCGCGGAATCAGCGGTCTGCGGAGCGGGACGAGGATGATGCTGATGCTGAGGAAGCTACTGTGGGTGCTGCCGGGCGTGCTACCGGGGGTGCTGCCGTGGGCGCGGAGGGCAAGGCTGCGGGGGCCGAAGTGATTGCCGAGGACATTACCGTGGGGCGCCGCGGCGACACTAAGGTGGTCACCGAAGAGGTGGTCACTGACGAGGTTGTCGCTGAAGAGGGCGCTGCGGCCAAGAAATCCAAGCCGTCAAAAACGAGCGGCGAGCGAGATGAAGTTCAAGATTTCTTCGATAAGAAGTAAGTAACTTTCGAGAATTATCATTTTATTCACGGCATGATGGTGTGGCCGGGTGATTATTGCCCGGTTTTCTGATTGTGCTGTGGAGCTTTTTCGAGATTAGCAGCTGGGTCTGACATTGAGTTTCGCGGCCCGTACATTCAGGGCCTGAACGCAGGATTCCGGGGCAAGTTTCACGCAGCGTGCCTCGATCCTCATGGGGCGTGTGGTGGTTGCCGGGGGTGGATGCTCCTCCACAGGGAAAAACTTTAAAGAATTTTCCGAAGTTATCCACATTTGGGGTTTTTCGGGTGCTCAATGTCGGTGCCGGGTTATAGCGTGGTGTTATGACGTTTCCTATGGCACAGACAGAGCTCGGGGTCCGCACCAGTGCGGTCACCCGGCTCGCCTGTGGCATGGAAAAGCTCATGGACGAGTTTCAGCAGGATCTTCGGAATCCTCTCGGGGCGGAGCCCACCGTTCCGGCATCACCATCCGCGTTGGCCGCGGCCAGTGACGCGCACACCCCGGATGCGTTCAAGCGCGAGGCTTTGGGTGCTGTGAAGTTGTTGGAGCGTGCTCAGGTGCAGGTAGAGGCGGCGATGCATCTGGTTGCGGGTGTCGCGTTGAGCGTGGAGGCGGAGGAGCAAGAACGACTCTTGGATCTGCCCTTGGATGAAAAGATCGCACGCGGCAAAGGCGGGCACGGTGGCAAGCGCGGCAACGGTAGCGGCCGAGGGAAACACCAGGATGCGTTCACCGTCACTCCACCTACCAACGCGAACTCTCGCGCGGCTACGGGCCCGTCCGCGGCCAACCCCAACGGCACTAACTCCACGGGCACTGATTCCTCCAGCACTGCTAACTCGAGCACCGGCGCTGACTCGTCGAGCACGAGTGCCGGTTCGGCATCCAGTACTGGTACTGGGTTCGCGCGGGGTTCGGCGTTTTTCCCGGGTTTTAGCAGTCATGATGTGGCCGACAGTGAGGTCGGGTTCCCCAAGGTGTGGTGTGGTGTCAGCGTCAAGGCGATGGATGAAGCGCTGTGGGGTCTGGGTAGTGAGTTGGCGTTGTTGTGGGGTCGGAGCGAGTTCGTAACGACCGGGATGCTGATCGATACCGCGACCTTGTCCCGGCTGCCGAAACTCGAGGCCCGATTCATCACAGGAATGTTGAACAGCCGGTTGGTGAAAACCGTGGTGAAGCATTGTGTGGGGCTGACCGATGAGCAAGCTGCCAGTTATGACGAACGGGTGCATGAGTTCATGTTCCCGGCGAAATATGATGTGACCGGCCAATACCCGGTGCGCTCTGCGAATGATGTGGCGAAGTTCGCGGAGGTGACGCGGAACCGGTTGCACGCTGAGCCGCTGGCGGTGCGGGAGCGGCGGGAGATGAAGCACCGGTACGTGTCGATCTCGAATGAGTCGAACGGCATGTGCTCTATCTCGGGGTTGTTGCCGGCGATAGCGGCGCACCGGTTCATGAACACCCTCACGGATTTCGCGATCACTGCCAGAGGCGAGCAGGACACTCGTACGTTGAAACAATTGATCGCCGACGTCTTCACCGACCTGATCACCCATAACTACAACCAGTCGTACCCGAACACCCCACCCAACCCAGCGGGGACCAGTGGCGCGGGCCCACACGCGAGCCAGAGCACTGGCTCCACTGGCGGGACTGAGCGGACGAGTGCGCCCACCAGCGGAACGGCCGTGCCTGACACAGCCGCGGCTGACGGGACGAGCACGCCGGGAACCACTTCCGGCCAGTCCGAGAACCCTGCCTCGCGTTCGTGGGCCGAGAGTGCACCCGGGGATGCGGGTTCGCGTGGGGACGCGCCGGATGTGGGGTTGTCGTTCGAGTCCATCCATAACTTGTTCAACACCACCCGACAGCCCGGTGCCACGTTTACAGCCGGTTCCGACGGGACCACTACGCCCGACGGCAGGGCCGCAACCGGATTCGAGGGGACAGCTGCGCCTGACGATAGGTCTCAGGGGACACGTGGGCCCGATTCGGGAAACGGTTCGGCACCTGGCAACGACTGGGGGCGTGAGGACTGTTACTGGGTCGACCCCGACGGTGTCATCCACGACCACCCCGCGACTCCTGGGGGCGCGTCGGCGCACCCGGACGCCAGCCCGGAACCGGAAACTGCCTCGGGGTCGCGGTCGGGGTTGCGCGGTGAGGCGAAAATCTTTGTGACGATCCCGGCCACGTCGTTGGCGGGGTTGGATGAGCAGGATGCGATGCTCTCCGGGTACGGTCCCATCCCCGCCGACGCGGTCCGGGAACTCGCCGGAACCGCACACACCCTGTACCGCATATTCACCGACCCCAACACGGGTAGGCCGCTCGCGTTGGGCCGCTCAAGTTACCGGGTAGACACCCAGTTGCGTGAATTCCTGCAACTGCGCTCGGATACCTGCCAGTTCCCCGGGTGCGGTGTGAACGCTCGTCGTACCGACGCAGACCACATCCACGAATGGGATGCCGGCGGCGAAACGAACCCGGAGAATTTGCAGTTGTTGTGTCGTAAACACCACAACCTGAAAACCCACCACGGCTGGCAAGCGGAAGTGCTGGACCCCGAAACCAACACGGTCCAATGGACCTCACCGCTGGGCAACACCTACATCGCCGAACCCACCGGAACAGGAACCGGCACCGGAACCAGCACCACATCCGGCCCTGAATCGGAACCCGACACGGGCAACCAGACCACGGCCAACGCCAGTCGTGACCCCTGGGCCACCCTTCCCCACGAAAACACCGCCACCAACTGGTCAGGCGCACCCTTCTAAACCAGGCCCCGTTCTAAGCGGGCCCCTTCGAAACCACACTCTCCTCACCCGCTCCATTCGCAGAAGCATCTGGTGTCCAATACATTCTTCTGGCGTTCATCGGTCCAGCGCTCGTCGCGACGCGCACCAACGAGCTAGAGCCAGCACAGAGTTAGCACGAAGCCAGCACAGAGTTACGGGTAAGCACCACGAATAAAGGCGACAACGCGGAGCCAAGCCGGGAACACGCCGTCGAACGTCAACGAAATATGCGAATCCGGCACTAACTCATTGGGCCACTCTCATAGCCCGACTGGGGGAGTTATTCCGTCAGGTCGCCGAAAAGGTCACTCGACTGTGCAGCTTGCTCGCGGGCTTCCTCGAACTTCTTTTTCATCGTGGGGTTGCCGCGGGTCAGCTTCTTAATGGTGACGTCTTGGGCCTTGTCGTTCGCGAGTCGAAGGTTGCGCTCCGAACTGAGCAGGGATTCCTTGACCTTTTGCATCTGGGCGATCGACTTATCGATCTCTCCGATCGCGTCATGGAACTGTCGGGAAGCAAGGTCAAAATTGCGCGCAAAACCCGACTTGAACTTCGCCAGGTGATCCTCGAAATTCGTCACGTCGACATTCTGGGTACGAATCTCTGCCAGCTCACGCTTGTAGGGCAAAGAGTTGGTCGCGGCGTTGCGCAATAGCGTAATAATCGGCACAAAGAACTGCGGCCGGACCACATACATTTTGGGATACCGATATGACACGTCAACGATCCCCGAATTGTAGAGCTCGTTCTCGGCCTCCAACAAGGTCACTAGGATCGCGTACTCGCACCCCTTTTCGCGGCGGTCCTTATCCAGTTCCTTGAAAAAGTCCTCATTCTTGTGCTTGGTGGCCGTGGTGTCGGACTCGTTCTTCATCTCAAACATGATTGAGGTGATTTCGACGCCGGACTCATCCAGATCGCGGAAAATATAGTCGCCCTTGCTGCCGCTGGAGGCGTCATTATCTTTCTCGAAATAGGCGTTCGGGAACAGGCCCGCGCGCATGCGATTGAACTCGATTTCGCAGTGTTGCTCCAGCGTTTCGCCCAGCATTTTTGTGGACAGCCGCGCCTTCATATCCTTGAGACGCTCGATCATGTCGTCGCGATCCTTGAGCTGGGTTGAATGCAGTTCGCCCAGAGCCTTGGTTTCCAGTTCGGCCTCGAGCCGCGCGCGCTCCAGCGCGACCTTGAACTCGTCGCGCTCCTTTTCGACGCTGTTCACCGCCTCCGAGACGGCCAGTTTCTGCTGAATTTGGGCCGACTCCAATTGAGAACGCAGGTCCTTGATCGTCGCTTCGGACTGCGCATGCGCCTTCGCCAGTTCGTGGACAGCGCGTTCACGCGCCAACTCTTCGGCAGCCGCGCGCTCCTGTTCTTGGCGCTTCAACGCATTTTTGAGTTCATCGCGTTCGCGCTCGAGCGCAGACTTCGCCTCATTGACGGCGTGCTTCCTCGACTCGTCCGCGCTCTCAATCTGCTGGCGAAGGCGATCGAGCTCATTCTCCTTCTCCGAAAGCGCCTTATCCAAGGCGCCTTGAGCGCGAGTTTCGGCCAGGGCCAGCGCGGCGTCTTTCTCCTTGGCCGCCTGGGCAAGCCGCTCATGCAACGTGGATTCAAACTCCGCGTCGCGTACTTGCTTGGCGATGTCCGCATACTGATCCTCGTTGATCGTGAATGCGGTGTGGCAGTGCGGGCAGATTACTTCGTGCATGTGCCCTTCCTTTCCGAGCGGTGCGGTCCCGAATAATTCTGACATCTCGACTCAATCACATGTCACCGACATTGAGTTTTCGTGTGGCCGTCCTAACAGGCCAACGTGCCGTGGCTACCGCAAGAGCACGGTAAACTAGAGCCCTAGTACATGGGTTCAGTGTGTCGGGCGGAGGGACGGCACACACGCTTTTTGGGTACACACATGATCTCAACCTATGCACGTCTTTTCCGCATCGCGGGCCCGTCATTCTTCTGGATCGGGCTCCTTGCCCGGCTACCGATCGCCATGCACACGATCGGCGCGCTCACTTTCGTCACCGCCCAGTCAAACAACTACGCCCTCGGTGGCCTCGCCGCCGGTGCCGTCGGCATCGGCTCGGCGATCGGCGCACCCATCTCTGGCTACATTGCCGATCGCATCGGCCAAAAACCGGTCCTCATCGTCACCGCCTTGGCTAACGCCGCCGCCATTACCGCTCTCATCCTGGTCGTGGCGAGCGCCCCAGATTTCACCCCGGCCGTCAGCACCTGGACCCTCGTGCTTTCCGCCCTGGTCGGATTTAGCGCGCCCCAAGCCTCATCCATGGCGCGCGTGCGGTGGATGGCGATGTCCAAGGGCCCCAAAGCGGCCCAGCTCTCGGCCGCCCTCAGCTACGAAAGCACCGCGGATGAAATCACCTTTGTCTTGGGGCCCGCGCTCGTCGGGCTCTTCGCGAGCCTGATCGCCCCGTGGCTCCCGCTTGCCATTGCGGCCGCATTAGCCGTGACCATGGTGCTGGCCTTCGCGTTCCACCCCACCGTCAACGAGGTCGTGATCACGTCTCGCGACATCCCGGCACCAAAAATCAGCGCATCCATTTGGGCCCAGGTCGCAATCCCGGTCCTCGGCATGATCGCCATGGGAACCTTTTTTGGTGCAACCTCCACCGCAGTTACCGCGTTCGCGGGGGAGAACGGCAACTCCAGCCTCGGCGGCCTGCTTTATTCCTGCATGGGCCTCACCTCCGCGGTCACGGCCCTGTCCGTGGCCCTCTGGTCGCCCCGATTTTCCATTGCCGCCCGGTGGCTCAGCTGCGCTGCCGCGATGCTCGCCACCACGAGCCTGCTTCATCTGCCCACAACCATGCCGGTCATGATCGCAACGCTCATGCTAGTCGGTCTCTTTGTCGGTCCGACCATGGTCACCATCTTCAGCGTCGGCTCCCTGGTCGCCCCGGCCTCCCGCCTCGGCACGGTCATGACGTTGCTTGCAAGCGGTATTGTGGCCGGAAGCGCGCTCGGCTCTAGCATTGCCGGGGCATTGGCCGAATCGAGCGGTGCCTCGGCAGCGTTTTGGGTCAGCGCGGCCGCCTCGGTCGCGATGGTGATCTTCGCGGCGATCAGCGCCTGGGCCATCCCGGCGAGCCGACACAAGATCTAAGCATTACCCGCCAAACATCGCGGTGATCGGCCCGCGCACAAAGTAGAGCACAAACCCGACCGAGACTACCCACAGCAGCCAGTGCACCTTCTTGCCCCCGCGCACCGCGGTATTCAGAATCGCCCAGGAGATAAAACCGACGCCAATACCGTTGGCGATCGAGTAGGTCAGCGGCATCGTCACCACGGTCAAAAATACCGGCAGCGACACGGTGAACTGAGTGAAGTCCACATCCCGAATCTGCGCCACCATCATGGAGCCGACCACCACCAGCGCGGCGGCTCCGACCTCCATCGGGATAATCCCCACGATCGGTGCCAAAAACATGGACGCGAGAAACAGCGTCCCGGTCACGCACGCAGCCAACCCGGTCCGCGCGCCCTCGGCAATGCCCGCCGCGGAATCCACAAACACGGTATTCGATGACGAGGACGTCGCCCCACCGGCCACGGCCCCCACACCCTCGATGACAAACGCCGCCCGAATCCGTGGGAACGTGCCATCGGCATTGGACAGCTTCGCATTCCGGGCGAGCCCGGTCATCGTCCCCATTGCGTCAAAAAAGTTCGTAAACACCAGCGTGAAAATCAGCATGATTGCGGCCAGCGCCCCAATGCGCCCAAACGCCCCGAACAGATCAAACTGTCCAATCAGCCCGAAATCGGGCAGCGCCAAAATCTGTTCCGGCAACACCGGCGCGTTCAGATTCCAACCGTTGGGATCCGGGTTCTCCGGGTTACCAACCGTCCCCAAATGCGCAAAAGCCTGCACAATGCTCGCCACAATCGTCGCAACAATCATGCCGATCAAAATGCCGCCCGGCACGCGTTTTGCAACCAAAATTCCAATCAGCAGCAGCGCAAAAATGAACACCACCGTGGGCAGGCTGGTAATCGACCCGTTGATGCCCAATTGCACGGGCGGCCCGGCCGGTGTGCGGGTCACGAACCCGGAGTTCACAAACCCGATAAACGCAATGAACAGCCCAATGCCCACGGTGATCGCGGCCTTGAGCTCGGCCGGCACCGCATTAAAAATCGCCGTCCGCGCGCCCGATGCACCGAGGACCACAATGATCAAGCCGTTGATCACCACGAGCCCCATCGCTTCCGGCCAGGACACCTCCTTCACCACGGCGACCGCCAGGAAGGAGTTCATGCCGAGCCCGGCCGCGAGACCGAACGGCAGCCGGGCCACCAGCCCAAACAGGATTGTCACGAAACCGGCGGTCAACCCGGTCACCGCGCTCACCTGCGCGAAATTCAGCGTATTGCCTTCCACATCGGCCGAACCGCCGAGAATCAGCGGGTTCAGCACCACAATGTAGGCCATGGCCACAAAAGCGACGAGCCCGCCGCGCAATTCCTGGGCCACGGTGGATCCTCGCGCGGTGATCTCAAAAAAGCGGTCCAGAAAGCCGGTTGCGGTGCGTGATGACATGGTGCCTCGTTCAAGTGGGGGATAAAAATTGCTGAAAAGGTGCGCTAGTTCATACCTAGCTTAAGGGGATAGAGTGCCAAGTATGCCCCTGCTGAGCCATGGTTTCCCGCGCGCCGCAACCCGAATCCTCCGAGCCGGTACCGCTATCATCGCGATCGGTGTCCTGTCCGCGTGTTCCTCGCCCACCCCCGCAAGCACCCAGGCGGCCCCGAAGGAGATCACCATCTACGCCGCCGCCTCGCTCACCGAATCGTTCAACGAAATCGCCGAAGCCTTCAACACCCAAAATCCGCAGTACGCCATCGCGCCGATCAGCTATGACGGCTCGGCCACGCTCGCCACACAGATCAATTCCGGCGCCCCGCTTGACGTCTTCGCCTCCGCCGACATGGCCAACATGGACAAGGTCATCGATGCCGGGAAGAACGACGGCGATGCTCGCGTTTTTGCCCGAAACATCCTCAGCATTGTGGTCGCCAAAGATAATCCGCAGGGCATCGCCTCGCTTGCGGACCTCACCAAACCCGGGGTCAAGACCGTGCTGTGCGCACCGGAGGTGCCCTGCGGGGCGGCCAGCACAAAACTGTTAGACGCCAATCGGGTCGAGGTCAATCCGGTCAGCGAAGAACAAAACGTGAAGGCCGTGCTCACGAAAGTGTCAACGGGGGAGGCCGATGCCGGACTCGTCTACGTGACCGACGTCAACGCGGCCGGGGACGCCGTCAGCGGGGTGAGCGTCCCCAACGCGGACCAGTTCGCCAACGACTACTACATTGCGAAAATTGTCGATTCGAACAACCCCAAGGGAGCACAAGCCTTTATCGACTATCTGCTCTCCGCTCAGGGACAAGACGTGCTCGCCCGCTACGGGTTCAAGGCGCCCTAAACCGGTGACCGACCTGCCGAGCCCATTCACCACATTTATCCTGTGACCATCAAACTGCCCCGCATCCTCTACGCCCTTGCGCTGGTGGGCCTGGCGCTCCTCGTCCTGCCGATAGCAGCGCTCTTGATTCGCGCGGATTGGGCCGACTTTCCGGCCGCCTTGAGCGCGCCGGAAACCCTCGAAGCCTTGGGACTGTCGCTGCGCACCTCGGCCGCCGCCACGGCGCTGTGCCTCATTTTGGGTGTGCCGTTGGCACTCGTCCTCGCCCGATCAACCTCCACACTCTCCTCGGTGCTGCGCGTCGCGACAACACTCCCGCTGGTTTTACCGCCGCTCGTCGGCGGTATGGCCCTGCTCTTCCTCCTCGGGCGAACGGGCCTGATTGGCTCGCTCATCGCACCCTGGGGGATTCAGATTCCCTTCACCACTCTTGCGGTGATCATTGCCCAAACTTTTGTGGCCCTGCCATTTCTGGTTCTCTCCATCGAAGGCGCAGCCAGAACCGCCGGACAACGCTATGAAGCGGTCGCCGCAACCCTGGGCGCAGGACGGTGGCGCACCTGGTGGCGGATCACTGTGCCGCTCTTGGGGCCGGGGCTGCTCTCGGGAACGGTGCTCAGCTTCGCCCGGGCGCTCGGCGAATTCGGCGCCACCGCGCTCTTTGCCGGAAACGCCGCCGGTATCACGCGCACCATGCCGCTCGCCATCTATACCGCCTTCAACGGGACCGCCAACGCACAAGGGAGCGCGGTCGCGATGGCCATTGTATTAATTGCGATGGCGGCCCTGGTCCTGGTGTTCTTACGACCGTGGAAAAGCGGCACAAGTAGGGACGCGTCATGAGCGAAACAACCATTGTCGATGTGGCGGTGCGCCGCGGCGACTTCGACCTCGCCGCTGCTCTCACCCTTGAGGCAGGTAACCGGCTGGCGATTCTCGGTGCCAATGGGGCCGGAAAGTCGACGCTGCTCTCGGCCATCGCAGGACTGCTCACCCCCGAGCGTGGCCGAATCCTCGTCGCCGGCACACCGGTATTCGAACGGCATGCGGGGGAGCGGCCGGTGCGCAATGTGCCCACCGCACGGCGCCGCGTTGGGTTCCTCGGCCAGGACCCGCTCCTCTTCCCGCACTTGAGCGCGCTCAACAATGTGGCCTTCGGGCCGCGCGCGCATCACGTGCCCCGCGCCCAAGCCGCCGATGAGGCAACTAGGTTACTGACCGCCGTCGGGCTTCACAGCGTGGAAAGGCGCAAACCGCACCAACTCTCCGGCGGGCAACAACAACGTGTGGCGCTCGCGCGGGCGCTGGCGGCGCGGCCGCAACTGCTGCTCCTGGATGAACCGTTTGCCTCCATGGATGTGCAGGCGGCGAGCCATATGCGCACGCTCGTTGCCGATACGCTACGCGAGCAGGGGATAACGGCGATGATGGTGACGCACAATGTGTTGGACGCGATTGCGCTCGCCGATCGGTGCCTGGTGCTCCACGAGGGGCGCGTCGTGGATGAGGGGCCGACGGCGCGAGTGCTAGAACACCCGCGCAATGCACTCGCCGCCGCGCTCACCGGTACGTGCCTGGTTCAAGGGCCGCTAGCCGGTGACGGTTGGCCCGGCGTCGAAGCTTCGGTGGCAGGCGTCCTGTTGCACCCCCGGGATGCTCGCGGATTAGCTCCGGGAACGCAGGTACGGCTGGTCTTCGCACCGCGCGACGCGGACCTCTTGCACCCGCAAGCTGGACCGAATGCCGGGCTCACCCACCGAGTCGCGACGCTGGAGCCGACCGGCGACGGGGTGCGGGTGCGCTTTGCGGGTAGCGAAAGCCTGCAAGTCGAGGTCGGCGCCGAGGCCGCGCTGCGCTTAAGCTTGAGAGAAGGCCTGGACTGCCAGGTCCGCATTCGCGAGGGCGCCGCACGGGTCTCGCCCGTCAGCTAAGCAGGGGAGGAACACATGGCAAAAGTGTCATTGCCGCTTGGCACCTCCCGCGAGGTCTCCGATCGGCGGGGCCGCCCGCTACATGACCTGCGCATTTCGGTCACCGACCGATGCAACTTCCGGTGCGTGTACTGCATGCCCAAGGAGATCTTTGGGCGAGACTATGCGTTCTTGGAAACCTCGGAGATGCTGACCTTCACCGAGATTGAACGGCTCGTGCGGGCCAGTGTGAACCTGGGTGTGCGCAAGGTGCGCCTGACCGGCGGGGAACCGCTACTACGCAAAGGCATTGAGGATCTCGTGGCGCGCATTGCCGCGGTAGGGCATGATGCCGGGGTTCCGCTCGATATTGCTCTGACCACCAACGGTTCGGCGCTCAAGGTCAAGGCCGCAGCGCTCAAGGCCGCCGGGCTCAACCGTGTCACCGTGTCCATGGACGCTCTCGATGACGCGGTGTTCCGGGACATGAATGACGTCAACTTCGGCGTGGACCGGGTCTTGGCCGGGATCGCCGCCGCCGAGGACGCCGGACTCGGCCCGGTCAAGATCAATATGGTGGTGCAACGCTCGCGAAACCTCGATCAAATTGTGCCGATGGCCGAGTACTTCAAGGATCGCGGACACGTGTTGCGTTTCATCGAGTTCATGGACGTGGGCGAAACGAACGGGTGGGACCGCACCGACGTGGTGCCCACTCGGGAAATCGTGGAACTCTTGGACGCGCGCTTTGGACTGATGGCTCTCGAACCGGAGTCGCCCGATTCCACCTCGACCCGCTGGGGATATGCCGATGGCAGCAACGAAATCGGGTTCATCTCCAGTGTGACCGGCGCCTTTTGCTCCACCTGCTCGCGCGCGCGGATATCGACCGACGGCCAGCTTTTCACGTGCCTGTTCGCCACCCAAGGCACTGACCTGCGTTCGCTTTTGCGTTCCGGATACACCGATGAACAGCTTCAAGAAGCGCTCGCCGGAATCTGGGGAGTGCGCGCCGACGCCTACTCGCTACACCGCGGTGAGGACACAGATGGGCGGCGCGCTCGCGGCAACAAGGTGGAAATGTCCTTTATCGGCGGCTAGATCCGGTGTGAGAAATCCCATATCCGCACTACTTGGCTAGAAAAATCAGCAACGGTGTGATGATCTTAGGTAAGCATTACCTAAGAAAAAGGAGACATCGCTCATGGGGAATCTGAAACGCCGACACGCACTGGCCGCAGGCCTCGCCGTCGCCGCGCTCGCGCTGGCCGGTTGCGGCGCCACCAACTCTGCAGAGGCCGGCAGCACGGGAGAGAGCGCCAAAACGGTGAGCATCACCGACAACGCCGGCACCCAGCAGATTCCTGCCGATCCGCAGAAGGTCATCGCGACCGACAACCACATCTTCCGCACGCTCGAAGCCTGGGACGTGCCACTGGTGGCCGCCCCGAAGAAGATCATGCCCAAAGATCTCAACTATGTCAGCGATCAGAACGTCGTGGACCTCGGTAACCACCGTTCGCCCGACCTCGAAGCGCTTGTCGCGGCAGAACCCGACCTGATCTTGAACGGCTACCGTTTCGAATCGCAAGCCGAGAAGATCAAGGAACTCGCCCCGGACGCGGCCATTGTGGACTTCGCGCCGCGCGACGGCAAGGACCTCGGTTCCGAACTGAAGCGCCAAATCTCCGCGCTCGGCGACATTTTCGGCAAGCAGGATGCCGCCACCGAACTGAACGCCTCCTACGATGACGCGGTTGCCAAGGCAAAGGACGCCTACAACGGCACCGACACCGTCATGGGTCTCATCACCAGCGGGGGCGACATTTCTTACGCCGCCCCGAGCAGCGGTCGCTCCGTCGGCCCGGTGTTCGATGCCCTCGGCCTCAAGCCCGCTCTCGAACAGACCGCCCAAGACTCCAGCCACGGCGACGACATCAGCGTCGAAGCCATTGCTAACGCGAACCCGGACTGGCTCATTGTGCTGGACCGCGCCGCCGCCCTCGGTGAAAACTCTGCCGGCGCCAAGGAACTCCTGACGACCTCGGAAGCGCTCAAGGACGTTCCGGCCATTAAGAACAACCAGATTATTTACCTGGATCCGCAGTTCTACCTGACCGAAGACATCCAGGCCTACACCGGGCTGTATCAGGACATCGCTTCGGCGTTCAGCAACGCCGCATAAACGGTGCTGAAAAAGGCTGAAGCTCATCCGGCCGCGCCACCGCCCACTGGGCCGGGGCGAGGCCGGATGAGCCGTACCCGCCATTGGCCGCTCCTGCTCGGTACGCTTGCCACCGCCGGGCTCGTGGTCGCTTCGCTCTTTGTCGGCGCCTATGACTTCGGTGCCGAGGGCGCCAATGCCGACATGTTCTTCATTACCCGCGTGCCACGGGCCATCGGGTTGGTCCTCACCGGCGCGACTCTGGCCATGTGCGGCCTGGTGATGCAGTTGCTGACCCAGAACCGTTTTGTCGAGCCCTCCACGGCGGGCACCACCGAATGGGCCGGGCTCGGGGTTCTCCTCATGCTCATCCTCGCCCCGGGTGCGCCGCTCATTGTCACGATGCTTGCCGCGACCGCCGCCGCATTTATCGGCACCTGCGTATTCTTTGCCATGTTGCAGCGTATTTCTCTGCGCTCCTCGCTCATGGTCCCAATCGTGGGCATCATGCTTGGCGCCGTCGTCGGCGCGATCTCCACCTTGATCGCCCTCGGTACCGATCTTCTTCAGGTCATCGGTATCTGGTTCGCCGGAAGTTTCACCTCGGTGTTGCGCGGCCAATACGAAGTGCTCTGGCTCGTCCTCATTGTCACCGTCGGCATTTTCGTGGTTGCCGACCGGTTCACCCTCGCCGGACTCGGCAAAGATATCGCCACCAACGCCGGCGTCAATTACCACGCGGTGCTGCTGATCGGCACCTCGATGGTCGCCCTCGCGGTAGGTGTGACGACCGTCGTGGTCGGCGCCATCCCGTTCCTAGGGCTCATTGTTCCCAACGTCGTCTCGATGATCCGCGGCGACAATATGCGGGCAAACCTGCCCTGGGTGGCGCTCGGCGGCGTGGCGACGCTCACCGTGTGCGACATTATCGGCCGCACCATCAGGGCGCCGTTTGAGGTGCCCGTCTCGCTGATTTTGGGTGTGGTTGGCGCAATCGTCTTTGTCCTCATCCTGGTGCGCCAGCGGAGGGTGATCTAAATGTCGCTCCTGACCCGACATCAGCGGCGCCGGGAATCGATATCCACCCCGGCCACAGCCGAGCAACCCACCCATTCGGCCAAGCGCTACCCGATATTGCTAGGCCTCCTCGGAGCACTGGCCGTCGCGCTCATCATTGCGCACCTCGCCTGGGGTAACCCGGCGCCGGTGGGCTCCCGCGGCTTCTACCTCATTGCCGGCATGCGGGTGGAGGTGTTGGTCACGATCGCTGTGGTGGCCCTGTGCCATTCGCTCTCCACCGTCGTGTTCCAAACCATCGCGAACAACCGCATCATCACCCCATCCATCATGGGGTTTGAGGCGCTGTACGTGACCTTCCAGACCGCGACCGTATTTTTCCTGGGCGCGAGCGCCCTCGCCTCCATGGGCAAGGTCCCGCAAATCGCGATCCAGTCGCTCCTCATGGTCGGTTTTGCGGCGCTGCTTTACGGGTGGCTGCTGTCCGGAAAGTTCGCCAATATGCACATCATGCTGCTGGTCGGTATCATCATCGGCGGCGGTCTCGCCTCGCTCTCCACGTTTATGCAGCGGCTCCTGACCCCCAGCGAATTCGACATTCTCTCCGCCCGGCTCTTTGGCAGCATCTCCAATTCAAATGCCGCCTACCTACCCATCGCCATCGGCGTCTGCGTGCTCGTGGGCGCCTACCTCTGGACGCAATCTCCCCGCTATGACGTCATGGCCCTTGGCCGGGACGCCGCCATCAATTTGGGGCTCAATCACCGGCGCCAAACCATCCTGGCACTCCTCGCCGTCTCGGTGCTCATGTCCGTCACCACCAGCCTGGTTGGCCCAATGACCTTCCTCGGATTCCTGGTGGCAACCCTGGCCTACCAAGTGACCGGCTCCCATCAACACCGGCGCATCCTGCCGGTCGCGTTCCTCCTAGCTTTCGTGATGCTGCTCGGCGCGTACTTTGTGATGCGCAATATCTTCTATGCCGAAGGCGCCGTCACCATCATCATCGAGCTCATCGGCGGCGGTTTCTTCCTGTTCTACGTGCTACGAAAGGCCAAACAATGATTGAGGTACGGGAGGTCACCAAGGACTACCAGAAGACCACGGTCCTCGGACCGGTCAACCTGCGCATCCCCTCCGGCGGCATTACCGCGCTGGTCGGTCCCAACGGTGCCGGAAAATCCACCATGCTCACCATTGCCGGGCGCCTGCTCGCCCAAGACTCGGGTACCGTGAGCGTCGGCGGCCACGACGTGAGTGACACGCCATCCAAAAAGATGGCCACAGTGCTCTCCATCCTGCGCCAAGAGAACCACTTTGTGACCCGCCTGAGCGTCCGCGAACTCGTCGGCTTCGGCCGCTTCCCGCACTCCCAGGGACGCCTGAAGCCCACCGACCACCAACACATCGACAGTGCACTCGAGCTACTGGATTTGACCGCGCTTCAAGATCGATTCGTCGACCAACTCTCCGGCGGCCAACGCCAACGCGCCTACGTGGCGATGGTGCTCGCCCAAGACACCGACTACGTGCTCCTGGACGAGCCGCTAAACAATCTCGACATGCAACACAGCGTGCAAATGATGCAACGGCTGCGCCACGCCTGCGACACCCTCGGCAAAACCTTCGTGATCGTCCTGCATGACATCAACTTCGCCTCCGCCTACGCCGACCACATTGTCGCGCTCGGCGAAGGGAAGGTCGTACACGAGGGCAGCCCCGGCGAACTCATGCGCGAGGACATCTTGAGCGAGATCTTCCACACCCCGGTCACCGTGCTCCCGGGCCCGCATGGCCCGCTGGCCGTCTACTACCGTTAGGGCGCGCCGCCTCCACTGGCACGCTTGATCGACTTAAAGTGTTCTTGGGAGCATCGAGGCCGGGAGAGCACATGAAAACCGTTGCAGAATATCGACACCTCATCGCCGAACTGTTGGCGCCTGTCGGACAGGGCCTAGGGGCAGAGGCGGTGCGGATCGATGCGCCGGAGGTCGTCGGCCGGGTGATTGCCGAAACCCTCATCGCCGAACGGGACCTGCCGATTTTCACCAACTCGCAAATGGACGGGTACGCGGTGTACTCGGCCGACCTGGCCGCCGCCACGACCGACTCCCCGGTAGAACTCCCCGTGGCGCCCATGATCGCGGCCGGTTCGGCGCCGACCGAACTCTTGCCCGGGCTCGCCGCGCCCATTATGACCGGCGCGCCGCTCCCGGCGGACGCCGATACCGTCGTCCCGATTGAACGCGCGGATCCGCCCCGCTTTCACAGCGAGGAGATGAACGACGGCGATGCTCACCTCGTGCGCTTTAGCGCACCGAGCGCCCCCGGTACCTTTGTGCGCAAGGCGGGCAGCGACATCGCCCAAGGCGAGGTGCTCATCGAGGCTGGCACCCTACTCACCCCGCCCAGGTTGGGTGCGCTCGCGGCGAGCGGCGTGCTCGAGGTGCCGGTACGCCGTCGTGCTTCGGTCTTAGTGGTTGCCACCGGCAGCGAACTGGCGGGCGAGACCGGCGGCGAGTTAGAGCCCGGACAGATTTTTGATGCCAATACCGCAATGTTGCTCGCGGCGGTGCGCGAGTGCGGGGCCGAGGCCAGAGCGGTTCGGGTGGCCGATGATCCCGAGGCGCTGCGCGCGGCGTTGGGCTCGCAAACCGGGATCGATCTTGTGTTGAGCGCGGGCGGGATTAGCGCGGGTGCCTTTGAAGTGGTGCGCCAAACCTTAGGTGAGGCCGCGTTTGAGCACATCGGAATGCAGCCCGGGGGGCCGCAGGGGCACGGGATGGTGCAGGCGGGTTCGCGCAGCGTGCCGCTCGTCGCCTTTCCGGGGAACCCGGTGAGTGCGCTCATCTCCTTTGAAATGTTTGTGCGGCCGGTGCTGCGCGAGTGGGCGGGACGTTCGCCGTGGCGGGTGAGCCGCCAGGTGCGCCTTGCCGAGGGACTCGATTCGGTCCCGGGGAAACACCAGGTGCGGCGCGGCGAGTTTGACGAGTACTCGCACGTGCGCATGGTGGGGGGCGCGAGTTCGCACCTCTTGCACGCCTATTCGCGAGCCTCGCTCCTGGTGCACATTCCCCAGGAGGTGGACCACCTGGACGCGGGCGATCTGGTGGAAGTGTGGGAGCTTTAGCGATCCAAGAACGCGAGCGATTGCTCCTTGAAGAGCCGCGAGGTGAGCACGCTGACGTGGTCGCGGCCCTCGATGAGCGAATACTCGAACTGCGGGGCGAGCGCGGCTAGCCTGCCCGGCTCGGAGAGCGCATCGTCGGCGCCGGAAATGAAGGCAATCGGCTGCTCGGGTTTGGGCGTGGCCGGATCAAAGGGGTGGAACGGCTCTCGGGACGCGGCGGCGGCCAGGGCGAGCATGCGTTCCCTGTTGGCGTCGGCGTTGAACGGGGAGTTCAGTATGGCGGCGAGCTCTGATTCGGCAAGGTGGTCCCTGGTTGGGGCCCCGCCGAGGACCGCGCGGTGCACCAGTTCCGGCTGGGCGACCAGGAGGTCCCAGGCGAGCCGGGCGCCCAGCGAATAGCCGATCACGTCCATCTGGTTCTCGGCGGTAATTCCGGCGGTGCGCGCCGCCAGGTCAAGCGCGCGCACAATATTGCGGGGCAGATACGGATCTGTTGCGGAACCGGGTGCCGGGACGAGGCTCGTGCTCTGGCCGTGGCCGGGCAGATCCACCAGGATCACCGGGCGAGAGGCACGGGTGAAGAAGGAGACCCAGCCGCTCTGTTTCCAATTCAGGTCGCTACGCGAGGCAAAACCGTGGATGAAGAGAACCGGCCGGCCCGCAGCCTGAGCGCCGTGGGGGCCGGCCAGTTCCACATGCAGATCAGTCACGGCTGCTGGCGTTCTTTCGCACCGCAAAAACAATGGCAAAAACGATCGCGATCCCGGCCACCAGGGCGAACACCTGGAGCAGTTGCGAGCGGGTTGCCTCGTTCAAGAAGCCGAGGACAAAGATGCCCAGCAGTAACACGAGCCCGAATCCGGTCACGAACGGGAAACCGGGCATCGTGAGCGGTAGCGCGGTGCCCTCCCGCTCCGCGCGGCGACGCAAGATGAGCTGTGAGACCAGGGCGAAACCCCACACCATGAGGCAGGTTGCGCCCACCACGTTCAGCAGCGCGTTCAGAATCGTTTCCGGGTAGAGGTAATTGAGCACCACCGTGATGAAGCCGAAGGCGACGGAGGCGAGGACCGCCGCGCGGGGTACCCCGTTCTTGGTTGTGGTGGAGAGAACCCTTGGCGCTAGACGGCGGTTGCTCAAGGAAAACACCATGCGGCTTGCGCCATACAGGTTGGCGCTGAGCGCGGAGAGCAAAGCAATCACAATGATGATGGCCATGATGACGTCGGCACCCGGGATGTTCGCCGCCGAAAGGACCGAGACGAAGGGGCTCGTGCCCATGTTGGGGTCATTCCAGGGCAACACCAAGATCATGACGGTGACCGAACCGATGTAGAACACCAGGATGCGCCAGAGCACGGCCTTCACCGCGCGGGCGACGTTCCGGCTCGGGTCCTCGGTTTCGGCGGCCGCGATCGTCACGATTTCGGTGCCGCCAAAGGCGAAGATCACCACGAGCAGCCCGGCCGCGACGCCGCCGAGCCCGTTGGGTAGGAATCCGCCGTTCGCCTCAATCATCGCGAACCCGACCTCGTGTCCGGGGGAGAGGATGCCGACCAGCATCATGATGCCCACAACCAAAAACGCAATGATGGCAAGCACCTTGAGGGTGGCAAACCAGAATTCGAACTCGCCGAATTTGCCGACCCCAAGCAGGTTAATGCCGGTGAAGATGACCAGGAAGACAAAGGCGAGCAGCCATTGCGGCGGCCCGTCCGCCCACAGGCCGATAATGATCGCGGCGCTGGCTGTCGCCTCCGCGGCGATCACGACGACGAGCTGAATCCACCACAGCCACCCGAGGGTCGCTCCGGCGACCGGGCCCATCGCCTTTTCCGCGTACACCGAGAATGCGCCGGAATTGGGGTTGGCGGCGGCCATTTCGCCGAGCGCCCACATCACAATGATGACGACGGTTCCGGCGATGAGGAAGGAGAGCAGAACGGCGGGGCCAGCCGCCGCGACACCGGCGCCGGTGCCGACGAAAAGGCCGGTGCCGATGGCGCTGCCCAGGCTCATCATGACCAGTTGGCGGGTGTTCATTGAGTGTTTGAGGGCACCGGTTGCTGGGGTTTTTCCAGCCGCGGGCGACGTCGTTGTCTTATCCACGGACAAAGCGCTATTCCTTGATCTTTGGGGGTGTAAAAATCCTCATCGAGCCTATGCCGTATCTCACTCCCTCTCAAAATCGCCTCCCAATTTCCCCTCCCAAAATCGACTGTGCAAAACACGCACGCGACACGCCGTGAAAGTGCGCATTATCTGCACAGTCGATTTCGAGTGTGCAGGTCTCGCGGGGTGCGCTGCGGCTCGTGGGATAGCCGCAACAAGTTATTGTCTAAGTGACATTAAGTGCTAAGTTGGTGGCGTGGTCAGCATGATGCGTGGAGCTCCAGCGATAACGGGGTCGATGGCAAATGTCGCCGAGCGGCGTCTTGCGCCGCCGCGCGTCGCGGTGTCCACCGTCATTTTCACGATCGACTGGGCGGAGAACAGTCCGCGGCTAGTCCTTCCGCTGGTGCGCCGAATCCGCCCACCCTTCAAGGGCCAGTGGGCGCTTCCCGGCGGCCCGCTCGGCCCCGAAGAATCCTTGGTGAGCGCTGCGGAAGGCAACCTCGTGGCAATGACCGGGGTATCGCCGTCGTACCTGGAACAGCTCTACACCTTTGGCGACCTTGCCCGCTCACCCCAGGAGCGCACGGTGTCCATCGTGTATTGGGCGCTAGTGCCGCCGAGCGCGCGGACCGTGAGTGATGACGAGAATGTGAAGTGGTTTGACGCCGACACGGTGGGCGAGCTTGCTTTTGATCACAATGCGATTGTGGAGTATGCGCTCGCGCGGCTTCGCACCAAAGTGGCGTACGCGGACATTGCGTACCGGTTTTTGGGGCCCACTTTTACGCTGTCGCAGGTGCACGAAGTGTATGAGGCGGTGCTTGGACAGCGCGTTGACCCGGGAAATTTCCGGCGTCGGCTCAAGCGCGAACAACGCATCGCGGCGACCGAGGATTTTGTGAGATCCGGGGCGCACCGTCCTGCCAGACTCTACCGATATCTCAAGGATGAACAATGACGAATCCGCTCACCACGCGTGTGGAACTGTCGATTTCCGAGCGGCTCGGCGGTTCGGCCGAGTCGCGGTGCGCTCCTGACTTAACGTTACGTCCGTGGCAGGTAGGGGGTGCCGGGTACGGTCCAGGGGCCTCGCAAGCGGATACGGTGCCGCCGGGATCGCCAATTCAGGGAGGGTTGCCCGCTACGTATGCCGAGGCGAGCGAGGCGGAGTTGGCGGAGCGGATCGCACGAGCGAAGGCCCGGCTGGGGTCGCGGGTCGTGATTCTGGGGCACTTTTATCAGCGCGATGAAATTGTGCAGTTTGCCGATTTTGTCGGGGATTCCTTTCAGCTGGCGCGTGCCGCGAAGGAGCGCAGCGATGCGCAAGCGATCGTGTTCTGCGGCGTGCATTTTATGGCCGAAACCGCGGATATCCTCTCGGGCACGGATCAAAAAGTTATCCTGCCGAATCTGGCCGCCGGGTGCTCCATGGCAGACATGGCCAACGTCCCGGACGTGCAGTCATGCTGGGCGGAATTGACGGAGGTATTCGCCGGCGAGGCATGCGAGGCCGGCTTTCAGCCGGTCATTCCGGTCACGTACATGAATTCCTCGGCGGCGCTCAAGGCCTTTTGCGGCCGGAACGGGGGGATTGTGTGCACCTCCTCGAACGCTTCGGCGGTGCTGGAGTGGGCGTTTGAACGTGGTCGCCGAGTGTTGTTCTTCCCGGATCAGCACTTGGGGCGGAACACGGCCAAGGCGATGGGTGTGGCACTGGATGAGATGCCGACCTGGAATCCGCGGCTGCCGTTGGGCGGCAACACCCGGGATGCTCTGGCGCGATCAAGAGTTATCCTGTGGCACGGATTCTGTTCTGTGCACCGCCGATTTACGGTACAACAGATCGAGAAGGCGCGCACCGAGTTTCCCGGCGTGCGTGTCATTGTGCACCCGGAATGTCCCATGCCGGTGGTGGATTCGGCCGACGAGTATGGATCCACGGATTACATTCTCAGGGCGGTTCGCGAAGCCCCGGCGGGGCAGACTTTTGCCATCGGCACCGAAATCAATATGGTGAATCGCTTGGCAGCCCAGCACCCCGAGCACACCATCTTTTGTCTGGACCCGGTCATTTGTCCCTGTTCCACGATGTACCGGATCCATCCCGGTTATCTTGCCTGGGTTCTTGAAGAACTGGTCTCCGGACGCGTGGTCAATCAGATCTCTGTGAGCGAGGGGGTAGCGTCAGACGCGGCGGTGGCTCTCGAACGGATGTTGCAGGCGGTGCCCAAATGATCTTGGATGCCGCCGCCGTCGACGCCGTCATTGCTATTGCAATGCGGGAAGATAAACCTTGGGGAGATGTCAGCTCCGCCGCGTTCATCCCTGAGTCAAGCGAATCGCAGGCCCTCTTGCGGGCGCGCGAACCCGGTGTGATGGCCGGGGCGTCGGTCTTTGAGCGCGCCATGCGGTGGGGCGCCGAGGAGGCGGTGCGGGTGCAGCTGCGAGTGCAAGACGGTGACGCCTTCGCCGCAGGGGACGTGCTGGCGGAAGTTTCCGGTTCGAGCAGGGCGATCCTCGGGAATGAACGTGTGGCGTTGAACCTCGTGCAGCGCATGTGCGCCGTGTCCTCGACGACAGCGCGGCTGGTCGCCCTGGTTGCTGGGACGGGTGCTCGCGTGGTGGACACACGCAAGACCACGCCCGGACTGCGGTTGCTCGAAAAATATGCGGTTCGTTGCGGTGGCGGATTCAACCATCGATTCAGCCTCTCCGACGCGATCATGCTCAAGGACAATCACCTGGAACCGCTCCTTGCCGAATTCACGCGAAACGGGTCGGTGGACCTGGATGCGGCGGCCGCCGAGGTGCGCTCACGGCGCCGTGCGGCAGGGCATACTCTTCACCTGGAAATAGAGGTGGATCGCCCCGAACTCATCGATTTTGCCCTCAACGCGGGCGCAAACACCATCATGTTAGATAATTTCGCCGCTGCCGACGTGCGCGCTGCTGCGGCTCACATCGGTGACCGGGCCCACGTAGAGGTGAGCGGCAACATTACCGCAGAAACCATAGCGGATTACGCCGCTGCGGGAGCCGAAGTGATATCCGTTGGCGCTTTGACCCACAGCGCACCGGCAGTCGACCTTGGCCTCGACTTTGTCACGTCCACGCCAACGACTCCGAGCCCATGATTTACCTTGATGCCGCCGCGACACGCGAGGTAGATCTCGAGGTTTTAGAATTCGTGGCACCGCTGCTTCGCCACGATTTTGGCAACCCGTCCAGCGTGCACGAACTGGGGCAGAGCGCTCGCCGGGCGCTGGAATATGGTCGCGACATGGTGGCAGGCGCAACCGGTGGGCAGCATCCGGTGTTATTCACGAGCGGCGGGACCGAAGCGAACAACCTGGCGCTCAAAGGAGTGACGCTTCCACGGTGGTTAGAGCGGGGGAGGACGGGCGAGACTCTCAATGTGCTAGTGGGTGCCACCGAGCACTCCTCGATTGTTGAAGCGGCGCGCTATCTGGAGCGGTTCCACGGCATCGAGGTCCGTAGGGTTCCGGTGGACCGGGCTGGCGTTATTGATCTGGCGGCGCTTTCTCTCCTGCTCGATGAACACACAGCGGTGTGCGCGGTGGGTTTGGCGAATAACGAGGTTGGGACAGTGCAAGACACCGTGGCGATGTCCGTGCTGTGTCGAGCGGTGGGGGCGCACTTTCATGTGGATGCGGTTCAGGCCGCTGGCGTCATGGACATCGATCTAGATGCCGTGGGCGCTGACTCCCTCAGCATTTCCGGGCACAAGGTCGGTGCGCCTAAGGGCATCGGCGCTTTGGTGTCCCGGGCCGGCGTAAGAATTGAGCCGCTCATCCATGGCGGCGGTCAAGAGCGCGGTGTGCGCTCGGGAACCGAAAACGTGGCCTTCGCGGTCGCGTTGGGGTTGGCCCTGGCGCGGGCAGGCGAACACCGGGAAGAGCACGCCGCCCGGCTGAGCAGGTTCCGCGATTACCTGATCGAGGCGCTGACCGCGGGTGTGCCGGGAATGGAGGTGACCGGGCATCGCACGCAACGGTTACCAGGTCACGCCTCCTTTGTGAACGCGCTCGTGTCGGGGGAGAGCGCGCTCATCGAACTCGAGCGCGCGGGCGTTCTCGCCTCGTCCGGTTCCGCTTGCGCCGCGGGACGAAGCGACCCGTCCGCGGTCCTCTTAGCCATGGGCTATTCGGCGGAGAGCGCCCAGACGGCGTTGCGGTTCACCATAGATTCCACCGTGAGCGAGGCCGCCATGACCCGGGCAGCACGCGACGCGGTGTCAACGATGGCGCGGCTTATCGGGGAGATTCGCGCGTAGTTTCTCGGTGATCCGTTGCAGTTCCAACATTTCCGCCTCGCTGAGCGTAGACCCCAGTAATTCGTGGATATGGCGCACGTGTTCTTTTCCGATGCGTTGCTGTGCCTGGCGCCCCGCTTCGGTCAGCGAGACAAGGACGCCGCGCTGATCGTCGGGGGCCGTATGGCGCTCTACGAGGCCGCGGGCCTGCAGGCGGTCAATCATGCGGCTGAGGCTGGGTTGGGAAATGAGCAATACTTCATTCAGCGAGTTCAACCGGGTTTTGCCGCCCGGGCAACGGGAAATATTGAAAAGCACGTCATACTCGCGCAAGGAAATATCGGCGAATTCTTGGCCTGCCTGCAGTCGGCGCATCACCGCAACCTGGGAGCGAAATAGCGCCTCCCAGGTTGCGGCGCTTTGCCGCAAGCTCACCTTGCGATGTTGCGTCATGAGCGGTGAGAGACTTCCTCGGCGGGAGCGGCAATGTCGGTTTCATAGGCATTGGTTTGCTCCGAACTCGTCGAGCTTTCGGTGTTTCCGGATGACTCTCGGGCCCGTTTGTCGGCGAGCATGCTTTCATGTGTCGGGGTCTCGGGGATCCCGGCAGGGGTGCGCTCGGCCAATTCCTTCTTCAACACCGGTAGCACCTCTTCACCGAAGAGATCCAATTGCTCAAGAACGGTCTTCAAGGGCAAACCTGCGTGATCCATTAAGAACAATTGGCGCTGGTAGTCGCCAAAGTACTCGCGGAAGGTCAGCGTCTTTTCGATAATCTGCTGCGGGCTGCCCACGCTCAGCGGGGTTTGGTCCATGAAATCTTCCAGCGAGGGTCCGTGGCCGTACACCGGAGCATTATCGAAGTACGGGCGGAACTGGCGGATGGCCTCTTGGGAGTTCTTATTCATAAAGATCTGCCCGCCCAGGCCCACGATCGCAGTTTCGGCCGCACCGTGGCCGTAGTGTTCCCAGCGCTCGCGGAACAGCCGAATCAACTGCATGTAGTGTTCCTTGGGCCAGAAAATGTTGTTGGCAAAGTAGCCGTCGCCAAAGTACGCGGCCAACTCGGCGACCTGCGGGGTACGGATGCTGCCGTGCCACACGAACGGCGGCACATCATCCAGCGGCCGCGGCGTCGAGGTGAAGTTATGCAGCGGGGTGCGGAACTTGCCTTCCCAGCTGACAACATCCTCGGTCCACAAACGGCGAAGCAACGAATAGTTTTCAATGGTGAGTTCCAGCGAATCCTGGATGTTCTTGCCGAACCACGGGTACACAGGAGCGGTATTGCCGCGGCCCAGGATGAGATCCACACGCCCGTCTGCCAAGTGTTGAAGCATGGCAAAGTCTTCGGCGATCTTGACCGGATCATTGGTGGTGATCAGGGTAGTGGACGTGGAGAGAATGAGCTTCTCCGTTTGCGCGGCAATGTAGCCGAGCATGGTCGTCGGGGAACTGGGCACAAACGGGCGGTTATGGTGCTCGCCGGTGGCGAAGACGTCCATGCCGACCTCTTCGGCCTTCTTCGCGATAGCCACCATCGCCTTGATGCGTTCGTGTTCGCTCGGCTCAATTCCGTTGGTGGGATCCACCGTGACGTCGCCGACGGTGAAAATTCCAAACTGCATGATGTCCTCCTCGAGAACCCTCCGGCTCTCCTAAAGTATATGCATTTGCATCTATGTGCGCTACAACAGAGGATGAGTCGCAGACATTCCCGAGCTACGCTTTCTTTGCCGCGCGCCGTTCCTTGAAGCCTTCCACAAGGCGATACAGCACGGGAACCAGGATCAGGGTGAGCGCGGTGGATGAGATGAGACCGCCGATGACCACGATCGCGAGAGGTTGCGAAATAAATCCGCCTTCCCCGGTGAGACCAAGCGCCATCGGAATGAGAGCGAAAATCGTGGCGAGCGCCGTCATCAGAATGGGCCGTAACCGTTGGAGCGCTCCGACGGAGATCGCTTCGGCCAGCGGCATGGCCGCGCGGGCGCCGTCATCGCGCCGATATTGATTAATGAGGTCGATGAGAACAATTGCATTTGTCACGACGATTCCCACCAGCATGAGCATGCCGATCAGAGACGGCAGCCCCAAGGGAACTTGCGAAATCACCAACAGGGCAATCGCACCGGTGGCGGCAAAGGGAATGGACACCAGGAGCACGAGCGGCTGAACGAGCGACTTGAAGGTCGCAACCATGATCACGTACACAATGGCAACGGCGGCCAGGAGCGCCCAGAACAGTTGGCTGAAGGATTCCTGTTGCGATTGCGCGGCGCCGCCCACACTGAGGGTTGCGCCCGGAGGCAGTTCCACTCCGTCAACCCGGGCGTTCACCTCCGAAATGGTGGCGCCGAGATTGTCGGAATTCGGGGTGACGCTAATGGTGGCGGTTCGTTGGCCATTTGCCGAACTGATCGAGACCGGGACGTTGACCTCGGCGACCGAAGCGATGTCGGAAAGGGGAACGGGCCCGCCGGCGGTCGGGATGTTCAGGTTACGAATTTGAGCGATGTCGGTGAGCTGTTGCCCTTCGCCGATGAGCACCGGGTAGTCCCGCACGTCAAAGCGGATGGTGCCGGCCGGGATGGGGCTGATAGCGGATCCGGCGACCGCGCCAATTTGCGCTTCGCTCAGGCCCAACTGCGCGGCCTTGGCGCGGTCCACGGTGACCTGGATTTGGGGGAGATCTTCGGCGAGATTGCTGGACACATCGCTCGCTGAACTCAGGTTGCCGAGGTTGCTGAGCACGGCCTCGTTGGCTTTGACCAGAGTGGGCGTATCTGGCGCCGACACGTTGACATCCACCGTCGAAGCACCGCCAAATCCGCCTTCCTGGCTGGACAGGGTGATTTCGCCGGCACCCTTGAGTTTGCCTATCTCGGCGCGGATCCGGTCTTGAATGCCGGTCTGGTCGGCACCCTCTTGGGTGATGACGGTGAAAGTCGCCTGGGAGGTGCCTCCCAAGAGGCGCGCGGCAAGCCCGCCTTGCGCGTCACCGATATTGAGCTGATAGGTCTGGACCTCGCCGTCATTTTTCAAAATGTCTTCGACCTTGCTGGCGGCCGCGGCCGTGGTGTCCAGGCTGGATCCGGGCGCCATCTTCTGCGTAATGCTGAAGCTGTTCTGCCCGGAGGATCCCAACAGGTTGACCTTGAGCAAGGGGATAAGCGCAAAGGTGCCAATGACAATCACCAAGCTAAGCGCGACAGTCCAAACCGGGTGGCGCTGGGTGAGGGCGAGAACGGGCGCGTAGCCGCGTTGGAGCGCGTTGCGCTCCAAATATGCGCCGCTCACGCTATCCGCCTGAGCATCCGGGCCCGCATCCGAACCAGCAACCGAACCACCAACCGGGCCCGCACTCGCGGCGTGAGCGTGCCGCGACCTTTTCGGTTTCAAGAACCAATACGCCAACACCGGGACAATGGTCAGCGACACGATCAACGACGCCAACAGAGCAATCGTGACGGTCAAGGCGAATGGCCGGAACAGTTCCCCTGCCAGACCGCCCACAAAGGCAATGGGCGCAAAAACCGCCACCGTTGTGAGCGTGGACGCGGTGATGGCACCGGCAACTTCACGGACGGCGCGCACGATGGCCTCGCGTTTGCCGATCCCGTAACCCAGATGGCGGCTGATGTTCTCAATCACCACAATCGAGTCATCGACCACGCGCCCAATGGCTATGGTCAGCGCACCGAGGGTCAGGATATTGAGCGAGTAGCCACTGGCGTACAGACCGATGAAGGTGACCAAAAGCGACAAGGGAATAGATATGGCGGTCACCAGGGTGGATCGCACCGAGAGCAAAAAGACCAAAATCACTAGGACCGCGAACGCGAGCCCCAAGAGTCCTTCGGTGCGCAAATCGGAGATCGATTTCTCGATAAACGGCGCCTGGTCAAAGACCGTCGTGAATGTCGCGCCGTTGCCGAGCTTCTCCTCCAGTGCGGGTACAAGCTCCTCAAACGCTTGGGATAAGCCGACAATGTCGCCATTCGGGACCTTGGTGATGGACAGCGACAGCGTCTCTTCCCCGTTGGTCCGGGTGATCGCTGTGGGAACGTCGTCCTGGATCGAAACCGCGGCGACGGATCCGATAGTTGCCGGAGCGGAAGCGCCGGGTGAGGATCCTGCCAGCGGGAGACCTTTGATGACGCCCAAAGAATCGATGGGCGACCCCGCTTGGACGGTGAGGGTTTTGCCATCGGTATTCAGCACACCGATGGGAACCAAAGACCCGGAGTTGGAGAGCGCGTCGGAAATGTCGCTCACGCTCACCGACGCCGCCGCCATGGCCCGGGCATCCGGGGTGATCTGAATGTGCTGAGAAGTGCCGCCGGTCAGATCTGCCGACCGCACGCCGTCGAGCTTTTGAATCTCTGGGAGCGCAAGGCGCTCCACATCCCCTCGAAGCTCGGACAGCGAGCGATCCGAGGACACCGCCGCGAAAATGACCGGAAAATCGCTCACGCTTCCGGCGAGGGCCTGGGGTTGCACGCCATCGGGCAAGTTCGGCGCCACGTTGGCAATGGCGCGGTCCACTTGCGAACGCGCGCGATCCAAATTGGTGCCGTACTCAAAGGTCAGCGAGACCGTGGAAAATCCACTCCGGGACACCGAACTAGAGGACTCGAGCCCCTCAACGGCCCGCAACGCGGACTCGAGCGGCCGCGACACCTGTGCATCCACCACCGCGGGGCTCGCACCGGAATACGCGCTCACCACGCTCACCCGCGGAAAATCGAGCGAGGGGATGAGTTCCTGCTTGAGCGAGGACAGCGTGATGCCGCCAAAGATCGCCACCAGGACGGTGATGAGCGCAATGAGCGCCCGGTTTTTCAACGAGAGCGTCGCCAAGATTCCCATGAGCTGCCCCCGAGACCCGTCCCTAGGCGAGTTTCAGCGACGCATTGGTGCGAGCGGTGACCTCGGCCAGCAAATCCGGGTTGTCATTGAGCTTCTGCCCGTAGCTCGGGACGATCTCGCGCAGTTTGTCCTCCCACCCTGCGAACTGCGCGGGGAAGCAACGCTTAAGCAATTCGATCATGATCGGCGCGGCCGTGGAGGCACCGGGGGAGGCGCCCAACAGTGCGGCAATGCTGCCGTCGCCGGCGGTGATGAGCTCGGTGCCGAACTGCAAGATTCCGCCCTTCTTGGCGTCCTTCTTCATGACCTGGACACGCTGCCCGGCGGTGATGAGTTCCCAGTTGGCGCCATCGGCCTCCGGGAAGAACGTGCGTAGCGTGTCGTCCTTTGCCGATCGCGACTTCAGTACCTCGCTGACCAGATATTTCACCAGACCGAGGTTCTGCGCGCCAACGGCCAGCATCGGATAAATGTTGTTCGCCCGCACCGAGCCGGGCAGATCCAAATAAGAACCCTTCTTCAAATACTTGGTGGAGAACCCGGCGTACGGGCCGAAGAGAAGCGAGCGCTTACCGCCGACGTACCGGGTGTCCAGGTGCGGCACCGACATCGGCGGAGCGCCCACAGACGCCTGACCGTACGCTTTCGCCAGGTGCTGATCCACGATGGCCGGGTCCGTGCACCGCAAGAATTGGCCGGAAATGGGGAAGCCGCCAAAGCCCTTACCCTCGGGGATACCGCTTTTTTGGAGCAAATGCAGCGCACCGCCACCGGCCCCGATAAACACAAATCGCGCCGAGACGTGCTTGGTTTTCCCGGTCTCCAAATCCTTGACCGTGACCTCCCAACCTCCGGTACCACCTGAGCCGGAACCACCGGCGCCGCTCGAAGTACGCGAAAGATTGGTGACGTCATGCCGGAAATGGAGGGTCGCGCCGTCGTTCTTCAAATACTCGGTGAGCTGACGGGTCAGCGAGCCAAAATCCACGTCGGTGCCGCCGGCAACCCGGGACGCGGCAATCTCTTGGCCGGCATCCCGCCCGGCAACCATCAGCGGCGCCCATTGGCCGATCTGATCGCGATCCTGCGTGAATTCGATCGTGTCAAAAAGCGGTTGCGGCTTCAGCGCGTCATAACGGGTTTTGAGGTACGCCGAATGGTCCGCCCCCCACACGAAACTCATGTGCGGCACCGGGTTGATAAAGCTCTTAGGGTCGCCAATGAGCTTATTGTCGACAAAATAGGACAGGAACTGCCGGGTGATCTGGAACTGCTCATTAATGCTGATGGCCTTGTCCGGGGACACCGAACCGTCCTTGGCCGCCGGCGTGTAATTCAATTCGCACAGCGCCGCGTGCCCGGTGCCCGCGTTGTTCCACGGATCCGAGCTCTCCAGCCCGGGCGCGTCCAAGCGTTCGAAAAGCTGGATATCCCATTGCGGCTGCAACCGCTTCAAATAGGCGCCCAGGGTGGCGCTCATAATGCCGCCCCCAATCAAAACCACGTCCGTATCGATGCGTTCGGATTGCGCGGGCTGGGCTGAAGTCACAAGTTACTCCCGGGAGAATTGATGGTGTTCCACTCAACATTAGCGCGGGGTGCGCGCGGGTCTAAAACTGGGCGATCCTCGCGCCCATGCGGCTCACTCGGTGAGCTGAATTTTCGAATACGACTCGTCCAGCACCGGCGAAACCGGGTAGGAGCCAACCCGCGGGCTCACGGCAAGCGCGGACACCGGGAAAGCAATGGGGATGGCCGGAACCTCTTCAGCAATGGCCACCGAAATTTGCCGATAGGTTTCCAGCCGATCCTCGCCGTTGGCTTGGGTGCGGCCCTTGGCAACGAGATCGAAGAGTTGCTGATCGCTAAATCCCAGTTCGGTGTTCTTGGCGGCAAAAAGCGGGGAGATGAAGGTGTTCGGATCGTCATAGCTGCCGGTGAACCCGCCGAGATACAGCGCGCGGTTGGAATCGCGGCCGATGCGCTCCAAGTAGCCGTCCTCCCAGCGGATGGGCACGGGTTGAATATTAAGTCCGACGGCGACCAGTTGCGCTGAGAGCCGAGCGTACAGGATTTCAGGGGACGGCATATAGGAACGATTGACTTCCAGCGGATAGTAGAACGGAAGCGTCTCGCCTTGGTAGCCGGCAGAGTCAAGCAACTCCTTGGCCTTGTTCTGATCGAAACCGTAGCCGGGAATGTCGTCGGTGGGAACGCCGAGTTTTGGCGGGAAGAAGGTGTTAGCGGATTTGGAGTCCTTGAGGAACACGTCCCGCATGACGTCGTCCTTGTTGATGGCGTGGTAGATCGCTTGGCGCACGCCCAGTTTATCCAGCGGGGCGAACTCGGAATTGATACCCAGGTAAAAGACGGAGAATGGGTCGCGTTGCAGGATGTTCTTGCCGGAGCGGAGCAGGAGGATATAGGTGGGCACGGTAATGAGGTCGATCGCGTCCACCTTGCCGCTGTCCAATTGGCGCACCCTTGCGGCCGGTGAACTGAGAGTTTTGATTTCAACGGCATCCACATTCCCGGACTCGCCCCAGTACTGGGTGAATTTGCCGAGCCGGATCGTCTCATCCTTCCAGGAGACAAAGCGGAATGGACCGGTCCCCACCGGTTGCGTGGAGTAGGCGGTGCGCAGCGGTTCGGTCTCGTCGCTAATCGCCGCATCGGCACGGAAGCGGATGAGCGCGGCGGGGGAGGACATGGCAAAGGGCTGGGAGGCCATGGCCTTGATGAACGGGGTGAGTCGGCGGGTGAGCGAAATGCGGACCCGGAACTCATCCAACACGTCGCAACTGGCAAATGCCGAGTAGGCGCTGTCTCCCTTGAAGGAGCCGAAGAGCGATTCAAATGCGGTGCCCGCTCCGCGTGAACGGAGTGCGGGCGAGAGGGAGAACCAGCGGTCGAAGTTGGCTTTGACCGCCTCGGCGTTGAACGGCTCGCCGTCGTGAAATATGACGCCTTGCCGCAGTGTGAACGTATAGCTGAGGCCTAGGACGCTTTCGGTCCAGGATTCGGCAAGTAGCGGTGTGGGTTGGGAGGTGACCGGGTCGATGCCGACCAGGCACTCCAAAATCTGCCGACTGACCCGAAAGGACTCACCGTCTTGGGCGAGTACCGGGTCGAGACTGAGGGCGTTCGCTGGGGCTGCGATGCGGAAGGTCTTGATCGGCGCGGCGCCCCCGGAAAGGTCGGTGCTGGCTTGCGGGGTCGGTTGGCTGGTGCAACTGGCCAAGGAAAGGCCCGCGATAGAAAGCCCAAAGGCACCCAAGACCTGGCGACGGTTGGGCAGCTGTGACGGATGGGCGGAACTCACAGCGGGCAAACCTCCGGGGGTGGCTAAACAGCGATCGCGTGGCGAACACGGGGCAGATATTCCATTCTAATTCACGGAATCTGTGCGCTGGCCGGGAGCGGGCTCGCCGAAGCCTGGTACCGGGCGGGGAATGGGGCAAGGTCAGTCGGGGGTGACGCGGCGTTGCCGGGCCGCCTCATACATTGCGACGCTCGCGGCATTGGCGGCATTCAGCGAGCTTGCCGACCCGCCGATCGGGATGCGTGCCATCACATCGACGGCATCGCGCCATCCGGCGCTCAGTCCGGACGTTTCGTTTCCGACCACTAAAAGCGTGGGGCCGCTCAGGTTCACCTCGGCAATGTCGAACTCGCCGCCTTCATCGGTCCCCACTACCTGTATTGCCACGCCGCGCTCGCGGTGTGCGGCCACCCAGTCCAGCACCTCGCGATGCGAGCCCGTCCGCACCACGGGCAACGCAAACAGCGAACCCGTGGATGCGCGCACGGCTTTCGGATCATAGGGGTCGGCGGCATGGCCGGTGATGATGACGCCGGCACCGCCAAAAGCATCCATCGAGCGGATGATGGACCCCACATTGCCCGGCATGGTCGGCCGATCGATGACCACGCCGAGAAAATCAGGGCTTACGCCAATGCGATCGAAGTCATCCTCGGGTAGCTCCACGACGGCAACGAGTTCTGGCGCCTCCGCGTCTTTCTCACCGAGTTGCCGGATGAGGTCCGCGGACATGGCCACCGTTTCGACCGGCTCGCCTTTCGCCGGCTCGCCTTTCGCCGGCTCGCCCAGAGCGTCCGCGCCCGCGAGGACCTTCTTGGCCCAATGGGACAGCGACCGATCGGCATCAAAGATGAGCGCCCGAATCGTCCACCCATGCTCCATGGCTTGAGAGATGGGCCGTACGCCTTGCACCAGAAATTCGCGGTTTCGCTGCCGTTTCGTGCGGTTCTTGAGTAACGCTTCCCACTGTTGGAAGCGGGCGTTGGGCCGGGTGATGCGTGTTGCGTTCACGTGTCGTCTCCGTGCATGGAACTCGCCGGTTAGTGGTGCGCGAGGGGGGACTTGAACCCCCACGTCCTAAGACACTGGAACCTAAATCCAGCGCGTCTGCCAATTTCGCCACTCGCGCTCGCACCGGTCAATTTTCCGCCCGGTGCAACACTCAATGGTAGGGGATCGGCCCCAAAATCCCTAGTCGAGAACCCTGAGTTGTGCGCTACGCGGCGAGCCCAAGATCCTTACGCAACTTGGCCACGTGCCCAGTCGCCCGCACGTTGTATTGCGCCAACGCGATCTTGCCCTCGGGGTCGATGACGAAGGTGGACCGAATCAGGCCCTCATAGGTCTTGCCGTAGTTCTTCTTTTCGCCCCACGCGCCATACGCTTCGGCCACCGCATGATCGGCGTCCGAGAGCAGCGGGAACGGTAGCGACTCGTCCTCGGCGAACTTCACCAACTTCTTTAGCGGATCCGGCGAAATGCCAAGTACCACGTACCCTTCGGCGGTGAAGCGCGCCAGGTTGTCGCGAAAATCACAAGCCTGCGTGGTGCACCCCGGGGTCGATGCCGCGGGATAAAAATAGACAATCACATTCTTGCCGCGCTGATCCGCGAGCGTCACGGTCTCGCCCTGGGCGTCTTGTAGCGAAAAATCGGGGGCCGGGTCACCAACATTGAGCTTTGTCATGTCACCCAGTCTAGGCATTTTTGCCTCAGAAGCACGACGGCGTGTGCCCGGCTTTATTGCCTCACCTCACCTCGGTCTGGCGTGCTTGGGCGCACGGGCGTAGCTCGATTTCACAAAATCGGTTTCGCGCTGGTAATGTTTTTTGTCGTTGCAAAACGCACCTCTAGCTCAATTGGCAGAGCATCTGACTCTTAATCAGCAGGTTCCGGGTTCAAGTCCCGGGGGGTGCACCATTAGCCCCGGATCCCTAAAGATCCGGGGCTTTTTCGTGTCCCCCGAGACACCTCCCTGCGCCGAGTCGGCACGTCTTCCGCTAAAAACCCCGCCAAAAGCGGAAGACGTGCCGACTCGGCGACGTGGGGTGAGGCGTTCACGATCCGACCCGAAGTCTGAGCTCGGCGATCGCCGGGCATACAATGCTGGACATGAGTGCGGAAAATACCCCTGACATGAAACCACGCAGCCGCGATGTCACCGATGGCATCGAGGCGACCACGAGCCGCGGGATGCTTCGCGCGGTCGGCATGGGCGATGACGACTGGGACAAACCGCAAATCGGCATCGGGTCGAGTTGGAATGAAATCACCCCGTGCAACCTCTCACTGGAGCGTCTGGCGATCGCCGCGAAGGACGGGGTGCACACCGCCGGCGGTTTCCCGTTGCAATTCGGCACCATTTCAGTCTCCGACGGCATCTCCATGGGCCACGAGGGCATGCACTTTTCGCTGGTATCCCGCGAAGTCATCACCGATAGCGTCGAGACCGTCGTCATGGCCGAGCGCCTGGACGGCACGGTGCTGCTGGCCGGGTGCGACAAGTCCCTGCCCGGAATGCTCATGGCCGCGGCACGTCTGGACCTTGCCAATGTCTTTGTGTACGCCGGCTCGATTCTTCCCGGCCACGTGAAGCTGAGCGACGGCACCGAAAAGACCATCACCATCATCGACTCCTTTGAAGCCGTGGGCGCCTGCAAGGCCGGCACCATGAGCGAAGGCGACCTCAAGAGAATCGAGTGCGCTTTTGCCCCCGGCGAAGGCGCCTGCGGAGGCATGTACACCGCAAACACCATGGCCTGCGTCGCCGAAGCGCTCGGCATGAGTCTGCCGGGATCCGCATCCCCGCTTGCGGTGGATCGCCGCCGCGACTATTTTGCCCGCAAGTCCGGCGAGGCCGTCGTCAACCTGTTGCGCCAAGGCATTACGTCACGCGACATCCTGACCAAGAAGGCCTTCGAAAACGCCATCACCGTGGCCATGGTTCTCGGCGGCTCCACCAACGCCGTACTGCACTTGCTGGCCATCGCGAAGGAAGCCGAGGTCGATCTCACCCTGGACGATTTCACCCGCATTGGCCAGAAATCGCCGCACCTGGCGGACGTCAAGCCCTTCGGCAAGTTCGTCGCCCAAGACTTTGACCGCGTCGGCGGTATGCCGGTGGTCATGAAAGCGCTCCTGGATGCGGGTCTCCTGCACGGTGATGCGTTGACGGTGACCGGAAAGACGGTGGCCGAAAACCTGGCCGAACTCGACCCCGAACCGTTGGATGGCGACGTTGTCCGCGATCTCGACAATCCCATTCACTCCACCGGCGGTCTGACGATCCTGAGCGGAACGCTCGCACCGGAGGGTGCCGTAGTCAAGACGGCCGGTTTCGATGCCGAGGTCTTTGAAGGACCGGCACGCGTCTTTGAACGCGAGCGCGCCGCCATGGACGCCCTCACCAACGGCGAGATCAACCATGGCGACGTCGTGGTGATCCGTTACGAGGGCCCCAAAGGCGGCCCAGGCATGCGCGAGATGCTCGCGATCACCGCCGCCATTAAGGGTGCGGGGCTCGGTAAGGACGTATTGCTCTTGACCGATGGCCGCTTCTCCGGGGGAACCACCGGGTTGTGCATTGGGCACGTTGCGCCGGAGGCCGTCGACGCCGGTCCGATCGCGTTTATTCAGGACGGCGACCGCATTCGCGTGGATATCCCGAATAAGACCATCGATCTGCTGGTCGACCCCGCCGAACTCGAAGAGCGCAAATCCGGGTGGGAGCCGCTTCCGGCACGCTACACCCGGGGCGTGTTGGCCAAGTACGCGAAGCTCGTGAATTCGGCATCCACAGGAGCCTTCACGGGCTAGTCCAGCGACACGGCCGTCTCACGCACTGGACGCGGTGTCCAGATTGTGAGACGGCCGATCGGCGGTTTGACACCCCGGGCGGACCAGAGTTGACTAAAGGGCATGAGCAACCTCCTCGTAGTACTTATTAGCTGGCGCGTGGCGTAACCCACACCCGGTCGTACTACGTCACGCGCAGCCCCTCACCAACCACGGAAGAGGGGTTTTTTTGTACGCACATACAAATCGGCGCGGCACGACGAGAATCAGACATTCTCCATAAAGGAATAGACATGACTAAGGCATCACCCATCAGCCCCAAGCTGATGGCAAAGAACAGCCACGCGGGGGCCAAGGCGAGCTCCGCCGGGCAGGCGAGCAACGCCGTCGGACATCATGGCGAGCGCGCTCAAGGCGCCCCGGATGTACTGGCGGGCGCGCAGCTTGTGCCCGCCACCCCGATGACCGGCGCCCAGGCGATTGTGCGATCGCTTGAGGAGCTCGGTGTGGATGAAGTTTTCGGGCTACCCGGCGGCGCGATTCTGCCGACCTATGACCCGCTTTTTGCGTCCGAAAAGATCAAGCACGTGCTGGTCCGGCACGAACAGGGCGCCGGGCATGCGGCGCAAGGGTACGCGATGGCGACCGGTCGGGTGGGCGTGTGCATCGCCACGAGCGGACCGGGCGCGACCAACCTCGTGACCGCGCTGGCCGACGCGCACATGGATTCGGTGCCGATGGTCGCGATCACCGGGCAGGTGGCGTCGCCGCTGATCGGCTCGGATGCCTTTCAGGAGGCGGATATCGTCGGGATCACGATGCCGATTACCAAGCACTCGTTCCTGGTCACGAATGCTGCCGATATTCCGCGGGTCATCGCGCAGGCGTTTCACATCGCCTCGACCGGGCGCCCGGGGCCGGTGCTGGTGGATGTGACCAAGGATGCGCAGGTATCCGAGATGGAATTTTCCTGGCCGCCGACCTTTGATCTGCCCGGGTACCGCGTTATCACGCGCGGGCATTCCAAGCAGTTGCGCGAGGCGGCGAAGCTGATTCAGAGCGCTAAACGGCCGGTGTTCTATGTGGGCGGCGGCGTGATCAAGGCGGATGCGGCGGACCAGTTGCGCGAACTCGTGGAATTTGTGGACGCTCCGGTGGTCACCACACTGACCGCGCGCGGAGCGTTCCCGGATTCGCATCCGCTGCATATGGGAATGCCGGGGATGCATGGTTCGGTGGCTGCGGTGAGCGCGCTGCAGCAGGCGGATTTGCTGATCACGCTCGGTGCGAGATTTGATGACCGCGTGACCGGGGTGCTCTCCACCTTCGCGCCGGGTGCGAAGGTTATCCACGCCGACATCGATCCGGCGGAAATTTCGAAGAACCGGGCCGCGGACGTGCCCATTGTCGGGGCGCTGGATGACATCATCCCGGACCTGCAGGAGGCCGTTGCGGCGCGGTTTGAAGAGAGTGGCCGGCCGGATGTCGGCCGATGGCGCGAGCGCGTGTCCAAGATCAAAGTGGATTATCCGCTGGGATTCACGGCGACTCAAGATGGCTTGTCCGCGCCGCAGCACATTATCGAGCGCATTGGCGCGCTGACCGGGCCGGAGGCGATCTATGTCGCCGGGGTGGGGCAGCACCAAATGTGGGCGTCGCAATTCATCAAGTATGAGCGGCCGCGTTCCTGGCTGAACTCCGCTGGACTGGGAACCATGGGGTACTCGGTGCCTGCTGCGATGGGCGCGAAAGTCGGTGAGCCGGACCGTGTGGTGTGGGCGATCGACGGCGACGGTTGCTTCCAGATGACCAATCAGGAATTGGCGACGTGCGTGATCAACAACATTCCGATCAAGGTTGCGATCATCAATAATTCTTCGCTGGGCATGGTGCGGCAGTGGCAGACGCTGTTCTATGACGGCCGCTATTCGCACACGGACCTGAATACGGGGCATGAGACCATGCGGGTGCCGGACTTTGTGAAGCTTGCCGACGCTTATGGTTGCGTGGGTTTGCGGTGCGAGCGGGACGAGGACATTGACGCGACCATTGAGCAAGCGTTGGCGATCAATGATCGCCCCGTGGTTATCGACTTTGTGGTCAGCCGGGATGCGATGGTGTGGCCGATGGTGCCCTCGGGCGTGTCCAATGACAAGATTCAAATTGCCCGCGACCTGACGCCCACCTGGGAGGAGGAAGACTAATGAGCCGCCACACCCTGTCCGTTTTGGTGGAGGACGTTCCCGGCGTTCTCACCCGCGTGGCAAGCCTCTTTGCCCGCCGCGCATTCAACATTCAGTCCCTCACCGTGGGGCCGACCGAAATGTCCGGCGTTTCCCGCATGACCGTGGTGGTCGATGTGCAGGGCGATGCGCTGGAACAAGTGACCAAACAATTGAACAAGCTCATCAATGTCATCAAGATTGTTGAGCTGACTTCGGACACCTCCGTACAACGCGACCACATCCTGGTCAAAGTACGTGCCGACGCCGTGACCCGGCTACAGGTGACCCAGGCGGCGGACTTGTTCCGCGCGCATGTGGTGGATGTGTCCCAGGATTCCGTCATCCTGGAAGCCACCGGTAATCCGGAAAAGATTGCCGCGCTCTTGGATGTGTTGGAGCCCTTTGGGATTCGCGAGATCGTCCAATCCGGCACCCTTGCCGTGGGCCGCGGCTCCAAATCCATGAGCGACCGGGCGCTACGAAGCGCTTCCTAGCCATTCAATAGTTTTTAGCGAGACACAAACAAGGAGAAAATCACGTGACCGAATTGCTGTATGACGACGATGCCGACCTGTCCATCATCCAAGGCAAGAAGGTAGCCGTTATTGGTTACGGAAGCCAGGGCCACGCCCACGCGCAGAGCCTGCGCGATTCCGGGGTCAACGTTACCGTTGGCTTGAAGGAGGGCTCGAAGTCCAAGGCGAAGGCCGAGGCGGATGGCTTCACCGTATTGCCGGTGGCCGACGCGGTGAAGGACGCTGACGTCATCATGATTCTGGCACCGGATCAGGCGCAGGCGGGGATTTACGCCGCGGAGATCGCGCCGAATCTCGAGGCCGGGAACGCGTTGTTCTTCGGGCACGGGTTCAATATCCGTTACGGGTTCATTGAGCCGCCTGCGGATGTCGACGTGGCGCTCGTCGCGCCGAAGGGTCCGGGGCACATTGTGCGCCGCGAGTTTGAGGCCGGGCGCGGCGTGCCGGATTTGATCGCGGTGGAGCAGGACGCGAGCGGCGGCGCGTGGGACCTTGCGCTGTCCTACGCGAAGGCCATTGGCGGCACTCGCGCGGGTGTCATCAAGACGACGTTTACCGAGGAGACTGAGACGGACTTGTTCGGCGAGCAGGCTGTGTTGTGCGGTGGCACCTCGCAGTTGGTTCAGTATGGCTTTGAGACTCTGGTCGAGGCCGGATATAAGCCCGAGGTCGCTTACTTCGAGGTGTTGCACGAGCTCAAGCTCATCGTTGACCTCATGATCGAGGGTGGCATCGCGAAGCAGCGCTGGTCCGTGTCCGATACCGCCGAGTTCGGCGACTATGTTTCCGGCCCGCGCGTCATCGACCCGCGCGTCAAGGAAAACATGAAGGCCGTACTCGCCGATATTCAGGACGGAACGTTCGCAAAGCGCTTCATGGACGATCAGGCTGCCGGCGGTCCCGAGTTCAAAGAATTCCGGGCGAAGGGGGAGAAGCACCCGATCGAGGCAACCGGGCGCGAACTGCGCAAACTGTTCTCCTGGATCAAGTCCTCGGATGACTACAAGGAAGGTTCGGCGGCGCGCTAAGTAGCGCTCTGGAACTTTCGCGGGGTGGACCGGTTCGCCGGTTCGCCCCGCTTTTTATTTTTTTTAGTATTTCTGAATTCTTACAATTAGTATTTTTATGCACGACGGCGTTACTCGCCGTACGTGCGAGCGGTGACCTCCTGAGGTGGTCTACATTGATTATTTCCTAGGTTTATGTGGTCATGAAATGTGGCCTCCTTACTCGGTTATGAACTGGTTTCGCCCGGTGTCATTCGACCCTAGCAGCTGGGTCTGACATTGGGTTTCGCGGCCCGTGCATTCAGGGCCTGAACGCAGGATTCTTGGGCAAGTTCACGCAGAGTGGCCAGCTCTCCTCATGTTGTGGGTGACGCTCGCCGGGGTGGATGCTCCTCCACAGGGAAAAAGTTTTAAGAAATTTTCCGAAGTTATCCACATTTGGGGTTTTTCGAGTGCTCAATGTCGGTGCCGGGTTATAGCGTGGTGTTATGACGTTTCCTATGGCACAGACAGAGCTCGGGGTCCGCACCAGTGCGGTCGCCCGGCTCGCCTGTGGTCTGGAAAAGCTCATGGACGAGTTTCAGCAGGATCTTCGGAATCCTCTCGGGGCCGAGCCCACCGTCCCGGCATCACCATCCGCCTCGACCGCGGCCAGTGACGCGCTGACACCGGAGGCGCTCCAGCGCGAGGCTTTGGGCGCGGTGAAGTTGTTGGAGCGTGCTCAGGTGCAGGTAGAGGCAGCGATGCACCTGGCCGCGGGTGTCGCGTTGAGCGTGGAGGCCGAGGAACAAGAACGACTCCTGGACCTTCCCCTGGATGAGAAGATCGGACGCGGCAAAGGCGGGCACGGTGGCAAGCGCGGCAACGGTAGCGGCCGAGGGAAACACCAGGATGCGTTCACCGTCACCCCACCCACCAACGTAAACGCTAACGCGGCTACGGGCCCGTCCACGTCCAACCCCACGGGCACTGACTCCACGGGCACTGACTCCACGGGCACTGCTACCTCGAGCACCGGCGCTGACTCGTCGAGCGCGGCAGCCGATCCGGCATCCAGTGCTGGGACTGGGTTCCCGCGGGGCTCGGCGTTTATCCCGGGGTTTGACTCCCGCGATGTTGAAGACTCCGAGGTCGTGTTCCCGCGGGTGTGGTGTGGTGTGTCGGTGACAGCGATGGATGAAGCGCTCTGGGGTCTCGGGTCGGAGTTGGCGCTCTTGTGGGGGCGCAGCGAGTTCGTGACCACGGGGATGCTCATCGACACCGCGACCCTATCGAGGCTGCCGAACCTGGAGGCACGATTCATCACAGGGCTACTGAACAGCCGGTTGGTGAAAACCGTGGTGAAGCACTGTGTGGGGCTGACCGATGAGCAAGCCGCCGCGTATGACGAGCGGGTGCATGAGTTTATTTTCCCGGCGAAATATGATGTGACCGGCCAGTACCCGGTGCGCTCCGCGAATGATGTGGCGAAGTTCGCGGAGGTGACCCGGAACCGGCTACATGCCGAGCCGCTGGCGGTGCGGGAGCGGCGGGAGATGAAGCACCGGTACGTGGCCATCAGCAACGAGTCGAACGGCATGTGCACGATCTCGGGGTTGTTGCCTGCGACGGCGGCGCACCGGTTCATGAACACCCTGACGGATTTTGCGATCACCGCGAAGACCGAGAACGACACCCGTACGTTGAAACAACTGATCGCCGATGTTTTCACCGATTTGATCGCCCATAATTACAACCACTCGTACCCGAACACCCCACCCAACCCCGCGGGAAGCAGCAGCGCTGGCCCAGACGCGAGCCAGAGCACTAGCGGTGCTGAGGGGACCAGTGCGCCCACCAGTGGAACGGCCGAGCCAGACGTAGCCGAGGCTGACGGGACGAGTGCGCCTGAAACCGGTTCCGGGCCGACGGCGGGCACCGATTCGCGGCTACCCGGCGACCAAGAACCAGCAGCAGACACCGGCCCGGGTCGGTCGGCACCAACTGAGAAACTCTCGTACGACTCGATCCACGACTTGTTCGACCACACCGCCACGCCACGCACCGGGTTCCAGGGGACAACCACGCCCGCACCCGGTGGCGAGGGGACAACTGCGCCCACGTCCACCGACACTGACGGTTTCACCGTGGACGCCGACGGCGTCATCCACGGCCACACAGAGGAGAACGAACCGACTGATCCGGTCGTGGACACGGATTCGGACGCGCCGGCAACTTCGGGTCCGATTTCAGACACGGACTCGCGACACAGCACCGATACTGCCCCGACACCTGGCCAGGATAGAGAATCAGAGCCTGTTTCGGCAGATGCTGGGTCTGGCTCTGGTTTGGGGTTGCGGTCGGGGTTGCGCGGTGAGGCGAAGATCTTTGTGACGATCCCGGCCACGTCGTTGGCGGGGGTGGATGAGCAGGACGGTTTTCTCTCCGGGTACGGTCCCATCCCCGCGGACGCGATCCGGGAACTCGCCGGAACCGCACACACCCTGTACCGAATACTCACCGACCCGAACACCGGCAGACCCCTCGCATTGGGCCGCTCAAGCTACCGGGTAGACACCCAGTTGCGTGAATTCCTGCAACTACGCTCGGATACCTGCCAGTTCCCCGGGTGCGGGGTGAACGCCCGTCGCACCGACGCCGACCACATCACCGAATGGGACACCGGCGGCGAAACCAACCCAGAGAATCTTCAGTTGCTGTGTCGCAAACACCACAACCTCAAAACCCACCACGGCTGGCAAGCCAAAGTCCTCGACCCCGAAACCAACACGATCCAATGGACCTCACCACTCGGAAACACCTACATCGCCGAACCCGTCGGCACCGGAAGCGGCTCGGGCACCGGAACCAGCACCGGAACCAGCACCGGAGTCGGCACAGGAGAGGGCTCCCGATCAGGTGATTCCCCGGATGGGGATTACCGGTCAGGAATGCGTCGCGATAGTCGCTCGGACGCCGGATCGAGCGCGGACCAGGCTTCCGGATACGGTAACAGTGTCCGCGGATCTCGTGACCCGTGGGGGATGACCCCCGAAGAGCACGCCACCACTGTCTTCACAGACGCCCCCTTTTAGCGGTCGCACACTTCTCTAGCACCCCAAACCCCCGTGGCCGAGCCGGGAACACGCCGTCGAACTTCAGCGAAAGGTGTGAATACCAGGGATCGTTACCGAAATTAGTGAGTGAACACGCAGAATGGGTGACCGTCGGGATCCAACAGCACGGTGAAATCCTTTGGGCTCGGCTGGGTCTCAGCCAACGACCCACCCGCGGCTTTAACATCCGCAACTGCCTGGTCACCATCCTGCACGGTGAAGTCCAAATGGCTCATCATCAACTGATCCCCGCGCCTCGCGGGCCACGTCGGCGGTTGATACAACTCTTCCAGCTGCACCGAAATCCCCGCGCCGCCCTCGGGATTTGAGACCTTGGACCACGTGGGGTCATCGTGCGTCACATCCCAGCCAAGAAGCTGCCCATAAAAATTCGCGAGCCGCTGGGGGTCGGGACTGTCTAACACCACGTTGAATGACTCAATGTTCGCCTTGTTGCTGAAAGACACGCTTCCATCCTTTCGTCGTTGTACCTGGTCAACGCTATGAGCTCAGCCCAGAGCCCGCGAGATCAAAGGACTCCAAAGCGGACGCAGGGTGTCCGTGTCATTTAAGTAACGATTCTGTCCCACGCACCGGTATACTCATTCCTTGCGTAGGGGAGTATCCCAAGAGCATCATCCGTCAATACGTCGATCAGTGCCGATCTTCCGGGTGTTGCTGGCCGCAACCTCAAAGCATTCGCGGCCGGAGAGACTTACGGTAATCATCCCTCCCTTGCGAAAGGTTCTTCATGAACGATCTGCCCGTCTGGTTTGAAGTCGGCACCTTTGTGGTCCTCGGCGTCATCCTCGTCGCCGACCTGCTCCTCGTGGTCAAGCGCCCCCATGAACCCAGCGTCCGCGAATCCTCGCTGTGGGTGAGCTTCTACGTTGGCCTTGCGATCGTCTTCGCGATCTTGATGTTCAACTTCACCGGCCCGCAATACGGCCAAGAATTCGTCGCCGGCTGGCTCACCGAATACTCGCTGTCGATCGACAACCTCTTCATCTTCATTCTGATCATGACCCGCTTCAAGGTGCCGCGACGCTACCAACAAGAAGTGCTCATGATCGGCATCCTGATCGCCCTCGTGCTGCGCGGCATCTTCATCGCCCTCGGCGCCGTGGTCATCGAACACTTCTCGCCGATCTTCTACATCTTCGGCCTCTTCCTGCTCTGGACCGCCTGGCACCAACTGCGTAGTGAAGAAGAGAGCGAACACGTCGGCGACAACACCGTGGTCCGCTGGGCCCGCCGCGTCCTCCCGATCTCCGACAGCTACGAGGGCGGCCGCTTCCGCACCACAGTCAACGGTAAAAAGATGTTCACCCCGCTCATCGTGGTAATCCTGGCGCTCGGCATGACCGACCTCATGTTCGCGATCGACTCGATCCCGGCCATCTTCGGGCTGACCCAGCAGTGGTTCATCGTGCTGACGGCAAACATCTTCGCGCTCATGGGTCTGCGCCAGCTCTACTTCCTGCTCGGCGGCCTGCTCACACGCCTCATTTACCTCAAGTACGCGCTCTCCTTCATCCTCGCGTTCATCGGCGTCAAGCTCATCATCCAGGCCATGCACGAGAACGAACTGCCGTTCCTCAACGGCGGCGAGCCCATCACCTTCCTGCCCAAGATCGAAACCACGTTCTCGCTCGCGGTCATCGCCAGCGCAATCCTGATCGCGACCGTCGCGAGCCTGATCGTGTCACGACGCCGCGAGCGGCAGTCCGACGCTATCGATGCGAATAACGGGAACTCCTGAGAGGTTCGACGACGGGACGTCCACTTCCGCATTAATGCCCCAGTCTCCGTTCCCTTCCGGATCGAGGAAAACCTGGCGCACCTTCCAGCGCGTCTCACCTTGGGTGATGTGAAGCAAGTGCGGCCCGCGGGCCGCCGGGCCGTCGTTGATGTCCGGATACTCGTCAAAGTATTCGTCCATTGCGTCGGCCCAGCGGTCCGCGTCCCACCCCGAATCGTGATCGAGTGCTCCGAGAGCTTCTTCATTCTCATCGGCAAAAAGTTTCACCCGCTGGAACATGGCGTTGCGCACCATGACCTTGAACGCGCGTGTGTTGCTGGCCAGCGGCGGCGGTGGCGGAGGAACCTCGAGCTCGTCGCGTTCCAAGGCGCCAAGGTCGCCGCGGCGCAAGTCTTCCCACTCGTCCAATAGGCTGGAATCGACCTGGTGCACCATTTCGCCCAGCCACGCGATCAGGTCTTCTAGCTCTTCGGTAATGCTTTGAGTCGGCACCGTTTGGCGAAGCGCCTTATACGCGTCGCTCAAGTAGCGCAAAAGCACGCCCTCACTGCGGGTCAGCTGATAAAACGACACGTATTCGGTAAACATCATGGCGCGCTCAAACATGTCCCGCACCACACTCTTGGGTGTGAGCTCGAAGTCGGTCAGCCACGGTGCCGAGGAGGTGTAGGTTTCAAAACTCTGCTCAAGCAGTTCGCCCAGCGGTTTCGGATAGCTAATCTCGTCCAGCCGTGCCATGCGCTCGTTGTACTCCAGGCCGTCCGCCTTCATCGCGGCCACGGCCTCGCTCTTCGCCTTCTTTTCTTGTGCGAATAGCACTTGGCGCGGCGGCTCCAAGGTGGACTCAATGACCGAGACCATGTTGAGCGCATGGTTCGGATCCTCGGCGTCTAAGAGCTCAAGCGCCGCAACGGCAAAGGGGGAGAGCGGCTGGTTAAGAGCAAAGTTCTCCTGCAAATCAACCTTCAGCCTGAGGGCCCCGGGCTGAGCGTCAGCGCCTGTTCGCTCCACGACGCCGGTTGCGAGCAATTCCCGCAAAATGCCGATGCCCTGGCGTAACAGCGCAAACTTCCGAGTCCGCGTTTCGCCGCTTTTCTCGATGAGTTCGCGAAATTGTGCGATCGGATTGCCGCCGCGGGCCATCAGGTTGAGCACCATGGAGTGTGAGAGCCTGAATTGCGAGCGCAAGGGCTCGGGGTCCGCGTCTCGCAACCGCTCAAATGTGGGCTCGCCCCAAGACACAAACCCCGCGGGCGGCTGCTTGCGCGTGACTTGGCGCAGCTTCTTCTGGTCGTCGCCAAATTTGGACCTGGCCTTGGCCATCGCCCGCTCATTCTCGATGACATGCTCAGGTGCTTCGACCATCACGGTACCGGCGGTATCAAACCCGGCCCGGCCGGCCCGCCCTGCCAATTGGTGAAATTCGCGAGCCGAAAGATGGCGGGTGCGTTCGCCGTCGTACTTGCTCAAGGCGGTCAAAAGCACGGTGCGAATTGGCACATTGATGCCCACGCCCAAAGTATCCGTGCCCGAAATGACCGTGAGCAGCCCCTGACCGGCCAGCTGTTCCACCAGCCGCCTATATTTGGGCAGCATGCCCGCATGGTGCACGCCGATGCCGTTACGCACCAGCTTGCTGAGCGTCTTGCCGAAACCGGGACCGAAGCGGAAATCGCCGATCGCCTCGGCAATGCGATCCTTCTTTTCGCGCGAAATGAGATTGAGGCTCAACAGCGATTGCGCCCGTTCAATCGCCTCGGCCTGGGAAAAGTGCACGACATACACCGGGGCCTGGCCGGTCGACGCGATTTCTTCGATCGTCTCATTGATCGTGGTGGTGACGTAATAAAAATGCAGCGAGATGGGACGGGTCGCGTTGGCTACCAGGACGGTGTCCCGTCCGGTCGACTCGGTGAGCCGCTCCTCAAATTCGCTCACATCCCCGAGGGTTGCGGACATCAGCAAGAACTGTGCACCGGGAAGCTCATACAGGGGAACCTGCCACGCCCAGCCCCGCTGCGGGTCCGCGTAGAAATGGAACTCGTCCATGATCACCATGCCGACGTCGGCGTCCCGGCCCTCACGCAGTGTCTTGTTTGCCAAGATCTCCGCGGTGCAACACACAATGGGCGCATCGGCGTTGAGCGAAGAATCACCGGTGACCAGACCCACGTTCTCGGCACCGAAAATGTCCACTAGGGCAAAGAATTTCTCCGACACCAGGGCTTTGATGGGCGCGGTGTAATAGCTGCGCTGCCCCTCTGCGAGCGCCTTGAAATGCGCGGCCACCGCCACCAGCGACTTTCCCGATCCGGTGGGCGTCGCCAGAATGACGTTGTGACCGGTCAGGATTTCCAGCACCGCTTCATCTTGCGCCTCGTAAAGCGTGATGCCGCGATCCGAGGCCCACGCGGTGAATGCGGCGTAGAGGGAATCGGGTGTGCGCTCGCTCATTTCGGCGAGGCGGGCGGCAAGGTTCGGGAGGTGGCTTGGCTGATTCATGGTGCTTCTAGACTAGGGGGTGGGTCCGACAATGAGCGTTGGCCCCTCGCGAGGACAGGAGAATTCATGAAGTGGGACCCAGAGGTGTATGCGCAATTCGCCGATTTTCGGGACCGGCCCTTTCACGAAATGGTGGCTCGGATTGGCGCCGCCTCGCCGAACATCGTCACGGATCTGGGATGCGGACTGGGGAACCAAACGGTCACACTGACCGAGCGCTGGCCGCAGGCCGCCATTATGGGCATTGACTCATCGGAAGAGATGATTGCGAGGGCCAATGCCATCGAAGGCTACCCGCACGTACACTTCAAGGTCGGAGAGGCCACCACCTTCGACGCCTCGGTCACAGATGTGTTGATCTCCAACGCCATGTTGCAGTGGATCCCCGAGCACCGCGAACTCCTGTCCACCTGGGCAGACCAGATGCACTCCGGAAGTTGGCTCGCCTTCCAAGTCCCCGGCAACTTCGAGGCCCCCTCGCACGCCCTCATGCGCGAACTCGCCTCAAGTCCCGCATGGAAAAAGAAACTGGACGGCGTGTTGCGCGGCGGCGAAACCGTCTCGGATCCCAGCGACTACCTCGCGCTGCTCGCGGGCGCCGGAATGATCGCCGACGCCTGGGAAACCACGTATTCTCAAGTCCTGCAGGGCGAGGATCCGGTGCTCGGCTGGGTGCGCGGCACCGCGCTACGCCCCGTGTACAATGCGCTCTCGCCCGAGGATGCTGACGCATTTGTCGCCGAATACGCGCGATTGCTGCGAGACGCCTACCCGGCGCGCGACTTCGGCACGGTTTTTGAATTCCGGCGCATTTTCGCCGTCGCGTTCAAACCGTAACACCGCAACAACGCCTACCACCGCGCCCATACTACTTAGTTGCATGAGGCAACCAAGCGTCTTATAGTTGATCAAATCAACTAATTATGGGTCGTCCGGCCGCCCGTGGCCGAACCCCGCCACGACGTTGGGGGAGTAGATGCCGCGCGAGGCCGAGGACGTAGCCGAACTGGTCAACAACGTTCTCAAACTCAGTCGCATAGTGCGCACCCTGACCCAGCGAGCCGGCGAGTCGGTCAATTTGGCGCATCAAGCGGTTCTCTTCGCACTGAAGCGCTCCGGGCCAATCCGCGCCAGCGACCTCGCGAGCCAGCTATGCGTCGGCAACTCCGCGATGAGCCGGCAGCTCGCCGAACTGGAAAATTCGGGACTGATCACCCGCGAACAGGATTCCGCAGATGGGCGTGCCGCACTCGTGCGCCTGAGTCCGGAAGGGGAGACCTACTTGACCGCTCTCCAACGGCGCCGCACCGAACGCATGAAAGCCACCTTGCAACAGTTCAACGCCGCCGAGCTGCACGCCTTTAACGCAAGCCTGACTACCTTGAACGAACACTTCAGCGCCGCTCTGGATACCCCCACTGGCACGCTGAAAGCGGTTGCGGCAGCCGGAAGGAAGGACGCGTGAGTCACAGCAACGCCTTACCGGCATCCCAGCCACCGGCCGCGGCCATGACGCAAGGAGAGATCACCCGCGCCATCATCGGCCTGATGCTCGGATTCCTGACCGCCATGATCTCCACCACGATTGTGGTCAACGCGCTACCGGTCATCATCGCGAGCCTGGGCGGGTCTCAGACCGATTTCGCCTGGGTCATCACCGCTGCGCTGCTCGCGACCGCTGCGAGCACACCCATTTGGGGTAAGCTTGCCGATCTCTTTAATAAGAAGCGACTCGTCCAACTCACCATAGTCATCTTCGTCTCCGGGTCGGTTTTGTGCGGTTTTGCCACCGAAATGTGGATGATGTTGACCGGCCGGGTGATTCAGGGGATCGCAGTCGGCGGTCTCATGGCGCTTTCTCAAGCCATCATCGGATCCATGGTGTCCCCCCGCGAGCGCGGCAGATACTCCGGATACATCGGCGCCACGATGGCCGTTGCCATGTCCACCGGCCCGCTCATCGGCGGAGCCATTGTCGACAGTCCGCTGGGCTGGCGCTGGACGTTCTTTGTCTGCGTGCCGCTGGCCGTCATCGCGCTCGTCGTCTTGCATATGACGCTCAAGCTCCGTCACGTGCCGCGACCGGTCTCCATTGACTGGTGGGGCGCCATCACGCTCACTAGCGGGGTCTGCCTGCTCCTGATTTGGGTGTCCTTCGCAGGCCAAGACGGCTACTACGCGTGGCTGTCCTGGCAAACAGCGGCCATGGTCGGCGGCGGGCTCGCCCTCATCGTGGCGTTCGTGGCAATTGAGAAATACGCAAAGGCACCGATCCTGCCGCTTTACATTGTGAAAAATCGTACGACGGCGTTGGCCATCCTTGCGTCCGTCGCTGTCGGTATCGTGATGTTCGCCTCGAATACTTTCTTGGGCCAATACTTCCAGCTGGCTCGCGGGCATACGCCCACCGAATCCGGGCTACTTCTCCTACCACTGATTGCCGGAAACGTCATCGGCACCATCAGCTCGGGCCAGTTGATTACCCGCTACGGACGGTGGAAGGTCTTCCTGGTATTCGGCGGCATTTCTCTCACCGTTGGCAGTGTGCTCGCGGCCACGCTCAACCATTCCACTCCGCTCTGGCAGGTGGGCATCTACATCTTCTTTATTGGACTGGGCATCGGCAATATGTTGCAAAACCTGGTGCTCGCGGTGCAAAACACGGTCGATGTGAAGAACATCGGTGCCGCCAGCGGTGCGGTGGCGTTCTTCCGCAGTTTTGGCGGGGCCATCAGCGTGGCGGTGCTGGGAAGCCTCTTGGCGACCCGGGTCCGCACCTCGACCACGGAGGGACTGGCGGCCATCGGCATCACCACGCCGCCGAACGCGGGCGGCTCGGAAATGGACCTGGGATCCATGCCGGAGAACGTTCGCGAGATTGTGCGCGCCGCCTACGGGGACGCCACCGGATTCATTTTCGTCGTCTGCGCCGCGAGCGCACTGGTGGCGCTCGGGATTGTCCTCGCCATTAAAGAGGTGCGATTGCGAACCACAGTAAAAATGGAGACCTCTTCGATCCCCGTGGTATCCGAGGCCGATGCGAGCTTGCCCGAGCCCGGTGAACAGGATTCTGCCGCAAGAGAGGACGGGCGTAATCTAGATCAGCTAGACGACGCCGCGCCCCCACCGGCACACACCCCCACTCGCTAGATCCGACGAAAAGGCCCCATGTTCCTCAAACTGATTTATCGCTATGGCAAAAAATACAAGATTGCCATAGTTGCCATCATCGTGCTGCAGTTCGTGCAGACGCTGGCGACCCTCTACCTGCCCACGCTCAACGCGGACATTATCGATGAGGGCGTGGTCAAGGCCGATACCGGGTACATCATGAACGTCGGCGGATGGATGTTGCTGATTTCCGCGGGCCAGGTTGTCGCGATGATCGCCGCCATTTACCTGAGCGCGCGGGTCTCGATGGGAGTGGGCCGGGATGTGCGGCGCGAGGAATTCACGACCATCTCCACGTTCTCGGCCCGCGAGGTCGGGGATCTGAGCGCCGCGTCCCTGATCACGCGTACCACCAACGATGTGCAGCAATTTCAGGTGCTGTTCCTGATGGGTTTCAACATGTTGGTGGCGGCACCGGTCATGTGTGTGGGCGGTATTATTCTTGCGCTCGCGCAAGACGTGCAATTGTCCTGGCTGCTGGCCGTTTTCGTGCCAATCCTGGTCATTGCGGTAGGCCTCATTGTCCGAAAGCTCGTGCCGCTCTTCCGCAAGAGCCAAAAACTGTTGGACGGGCTCAACGGTATTCTGCGCGAGCAAATTATGGGCATGAGCGTGATTCGCGCCTTTGTCCGCGAACATCACGAAGAACAACGTTTCGCCGACGCCAACGCCACCTACACCCGGGTACAGGTGAGCGCTGGCCGATGGATGGTGTTCATGTTCCCGGTCATCATGTTGATCGTCAACATGGCCAGCGTCGGTGTGGTCTGGTTTGGCGGCATGCGCGTGGACTCCGGCGGCATGCAAATCGGTGCCCTCCTCGCGTTCCTCTCCTACATCATGCAGATCCTGATGTCCGTCATGATGGCCATGTTCGTATTCATGATGATTCCGCGCGCGGCGGTTGCCGCCGAGCGCATCACAGAGGTATTGGAGACCACCTCAAGCGTGCCCGACCACGGTGACGCGACGCTCACCGGCTCCGTGGAGCACCTGGAATTCGCCAACGTCGGGTACACCTTCCCCGGCGCCGACGCCTCGGTCCTGGAGGATGTGAGCTTCCGTACCGTTCGCGGCGAAACCACCGCCATCATCGGGTCTACCGGGTCCGGCAAGTCCACCTTGCTGAAGCTCATTCCGCGGCTCATTGACGCGACCGATGGCGCCATTGCCATCAACGCGATTCCCATCAATTCGCTCCCGCTGGCTCAATTGCGTTCCCACATCGGCTACATTCCGCAAAAGGCCTTCCTCTTTTCCGGCACCATCGCCTCAAACTTGAGAATGGGCAACCAAAACGCCACCGATGAGCAACTGTGGGATGCCCTGGAGATCGCCCAGGCCGCCGATTTTGTGCGGGAGTCACCCGAGCAACTCGACGCTCCGGTCGCCCAGGGCGGCACGAACTTTTCCGGCGGTCAACGCCAACGCCTCTCGATTGCGCGTGCGCTCGTGTCGAGTGCGGACATTTACCTGTTTGATGACAGCTTTTCCGCGCTTGACTTCTCCACCGATGCGCGGTTGCGCGCCGCCCTCGCTCCGCTAGCCAAGAACGCAATCGTGATGATCGTGGCGCAACGGGTCAATACGATCAGACACGCCGACCGGATCCTGGTGCTGGATGAAGGCAGGCTCGTGGCCCAAGGAACCCATGACGAGCTGTATGAGACGAGTCCGGTATATCGGGAAATTGTGGACTCGCAATTGGTGATGGAGGAAAGCGCATGAGCATGGGACGGGGAATGCCGCCGGCCAAGCCGCTGAACTTCGGCCCCACCATCAGGCGGATTCTGGGGTTATTTGGGCTGGAAAAGAAACTCCTCCTGGTGGCGAGCGTGTTGGCCGCGATCGGGGTGTTCCTCGGGGTCATCGGCCCCAAAATACTTGGCAATGCCACCGACGTGATCTTCAGCGGATTTGTTGGCGCCCAGTTTCCAGACAACGCCGGATTGACTCGCGATCAGGTGATCGATGGACTGCGCGCGCAAGGCGAAAATCAGCAAGCCGACCTGCTATCCGGCATGAATTTTGTGCCCGGGCAAGGCATCGATTTTGGTGAGCTGGGCGCTGTGGTGAGCATCGCCGTCGTAGTTTATCTGGCGGCCTTTGCTATTAACTGGCTCCAAGGCTTTATCACCACCGGGCTAATTCAACGCGCGGCCATGCGTTTACGCCGGGATATTGAGGCGAAGCTGAACCGGTTGCCGCTCTCGCATTTTCAGCAAGAATCGCGCGGCGACGTGCTCTCCCGGGTCACCAATGACGTGGACAACCTCGCGCAGACACTCAACCAGACTCTGATTCAGGTCATGGTGTCCGTGCTGACCATCTTCGGTGTGCTCGGCATGATGTTGACCATTTCGCTCTGGCTCTCGCTCATCGCAATTGTGACGATCCCGGTGTCGGTGCTGCTCACCCTGGTGATCACGAAACGTTCTCAGGGCGAGTTTGTGAAGCAATGGGGTGCCACCGGAGTGCTCAACGGGCATGTGGAAGAAACCATCACCGGACACGAGTTGATGCAGGCCTTTGGGCAGCAAAAGCAAGCGGTGGCGACCTTTGACAACACCAATCAGGAGCTTTTTCGCTCCAGTTCGCGGGCGCAGTTCATGAGCGGGATTGTGATGCCGGCAATGGGATTCGTCTCCAACCTCAATTACGTGGCGGTTGCCGTGGTTGGTGCGCTTCAAGTGGCCTCGGGCGCGCTGACCATCGGTGCGGTACAGGCCTTCATTATGTATTCCCGGCAGTTCAGCCAGCCGCTCGCGCAACTCGGCGGAATGATAAATTTGCTCCAATCCGGAGCGGCCAGCGCCGAGCGGGTCTTTGCCATGCTGGATGAGAAAGAGCAAACCCCCGATCCCGCTCCGGGAGCCGAACCGTCCTCGCGCCGCGGACACGTGCAGTTTCAGGACGTCAATTTCAGCTATTCGCCGGACAGGCCATTGATCGAAAACCTCAGCCTAGACGCCGAGCCCGGGCAAACAGTGGCAATTGTGGGGCCGACTGGCGCCGGAAAGACCACGCTGGTGAACCTGCTCATGCGCTTTTATGATCCCGATTCCGGGCGCATCCTGATTGACGGAGTGGATACCCGGGAGATGACCCGGGACAGCGTGCGCTCACGGATCGGCATGGTCCTTCAGGATGCGTGGCTCTTCAACGGGACGATTCGAGAGAATCTGCTCTATGGCAACCACGATGCCACCGAGGAAGACATGGTGCGCGCCGCAGAGGTCACCTCCGTGGACCACTTTGTTCGTGCGCTCCCCGAAGGCTATGACACCGTGCTGGACGATGATGGCAGCGCCCTGAGTGTGGGACAGAAGCAGCTCATGACGATTGCGCGAGCCATGTTGGCGAATCCTGAGATCCTGGTGCTGGACGAAGCGACGAGCAGCGTGGATACTCGAACCGAGGTCATGATTCGCCAAGCCATGACCGCATTGCGCACCGCACGGACCAGTTTTGTGATTGCCCACCGGCTCTCCACGATCCGTGATGCGAATATCATCCTCGTGATGAACCACGGCCGAATTGTGGAGCAGGGGACTCACGAGGAACTCTTGGCTAGGGACGGCTTTTATGCCGAACTGTATATGTCGCAATTTGCTGGCGACGATCTTGATGAGAGCGAAGAACAGGTGGATAGCGCCCCATGAATACCGCTGACGTTTCCTGGTTGACCGTCTCCAAAAAAAGCAGTGTGCCGCTTTACGATCAGGTGCGGCTACACATTTTGGAGGGCGCGCGTTCTGGCCGTTTGCCGGTGGGAACTAAGTTGCCGCCGGTGCGGCAGCTGGCAAAGGCTCTCGGTCTAGCGGCTAATACGGTTGCCCGCGCCTATCGCGAACTGGAAGAGGCCGGAGTTGTTGCCACTCACGGCCGGGGCGGCACCGTGGTCAGCGCCGAGGGCAACGAGATTCGTGCGCTCATTGCCGACGCCGCGGAGCAATATGCGCGGGTCACCCAGTCGCTTGGGTTCTCCGAAGCCAAAGCGATTTCGGTGTTCAAAGCGGCGCTGGGGCGGATTCGCCGTGAGGATTGAGCTGCGCACGGCTGCTCGGCAACTCGCGCCGCGAGATGCGGACAAAAGCTGTCCGCGAAACTTCGCGCCGACGCGAGAGCGGTGACATAGAGTATTCAGGTGCCTAAAAAGACCTCATCCGCCCCTGCCCTCGACCAAACGCGGCTCATAGTTCAAGGCGCGCGCGAGCATAACTTGCGCAATGTGGATCTGGATTTGCCGCGCGACGCGATGATTGTGTTTACCGGGCTGTCGGGTTCGGGTAAATCCTCGCTCGCCTTCGACACGATTTTCGCCGAGGGCCAGCGCCGCTATGTGGAATCGCTGTCCGCCTACGCCCGCCAGTTTTTGGGTCAAGTGGACAAGCCCGATGTGGACTTCATCGAGGGACTCTCGCCAGCGGTGTCCATCGACCAAAAATCCACGAGCAAGAATCCGCGCTCCACGGTCGGCACCATTACCGAAATCTATGACTATATGCGCCTTTTGTGGGCGCGCATTGGGCACCCGCACTGTCCCATCTGCGGCGAGCCGATTACCAAACAAACCCCGCAGCAAATTGTGGACCAGCTCTTGGAGTACCCGGAGGGCACCCGTTTTCAAGTTCTGGCGCCCGTTGTCCGCGGACGCAAGGGGGAGTTTGTTGACCTCTTCCGCGAGTTGAGCGCCAAAGGCTACGCCCGCGCGATAGTTGACGGCAACATGGTTCAGCTCAGCGAGCCCCCCACCTTGAAAAAGCAGTTCAAGCACAGCATCGATGTGGTGGTGGACCGTCTCGCCGTCAAGGACGGCGTGCGGCAACGTCTAGCGGACTCGGTGGAAACCGCGCTCGGCCTCGCCGACGGCCGGGTCGTGGCGGACTTTGTGGACCAGGACAGTGATTCGCCCGAACGCTACCGCGCGTTTTCGGAAAACTTAGCGTGCCCGAATGAGCACCCGCTCACCATTGATGAGATCGAGCCGCGCTCCTTTTCCTTTAACAATCCGTTCGGCGCGTGCCCGGCATGTACCGGAATCGGGACCAAGCTGGAAGTCGATGAGGAACTCATTGTCCCCAATGAGGACGCGACCTTAGCCGAAGGGGCAATTGCGCCCTGGGCCCGCGGCCCCTCCACCCAAGAATATTGGACTCGGCTCATGGCCGGACTTGGCGAGGAAATGGGATTCTCCGTCACCACCCCGTGGAAGAAGCTGAGCAAGGAAGTCAAGCAGACGCTGCTGCACGGCAAAGACCACAAGGTCGTGGTGCAGTACCGCAACCGGTTCGGCCGGGAACGCAAATACAGCACCGGGTTTGAGGGGGCGGTGCAGTATGTCCAGCGTAAACACCTGGAGACCGAATCCGATTACGCGCGCGATCACTACGAAGAGTACATGCGCCAAATTCCGTGCCCGGAATGCGGGGGAGCGCGGCTGAACCCGACGAGCCTTTCCGTGCTGGTCAATGGCAAATCGATTTCCGAGGTGTCCGCGCTTCCCATGCGCGAGGCGCAAGCGTTCTTGATGAATCTTCAGCTCAGCGCGCGCGAATCGCAAATCGCGGCCCAGGTGCTCAAAGAAATTCAAGCACGCCTGCAATTCCTGTTGGACGTGGGACTGGAATACCTCAATTTAGAGCGCGCCTCGGGAACGCTCTCCGGCGGTGAGGCGCAACGCATTCGCCTGGCAACCCAGATCGGTTCCGGGCTCGTGGGCGTGCTCTACGTGCTGGATGAGCCCTCCATCGGCTTGCACCAGCGCGACAACCGCCGCCTGATCGAAACCCTGACCCGCCTGCGGGACCTGGGCAACACGCTCATTGTGGTCGAACACGATGAAGACACCATCCACGAAGCGGACTGGATTGTCGACATCGGACCGGGTGCCGGCGAGCACGGCGGCAAAGTGGTGCACTCCGGTCCTTTGGCCGAACTGAAAAAGAACACCCAGTCCGTCACCGGTGACTATTTGTCCGGCCGCAAGGCCATTGCGGTGCCGGCAAAGCGCCGACCGATCGACAAGAAACGCATGTTGAGCGTGGTGGGGGCAAAGGAGCACAACCTCAAAGACCTGACGGTGGACTTTCCGCTGGGCGTGTTGACCGCAGTGACCGGAGTGAGCGGATCCGGGAAATCGACGCTGGTCAACGAGATCTTGTACAAGGTATTGGCCAACAAGCTCAACGGGGCGCGCCAGGTGGCTGGGCGGCACAAATCCATTAAGGGTCTCGAGCACCTGGACAAAGTGATCCACGTCGACCAAAGCCCCATTGGCCGGACGCCGCGGTCAAACCCGGCAACCTACACCGGGGTATTTGATCACGTGCGCAAGCTCTTCGCCGAAACCCAAGAAGCGAAGCTGAGGGGCTACCAGCCGGGCCGGTTTTCCTTCAACGTCAAGGGCGGGCGTTGCGAGGCCTGTAGCGGCGATGGCACCTTGAAGATTGAAATGAACTTCCTCCCCGACGTGTATGTCCCATGCGAAGTGTGTCACGGCGCCCGTTACAACCGCGAGACCCTCGAGGTGCATTACAAGGGCAAGACGATCGCCGACGTGCTGGACATGTCCATCGAAGAGGCGGCAAAATTCTTTGCCGCCTTCACCCCGATCGCCCGTCACCTCAACACACTCGTGGACGTGGGTCTTGGGTATGTGCGCCTCGGACAGCCCGCCACCACGCTTTCCGGTGGTGAGGCGCAGCGCGTGAAACTTGCCAGCGAGCTCCAGAAGCGCTCGAACGGGCGTAGTGTCTACGTCCTCGACGAGCCCACCACCGGACTGCATTTTGAGGACATCCGTAAGCTCTTGCACGTGCTACAAGGACTCGTGGACAAGGGCAACACCGTGATCACCATCGAGCACAACCTGGATGTCATCAAAAGCGCCGATTGGATCATCGACCTCGGTCCGGACGGCGGTTCCGGCGGCGGCACCGTGGTCGCGACCGGCACTCCGGAGCAGGTCGCGAAAAACAAGGACAGCTATACCGGCACGTTCCTGGCGGAAATCTTTTCGGAGAACCGATAACGCACCGCAGCCGCCCGGCGGCATATTCCTTTACGGGAATATAATTTTCGGTAAATGCGTCCTCGGTGTGAGAAACTTTCTCGGTGACCCCAGCGCCGCTCTACGCCCTCTTCGACCTCGACGGCACCCTTGTCGACCCGCAAGGAGCCATCACCGACGGTGTAGCAGACGCCCTTGCGGCGCACGGCATAGAACGCCCAGACGAGGCGACGCTGCGCACCTTCGTCGGACCGCCCATGACGGTGCGCCTGGAGGAGCTCTATGGCCTCGACGCCGAAACAGCGCGGCACATCGTTGACCGCTACCGTAAGAAATATGTCTCCGAAGGCATGTTTAAGAGCGAGGTCTACGCTCAAGTACCCCAGGTTTTGGCGACCCTCGAGCATGCCGGTGTTCACCTCGCCGTCGTAACTCAGAAACCGCAACCGGTGGCCCACGCACTCTTGGACGCGATGGGGCTCAGCGACTATTTCGCCAACGTGTACGGCGACCTCGGCGCCGAAACCGAAGGTAAAGAGCCGATCCTTCGCCGCGCGCTTGCCGACCTGCCCGCGGGTTCCCGCGCCATCATGATTGGCGACCGTCGCTACGATATCGAAGCCGCCCAAGCGCTCGGCATTCCGGGCTGGGGCGTCGCGTGGGGGTATGCCGCCCCCGGCGAACTCGAAGCAGCGGGCGCCCAATGGATCGCCGCTACACCCGAAGAACTCGGCGACAAACTGCTGGAAGTGAACCGCGCATGAAGATGCTGGACGCAAGCCGAGTCACCACCGGCTCAGTGATCAAGGGACTGTGCCGTCCCACGGTCAACGGGCTCGAAAACGTCCCGACCACGGGCCCGCTGATTGTGGCGCCGAATCATCTCTCTTTCTTTGACTCCATCATTGTGCAAACGCTGATGCCGCGGCGCATCGCCTTCTTCGCGAAAGCCGAATACTTCACGTCTCCGGGCGTAAAGGGAGCATTTTGGCGTTGGTTCTTTGGCTCCACCGGATCCATTCCGGTACAGCGCGGGGAACACGCGGCAAGCGTCGCGGCGCTGCAGAGCGCGCTGGAAGTGCTCGAATCGAATGAGGCGTTCGGCATCTACCCGGAAGGGACGCGCTCTCGGGACGGGCGGCTCTATCGGGGGCGCACCGGCGTTGCCTGGCTCGCGCTGACCACCGGCGCCCCCGTCGTCCCGGTGGGCCTCGTCGATACCGATAAGCTCCAGCCCGCCGGTTCCAACCTCATCCGTCCGCACCACTTCACCATGAATATCGGCAAGCCGCTGCACTTTGACCGGCTCGGCCCGGACCATGCCCTGCCAGCCCGGCGCGAAACCACCGATGCGATCATGGACGCCATTGCAGCCTTGAGCGGCCAGGAGCGCGCCGACCATTACAACCAGAGCCCGAGCACCGAATAGCGCGCACCGGGGAAACGCTCCAGAATCACGCCCTCGGCAAAAGCGGGCGCGTGGCTCGCTCCTGGGCGGGGCGGGCAAACTAGACTTGTCGAGTGGCAGATCCGCAGAGCTATCGACCCAAAACCGGTGACATCCCCACCGACCCCGGGGTGTATCGATTCATTGACGGCAATGGCCGCATCATTTATGTCGGCAAGGCCAAGAATCTGCGCAACCGGCTCACCAGTTATTTCGCGAACCCGCACACGCTGACCAGCAAGACGCGCAATATGGTCTTCACGGCGGTCCGCGTGGAATGGACCGTTGTCGCCACCGAACTTGAGGCGCTCCAGCTGGAGTACAGCTGGATCAAGGAGTTCATGCCGCGCTTCAACATCGTTTTCCGCGATGACAAAAGCTACCCGTACCTGGCGATCAGCATGAATGAGGAATTCCCTCGGGTACAGGTGACCCGCGGCAAGAAACGCAGGGGCACCCGCTATTTCGGCCCCTATTCGCAACCGCGCGCGCTCCGCGAAACCATGGACTCGCTCTTGCGCGCCTTCCCGATCCGCTCCTGCTCCTCCGGGGTCTTTGCCCGGGCCCAACGTTCGGGCAAACCCTGCCTGCTCGGCTATATCGGCAAATGCTCGGCACCCTGCGTCGGCAACATCAGCCAGGAAGCGTACTACGAGCTCGCCGAGTCTTTCGTGAACTTCATGGACACCAACGCGAAGCAACACATTCACCACGTCGAAGAGCTCATGGCTGATGCGGTGTCCAAACTCGAGTATGAGCGGGCCGCCCAGTTGCGCGACGAAATTGCCGCGCTCCGCAAGGTCTTTGACGGCCCGAACATCGCCACCATGCTCAACGAGAACACGAACGGCGACTTCTTTGCCGTCCATGCGGACGAATTAGAGGCCGCCATTCAAGTGTTCTATGTCCGGCAGGGCCGCATTCGCGGCCACCGCGGCTGGGTGAGCGAACGCAGCGACGATTCCAGCACCGCGGACATGCTCCAACAGTTGCTCATGCAGGTGTATAGCGACGGACAATTGGCGGACAACGGGCTCCCCGGCAGAATCTACGTTGAGGAAAATCCCACCGACCAGGATCAAATCGAAGAGCTCCTGGGCGCCGAACGCGGCACCTTGGTGACCATCAAGGTCCCCCAGCGCGGCGAAAAGGCCGCGCTCATGCGCATCCTCGCTGAAAATGCGAAACAGGCCCTCGCCTTGCATAAGTCGCAGCGAGCCAGCGATATCTCCATCCGGTCCCAAGCGCTCGAAGACTTGCAGCAGGCCCTGGGGCTGCCGCAGGCGCTCTTGCGTATTGAGTGCTTCGACATTTCGCACGTGCAGGGGACCAACGTTGTCGCTTCGATGGTGGTGATGGAGGACGGCCTCGCTAAGAAGAGCGAATACCGTAAGTTCAATATCACCGGGGACGCCGCCCGCGACGACACGGCCAGCATGTATGACGTCATCACCCGCAGGTTCCGCAATTACGTTGCCGAACAGGCCGAGATCGCGGCCGCCCGCGGCGCCTCCGAGCTAGAAGCCCTACAGGCCCGCGAGGAGGCCAGGGCGCAAGAGGCCATCCAGGACACCACCACCCAAACGAGCGCCCGCAAGTTCGCCTACCCGCCCAACCTCGTGGTGGTGGACGGCGGCCAGCCGCAAGTGAACGCCGCGGCCCGGGCCCTGGCGGATCTTGGGATTACCGATATCGCGGTCGTGGGGCTCGCCAAACGCCTGGAAGAAGTGTGGCTTCCCGAGGACGACTACCCGGTCATTCTCCCGCGCTCCTCTGAAGCGCTGTATCTCATCCAGCGTCTACGCGACGAAGCACACCGCTTCGCGATCACCTTCCACCGCAAGAAGCGCTCCAACTCCATGATTGTGTCCGCGCTGGATGGCATCAACGGGCTCGGGGAAAGCAAACGGAAAGCGCTCATCAAGCATTTTGGTTCGTTGAAAAAGATTCGCGCCGCGAGTGTCACAGAATTGCAGCAAGCCTCCGGGATTGGTCCGCGGCTCGCCGAAACAATTCATGCCCACCTCCATGAAAAGAACGACGGCGATGCTCGCCAAATCATCAACCTCACCACCGGTGAGGTGCGTGAGGAAGAGTAGGGCCTAAGCATATTAGGCTAGAGAAGACAGGCCGGGAGACGACGGCCCCAACAGCCCGCCTCACGATGTCAAGGAGTTAATGCATGAGCGAAGATGCCGGTCTTCGTAGCGAAAAACCTGCCCAATCGGAGATTCTGGTGGTGACCGGAATGTCGGGTGCGGGTCGATCGACCGCGGCCAACGCCTTGGAAGACCACGGCTGGTACGTCGTGGAAAACCTTCCGCCGCAAATGCTCGGCCCGTTGAGCGAACTGGTGGCACGCTCGCCGGAAACCATGCCAAAACTCGCCGTGGTTGTCGATGTGCGCACCCGGGAACTCTTCCGCGAAGTGCGTGAGGCGCTGGCCGGTTTGCGCTCGGCGGGGGTGGACTACCGGGTGCTGTTCCTGGACGCCACCGATGACGTGTTGGTTCGCCGCTTTGAACAAGGCCGCCGCCCGCACCCCTTGCAGGGCGATGGGCGCATTTTGGACGGCCTCGCCTTAGAGCGCGAAGTGATGAACGAGGTGCGCGACTTCGCCGACCTGCGAATCGACACCACAGACAAAAACGTCCACCAGCTGGCCACCACCATCACCGACCTCTTTAAAGAGGACGGGCCCATTGTGCTGCGCATCAACGTGATGAGTTTCGGCTTCAAATACGGGCTGCCGGTGGATGCCAACTATGTGGCCGATGTGCGGTTTTTGCCCAACCCGCACTGGGTTCCCCAGTTGCGCCCGCTCACCGGGCAAGACGAGGCCGTCTCCGAGTTTGTGCTGCACGAAAACGGCGCCGAAGAGTTTGTCGAGAAGTACGTGAGCGCCCTGGAACCGGTCTTTGAGGGCTACCGCAAGGAAAACAAGCACTACGCCAATATTGCGATCGGTTGTACCGGCGGAAAGCACCGCTCGGTGGCCGTGGCAATCGAACTGGGCAAGCGGCTCGCGCAATTGCCCGGGGTGAAGGTTGCCGTGCACCACCGAGACTTGGGCCGAGAATAATATGTGGACCGGCTCTCTACCGATACTTCCGCCAGCCGCCGGTAAACCGGAACCGACCGATCAAAGCCGGCCCAACGTCGTCGCACTGGGGGGCGGGCACGGGCTCTACGCATCGCTTTCGGCGCTGCGGCACGTGACCGGGGAACTCACCGCGGTGGTGACCGTCGCCGATGACGGCGGCTCCTCCGGGCGCTTGCGCACCGAGATGGGCGTGCTCCCGCCCGGCGATTTGCGGATGGCGCTCGCCGCGCTCTGCGACACGAACGACTGGGGACGCACCTGGCGAGACGTGATGCAACACCGCTTTGTGTCCCAGGACGGCATTGACGGCAGCCTCGACGGGCACACCCTGGGCAATCTGCTCATTGTCACGCTCTGGGAACTCCTAGGCGATCCGGTGGCCGGTCTACAGTGGGCGGGCGCGCTGTTGGGTGCGCGGGGGACTGTGTTACCGATGTCCAAGCTTCCGCTCACCATTGAGGGCGATGTCTTGCAAGAGGTCAACGGGCAGCTGAGTACCGCGAAAATTGTCGGGCAGTCTCACCTTGCCCGTGCCGGGGCACACAATGTGGTGTCCAATGTGCGGCTCTTTCCCGAGGACGCGCCCGCCTGTGAAGAAGCTCTCAACGCCATTGAATTCGCCGATTGGGTCGTGCTGGGGCCCGGGTCCTGGTACACCTCGGTCCTACCGCACTTGCTGCTTCCAGAGATGCGCCGCGGACTGCAAAATTCCACCGCCAAGCGAGCGTTGGTCATGAATTTGAGCACAGAAACCGAGGAGACGGTGGGCATGAGTCCCAGCGATTTCCTGCGTGTCATCAAACGCTATGCGCCCGAGTTGCGCTTTGATGTCGTGGTCGCGGATCCTACGGTGCTACACCCCGGGGACGGGTTTGAGGAGGCCGCACGCGAGTTGGGTGCACAGGTGAGCGTGAGTAAGCTTGGCGTGTCGAGCGGTGAGCCGATCCATGATCCGATCAAGCTCGCCGCCGCAATGAACGAGATATTTGAGGGCTAAGGGGAGTACATGGCGCTGACAGCAGAACTGAAAGAGGAACTCTCCAGGCTCGAAGTCAAGAAGTCGGTTATTAAGCGTGCCGAAACCTCGGCAACCCTCCGTTTTGCCGGAGGACTGCACATTATCTCCGGGCGCATCGTCATTGAAGCCGAAGTAGATTTGGCCTCCACCGCGAGACGGCTCCGGGCGACCATCGCCGAAGTTTTTGGGCACCAGAGCGAAATCATCGTGGTCTCCGCCGGGGGATTGAGGCGTACCAGCCGGTATGTGGTCCGTGTGGTCAAAGATGGCGAATCCCTGGCACGCCAAACCGGTTTGCTGGATGCCCGCGGCCGCCCGGTGCGCGGTTTGCCTTCGGCGATCGTCAACGGTTCGGTGGCCGAAGCCGAGGCGGTGTGGCGCGGTGCGTTCTTGGCGCACGGTTCGCTCACCGAACCGGGACGCTCCTCGGCGCTGGAGATTACCTGCCCTGGCCCGGAATCGGCACTCGCCTTGGTGGGCGCCGCGCGACGCCTCGGCATTGCCGCCAAAGCCCGCGAAGTGCGCGGCATTGACCGGGTCGTGATCCGCGATGGCGATACGATCGCCGCACTGCTGACCCGGATGGGAGCGCATGACACCTTGCTGGTGTGGGAAGAGCGGCGAATGCGCAAGGAGGTTCGTGCCACAGCCAATCGGCTCGCGAACTTCGACGACGCGAATCTGCGCCGCTCCGCGCAAGCGGCCGTTGCCGCCGGTGCACGCGTGGAACGGGCGCTGGAAATCCTCGACGACGATGTCCCCGATCACCTCAAATATGCGGGCGAACTGCGCACCGCGCACAAGCAGGCGAGCCTGGATGAGCTTGGCCGTCTCGCCGATCCGCCCATGACGAAGGACGCGATCGCCGGTCGGATTCGCCGACTTTTGGCCATGGCGGATAAGCGGGCCGCCGAGCTCGGCATACCGGGCACCGAAGAGAGTGTGACGGAAGAGATGCTGGATGAATAGGATGGGAAATAGGTCACTCATTCCCTGAGTTGAACCCAGTAGGAGAAACCGGCGAGGTTTCGCCCGCGCGGCCACGACAAGACTGGCCGCACACATCGAAATTGGAGGAATACGTGAGCAATTTCACCGAGTACACCCTTCCCGATCTGCCCTATGACTATGCGGCTTTGGAGCCTTACATCTCCGCGCGCATCATGGAGCTTCACCACGACAAGCACCATGCGGCATACGTGGCCGGTGCGAACAAGGCCATGACCCAGCTCGCGGAAGCTCGCGAGAAGGGCGAATACGGAAATATCAACCAGCTCTCCAAGGACCTCGCGTTCCACACCGGCGGTCACACCAACCACTCGATCTTCTGGAATAACCTGTCCCCGGACGGCGGCGACAAGCCCACCGGCGAGCTCGCAGCCGCGATCGATGACGCGTTCGGCTCCTTCGACAACTTCCGTGCACAGTTCACCGCAGCGGCGCTCGGTCTGCAGGGATCCGGTTGGGCATTCCTGTCCTTCGATCCCATCGGCGAGAACCTCTTGATCGAGCAGCTTTATGACCAACAGGGCAACGTTGCCGCAGGCGTGACCCCGCTTCTCATGCTCGACATGTGGGAGCACGCGTTCTACCTGGACTACGTCAACGTCAAGGCCGACTATGTGAAGGCGTTCTGGAACATTGTGAACTGGGAGGATGTCGCCAAGCGTTTTGAAGCGGCCCGCAACGGTTCGCACAAGCTGATCGCGGTAGAGGGCTAAGAACTCTCCCGCATCCCTTACCCGAGCCTGCCTCTCGCTTTCGCGGCGACGCCAATGCCGTGATTGTGAGAAGTAGCGAACGGGTGATGTAATGTAAGTCACGTCCCTTCGCGAAACGAAGGTGAAACATGGACTTCATCGAAGGCACATTGCCGTGCAATGCACAGGCAGTGTGCCTTTGTGTTTTAAGGAACCTGGTATCCCGCACACAGCGGGGTGCATCTATTGAAGGAGAGTAATTCGTGGCCGTCAAAGTAGGAATTAACGGTTTTGGCCGCATTGGACGCAACTTCTTCCGGGCCGCCCTCGAACAGGGCGCGGACCTGGATATTGTGGCCGTCAACGATCTCACAAGCCCGGAAACTCTGGCTAACTTGCTCAAGTTCGACAGTGTCGCAGGCAAGTTGAGCGAGGACGTGTCCGTCGAGGACGGAAACCTCAAGGTCGGAGACAAGACGATCAAGGTGCTCGCCGAGCGCGACCCGGCGAACCTGCCCTGGAAGGACCTGGGCGTTGACATTGTGATTGAGTCCACCGGTTTCTTCACCAAGGCGGCGGATGCGCAAAAGCACATTGACGCCGGTGCGAAGAAGGTCATCATCTCGGCTCCGGCCACCGATGAGGACGCCACCTTGGTCATGGGTGTGAATGATGAGAGCTATGACCCCGAGACGCAGAACATCATTTCCAACGCGTCCTGCACCACCAACTGCTTGGCACCGCTCGCACAGGTCTTGAACGATACCTTTGGCATCGAAAAGGGTCTGATGACCACGGTGCACGCCTACACCGCTGACCAAAACCTCCAGGACGGCCCGCACAAGGATCCGCGCCGCGCCCGCGCTGCCGCGATCAACATTGTGCCGACCTCCACCGGCGCCGCCAAAGCAATCGGCCTGGTGCTTCCCGAACTCAAGGGCAAGCTCGACGGTTTCGCCATGCGTGTTCCGGTACCCACCGGTTCGGCAACCGACCTGACCGCCGAGGTCTCCCGCGAAACCACCGTGGAAGCTGTCAACGCCGCCTACAAGGCCGCCGCCGAAGACCCCAAGTGGAAGGGCATCCTCGCGTACTCGGAGGATCCGCTGGTGTCCTCAGACATTGTCGGAGACCCGCATTCCTCCATCTTTGATGCCGGACTTACCCGTGTGATTGGAAATCAGGTTAAGGTAGTTGCGTGGTATGACAACGAGTGGGGTTACTCTAACCGCCTCGTTGACCTGACCGAACTGGTCGCCTCGAAACTCTAAAACCTAAGGAGCCGTTGCGTGAGCGCGAAAACCCTGGACAGCCTGCTTCACGAGGAGATGAAGGACCGCTACGTGTTGGTCCGCTCGGATCTGAACGTACCGCTGGACGGGGAGGGCGCTGACGCAACCATTACCGATGATGGCCGTATTCGCGCCTCGCTGCCGACCTTGGAAAAGTTGGTCGGCGCGGGGGCGAAGGTCATTGTCATGGCGCACTTGGGCCGACCCAAGGGCGAACCCGACCCCCAGTATTCGCTCGCGCCGGTCGCAAAACGGCTTGGCGAACTGGCCGACTTCCCGGTGGAATTCGCCACCGACCTGACCGGCGAGGACGCGCGCGCCAAGGCGGAAGCGCTCCCCGGCGGATCGGTACTGCTGCTGGAAAACGTGCGCTTCGATCCGCGTGAAACCTCAAAGAACGACGGCGATCGGCTGGCTTTGGCGAAGGAACTCGCCTCGCTCACGGGGAACCAGGGCGTATACGTCGATGACGCCTTCGGCGCTGTACACCGCAAACACGCGAGCGTTTACGACATCGCAACCGTCCTCCCGGCCTACGCTGGCGGTTTGGTCGACACCGAAATCCAGGTTCTCAACAAGCTCACCCAGGACCCGGAACGCCCCTACGTGGTCGTGCTTGGCGGCTCCAAGGTTTCCGACAAACTCGCCGTGATCGACTCGCTCCTGGATCGCGCCGATTACCTGCTGATCGGCGGCGGGATGCTGTTCACCTTCCTGGCCGCTCAAGGGTTGCGGGTTGGCGCAAGCCTCCTGGAAGAAGACCAGATCGCTACCGTCAAGGATTACCTGCGCCGCAGCGAATCCGGCGAGGGCGCAAAGATCGTCCTACCCACCGACATTGTGGTTGCCGACAAATTCGCCGCCGACGCGGACGCCGAAACACTGGGGGCCGATGAAATCGCGTCCGGGACCTTTGGCGAGGCGGCCATCGGCCTCGACATTGGACCGGAAACCGCTCAACAGTTTGCCAATGTGATCACAGACGCCAAGACCGTCTTTTGGAACGGCCCGATGGGTGTGTTCGAATTCGAGCAGTTCTCGGCCGGGACCCGAGCCGTCGCGCAAGCACTCGTGGATGCCACCAAGGACGGCGCATTCACCGTCGTCGGAGGTGGCGACTCCGCTGCCGCGGTGCGTACACTCGGGTTTGAGGAGTCCGGTTTCTCCCACATCTCCACCGGGGGCGGAGCAAGCCTGGAATTCCTTGAGGGCAAAGAACTGCCTGGCGTCACGATCCTGAATTCCTAGCGACGCGACACTCTTTCCCATCACCACTTCAACACCTGTGAGGCACCCATGACGATTGTGACCGACGGCAAATTCGAGCGCACCCCGCTGATCGCCGGCAACTGGAAGATGAACCTGGACCATCAGCAGGCCATCACCCTGGTACAAAAACTGGCCTGGACCTTGGACGATGCCAAGCACGACTACTCCCGCGTCGAAGTAGCCGTCTTCCCGCCATTCACCGATCTGCGTTCGGTACAGACCTTGGTGCATGGCGATGACCTCGATCTCAAGTACGGCGCTCAAGACCTCTCCGAATTTGACTCGGGCGCATACACCGGTGAGATTTCGGGGGAGTTCCTTGAGAAGCTCGGCTGCTCCTTTGTGTTGGTCGGCCACTCGGAGCGCCGCACCATTAACGGGGAAACCGACGATCTTTTGGCCCGCAAGCTACAGGCGGCCTACCGCCACAACATCACCCCGGTCTTGTGCGTTGGCGAAGGTCTCGAGGTTCGCAAGGCGGGCGAGCATGTCCAATACACACTGGACCAAGTGCGTGCCGACCTGGAACCGATTACCGCCGAACAGGCCCGCTCGCTTGTGATCGCGTACGAGCCGGTGTGGGCCATTGGCACCGGTGAAGTCGCCGGCCCCGAGGACGCCCAAGAAATGTGCGCGGCCATTCGCGACGAACTTGCGAAACTCTATGACGAATCGGTCGCGAAAGACGTTCGACTGCTCTACGGCGGTTCCGTCAAGGCGGCCAATGTTGCCGCGATCATGCGTTCGCGCGACGTGGACGGCGTGTTGGTGGGTGGCGCGAGCCTGGACGCCACCGAATTTGCTAATATTGTCAGGTTCGAACAACACCTGGTGACCGGTTAGCCACTCTGGCCCGGAACCGCGAAAGGCTTCTGCGTGGAAATTCTCAATGTCGTCAAGATTGTCCTCTTGGTCATTCTTGGAATCACCAGCTTCTTGTTGACCGGACTCATTCTTTTGCACAAGGGCCGTGGCGGCGGCGTCTCCGACATGTTCGGCGGCGGCTTTACCTCCAACCTGGGAGCCAGCGGCGTTGCAGAAACAAACCTCAACCGCATCACGGTCTTCATCGGCTTGACCTGGGGGCTTGTGATCATTGCGCTTGGCCTGATCCAGCGCTTCGCCCAATTCGGCGACTCCTAACCTCATCTATGTAGCGCGACACGCCGAGGAAACACGCGTTTCCTCGGCGTGTCGCGCTACATAGACGAGGGCGCGCGCCGCGACGGTCACCCGAACCGAGGCCCTTTCCCGCGCGCACTTGATTTCGACAGTGCTGATTTTGCTGGCGCTGAATTCGCCGGTGCTGAATTCGACTGTGCAGAACACGCGCGCGACACGCCGTTAAAGCGTGCATTTTCTGCACAATCGATATCGAGAGTGTTGTATGGATCACAGGGGACGATTCAGGGACAACACGCGCCGAAGGGACAGTTTCGATGGGCATGGGCATACCGGGGGACATGCGGCGACCCGTAAGCCGTCGGACCATATTGGGCGCACTGGCAGCCGGTGCCGCATTCACGATCCCGGCCCTCAGCGGGTGCGCGCCGCAAGACGAGTCCAAGCTCCTGAAGGTCAGCCACCAGCAGTGGGGTAGCGGCACCGTCATGCAGACCTACCTCGCCCGCGTGATCGACCAATTTCGGCAAACGAATCCTGACATCACGGTCCAAGTCATCCCGCTTGTCGCCGCCGAAAACGACTACTTCACCAAAAACGAACTCATGATGTCCTCGGAGCGCACAGCGCCCGACCTGGTGTATGAGGATACGTTCATTTTGAAGTCGGACGTCGCCGCCGGGTATTTGCGCCCCTTGCAGGACTACCTCGCCATGTGGCAGCCGTGGCAAGACATTTACCCGGCATCGAAGGACGCGGTCTCGGCCGACGGCATTCCGTACGCCATCCCTACCAGCACCGACACCCGTGCACTCTGGCACAACCAAGACCTCTTTGAGCAAGCCGGGCTGGCGCGCGAATGGAACCCGTCGTCCTGGGATGACATCCTGCAAACCGCGCGGACCATCAAAAGCGCCCTTCCGGACGTCATCCCGTTCAACATCTTCTCCGGCAAAGCGCAAGGGGAAAAAGCCAGCATGCAGGGCTTTGAAATGCTGCTGTATGGCACACGTTCCACCCTGTTCACCGACACCAGCCAGCAGTGGGTGGTCGGTTCCCAAGGCTTCCGCGATTCGCTCAGCTTTATTAAGACCGTGTTTGACGAAAAGCTCGCTCCGCCCCTGCAAAACGCGATGGACCCCAACCTGACCGAAACCATCTATACCAACTGGCTCCCGCAATCCACGCTCGCTATTAACCTTGACGGCAGCTGGATCAGCAGCAACTGGGCGGAAGGCGCCGCGGGGGCCTGGCCCGAGTGGTCCGAGGTGATGGGCCTGACAAAGATGCCGACCCAGCAGGGCCAAGACCCCGGTGCCGTCACTCTCGCCGGCGGGTGGTCCTGGGCCATGCCGCGCCTCTCGCGAAACCCGGACCTCGCCTGGGAGTTCCTCCAACTGCTGTGCAACACCGAGAACTCCACGTTCTTCGCGACCACGGACAACAACATCACCATCCGACGGGACGTGGCCGAAAGTCAGGAGTACCAAAGTTATTCGCCGACGGTCGGGTTTTTCACCTCCCTCATGGACTTCGCCACGTACCGTCCGGCTCTCGCCCCGTATCCGCAGATTTCCGCGGCCATTCAATCGGCCATGGAGCAGGTCATGATCGGCGGATCCGTCGATGCGGCCGCCGCGGCCTACGACGCCACGGTCACCGACATCGTCGGCGCGAACAACACGGTCAAGGAGGGCTAAGATGAGCGGCTCAGAATCCCGCGAGGCGGCGTCCGAATCGATCCGGATTCGCGAGGTCACAACCGCTGAGCGTCCAGGCGGGAGCGGCGCCCCAGCAATGCGGCAGCCGCGACCACACAGGAAGACAACGGTTCTTCGCTTCCTCCCGCTGGTACCCGCACTCCTGATACTTCTGGCATTCCTCGCCGGACCGATTATCTATTCGGTCTACCTGGCCTTCACCAACCGGGCCCTACGCGGCGAGGGTTCTAGCAACACCGAATTCGTCGGCTTTGCCAATTTCGCGGAAGCCTTTTCCTCACCCGGGTTGTGGAACGCCGTCTGGCTCACCCTCGTGTTCACGTTCCTTTCCGCGGTGATCGGACAGAACATCCTCGGGATGATCTTGGCGCTGTTGATGCGTAGCGCCAACAAGTTTGTTACGGCACTGACTAGCGCCATCATCATTGCCGCCTGGATTCTGCCCGAAGTTGTGGCCGCCTACCTCTGGTCCACGTTCTTGGGCCAGGAAGGCACCCTCAACGTGATTGCCAATGCGCTGGGTTTGCCCTCACAAGACCTTCTCTTCAGTTTCCCGATCCTGGCGGTGGCTTTCGCCAATATTTGGCGCGGCACCGCCTTTAGCATGCTCGTCTACCGTGCGGCGCTAACCCAAGTGTCACCGGATGTGTGGGAGTCGGCGCAAATCGACGGCGCCGGAGCGTTCCGGCGGTTCTTCTCCATCACGGTGCCGCTCATCCGGCGATCCATCTTGACCAACCTCATGCTCATCACCTTGCAGACCCTCTCGGTGTTCGGACTGATCTACATCATGACCGCCGGCGGCCCGGGAACCGCAAGCCAAACCCTGCCGCTGTTCATGTACGAGCAAGCGTTTAGCTTCGGCCAACTCGGTTACGGCACCGCCGTCGCGCTACTGCTGCTCGCCATCGGGGCGATCGCCTCGCTCATCTACATGCGCCTGTTGCCCAAGGAGGACAAGTCATGAGTGCCGCCGCCGAAAGCGCACCCAGCCACACCGTTTCCACCTCCTCGCGCGCAGCGCGAGCCTCGTCCCCCAAGCACCCCAATCGGAGCCGGACGAAAACCGCGAACGTGGCAAGCGCCGTCGTACTTCTGGTCATTGCCGCGGCCTTCAGCATCCCGCTCTTGTGGGTCATTTTTGCCTCGCTGGACGTCAACGCCACCCTTGCGGTGAAGTGGCCGGAAAAGCCCAGCCTCGATAATTATGCGGCCATCTGGAACACCGAAACGACGTTCCGGCCCATCTGGAACTCGATTGTCCTCTGCGGCGGGGCAACACTCGTGACCATCGTGTGTGCCGCGCTGGCGGCCTACCCGCTCTCGCGCTACCAGTCGAGGGCCAAGCGCGGTTTCCTGCTCACCATCGTGTTTGCGACCGGGTTGCCGATAACCGCCATCATGATCCCGGTGTACGCCATGTTTGTGCAGGTCAACCTGATCGATTCCATGGTCGGGGCAATCCTGTTTTTGGCCGCATCGAGCCTGCCGTACGCGATCTTCCTGATGAAAACATTTATGGACTCGGTGCCGAAAGAAATCGAGGAAAGCGCCTGGACAGAAGGCGCCTCCACCATGCAGACACTGTGGTCGATTGTGCTACCGCTCATGCGGCCGGGGACCGCGGTCGTCACGATTTTCACTTTTGTGGGGATGTGGGGAAACTTCTTTGTCCCCTTCATGCTGTTGCTGTCCCCGGACAAGTTACCGGCCGCGGTGAGCCTATATACCTTTTCCTCGCAGTACGGGCAGGTCGCCTACGGGCAACTGGCCGCGTTCTCGATCCTGTATTCGCTGCCTGTGGTGGTCTTGTACTTGCTCATGGGCAGGCGGCTCGGGGCCGGGTTTGTCGGTGCCGGAGGGCTCAAAGGGTAGTTAACACCCAGCGATCCCTTTCGGCGCGAGCGGCGCAGAATTAGGATGGTGATAAGGAGACCGTCTAGCCCAAGGAGTGCCAAGTGAACGCAAATGGGGCAGTGCGGGGGAGCCGCGTCGGCGCGGACCCGCTGACCGCCGAAAGCTGGCAAGTCGATAATGGGCGCGATACTGACGCGCTCATCGGGACCGTGATCACGTACGTCTGTCCCGGCGGGCACTCCACGACCGTGCGTTTCGCCCCGCTGGAGGACACCGAGGTTCCGCCAAGCTGGGATTGCTCCACGTGCCACCAGATGGCCGGGCGGGAGGGCGCGCTGGTCACCGTCGACGCCGAAGAGCCGTACAAAACGCCGCTCGAGTACGCCAAAGAGCGCCGCAACGCGGAGGATGCCGAGCAAATCCTCGCCGACGCACTGAAACGCTCGCGCCGGGAGAACTAACGGGCGCCGCTAATTGTCCTGGGTGTAGATCAAGTTCCGCGGCACCTTAGCCGCCGCGTCCTGATCGATCAGCCAGAAGGTGCGGTCCACGGCCTTGACGCCCGCGGCTGGCACTTGGACGGGCCCGGCCCCGGCGAGGGCGAGCCCCACCGCACCGGCCTTGTCGGTCCCGGCCACACAAATCCAAATCTGGTGGGCGGTGTTGATTGCGGGGAGTGTCAGGCTCAGGCGCTCTGGCGGGGGCTTTGGCGCGTCATACTCATAGATGACGGTCTTGTCCTTTTCGCGGATCCCGGCGAGCTCGGGAAAAAGGGAGGCTACGTGCGCGTCAGGGCCCATGCCAAGCAGCAGGACGTCAAAAATGGGAAGGCGTTCGTCGATATTGGGTTGCGCGGCGCTGGACACGGCGGCGACTTCCGGCATGCGTTCCACATTCGTTTCTTCGGTGTAGCGCCGCTCGCTCGCCGCCGCACGGGCCAGCTCGTCGGCATACGCCTGTGCCGCCGCTTCCAGCGAGTCGAACTCGTCACTCGCGCCAAACTCGTGAACACGAGAGGGATCCACATCGATGTGGGAGAGCAACGCGTCCCACGCCTGCCGAGCATTGCGTTCGGGGGAGTCCTTGGGCACAAAGCGCTCATCGCCCCACCAGAAGTTCACTCGACGCCAATTCACCGCGTCCCGCGCCTTCGATGCCGCGACCGCTTCCAAGACTGCCTGACCCAAGGTTCCACCGGTGAGAACAACGGTCGCCTCGCCGCGGACATTTTGCACGTCCACCAGGCGGGTGATCAGCCGTGCCGCGGTGGTTGCCGCCAGCACGTCGAAACCGGGGTGCAGGTTGATGTAGGTCTTGGAACTCATTGCTGCCTTTCTTGTAGGAGGCGCTAATCGGTGGTGCGCGCGGTGGCGCCTTCTCGCGACAAGAGCTCGGGCAACGCCGTGGTGATGACGTCTCCGAACACCTCGTCAGCATCTAGCCTACGTAATTCTTCGGCCAAACAGTCATCCAGGGTCCGCCTCGGCAGCGCGATATGCTGCGGCGGCTGTCCGGGCTGGGTGAGGCTCGCCACCGAAACCTGCGGCCGGTTCAACTCCACATCGCCCTCCGCGCGGTGCACGCTCACACGTCGGAGCCCGGTCCCGGCGGCGTCCTTGACCATGGTGGTTGGAGCGCCCAGACGTTGGCTCAGCCACGCCGCCAAGAGCACGGTGCTCGGCGAATCGGAAGCGCCCTCCACCTCGATGGCGGTGACCTCCCCGGCTCCGAGTTGATCAAAAACGGCGGCCAACTGGATGCGCCAATTTGTCAATCGCGTCCACGCGAGGTCGGTGTCGCCGTCCGCATAATTCTTGCTCATGCGCTCCAGTGCGGATTGCGGATCCGGCTCATTGGCCGAATCGGTGATGCGTCGGTGCGCAATGCGGCCGATCGGCGAGTCCGCCGGGTCCTCCGGCGCCAAGTGCGGCCACCACGCGACAATGGGCGCGTCCGGCAAAAGCAGCGCGGACACCAGGGACTCATTGTCCACAGCAAGCTTCCCGGACCCATGCAGCACAATCACCTCGGAGGCACCGGCGTCGCCGCCAACCCGGATTTCCGCATCCAGACGGTCCTCGCCGCCCGGGTCCGCCTTGGATAGCACGATAATGCGGCACGGGTGCTCCCGGCTTGCCTTATTCGCCGCCTCGATGGCCTCTTCCTCGGTGCCTTCCGAGGTCATCACCACGAGCGTGAGCACTCGGCCGAGCGCTATCACGCCGCCCTGCTCGCGCAACTGCATGAGCTTCTTGGAGATCTTCGAGGTGGTGGTGTTCGGCAGGTCAACAATCATGGTCGTCTCCAGGTGCGCTGGTCGCGTTCCAGGAGTTCGGCGGCTTGTTCTGGCCCCCAGCTTCCTGGCGCATAGGACTCGGGTTGAGTTCCGGAATCGGCCCAATATTTTTCAAAGGGGTCCAGGATTTTCCAGGACAGTTCCACCTCGGCTTGGCGTGGGAAGAGCGGCGGTTCGCCCAGCAGCACGTCCAGGATCAGCCGTTCATAGGCCTCCGGGCTGGATTCGGTGAAGGAGTGTCCGTAGCCGAAGTCCATTGATACGTCGCGCACTTCCATCTGAGTGCCGGGCACCTTGGAACCAAAGCGGAGCGTGGCGCCCTCGTCGGGTTGGACGCGAATTACGACGGCGTTCTGACCGAATTCTTCGCTCTCACCTTCCGTAAAGAGCAAGTTGGGCGCGCGCTTAAACACCACGGCAATTTCCGTGACGCGCCTGCCTAAGCGCTTTCCGGCCCGCAAATAAAACGGTACGCCGCTCCAGCGGCGGGTATTGATGTCCACCCGGATTGCGGCGAAGGTTTCGGTAGCGGAATCCTCGGGGATGCCCTCTTCGTCCAAGAAGCCGTTCACGTATTCGCCGCCTTGCCACCCGGCCGCGTATTGGCCGCGCGCGGAATGCGCCCCTAGGTCCTCCGGCAGCGTGACAGCGGCGAGCACCTTTTCCTTCTCCGCGCGCAAATCCTTCGCGTCAAAAGAAATCGGCTCTTCCATCGCGGTCAGGGCGAGGAGCTGCAGCAGGTGGTTTTGGATGACGTCGCGGGCAGCGCCCACGCCGTCGTAATATCCGGCGCGCGAACCAATGCCGATGTCCTCGGCCATGGTGATTTGCACGTGGTCAACATAGCGGGCGTTCCACAAGGGCTCAAACATTTGGTTGGCAAAGCGCAGAGCCAAAATGTTTTGCACGGTTTCCTTGCCCAAGTAGTGGTCAATGCGGAACACGGCGTCTGGAGGGAACACCGACTCGACGATCGCGTTGAGCTCCCGGGCCGACTCCAAATCATGGCCAAAGGGTTTCTCAATGACCACCCGGCGCCACTTCCCGTCCTCGCCCTGAGCCAGGCCATGCTCGGAGAGTTGCTGGCAGACGGCTTCAAAGGACTTTGGCGGGATGGAGAGATAGAACGCATGGTTGCCGCGCGTCCCTCGGGTTTTTTCGAGTTCGGCCAACGTGTCGCGGAGCGTGTCAAAGGCAGCACCGTCGTCAAAACCGCCCTGCACAAAGCGGATGCCCGCCTTGAGCTGATTCCAGACGTCCGGGTTGAAGCTTGTCCGTGAGTGGTCGCGAACCGACTCTTCAACCACATCGGCGAACTGCTCATGCGTCCAGTCGCGGCGCCCGAAACCGACCAGCGAGAAGCTGGGTGGCAAGAGTCCGCGATTTGCCAAATCATAAATGGCCGGGAGCAACTTCTTTTGGGCTAGATCTCCGGTAACGCCAAACAACACCAGGGCGCTCGGCCCCGCAATGCGGGTCAGCCGACGGTCGCGGCCATCCCGCAGCGGGTTTGCGGTACTACTCGGGCTCATGCGCGCCCGTCGCCGGCGGCCTCCAAGGACGCCACCGCCTCCAGCAACTGGGCAATGCCCTGACCGCGATTGGTGAAGTTCAGCCGCAGCACGGGACGACCGTGCTCTGACAGGACATTCGCATCGCCTTGCGCCTGCGCCTGAATGAGCTCGCCAAAGGTGAAGGGCAGACCCGGAATATCCAGGTCTTTTTCGGGGACGCCGGTGATCTGAAGGTACACGCCGATGGCCGGGCCGCCCTTGTGGAACTGGCCGGTGGAGTGCAGGAAACGCGGGCCCCAGCCAAAGGTGACCGGACGCCCGGTCAACTCGGCGAATTGATCGCGCAAGGCAACCAGCGCCTCGTCGGTCAGGCGATTCAAATACGCCTGAACGCTCACGTACCCGTCGGAAGGCACTTGCTTCAGCAAAGCACCCAAGGCCTCGGTGAGAGTATTCGCCTTACCCAGCCACTCGCCGTCGGCCCTCACTTCAACCGCGCCGTCAACAAAGTTGGCCTGCGTGGCTTCCGGCTTGTTCTCCAGCAAACCGCGTGCGGCCACCTTCGCCGCCTCGACGTCCGGCTGGTCGAAGGGGTTGATGCCCAGCAGGGCGCCGGCAACGGCCGTGGCAACCTCCCACAACAGCATTTGGGCGCCGAGACTGCCGGCGACCGCGACTTCATTCTCGCCCGCGGTGAGTTCCGAGTCCGGGTTTTCTAAGCGGACAATGAGCACGTCATCGGCTTGGCGGCGAGTCTCGGGTGCACCCGCGGAGGCGACCACCGGGAGCACACCGGTGCCCTGCTTGCCGGTGGATTCGGCGATGAGCTGCTCGGCCCAATCCGCGAAATCCACGAGCCCGGAGTTTTCATCGACGAAGACAATTTTGTTGCGCAGCGGATTGGTGCCGCCAAGAGCGGAACCGAGCGCCAGGCCGGGATTGTTCGCGTCATCCTCGCGCAGGCTCTCTTGAGCTTCCTCGGCCTCGTCGAGCAAGGTGGCGATGTCAACCCCTGCCAGCCCGGAGGGAACCAGGCCGAACGCTGTCAGCGCGGAGTAGCGGCCGCCCACGTTGGGGTCCGCATTGAAGACGGCGCGGTAACCGGCCTCGCGGGCGGACTTATCCAGCGGGGAACCGGGATCGGTGACCACCACTATGCGGGACTTAGCGTCGATGCCGGCGTCGGTAAACGCCTGCTCAAAAGCCCGGCGCTGCGAATCTGTTTCCACGGTGGACCCGGACTTGGAGGACACCACGATCGCGGTGGCCTCCAACTTGGTGTCCAGTACCTCGCGGACCTGATCCGGGTCGGTGGAGTCCAATACATGCAACTCGACGCCGGCGGTTTTGGTGATGACCTCGGGGGCGAGCGAGGAACCGCCCATTCCCGCCAGCACAAAACGGTTCACGCCTTCGGCGGCGAACTCATCGCGCAGCTTCAAGATTTCGGGGACAAGCGGACGGGAGGTTTCGGCCAGATCTACCCAGCCGAGGCGGATGGACGCCTCCGGTTCGGCATCCGTACCCCACAAGGTGGCATCCTTGTCGAACAGGCGGCTGGCGAATTTGTCGCTGACCAACTGTGGGACGTGCGCCTCGGCGGCGGCGCGTGGTGCGCCCTGGGCTTCGTAAGCAATTGTGCTCATGAGGATTTAAGCCTCCTTGCTTGCGGACGCGGACTTCTGGGCGGCCTGATCCAGTGCGGTTTGCACGGTCTCCAGCAGCTCGGTCCAGGAGACGTCAAACTTCTTGATGCCCTCATCCTCGAGCTTGGCGACCACGTCATTGTAGGAAATGCCGAGTTCGGTCAGCTCATTGATGAGGACCTGAGACTCTTCATAGGTTCCGGCAATGGTGTTGCCCTTGATCTCACCGTGATCGGCCACGGCCATCAGCGTCTTTTCCGGCATGGTGTTCACGGTGTTCGGAGCGACCAGTTCAGTGACGTAGAGCGTATCCGGGAGGCTCGGATCCTTGACCCCGGTGGATGCCCACAGCGGGCGTTGCACCTTAGCGCCGGACGCTTCCAGGTCCTTCCAGCGCTCAGAAGAGAATTCCTGCTCAAACACCTGGTAGGCCAAGCGCGCATTCGCGAGGCCGGCCTTGCCCTTGAGCGCAATCGCCTGGTCGGTGTTGATTGCATCGAGCTGCGCGTCGACTTCGGTGTCCACCCGGGAGACGAAGAAGGATGCTACGGACTCCAGCTTGGAGATGTCCTCGCCGGCTTCGCGCGCCTTCTCGAGGCCGAGCATGTACGCATTGATGACTTCGCGGTAACGCTCGAGCGAGAAGATGAGGGTGACGTTCACGCTGATTCCGGCGGCGATCGTTTCGGTGATTGCCTCCAGTCCCTCCTGGGTGGCCGGAATCTTGATGAGTGCGTTGGGTCGATTCACCTTGTCCGCGAGGCGTTTTGCCTCAGCGATGGTGCCCTGAGTGTCGCGGGCAAGATTCGGGGACACCTCGATCGAGACACGGCCGTTGAGCCCATCGGTTGCCTTGAAGACGTCGGCGAACAGGTCTGATGCCTGGGCAACATCATCGGTGGTGATTTCAAAGACCGCCTGATCGACGTCGGCGCCCTGGGCGGCTAGGTCTTGAACCTGCGACTCATAGGCCTCGCCGTTCTTGAGCGCGGCCGCGAAAATGCTCGGGTTGGTGGTCACACCGACCACGTTCATGGTGTCGATGAGTTCTTTGAGCGAACCAGACACGATCCGCTCCCGGGAGAGGTCATCCAACCAGATGGATACTCCCGCGTCGGAGAGTGCTTGGGTATTGGCGTTCATTCTCTTCTCCTCTAATAACTTCTGTGATGACTAGTGCTGGTGACTAGTGTTGGTGCTTCTTGACGGCGTCAATGGATTCCTTGGCCGCGCTCACCACGGCCTCGGGAGTAATTCCGAATTCCTTGAACAGGGTCTTGTAGTCCGCGGACGCACCGAAGTGTTCCAGGGACACGGTGCGGCCCTCGCTACCGACGAATTCTTGCCAGCTCTGCGCGACTCCGGCTTCCACCGAGACGCGGGCGTGCACATCCTCCGGGAGAACCTCGTTGCGGTAGGACTCGTCCTGGCGCTTGAACCACTCCACACTCGGCATGGAAACCACACGGGCCGCGATTCCCTCAGCGGCCAGGCTTTCGCGAGCGGCAACCGCCAATTGCACCTCGGAACCGGTACCGATCAGAATCACATCCGGGGTGACAACCTCGCCGTCCCGCTTTGCCTCCTGGAGTACGTAGCCGCCCCGGACCACGCCCTCGGCGCTGGCAAAATCGCCGTTATTGCGGTCAAAGGTTGGCACGTTCTGCCGGGTGAGCACAAGGCCCGCCGGGTTCTCGTGGTTATCCAGGATGCCCTTCCAGGCGTAGGACGTCTCATTGGCGTCTGCCGGGCGCACCACATCCAGGTTGGGGATGGCGCGCAGGGAGGCAAGCTGCTCCACCGGTTGGTGGGTGGGGCCGTCTTCGCCGAGGCCAATGGAATCGTGCGTCCAGATAAACGTGGACGGAACGCCCATGAGAGCAGCCAGCCGCACCGATGGACGCATGTAATCGCTAAAGATCAGGAACGTCCCAACAAAGGCGCGGGTATGCGAGCTCAGCACAATGCCGTTAATGATGGCAGCGGCGGCGTGCTCGCGGATACCGAAGTGCAGGACTCGGCCGTACGGCCCGCCCTTCCACGCCTTGGTCTGCCGGTCCACGGGGATAAAGGACTCGGCACCCTCGATGGTGGTGTTGTTGGATTCGGCCAGGTCGGCTGAGCCGCCCCAGAGTTCGGGCAGCTCTGGTGCAATCGCGTTGATAACCTTGCCGCTGGCCGCACGAGTGGACACGTCCTTGCCCGCTTCAAACTCGGGAAGCGCCTTATCCCAACCGGCTGGCAGCTCAAACTTTCCGATCCGATCCAACAGTGCAGCGCGGTCCGGGTTGGCCTCACGCCATTCGTTGAACTTCACATCCCAGTCCTTGCGCAACTCTTGGCCACGCTCCTTGACCTTGCGCGCATGCGCCAAGACCTCGGGGTCGATGTAGAAGGACTTCTCCGGATCGAATCCGAGAATTTCCTTGGTGGCTTTGACCTCGTCGGCACCCAGGGCGGAACCGTGAATCTTTCCGGTGTTCTGCTTGTTCGGCGCGGGCCAGCCAATAATGGTGCGCAGGATGACGATGGAGGGCCGAGAGGTTTCATTCTGCGCATTCTTGAGCGCCTTGTAGAGCTCTTGGATGTCCTCAACGTATTCGCCGGTCTTGGTCCAGTCCACGCGCTGGACGTGCCAGCCGTAGGACTCATAGCGCATGGCCACGTCTTCGCTGAAGGCGACATCGGTGTCGTCCTCAATCGAAATGTGGTTTTGGTCATACAGAACTACCAGGTTGCCAAGCTCTTGGTGCCCGGCAAGCGAGGACGCTTCAGAGGTGACGCCTTCTTGCAGGTCTCCATCGGAGGCGAACACCCAAATGGTGTGATCGAACGGGCTCTCACCCAGTGGCGCGTCCGGGTCCATCAGTCCGCGCACACGGCGTTGCGCGTACCCGAAACCGACCGATGATGCCAAGCCCTGGCCCAGCGGCCCGGTCGTGATTTCTACACCGGGGGTGTGCTTGTATTCGGGGTGTCCCGGAGTCCTAGAACCCCACGTGCGCAGGGATTCGAGATCTTCCATCTCCACTCCGTAGCCGGAGAGGAACAGCTGAATGTAGAGAGTGAGCGAAGTGTGGCCGGGGGAGAGGATGAAGCGGTCGCGGCCGAGCCAGAGCTCGTCGCTGGGGTCGTGGCGCATGATCTTGTTAAAGAGCAGGTAGGCCGCCGGTGCCAGGCTCATTGCAGTACCGGGGTGACCGTTGCCGACCTTCTCGACCGCATCTGCGGCGAGGACACGGATGGTGTCTACTGCCTTCTTGTCCAGATCGTTCCACTCAAGGTTGTTGGCGTCTGTTGTTGGCACTGGTGAGCCCCTCTCATGTTGTCTGTGCGTGTCAGCCATCCGATCGCACCCTCAATGTGCGATTTCAGGTCACATCGCCCAGGCTTCTCAGCGCTGGCTACGATGCACGCGTTGGTACCTCCACCTTATCCCGATTGCGGGCACCCGAGCACTACTTGTGTCCTCGTATGATCGGGCGGATATTCACCTAAAACCACGGCTTCGCAACCGATATTCCACGCCCCAATCCGTTTGCGCAAACACGGTAGTATTGATGATGGGACATTCGCCCCTGAAGGGTCATCACCACCAGCATTGTGAGTAATTTTCTGTGAAGGTTCAGCACGTAGATCGCGACGCGCACACCGCGGCCGGCGCCGCATCCCCGGTAGTTTCAAAGGACGGCAGCACCCGGGCGAAAATCGGTTTCAAACGCAAACTCGCGGCATACTTCCAACTCACGAAACCCCGTGTCATTGAGCTGCTGCTCGTCACCACGCTTCCCACCATGATTTTCGCGCAACCCGAGCGCGGCACGTTCCCGAGCATCGGGCTGATCTTGGCCACCATGATCGGCGGGGCGTTTGCCGCCGGGAGCGCCGGGGCGTTCAACTGCTATTTAGACCGCGACATCGACAAGGTCATGCACCGCACCGAGAAGCGACCGCTGGTGACCGGCGAGGTCACCCCGCGCGAGGCCCTGATCTTCTCTTGGGCACTCGGCATTGCCGCGGTGGTGATCCTCACCGTGGGCGCCAACGCCCTCGCCGGTTTCCTCGGTGCCGTTGCCATCTTCTTTTATGTTGTGATTTACACGCTCATCCTGAAGCGCCGCACCCGGCAAAACATTGTCTGGGGCGGCGCGGCCGGATGTATGCCGGTGTTGATTGCCTGGGCCGCGGTCCGCGATTCGCTGGACTGGCCGGCGCTCATTTTGTTCCTCATCATCTTCCTGTGGACGCCGCCGCACTACTGGCCGCTTTCGATGAAGTACCGCGAGGATTACACCAACGCTCACGTGCCGATGCTCGGCGCGGTCGCCGGCGCGAAGGTCGTCTCGATCCAGGTGGTGCTCTATGCGTGGGCAACCCTCGCCTGCTCGCTGCTGTTGGTGATCGTGGGACCGACCGGCTTCGTGTACGCGCTCACCGCACTAGCGGTCGGCGGGTGGTTTGTCTACGAGTCGCACCGGCTCTATCGCAGCGCGCAAACCGGCGAGGTGACGGACAAGAAGGCCATGAAAGTCTTCCACGGCTCGATCAGCTATCTCTCGTTCTTGTTCCTCGCCTTGGCCATCGACCCGTTTGTCGGACCGACGATAACAAGCCTGCTCGCGTTCTAGCCCTTAGGCACCCGCGAGTGGCGCACGGCCACCGCCACCAAATTGGTGCTGGCCGCAATGGTCAGCGAGGCACCGAGCATGTGCAGCCCCACCAGCAAGACCGGTAGTTCCAGCGCAAATTGCGTGAATCCGATAATCGCCTGAAGCACGACGACGGCACTCACCAAAGCGAGCGGCTTACGCAAATACTGTGGTCCGCTCGAGCGGAAAACCAACAGCCCGAGCAGTCCGATCGCCGCGATGAGCAGGTAAACCGGGAGCGCGTGGAAACGGGCAATCACTTCCAGGTTGAGCTGGTTGCGCGGCGATTCCGGGTCACCGGCGTGCGGCCCGGCTCCGGTAGTCATAATGCCGAGCAACACGGCGATCCAGGACAGCGCGAAGATGACCCAGGAGAGTTGGGTGGTGGAGCGGGTGCCACCGGCGACGAAACCAAAGTTGATCGGGGAGGTCAGGTTGACCAGGAGCGTTGCCTGCATGACCAGCAGCATCGAGACGACAAAATGCAACCCGACAACCCAGGGGTTCAGGCTTGTCCACACGGTGATCCCGCCGATGAGCGCCTGAGCCGGAATCCCGGCGAGCAGGCCGATGGAGAGCCCGAAGATCGCGGGATGCTCTTTGCGCAGATTCAGCACCGCGAAGAACGTGAGCACCGCAATGATCACGAGCACAAAGGTCAGGGTGCGGTTGCCGAACTCGATGAGACCGTGAATACCCATTTCCGGCGTAGGCACCATGGATTCCGGGGTGCATTTGGGCCACTGCGAACACCCCAGCCCGCTTCCGGTTAAGCGGACCGCGCCGCCGGTGACGACAATGCCGATCTGGGAGATGAGGCTCGCCCAGGCAAGGCGGCGCACCGTGGGGGTGATCCCGTCCTGATGGAGGAAGTTGCGGGTGCGGCTTTTGATGGTATCGAGGCTCACGTTAGCTCCACTTGAAGTATCGGATGGCGAGAAGACTGGCGGCGGCGGCCCAGGCTACCAAAACCAGGCTGGCTACCGGGTTGAAGGTTCCCTCAATGAGCGCCGCGCGCAGTGCGTCGCCGAGAGCGGCGGAGGGAAGCACCTGGGCAAAGGGCTGGAAGAATTCTGGCAGGTGCGCAATCGGCACGACGATCCCGCCGAGCGCTGTCAACAGTACCCACAGCAAGTTGGTGAGCGCGAGGGTCGCTTCCGGGCGGCACGTTCCGGCGATGAGCAATCCGAGCGCGGTGAACGCGAGGGCGCCGAGGATGAGTTGGATGATCGCCAACGGTATGCCGATGAGGTTCGGTTGCCAGCCGGAAAACAGCGCGATCACGGTGATGAGCGCCGTTTGCAGAGCCAGGACGGCGAGGACGGCGATGGTCTTACCGGCAATCAACCCGAACTTCCCGAGCGGGGTGGTGGCCATGAACTTCAACACCCCGTAACGGCGGTCGAACCCCGTCGCGATGCCCTGGCCGGTGAAAGCCGTGGAGAGCGCGCACAGGGCGAGGATTCCCGGCGTCACAATGTTGACCCGTGTGGTTCCAACCAGGTCGGTGACGCCCAGGCTATCCAAGATGGGTGTGATGGTGAGCGCGGCGAACACCAAAATGGGCAAGACAATTGCTAAGACCAGTTGCTCACCGTTGCGCAGCACGGCTTTGGTCTCGAAGCTGCCCTGGTTGAGGATGCGGGTCGCAAGCGGTGCCGGCGCGCTCATGCGGACTCTCCGGGTGCGTTTTTGGCGGCGAACTCGAAGTAGACGTCCTCGAGCGAGCGTGGTTTCATAGCGATCTCGGTGGGGTTGATGTTCATGGACTGCCACCAAGACGCCAGGGTGTTCAGGCCCGCGGCATCGAGGTTGCCCTGCACCTCATAGGTTCCCGGGGTGACCTCGGTGAGATGCAACTCTGCAGGCGTGTTGTGGCTGGCGGCAAGCTCGCGCAGATCCAGTGGGATATCGCAACTAAAGCGCAAGAGTTTTTGCTGGTTGCCGCTCTGGCTGCTCGTCAACTCGGCGACGGTGCCGTGCGCCACCGTAACCCCGTGGTTAATGATGTACACGTAGTCGGCGAGTTTTTGCGCGTCGTCGAGGAGGTGGGTCGTCAGGACTATCCCGAGCCCTTCGGAGCGCAATTGCTCGATGAGGGTGAAGATGCGCAGCCGCGATTCCGGATCGAGTCCTGCGCTCGGTTCATCGAGAAAGACCACCTCGGGGTCGCCAATGAGGGCTGCCGCGAAGGCAACGCGTTGCTTTTCGCCGCCGGAGAGCTTGCGGATTGGGGTGTTACGCAGCGGGTTCAGATCCAGCGCTGTGATCAGTTCGTCCAGGTTTCTCGGTTTTTGGTACATCGTTGCGAGATGCTTGAGAAGTTCGATCGGGCGTAGCGCCGGAGGCAGCCCTCCGTCTTGCAGCATGACGCCGACTCGGGCCCGCAATGCCGCCCCGGCATGAAAGGGGTCTTCGCCAAGAAGCCGGATGGAACCGCCGTTGACCGGCATCATGCCTTGGGCGCAGGCCAGGGTGGTGGATTTGCCGGCGCCATTCGCGCCCATCAAGACCGTAATAGTTCCGAAACGCGCCGTAAAATCGACGCCATCCAAGATGCGCACCATTTTCCCGTCGAGGGAGGCGACCGGACCCATGTCTTTGACGAGCCCGCGCAGGTCCAGGCATAGTTCGCCGCGGTTCAAGGTGGAGGAAGGCACCCGATAATTCTACCGCTTGTAGAACCCTGCGGTGCTAGTCCGACTGGTGTCTTGGCGCCGAATCAGGTCGCGAAGAGATAAGGTGGTAAGTCTTCGTCCACTCCGAAGCTGTCACCAGGGAGTCTGCGGTGGGGTAAGTCACTATCGCTCTGGAAGATGCATAGGAGGGTGCTTGCTGGTTCCGCAAAGCCATCAGTAAAGCGGACGGAGACTTCAACTCGAGACGCCGAATTGAAACGGGAGCTTCCAGCGAACTCAATTGCCTCAAGAACCGAAGCTTGAGTAACTTCCCACAGTTCTTCACGCCAACTGTCGTGTGCGACTTCCGTCCATGCGCGCACCAAAAAAGTGGGTATCTCATCTAGGCGCGAAATCTCACGGCCATCTATCAGTTCGACATTCATTAGATCGACTTTTTGACTATTTTCGCAAAACTTCCTATAGTTCCTTTTCCCGGAGAAATGATTTGCCAGGTGGAACTCGGACTCCAATAACCGTTACCACGGCCCCCATTTTTTCCTTTTTCCAGAGGTGTATAATAAGTCACTGAACCACCATTGACAACAACAACCTGGTTGTAATCACTGCCGGCACGGAATTGAAAGTTGGTCGTGGAATTTGATGAGAATACTAAAGATCCGCGCACCCGTATCGTGCTCTCTGTGGCGCGGGGTAACTCGCTAATCTCAACGGTGATGGCCCTTGATACATGGAGCTCATCAGGGCAATTGAAACTGCAGAGATCACGCTTAATTGGATTTTCACTAGATTTCCGTCCTGTATGAGCAAATGAACGCCAAATTTAAGCCAGTCTATATCCCAGAATCAGGCGTGGTGATAACGTTTTCATAACATGGATGTTGGAGTAGCTTTTGGTGGGCATCGGTCCTAGCGTAATTGGGCACGTGCCCGTAGTCTGGGCGGCTGGGATTCCTTGTTTGCTGGCCGCAGTTCGACATTTTTTAGTTACGACTCAGGTTGATGAAGGTTCTTCTTATGGATCCATGCGCGATTGTCGTGCTTGCGGTAGCTTGGCTTGTCCACTCAGTGGTCCCGCCAGCCGATGGTCGATACTCAGTCGCTGAACGCTGAACGCTGAACGCTGAAGTTACGATAGCCCCTGGGTTCTTCCGCGCTGAACTCAAATATTCCTGATCGGTTCTCGGATCAGCTTCAAAGCGGATCGATTGACTCGGCCACGGCCGTCTGAGTCAAGGCGGAGTAGCAGGCCACATGAGTCAAGCTTGCCAACACCACTTGACCCCGGACGGTCAACAGGAGCTCGGGTCGCCACCGCGATCAGGTGCGGAGGGTGATTTAGGACTCCCTTACTAGAAATCGCCAGCTTAATTAGGTCATAGTTGTGTTATCTAATTAGATTCTCGACGCGCGCCCACCGCAAAAGGCGCCGCCAATTCAAGGAGTGCTTCGGTCCTGGCCACGCAATTGCCCACTGATTCCGAGTTGCGCACTCAAGATCGAGTGCGCACGATGGTCGCTGAGAGCGGCCCGATCAGTGCTGCCCATGTGGCGAAAAACCTCGGACTGACACCCGCCGCGGTGCGCCGGCATCTGGACAACCTCGAACAGGCCGGAGTCATCGAGGTGAAACTGGTCACCTCGGAACACTCGAAAGCCGGACGGCCCGCCCGCCGCTACGTGCTGTCCGCCCAGGGGCAAACCGCGCTGGGAGATGACTACCTCGGAATCGCCAAATCCGCGCTCCGCGCCTTGACGCAATCCAACCCGGACGCGATCAAGGATTTCGCCCGGGCGCGCGCCACCGCGTTTGAGGAGAAGGTTCGCGATCGCATCCAGGCCGAAGACAGTGTGGAAGCAAAAGCGGCAGCGCTCTCCGCGGCGCTTCGCGAAGAAGGCTTCGTGTCCTCGGTTTCCAGCATCACTTCTCCGGCGGCCGGTGCCACTAACCTGTTAGGCGCCGCACAACTATGCCAGGGTCATTGCCCGGTGCAGGGACTGGCCGAAGAATTCCCCGAGTTTTGCGAGGCCGAATCGGAAATGTTCGCCCGCTTGCTCGGCGTTGATATTAGAAGACTTTCCACTCTTGCCACGGGTTCGCACGTGTGCACCACGCACATTCCGCTCGCCCGCGACGCACAGAAACCCCACAGAGAAGGAGCGCGGTAAATGACCGACCAACTGAGCCCCGAGGCCGCTGAGCAACTCAGCCGCGCCGAGGACCTGAGTGAGCTTCCGGAACACGTGATCTCCGAAATTCTGGAGAAAAACCCGGAACTGCACGGGATCGGCAACTATGAATACGGTTGGGCCGATAAGGATGACGCCGGAGCCTCGGCGCGCCGCGGCCTGAATGAGGAAGTCGTCCGCGATATTTCCGCGAAAAAGGGCGAGCCCGAATGGATGCTGGACTTGCGTCTGAAGGGTCTGAAGTACTTTGATCGCAAGCCCATGCCAACCTGGGGCGCCGACCTCTCCGGCATCGACTTCGACAACATCAAATACTTTGTGCGCTCCACCGAGAAGCAGGCCGGTTCCTGGGAAGATCTTCCCGAGGACATCCGCAACACCTATGAGAAGCTCGGAATCCCGGAGGCAGAGCGTAACCGTCTGGTTGCCGGTGTCGCCGCGCAATACGAGTCCGAGGTGGTGTACCACCAGATTCGCGAAGACCTGGAAGCCCAAGGCGTCATCTTCCTGGACACCGACACCGCGCTGAAAGAGCACCCGGAAATTTTCCAGGAGTACTTTGGCACCGTCATCCCGGTGGGCGACAACAAATTCGCGTCCCTGAACACGGCCGTGTGGTCCGGCGGTTCCTTCGTGTACGTGCCCAAGGGCGTGCACGTGGAGATCCCGCTACAGGCCTACTTCCGCATTAACACGGAAAACATGGGCCAATTCGAGCGCACGCTCATCATCGCCGACGAGGACTCCTACGTCCACTACATCGAGGGTTGCACCGCGCCGATTTACACCTCGGATTCCTTGCACTCCGCGGTCGTGGAAATCATCGTCAAGAAGAATGCCCGCGTCCGCTACACGACCATTCAAAACTGGTCCAACAATGTGTACAACCTCGTGACGAAGCGCGCCATCGCCGAAGAGGGCGCCACGATGGAATGGATCGATGGCAACATCGGCTCCAAGGTCACCATGAAGTACCCGGCCGTCTACCTGACCGGCGAGCACGCCAAGGGCGAGACCCTTTCGATCGCCTTTGCCGGCGAGGGCCAGCACCAGGACACCGGCTCCAAGATGGTGCACATTGCGCCGAACACGCAAAGCTCCATCATCTCCAAGTCGGTTGCGCGCGGCGGCGGCCGCGCGGCCTACCGGGGTCTGGTACAGGTTCGCGAGGGCGCAATTAACTCCGCCAACACGGTGCGTTGCGACGCCCTGCTGGTGGACACGATCTCCCGCTCAGACACCTACCCGTACATCGACATCCGCGAAGACGAAGTAACCCTCGGCCACGAGGCCACAGTCTCGCGCGTCTCCGAAGAGCAACTCTTCTACCTGATGTCCCGCGGCCTGCCCGAGGACGAGGCCATGGCGATGATAGTCCGCGGCTTCATCGAACCGATCGCGCGCGAACTCCCAATGGAATACGCGCTCGAATTGAACCGCCTTATCGAACTGCAAATGGAAGGATCCGTGGGCTAGTAATGACCGAAACGACCCAAACCCGCCCCGACACCCAGGCCGGTAAGCCGTCCATCGCAGGCTTCACCGAAGAGGGCGAAAAGCTCGTCGAGGACAAGGTCGATCGCGCGCACAATGACGGTACGCAAGTCATGGCCTCGCGCGCCGAGCGCCTGACGAGCTTTAACGTCGACGACTTCCCGCTGCCGCGCGGCCGCGAGGAAGAGTGGCGTTTCACGCCGTTGCGGAAGCTGGAAAACCTGCTTGCCGATGCCCCGACCGCGGCTATCGACGGGGTTGAGGCAGTGGAGTACGACGTCGAGTCCCCGGCTGAATACCTGCTCTCACCTTTGGCTGCCGGTACCGCGCCGCGCGGAACAGTTTTGGTTCCCGCGGACCGCGCCGCGGTGGTCGCCTCCGCAAACGCGGAGGAAGCTCTGCACCTGAAAATCCCCGCGGACACCGAAGTGGCCGAGCCCCTGCGCGTCAAGGCGACCGGCACCCAAGCGGGCGCTCGAGCCAATTCCCACTATGTGCTGGAAATCGGCGAAAACTCGAGTGCCGTCGTCGTACTTGAACACCTCGGTGCCGCCGATTTCAACGGCAACGTGGAAGTGATCGTCGGGGACGGGGCGAAACTGACTCTTGTCAGCCTGCAATTGTGGGATGACAGCGCGAATCACACCGGCCAGACCGACGCGCAAGTCGGTAAGGACGCCGAATACAAGCATGTGGTGGTGACTTTGGGCGGCGGCACCGTGCGCCTGAACGCGAACGCGCGCTATCGGGGCGAGGGCGGCCAGGCCGAACTGTTCGGGCTGTACTTTGCCGACGCCGGGCAGCACCTGGAGCACCGCACTTTTGTCGATCACAATGAGCCTAACTGCGTCTCGAACGTGCTGTACAAGGGCGCGTTGCAAGGTCAGGGCGCGCACACCGTGTGGATCGGCGATGTGCTGATTCAGAAGAACGCGGAGGGCACGGATTCCTATGAAAAGAATCAAAACCTCGTGTTGACCAAGGGCGCGCGTGCCGATTCCGTGCCGAACCTGGAAATCGAAACCGGTCTGATTGAAGGCGCCGGCCACGCCTCCTCGACCGGGCGTTTTGATGACGAGCACCTGTTCTACCTCATGGCGCGCGGCATTCCCGAGGATGTGGCCCGCCGCCTGGTGGTGCGCGGTTTCCTGAATGAGATCATTCAGAAAATTCGGGTGCCGGAAATCGAGGAGCGACTGGTTGCCGAGGTGGAGCGCGAGCTGCGGGCGGGCAACAACTAATGAGTGCTGAGTCGGCAGCCGACGCGAGTGCGCGCGGGACGTTGGTGTGTCAGGTCAATGACCTTTCACCGAAGCAGGCGCTGCGTATTCTCGTCGACGATTACCCCGTAGCCGTCGTCAAAGATTCGATGGGCAACATATACGCGATCGGTGATACATGCTCGCACGAGGATGTCTCGCTGGCCGAGGGTGACGTGGCCGGATGCACCATTGAATGTTGGGGGCACGGTTCCCAGTTCGATTTGCGCACCGGCGAACCGCTGAGTTTGCCCGCCTTCGAGCCCGTGCCCACCTTTGCGCTGACCGTTGATGGGACCGATGTCTACGTCGACGTCGACACCATCACCAACGGCGCACCCAAGACCTACTACTAAAAGCTTTCCCAAGGAGAAATATGTCAAAGCTGGAAATTAAGGACCTGCACGTGTCGATCGAGACCGAGCAGGGGCGCAAGGAAATCCTGAAGGGCGTCAGCCTCACCATCAACACCGGCGAAGTGCACGCGATCATGGGACCAAACGGTTCCGGGAAGTCCACCCTGGCCTCCACGATTGCCGGTCACCCGCGCTACCAGGTGGATTCCGGACAAATCCTGCTCGATGGTCAGGATGTCCTGGAAATGAGTGTGGACGAGCGCGCCCGCGCCGGACTGTTCCTGGCCATGCAGTACCCGGTGGAAGTTCCCGGCGTGACCATGACCAACTTCCTGCGCACCGCCAAGACTGCGTTGGATGGCCAAGCGCCGAGCCTGCGCACCTGGACCAAGGACGTCAAGGACGCCATGAGCGAGCTGCGGATCGACGCGGACTTCGCCCAGCGCAACGTCAATGAGGGCTTCTCCGGCGGCGAGAAGAAGCGCGTGGAGATCCTGCAGCTGGAGCTGTTCAAGCCGAAGTTCGCGGTGTTGGACGAGACCGACTCCGGCCTGGACGTGGACGCGCTCAAGATCGTGTCCGAGGGTGTCAACCGCGCCCAGGACACCGGGGAGATGGGCACCATGCTCATCACCCACTACACCCGTATTCTTCGCTACATCAAGCCCGATTTTGTACACGTGTTTGTGGATGGACGCGTGGCCGAAGAGGGCGGCCCGGAGCTTGCCGAGCAACTTGAAGAAGAGGGTTACGACCGTTTCCTCAACCCTGCAAAGGCGTAACACACCATGAGCGAAACCCAAACCGAGCCGACGAGCCTCGAGGATGTCGAGGAGGCGCTCAAGGACGTGATTGACCCTGAACTGGGCGTCAACGTGGTGGACCTCGGCCTGCTCTATGGGCTGAGCTACTCCAAGGACGATGGCGCACTCTTGATCGACATGACGCTGACCACCGCGGCGTGCCCCTTGACCGACATGATCGAGGAGCAGGTCGAGAAGGCCATTGGCACCTTGGTTGATGACTGGCGCCTGAATTGGGTGTGGATGCCGCCGTGGGGTCCGGACCGCATTACTGCCGATGGTCGCGACCAAATGCGCGCCCTCGGGTTCAATATCTAAACTCTCAAGAGCGGTAACTGTGGGGCCCCGTGCCGCCGATTTCGATCGGTGGCACGGGGCCCTTGCGCTGGTAGCATCGGCTAAATGGAGGGCAACGATATCGCGCGTGAGATGAGAGAAACCGAGGCGCGGGACTTTGCTTCAGCGCGCCGATCTCTTCTGGAAAACGTCCGGGTTCGCGGGGCCCGCGAGCACAACCTCAAGAATATTGACCTAGAGATTCCACGTGACGTCTTTGTGGTCTTCACCGGGGTGTCTGGTTCGGGTAAGTCATCCCTTGCTTTTGGCACGCTGTTTGCCGAATCGCAACGCCGATATTTGGAATCGGTGTCGCCCTACGCCAGGCGGCTCATCGACCAGAGCGGAATACCGCAAGTGGATTCGATTACCGGGTTGCCTCCCGCCGTCGCGTTGCAACAACAGCGTGGGGCTCGCAATACTCGATCGACCGTGGGCAGTGTTTCGACGCTGTCTAACGTGGTGCGGATGCTCTATTCGCGCGCCGGCGTGTATCCGACGAAACAACCCATGCTCTACGCCGAAGACTTTTCGCCCAACACTCCTCAGGGCGCCTGCCCCGAATGCCATGGGATCGGCCGCGTATATGACGTGCCGGAGAACCTCATGGTCCCCGACCCATCAAAAACTATTCGCGAACGCGCCATCGCGTCCTGGCCAACCGCTTGGGGCGGTCAAAACCTGCGCGACGTGCTCATCACGCTCGGCTATGACGTAGACACACCCTGGAAAGATTTACCCCAAAAGGACCGAGACTGGATTCTCTACACCGACGATCATCCGACCGTGACTGTCCACACTGGAGTGACGCCAGAGCAGGCCGCCCGCGGCGAAGTTGACGACGCGGAGCGCACCTACCAAGGAACGTATACCGGGGCGCGCCGCTACGTACTTGACACCTTTGCGAAGACCAAAAGCGCACTGACAAAGAAGAAGGTGGCGCAATTCCTCAGCACCGCCGTGTGCCCTCTCTGCCACGGAGCGCGGCTGAAACCCGAAGCGCTGTCGGTGACTTTTGCGGGACTGAGCATCGCGGAGTTCGCCGACCTGCCGCTCAGCGACGTGGACGCGCTGTTGCGTGAAGTGGTTGCGGAAAACGAGGCGTGGGGCGAGGGTACAGACCCGAATAGGTCTGAGGGGGGTGGCGCGGACGGTGCGGTATTGGGAGCGAAGGCGCGAGCCGCCGCGGTAAAGTCCCGGGTCGATGCCGGGGGATCCGCACATGCGTCAGCACCCGACGTGAGACGCACTCCGAATTATTCGGTTGAGAAGCGGAAAACAGCGAGCCTATTGGCCACCCAGATTTTGAATCGGCTTGAGCCCATGATTGATCTGGGATTGGGCTACCTTTCACTTCGCCGCTCCACTCCCACGCTCTCGGGTGGCGAATTGCAGCGCCTGAGGTTGGCGACGCAACTCAGTTCCGAGTTGTTTGGTGTGGTCTACGTCTTAGATGAGCCCTCGGCGGGGCTTCACCCCCAAGATATCGATGCCCTATTGAAGCTCCTGCGTGGCTTGAAAGACCGCGGCAACTCGCTTTTTGTCGTGGAGCACTCGGTGGCGGCAATGCGGGCGGCCGATTGGATGGTGGACCTCGGGCCGCACGCCGGCGAGCGCGGGGGACATGTGCTGTACAGCGGCCCGCCCTCAGGGCTCAAGACCGTTCCCAATTCCCTCACGGCTACCTACCTTTTCGGTACCTGGTCGCCGCCGCGACGCGATCGGCGGCGTTGCACGGACTGGCTGGAGCTGAAGGGCGTGACACGTAACAATATTCGGGATCTCACCGTGGCTTTCCCGCTCCGGGCGCTCACCGCGGTGACCGGAATTTCCGGGTCCGGCAAGTCGAGCCTGGTATCCCAAGCGCTCCCCGTGCTGGTGGGTGAGAAACTGGGGCGTCCGGTGCAACTTGTCGATGAGGGCCAGGTCGGCACGGACATGTTTCTGGCCGAGGAACCGCAACACGTTCTTGGCGAGGTGTCGGGCGAGATGCCGGGAATTAAGCGGGTCGTCTCCATCAATCAAAAACCGATTGGCCGCACGCCGCGCTCCAACGTCGCCACCTACACCGGGTTGTTTGATCATGTGCGCAACCGATTTGCCCAGACGCCGTTGGCGAAACGTCGGCGGTACAAGCCTGGGCGGTTTTCTTTTAACGTGGCCGGGGGTCGCTGCCCGGTCTGTGAGGGCGAGGGTTTTGTGATGGTGGAACTCTTGTTCTTGCCCTCGGTGTACTCCACCTGCCCACAATGTCATGGCACCCGGTACAAGGAGGAGACTCTTCAAGTGGTGTGGCATGGCAAAAACATTGCCGAAGTTCTGGCTCTGAATGTGGACGAAGCCCATGAGTTCTTTGCCGGGCACGCGGACGTCATGCGCTCGCTCTCCGCGCTGCAACTGGTCGGACTCGGGTATTTACGTCTCGGTCAACCTGCAACGGAACTGTCCGGCGGCGAAGCGCAACGCGTCAAGCTGGCAACGGAACTGCAACGAGCAGAGCGCGGCGACACGCTTTATGTCTTGGATGAGCCAACCGCCGGTCTCCATCCCGCCGACGCCGACAAACTTCTGGGGCATTTGCAAAATCTGGTGGACGCAGGAAACACCGTCATCATGGCAGAACTCGATATGCGCATTGTGGCGCAAAGCGACTTTGTCATTGACCTCGGGCCCGGGGCTGGCGATCGCGGCGGCCGGATAGTGGCTCAAGGAACTCCTGAAGTTGTAGCGCGCGTTCAAGAGAGCGCGACGGCCCCATTCCTCGCTTCCGCCCTCACCTAGCCCTCACTTAGCTACCACCTGTCTTCACCCCTCCCGCCCTCTTCGACTGTGCAGAACACGCACGCGACACGCCGTTAAAACGTGCATTATCTGCACAGTCGATTTCGAGTGTGCAGGGTTCTGGGAGGCTGGTTGTTACGGGTTATCCAAATCCGGGGCGTCGAAGGTGTTGCACTTGTTGATGTCACCGGTCTGGTACCCCTGAGCAAACCACTTTTGGCGTTGCGCAGAGGAACCGTGAGTCCACGACTCGGAATTGACACCGCCCATGCTTTGCTGCTGGATGCGGTCATCGCCCACAGCTGACGCCGCGGACAGAGCATCGTTGATGTCTTGCTGGGTCAATTGTTTGAGAAACGGTTGACCGTTTCCGGTGTCCTCGGACGCGTAGCGAGCCCAGAGTCCCGCATAGCAATCTGCTTGCAACTCGGTCCTGACCGCACCGGAGTCTGCTCCACGAGGATCCTGTTGCGCATAGCCCAAATACCCCAGCGAATTCTGGATGTGGTGCCCGAACTCGTGCGCGACAACATACTCCTGGGCAAGTGGACCGTTCGCGGCGCCAAACCGGTTTGTGAGTTCGTCGAAGAAGGAGAGATCGAAATAGGCTTTCTGGTCGGCAGGACAATAGAACGGACCGACGTCTGAGGACGCGGGGCCGCATGCCGTTTGGGTCTGGCCGGTGAAGAGCACGGTCTTTGGCGCCGTATATTGTTCGGAGTACTGCGCCAGATAGTCCTTCCAAAATGCGTTGAGAGAATTCGCGGTGCCGGTAATGCGGCAGTCGAGTTCGGCGTTGGCATCGGCTCCGGTAACACAGTCATCCACGCCACTGCTGCCTTGCGGAAGCTGCTGTTGTTGCTGAGACGAGTCGGCAGCGGGCCCCAAAAGGTCGGTCACGAGGTTGGGATTAATCCCGAAAAGCGACGCGACAAGCGCAATGAGCGCGACACCGCCGCCGATTCCTGCTTTCGCACCCGTGGACATGCCACGCCGATCTTCCACTTGGCTGGGGTCAAGGCGGGACCCCTCGTTGAAACTCATGAGATAGAGCCTAATTCACATTCCGAGGGTTGACAGTGGCATTCGTGTCCCCGATTTCGGTGCTTTCCCGCGGGTTTACGCGATAACAAAACCACGGCACCGTAACGAAAGCGGGTGCACAGTCAATATCCACTGTGCAGATAATGCACGTTTTAACGGCGTGTCGCGTGCGAGTCCTGCACAGTCGATATTGAGGGGGTGGGGAGTGTAGGTGTGCGGAGTGTAGGGGTGGGGGAGTAATGCGGTGGGATAGAGAGGAGGCGGCTAGTCGTCGTCGAGGCCGCGGGCCGCCAGCGCCTCACCGGTTTGCTTCGCGTAGCGCACCGTCTCCAACACGAGCGGAGTCGACCGGGCGCGCAGGTTCCGCTCCAAACCCCGTGCGCGCGCGGCGTCACGCACGGAATCATTAATCTCCAGCAGCCGCGGAATGCTCCGGAACACCAGCGAAAGCGTCAACGCGACCAGCTCGGGCCGCGCCCCAAAGCGTCGAAACGGCCGCACCGCCGCGACAATCCCATCGAGGATCTCATTCATTGGCGTCGTCCACGGGATCAATCGCGTCAAGAGCAGCGCGGCAAGAATGCCCGAGACCGTCGTCACCGCCGCAAGCCACCCCTGCGTCACCCACTGCAACCCACCGATGAAGACCATCATCACTACAACCGGAACCAGCGGGCCCAGCACAACCCGCCAGCGCACCCCGACCAGTCGCGACGCCAGCAACGCCACGAGCACCAGCACCGCATTCAGCCACAGCGACCGCACCACCAGAATCAGCACCGTCACGCCCAGCAACACCAGGAATTTTGCCCACAGCGGCGCCCGATGCACCCAGGACCGCCCCGGCACATACACACCCAAGAGCTGCGCAAAGGTGTTCACGCGAGGCTCGCCACCAGCGATGTATACGCCGCGACCGCGGCAGACGGAGCCCCGTCGAAATACACCGAACCCTCGTGAATCACGACGGTCCGCTCGGCGTCCAATGCAAATTCCAAGTCATGCGTGGCGAACACAATTTGCTGCTCGAGACCGGCAAACACCCGCCGCACCCGCTCGCGGTTCGCCATATCCAAAAGCGTGGTCGGCTCGTCCGCGACCAAGACGCTCGGCGAGGTCGCCAACACACTTGCGAGCGCCACCAACTGGCGCTGCCCGCCGGAGAGCTCGTGCACGCTACGCTCGGCCAGATCGGCCACCCCGAGCCGCGCCAACACGGCCAGAGCCCGATCCCGCCGATCCGATCCCTCACGCACGGTACGCCGCAGCGAGAGTTCCACATCCTCCAGCACAGTCGGCATCACCAATTGCGCATTCGGGTCGGTAAAAACAAACCCGACCGCACGCCGCACCGCCGCGCCGTCGCGCGCTACCGACATCCCATCTACCCGAACCAACCCCGAGGTCGGGGCCACCAGCCCATTCACGAGCCGCAGCAGCGTCGACTTCCCGGACCCGTTCAGGCCCAGCACCGACACCCGTCTCTCCGGCACCACGAGCGATACCGAACGCAACACCTGCAAGGGGGCATCGCCGTCGTACGCGGGCGGGACGGTGTAGCTGACCTCGGAAAACTCAAGCATGCGACGTCAAAAACCGCCCGTACGCCTTGTGCACCGCAAACGCAATCGCACACGCGACGACGGTCTTGATCACATCGCCGGGAAGGTACATCGCGTCGGCCGCGACGGCCGCGCCAAAGGCCAGCTGCGCATTGATCATCATGCCCAGAATACCGAGCCCGTGCACAATCACCAGGCTGCTCGCCAGGCTTGCGACCACCAACCACAAAAGCGTGAACTTCGGGCGCGCGCGCAGAATCCGGTAACCGGCCCAACCGATCACGAAGGCCGCAATCGGGAACGCGATAATGTAACCCGCGCTCGGCCCGGCAAGCACGCCAATACCGCCGCGAAAACCGGAAAATACCGGCAACCCGATGAGCCCGAGCACCACATAAAGCACGACGGCGATGCCTCCGCGGGTGCCTCCCAGCACCAACGCGGTGGTCATCACCGCGAAGGTTTGAAGCGTGATCGGCACCCCGAGCGGCCCCACCGGGATGCCGGGCAGGATGGAACACACAATGACAAAGGCGGTGAAAACGGCGATGAGGGCAAGGTCGGTGGCGCTCCAACGGCGTCGTTGGTGGGTACCGGTAGTTGCGGTGGCAGTCATAGCGAACCTCGAGGTCAGGGATGGGAAATCGTCAGAATTGAACACTATTCAATTGCCTCGCGTTGGCGCAATTCCTGTGACCTGCGGCAACTGATTCGGCTTTGCGTATCGCGCTCGCTAAGATGGACTGGCGCTCTTTTCTGCCGCGCATTTCCCAAGGAGTTTCCCATGATCACCGTGTCCAATCTCGAGTTGCGCGTTGGCGCGCGCCTGCTCATGGATGAGGTGAACTTCCGGGTCGATAAGGGTGACAAGATCGGGCTGGTGGGCCGCAATGGAGCCGGTAAGACGACGCTCACCAAGACCCTTGCAGGAGAGAACCTGCCTGCCGACGGCACCATTTCGCGTAGCGGCGAGATCGGGTACTTACCGCAGGACCCGCGCACCGGAAACCTGGATCAGCTCGCGCGGGACCGCATCCTTTCGGCGCGAGGGCTCGATGTGGTGACGCGCAAACTCAAGGATGCGCAAGCCGATATGGCAAGCGATGACACGGCGGTTCGAGACAAGGCGCTGGCCCGTTATGACCGCCTCGAGGCGCAATTCTTGGCCGGCGGGGGATACGCCGCCGAAGCCGAAGCCGCAACGATTTCCTCCAACTTGGCGCTCCCGGAACGCATCTTGGCCCAGCCGCTGCGCACCCTCTCCGGCGGTCAGCGCCGCCGCGTGGAACTTGCCCGCATTCTCTACTCGGACGCCGAAACGATGCTGTTGGACGAGCCGACCAACCACCTCGACGCCGACTCCATTACCTGGCTCCGGGACTTTTTGAAAAACCATCAGGGCGGGCTGATCGTGATCAGCCACGATGTCGAGCTGCTCGAGGCGACCGTCAACAAGGTCTTCCATCTGGATGCGAACCGCGCAACGATCGACATGTACAACCTGGGCTGGAAAAAGTACCTGGAACAGCGCGAACTCGACGAACACCGGCGCAAACGCGAGCGCGCCAACGTGGAAAAACGCGCCCAAGTCCTACTGGATCAGGCCGAAAAAATGCGTGCGAAGGCCACCAAGGCCGTCGCCGCGCAAAACATGATCAAGCGTGCCGAACGGATGCTTGGCGGCCTCGAGGCCGAGCGCGTCCAGGATCGGGTGGCGGCGCTGCGTTTTCCGAAACCGGCGCCGAGCGGGAAAACGCCGCTCATGGCCAAGGGACTCTCGAAGTCATACGGTTCGCTGGAGATCTTCACCGACGTCGATTTGGCGATCGACCGCGGCTCGCGTGTGGTGATCTTGGGCCTCAACGGCGCCGGCAAGACGACCCTGCTGCGCATGCTGGCCGGCGTGGACAAGCCGGACACCGGGGCCATCGAACCGGGGCACGGTCTCAAGATCGGCTACTACGCGCAGGAACACGAAACCTTGGACACCTCCAAAACCGTCCTGGAAAACATGCTCTCCCAGGCGCCGTCCATGCCGGACGCCGAGATGCGCTCGATTTTGGGGTCGTTCCTGTTTACCGGCGAAGACGTGCACAAAAAGGCGGGAGTTCTTTCCGGCGGCGAAAAAACACGTCTCGCGCTGGCGACGATTGTGGCGTCCTCGGCGAACGTGCTGCTCTTGGACGAGCCGACCAACAACCTCGATCCGGCCAGCCGCGCCGAGATCCTGTCGGCGCTGGAGCATTATGAGGGCGCGGTAGTCATGGTCAGCCACGATGAAGGAGCCGTCAAGGCGCTCAACCCGGAACGCATTGTGCTTCTCCCGGATGGCGTCGAAGACCTCTGGGGCGACGACTACCTCGACCTGGTTACCCTCGCCTAACGAGCGGAGAGTCGAGGCCTCAGTGGCCGCGGGTACAACTCCCTAAAGCACATTTCCCCACGCCAGGGGTGCCCTAGCCTACCGGTACCCCTGCGCGTCCAACAGCGCATCTTCCTCATCCTCGGCGGTGGGCTTGCGCGAAGGCTTCTTGCGCGGCGCTTTGATCGTGACGGCTTGATGCTGGATCCCGGCCTCTCCGAGCGCTTCGCGTTCGGCGGCCTCTTCTGCCGCCAACCGTTCGTTTCGGGCGTGCGCCCACGCCGCATACCCGTACCCGATGAACATCATGACCGCGAACGCAAACCACTGCATGGCATAGGAGAGGTGCGGTCCTTCATCGAGGGCGGGTTTGGTTTGCTGCGGCGGCATGCCCTCGGGCGGTGCCGGACTTTCCGAGGCCAGCGCACCATAGGCGCCGGTGGCGAGCGGGTAGTCCACTCGCTTCTGATAGTCCTTCAAATTGATTGACGCCAACTGCCCCTCGGGCGCTCCCCACGCTACTTCGGGCTCCCCGGGACGCACACGCGCGGTAATCGTCACCTCGCCGGTCGGCGGCACTAGAACGTTCGCCGGGCGCGCATTGTCGCTATCGCTGGGGGCCGACCACCCGCGGCTAATGATGACCGCGCTTCCGTCGGAAAGGCGGAAGGGCACCAAGGAAAGGAACCCTGGCTTCCCATTCAAAGGCCGGTTTCGCACCAAAACCGCGGCATCGCCGTCGTACGTGCCCGTCAATTGCACCGGCGTCCATTCCTGGTTCTTCTGGAAATCACTGAACGGCTGGAAATCCGGGGCGAGTTGGCGCGGCGCGGCATCATAGTTGGCCTCAATGCGCTGAATGTTTGCGACCACGGTGGCGCGCCGATCCAGCTGCCAATTGCCGAGGAACACACACACGGTCGCCAGCGCGGCGGCCAGCGCAAGATATCCTAACCACTGGCTGCTCAGCAGAAACCGGTATTGCTTGATCTTCACGCGGCGCCCTCGCGGTGCGGGAGGGTTTCGAGGTACATGTCGCGGTCCTTTAGATAGTTTTCAAGCCAATTTTTGTGCTCCGCGCAGGCGAGCCAAATCTTGCGCCGATCGGCGGTGTGGATTCGCGGATTGCGCCACACAATGTCCCACTCGGCGCGTTGACGGCAACCCTTGCGCGAGCAGATGGCTTCTGGGGCGATGGCCTCGCCCCCACCTAGCAGATTCATGCGTCCTTACCTGCAGTGTTTTCGATGACTTCGCCTTCAATGGTGATGTTCGACGGCGATGCCTCGCCTTGGGTGCCTTGGGGAGCCTCGATTTCTCCTTGCGGGAGTTGATCGATCAGCGCGTTGGGTCCCTTGCCAGTGGAGGTATCGGCGCCGGCATTGGCGAACATGACCGCAAAGAAGGGGAGGAACACGGCGCCAAGGATCGGGATAAGTTTCCACCAGCCGTCCACGACGAACACCAGAACGAGGCAAATCGCTCGAATACCCATGGCGACACCGTACTCAATCATGCGCTTTCTCATGTCGACGGTGTGGTTGCGCGTGGCATCGGTGATGGCGTGAACGGGCGCCGCCTCACGTGGGGGTTTCATGATGCACTGCTTTCGGTGGACTGCATTCCATTATTCCACCCGCGTGCCCGGTGGCGGGAAATCACGGACTCGGCGTCCGGCGTCGCCGCGATAAATGGGTGCGAACGCTAGGATGGTTCGTTGAACAGCAGTTCCGGCGACTAATTGTGTCCGGATTTCCCCCCACCATGGAGAGGTTTTGTATCGTGGCAGACGCTGCACAGGAGACGGCACCAGCAACAGGGCGATCGGTGCTCATTACCGGCGGAAATCGGGGGATTGGCCGGGCGATTGCCGATGCATTTGTGGCAAATGGCGATCGGGTTGCCGTGACTTACCGTTCCGGTGAGGTGCCAGAAGGCGTCCTCGGCGTGAAAGCAGACATGCGTGACGCCGCTTCTATCGACGCCGCATTTTCCGAGGTCGAGGCGGCACAGGGACCGGTAGAAATACTGGTGGCAAATGCGGGTATGACAAAAGACACACTTTTGTTGCGCATGAGCGAGGATGACTTCACCTCCGTCATCGACACCAACCTCACCGGCTCTTTCCGTGTGGTGCAGCGCGCCATAAAAGGAATGTTGCGTAAGCGCCGCGGCCGTATTGTGCTGATTTCATCGGTGAGCGGTTTCGCCGGTGCGCCGGGCCAGGTCAACTATGCGGCATCGAAGTCGGGGCTTTTGGGGATGGCGCGCTCGATCACTCGCGAACTCGGGTCGCGAAACATTACCGCCAACGTGGTGGCACCCGGATTCATCAACACCGACATGACTCGCGAACTGTCCAAGGAACTGCAAGACGATTACCGTTCGCGTGTTCCCGCGGACCGCTTTGGCGAGCCGAGCGAAATCGCAAACGTGGTGCGGTGGCTTGCAGGCGAGGAAGCAGGCTACATCTCCGGCGCGCTGATCCCGGTCGATGGCGGCCTCATGATGGGGCACTAAGCGCCAGGGACCGAATCCAGAACCTAGAACGGGGGATCTGGTTCGTGTAACGGTACCGGAGCCGCGTAAAAGATCGAGCCAAGTGGTGAGGTCCATTCGGTTCTGCCGTCGTCGAGTCTTCGACATCGCCAACCCAAATGGGTCTTGAGGTTGTGGTGCTTTCGGCACAGCAGCTGGAGATTTTCCGGGTTCGTCTTTCCGCCGCTGCGCCAATCCTGGATGTGGTCGGCGTCGGTGCGATGAACCGATGCACCACATCCGGGGAATTCGCAGGATTGGGTGCGAGCCATGAGGTACTCGCGCAATTTGGCATCAACGCGGTACCGGTTTTGCTCCAGTCCGAGGGCAACTCCCGTCGCCGGGTCGGTCAACATTCGGGTCAACGTCGGTGCGAGGGCTGCTATCCGGAGCGCCGATTCTGCGCTGATTTCACCAATGCCGTCCACGTGGGCTCCCACGTCTGATTCTCCGGTGAGAACCGAGTAGGGGATCGTCACGATGACGTTGGCGCGGACTCGGCCATCCAGGATGTTGTCAAGAGCGGCGGGCGCGGCGGGAGGGGCGGAGGAGCCGGCCGGGTCGACCGGTTCGGACTGAGCGAGAGTGCGAAGGGGATTCCCTGCCTCCGCATTGTCCTGATCTGTACTATCTGGATCTGCGCTGACTGGGCCCGCGCTGTATCGATCCGCGACGTGTTGATCTGTGCCGACTGGATCCGCGCTGTATAGACCTGCGTCGGCCACATTGTCGACTCGATCTAAATCGGCGTCGCGATGCGCCCCGGTATAGCCGGCGGCGCGGAGCACGCCACCGTGACCGCGCGCGAACGAACGCCCCTGCAGGATCCGTGCCGTGGCTTCCGGGTCGAGGTGCCCGCGGTCCGCCAGCGCGCCCAGGGAAGCGGTTTCGCCACAGTGGTGCCAAGGAATGCGTTTGCCGAGAAAGGGCACGGCTTTCGGGAACTCGCTGCCCACATCCATGGTCAAGGCAAACTTCGTCGCCGTCCGTGCGACCGGGTTGTCCGAGGCGCGTGGCGGCGCGAGAACCAGTGCGACAAGCGCGTCGGCCCTGATCTGTGCGGCGGTACGGGTATCGGCAGTCCGTTCCGTTTTGACGGCGGCGGCGAGGTCGTTGAGTGTGTTGTCGATGGCTACGCCGGCTTCCGCGGGCAATTTTGCGATGAGGGTGACGAGACCATCGAATTCGGGTTCCAGGTAGACCGTGCGCTTCTCGTGGGCGCGCTTGCGACGGACGCTAGATGCCTCGGGGTGAAGCGTGTTAAACACCTTTTGTGCTCGATTGTTCAGCGTCCGTAATGCGCGCCTTCCGCTGGTGACAAAATCGGTGAGCTTCGCGTCATACTCGTGCAACGTGGCGCCCACGAGGTCCGGCGCGTACCGAGTAATAGCAGAAACTTGCCACGTGGGAATGCTGCCGTGGCGCGAGAGATCGTTGAGTCGAGGCATCCGGGCGAGCTGCTCGCCCTCAAACATCAGCCCAAGCGCGAGCTTATCGCTGCATCGAAATGCAGTAGAGATCTCGGAGCTAGTCAACACACGCGCATCAATGAAGGCATTTGTGAGCGCAGCCTCGCCGTCACGAAGCGGTTGGCGGCGTTTGCGTCCGCGCGACGGGGTATCCATTTCTATCGCAATTTGGCGCACCGTGTTCTCGACGTGCAAAGAATGGCTCGCTGTCAGAATGCAGTTCTCCAGTTGGGCCTTGATAACGCTCAGGCCCTCCAGCGAATGCCCTAAACACTCGGTGGTCTGATCGAGCGAGGCGATGCTGGCCGGGGGCTGGTCCGGTGCGGAAATTCCCTGATTCTCAATGTCAGAGCCGGGTGATTCAGTGGAGGCAAGGAACTCATTCACGGCCGATGAGATGGAGGCAACGAGATGCTCAAGCGCTACCGCAAAGCCCGGCACGGCGCCGTGTTGCTCGTAGAGGGCGGTCAGATCCGCCACTGGATCTTGTGCTTCCATGAACCAAGCTTATCAGAATATCAGTACTATGCCAACTGTGCTAATTAGTACACTTCGATCGATCCGACGACCATATTAGGATGGGGGGAAACGACTTCGACTCGCACACATTGAGGAAACATGACCGAAAACCAGGCAAAGACCGCCATCGTCACCGGATCGTCTCGAGGAATTGGGGCGGTAGTCGCCAACCTGCTCGGCGAAGATGGCTACAACGTCGTCGTGAATTACCGCCAAAAAGCGCCCCGGGCCAACAAGGTTGTTGCCTCAATTGAGGACAAGGGCGGCAAAGCGGTAGCGGTGGGAGCCGACCTCACCGAGGAGTCCGGCGCGAGGGCCCTTGTCGACGCGGCTGTGGAGAACTTCGGCGGACTCGATGTACTGGTCCTCAACGCGTCCGGCGGTATGGAATCGGACATGGGAGAGGACTATGCGCTTCGCCTGAACCGTGACGCACAGGTCAACATGGCAAAGGCCGCCGCGGAAAAGATGGAGAACGGCGGGCGCATCGTGTTTGTGACCAGCCACCAGGCGCACTTCATCAACGATGTCGAAACCATGTCGGAATATGATGCGGTCGCGAAGACCAAGCGTGCCGGCGAGGACGCCCTGCGCGACCTGATTCCAGAACTCGAGTCGAAGGGCATTTCGCTCGTTGTCGTCTCCGGCGACATGATCGAGGGCACCGTCACGGCCTTGCTGTTGGACCGCGCTCGCCCTGGCGCCATCGAAGCCCGGCGGGAAGCTGCGGGCAAGCTTTACTCCGTTGAAGAATTCGGTGCTGAGGTCGCAAAAATGGTTGAGGCCGACGTCCCAAGCGGCCACACCGAGTTGGTCGGCGGCGCACAGGACTTCCTGGATCGCCAGTAGTCATCACAGCGCGACGGTAATGTCGTGCCTGCCAGAACGGCTGGAGCGCGAAACCGCGAGCTCAAGACTCGAGTTCGGCGAAAAGCCGCACCGGCGCGAGGCTCGGCAGGTCCAGTTCCACATGGGCGACCTCGCGTAACGCGGGCTTGGCATTGAACGCCACCCCAAGGCCAGCAGCTTGCACCATGGGAATGTCATTTGCGCCGTCGCCCACCGCCACGACTGATTCCGTGCCGACACCATACTTGGCCGCCCATTCCCGGAGCATGCGAGCCTTGGTGTCCGAATCAACTACGGCGCCCAGGACTCGCCCTGTGAGGTGACCGTCGACAATTTCCAGGTCGTTCGCCAGGTGCTCGTCGATGTGGGCCCGAGCTGCAAGCGGTTCCAGGATCTGCCGGAAGCCTCCGGAGACGACGGTCACCGGATGCCCAGCAGAACGAAACGCCTGCACCAACTCCAGCGCACCCGGGGTAAATTGCACTTCAGCCACCACGTCGTCGATCACCGACGCAGGCAAGCCCGCGAGGGTTGCCACCCGCTCGTGAAGGCTCTGCGCAAAATCAAGTTCACCGCGCATCGCCGCTTCGGTCACCGCGCGAACCCGGTCTTCCACGCCCGCTCGCGCGGCCAGCAACTCAATCACTTCCTGCCGGATCAGCGTGGAATCCACGTCCATGATCAGCATCTTGGGCCCAGGAGTGGCCAAAGCCCCGCCCACTAGTGCGAATTCCAGTGCGCCGACGGACTCGCTTTCCCCTCGCAATGCATCCCGCAAGGCGTCCCGCAAAGCACCCGCTTCCACCGTGCCGCCCGGCGATAAAGGTGAGGCGCCGCCGTCGTACCTCAATTCCCACACGTTCGCCTCATACCCGGCGCCGGAATCGAACTGCGAGCTGCGAATCTGCCAGCCCGCAGCCAGCGCCGCGCTTTGTACCAAACCCAGCGCGGCGTCGGGAACCGAGGCGCCAAAAACGGTCAGCCGATGCGGCGCGGCACCGGCCGGCAAAGCGTCGCGAAGCACGGCGGCAACGTCAATGGGCACGTTAACTCCTCGGCGATTTTGGGTCCGCTCGGCGTAGCGGTTTCTCACAGCGCCGCCCTTTAGCCTAGTCTCAAAGTCATGAACGTTCTTGAACTTGCCGGCGTCACCGTCATCCGAGGTCAAAAGAAGCTACTCGACTCGATTTCGCTGCAGGTCCAGGAGGGGGAGCGCTGGGTGATCCTTGGGCCCAACGGGGCGGGGAAAACCACGCTGGTGCAGATTATGGGCGCGCGCATGCACCCCACGAGCGGCGTCGTGGGCATTTTGGATGAGGTGCTGGGTGCCGTCGACGTGTTCGAATTGCGGCCGCGGATTGGCCTCGCCTCCAGCGCGTTGGCAACCCACATCCCCGAGGAAGAGACGGTGCTGAACGCTGTGATGACAGCGTCTTACGGGGTCACCGGGCGGTGGCGCGAAGAATACGAGCGCATGGACGCCCAACGAGCCTTCGATCTGCTCGAAGCCTGGGGGATGGCGCCGCTCATGGCCCGCAAGTTTGGCACGCTCTCCGAGGGCGAGCGCAAGCGGACGCAGATCGCCCGCGCGCTCATGACCGACCCTGAACTCCTGCTTTTGGACGAGCCCGGAGCCGGACTCGACCTCGCCGGACGCGAGGATTTGGTGCGCCGCCTGGGCGAACTCGCGCAGGATGAGGAAGCCCCGACGATCGTCCTTGTGACCCATCACCTTGAGGAGGTGCCCCCGGGCTTCACCCACGCGCTGCTTTTGCGCGAGGGCGGCGTGGTTGCCGCGGGTCCCATTGATGAGGTGCTCACCGAGGGGCCGCTGAGTGAGGCGTTTGACGTGCCATTGGACGTGAAGCACGACGGCGCGCGGTACAGCGCCTTTGCTAAGTCACCTTCGCGCCGCTAGGGTCGAGCGAATTCATGGATGTGCTTTCAGGGGTCCTGATTGCGCTGGCCGGGTTGTGGGCCGGAACGATCAACACCATTGTCGGCAGCGGGACGCTCGTCACGTTCCCAGTCTTGCTCGCGCTCGGGTATGCCCCGGTCACCGCGTCGATTTCCAATGCGATGGGCCTGGTTGCCGGCGGGTTTTCGGGGACGTGGGGCTACCGCAAGGAGCTGCGCGGTCAGGGGCGCACGCTCGCCAAGCTGGCGCCGGCGTCGGTGCTCGGTGCGATCATCGGATCCTCGCTCCTATTGCATTTGCCCGAATCGGTTTTCGCCATCGTGGCGCCCATTCTCATTGTGGTTGCACTGCTCATGGTGATCTTTCAACCGCGGTTGCAGCGGGTTTTGGCGGCTCGGCGAGAGAAGGTGGAGGCGCCCAAGGAGCACCCGTGGCAGTTGCTGGTGTTGGTGTTTCTGGCCGGAGTATATGGCGGCTACTTTGTGGCTGCGCAGGGCATTTTGCTGATCGGCATTTTGGGTATTTTTCTCGCCGGGACCATGCAGCAAGCCAACGCGCTCAAAACGTTGCTGACCACGCTGGTGAACGTGGTCGCCGCGGTGTCTTATTTGATATTCGCGTTTGATCGGATCGCGTGGCCGGTGGTGGCGGTGATCGCGGTGTCCTCGCTGATCGGCGGGTATTTTGGGGCGAAGATTGGGCGCAGGCTCTCGCCGGTAGTGTTGCGCACGGTCATTGTGATCCTCGGGCTTGCCGCGCTGACGAACATGTTGTTACAACTGGCGGGCGTGCTGTGAGCGGTGTCCCCGAGAGTGTCCCCGAGGGCAGCGACACCGAGAAACGTGTTGCCATAAGAGGTGTACCTGAGAGCAGGCTCACGTGGTTGGAGAGCGTTGACGACCCGCGGGTGGCCCACTACTCCCAACTGAGCGACTCGGCGCTGCGGCGTCGGGTGGAGCCGGAGTCGGGGATCTATATTGCCGAAAGCTCCAAGGTGTTGCGGCGCGCGCTCGATGCCGGGCATGAGCCGCTCAGTTTTTTTCTGGCGGAAAAGTGGGTGGACTCGCTTGCGGACGTGTTTGCGGCGTACCCGTCGGCACCCGTGTTTGTCGGCTCCGATGCGGTCCTGGAAGGCATTACCGGATTCCATTTGCATCGCGGCGCGTTGGCGGCGATGCGGCGACCCGACCCGCATTCGGTGGCGGATGTCGTGGCTAGGGCGAGCCGGGTGGCCGTTGTCGAGGACGTGGTGGACCACACCAATTTGGGTGCGATCTTCCGCAACGCGGCCGCTCTCGGTATTGAGGGGGTGATCCTGTCGCCGCAATGTGCCGATCCGCTGTACCGCAGAGCGATCCGGGTCAGCATGGGTGCCGTGTTTCAGGTACCGTGGGCGCGGGCCGAGTCCTGGCCGGATGCCCTCGGCGAGCTGTGCGAGCAGGGGTTCGAGGTCTGGGCGCTCGCTCTTGGAGCGGGTTCGGTTCCGCTCGGGAACATCCCGGCGGGCGCGGTGCAGAAGGTGGCGCTCATGCTAGGCACCGAAGGCGCGGGGTTGAGCGAGGCCGCCGTGACCCACGCCGACCGGCGAGTCGTGATTCCGATGAGCAATGGCGTCGATTCGCTGAACGTCGCCTCGGCCAGCGCCATCGCGTTCTACACCCTCTCCTCCCTCGTTTGACATCCCCCTACCGCACTTTCAGCCCCGCATACGTCTCTCGAAACGCGGTACGGGGATGCGAAACGAGGGAGAGGCACTTTGAGTGAGATGATGGTGGGCAATGAAAAAACCCGGCTGCATGCCGACTCAAGTTCGACAGAGGCATTGTGCCGGAGACTTCACATTTAGTTTAGCGGAGTGGGAGGTGGATCAAAATGAAAACTGGACGCACGGCCGTGACGGCCCGAATCGTCCTGCCGAACGCATCCGAGTCCCGCAGAATCTCTAACTTCCTCAACGCAAACGATATTAAGACCACCGGCGACCAAGTCCGTGAAGTGATCGAGGATCCAAGGCGAGCCTTGTTCGTGGCCAAAGTCGATGGCGAAATAGTCGCTTGGGCGAAGACCCACTTTTATGAGCAGCCGTCTGGCGAAGCTCCCGCCGGAAACTATCTCGGCGGCATCGTGGTGGCACCCGGTTGGCGACGCACCGGGATCGCGCAGCGACTCATCGCGGCCAGAGCGGCCTGGCTGGACACCAACCCTCGTGCCGGCAACCACCATGATCAGGTGCATTTCGTCGTCAATGCGATGAATCATCCCTCAATTCACCTCCACGAGCCTTTCGGCTTCCGCGAAGCTGCTCGAGGCAGGGACTTTCATGGCGTCACGTTTTCCGGAGTGTCCGGTGCCGGAAACGGCATCCTGTTCAGCGCCGAGCTGGGTGGGATACTGGAGAGGTGGAAGCTCATGTCAGCCCCAACAGCAAAAGCCGCCGAACCTCGCGCAGAGTCTTAAGCACGACGGCGTTGCTCGCCACGCTCGCGCTTCTCACCTCTGCTTGCACTCCGGGAGGAAGCGAAGGTGAGCCGACCGCTGCGGAGGCAACGCCGTCGGACATCAGCGCGACCGGAACCGCAACCCCGACCTCTAACGCAACCGCCCCGCAAGCTACGAAGAGCGTCGATACCGCGTTGCGGCAACGAACCGTCGCGACCACGCCGTGGGCACTCGCACCGCTGGAAGACGGCCGGATACTGTTCACCGAGCGCAACACCGGCAAGATTCGCCTGCTCGATGGCGACAGGGCGGTGGATATGGGAACCGTCCCCGGAGTGGACCGCAACACGCTCGAAGGCGGTCTGCTAGGGCTCGCGCTGAGCCCGAATTTCGCCTCCGACCAGAAGATTTTTGTGTACCTGACCACCGCGAATGACAATCGCGTCGTCTCCATGACGGTGAATCTCGACGCTCCCAGTCTCAGCGAACCCACCGAGGTGTTGACCGGCATTCCGCGGGCGTATCGGCACAACGGCGGGCGCATCAAGTTTGGGCCGGACGGGATGTTGTACATCGGGACCGGCGATGCGGAGGTCGCCTCCAGTGCGCAGGACCGGGCCGCGCTGTCCGGAAAAATATTGCGCGTGACCCCTGAGGGTCGCCCCGCGCCTGGCAACCCCTTTGGCGACTCGCCGGTGTATACGATCGGGCATCGGAACGTGCAGGGTTTTGCCTGGGACGCGGAAGGCAACCTGTGGTCTAGCGAATTCGGGCCCACCGTCGATGATGAGCTCAATCTCATCACCCCAGGCGCAAACTATGGCTGGCCGACCGTGACCGGGGCACCGGGGGACCCGCGGTTTCAGGATGCCAAGGTGGTGTGGCCGGTGACTGCGGACGCGTCGCCGAGCGGGATCGTGGAGCAGGACGGTCGCGTCTTTGTCGCCGCGCTGATGGGGCGGCGTGTTTTTGAGGTGACGTTGGATGGTTCCTCGGCCTCGCTCACCGGGGACTTTGTGGCCGATCGCGGTGAGCGGGTGCGGGATGTGGCCATTGCCGACGGGTTGCTGTACTTCGCGACCGATAGCGCCGAGGCTAGCGGAATCTACTCCATGGGGGTGCCGGAGTAACTTTGCGCAGTGTCGACTCGGGCTAAACTGGATGCGGCAGACGTTCACGTCCGTAGGTGAGCAGTCATGATGCCGGACAACAACAAAGGAGACACCCGTGTCAGAGCCCCAGCAGATCACCGTCAATATCGTTGACGAAGCGACCACGGTGACCGGCGGGACTACCGGGTTTGACCTGTTCGGCGATGACAAAAAGATCGTCGTGATGAGGGTCGACGGCGAACTGTGGGATCTCTCCCGCGAGGTACCAGCGGGCGCCGTTATTGAACCGGTCAGCATTGAAGAGCCGGACGGCCTCAATGTTTTGCGCCACTCCGCCGCGCACGTCATGGCACAAGCCGTCCAACAACTGCGCCCGGACGCGAAGCTGGGCATCGGCCCCTATATCACCGACGGCTTTTACTTCGATTTCGACGTTGAGGAGCCGTTCACGCCGGACGATCTGAAGCAACTGGAAAAGATGATGCTGCGCATCGTCAATCAGAATCAACTCTTTGAACGCGTGGTGGTTTCAGAGACCGAAGCCCTCGCGGCCATGGCCGACGAACCCTACAAATTGGAGCTGATCGGGCTGAAGGGCGCCGGTGCGGACGCCGCCGAGGGCGCGAGCGTCGAAGTCGGCGGCGGCGAACTGACGATCTACAACAACGTGGATCGCAAAAGCGGGGACGTGGTCTGGAAAGACCTGTGCCGCGGCCCGCACCTGCCCAATACCAAGCTAATTGGCAACGCTTACGCTTTGACCCGATCGGCGGCCGCGTACTGGCGCGGCAGCGAAAAGAACAAGCAGCTTCAGCGCATTTATGGGACTGCCTGGCCCAGCAAGGAAGAACTGCGCGCCTACCAGGAGCGTCTGGCCGAGGCCGAACGCCGCGATCACCGCAAGCTCGGCTCGGAACTGGACCTGTTCTCCTTCCCGGACGAGCTGGGCTCGGGGCTGCCGGTCTTCCACCCCAAGGGCGGGGTCATCAAGCGCGAAATGGAAGACTACGTGCGCCGCCGCCACATCGAAGAGGGCTTCGAATACGTGGGCACCCCGCATATTTCCAAGGACGGACTCTTTCACACCTCCGGCCACCTGCCGTATTACGCGGATGGCATGTTCCCGCCCATGGTGGTGGATGAAGAAAGAGACGACGACGGTAACCTCACCAAAGCGGGCCAAGAGTATCGGCTGAAAGCCATGAACTGCCCGATGCACAATCTCATTTACCGTGCGCGCGGGCGTTCCTACCGTGAGTTGCCGCTGCGACTCTTCGAGTTCGGCAACGTGTACCGGATGGAAAAATCCGGCGTGGTTCACGGGCTGACCCGTGTGCGAGGAATGACTCAGGACGATTCCCACTCCTATGTCACGAAGGAGCAGGCCCCTGAGGAAGTGAAGCACCTGCTGAACTTCGTGCTCTCGCTCTTGCGGGACTTTGGCCTGGACGATTTTTATCTGGAACTCTCCACGCGGGATGAGGATTCAGACAAATTTATTGGGTCCGATGAGCAGTGGGCGGAAGCCACCGCGGTGCTGGAGCAGGCCGCTCGGGATACCGGTTTGGAGTTAGTCCCCGATCCCGGGGGAGCGGCATACTACGGTCCCAAAATATCCGTGCAAGCTCGTGACGCCATTGGCCGGACCTGGCAAATGTCCACGATCCAGTATGACTTCAACCAACCCGCACGGTTTGGCCTGGAGTACCAAGCTGCCGACGGCACCCGGCAAGAGCCGGTCATGATCCACTCCGCGAAGTTCGGTTCGATCGAACGGTTCTTGGGAGTGCTGACCGAGCACTACGCGGGGGCATTCCCGGCATGGCTTTCGCCGGTGCAAGTGCGTGCAATACCGGTGGCAGAAGCGTTCAACGACTACCTGGCAGACGTGGTGCGCGCCCTCAAGGCTCGCGGCGTTCGGGCGGAGCTGGACGATGGCAACGACCGTTTCCCCAAAAAGATCCGCAACGCGTCCAAGGACAAGGTGCCGTTTGTGCTCATTGCCGGCGGCGAGGATGCCGAAGCAGGCGCAGTGTCCTTCCGATTCCGCGACGGCTCGCAGGAGAACGGCGTACCCATCGAAGATGCGATCGCCAAAATTGTGGGCGCGATCGCATCCCGAGACAACAGCTAGGGGCGCACCGTGGCAGATATCCCTCAGGATGACTTCGAATTGCCCGGGGTTCCGGACAGCTTTCAGCGTCTGTGGACTCCGCACCGGCTCGCCTACGTCAAGGGCGGCCAGGAGCAGTATGCGGGGGACAACCGTGACCCCTTCTGTGCCGCACCGGATCGCAGCGACGAGGAATCGCTGATCGTCCGCCGCGGGGAGACCTGCTACGTCATCATGAACCTGTTCCCCTATAACGCGGGGCACTTGCTGGTGTGTCCGTACGAACACATTTCGCTGTACACCGAAACCAGCGAGGCGCAAATGCTGGAAATGGGTGAACTGACCAAGCAGTGCATGTGGACGCTCACCAAGGTCGCCAATCCCGGCGGATTTAATATCGGCATGAACCAAGGCGCCGTTGGCGGTGCCGGGATCGCCCAGCATTTGCATCAACATGTGGTGCCCCGCTGGGGCGGTGATTCCAACTTCCTGCCGATCATCGCGCAGACCAAAGCGATCACACAGACCCTGGGCGACATGCGAACACAGCTCGCAGAGAACTGGGTCAGCAGCGCGCCGGAGCCCGCCGAAGGCAAGGGAAACTAGCGGCCCATGTTGAACAAATATGCCCGCGAGCTGTTTACGCGGATCTTTACCCCGGTGGCTAGGGCACTTTTGCGTCTCGGCGTGAGTGCGGATGCCGTCACCATTGGCGGTACCGTCGCAATCGCGGCCGGTGCACTGGTGCTCTACCCGCTCGGGCAACTCTTCTGGGGAACGCTTTTCATCACCCTGTTCATCTTTTCCGATATCGTCGATGGGATTATGGCGCGCCTGCAAGGGCAATCCAGCCAGTGGGGAAACTTCCTCGATTCGACAATGGACCGCATTCAGGACGGCGTCATCTTTGCCGGGGTAGCGATCTGGTTCTTCACCGGAGGCAACAATCCGGTGATCGGCTATGCGGCTTTAGCTAGTCTGGTCTGTGGCCAGGTCGTGTCGTACGCGCGAGCCAAGGCGGAATCCCTAGGGTTGAACGCGAACGTCGGAATCGCCGAACGTGCCGAACGGATCTTGGTGGTCTTGCTCTTAACCGGGCTCACCGGTCTCGGTTTGCACCCCGCATTCCTGACGGTGGGCTTGATTCTGCTTGCGCTGGCCAGCCTCTTCACCATTTATCAGCGCGTCCGAGCGGTGTATCAACAAACCCATTGACGCGGCCTTGCCTCGTGCCAGGACACTGAACCAACTATTCACAGCACCAACCAGGAAAGGGCCCCGGTGACCACAACCGTGAGCAACCCAGACAACACTCCCGCAACCGACACGGCACAGCCCGCAACCGGCGGCACCCGGGTCAAACGCGGCATGGCCGAAATGCTCAAGGGCGGCGTCATCATGGACGTCGTCACTCCTGAGCAAGCGAAGATCGCCGAAGACGCCGGCGCCGTGGCGGTGATGGCCCTGGAGCGCGTTCCCGCGGACATCCGCGCTCAGGGGGGCGTCTCGCGCATGAGCGATCCGGACATGATTGACGGCATCATCGAAGCCGTCTCGATCCCGGTCATGGCCAAGGCCCGGATCGGGCACTTTGTTGAGGCTCAGGTGCTTCAATCCCTGGGTGTCGACTACATCGACGAGTCCGAGGTCCTCACCCCGGCCGATTACACCAACCACATCGACAAATGGAACTTCACGGTGCCCTTCGTCTGCGGTGCCACGAGTCTTGGCGAAGCGCTCCGCCGCATCACCGAAGGCGCCGCCATGATCCGCTCCAAGGGAGAGGCCGGCACCGGCGACGTTTCCAACGCCACCACGCACATGCGCACCATCCGCGCCGAGATCGCCAAGCTCACCTCGATGGCCCCGGATGAACTGTACGTCGCCGCCAAGGAACTCCAGGCGCCATACGAGCTGGTCAAGGAAGTTGCCGAACGCGGTAGCCTGCCGGTGGTGCTTTTCACCGCAGGCGGCATTGCCACCCCGGCCGACGCCGCCATGATGATGCAGCTGGGCGCCGACGGCGTTTTTGTCGGCTCGGGCATCTTCAAATCCGGCAACCCCGCCCAACGCGCCCAGGCCATCGTCAAGGCCACCACCTTCTTCGACGACCCCGACGTGATCGCCAATGTCTCCCGCGGGCTGGGCGAAGCGATGGTGGGTATCAATGTGGAGGAGATTCCGGAACCGCACCGGCTCGCCGAGCGCGGCTGGTAAGTCCCTCCAAGAGGTCCCATCTTGGCCGTTCATCCGCCAATTGCGTTTTCATCCTGCAATTACAGGATGAAAACGCAATTACGGGATGTGCCGCGGTTTAGGCGAGCCCTCGCTTCTTCAGGAGCGGCTCTACGCTTGCGTCTCGGCCGCGCAACGCCCGGAAGGATTCGAGCGGGTCGCGCGAGTTCCCGCGGGCGAGCAGCTCGTAGCGCATTTTGTCGCCGTTCTCACGGGTCATTCCGCCGTTCTCCTTGAACCACTCGACGGTTTCCGCGTCCAGCACCTCGGACCAAATATAGGAGTAATACCCGGCCGAGTAGCCGCCCGCGAAAATGTGCGCAAAGTATGCGCTCCGGTAGCGTGGCGGCACCAAATCATACTGAAGTCCGACGGCGTTCATCGCCTCGGTCTCGAAAGCCTCCACATCTTCGGGAACCTGGGCATCGCGGCTCCCATACCAGGCAAGGTCGAGGAGCGCGGCCTTGAGATATTCGGTGGTGCCAAACCCTTCGCCCCAGAGCGCCGCCTCCTGCAACTTCACCACCGTTTCAGCGGGTAGCGGTTCTCCCGTCTCGTAGTGCTTCGCGTAATTCGCAATGACCTCCGGCCACAGAATCCACATCTCATTGACCTGTGAGGGGTACTCGACAAAGTCCCGAGGAACGTTCGTGCCCTGTAACCGCGGGTAGTACACGTCGGAAAACAGCCCGTGGAGCGCGTGGCCGAACTCGTGAAAAGCGGTGCGTACCTCGTCCATGGTGAGCAGCGCCGGGGACCCCTCGGGCGGCTTCGGAATATTTAAGTTGTTCATGACGACCGGCTTGTTCCCCAACAGACCCGACTGGTCCACCAGGTTATTCATCCAGGCGCCGCCCTTTTTCGTCTCGCGCGCAAAGTAGTCGCCCAAGAAGAGCCCGAGCGGAGATCCGTCCTCGTTGAACACTTCCCACACCCGCACATCGGGGTGGTAGCCCACCAGATCCTCGCGCTCGGTAAACGTGACCCCATACACCTGGTTCGCGGCGAAAAACACACCGTCATTGAGCACCCGGTTCAACTCAAAATAGGGTTTGAGCGCCTCGGAGTCGACCGCATACTTTTCCCGCTGGACCTGATCGGAATAGAACGCCCAGTCGGACGCCTCGATGTCATGCCCGGCAACTTCTGCCATGATTTCCGCTTCGCGCTCGGCATTTGCCAGAGCCGCCGGGGCCATCCGGGTCAGCATCTCCATGACCGCGTCCAGGCCCGGCGCCGTCTGATCGGCAATCTTGTATTCGGCGTGCGAATCGAAACCGAGGATCGCGGCCTGCTCGCTACGCAACGCAACCAATTCCCGCAGGATCGCGGTGGTTCCCCCGTCGCCAAGCCCGCGCGCGAGCGAAGAGGCGAGCAATCGCCGTCGAACATCACGGTCCTGTAGGCGAGCCAAGGCAGGCTGGGAGGACGGGGAGAGCAAGGAGATCTGGTATTTGCCCTCGTGTCCGTTGTCCGCCGCCAGCGCCGCCGCGGTGGCAATCTCGCCGTCGGTCAGCCCGGCAAGCTCGTCCGCGGAGTCGACAATGAGCGCCGCGGCCTGCCGATTGCGGGTCGCGGTCTGCCCAAACTGGCTCTCCAATTCGGCAATGCGCGAGTTGATCTCCACCAGCCGCGCGCCCTCGGCCGCCCCGAGATTCACGCCGCTTAGCTCGAAGTCGCGGAGCAACTCGTCCAGCAAGTGCCGCTGCTCGGCGGTGAAAGCCGCACCCGATTCGGATACCGCCTTGATCCGCTCATACAGCCCGCGGTTCATGTACAGCTCGCTGCGGAACTGCGCGTACAGCGGGGCGACCTCATTCTCGGCCGCGTCAAACTCCGGGGTGCCGAGCGCGCTGGAGAGCGCAAAGACGTAGGTGGCCGCGCGCGCCAGAGTCTGCCCGCCGCGCTCCATCGCCTCGACGGTGTTTTCGAAGGTGGGCGGCTCCGGGTTGTTCACGATCGCATCGATCTCGGCGCGAACCTCATCCATCCCGGCGCGGAAGGCCGGGGCGCCGTGCTCGGCGCGCAGGTTCGCGAAATCGGGAAGCTGGTAGGGGAGCGTGCTGGGGGTGAGCAGGGGATTTTCGGCAACGGGTGAGTTGGTCATACGTCCACCCTATGTCACAGCGATAGGGTGGTTGTGAGAGTGCTCACAGGGTTTGATGTCACTGGGTTTGAGGTAACAGGGTGGAGGGGTATTTATGCGTGCGCGATGGTGGCGGTTCGCGGCCGCGGCGGCAACGTTGATTGCGCTTGCCGGGTGCACGGCTGTGAATAACGACGGCGATGCCTCCACCGCGGGCGGCTCACCGCCTGCGCCTTCCGCGCCTTCCCAACCTTCCGGACAGAGCGAAGAGCCCACGCCGACGCCGAGCCCCGGGGTGGGGCCAACGTGTCCGACGGAGCGGTGCGCGTCGGTGACGGTCGCCGGGGATCTGCTGATTCACACGCAGCTGTGGGCGCAAGCGCGCGCCGACGCCGCGGTGACCGGCGCGGGCGAGGCGGGGATGGATTTTGGGCCGCTCATGGAGGGGGCCAGGCCGTATGTGACCAACGCGGATCTCGCGGTCTGTCATATGGAAACTCCGGTGAGCACGCCTGAGGGGCCGTTTAGCGCGTACCCGTCCTTCAACGTACCGCCGCAAATTTTGACGGCGGCCAAGGGCGTGGGTTTTGACGCATGCGACAACGCGAGCAACCACACCATCGACCAGGGGACCGAGGGTCTGATGCGGACGGTGGACGCATTGGATGCCGCCGGGTTACCGCACACCGGTGCGTATCGCAGTGAGGCCGAGTCGCGCGGTGTGCTGATCATGGACACCCCGAGCGCCAAAATTGCGATCATCACCGGGACGTATGGGTTAAATGGGCTTGTTCCCGAGGCTCCGTGGCAGGTGGACATGCTGGACGCGCCCACCATGATTGCCAAGGCTCAACGGGCCCGCGAAATGGGCGCCGACCTGGTGCTCGCGAACATGCATGCGGGTGAAGAATACGTGGACTACCCGAACGAACAGCAAACCACGACCGCCCGCGCTCTCATCGATAGCGGACAGTTTGACGCGGTATACGGCGAGCACACGCATTCGGTGTTGCCGATCGAAAAGTACAACGGCAAATGGATTGTGTACGGGATGGGCAATATGCTGACCGAGCTCTCACCAACCTATGTGGTCAATAATGAGGGCATGATCGCGCGCTTCCAGTTCGCGCAACAGCCCGACGGCACCTGGCAAACCAGCGACTTGGCGTGGGCGCCCTCGGTGATTCGGGACAACCCGTATCGCTGGTGCTCGGTGGCGCAGGATATGCCTAACGGACAGTGCGGCGACCCGGCCATGGATGCTGCGAGTTATGAGCGGACCAAGGCGACCGTAAACTCCATGGGTGCGGCCGAGGATGGTGCACGTGAATGGAAGGTGACCGAGGACCCGATGCCCGGCGATCCGTCTGCCATCCCGACGCAGGACCCGGCGAGCGTCGAAAGCGGCGCCGGTGGCTGAGCGCATCGCGTTAGACGTTGACGAGTTGGCGCTCCTGCGTCGGGTTCGCGATTACGTGGACCGGCACTACGCGGAGCCGTTGAATGTGGAGCATCTTGCGGCAAAGGCGTACATGTCCGCGGCGCACTTTTCGCGGCGGTTCAAGATCGCTTTTGGCCAATCGCCCTATCAGTATGTGATGTCGCGCCGGGTTGAGCGAGCGATGGTGTTGCTGCGCCAAGGCGCTTCGGTGACCGATGCGTGTTTCGCGGTGGGCGCGTCCTCGCTGGGCTCGTTCTCGTCTAGCTTTCTCGCGATTACCGGGCTGAGCCCGAGTGCGTACCGTGAAGCAGACCATTCCGCGATCAATGCACTGCCAAGCTGTGTGGCGCGGGAGTTTTCCCGGCCAGGTGTGCCCCGGACGCCTGAGCGCAAAAGCTGAGCAGTTTTCGAGAAGCGCCGCCCGGTGGTTGACTTTTAGGCTGAAGTCATGAAAACAACATTGAAATACGCCAACATTTCCGTTCTCGATGTCGAAGCCGCCGGAGAGTTTTACCGCACTGTCCTCGAACTCGAGACCACGCAAAACGTCGAGTATGAGGGGATGCGCTGGTTAACCCTCGGTTCCGGTGAGGGCGCTGAAATCGTGCTGTCCGCCCCACACGCCGGCCGGAATGAGGAGGACTCCAAGCTCATCGGCGAACTCGTCGCCAAGGGCACCATGCCCATGCTCGTCTTCGAGGTCGATGACCTGCAAGCCGCTTTCGACCGTGGTGTCGCGATCGGCGCGGATGTTCTCCAAGAGCCGACCGATCAGCCCTGGGGCCCGCGCGACTGCGCCTTCCGCGACCCGAGCGGCAACGTGCTGCGCATTAACCAGCGCGCCTAGAGGACTCCCGCCGCGCGCAAATTTCATGGTCTTACGTACGTTTCATGGCGTTAGGAGGACATGAAACGTGAGTTTGGCCATGAAATTTGCGTTAGCGGGGGCGGGTTTGGGCAGTTTCGCGGGCGCGGGTTTCAAACGGAACGTCCAGGGGCTCCAGAACGGCATCAGAATTACGACGGCGGAGCGCCACTCCCAGCAGATGGTCGGCAATGCGGGGGTTCTTGGGCAACAGCGAACCGTGCAGATAACTGCCAATCACCTCGTGCACACGGGCCCCCTCGCCCTTGTCCTCACCGTTGTTTCCCGCGCCCAATGTGACGGTGCCGAGTTGCGCGACGCCGTCGGCCAAATAGGTCAGGCCAGAATGGTTTTCGTAGCCGATCACGTCGCCGAACTCAGGGGAGCTAATGACGGTGTTTCCGATGAGACGCTCGGGGCCGCCGCGGGTTTCCATATCGATGACCCCTATACCCTCGATCGTGTGGCCCTCGCGCGTAATGAAGCGGTTGCCAAAGAGTTGGTACATCCCGCAGATCATGAGCATCGGCATACCGTCGCGTGCCATGGCGCGCAGTTCTGAGCCAATGCGCTGCAAATCTTCGGCAACCACGTCTTGACCGGAGTCCTGGCCGCCGCCGCCGACGATGAGGTCAATATCGGTGACGAAAGTGTCACCGGGATTGTGCTCAACGAGTTTCACATCGATCCCGCGCCACTCGGCACGTTTCGCGACCGTTTGCACATTGCCCCAGTCGCCGTAAATATTCATGTCGCGGGGGTAGAGCTGCATGATGGTGAGTTCGGCCATTTAGATCGCCTTCACGTCGGTGAATTTCGCGAGTTCACGCCGAAGCGCAAGCATTGCGGTGTACGTCGTATAAATCCGTTTCGGCTGCCCCGGATTCCCGTTAATGAAAGTAGCCAACGCGCTCGGTAGCGCTTCGTCCAGGGAAGTGACTGCCACGCCGTCGTACTTCAATCTCAAGGCCATGTCCGCCGCCCGCACGCCCGAGACCATCTGGACGCCGCGCTCACCGAGCGAATCGAAGTCGACGTCCCAGAGCCAGGACATGTCGCGGCCATCGGCGTAATTGTCATTGATCGCAATCATGGTGGCATAGTCAGCGGCCGGGAAGGACTTGAGCGCGAGGCGGAAACCGGCGGGGTTCTTGACCAGCACTAACTCGAGCGGCTGGCCGTTCACGGTAAGCGCTTCGCCGCGGCCAAACGCGGGTTCAACGGTCCCGAGCGCGTCAATGAGCGGTTGCGGCTGTGCGTTGTCGCCGAGGATTGCTTGGGCCGTGGCTAGCGCGGCGGCGGCGTTGAAGGTGTTGTAAAGGCCGTTGACCTTGAGCTCGGTGCTGAATTCTTTGCCGGCGATCTCGAAGGCTGCGCTGGTGCCGGACTGTTGGGTGAGGGTTACCGCGGCGTTCGGGGGCCGGTCGCCGGAAGTGTGTTCCTGGTGATGCTCGCCGTCGCCTTGGGCGGTGACCTCGGCCTCGCGCATTTCATCGTCGGTGGGGAAGAGGCGGCGCAGGTCGGCTGAGAGCCCGTAGTAGACGACGTTTTTTGCCTGGGTTTTGGCGGCGAGGGCGCGGATACGGGGATCTTCGCGGTTCAAGACCAGGGTGTCCGTGGTCGCGGCGGCAATCGCTGCGAGCAGATTGGCCGTGTACTCGATTTCGCCGAAACGGTCGAGCTGATCCCGCATGACGTTCAGAAGCAGGCTCGTGCGGGGGGAAACGAGTTTCACGAAGTGTACGGCGTGGGCCTCATCGAGTTCCAGGACGGCGACATCCGCGTTGACCTTCCCGGCAATTCCCTTTTCGGCTAGCACCGACGCGACGACGCCGCGGGTGAAGTTGGAACCGGAACGGTTGGTGAAAACCGTGAGGCCTTGTGCCGCCAGGAGTTCGACGAGCATTTTGGTGGTGGTCGTTTTGCCGTTCGTGCCGGAGACGACAACCACACCGTAGGGCAGGTTCGCGAGGGCTCGCGGCAGGAACTGGGGGTCGATCTTTTCTGCCACAAGACCGGGGGCGGCGCTACCGCCTCCGCGTAGTCCGGCTACACCCCGGACGGCCTTTCCAATCACAGTCGCCAAAAGGTGTCGCATAGATAAAAGCCTACATTCTGCGCCGCCCCCCTTTCGCGAGTTGCCACTTGTGACGCTTATCCGGCGGGTGGTTTCAAGGGGCTAGTGCAACACCTGAGTTTTTTGGAGTGTGTGTCGTGCCTGCTGTGATTCCGTGGTGGAAGGTTTCGTTGTGCCTTGATTTGCTTGCTCGGGGTGTTATCGCGGTGCGGGTGGCTGAGCGTGTCGGGGTGGCGCGCACGAGTGTGAACAGGTTTGCCAGACTGGCTGGTATGGAACTGGTGTATGGCTCCCGCGGGGGCATGACGGGTCCTCGTGTACCGGACACGGCGTTGATGGAGAGCGGCGGGGGCGTGAGGGCGCGGGGGAGGGCGTATTCGCGGTTGAGTTTTGAGCAGCGAGTCATTCTTCAAA
>NZ_JIAG01000006.1 GCF_000688395.1 Haematomicrobium sanguinis DSM 21259 | reverse complement strand
AGGGCACGTCTACGTCCTCGGCAAAGCATGGACCGGGCAAACGATCCACGTCATCCATACCCCGAACACCGTCGAACTCTTCACCCGCGAGGGCGAAAGCCTGATACTCAAACCCTGGCCCCCACCCAAATCCGTCAAATACGAAGCCATCGCACGCCAACTCACCCACCCACACACCCGACACCACACACCCCACAAAAACTGTCCACTATGTATTGAGACCTAACTGTCCACTATGTATTGAGACAGTACAACCACATTTTCGCCTCCGCCAAGGCAACTCGCGTATATTCTTAGTGTGCTCACCGAACACTCCTCCGCAAGACGCCAGTGGATCCACGAATCCATCCGCCGCATCGAAGCTGACGGCAACCGTTCGGCGGACACCCATCTCTTCTCGGTCCCTCTGCCGCAAGACTGGGGCATCGATCTCTACCTCAAGGACGAATCGACCCACCGCACCGGCAGCCTCAAGCACCGGCTCGCCCGCTCGCTCTTCCTCTACGCCCTGGTCAACGGGGACATCCACGAGGATTCCACCATCGTGGAGGCGAGCAGCGGATCCACCGCCGTCTCCGAGGCCTACTTCGCGAGCCTGCTCGGCCTGAAATTCATTGCCGTGATGGCTAAGACAACCTCTCCGGAAAAGATCGCGCTCATTGAAAATTACGGCGGGACCTGCGCCTTTGTGGAGTCCCCGGGCGAGGTGTACGCCAAGGCCGCCGAGTTGGCCGAAGCGACCGGCGGCCACTACATGGATCAGTTCACTTTCGCAGAGCGCGCCACCGACTGGCGCGGCAACAACAACATCGCCAACTCGATCTTTGATCAAATGCGCCTGGAGCCGCACCCGATCCCGGCCTGGATTGTCGTGGGCGCGGGTACCGGCGGCACCAGCGCCACGATCGGACGCTACCTGCGCTATCACCGGCACGCGACGAACCTCGCGGTCGTCGACCCGGAAAACTCCGTCTTCTACTCCAGTTGGGCTGGCACCGAATCCCCGAGCTCGCAGAGCGGATCCCGGATCGAGGGCATCGGCCGGGCGCGCCTGGAACCGAGCTTTGTCCCCGGTGTCATTGACGCGATGATCCAAGTCCCGGACCGCGCCTCGATCGCCGCCATGCAACACCTCAAAAGCCTGACCGGAATCGCGGCGGGCCCCTCCACCGGCACCAATCTATGGGGCGTCTGGGGCATCATCGCCAACATGCTGGAAAACGGCGAACGCGGCAGCGTGGTCACCTTGCTATGCGACCCCGGCGAGCGCTACACCTGCACCTATTACGACGACGAGTGGCTGGCTTCCAAGGGCCTCGCACCTCGCGACGAGGTCGCCCGGATTGAAAATTTCTTAGCCACCGGTACCTGGTGACCCCCGCGGCTGCGGAGGCAACGCCGTCGTGCATCAGCGGGTGAGACGCCCCGAATACTACACCTCGCGGGTATCCCCCGGCGCCCAATCTTCATAGGTGAGGCCATAGCGCTCGGCGATCCCGGTCAGGTTGCGGTTAACGATCCCGCGGCCAAGCTCATTCAGGAGCGCGTCGTGAACAGGGAGAGCCAGCGGGGCGCGCACCGAAATGAGGAAGTCAACGACCTCGGACACTTTCGACCACGGCGCGTGGAACGGGATGAGTAGCACTTCGGGCTCCGCGCGGTAAGGCACGACCAAGGAATCGCCCGGGTGGTACACCGCATCATCGAAGAGGTAGCCGATGTTGGCCACGAGCGGAACCAGCGGGTGAATGACCGCATGCTGCCCGCCGAAGGTGCGCACCTGGAAACCGGCAATCTCGAGTTGGGAATCCGGCGCCGACTCCATAATGCGGGCCCCCACCTCGGTCGATGCCTTGTCCCCTAGCATCGCCACCACGGCTGAGGGCGCATAGAGCACCGTTTCGGGTTGAGCGGCCAGTACCTCGAGCACCCGGTCGGGGTCGATGTGGTCGGGGTGCTCGTGGGTGATGAGGATCGCGTCGGCGCCCTGGCACGCCTCTTCAATCTCGGAGAATCCTCCCGGGTCCACGGTGATGATCGAGCCGTCTTTTTCCAGTCGCACGCAGGCGTGAGTGAACTTGGTGATCTTCATGCTCTGAATCTAACACCTCGCATCTGGCGCCGGAATGCTCCCCGACGCGGCACTGTTAGGCTACAAAGGAGAAATTCAGGCCAAGCGAAGGGTGGAATATGGCTCAGCATATGCACGCCAAACTGGGCGATCAACGCGTCACAAAGCAACGCTTGGCCGTCTCGACCGCTCTGGACAACGCCAACGACTTCATGAGCACGCAAGAGTTACACCGCACGATCACCGAGGCGGGCGGACGGGTGTCGCTGGCGACCACCTACCGGATTTTGCAGGCATTCGCGGACGCCGGGCTGGTGGATGTGTTGCGCGGTGGCGACGGCGAGGCCATTTATCGCCGCTGCGAGGCGGAGCAGCATCACCACCATGTGCTGTGCCGCCAGTGCGGCACAGCGGTAGAAATTCAGGCTCCCGAGGTGGAGAAGTGGGCGCAGGCCATTGCCGCGAAACACGGGTTCACCGAGGTGAATCACACCGTGGAAATCATGGGGCTGTGCGCAACCTGCCAGCGCGCAAACTCCGCGTCCGCATAGCCTCGATTCCGCGGCACAGCAGGTAGATCACGAACGAGATGGTGGTCACGTAAGGGCTCACCGGAATCGTGCCGCCAAGCGACAACAGGATGCCGCCCACCATCGCCGTGAGCGCAAAAATGGTGCTCAGAAGAACGACGGCGATAGGCGCCTTGGCCACGCGGAGCGCGGCGGCCGCGGGGGTAATTAAGAGCGCCAAGACGAGGAGCGCACCGACCACTTGGATGGAAAGTGCGACGGCAATGGCCAACAGCATCAGGAAGAGCACGCCGAGGGTGCGGGTGGGAACGCCTCGGGCGGCGGCGACAACGGGATCGACGCTCGCGAAGGCGAGCGGGCGCCAGATTCCGGCGAGGATCGCGAGGGCGATGATGGCCATGACGATCAGGCCGGTGAGTTGAATGGAGTCCACCGCGACGATCTGCCCGGTGAGTAGCCCGAACTTGTTGGCGGCGCGGCCCTCGTAAAGAGATAGGAAAAGGATTCCCAAGCCCAGCCCAAAGGGCATGAGCACCCCGATGACCGAGTTTTGGGTGGAGGAGCGTAGCGACAGCATGCCCAAGAGCAGGGCCGCGAGGAAGGAGCCGACTAACGACCCGGTCATGACATCCGCCCCGATCAGCAGAGCGAAGGCGGCCCCTGCGAAGGAGAGTTCGGCGATACCGTGGACGGCGAAGGCGAGGTCCCGCATCATCACAAAAACGCCAAAGACTCCGCCGACGACGCCCAAGATCACGGCGGCCCATAGCGAATTCTGGACGAGTGGCACGAGGTCCGCAAAGTCGTCGAAGTTGAAGATTCGTCCGAAAATGTTGTCCCAGTTCATGCGACCTCGGTGTGCTCGTGATCGCAGCGCGCCGTCGGCTCGCCGTGGATGAATATTTGACCGTCCAGGTGCAGCACCTGAACCGGCGAGCCGTAAAGCTCGGAGAGCACCGCAGAGGTGAGGACTTCCTGCGGGGTGCCGATGCGGAAGCGCGAATCCACCAGGTACAGCACCCGGCCGACGTAGGGCAAGATCGGGTTGATCTCATGGGTGACAAAGAGGACAGCGGTGCTGCGGGTAACGCGTTGCTGGTTGATCAGGGCACTGACGCTGCGCTGGTGGGTCAGGTCCAGGGACAGGAGCGGTTCGTCGCACAGCAGGACGTCGGGATCGGTGGCGAGCGCTTGGGCGACGCGCACGCGTTGCTGTTCGCCGCCGGAAAGGGCGCCGACGGATTCTGTTGCCAGGTGCGCCGCGCCGACTTGTGTGAGCAGAGTATTTACACGGTTCTTGACCGATGCCTTGGGAAGCGGCAGGCCCCACTTGGTGCCGTTGATCCCCATCGCGACGAGGTCTTTCACCCGGGCCGGAGTTTGCGGTGCGAAGAGTTGTTGCTGCGGGATGTAGCCCAGCCGCGGGTTTCCGCGGTGGACCGGTTTTCCGGCGATCTCGATGTCGCCGTGCGCCAGCGGGACCTGCCCGAGCATGGCCTTGAGCAGTGTGCTTTTTCCCGAACCGTTGGGCCCCAGGATGGCAATGAATTCGCCGGGGCTCACCTGTAGGTTCAGGTGGGACCAGATGGTGCGTTCGCCGAGAACTACGGTCGCGTCGCGAACCGCGACGACGGGATTGTCGGGGTGCGTGGGCGGTGCGCTCATCGAAATGCTCCCTTTAGTTTTGTGGGTGGATTGCGGCGAGTTGCTCAATATTGGCGCCCATCCACTCCACATAGCTCAGATCGCCGTCAATGGTTTCGCCAAAGCTCAGTACCGGGGTCTCGAGCGATCGCGCTTGCGCGGCGAGTTGCTCGATTTGCGGGGTGCTCGCTTGGGAATTGATGACAAGAGCGAGTACCACTTTGGCGTCTAAGAGATCCTTCATACTCTTCATGAGCGCGGGCGAGACGTCCTGTTGGTTTTCCATTGCGGCAATGAACTCGCTCGGTGACTGGTTCTGCAATCCGGCGTCTTCGAGGAGGTAGGCGCTCACGGGTTCCGTCTCCGCGACGGTTTTTCCGTTGAATGCCGGGCGCATTGCGCTCACGCGTTCCTGCATCTTATCGATGCGGCTGACGAAGTCGCTGGCGTTGGCGGCAAAGTCGTTGGCGCGCTCGGGAGCGAGAGCGCCGAGCTTCTCGGCAATGGTGTTCCCGAGTGCGCGCATGGCATCCAGCGAGTACCAAACGTGTTCGTTGAAATCGCCGTGCTCGTGCTCATGCCCTTCTGCGCTTTGTGAATCTGTACAGTGCTCATCAGTACCGTGCTCATCTGTATTGTGCTCATCCGTGCTGTGCTCATGCTCGGCGGTTGACTCATCGGCGCCGTCCAGGCCCGAGACCTCCGCGGCGTTGACCACGGACTCCTGGTTTTTCCCGGATGCCTCGGCGAGCGTGGTCATGAAATCGTCATACCCACCGCCATTGAGAACCACCAGATCGGCCTTTTGGACGGCGAGCCGGTCGCGTGCGGTGGCCTCGTAGGAGTGCGGATCCTGGGCGCCAGAGGTGATGATCGGCTGTGCCGAAACGGCGTCGCCCCCAATCTCTTGGACGATGCTCGCGTAGACGTTCGTGGTAGTGACAACGTGGACCGCGGCGTCGCCGGTGGACTCATCCCCTGCCCCGCTTGCTCCAGACTCGGCGCTAGAGCACGCGCCGAGGCTGACAGCCAGCGCGGCGGAGAGCAAGACAGTTAACGGCCGACGCCACGACATGACACACCCATCTTGTTGAGAACTGTTCGCAAAAACCACAGTAGCTTATTTGCGAACAATTCTCATCTAGCCGTGAGTGTGGTGGGCCTCGTGGCCGTTCTCTTGGGTGGCGTCGTGAATTTCGCCGACGAGCTCCTCCACGATGTCCTCGAGGAAAATCACCCCGAGTGTATTTGCCTTAGCGTCCAGAACTCGCGCCATATGGGTGTTCTTGCCCTGCATATCCAGCAAGACGTCCTCGATCTCCTCGTCGGCGCGCGAATTGCTGAGCGTGCGAATTTGGGTTTCGCGAAGCGGCTTGTCGGCAAGGTCTTCGCGCACGCTCATGACGTCTTTGAGGTGCACATAGCCGGTCAGCTCGCCGTCCGCATCCTTGACCGGGAAGCGGGAGAAGCCGTAATTGGCGACCGCAGCCTCCACCTCTGCAGGCGTGGCGGACTCTGGCATCGTGATCAGTTGATCCAGTGGAACCATCACTTCGTCGGCGGTATGCCCGGAGAATTCGAGCGCACCAGAAATGACTCCGGACTCATCATCGACCAATCCGTGCCGTTGCGACTCGGCCACAATGGACTGCACCTCATCGAGGGTGAACGTGGAGTTGACCTCGTCCTTGGGCTGAATACCCACCAGCCGCAAGGCATGATTGGCGAGCCAATTCAACGCCACGATAATAGGCTTGACGATCTTGGAAATGAAGACGAGCGGCGGCGCCAACAGCAGCGCCGCGCGGTCGGCAAAAGTGACCGCCCAGTTCTTGGGGACCATCTCGCCCAGCGTCACGTGCAAGAACGTCACCAGGAGCAGAGCAATGGCAAAAGCAATCCAATAACCGACCTCGCCGGGGATGCCCATCCACTCCAACGGCCCCTCGAAGACGGCCTTGATGGAGGGTTCGGCAACGTTCAAGATCAACAGCGAACACACGGTGATGCCCAATTGCGCACAGGCCAACATCAGGGACACATGTTCCATGGCCCACAGCGTGGTCTTAGCGCGCTGGGAGCCGGCGTCCGCCTTCGGCTCGATCTGAGAACGCCTGGCGCTCATAATGGCGAACTCGCTTGCCACAAAGAATGCGTTGGCAGCCAGTAGCACCACCAGCCAGACAAAGCCCATGACTTCGCTATTCATGGTGCGCCTCCTCGCCGCGCGCCGGGGCTGCCGGGGCTACTGATTCCGCCGGTGCCGCTTGGCGGAACATCACCCTATCCACTCGGTGACCATCCATGCGGGCCACTTGCAGCACCCCGCCGTCTACGTCGATCTCGTCGCCGCGTTCGGGGACACGCCCCAACTCGGCCATGATCAAGCCGCCGATCGTTTCGTAGTCCGGCCCGTCTTCCACGCGCAAGCCCGGTACCTGCTCGCTGGCCTCGTCCGGGCGCAGCATCCCGGGAAAGAACCAGTTGCCGTTGGTGGACATGAGCACGCCGGGGAGTTTCTTGTCGTGCTCATCGGAAATATCGCCGATGATCTCCTCGACGAGGTCCTCCAGCGATACGATGCCCGCGGTTCCGCCGTACTCATCGAGGGCAACCGCGAGTTGCAAATTGGCATCGCGCAATTGCGAGAGCAACGAGTCTAATTCCACGGTCTCCGGGACCTTCAGCACGTCCGTCATGATTGTGGCAATAGGGGTGCTGGCCCGCTCGGATTTCGGTATCGCCACGGCGTTCTTAATGTGGGCGACACCCACCACATCGTCCGGCGAGTCATTAATAATCGGGAAGCGGGAATATCCGGTCTTGCGGGAGCGCTCGAGCATGTCCGTTACCGAATCCGATTGGTCGAGAAACTCCACCCGGATGCGCGGGGTCATTACGTCATCGGCACGGCGGTCGCCAAACTGCAAGGTTCTGGCCAAGAAGTTCGCGGTCCCCTCATCCAGTGTGCCCATCAGAGCGCTGCGGCGCACCAGCGAGGACAGCTCATCGGGGGTGCGGGCGCCGGTCAATTCCTCTTTCGCCTCGATACCCATCCTGGCCAAGACCCCGTTGGCAAAACCATTGAGGAGGTTAATCGCCGGACGAAATACCGCGGTGAACATCAGCTGAGGACGGGCTACCCATTTTCCGACGGTGAACGGTTCGGCAATGGAAAGATTCTTGGGGATCAGCTCGCCCAGCAACATCGAGAACAGTGTGGCCAGCGCAATCGCGACCAGGGTGCTGATGGTTTTTGCCAGGGCTTCCGGCGTGCCCCAACCGAGCAACACCGGGTCCAGATAGTGCGAGATTGCTGGCTCCAGCACAAAACCCGTCAGCAAGGTTGTGACGGTGATACCGAGCTGGCAGGCCGAGAGCTGGGTGGACAGCGTCTTCAAGCATTTCATGAGCGGGACGGCCGCCGTATCGCCGTTATCGATAGCCCGCTGCACCCGCGGCTGGTCGAGAGCTACCAGCGCAAACTCCACGGCAACGAAAAATCCGGTGCCGGCAATCAGCACCAGACCGAAAACTAAACTCAGCCACTCCATGATTCACCTCCCCGTTTCCGGGTCAGTGAGCACGTTTGGCTGCTCCCTCCAGGCTCCTCAAGGGAGCCGATACTTCGGCGTTTCCTGCGTCGACGCGCGGATGATCTAGTCGAGTTCATGAGATTTTTTAGTGTAGCGCACCGCGCCGCACCCGCCACAGACGAGTCGGGGGCAGGATGCGGTGCGCGGGCAAGCACTACTACCAGCTCTGGGATAGCGGGCGTCCCTCTTCATAACCGGCAGCGGACTGAATGCCCACAATCGCCTTCTCCCGGAATTCGGCCAGGTTCTTTGCACCCGCGTAACTCATCGAGGAGCGCACTCCGGTTGTGATCATGTCCAGAAGGTCCTCCACGCTCGGGCGGGCAGGATCCAAATACATATTGGAGGAGGAAATGCCCTCCTCAAAGAGCGCCTTACGCGCCTTGGCGAAGGCGGACTCGGTCTTCGTGCGCCCTTGAACTGCCCTAGCCGAGGCCATGCCGAAGCTTTCCTTGTAAGCCCGCCCATCGCCGTCGAACTTCAAATCCCCGGGGCTCTCATAGGTGCCCGCGAACCACGAGCCAATCATCACCTGAGACGCGCCGGCCGCGAGCGCCAAGGCAACGTCGCGCGGATACCGCACCCCGCCGTCCGCCCACACGCTCGCCCCGAGTTGGCGCGCCGCCTGCGCGGTTTCGCGCACGGCGGAAAATTGCGGGCGCCCCACGGCGGTCATCATGCGGGTGGTGCACATGGCGCCGGGCCCCACACCAACCTTAATAATGTTCGCACCGGCCTCGACCAGGTCCCGCACGCCCGCCGCAGACACCACGTTGCCGGCCACAATGGGAACGCTCGGCTTGAGCGAGGACACTGCACGCAACGCATCAAACATCTTCCCCTGGTGGCCGTGCGCCGTGTCCACCACCAGGGTGTCCACGCCGAAGGAGAGCAACGCCTCCGCCTTGGCCTTCACATCCCCATTAATTCCGACGGCGGCACCCACCTTCAGCTTGCCGCTTGCATCCTCGGCGGGCTGGTAGATCGAGGAGCGCATCACGCCTTTCGGGGTGAGCACGCCCGCGAGGGCGCCCGTGTCGGCGACAACGGGCAAGAAACCGCCGGCGCGAGTGGCGGCATCGAAGAGCTGTTCCTGGTTGTCGGAGTCAACGTCGGTCTCGGCGATCGTGTCGAAGTCCTTTCGCATGATCGCGTCCAAGGAGGTGAAGCGGTCCACGCCCTCGAGGTCTTCGCGGGTGATGATGCCCTGCGGGATGTTGTCTTTGTTCACCACCACCACGGCGTTGTGGGAGCGCTTGTCAATCAGGTGCATGGCGTCGACCACGGTGTTGTCTGGGTGCAGGCGCACCGGGGTGTCCAGCAGTGGGTGGCGGGCCTTGACCCACTCGGTGACCTGTTCAATGACCTCCAGCGGCACGTCCTGCGGGAGGATCGCGAGACCGCCGCGGCGGGCCATCGTTTCCACCATCCGGCGCCCGGTGACCGCCGTCATATTGGCGGCAACCAGCGGAATAGTGGTGCCGGTACCGTCATCGCTGGCAATGGACACGTCCAGGCGCGAGGTGACCTCGGACGCGCTGGGGATCAAGAAGACGTCGGAATAAGTGAGGTCGGTTTGTGGCTCATTAATAAAGTGCATCAGGTTCCTCCCGGATGAGCATTCTACTTTGATGCTAGTCACACATCTGCGCCACACCTCAATTCCAAGTGGAATGTCAGCCTTGGATGTCACTAGACTGGACGGCAGGGCATTCAGCTAAGGATTTTGTGGTGTTCCGCGCCCGGAATTGGGAGGCTTGCGGTGCCGATACTCAAGAGTGAACTCACGGAAGAGGCGTATCTCAAGTGCCAGAACAACCCACCAATCGCCTGAGCGAAGAATTCGGTGACAATGCGTGGTTAGTCAACGATCTATACGAACGGTTTCAAAACGATAAGAATTCCGTCGACAAAAAGTGGTGGAGTGTCTTCGAGTCATTCGGGGCCGATGATGCCTCGGGAAACGAATCCAACGGGACCAAGAACGGAGCCCGGCACGCAGCGTCTGAAACGTCGGGGGCCGACACTAGCAAGGGTGCTAGTTCCACGCAGGAAACGGCAAACGGGTCCGGGGCGAGCGGGTCCGGGGCGAGCGCAAGCTCTGGCTCGAATGCAAGCTCCAGCGCGCGCCCGGTGACCAGTTCCACCGCGTCCGGCGCCACTGCGGGAAAGAGCTTCACGTCCACGGGGGCGGACAACGGAGAGAACAGCGCCGCGGAAACCACCAAGGCTGTGCCCGCCGACCCCAAGCCCGCCCCCAAATCGGCGACGGCCGAAACCGCGAAAGCTGCGGATTCTGCAAAGAGCTCGGAGGACAAGGACGGGAAGGCCGCAAAGGACAAGGCACCCAAGTCGGCACCGATCCCGGCGCAAAACGATAAGACCAAGGCCGAGCAGGGTGAGCCGGACAAGGATGAAGTTGTCCCGTTGCGCGGGCCCGCCAAGGCCATCGCCACCAACATGGACCTGAGCCTCACGGTCCCCACCGCGACCAGCGTGCGCGCGGTTCCGGCAAAACTGTTGATCGACAACCGTGTGGTGATCAACAACCACCTCTCCCGTGCCCGCGGCGGCAAGGTGTCCTTCACCCACATCTTAGGGTGGGCGATCGTCAAGGCGCTCAAGGTGTTCCCGTCCATGAACGTGCACTATGACGAGGTGGACGGCAAGCCTGTGGCGGTGACCCCCGCACATGTGAACTTCGGTTTGGCGATTGACATGCCTAAGCCCGATGGCACCCGCTTGCTTGTGGTGCCAAATATCAAACGCGCCGAAACGATGACCTTTAGCGAGTTCTGGCACGCCTATGAGGATCTCGTCTCTCGTGCACGCAGCAACAAGCTCAGCGCCGATGACTATGCCGGCACCACGATTTCGCTGACCAACCCCGGCGGCATCGGTACCGTGCACTCGGTGCCGCGCTTGTCCAAGGGGCAGGCCGCTATTATCGGCGCCGGTGCGCTGGAGTACCCGGCGGAGTTCCAGGGCGCGTCGGAAAAGACCATTGCGCAAAACGCGATCTCCAAGATCATCACCCTGACGTCCACGTATGACCACCGCGTCATTCAGGGTGCTGGTAGCGGCGAGTTCTTGCGAATTATTCACCAACTGTTGCTTGGCGAAGACAACTTCTATGAGGAAATTTTCGAAGAACTGCGCATCCCATACGAGCCGGTCAAGTGGATGGCCGATATCCAAGTCGATCCCTTTGACGAGATCAACAAGGTGGCGCGGATTCAGCAACTGATCCACGCCTACCGGGTTCGCGGTCACTTGATGGCGGACACCAACCCGCTCGAATACGTCATGCGCCGCCACCCGGACCTGGACATCACCAGTCACGGTTTGACGCTGTGGGACCTGGACCGCGAGTGGCCCACCGGCGGTTTTGGCGGCAAGGACTTCTTGTCTCTGCGCAAGATTCTCGGTGTGCTGCGCGATGCGTACTGCCGCAACACCGGCATCGAGTACATGTACATCCAGGACCCCGCCGAACGTAAATGGTTCCAGGACGAGTTGGAGCACCCCTACTCCAAGCCAAGCCGCGAAGAGCAGTTCCGTATTCTGTCCAAGCTGAATTCGGCCGAAGCGTTTGAGAACTTCCTGCAAACCAAGTTTGTGGGACAAAAGCGCTTCTCGCTGGAAGGTAGCGAATCTCTCATCCCGCTGTTGGACACCATCATTTCCGGTGCCGCCGAGGATGGGCTGGAAGAAGTCACGATCGGTATGGCGCACCGCGGGCGCTTGAATGTGCTCACCAATATTGCGGGCAAGACCTACACCCAGGTGTTCCGCGAATTCGAAGGAACTCCGGATCCGCGCAGCGTACAGGGATCTGGCGACGTGAAGTACCACTTGGGCACCGAGGGCACGTTTACCTCGGATAACGGCAAGGAAACCAAGGTATACCTGGCCGCGAACCCGTCTCACTTGGAGGCGGTGGACCCGGTACTGGAAGGCATCACGCGCGCCAAGGAAGACCGTCTGGATCGCGGCGAAGCCTTCCCGGTGTTGCCGATCCTCATTCACGGCGACGCCGCCATGGCCGGTCAGGGCGTGGTAGCAGAGACGTTCCAGCTCTCGCAATTGCGCGGGTACCGCGTGGGCGGCACCATCCACGTGGTGGTCAACAATCAAGTGGGCTTCACCACGGCTCCGGCGGCAGGGCGCACTTCGGTGTACGCCAGCGACTTCGCCAAGGTCATCCAGGCTCCGGTGTTCCACGTCAACGGGGATGACCCCGAGTCCGTGGTCCGGGTTGCCAAGCTTGCCTATGACTACCGTGAAAAGTTCCACAAGGATGTTGTCATCGATGTGGTCTCCTATCGCCGCCGCGGTCACAATGAGGGCGATGACCCCTCAATGACCCAACCGATGATGTACAACCTCATCGAGGCCAAGCGCTCGGTGCGCAAGCTCTACACCGAGGCTCTGGTTGGCCGCGGCGATATCAGCCAAGAGGAAGCAGATCAGGCGCTTCAGGATTACCAAGAGCGCCTGGAGCGGGTGTTCGCCGAAACCCATGCGGCGCAAACCTCGCCCAACCCTGTGGTCAGCTCCGAACGCGAGACGATCTCGGATATTGAGCTCCCCGATTCGCAGCAAAACGATGGCGGTGTGCAGCGCCCCGAGTCCACCGCGATCTCCGCGGACACTCTCGCCCGCATCGGCGAGGCTCAGGTGGATGTCCCCGAGGGCTTCACCGTGCACCCGAAGCTCAAGGCGCTCTTGGAAAAGCGTGCCGCCATGTCCAAGGACGGCGGCATCGATTGGGGCTTTGCCGAGATCCTGGCCTTTGGCTCGCTCTTGATGGAGGGTACGCCGGTTCGGTTGGCCGGTCAGGATTCCCGTCGCGGTACCTTTGTGCAGCGCCACGCCGTGCTTCACGACCGCGATAACGGCGCCGAGTGGACTCCGCTGAACCACTTGAGCGAAGACCAGGCCAAGTTCTGGGTGTATGACTCGCTCCTCTCCGAATACGCGGCCATGGGCTTCGAATACGGTTACTCCGTGGAGCGGCCCGACGCGTTGGTCCTGTGGGAGGCGCAGTTCGGGGACTTCCTCAACGGCGCGCAAACCATCATCGATGAATTCATTTCCTCGGCGGAGCAAAAGTGGGGACAGCGTTCCTCGCTCGTATTGCTCTTGCCGCACGGTTATGAGGGCATGGGGCCGGACCACTCCTCCGCCCGCATCGAACGCTTCTTGCAAATGTGCGCGGAAGACAACATGGTGGTGGCGCAGCCCTCCAACGGCGCCTCGCACTTCCACCTCTTGCGCCGCCACGCCTACAGCAAGCCGCGGAAGCCGCTGATTGTGTTCACGCCGAAGCAGCTCTTGCGTTTGAAGGCCGCGGCCACGAGCGTCGAGGACTTCACCCAGGGCGAGTTCCAACCGGTCATCGGCGAAACCCAAGACCTGGACAACAACGCGGTCAACCGTGTGCTCCTCGTCTCCGGCCGCCTGTATTACGATCTCTTGGCGCATCGCCAGAAGAATGGCCTGAGTAATACCGCGATTGTTCGGGTGGAGCAGTTGTACCCGCTGCCGGTCGAGGAAATTCAGGAGGAGATCAACAAGTACCCGAACGCCGAGGTCGTGTGGGTTCAGGATGAGCCCGCCAACCAGGGTCCGTGGCCGTTCATGGGCATGCACTTGCCGACGGCGCTGGACATCCCGAGCGGCAAGGCGTTGCGTCTAGTCTCGCGCCCCGCCTCGGCGTCCACGGCCGCCGGCTCGGCCAAGCGTCACAGCCTCGAAGAAGCCACACTGATTGATGAGGCGTTCGCCCAGTGACGCGCTAAGGGCACACGCTCTGGTTTGCACCTAGGTCGCAGTCCCGAGCATCAACACTATGATGGGGAATGATGGAAACGTCATTCCCCATCACACTTTAAAGGAGCATCGCTCGGTGGAGACCCGCACTATTCAACTCATTTCCTGTGGCGATGAACTCCTCGCCGGTGTTGGCGATCCGCGCGCCCTGGGTTGGCTCGGCCGGGTTCTGGCGCGCACCGCCGCAGAGAACACTCGAATCGCCTCGTATACCCTTGCCAGTCCGCATGAAGGCACCGAGGCGCTGGCTGCCAGGTGGATGCAGGAGGTCAAGCCGCGTCTAGACCCGGAGGCCGAGAACCGGCTCATTATTGCGTTGTCTGCTGAGGACATTGCCCGCGGCCTCGGCACCGCACGTAGCCGCCTCAACCTGGCAAACGTGTTGGATGCCGCCGCCCAAATGAGCCTGAATACGCTGGTCGTCGGGCCGCCGCCAAGCATTGATCCGTTGCTCTCGGAAGGCACTGCGGAACTTTCCGCTGCGTTCCGGGACGTGACGACCCGCCGTCGTAATTCTTATGTGGACATGTATACCCCGCTCGCCGAACACGAAGGGTGGCACCAGGATTTGGCCGCGAACGCCGGGACGCCTGGGCAGGTCGGGTACGGGTTGATGGCGTGGGTGGTGTTGCATCGCGGCTGGTACGAGTGGCTCGCCCTCCCCTCCCCGTCTATGTAGCGCGACACGCCGAGGCCCGCGCGAAAACCTCGGCGTGTCGCGCTACATAGATTCGCTATTGACGCGAGGCAAAACGCGATATATCGTAACTATCAAACACGATATATCGGAAGGAAGAATCGTGAGCGAAGAATGGCTCGTCTCCGACGAACAAATAATCGACACCAGCGGGATCAACAATCTCAGCGTGAAACTCATCGCGGGCCGCATCGACGTGGTGGGGCATGAGGCCGAGGACGTCCGCATCGAAATTTCCGAGGTCAAGGGACAGCCGATCGAGGTCCGCCAAGACGGCAGTTCCCTGTCGATCTCGCATCTGAGCCGCGCGGGCACCTGGTTCGAGCGGCTTTTCACCGACGGCTTCCGCGGCACCATGAATGATTCGGCCGTGGTCACCGTGCTCGTCCCGCGCCGCATCAGCGCCGACATCGGCACCATCAGCGCGGACGGCATGCTCTCGGGCGTGAGCGGCGCGCAATCGCTCAAAACGGTCAGCGGGGCGATCCTGACCTCCGAAACCGCGGGCGACCTGCGCATCAACATGGTCAACGGCGACATTTCCGTGCAACGGCATCGCGGCACGCTGAGCGCCAAGGCGACCAACGGCGAAATCACCGCGAGCGGCGACATGACCGACGTCAACGCGAAAACCGTCAACGGGGATGTCACCTTGGACCTCGAGGGCGCGCCCCCGAGCGTCACTATCAAAACAGTGTCCGGCAACGCGCTGGTGCGCATCCCTGAGGGTGTGGGCGTCGCGCTCGTGGCCAAGACGGTCTCCGGGCGCGTCACCATGGGCTCGCTCGATTCGCAAAGCACCAACGGCAAGGTTGAGGTCAGCGAAGGACCGGCGAGCCCGCGCACCCACCTCAGCTTCGGCTCGGTGTCCGGCAACGTGTCCGTATTCACTCGGGATGAGATGCACGACGGCGATGCCCCCTCACTCACGCCCGGCACCGAGGGCGGGGGGCTGGCAGAGTAATGCCTCCGGTTTTTGCCCACGGCGCCATGCGGCTGTATTTGTTGGATATTCTCGCCGACGGCAACGAGCGGCATGGCTATGAGATCATCAAGGCGCTCTCCGACCGGTTCGGCGGAACCTACTCCCCCAGCGCCGGCTCGATTTATCCCCGACTGTCCAAGCTGGTGGAGGAAGGACTCTTGTCCTCTCGGCCCGATGGGCGGAGAACCGTTTATCGCATCGCCGAAGCAGGCCTCGCCGAACTCGATGCCAGGCGCAGCGAAGTCGAGGACATCCGCGAGGACGTGGCGGATTCGATCAAGCGGCTTGCCGAGGATATTCGCGGCGACATTCGGGATCAGATGCGCTCGCTCAAGGCAGATATGGCTGCGAGCGCAGCGCAAGTGCGGCGGGACTCGCGGAGTGGTTCGCGTGGTTCCAGGACGTCTGGAATCGCTGGGTCGGATACGCGGAACGGCGGGACTCGCATCGAGGCGGCGCGGCTCAAGGCGCTGGAACTGGAGTTGCAACGCTTCCGCGACGATGTGCGGCTGCAATTGCGGTTGAGTGCGGCGCGCGGGGGGATCACTGCGGCGACAGAGCCGACGATCCGGGTGCTCCTGGAGCAGGCGAAGGCCAATATCTTGGACACGTTGCAACCGGGCGCGGACCCGGAGTAGCCGGGTGCTGGCCCGATCTCCCGCCGTTAGACTCTTCTGCACCTCATTTCGTGCGAATTACGTGCAGAAGAGTCCAACCGCGGGTGTGGCATTATCCGCCGGAGCGGTGGCGCGATGCCAGTGACACTGCCGACTTCGCGTCCGACCCGCTCATGCGCGAGATATCCAATCGGCTTGCCAGCGGCCCTAATGTGGCTGACTCCCAGACGGTCTGTACCGTACACCATTGACCTCGGACGGGGTGCCCGCACCGAGTCGCGGACACGGCGCGAATTTACGGCAGCGTGAAGACCACTTTCCCAAACAGCTCGCCGTTGATCATCGACTCAAAACCATCGCGAGCATCGGCCAGCGGTATCTCCGCCTCAATGAGCGGCCGCACCCCAGTGACGTCCAAGAACCCGAGCAACCCTTCCAGGTCGGCGCGCGTGCCCATCGTGGATCCCAGTATTCGCAACTGCGTGAAAAATACGCGAATCAGATCCGTCTGCGCTACCTGCCCCGACGTTGACCCGCACGTCACGATCGTCCCGCCGGGTTTCAGCGATTTGATCGAGTGCTCCCACGTCGCCTGACCGACCGAATCGAAGACCACGTCCACCCGCTCCGGCAGCCTTTCGCCAGATCCAAAGACCTCCAGGGCCCCCAATTCACGGGCACGTTCGGCCTTGCGCTCGCTTCGAGTCGTAGCGAAAACCCGGTATCCTGCGGCCCGCCCCATCGCAATGAGCGCCGTGGCCACGCCGCCCCCGGCGCCTTGCACCAGCATGGTCGACCCCGGGGCCGCCGGCGACACCTTGAACAGCATCTTGTACGCGGTCAGCCAGGACACCGGCAAACAGGCCGCCTCGGCAAAACTGAGGAAATCCGGTTTGGGCACCAGATTTCGCCGCGGCACCCACACTGTTTCGGCCATCGTCCCCGGGTACCGCTCGGAAAGAAGCGAACGCTTCGGGTCCAGAGTCTCATCCCCCATCCAGTCCGGCGAGGCAATCACACCGTGAATAATGACCTCATTGCCGTCCTCGTCCACACCGGCCCCGTCGGTCCCGAGCACCATGGGAAGCTGCTCCTCGCTCAGGCCAACTCCGCGCAGGGAGAACACGTCATGATGATTAAGCGCCGCCGCCTTAACCGTGACCGGGACAAACCCCTCGGTCGGCGACACGTCAAGTTCCCCCACCCGCAATCCCTGGATCGGATCGTCCTGAGAAAAGCTTTCGACGTACGCTGCGAGCATGACTTCTCCTCAACCTCACGGGATTCGGTGGGCGCAGCCACGGTGTGAGAAACTGTAGGCTGCACTTTGTGCTATTCGATCAAAGGAGACTGCGATGAGCAAGCGCGCTCGCAAGCGTCGCGACCGCAAGCGCGGTGGCGCGAACCACGGGAAGCGTCCCAACACTTGAGAAAAGTACGACGGCGCGTGGTGACCTTTCGCACGAAAGGTCACCACGCGCCGTCGTTCTCCCCCGCAAATTTCATGGCCTTACATACGTTTCATGGCCTCCCAAGGTCATGAAACGCACGGGAGGCCATGAAATTTGCTTAGGCGGGGGCGTGGAGTTTGGCTAGAATCTTGGCGCGCAGATCGCTCGGCGCCGACTCGGTGCAGCACCGCTTGACGGCGGCGCGAAGAATGCACTCGACGTCATACTCTTTCGCGCAGTCCTCGCACGTGTCGAGGTGTTCCTTGATCGCCTCAAGGTCCTCGCGAGTCAGCGCACCGTCGAGGTACTCATAAATTTTGACGAGCCGATCGTCTTCACAATCGCCCAGGGTCTGACAATCACCCATCAGTTTTGCTCCTGCTTTTTGTCACGAAATCCACGCTCGCGGGCGTAGTCGGCCAGGTGCTCTCGAAGCAACTTGCGGCCACGGTGCAACCGAGACATCACGGTGCCAATGGGCGTATCCATGATCTCGGAAATCTCCTTATAGGAGTAGCCTTCGACATCCGAAAAGTAGACGGCGAGGCGGAAATCTTCGGGGATGGCCTGCAGGGCCTGCTTCACATCGGAATCGGGCAGGTGGTCCAAGGCTTCGGCTTCGGCCGAGCGCAATCCCGTCGAGGTGTGCTCGGCGGATGCGGCCATTTGCCAGTCTTCAACCTGATCCGAGTTGGTTTGCAAGGGCTCGCGCTGGCGCTTGCGGTACAGGTTGATATAGGTGTTCGTCAGGATGCGGTACAGCCACGCCTTGAGGTTGGTGCCCGGCTTGTATTGGTGGAAGGCCGAAAACGCTTTCGCGTAGGCCTCCTGCACCAGGTCCTCGGCGTCCGAGGGGTTGCGGGCCATGCGCATCGCGGCGGAGTAGAGCTGGTCAACATACTGCATCGCATCGCGCTCAAAGCGCGCGGTGCGCTGTTCGACGGTCTCGAGCTCCGGATCGGTCTCAAGCGTGTCTGGGTTCTCCGTTGTCATCGCCCTCAAGTCTACGCGGGCGGCGCTGTCCTTGCGGCCAGCGGTTATGTGGGTTCCGGGGCGCTCCAACACAGAGGTGTTCATTCTTCTCCATCATCCGGTTGCGGCACTCCCTCAATATTGAGGTCAGCCGCGGTTCGCCTAGTAGAACAGCAACAAACGCCGGTTCATTCCAAGCGAACGGCACCGAACAGGAACCCCGAACCGCACCAAGCAGGCGCGCCGCCCGGGACGGATTTCCCAGATCACTTTGTGCACACTGTCCGCGGAAAGACTAGGCTGGAGATCACAAGAGCGACCACCGCAGACGCGCGTGGCCCACACCGTGAACTTCGCCCCATGTAGCCCCAGGAGGCCCAAATGAGTCTGATCCGCTTGATTGCCCGCCCCATGCTCGCCACCAGCTTTGTGGCCTCCGGCGTCGCGCGCTTGAAGAATTCGAGCACCACGGGCGAACAGCTGCGCCCCACCTTGGAGCGCATCGAGTCCCTGGTCCCCTCCATTAACGGCCTGGCCTCCCAGGAGGCCACCGTCGCGAAGGTTGTCGGTGGAACCCAGGTCGGCGCCGGTGCGCTACTCGCGATCGGCAAGTTCCCGCGCCTGTCCTCCGCCCTGCTTGCCCTGACCGCGATCCTGACCTCCATTGCCGAGTTCAAGAACGCGGACGCGAGCACCAAGGAAGGCCGGGCCAACCGCACCTCGGCGCTACTGAAGAACATTTCGCTCATTGGCGGCGTGCTGGTGGCCTCGGTGGACCGCGATGGCAAGCCCAGCCTCGCCTGGCGCGCCGAAAACATTGCCAAGGACTCCAAGAAAAACTTTGCCAAGACCGGTGACAACCTCTCCAAAAAGGCGGAGAAACTCGCCAAGAAGGCACAAAAAGAAGTGAAGGCCGCACGCAAGAACGTCAAGGAGTCCACCCAGGACGCACTGCACGCCGTCGGCTTCGACAAGGCCTAAAGTTTGACCGGAAATCCCGCCTGGCCCGCCCCGTTCGCAACCCACCCCGTGGACGCGACCGTGAGCGTTCCCGGCTCCAAGTCGCTGACCAACCGCTACCTCATTTTGGCGGCTCTCGCCGACGCCCCCAGCCGGTTGCGCGCCCCGCTCCATTCACGCGACTCGCGCCTCATGATCCAGGCCCTCACCGCCCTCGGCGCCACCATCACCGAGGTTGAGGGCCACAGCGAGTTCGGCCCGGACCTCATCGTTGAACCCATCCCCACCGCCACCGGAACGTCCGGCCCGGTCACCATCGATTGCGGTCTGGCCGGCACCGTCATGCGCTTTGTGCCCCCGCTCGCGGCGCTGCGCACCGGCCACACCCGCTTCGACGGCGACGCCCAAGCCCGCGTCCGCCCGATGAGCACGGTCATCGACGCCCTGGAAGAACTCGGCGTCGAGGTCACCACCAACGGCGCACCGGCCCTCCCCTTCACCGTCCACGGCACCGGCCGCATCGACGCGGACCACGTGATCATCGACGCCAGCAAATCCAGCCAATTCGTCAGTGCGCTCCTGTTGGTCGGCTGGCGCTTTACGCACGGGCTCCACCTGGAGCACGTCGGCAAGCCGCTCCCGAGCATCGACCACATCGCGATGACCGTCGCCACCTTGCGCGAAGTCGGCGTCGAGGTTGATGACAGCGTCCCCAACCATTGGCGCGTAAGCCCGGGCACCATCCCCGGCTTCGACGTCACTATCGAGCCGGACCTCTCCAACGCCGGCCCGTTCCTCGCGGCCGCACTGGCCACCGGCGGCACGGTACGCGTGACCGGCTGGCCCGCCGAGACCACACAGGTAGGTGCCAAATGGGCGGAAATTTTGGCCGCCTTCGGCGCCACCACCCAAATGTACGACGGCGCGTTCACCGTACGTGCCAATCGGCGGCCATCCGGGGCTACTATTGCGGACGCCTCGGAACTGGCTCCCACGGTCGCCGCCATTGGGGCCCTGGCCAGCGGCGAAACTCGGCTGACCGGAATCGCGCACTTGCGCGGGCATGAGACCGACCGATTGGCCGCGCTCGTCACCGAAATCAACCGGCTCGGCGGGGACGCCGAAGAGACCGCGGACGGTCTCATCATTCGGCCCCGCCCGCTTCACGGCGGCGAATTTCAGACCTACCACGATCACCGGATGGCCACCGCCGGGGCCATCATTGGCCTGGCCGTGCCCGGGGTGAGGGTGGAAAACGTGGAGACGACGGCGAAGACGATGCCCGAATTTGTGCAACTGTGGACCCAGATGGTTGGCTCTTAGCCCGTGGCAGCGCGCGAATGGGACGAGTCCGACGTCCGGGTACGCCCCAATAAGAAGGGGTCGCGCCCCCGCACCAAGGACCGTCCAGACTTTAAAGACGCCCAAACCGGTCGCGTCATTACCGTTGACCGCGGACGCTATACCGCCGTCGTCGATGAGGGTTTAGACACCGAGCGCACCGTTTTAGCCGTGCGCGCCCGCGAACTGCGGCGCACCTCGATCGTGCCGACCGACTTTGTGGATTTGGTTGGCGACGTCTCCGGCGGCCCCGATTCGCTCGCGCGGCTGGTACGGGTCCAAGAGCGGAGCACCGTTTTGCGCCGAAGCGCCGATGACACCGACCCGGTGGAACGGGTTGTGGTTGCCAATGCCGATCGGCTGGTCATCGTGGTCGCGGCCGCAAACCCGGAACCGCGGACCGGATTCATTGACCGTGCACTGGTCGCCGCCTATGACGCCGGGATCGAACCCATTTTGTGCATTACCAAGACCGACCTTCAGGAACCGACCGACCTGGTGGGAATGTACTCGTACATCGATGTCCCGATCGTGTTGAGCCGGGCGGCGGAAAACTCTGCCGGCCCCGCCGATCAGGCGAGTTCGCTCGCCTTGGTGAGCAACGCCGTCGGACATCTGAGAGAACTCTTGGATGGGCACACCTCGGTGCTGGTGGGACCGAGCGGAGTCGGAAAATCCACCATGGTGAACGCGCTGACCGGCTCGGTGCGGGCAACCGGCGCGGTGAATGCGGTGACCGGGCGCGGGCGGCATACGTCCTCGAGCGCGCTGGCGTTGCCGCTCGTGGGCGCGGGGGCCGCTTCCTGGATTGTCGATACGCCGGGGATTCGCTCCTTTGGGTTGGCGCACGTGGATTCCGAGCGGATCGTGGAGGCGTTTGAGGAGTTGGCGCCGGCGACCGCGGACTGCCCGCGCGGGTGTACGCACCGCTCGGGTGCGCCGAACTGCGCGCTCGATGCCTGGGTAGCCGGCGGCCATGCGGGGCCGTACGGTGCACAGCGGTTGGCATCGCTGCGGGCGCTCTTGGGGGCCGAGGCCGATCGCGAAGATAAAGAATTGGGCGCGGTGTAAGCACTGGGTGCCGTCCAGCCGGGATAGATTGGGATCATGAATCTGGCTAGCGCGTACACCGATGACCTCCGACTCGCACACGTGATCGCGGACTCGGTCGACGCGCACACGATGGACCGGTTCAAAGCCCAAGACCTGGTGGTGGAGACCAAACCGGACCTGACACCGGTTAGCGACGCCGATCGTCGCGCCGAAGAGATGATTCGGTCGCAGCTGGGGCGGTCGCGGCCGCGGGACGCGATTCTCGGTGAAGAATTTGGTGCGACCGGCAGCGGCAACCGGGAATGGATCATCGACCCGATTGACGGGACCAAGAATTTTGTGCGCGGCGTGCCGGTGTGGGCGACGCTGATCGGGCTGCGCGAGGGCAATGAGATGGTTCTCGGCGTGGTGAGTGCGCCTGCGCTGGGTAAACGGTGGTGGGCCGCGAAGGGTTCGGGTGCGTATACCGGAAAGTCTTTGGCGAGCGCGTCTCGGCTGCAGGTGTCTTCGGTGGGGACGTTGGCGGATGCGTCGCTGAGTTACTCCAGCCTGGACGGCTGGCGCGAGCGCGAAATGTTGGGGCCGTTTTTGACCTTGGATGAGACGACCTGGCGATCCCGTGCGTACGGGGATTTTTGGTCCTACTGCCTGGTGGCCGAGGGCGCCGTGGACATCGCGTGTGAACCGGAACTCGAGGTTTATGACATGGCGGCGCTGGTGCCGATCGTGACCGAGGCTGGCGGGCGGTTCACGTCGTTGGACGGGAACGCTGGCCCCTTTGGCGGGAACGCGGTGGCAACCAATGGGATTCTGCATGATTCCGTACTCACGATGCTCAATTCGCCGGAGCAGCGGCTCTTTCCCTGAGCCGCGCGCCGAGTTTATGTGGCAGTTTGTGGGCCGAAAGTGCCACGGAATCGATTATGTGGCAGTTTCACGGGTGAAATGTCACATAAACGTCATGTTCGCGCCGCCTTCGCTAGACTCGCACTGAGGTCACGAGTTCCAGCGCTAAACCCCGGTTTGCTGGACGGCAACCCTCCACACGCGGTGGGGTGCCCCGGGTGAAGACCTGGCCGCCGGGCACACTCCCGGTGGCAAGCGCGGCGCACCTTGACGGCACAGCTAGCCCAACGCGGCACTGCTTTTGCGAGGACGCCCTCCATCTGAGAGGACACCATGACAGCGACATTGCCCGGGGAAACTCTGGCCGAAACAACCACCATCCAGGCGCTCCTGCCCGTTGTGGGCGGGGACCTGGAGACCCCGCTTCTTGACGGCAACACGGTGCCGTACGCCAATCTCGACTACGCGGCCAGCGCGCCGATCCTGGAGTCGGTGCAAAAACGGCTCGCCGAAGTCACCCCGTACTACGCGAGCGTCCACCGCGGCGCCGGGTACGCCTCGCAAGTATCCACATCGCTCTATGAGGGCACCCGCATTGCCGCGCGCCGATTCCTCAATGCACCGGAAGATGCGCAGGTCATCGTCACGCGCAACACCACCGACGCGCTGAACCTGCTGGCAAGCGCCGTGCCGGAGGGCACCGAGGTGCTCTACCTGGACCTGGAACATCACGCCAATCTGCTGCCGTGGCAGGCCCGTGCACACCGCTCGGTGCTCTCCGCGCCCACTCTTGAGCAGACGCTCGCCAACGTGGAGGCCGCGCTCACGGAGGGCTCCGTCTCTCTCGTGGCGATCACCGGCGCGTCCAATGTCACCGGTGAAATCCTCCCCCTAGCCCGCTTTGCCGCGATCGCGCACCGCCACGGCGCTCGGCTCGCCGTGGACGCGGCGCAGCTTGCTCCGCACCGCCGGATCGACATGGTGGGCGCGGGAATCGATTACCTCGCGCTCTCCGGCCACAAGCTGTACGCCCCCTTCGGTGCCGGGCTCCTGGTGGGTCCTGCCGACTGGCTGGACGCCGCTCCCCCGTATCTCGCGGGCGGCGGTGCCGTCGTCCGGGTCAAGCCGGATTCGGTCACTTGGGCGGTGAGCCCGGCGCGCCACGAGGCTGGGAGCCCCAATGTCCTGGGAGCCGCAACCCTCACCGCCGCCATTGAGGCCATCGAGGCGCTCGATCCGCATGCCTGGCACGCCCACGAAGAGGCGTTGCGCGCGCGCCTAATCGACGGTCTCAACGCGATCGCCGGCGTCCAGATTCACCGCATCTTCGAGGACTCAATCGATGCCATTGGAGTCGTCAACTTTTCGGTCAAGGGGTACGACGGCGGATTGGTCGCCGCATTCTTGTCCGCCGAGTTCGGCGTGGGGTTGCGTGATGGGAAATTCTGCGCGCACCCGCTCCTGAATAAGCTCGGGCTTCCGTCCGGGGCCTTAAGGGCGAGCTTTGGTCTCGGAAGCACGAGCGCCCACGTGGACCGGCTGGTTACGGGTGTGACGGCGCTGGTGGAGCGCGGGTTGCGGTTTGACTATGTGGTGGATGAGGGCCGCTGGGTTCCGGCTCAGGATACTCGGGAGTTCCCGGCGTGGGCGCCGAACCGCCCGGGGACCGCCGGTGCGGCGCCGTGTTCGAGTGACTAGTGCCCGCCACGGCTTTCGGTCAGCGGCGTAACCCGGGAGAACAGGGCTAAGGTAATAACCGACTGCCGGTCGCTGGACACCGGATCGACGTGGAGAGGAATCGCTGTGCACAATCGGGGCCCCAAACTCGATGATGCGCAGCGGACCCATTTTTCTAGCGCGTTCAACACCGGCGGCGAGCGTTATGAGCGGTTGCGTCCCGGCTACCCTGCCGAGGCTGTGGACTGGTTGCTCCCGGAGGATGCCCGGCGCATTGTCGACCTGGGCGCAGGGACTGGGAAACTCACCGAACAACTGGTGCACAGAGTCACGGACGTTTTCGCCGTAGACCCTTCGGCAGACATGTTGGCCCACGTCGAGGCGAAACTCCCCGGGGTGCGCACCATCGAAGCGAACGCCGAAGACGAGAGTTGGGTCACCCAGACCGGCGGTGCACTGGACGCGGTACTCGTGGCGCAAGCCTGGCACTGGTTCGATGTCGAGGCGGCCAGCGCACGCATCCGATCGGCGCTACGCCCCGGCGGCACCCTGGGCCTGATCTGGAACCAACTCGACGTCACCGTGCCCTGGGTGCACCGTCTTTCCCGCATCATGCACGCCGGGGATGTGCTTCGACACAACTTCCGTCCACCGCTCGGCACCGGGTTCACGCCGATTGAAACCCGCGAAGTGCACTGGCAACAAGAACTCGCGGCCGAGGAGCTGATTGAGCTTGCCCAAACCCGGAGCTACTTTCTCAAGGCGACGGAAGCCACTCGCGCCAAGGTCCTCGCGAACCTTCACTGGTACCTCTTTGAGCATTTGGGCCACCGGCCCGGCGAGATCGTCGAGCTCCACTATGTGACGCAGGCATACCGCGCCTTCTGCACCCCGGGCAAAAGCCCACGCAAGAGAGACAGCTCGCCATGACGCATGTCCCAGTAGACCCGGATAGCGAAAGCCTCGGGCCGCGCCGTCCGGTTCACTTTCATCCAAAGCTGGTGGCACTTGTCATCGCGGGCGGTACCCTGGGCACCCTGTTGCGCGAGCTCGTCGGGCTGTGGGCCGGTACCACGCTCCCCTTTCCTGCCGGGACATTTGCCGTCAACATTCTGGGGGCATGTGCCTTGGGCTTCCTCCTAGAAGCGCTCGCCCGCCGCGGACCCGACCGCGGGCGGCGCCAAGCAATACGGCTCACCCTCGGCACCGGGCTGCTTGGCGGGTTCACCACGTATAGCGCTCTTGCTACCGAAAACTCCGAACTCTTGATTGCCGGAAACATTGGCGGGTTCGCCGTCTATGCCGTGGCGACCCTCCTCGGTGGCGCCGCAGCGAGCGGGGTTGGATTGTGGCTGGGTTCGCTCGTCCCGTCCCGCGGAGCCCGAGACAACGGTGCAGCTAGTACCTCAACTGATGCCTCACCTGGCTCCTTGCCTGACGAGGGCGGTGACTCACAGTGAACTTCGGCCTCTTACTTCTTATTGCCCTCTGCGGCGGCCTCGGTGCCGGTGCTCGCTTCATGCTGGACGGCCTGATCAAGTCGAGAGTGGGCGACAATTTCCCCTGGGCCACCTGGACCATCAATGTTTCTGGGTCGTTGGCCCTAGGGCTACTCACCGGACTGGCACTCTGGTCCGGTGCGCTGGGAGTCGGGGACACGCCGTCGTACTTCGCTATGGTGGGCACCGGATTTTTGGGCGGCTACACGACCTTCTCCACTGCGAGCTACGAGACCCTGCGGCTCCTGCAATTGCGCCGCCCGGTGGCGGCCCTCGTCCACGCGCTCGGCATGTTCGTCCTGTGCGTTGCAGGGGCTTTAGCCGGGCTGGGGTTTGCCCGGCTCATCCTCGGGGTGTTCTGAGATTTCACCCGCGTGCGCGACGCTCGCAATTTGCCCCCACACCAGGATTGTCGCGAGTCCGGCCAAGCCAAACGCCACATAGTAGGGTGTGGTGATGTTGCCGATCCCGGCGAACCAGCCGCCCATGATTTGGCCGATGGCGAGCGTCCCGGTGACCCCGATCATGTGGACGCTGGAGACGCGGCCCATGAGCTTAAGCGGGACGGCGCGTTGGCGGATCGTGGCCGAGGTACTGCCCCAGACGATCGCGTGGATGCCGAACAGGAACAGGATCGCTCCGGCGACAATCGGGCTGCGGGTCAGAACCAGTATCAGGTGCATGAAGGTTTCGATAATCAGTCCGGTACGCAGCAGGAAGGCGTAGCTGAAACGGCGCTCCAGTGCGGGGAAGATGAGCGAGCCGACGAATCCGCCCGCCGCGGATATCGCGAGCAGGATCGCGTATCCCGCCTCGCCGATGCCAAGCCACTCTTGCGCGTACAGCACCAACATGCCAAAGGACGCGCCGAAACTGAGGTTAAACACGGTGATCAACAGGATCAGGGTGCGCACCGGCGGGTGGTGCCAGATCCACACGATGCCTTCCTTGAGGTCGTGGTGGATGCCGGTTTTCGCGGTGCGCGGCTCATGCCCGGGGAGGCGGATGCGGGCGATGAACGCGATCGCGATCACCAGGCACAGCGCTTGGATGCCGACCGGGAAGGCCATGCCCGCGAGGAAGAGGAACCCGCCAAGGACGGGGCCGGCAAGTTGGTTGAGCAGCATGGCGGTGCCGAAGATACGCGAGTTCGCGGTGCCGAGTGCCGACTTGGGGACGATGCTCGGCAGGACCGCGGAGTTTGCGGTGTCGCCGAAGGTTTCCGCCGTGCCAACGAGGAAGAGGACGCTCATCAAGATGGGGACGTTGACGGTGCCGGTCAGGATCGTGACGGCGAGGTAGCTGAGCACCAGCACGCGCACGGCGGCCATCGCGATGATGATCGTCTTGCGGTTGATGCGGTCCGAGACCACGCCGGCAAACAGGCCGAAAATGAGCCACGGGATGCGTTGAATCGCGGCGGCAAGGCCCACCAGAAGCGGGTTGTTATTGGTCACCGCGGCGACAATGAGCGGACCGGCGGCGATCATGATGCCGTCGCCGAGGTTGGAGGCGATCGCGCTTCCCCAGAGGCGGCCGAATTGCGGGCCGAGGTTGTGGGGCAGGATGGCGCGGCCGGTGCGGCGGAGGATGCCTTGGCCGCGGAGGATGCCTGTGCGCGGGCCTTCGTGCGGGCCCGGCTCGACCGGGTGCGCGGGATCTGGGGGTGTGGTGGACACCACGTCATCCTACCCGGAAATGCGCCGGTGATTCGCAATTGCCAATCGGGGACGAGGCGCGCCGGACGGGGCGGCGGGGCCCCCGGGTGCCCGGCGCGGGGAGCGGGGCCCCCGGGTGCCAGGCGCGGGGCGGGCTCGGGTGCCCGGCGCGGAGGCCCTACTTGCTCGCCGAGACCGCCACTGCGTTATCCGGCCGCGGATTCTGGATCCCGATTAGCGAAATGACGCCGCCCGCGATCATCATCAGCCCGGTGGCGAGCACCAGCCGGTGCAGCGCATCCAGCCCGAGCGTGCTGCCGCCAATCACACCCATGAGCGCCACCGTAATGAGCCCGGCAATGCGCGAGATTGCGTTATTAATCGCCGACCCGACACCCGCGTTGGCCGTCGGCACCGCACCTAGAATGCCCGCGGTTAGCGGCGCCACCGTCATCGTGAGCCCGAGCCCAAAGACCAAAATCCCCGGCAGGACCTGCCACCAATAATTGAAGTCCCGGCTCACGGTCAGCATGAGTAGGAAACCCACACCGGCGATGATCGGGCCCAGCCCCATAAAGATCCGCGGTCCAATCCGGCCGGCAAAGTCACCGAAATAGGTGGACAGCGTCAGCATGATTATGGTGCTCGGGATCGTCGCGAGCCCGGTAATCGTCGCGGAGAGCCCCACCACCTGCTGCAGGTATAGCGAAAGCGCAAGCGTGCCTAGACTGAGCGCGCCATAGGTCAAGAAGGTGGAGAGGTTCCCCACCCAGAAGTTGCGGATCGAGAACAGCCCGAGCGGCATCATTGGTGCCTTAGCGCGCTTTTCCCACCAAATGAACGCCACCAGTGCCAGAAGTCCGACGGCGAGTGGTCCCCACACGCTCGGATCGGAAAGTCCCAACCGGGGTGCTTCGATCAACGCAAAGACGCTGCCACCGAGCCCGATCACGCCCAGTAGCGCGCCAACAAAGTCGATGTGCCGGGCGCTTTTGCTCTCTTCGAGGTTGGGGATCTTCGCGAGAAACGGCAGGGCGATCAGGATCGGGATGATGTTAATGAAAAAGATCACCCGCCAGGACAGGAAGTCAACGGCGAGTCCACCAATGAGCGGGGACGCGACGACGGCCACGCCGGTAGCGGCGGTCCACTGCCCGATCGCCCGGCCCTGCGCCTTGCCGCTAAATGCCGCCATGATCATGGCCAGGGAACTGGGGACGAGGAGTGCACCGGCGATGCCTTGAATCGCGCGGGCGATGATCAGTTGCAGGTCGCTTTGCGCGAGCCCGCAGGCGACCGAGGTGATGCCGAAGCCAATCAGCCCCCATCGCATGATCCGTTCCCGACCGAATTGGTCCGAAAGCGAGCCGGCCAAGAGAATCAGGGAGCCAAGGGTCAAGAGGTATGCGTCTACGATCCACTGTTGTGAGCTGAGGCCGCCGCCGAGTTCCCGTGTCATGGCGGGCAACGCCAAATTGACCACCGAGCCGTCCAGGATTGACATGAAAGAGGCGAGGATCGCGACGATGAGTACACGGCGTTGCAAGGCGGTCATAGTGGCACTTTACGCCCTGCGTGCTCTGCCACCGCAGATTTTATGTGGCAGCGGTGGGGCTCAAACTGCCACATAATCGATTCCGTGGCAGTTTCGCCACGAAAACTGCCACGGAATCGCGCGGTCGCCTGCGCGCAGACACGCGAACGCCCTAGCCACAATGTGTGGCTAGGGCGTTTACTGTGGAGATGCGGGGAATCGAACCCCGGTCCGATGTTGCTTTGTCAGGGCTTCTCCGGGCGCAGTTTGCGCTAGGTCTACTCGGCTCCGATCATCATGCAAACAAGTGATCGCCGAGCCCAGCCGTGTAAAAGTCCCTGGTGACGCCACGACATCATCACCAAGCAGTGGCCTTCTAGCTGACGCCAGTGACCGGGTCAAAGGCAAACCCGGGCTGACGGACTGTCTCGCTACTTAGGCAGCGAGAGCGAAGTCAGTGCGCTTAGATTCGGCACTTATAGTTTTGCAGAAAGCGTTTACGAGATAATTCTGCATCCTCGGCCCGCTTCCCCTGACGCGACTCACATCGTCGAAACCAGTCATCCCCATATTGAGTTACCAAATGTGCAACCACTTCCGTGGCCGCACTATTCCATTCTACCCGGCAGTCTCAGGCGCCGCGGTTGCGTTCGCGCATGGCGCGAAGCGCCTCACGGTTGTCCTGCTTTTCCCGCAGCGTCTGCCGCTTGTCGTAGTCACGCTTACCGCGCGCCAACGCGATCTCCACCTTGGCGCGGCCGTCCTTGAAGTACAACTGCAACGGAACAATGGTCAGTCCAGCTTCGCTGGCCTTCCGCTCCATCTTGTTCAGTTCTTCGCGGTGCAGCAATAACTTACGACGGCGGCGCGCAGCATGGTTGGTCCACGAACCTTGCGTATATTCGGGTACGTGAATTCCCTCCAGCCACAGCTCGCCGTTGTAGAACGTGGCGTATCCGTCGGTGAGCGAGGCGCGCCCTTCCCGTAAGGACTTCACTTCGGTGCCCATCAAAGCCAGCCCGGCTTCAAAGGTATCGAGGATGAGGTAGTCGTGACGGGCCTTGCGATTGGTTGCGACAACCTTGTTTCGCGAGTCATCCTTCTTGGACTTAGCCACGGCGCACCTCCTCACATACGTCAGCGCTTGTCGACACGGAAGAATCTATCTTAGCACTGATTGGCGCTACTCAACCACTCCCGCCCGCGTTTCGCATCCCCGTACCGCGTTCTCATCCCCGCGTACGGCTCTCAAAATGCGTTACGGGGATGCGAAACGAGGGCGGTGTTAGGGGAGGTAAGGCATCGGGTCGACGAGCGTCCCGTTAACCATGGTCTCAAAGTGCAAGTGGCAACCGGTGGAGTTTCCAGTTGTGCCAACGGTGCCGATGATTTGGCCTTGCGACACTGTCTGTCCCTGAGACACGTAGCGCTGGGTCAGGTGGTAGTAGTTTTGCACCATGGCGGTCCCGCCGCGAACTCCGTTGTTGAGCACAATGCGGTTGCCCGAACCCGGGTACACCTCATAGTCGGAGAACCACACTTCTCCCCCGGCCGCGGCTCTAATCGGGACCCCACATCCTGCACCATAATCCTGGCCGGAGTGGAGATATCCGCCGGTGCCGAACCAGTCGCGGGTTCCGGGAGGGGTGGGGCGCCAGCCAAAACCGGAGGTGAGTGGAGCATCGACAGGGTTGATGAGGTTGAACGCGCCGCCGCCTCCGGGTCCGGGAGCCGGTGCTGGAGGAGGCGGGGCCGGAGCGGGAGCGCCTCCTCCGCCTCCGCCGCCCCCGTTGTTCTGGTTGCGGCGAGCTTCCTCTTCGGCCTGACGGCGACGCTCCTCTTCCTGCCGTCGCGCTTCTTCTTCGCGACGCTTTGCCTCCTCAAGGAGCTTGCGCTGGCGCTCGGCAATGGCAGCGTTGTTCGCGTCCTGAGCGTCCTGAATCTTGTTCAGTTGCGCTTGAATCTTGGGCTTTTGCGCCTCCAATTTGTCGGAGAGAGCGGTCGCCTTGGAGACCAGGCCATCGAGTTCGGCCTTCTTTTGCGCCGCTTGATCACGCGCCTGCTGCTCTGCCGCCAGCGCCTGATCAGCCTTCTCCTTGAGCGCTTTAATCTCTTCCTCGATGGCTGCAAGGCGCGCCTCGGAGTTGACGTTCGTCGCGTTTTGTTCCGCCAGGGTGCTCACGGCCTGGCCCTGAGAGCGCAGAACCTGGTCCACCATGTTCATGGAATCGGTGAAATTCTGTGACTCGCCGCCGCTAAACATCAAGGTAAACGTGGAGGGGACGCCACCCATTTTGTAAGCCTGGGCCGCGATCTGCCCGATCGATTTCTTGGACTCGACCATGGCGGCCTTATCCTTTTCAATCCGATCGGTAATTTTGGCTTTATTCTCCTCGGCTAGGCTCACCCGGTTTGCCAGAGCCTGAACTTCCGCTTGAGCGGCACTCACGCGGCCCTCGGCGTCGCTGAGCGCTTGCCGAGCGCCGGGCAATTGATTTTGGTATCCCTGGAGTTCCCTTTCCGTCTTTGCTAAATCCGAATTCACAAGTTCAAGGGCTTGTTCGCGCTCTTGCTCTTGTTGCTCCAGTTGTACCTTTTTGTCATCCAGCTCGTCGGCATTCACGACCGTCGCTGGAGCCACCATGGCGATCATTGCCACGGTGGCAAGCGCCATCGAAACAGCTTTATTCGTGCGCATTTGGGGCCCTCCGGCACGCATTGGACACCGCATCGAGCGGGGTGGAAAGACAGTCAACGTTTCCTAGTCTAAACCTTCAAGTACCGCCGTAGGGTTAAAATCGAGGAAAATCCTGCCAAAACGCCTGCGAGCAGTATCAGGAGCGGCCCCAACCAGAACATGTTGCTGGCCGGAATAAACGGGATATCGAGGATATCTTGTGACAGCGGGCCATTCACATAGAACTTCATTACCACCCATAAGGTAATGGATGCTAACAGTCCACCGATTGCCGCGGCGATGACGCCTTCTAGCACAAAGGGCAACTGGATGACGGCGCGGGAGGCTCCCACTAAACGCATGATCCCTGTTTCTCGGCGACGGCTGAAAGCTGACAATCTAATTGTTGTCGCAATCAGCAGGATCGCGCAGAAGATCATGACCCCGGCAATGCCCAAAGAAACCAGTGACGCGCCATTCATGAAGGCAAAGATCTTCTCGAAGAGCTCCTTCTGGTCAAACACCGAGTCCACGCCGGGCTGGGACACAAAGGCTTCCTGAATGATGGGGAACTTCGTCGGGTCGTTCAACGCGACCTTGAAGGAGGGGCTCAATTGGTCTGCCGTGACAAAGTCGACGATCGGCGAATTTGCGAACTGTTCCTTGAAACGCTTGAGCGCATCGTCCTGGGACTCATACTGCACGGACTTGATGTATCCGGAGAGAGCAGGGTCATCAAACATGGCGCGCAACTCTTCGCGTCGCTCGTCTGTGATCGGGCCGCCCGCACAGGTCTCTGCCGTCGAGGATGTGGCACACAAGTTCACCGAAACTTCGACCTTGTCATACCAGTAGCCCTTGATCTGGTTGATCTGCAATTGCAGTAGCGCCGAGGCGCCAACAAAGGTCAAGGAAATAAAGGTCACCAAAATGACCGAGATGACCATGGACAGGTTTCGGCGTAGCCCGGACCCGATTTCTCCGAGGATAAAGGCAAGCCTCATGCGCTCTCCCCCGTCTTCTCGTCATCGGCTACCAGAAGCTCGCTGTCGGTCCCCTCGACATCTTCCGGTTTGGCACCCACATAGATGCCTTCGGATTCGTCGCGCACCACTTTGCCATTGACAAGCTCAATGACTCGCTTGCGCATCGTGTTCACGATGTCATCGTCGTGGGTTGCCATCACCACGGTGGTGCCATTCTGGTTAATGCGGTCCAGCACGCTCATAATCCCCATGGACGTGGTGGGGTCCAAGTTACCGGTGGGCTCGTCGGCCAAGAGGATGGCAGGCTTGTTCACAATCGCGCGGGCAATGGCCACGCGTTGCTGCTCACCGCCGGAAAGCTCATGCGGCATGCGGTTGCCCTTGCCTTCGAGCCCCACGGTTTCCAAGACTTCGGGAACTGTGGTCTTGATCAGGGCGCGCGACTTGCCGATCACCTGCATGGCAAACGCGACGTTCGCGAACACGGTCTTTTGCGGCAAGAGCCGGAAGTCCTGGAACACCACGCCGATGCCGCGGCGTAGCTTGGGCACCCGCCAACTCGCCAGCTTGGCGACATTCTGCCCGGCCACATAGACCGAGCCGCGCGTAGCACGGTCCTCACGCATGACAAGGCGGATGAAGGTGGACTTTCCGGAACCGGAAGCACCCACCAGGAAGGTAAATTGGCCTCGATCAACCTCAAGGCTCACATCATCCAAGGCCGGGCGCGACTTCTGGCTATACACCTTGGTGACATTGTCGAATCTGATCATGTCTTCGCTCTGCCCTTACCGAAGCATCGGAAGCTTGGCATGCCGGGCTTGGGCGGTTGGGGAAGGAAGCCCCGGCTCTTCGACTATAAACGCGCGCTAGCGCATATCCGGGGCATTTCCGCACGCGTCGCGCGTCGGAGAGTTCGCTGGGCGTTCGCTGGATCGCGGGGTTTAGGCTTCGGCGTCGGCCCGTGCGGAAGCCCGCCAGCGGATTCCGGCGTCAATGAACGCGTCGAGCGCACCGTCGAAAACCGCCGAGGGGTTGCCTTCCTCGTGTTCGGTGCGCAGATCCTTGACCATCTGATAGGGGTTGAGCACGTAGGAGCGCATTTGATCACCCCAGGACGCTTTAATATCCCCGGCGAGCGCCTTCTTCTCTGCGTCCTCTTGTTCCTTTTTCAGCAGCAGCAACCGAGACTGCAACACGCGCATCGCGGCCGCACGGTTTTGGATCTGCGATTTCTCATTCTGCATCGAGACCACCAGGCCGGTCGGCAAGTGGGTCAGGCGTACGGCCGAGTCCGTCGTATTCACGGACTGACCGCCGGGCCCGGAGGAACGGAACACATCTACCCGAATATCCGCGTCGGGGATATCGATGTGATCGGTCTGCTCAATGAGCGGCACCACTTCTACCGCCGCGAAAGACGTCTGGCGCCGGCCCTGATTATCGAAGGGACTGATGCGCACCAGGCGATGCGTACCGGCTTCCACCGACAGCGTTCCGTACGCGAACGGCGCGTTCACCTCAAAAGTCGCGGACTTGAGGCCCGCTTCTTCGGCGTAGGAGGTATCCATGACTTTCGTGGAGTACCCGTGCCGCTCGGCCCACCGCAAGTACATGCGCAGAAGCATCTCGGCAAAGTCCGCCGCATCTACTCCGCCGGCGCCGGAGCGAATCGTCACCACGGCTTCGCGGGAATCATACTCACCGGAGAGGAGCGTTACCACTTCCAGTTCCTCAAGCGCCTTCGCGATGCTGGCGACCTCTTTCTCGGCCTCCAGGCGCGAAGCTTCGTCGCCTTCCTCGCCGGCCAACTCGACCAGCACCTCGACGTCATCAATCCGCGATTCCAAGCGCTCCAGCCGTTCCAGATCGGACTGCCGGTGTGAGAGTTTCGAGGTGACCTGTTGCGCGGCATCCGGGTCATCCCAGAGGTCCGGAGCACCGGCCTGCTCGCTCAATTCGGCGATGTCGGCGCGGATCTGATCGAGGTCAGAGACGTCGGCAATGGATGCGTAGGTGGCGCGAAGCGCAGCAATGTCAGCGGGAAAATCAATGGCCATGATCCATCCAGCCTACCGTGAGAGAACGATGCGCGAATCCGATTCCACCTCGATCTCGATGCCCGCCGGGACAATGAAATTCACCAGAGGCGGATGTACGACGGCGCGTAGAGACACCCGCGCGGTCGTTGCGTCGGGTGCCCCGGTAGTTCCGAGAATTCCAAATTCGCTAAATTGCGCGGCGGCATTGACCTCGGTGAGGTAGTTTTCGGCGGCCCGGCGGACCGCCGCGTCGCCGAGATAGGGTCCGCCCCGGGTGGCGACGTCTTGGGCGCCGAAAGAATCCGCGGCGGCCGAGGATGCTCTATCGGCAACGTCCAAGAGCCGCTTGTGTTCCAAAAAGACTGCCGTCACGGCGACAACCACGGTCAGGATCAACATGGCAATGAGGAGGTAACCGATGCTGAGGAGCATAATGCGTCCCTCGTCCCGTCCCTCACGCACCTCCCGGATGCGCGGTGCGAGCCGTGTCATCGGTACCTCGGGATGTAGGCGGTTGCCGAATCGTTGAGTTGGACAACTTTGAGGCCGCTTCCAAACACATTGGAGAACAGCGGCAAGTCGACACTGTAAGAGATCGATACCGTGACCTTGGACCCCGGCGCCAAGCATGACCCGGCACAGCTGATGGTCATGGCACCGGCGTCAGGGTTAAGCCCGAAGTCCGCATAGGCGAACCGTTTGAGCGCTTCGGCGCGTTCGCGGCCGGTCCCTTCGTCGGGGGCCTGCGCGAGCACCGTGGTGGCCCCTTGGGTTGCGTTACTCGTGGCGTAGGCGGCGGCCTGCACTTGGGAGACGGTCAGGATGAAATAAATGAGCGGCACAATCAGCAGAACGCCCAGAAAAATAAACTCCACCACGGCGCTGCCGTCCTCGGCGGCCTCGTCCTCACGGCCTGCTACCCGCTCCCAGCATCGTCTAACCAGCGGGCGCATGGCCGGTCACTTCTAGAGCGTTGTTCGGCCCAAAATAGCCGAAGAGCGGAAGACTGGTACGCACCGTAACGACTACGGTCTTGGCCCCGTCAATGTTTTGGGTAGCCACCGTGACGTCGTTGGCGAAACGTGAGCTCAACCGGGAGGTGATGAGGGATTTGGTGCGGTCAACGCCGTCGTACTCGGTGCGATCCGCGAGCGAGGCGAGCCGCGCTCCGGAACTGGCCGCGTCAATCAAGGTGTTGCGTACGTGCAGCGCCAAGGCGAGCTGGATGATGGCAAGGAAAAGCACTATGAGCACCGTGCCGATGAGCACAAACTCGACCGGCGCGGAACCGCGCTCATCTGTCCGCTCTCGCCTAGTCACCAACTATTTGCCCAGGTTCAGATCCGTCATGGCTTTGTTGAGCATGTCGCGCAGCGCCGGCCACGCGATGGCGAGCAGCCCGGCGACCAAGAGCGCGGTCATCAGTGTCACCAGCACCCAGCCAGGCACGTCGCCGCGCTCGGGCGTGTCATGGTGTTCGCGCGGGGCCACGGTAGCGGCACAGCGATCGACCAGCCACAGCCGAGCGGTGGCAGCAATCGCGAGAAGTGTCAGTATGTATCGGGTGATGAGTTTCATGTCTTTCCTTGTGTTGAGGTCATCGGTGACGAGTTCTAGTTGAGGCCGATCTGCAAAAGTGTCAGGCCGGGGAAGGCTGCAAAGATGATGGTGAGCGGGAGGACGCCGAAAACCAGGGGAACCATCATGCCGATCTCCTTGCGGCCGGCCGACTCCATGAGCTCTTGTTTCGCGAGATCGCGGACGTCTTGCGCTTGGGCGCGAATCACGTCGGCGAGCGGGGTTCCGCGCTCGACAGCGACGGTGATGCCGTCGACAAATCGCACCAGCGGTGTGACCTGGACGCGGTTGGACATGTTCTGGAGGGCCGCGAGGAGCGGGACGCCAGAGCGGGTGGCCACCAAAACGTTCTCGAATTCGCGGACGAGTTCGCCATCGGCGCTGCGGCATACCCGTTCCACCGCGCCGGTTGCGGATTCCCCTGCCCCCACGGCCAGGGCAATCATTTCTGCGAGTGCCGGGAACTCCTCGAGCATGCGCCGCTCGCGCCGGGCAACCTGGCGGGTCAGCGCGTAGTCGCGGGTCAGGAAGGCGATCGTCGGTAGCGCCGCGATGAGAAGGATATACACCACGAGGTTGCCGGTCCCCTGCCCAATAAGGTAGATCACGAGCAGGATTGCCCCGGCGAGTCCGGTGATGGACCACATGATTTGTTCGGCACGAAAATCATTGACGCTTTTGCTCGCCCCGGCTCGGTTGAGCCGAATCTTGATCGTCGCGGAAACGGGTAAAAGGCGATTGAGGCGGGACACGCCGTCCCGAATGATGGGGCCCGCAATTCGTTCCAGAGAACCGAAGGGCGTGATGGGATTAGCACCGGGATTGAGTAATCGAGATCCGGTGTCTGCGCTAGAGAGCTGGGTCGATATCCGCTCTGCGAAGCTGCGTTTGCGGGCGAACGGAACGTAGCGGGCAATGAGCACTAGACCGACTCCGGCTACTAGTCCCACGGCAATGGCAAGGATCGCTTCGGTACTCACTTGAGCACCCGGGTTTCCTCTGGAAGAGCGCCGATGCGCAACATCAAGCGATAACAGATGAAGGAGACAAGGAGCCCGCCGAGCAAAATCGCGACCCCGGCTGGAGAGTTGTAGGCGCGCACGGCCTGCGGTTGGGTGGAGAGCAGAAGGAGAACAATCCACGGGGCCGCGACCGCGAGGCGTGCGGCATTGACCGTCCAGGATTGTCTGGCCTCGAGTTCCCGCCGGGTGCGCGTGGTCTCTCTCAGAAAATCCCCTAGGGTGCCCAAAAGCTTGCCGAGGTCGGTGCCACCGACTTCTCGGGCGAGTCGCAGCGCTTCGATTATGCGGTCTGCGACCGGGTCCGAAAGCCGCACCTTGAGCCGGTTCAGCGTGAGGTCAAAGTTGCCGGTGGAACGGTAATCGGCGGCAAAATCCTGGAACACCGGGCGCAGTTCTTCTGGCCCCTTGTCCCCCAATTGCGCAAGCGACTCCGGCAGAGACATTCCGGCGCGAATGGCCGAGCGCAAATGGTCCACGACGTCCGGCCACAGGTTTCGCAAGACCGCTTGACGCTTCCTGGCCCGGTATCGGATGAGAGTAATGGGTAACCAGGAGCCGAAGATCAGGAAGCACAGGGCTATGGGCAGGGATCTTGAAATCAGGTAGACAAGCAGGAAGAGGAACACCCCGACGCCGATACAGCTCGCGATCACCTGGGCTGGTTTAACCCGATCGATTCCTGCCTGGTTGAGATTCTCGGTAAGCCAGGAACGTGCCCGTTTTTTGCCGCGCGGCGCGGACGGCCAAAAGGACCACCACACGAGCAGTACCCCCGCGCCGAGCAACGCTCCCAAGAGTACGCTCATGAGATAGCCCCCATGAGCCGTGCCATGTTCACGCCGTTCTTGCGGAACTTTTCATCAAAGGGCATCGAGGTGGCCGTGAGCTTGAGCTGCCCGTCAACGGTGCGGAAGATGGGCGAGGTTTCAATGACGCCGTTCTCTACCCGGCGGCCAAGGGCGAGAATCTCGCCCACTCGTCGCCGCCCCTTTTCGTCGCGTTCGCAGTGCACCACCAGGTCGATGCAGGACGCGACGGTGGGGACCACAAACGAGCTGGAAATGTTGCTGCCAGCCAGAAGCGGAAGAGTACACAGCTTGGTCACCGCGTCTTGGGCGCTGTTGGCGTGGATGGTGCACATGCCCGCCAACCCGCTATTGAGGGCGATAATCATATCCAAGCTTTCGGCCTCACGGACCTCGCCGACGATGATCCGCTCCGGCCGCATGCGCAGAGCTTCTTTGACGAGCCGGCGCATGGGGATCTCGCCGGCACCCTCCAAGTTCATTTGTCGGCACTGCAGCGCGACGACGTCACGTAGTGGAATTTGAAGCTCAAAAACTTCCTCAATGGTGACGACCCTCTCGCGGGGTCGGATGCTGGAGGCGAGGCAGTTCAACATGGTGGTCTTGCCCGCCTGGGTGGCCCCGGACACCAAGATATTGAGTCCGCTGGCCACCGCAGTGGCCAGAAAGTGCGCCGCCGCGGGTGTGAGAGAGCCCAAATCCACGAGATGTTCAAGCCGGTTTGCCCGCACGATGAACTTTCTAATGTTCACCGCCCAGTGCTTGCGAGTAATGTCGGGAATCACTACGTGTAGCCGCGAACCATCGGGCAACGTGGCATCCACAAACGGCGAACTCAGATCCAGCCTGCGCCCCGAGGACTTGAGCATCTTTTCCACTAAATCCCGCACTTGCTGCTCGGTCAGCCTCAAGGACGTTAACTCGCTGTCGCCGCTGCGACTCACAAATATTTGCTCTGGCGAGTTGATCCAGATTTCCTCTACGGCGTCATCGTCCAGGAGCGGTTGGATGGGCCCGAAACCCGAGACGGCGTCAAAGAGCAGTTGTTGGGCGACATCTCGCTGGCCCAGCGGCGGCAGTGGGGAACGGAGCGCGCGGTCATCGTAGTCATTGACAGCAGCGTTGATGAGCCGACGCACCTCGGCCACTTGCGTGGTCGGATCCAGGCCCTGGCGGCGGATGAGTTCGCGGACTTCTTCCTCCACGATCGCCACTGCGTCCATAGACAGTTCCCCCAACTGTTCCACTTCGGCACGCTTCCCTCGTTGGAAGGGTGCACTTAGTGGTGTTCAGACTACGAGAGGGAGCGCCACGGCGCCAGACGGTTGAGACAAAATTGTGGATAACTTTGTCGTGCCAGATTGCTACCGGTAGGAAATCCAGGCGCCTTTGGTCGAGGTCCAGTAGATGACCGCGCCCTCGAAGCCTTGGTATGTGACGCCCTTGGAGTTCTTATACATGCCTCCGGTGGGGTAGCCGATGCGTCCGTTCTCCCCGCCATAGGCGCGCCACTTGTTGTAGATGGCGCCGCGCACACTCCACGCGCCGGTCGATGACTTCCAAAAGATCCGGGTCTTCTCAAACTTTTGGTAGCAGCCGCCATCGCGCAGCACGATTTCGTTGCTGAGCGGCTGCCCGTACACCGCGGCACCGCCATCGGCGTAGTAGCGTGCGCCGATGGCTCCACGCAACGTGTAGACGGTCTTGCGGCGAAGATATCCGGCGAGGCCCTCTTTCGGCAGGGTGAAATAGCTTGCCGGGGCGCCATTGGGCGCGTTCTGCCCGAAGGTTTTGATGCTGCTGCCTTGATCGGCCGCGACAATGGCCACGTGCGAGTAGGGGGCGACCCGCGAACCCCACTGCCAAATCGCCACGTCGCCCTTGCGCGGCGCGGAAGTTGCCGAGACCTTGCTGTACACGGAACTCGCACCGTTTTGGGCATACCCGTCCCACAGGGCGATCGCGTACCACGGGTGCGGTCCATATGCGGTGCTGATGCCGGCCTTGCCCACTACTTCCCGCGAGTACGCCTCAAACACATCCCAGCACTGGTATTTGTTGTAGGCCGGTGCACCGTCCACATCCACGTACTTCCCGTTGTACTTGGCGAAGAAACTGTCCGCGGTGATGAGCGCATAGGCGCTGACCGGGCCCAGCACGCCAGAATTCAAACGATCGTAGTACCCGGGATCTACTTGCGGACCGGACTCGTCGGCCCGGGCGCTTGCGAGGCCGCCCCCGAGCAGTCCAAGAGTGGCGGCAGTGATGACAGCGCGCCTTCGCGGCAACGAAAGTTTGTGCATGGGGTGGGGCTTTCTCGTGGGGGAAGATTTAACCGCGGCGCAGGTGCTCGCGCAGACGTTGCGCCGCATCGACAGGCTCATAACCGGTGGCGGTGATCTTGGCCAAGTCAAGAGTACTGTACTTCGGGCGCGGTGCGGCGTCCGGCTTGTCGGCGAAATAGTCGGCGGTGCTCACCCCGCTCACCCGCTGCGGGTCCGCGCCGGTCAATTCGAAAACGGAGCGCGCAATGTCCGCCCAACTTATGGCCGGCCCCGAGTTGCTCACGTTGTAGATTCCATATGGCGCGCGCGCATCCAGAAGGTGGCGAATCGCGCCGGCGATGTCCTCGGTGAAACTCAGCCGCCCGATTTGATCATCCACCACGGCGGGATCAATCCCGCGCTCGGCCAACGACGCCATGGTGTCAACAAAGTTCTTCCCCTCGCCAATCACCCAAGACGTGCGGACGATGTAGTGCCGTTCGGCGGCGAGTGCGGCCAGGTCGCCCGCCGCCTTTGACTGCCCGTATACTCCGAGCGGCGAGAGCGCTTCCTCCTCACTGTGGACCTCTTCGGTGCCGTCAAAAACATAGTCGCTGGAAACGTGCACCAGCGTGAAGCGGTGAACATTGGCCATACTGGCAAGATGTACGACGGCGCGTGCATTGCTTTCCCACGCGTCCTTGCGTCCCAGCGGGGTTTCCGCGGTATCCACGGCAGTGTAGGCGGCCGCGTTAATAACCGTGCCATACCTTTCCCAACCAAAGCCCTGGAGGGCTTTGGTATCACTCAGGTCCAATTCAAGGCGAGACACGAAGTCCACGGAGGCATCGCCGTCGTACATTTTTTGCAAGGCACGGCCCAGTTGGCCGTTGGCGCCGATCACCAGCGTTTTGAGCGGCGCCATCGGGATCACGTCGCTCAGCCGGGGATGCGCCTTGTCCTTCTCCGACAGTTCGGCATCCTCCAAGGGAATAGGCCACTGAATGTTCGCGGTCTCATCGGCAAGGTTCAGAAAGGTGTAGGTTGCATCGGGCGACCAGTGCGCGTTGACTAGGTATGTGTATGCGGTTCCATCCTCCAGGGTTTGGAACGCGTTGCCGACTCCACGGGGCACAAAGACCGCAGTATCCGGACCTACCTCGGTGGTGAAGACGGTGCCGAAGCCAGGGCCCTCGCGCAGATCGACCCACGCACCGAAAATCCGCCCGGTCGCAACGGAGACGTACTTGTCCCACGGTTCGGCGTGGATACCGCGGGTTGCGCCGCGCTTGGCGTTGAAGGAAATGTTGTTCTGCACGGGACCAAAGTCCGGCAGGCCAAGCGCCGTCATTTTGGCGCGTTGCCAGTTTTCCTTGAACCAGCCGCGGTTGTCCTCCGGGACGGGGAGGTCCAGGACAAGGAGACCGTCAATGGGCGTGGGGGTGACGCGAAGTTCTTTCACGGTTTACTGACCCTGTTCCTGGTAGTTGCGTTCCACCTGATCCTTCAAGGGGCGCCACCAGTCTTCGTGTGCCCGGTACCACTCGATGGTTGCCGCCAGGCCCTCGTCAAAGTTGCCGTAGCTGGGGTGCCAGCCCAGTTCTTCACGCAGCTTGGTGGAGTCGATGGCGTAGCGCATGTCATGCCCCGGGCGATCCTTGACGAGGTCGTAGGCGTCTTCTGGTTGGCCGAGTGCTGTCAGGATGCGTTCCACGACGCTCTTATTGTCGACCTCGCCGTCCGCGCCGATGAGGTAGGTCTCCCCGGTGACGCCCTTATCCAGGATGGTGAGGACGGCGCTGGAGTGGTCATCGGCGTGAATCCAGTCCCGAACGTTTTTGCCCTCGCCATAGAGTTTGGGGCGGCGGCCGTCCAAAACGTTAGTGATTTGGCGCGGGATGAACTTTTCGATGTGCTGGAACGGCCCGTAGTTATTGGAGCAGTTGCTAATGGTGGCATTGAGGCCAAAGGAGCGGACCCAGGCGCGTACGAGCAGGTCTGAGCCGGCCTTGGTTGACGAGTAGGGGCTGGACGGGTTGTACGGGGTGTTTTCGGTGAAGCGTGCCGGGTCGTCGAGTTCAAGGTCGCCGCAGACCTCATCCGTGGAAATGTGGTGGAAGCGTTTTCCGTGCTTCCGGGCCGCCTCGATCAGCGTGTAGGTGCCGATAATGTTGGTGTCCAAGAAGGGGCGCGGGTCTCGCAAAGAATTGTCGTTGTGCGATTCGGCTGCGTAGTGAACGATCGCGTCGGTGTCTTTGGCGAGCGTATCCACAAGGTCCGCGTCGGCAATATCGCCCTTCACGAATGTCACCCGATCTTCGGGGAGGCCCTCAAGCGTGGTAAGGCTGCCCGCATAGGTGAGTTTGTCCAGAACAGTGATATTCAGGTCGGTGTTCTTGACCGCGTAGTGGACAAAATTCGAACCAATGAACCCGGCGCCGCCGGTGACGAGGATATTGCGCATGTCAACAAGCTTACTGATCTCCCGAGCTCTCTGGCACGGTGTGCCGTGCTAGCGTTGACACTTTCCTGACTACTAAAATCGCCTGGGTGGACACCTCCCGCGGCGAAAGGCGGCTCTCTTCGTGTCGATTGACATCATGATGCCCTTCTATGGCGATGTGGCGTACGCCAAACGCGCTGTGGATTCGGTGCTTGCGCAAACGTCCTCCGATTTTCACCTCACCATTCTTGACGACGCCTACCCGGACCCCGCTGCGCGGGAGCTCTTCTCCCGCATTGCGAGCCAGAACGAGAGTGTGACGTATCACCGGCATGCCGAAAATGTGGGAATTCTCGCAAATTTTCAGCAGGCGCTCGACCATGCGCAACGCGACTGGATCGTCATCATGGGCGGCGACGACGTGATGAAACCAAACTACGTCGAGAAGGTCCTAGAACTGGCCGCCGGTACCGAGGCCAGTATTATTCAACCCGGCGTCGAGGTCATTGACAGCGAGGGCAATCTCGCGGCTCCGCTGGGTGACCGCATCAAGGCTCGGCTCCGCACTCAGGCGCTCAAAAGCAGCGGAACCTCGGTGCTGAGTGGAGAAAACCTCGCTACATCCCTCATGAGCGGGAATTGGCTCTATTTCCCCTCGCTGGCCTGGCGGCGAACCGCAATGCAAGGACATCGCTTCCGCGAAGGGTTTGAGATTGTGCAAGACCTCGCCTTGACCATGGACGTGGTTTTGGGCGGCGGTTCGCTTCAGGTAGGCAATGACGTTGTTTTCCAGTATCGGCGTCATGGCGAGTCCGTCTCATCGGTACAAGCTGCCGATTTGCGGCGCTACGCAGAAGAAAGCAACTACTTTAGAACTATGGCGACCACGTTTGCTGAACGTGGCTGGAAGAGAGCGGCTCGCGCTGCACGGCTGCACTGGACCTCTCGGGTTGCGCTCTTGAGCAAGCTCCCCGCCATGGTGAAGTCTCGGAATTGGCAAAAAATACCTCGGCTCGTACGAATCGCGCTGTGGTGAGCGGAAAGGTGGCTGGAATGCGCGGAATTATTCTTGCCGGAGGCACGGGGTCTCGGCTCCACCCCATTACCCTTGGCGTGAGCAAGCAACTCATGCCGGTGTATGACAAACCAATGATTTACTACCCGTTGTCGACCTTGATGTTGGCTGGGATCACCGAGATCCTGATCATTACGACGCCGCATGACAATGAGCAGTTCAAGCGTCTGTTGGGCGACGGAAGCCAGTTCGGAATCTCGTTGAGCTACACCATTCAGGACTCGCCGGACGGACTGGCTCAGGCGTTTATTCTTGGCGAGGACCATATTGGTGACGAGAATGTCGCGCTCATCTTGGGTGACAACATTTTCTATGGTCCTGGTATGGGCACACAGTTGCGTCACTATCGTGATCTCGAGGGTGCCGCGGTATTTGGTTACTGGGTCAGCGACCCGAGCGCGTACGGCGTGGTCAGTTTTGACGCCGATGGCGTTGCTCAATCCTTGGAAGAAAAACCTGAACAACCCAAGAGCCACTATGCGGTACCGGGTTTGTACTTTTACGATAATCGCGTGGTAGAACTTGCCCGGGATCTCAAGCCATCGGCCCGCGGCGAGTTGGAGATTACCGACCTGAATCGCCTGTACTTGGACGAAGGAAAACTTCAGGTTTCGATTCTGCCGCGTGGCACCGCATGGTTGGACACTGGCACGTTTGGTGACCTCAACGACGCGTCCAACTTTGTACGGACGGTGGAGAACCGGCAGGGACTCAAGATCGGGGTCCCCGAAGAGATTGCGTGGCGCACCGGTTTGCTGAGCGACGAAGAACTTGTGGAACGAGCAACACCCCTGATGAAGAGCGGTTACGGCCGTTACCTCACGAACCTACTCAAGGCTTAGCCGCTGGTCGGGCCGCCCGCTGATCTTATCTGCTGGAGCGCCTCCACAGCGATACCAAATGCACGAATATTCCTACTGATGGGCCCACCAAGAGAGCCAGGACTGTTCTCACGTCGGCGTCCGCCGGGAGCAAGAGTACGCCGAGCGCTATCACGGTGGCGGTGACCCAACCGGCGACAAAGCCACCGTGCTTGTTGAGGGACACATTTGCGGTCCCTGTCAAAGTCAAAATCGCAAAGATCGCGGCCGCAAACGTGAGCAAAGCCAGTGTCCAAGGCGACACTACGAACTCTGGGTTAAACAGCGACAGCAGCCACGGTCCGATAAGGTATGCGCCGAGCGCACCGAGGACGCCAACGCCCAAAAGCGCCATGACCGGTATTAGTACATGCGCCTTGCGTGCAGTGGCTGCCGTGGAGACGAAGAACCTCAGCGCCACTGATTGCAGGGCCAGCAACGGCATCATGATGGGCGCGCGGGTGAGCGAAATCGCAAGCAATAATCCGCCCAGCCCAGTGTAGATCTCTTGAGGTGTGGTGACGCGCAACAGGATGGGAAAACCGACCATCAGAATTGTCGTGGAAGCGGCAGACACCATGGTTAGCGCGGCATTGCGAAGATACCGTCTGGTATCGACGTCGCCCGTACTCCGAGCGCCGGCGCGTGCCTGCGGACTGAAGGCCAAAAAGACCAACCAGGTGAGCACGCCAGCCGCGCTTGCTACTTCGATGCCCAAAAGCGAGCCACCAACAATCACGACCATGAGGACCGCTATCGAGCGGATGATGGCATCAGCACCGATAATTCCAGCCAGCACACCCCATGACGCCTGTCCGGCAACAGCCCCGCTGAGCGCCGCTTGTCCGGCATAGAGAATCGCCGCTATCGCGAGGGTGCCAATAATGACCACGGTGCTCCACAAAGCACCCGGATCCCCCGTGTGCCCAATGACCGCCGTAGCAAGTCCGATGGCGATAATGGCCAACGCCACGACCCCGCCTATCATCAAGGACGCAGGTATGACTCGCACGGGTTTAAAGCCAGAAGCGGTAACGGGAGGCCGCATGTGGGTATAGCTGACGGCGCGGTTCGCTTCGTGTTGCAGGCCCGTCAGCAGCCCGAAAAGCGAGAACAACAGCGACCAGTAAAGCATGAATTGTGCGTATTCATCGGCCGAAATTGACCGTGCCACGACAAAAAGTAAAACGATTCCTGCGACACCGGCGATGACCGAAGATACCGTCAGCTTCAGGGCATGCGAGGCGGATACCGTAGCCGGTGTTCCACTTCCTTCGATAGCGCCTAGCTCTACCGGCTCACTCACGGGTCTCGCCGGTAATGCGAGCGTGAGCCTCTCGCGGGGATTCCGCTTCATCAATGGCGATACGCCGAGCGAGGCGGGTAATCATGGATTCGGTTTGCTTGAAGCGCTGGTGAGTTGTCGCCATGTAGACCAAAAATGTGACGACAAGGCCGTAAAGAACGAGGTCGGTTCCGCGTCCAATCCCGACAAAATTTGCAATTTGGGTCAAGATATCCGGGAAGAAGATCGACACGATGGCCACGACCGCAAAGATCAAAACAAGGATGCGGCGAATAGCCATCCGCTTATCGCTGCCGCTGTCTCGCAATAGGATCAGGGAGAAAACCAGAACGGCAATAACCAGCAGTATCTGTACTACGACAATCATGGGTTCACTTCACAAACAAATCGGTCAAAATGTTGACGCCGTTGAGCAATGACTGCCCCTTTGACTTGGAGTAATCCGTGTACAGGATTTCCACGGGGTATTCGACCCACGTGGGCTTGATGGATGCAAATTGATGGACCAGCTCTGAGGCGTGCGCCATTCGGTTTTGCTTCAAGTGGATCTGTTCCAGTACATTTCGGCCAATAGCGCGCAGGCCATTGTGCGCATCGGTCAGGTTCATGCCGGTGGACAATCTGGACTGGAGCGCAGCCGTCCGCAATACGAGTCGCTTCATGGAACTCACTTGTGTCCGGTCGTCCAGGAATCGTGAGCCTAGCACCAGGTCGGCTTCGCCTCGATCGATGATGTCAATCATGGCGCTTGCGTCGACTATGCGGTGCTGTCCGTCGGCATCAAAAGTCACTACCGATGTCATCTCGGGGTCCTGCAAGGCGTAATCGAACCCTGTTTGCAAAGCGGCGCCTTGGCCGAGGTTGATCGGGTGCTGCACCACGACGGCGCCTGCCTTGGCGCACTCTTGTTGCGATCCATCGGTACTTCCGTCGTCAACGCACACCACATACGGGAACTGCTCCCGGAGTTTGCGGATGACCTCCCCCACGACCTCTGCCTCGTTATAAACCGGCACCACAAACCACGTTCGACTCACTTGGCCATTATCGCACAGGGCAATCTCCGCATTGGCTAACGGTCCGCACCCAATGTCATCACTGAATTGATACCCTGAAGGGTACCTCCTGAATAGTGGCTTGACCTTGTGCGCGCGGCGACCATTCAGACGTTTCCAGACTTAATCGGATGTGCCCGTGATCATTTGGCTTGGCTCGATACCGCTATTCGTGACCGCTCTGGCGGTTTTATTCCTGCCGGGATTCCTGATCGCAGTGGCTGCGGGCGCGCGATGGCTGAACTCGCTGGCCCTGGCTATCCCGCTTTCGTTGGGCGTGTCGGGGGTACTTGCGATCGCGCTTGGATTTGTGGGTCTCCCCCTTAGCCCGACCATTTTCTTCAGCGTCTCTGCTGTTCTTGTCGCCGTGGTGTTTGCCCTTGGCTGGGTTACGCGCAGAATCCTAAGGCGGCGCGGGAACGGCGCGACAATGGGCTCCAATGACTTTAAGGTCGCGTACCGGCGGCCTAAACTTCTCTCGGCTTTGGTGTTATTGGGCGCCTTTCTCATTCCTATGGCCCTCATCGCCTTTCGCTATCTGCGAGGGATCGGAAATCCGCAGAATATCTCACAAACCTTTGACGACATTTTTCATCTCAACGCCGTCAAGTTCATCATGGAGACCGGTCAGGGATCCACCTTAAAACTCGGCAACCTCACCGAAACATCCGCTGGCCTGTACCCCGCTGCGCTTCACGACTCCATGGCATTGATTGGCATGACGGGAGGATTCAGTGTTCCCGAGGTCATCAATGCCACAACCGTTGTGATGGCTTCGATTGCTTGGCCGCTTGGCATGATCTTGCTGACCACTAAACTCCTGGGCGAATCCAAGGTTGTCTTCCTCGGCGCGGGCCTGCTCAGCATGGCCTTCTCCTCCTTCCCGTATTTGCTGGCGTCCTTTGGCGTGCTCTACCCGAACCACGCCGCGTTTGCGATGCTGCCGGTATTACTCGCCCTTACGGTCGAGGCGCTCGGCCTGTCGCGCACACGCCGGAAATCCCGCATTCTCGCGCTCGTAGCTCTCGTGGCGACGCTTCCGGGTGTGGCACTTACACACCCGAGCGCAGTCATGGCACTCCTTTTCTTCGCGGTCCCGCTCGTCTTTGCCTGGGGCGTCCAGAGAGTGCGGAAGTATTGGGGCACCCCGCGTGCGACGGCCATGATCTCGGTGAGTTGTCTCGGCGTCGTAGTGTACTTGATTGCAACATATTTCGCAGCAACGGTGCTGCGCCCCGAAGGAGCCGACACTTGGCCGCCGGTTCAAACTCCGGCTCAAGCTTTCGGAGAGGCTCTCTCCAGCGCCCCGCTGGGGGCCGCGACGTCCGTACCGCTACTCGCGCTCACACTCGTCGGCATCTTTGCCGCCGTTCGAAACTTCCGCACCAAATGGCCGCTCATCGGATTCTTCCTCGTCGGTGTTTTTCTCTTTGTGGTGACATCCAGCTTTCCCCGCGAAGAATTCCGGCTCTTTTTCTCTGGCATCTGGTACTCGGACAGTCCTCGACTTGCAGCCCTACTCCCGCTTGCGACAATTCCGTTGGCCACCTATGGCATCGTGTGGCTCGCGCAACAGGCAACGTCCGCGTGGCGACGGGTGCCAGGAGTCCGCACTACGTCGCGGTTCGCCAGCGCACAAGTAGCGGTACTGCTGGTATGTGGTCTAGCGCTTTGCGTCTTATTACAGAACAGTTCCCTCTCGCAAGCGGAGCGAAAGATTGCAGACGCGTTCGCGCTCACGTCGCAGTCCCGTCTTGTCACGACAGATGAAATGGCCATCCTGAAACAGGTGGATGACATTGTGCCGGAAAACGAGGCGGTTGTTGCCGACCCATGGATGGGCGGATCCTTGGTTTTTGCGCTGGGCGACCGCCGCACCATCGCGCCGCACATCTTTGGAAAGCGCAGCACTGACGAGGAGTTGCTGCTCACCCAGTGGGATGAGGCGGCCTACAACACGCAAGTGTGTAACGCGGTGCGCGATACCGGTGCCTACTGGGCGCTGGACTTCGGGCAACAGGGCGTGCACGGTAATCGGAATACCATTGCGGGCTTGGACGACGTTGTCGGCACGAGCGCTCCCGGTGTCCGGGTCGCGGCACAGCAAGGAACTGCGCGGTTGCTAGAGCTCACCGCGTGTCGTTAGTGTTACTCGCTACCGCCACTGCCGGTATAAGCGGCCTTTGCCGCTTCTGAGGCTACCCTCTCGCACGCAAACTTTGCGGCCAGCGGCGACGGCGTTCCCAGCGCACGCAGTGGGTCACCGGCCAGGATTGAAAACGCGCCGTTGACCACCGCAGGTATCTGAGATGCAGACCCAAGGTTTTCTGTCGTTGAACGCGGGTCCAACTCGATCAAGACGGCTTGGGCACGCAATTGTTGGGCGGCATCTTCGGACAGACCCACAACGCTCGGGTTCTCTTCTACCGCGGTCCCCGTTTGCTCAAGCGCACGGCTCTCTTCCGCCATGACGGTGCCCATGCGCTGCAAGTTCGTCATTTGAACCGAATTGCCGCGATACATGAGAAAGTCCGCCCCCACGTCAACTTGCGAGATGACCATTGCCAGGCTCGACCCTGCCAGCCCGGGATAAATGGTGGGCAATGCCGCAAAGGAGGCATCGACGTCGTTCTTTACTTTCTCAAGTTGACTCTGGTACCCCAGGGCGCGTGCGGCAGCCTCGGTATTTCGCAACCACAAGGGTGCTTCAAGGGAGTCCTGATGATCGCTCAGGCGTGCAATTGTCGGCGCGATCTCTGCAAGTTGCGCGTACGAGGTGGAGTCCAAGCCCGCCTCGAGCGCAAGGATGAGATCTGGTGCGAACTCGCGAATGGCCTCGAAGTTAATGCCTTCAGCATTAGAGAATCGCGGTGCAATGCCCTGGCCAAGGGCGACTTCCGCGATACCCATCCATTCAGAGTTTGCCGAATCATCCATGGCGACAGGTAGGCGGCCCAGCGCGACGGCAATATCGGCGTCGGCACCGCTCAGGGTGAGAATCCGTTCAGCTGGCGCGGGAATCGTGCTGGATCCAAGGCTGTGCTCAATAGTGACAGGAAATGCGCCCGAGGGCTCGGGCGGCTGCGAGAGCGCGGGGCGGGGTGAGCATGCGGCGAGGGTTGGGAGGGCTAAGGCCAGGGTAAGCAGTCTCCTCCGGGCGATACGCTCGCGTCCGTGTGCCATGACTTTTAGTCCCTAGCCTCGAAGTTTGCGCACTGCGTCATCGATCTTGCCGTCAAATACCACATTGCCGTGGTCAAGGACCACGCCGCGCTGGCAAATTTGGGCGACAAGGTCCAGGTCATGCGAAACCACCACGAGCGTCTGCCCTTGAGCGACGAGTTCCTTGATCTTCGCGATGCACTTCTTTTGGAAGGGTTCGTCGCCGACGGCAAGGATTTCATCCACGAGGAACACCTCGGGGTTGGTATGAACCGCCACAGAGAAGGCCAAGCGAAGGTACATGCCCGAGGAATAAAACTTGACCTCGGTGTCGATGAATTGGTCGATCTCGGCGAACGCCAGGATCGAATCGAAGCGTACGTCGATCTCCTTTTGGCTCATGCCGAGGATCGCGCCGTTCAGGTACACGTTGTCGCGACCGGTGAGGTCTGGATGAAAACCAGCACCCACTTCAATCAGCCCCGCGACTTTGCCGCGAGTTTTGACCGTGCCCGAGTCTGGAAGCATCACACCCGAGATGTGCTTCAGGAGTGTGGATTTTCCCGATCCATTCAGGCCCAGGAGCGCGACCGTTTCGCCCTGTTTGACGTGCAGGTTGACATCTTTGAGAGCGTGGAATTTCTCGCTCAACTCGCCCTTGCGGCCCTTGATGAGCCACACGAAGGCCTCTTTGATGGACCGAGTATGCCTGAGGACAAACTCCTTGGAGACGGACTGTACATCGATTGCGGTACTCAACGTTTAGAGCTCCTGGGCGAAGCGGCCCTCAAGCCGGCTAAAGGTGAATTGGCCAAGTATCAGGATGAGGAGCGCCACACCTAGTGCCACCGGCGTCCACAAGGTAAAGAGGTGCGGCGGCATGGCATTGACCAGCTGATCCGGTGAGCGGTCGGTGGTTGGTAGCCAAAAGGCATAGTGGAACAGTTCCACGGCCGGAGTGAGCGGGTTGATTTGGTAAATCATCATTCCCACGTCCCCGAGGGCATTGCGGACCATGGTCCAGATGTACAACACGGGGGAAGCCCAGGTTGCGATCATCAAGAGCATGTCAACAAAGTTTTCCGAGTCGCGGAAGTACACGTTGACCGCACCAAAGAAGAGGCCGAGCCCGGTTGCGAGTAAAGCCACGATCACAAAGGCAGCAACTGCGGCTCCCAGTTCCATTAGTCCAGGACGCCAGCCGAAAAAAAGCGAGGCGGCGATCATAATGACCAGTTGAGGCACAAAGTGAATCGCCGAAACCCACACCGACGCGACAGGGAAGAGCTCTCGCGGCAGGTAGATCTTGTTGATGAGACCGCCATTACCCACGATCGAGCGGCTGGCGTTGCTCAGCGCCTCGGTAAAAAAGTTAATGAGAATAATGCCGCTAAATAGATAGATTGGGAAGTTGGGCACTTGCGAATTCATGTTCAAGAAGTGCCCGATAGCCACCCAAAACACGAGGAATTGCACGGCAGGCTTGAAATAGGACCACAGGATGCCCAGGACGGAGCCACGGTAGCGGACCTTGACTTCTTTGGAAACCAGAAGCTTTAGCAAGTACTTATTGCGGAAAACCTCACGGAAACCACCCCCGTGACCGGGGGTGATCAAACCTTGTTCACTCACGGACGAAACTCATTCTTGGTGTGCTTCTCAAACGCCTTTTCCCACGCATCGAAGGAGGTAATTCGGGGCAGTGCCTCGCGGTACTGTTTGGTGAGGCTATTCCACTTCAACCGCAATTGCATGTTCTGCTTAGCGACATTTGCCAGTCCCTCTCGCACAACCTTTGGTTGCCGTTTGTACCAGGACATAGCTGTGCCTTCGGCATTGGAAACCAACACCGAGTCGAATTTGGACAGCCGCCACCAACGATTGTCGATGTGCGGTATCTGACCTTGCGGGTGGTCTTGGCGCTCCTGAGAAACCGGCAAAACCTGTTTCACCATGGTCTTGAGCAAGTTGGGTAGGAGGAACAGATATGACGGGCTTGTGAGCTTACCACCGTGTTTTGGCGGCTTACTGACCTTAATTTCGGGGAAGTCGTCCGGCTCCGACTTCATCTGCGCGTCGGTGAATTCTGCACTCAACTGACGTATCTCGCCCAGCCGTTCAGCCTGCAACCGGAAGAGCGCTTCCGGACCCTCAAAAATGTCTTCTTGCGCCATGGCGCGTAAAGCCGAGGTGTAGTACTGCATGGAAATAAGGTGCTTGAAATCGATAGCTCCGGTGAGACCAACAACGTTGCCACCGCCGCGATACGGGCTGTGCAACAAGCCGGTAATCAGGCGATTGCGGCAGTGGTAGTACGACTGCCACCCCACACCGTCATCTTTATTTGCCCACGAAATGTGCCACACCGCAGCGCCGGGGAAGGACACGGTGGGGAAGCCCTGTGCTTTGGCTCGCAACCCATACTCTGAGTCATCCCATTTGAGGAACAGGGGTAGCGAGAGGCCAATTTCTTTAATGATCTTGGTGGGGATCATGCACATCCACCACCCGTTGTAGTCGACGTCAACGCGACGATGCATCCAAGAGGTCGTGCGTAGGTTCGAGCGCGCAAAGTCATGGCCCAAATACTGCTCGGCTAGCGGCTGATCCGGGAAAATGGACCACATATTCACGGTTTCACCGAAAGTATGCAGCACTGAACGTGCGTGCAAATCAAACATATGACCACCTACGATGGTCGGCTTTTTGCAATACGTGGCAAACGTCAACATCCGCTGGATGGACTCGGGCTCAAGTTCTACGTCATCATCCATGAGCAGCACGTAATCACTGCCGTTGTGCACGGCTTCATACATTCCGCGGGTGAACCCGCCTGAGCCGCCGATGTTATCTTGCTCGATGATGCGCAGTTTCCCGCCGAGTCGTCCGGCGACCTCGGAGAAACCTTCGGCCTCTGCCAACAGCTTCTTGCCTTGGTCAACGATCAGGAGTTCGTCGATCAGATCGAGCGCCTCAGGATGTGCCCCCAATTCGGACAGGTTGCGCATGCAGTAATCAACCTTGTCCATGGTGGTGATTTCCATGGTGAGTTTGGGCCGAGGCTTTTCCTGCGCGTATCCCCACCAGGAAGCTTCTTCCATAACAATTGGCTCGGCACCGGTCACCACATCGAACCAATACCAGCCTCCGTCGCCGAAAGCCTTAAGCGACAGATCGACTTCCGTCGTGGTGGTACCCGACACGCGAATGCTCTTTTCGTGCTGAATGGATCCGCGCGCGTTGGATTTGTAGACAATGATGCTTCCTGCACCCACTGTACGAACCCTCAGCGAGATCGTCTCAATCTCGGTCCAGCGACGCCAGTAGCTGGCGGGAAACGCATTGAAATAGGTGCCAAAGGAGAGGCGAGATCCGGGACGCACGCGGGTAGATAGCCGAGACTCGACGTCTTCGAGGTGCATGTCCACCGACCCTGAGGCGCCGGTATCGGCTACCGCAGTATCACTGTCACCGGCCGACTTCTTGACGCCGCCGGTCATCGTGTTGATTTGCGCCCCGAATGCCACACCGGAATCGATGTAAAGCATCGCAGAATCCTGCTGGCTTTCTTGCGGCAGAATTACGCGCTGCAGAAGCACCCGGTTTTGGCTGTCTGATTCGTTGGTCGTTGCGCTCATGCGTCCACTCCCCCGCTTTCCAATGCCACGCCTTCGGCGAAGTGCGGGCGAATCTTGTTTTCAAACATGCTCAGCGCAGAACCGATGGCCATGTGCATGTCCAGGTACTTATAGGTACCCAGGCGACCACCAAAGAGGACCGATTTCTCGTCCTTGGCCAAATCTCGGTACGCGAGCAACTTGGACCGGTCATCGGCCGTGTTAATCGGGTAGTACGGCTCATCGTTCTCATCGGCAAACCGGGAGAATTCGCGCATAATGACCGTCGCGTCCTTGGTGTAGTCACGCTCGGGATGGAAATGCCGGAACTCGTGAATACGGGTGAAGGGAACATCTTGGTCCGGGTAATTCATCACCGGGCAACCCTGGAAATCCTCAATGGGCAGGACTTCCTCTTCCAAATCAATGGTGCGCCAGGACAAGGATCCCTCGGCGTAATTAAAGTAGCGGTCCACCGGTCCGGTGTAGATCACGGGAACTTGGCCGGACACCGCAGACCGGGAGAATTCGCCGCCCTCGTCGAAGAAGTCGGTGTTCAAATGCACCGAAATATTGGGGTGATCGGCCATTCGCTCGATCCACGCGGTGTACCCGTCAACCGGGAGACCTTCGTACTTGTCGTTGAAGTAGCGATTGTCATAGTTGTAGCGCACCGGGAGCCGCGAAATGATGGACGCCGGCAAATCCTTCGGATCGGTTTGCCACTGCTTGCCGGTGTAGTACTTAATGAACGCTTCGTAGAGCGGCCGGCCGATGAGCTGAATGCCCTTGTCGTTCAGGTTTGAGGGATCGGTCCCCGCCAACTCTCCAGCCTGCTCCAGGATCAAGTCCCGCGCTTCGCTTGGCGAATACGCGGAGCGGAAAAACTGATTAATGGTGCTCAAGTTAATGGGCATGGGGTACACCTCGCCGTTGTGACGTGTGTAGACCTTGTGCACGTAATTGGTGAAGTCGGTGAACTGGTTGACGTAGTTCCAGACTTTCTCATTACTGGTATGAAACAGGTGCGCACCGTACCGGTGAACCTCAATGCCCGTCTGCGCTTCGTTCTCACTGTAGGCATTGCCGCCAATGTGGTGGCGACGGTCCAGCACCGCTACCTTGAGGCCGAGTTCGTTTGCTGCCCGTTCGGCAACGGTCAGGCCGAAAAAGCCCGACCCAACAACCACGAGATCAGTATCCACTGCTTCTCCTGTTCACACGGCGAGCGCCGTTTAGACATCTGTACTCGACCATAAAGACTACCTGGTGAAACCGAGAATCCCCGGTTCCCGGCTCCGCAAGGCGCCAACCGGGTGAGCAAGCTCACCAGCAATCCTTCAAAGTTATCCACAGATTGGCAATACTGGCGCGCGCCCGCCTCCTCCCTGCCGTACCTTAGGAGCATCGCCGCGCGCACCGCCGGTCTATCGTCGTTAGCAACCACGGGCAGAAAGGAGCGGAAGTGGAGCTCCAGGTGTGGATTCGCCGAGCCGAGGGATTCCATCCGCCTGCTCACGCAACGCATCCACTCGCGCACGCGCTGAGGATCACCGCGGATCCCGTGGCGGCCGTTATCAATACTGATCTGGCCGCAAGTGGCGAGGATCTGAGCACGTGGTGCCGAAACCACCTTGGCGGCATACCCATTGTTGAATCGTCCGCTCTGGGCCCCGGGCCATTGGAGCAACACCTGCCCACAGGCTCCGTCATTGCCCTGCATCCACCGGATGCGCCCCCACAACAGACGCGCCGGCAGCCGGAACGCCGCTGCCCAACCCCAGCCTCTCCCATGCGCACCGCCGCCGGCCCCTCGCTGATCCTCAGCATCGAGCATGGCCCGGACATGGGTAAGACCTTCACTCTTGGCCGCGGTACCTATACGGTTGGCCGCGGTGCCGCCAACCTGCGCATCGCAGACCCGAGCATGTCCCGCGAGCACGCGAGAATCGAGCTTTCCGGTGCCCACGCTCGGCTCCACGCTGCTCCCCACTCCGGCAAAATCCTCGTCAATGGAGCGCCGGTGTCCAGTCAGGAGCTGCGTTCTGGGGATCGCATCTACCTTGGCAGCACGGAAATCGCTGTCTATTCCCCGGCCGATCTCTTGCAACCGCTTCGCTTTCCCGGACCTCCCGCTTCCCCTATCCAGATCAAAGCCCAGCCCTCCTCGCGCGGAAAGTTCGTCGTGCTCTTGGGAGCTCTCCTTCCACTGGTACTGGGAGTTGTCATGGCGGTAGCGTTCGCGTCCTGGTTCTTCTTGGCATTTTCCGCGGTTGGCGCGATCACCGGAATCGCCGGGATATTCGGGGCGCCCGGCGGCAAAAAGTACCGCCGCGAACTCGCCCAAGCGTCACGCGCCTTTGAATTACGACGGCGAGTGGCCACCATAGTGCCACACCTCCTGACGCTGGGCTCACCAGGGCAAGGGATCAACGCCGCTCCCGCCGACCACAAATCGACCTGGTGCGGATCCATCAACCTCGGCCTCACGACCATTACGGCACCGCTGCTACACGCCGACGGCACGCCCCTTGAGCCGTCCCAGCTCTCCGTAATAGAGCGCCTTCCGGTGACCCTTGACCTTGGCCCAGGGGTCTTTGCCAGGGTGATGCAGGAGGGAAACCCCACCCCCGGAGAACCCTCACCCTCTACCCAACTCCTCGCTCAACTCGGCGCCCTTTCCCGCGTTGGGCGTATTCCACCGGTCATCCTGACAAGTAGCAACCCGTCCTGGATTGAACCCTGGCGGTTCGCAAGCGGGCTCACGGTGACGCCGCCGCACCGCCTTGACCTACTCCGCTTGGCTACCGCTCGCGTAATTGTCACCGACGACCTCGACCTGGTTGCCGACCACGTGGACGTGACCGACGCGCTCATCTGGATCACCGACTCGGCGCGCCCTACCCCGCCCCGCGATGTTGCGTTACCTCACACCGTCACCGTCCAGCTCACTCCGGCGCGCGGAACACTCTTTGACCCGCGCATGACCCAACCGGAACGGTTTGTTCCCGACGCGCAAAGCACCGAAGCGCTCCTGGATTCATGTGGAGTCTCTGATCATCGTGACGCATCCGCCCTGGCCGCCGATCCCAACGGCACTCTCCCCACCATGGTGGACTTGGACTCGCTCACCGGGCGCGGCGCCGACGAAAACTCTGCCCATGAATCCGCCGCCGTAGAAATAGGCACCTCCGCCGAGGTCGCCTCCACGGTGCGCTTCCCGATCGGGCTCTCTCAAGAAGGCATCGTCGAGATCGATCTTGAACGCGACGGCCCACACTTTTTGGTCGCGGGCACCACGGGCTCGGGCAAGAGCGAACTCTTACGTTCAATGATTTTGTCCCTGGCTCACGCGGCCAGCCCCCGGGACGTCAATTTCCTCATGATCGACTTCAAAGGCGGCGCCGGTCTCGCTCCCTTTCAGCCGTTGCCGCATTTCGCGGGACTCATTACCGACTTGGGGTTGGAGTCGATCGAGCGCACGCTCGAATGCCTGCGTGCCGAGATCCGGTACCGAAAGCGACTCTTCGGGGCAGTCAACGCCTCCGATCTGCGCCACTATCGAGAGCTCAGCCCCGAGGGCGAGCGCCTAGCCCGCTTGGTGATCGTCGTTGACGAATTTCGGATGCTGAGCGAGGAAAGCCCTGCCGCGGTGACCGAGCTCATGCGCATCGCTACGATTGGTCGCTCGCTTGGCCTGCACCTGATTCTGTGCACGCAACGCCCGCAAGGTGCCATGAATGCCGATATCCGCGCCAATATCACCACCACGGTGGCGTTACGGATGGCGCACGCCGCCGAGTCGATTGACGTCACGGGCACGGATATCGCGGCGTCAATCGACTCAAGAACACCGGGACGTGCCTACCTCAAAATCGCCCAGACCGAACCGCTCGAATTCCAGTCCGCATCCACCGCGATACGAGCCGGCGCACACGCACTCGCACCGGAAGCGGTGCAAACTTTTGCCCACTGGCTCACCGCTCGGGAGCGGCCCGCCATCGCTCCTGCCCCCGATGCGCTCCCGCGCGCGGTTGCCGCGCTTACCTCGCGGTGGCAGCCCGCTGATCGTGTGCGCCGCCCGGTGAGCGACCCGCTGCCCGCCTCCCTCCTCGTTGGCGAGAGCTCCGAGGCCGAGAGCGACGAGATTGACCTCGGCGTCCAGGATCTGCCCTTTGAGCAACGTGTTGCCCCGGTGAAGTGGAATCCGCACCGTCACGGTCACCTCGCACTGGTGGGCTCCCCTCAGTCTGGAACCTCCAGGGTGATCGGGCACCTGATCTCACACCTTCTCTCCATGCAAGAGGATGCGCTCGTCTACATCATGGACGGCGACCGAACTCTAGGTTCCTTGCAGGGCCACGGGGCGATCGCGGGGTACCAGAGCCAGGAGAGTGTGATCGATTCCGGGCGCTTTGTCGAGCGGCTCCATGAGATCGCCATGCAAGCCGCACGTGATACCGGTACTGCTGCTGACACAGCAGGCCCGCATATGTGCCTGGTCATCACCGGTTGGGGTGCCTGGTCAGCACTTTTCCGGCAGGGACGGTACACCTGGATCGAGGACAAACTCATTGAACTTGCCCGCCCGGCCTATCGTCGACACATCACCATTGTCGTCACCGGCGAACGCGAGCTCTTGACCTCCAAGCTCAGCGCCGAGGCGAGTAACCGCGTCACCCTGAGCTACGAGCGCGCCGAAGATATGACCATGCTCCTACCAAAAATGCCGCACTCGACACCGATTCCGGGCCGCGGCTTCCTGCAAGGTTCGCTCGTCGAGCCCTCCAATGACAATCCCTTCACCGGCACCACGGTCCAATTGCGCGAACGAGACTTGGCAACGCACCCGTTGCCGCGTACGCTCACTGCTCCAGAGCCGAGGTTCAGGATCGAACCGCTGCCGTTCTATGCGTGCGAGCCGTCCAGCATCCCTGGCATTCCGTCAATAGCGTCCGTGCACAGAGCTACACAAGGCGCGCCGTGGAGCGTCTCCCTCGGGATTGCAGCCTATCCCACCCGGGAACACGTCATCACGATTGAATCCGGAACGTTATTGCTCATCATTGGCTCGAGCGGTAGCGGAAAATCGAGCCTTCTGACACGAATTGGCACCGTGATCGCAGGACCGAACGCCCACATCTTAAAAGGCACTAGCGCCGCGGCCGCGACAGAAATCCGCGAGCTCCTTGGTCGGGCCCGCGCCGGGGACCTCGACGAACAGCCGCCCATTCTGCTCATCGACGATATGGATCGATTGCCCCCTGCGTCAGGACAAGATCTCGCCGACCTCGGGCATGCCGGCCTCACGATTGTGGCCACGGCAGGGAATCGTCCCGGACTGTTTGCCCGTTGCCCGGTGACGCTGGGCGCTCGTGGAGGCAACGGCGTCGTACTGTTGTCCCCCGATAAATCTGGTGACGCGGAAAACTTCGGGTACCGGCTGGAAACCGAATACCCGGCCCCGCGCGGGCGGGCGTTTGTGCTCGGCGGCCCGCAAGCTATCGCGGTACAAACGTACGCGCCACAGGATTCGGAATCAGTGGATGTTGCCTGACGATGAATCGGTGGTGCGGACTAAGAATTCGACAACCCTGCGGGTAAAGAGCAGGACCACCGCTATCACTGCGGGAATCAGAATGGCGAAGCCCACCAGCGGCAATCCTTCCTGGAACGCAGGAAACGCGAGGATGATGGCGAAGAGCTGGATCACGAGAGCGGGATTGCGCGTCCAGCGGTAGCCGCGGAACAGGAAGTGGCCCAGGACCGCAAGCCAGGCGCTGAAGGCGACCAGAAGGACCGTCAGAAAGATCGAACCGGCAAGCGAGATCGGCTGGTTAATAAATAGATCGATCACCGAGAGGACCGCGAGCACGGCAAGCAGAACCGACTCGGCGAGCAGAATGAGCGCAATGGCTAGCGCCGCAGGCGGGCGGGTTGGCTGGGAAATGTTCTGTGGATTCACTCTTGACACAATCGCACTGTAGTAGAGATAGTCAGGGTAGTGCATATCTAAGCCCAAGTGTGATCAACACCTCACGTCTGGCGCAAATTAGTAGCTGTTTACCCCTTGTTTCACCGATGGTTACGTGAAACCCTTAAAAGCGAGAGAAACAGGGGCCTCGAGGGTGGGGCCCTTTACTGTGAAAGCGTTAGTGAAAACTTTCACAAGATGCGGCTGAACGCAGCAAAGGAGTTTGTGAGCAACATGGATTGGCGTAGCCGAGCGGCCTGCCTGGATAAGGATCCGGAACTTTTCTTCCCGGTAGGGAACACCGGTCCCGCCCTGTTGCAAATTGAGGAAGCCAAGAGCGTATGTCGGCGGTGTCAAGTAGTTGACACGTGTTTGCAATGGGCCATCGAAACCGGTCAGGACGCAGGCGTGTGGGGCGGCATGAGCGAGGACGAGCGCCGGGCGCTCAAGCGCCGGGCCGCACGCGCTAGGCGCGCTTCCTAAAGCAGGGCACAATTTCAGATTTTTTCGGGGCGGGGGACTGTGGATACGGTCCCCCGCCCCCGTCTATGTAGCGCGACACGCCGAGGTTTTCGCGGATTCCTCGGCGTGTCGCGCTACATAGATTTTGGTGAGGGACGACGGCGGTGCGTTGCCTTAAGGGGGTGAGGTCACGCCGTCGTCCCTCACCAAAGCGCACCCGCGCTCACCTGCCCTGCCCACCACCTTTTTCGCCGAGACGGCAGGTGTGATCGGTCGACCCTAGAGAAGTGCGCAGTGGAAATCGACTGTGCAGAAAATGCACGCTTTAACGGCGTGTCGCGTGCGTGTTCTGCACAGTCGATTTGGGGGTTTTGAGCGGGATGACGAGGGTGACCGCGGTGCCCCCGTTTTTGGCCGGGGCCCACTGTATAGTTCCAGAGAGTTCGCTCGTGACGAGCGTGCGCACAATTTGCAGGCCAAGGCCTTCGCGGCCGGGCTCGTTGTCCATCCCAACGCCGTTGTCGATGACCTGGACGGTGAGGATCGTCTCTCCGGCTTCGTTGATGGTGCGGTCCGCGACGAGCCGCACTTCTCCCCCGTCCGGCAAACCATGCTCCACCGAGTTGGTCACCAGTTCATTAATGACGAGGGCGAGCGGGGTCGCCAAATCGCTCGGGATGTCCCCGAACGAGCCGTCCATGCGGGTGCGGACGTTGGTCGCGTTGGAAGCGACTTCGGCGCTGAGGTGGAATTGGCGCTCGATCATCTCGTCGAATTCGACCTCTTGGGTCAGGCCCTGGGAAAGCGTTTCGTGCACGAGCGCGATCGTGGAGACGCGGCGCATCGCCTGCTCCAAGCCCATCCGCCCCTCATCCGAATTCATTCTTCGCGACTGCATACGCAACAGCGCGGCAACCGTTTGTAAGTTGTTCTTGACTCGGTGATGGATTTCGCGGATGGTGGCGTCCTTGCTCACCAGTTCCTTTTCGCGCCGACGCAGTTCCGAGACATCTCGGCACAGTACGAGCGAACCGAAACGGCCCTGCGTATTGCGCAACGGAATCGCGCGCAGCGTCAGTGCGACTCCCCGCGATTCCACTTCGGTGCGCCACGGCATGCGGCCGGTGAGTACCAGCGGCAGCGTTTCGTCGATGAGCCGCCGATCCTTCAACAGCCCTGCCGTGATCTCGGCCAAGAAATTGCCCTCTAGCGCGCCCTCGGTGCCGAGCCGGCGGAAAGCGGAGACAGCGTTGGGGCTCGCGTAGAGAACCTTGCCCTCCACGTCCAAGCGCACGAAGCCATCGCCCACGCGCGGGGCGCCGCGTTTCCCGCCGGTCGGGGTCGCGAAATCCGGCCAGAGCCCAAGGGCGCCCATGGCGAGCAGATCGCGGGCCGACTGCCGATAGGTGAGTTCGAGCCGTGAGGGCATGCGCGCCGAGGACAAGTCGAAGTGGCTGGTAATGACCGCCAACGGCCTCGATCCACGCACCATGGGGACAGCTTCGATGCGTACGCCGTCATCGGTATCGCTCGAAACGTCCTCCTGCGTCACCAGAGACTTAGTATCCCAGGCCTTCTGCACAATGTCCTTGAGCGCTGGCGGAATGGGTTCGCCAACCGGGTCGGCGTGAAACACGGTGAGCCCCGTCGAGGGACGCACGTGCGCCAACGCGACGAATCCGCCCTCTGCGGCCGGAAACCACAGCACGAGATCGGCGAACGCGAGGTCCGCAACCAGTTGCCAATCCCCCACCAAGAGGTGCAACCATTCGACGTCTCCCGCTTCGAACCCGGTAAAGGCCTCAAGGGGCCCGGTGAACATTGCCATGCGGTGTACCGAGGCCTAGTGCTGAACGATGGAACGCAAGGATCGCAACGCGACCGAGAGCGAAGCCATGTCATCGTTGACGAGCTTGTTCACCTCGGTGAAGATTGCCTTGGTTCGTTGCAGACGGTCCTGATTCGCCCCCACCCACACATCCATGCGTTCTTGCGCCCCCTCCGCGGCGTCGGCCGGAGTGGTGCGCGCAATATCGAGCGTGATGTCGGCAGCGGTGCTGTACAGGTCGTCGCGGAGCGCAGCACGGGCAAGAGCCTGCCAACGGTCCTTGCGCGGCAAACTCGTAATGCGCTCCAGTAGTGCGTCGACGTTGAACTGGTCATACACGCGGTAGTAAATCTCCGCAATGCTTGCCGGGCTCTCCTCGGCTCGCTCGGCAATGAGCGTGATGTCCAAGAGAGTGTAGGACTCAAACTGATCTGCCCAGCGCACCGCCAATTCTTCTGGCAGTCCCCATTCGCGTCCGGTGCCGAGCGCCGATTCAACTCGCTCCAGGTCATTGCCTTGAAGCAGCTGCATGAGGCGCGGCGACAGTTCCTGAACAACCGAGCCGAATCGATCGATTTCGGTTTGAACCGGCCCGGTGTTCGCCGAATGGTTAATGAACCAGCGGGTTGCCCGGTCCAGAAGCCGGCGAGCATCCAGATTGATGCGGCACCACTGCTCGGTAGGGAAGTCCTTGGGTAGCTGGAGCATGGCCTGCGCAAAGCGTTCGAACCCGAAAATTTCATTGAGTGCGACGAAGGCTCGGGCCACCTGCGCCTCATTGACGCTGGTTTCTTCCATGACCCGGAAGGCAAAGGTGATGCCGCCAATGTTGATCATGTCATTGGCCACGATCGTGCAAATGATCTCTTTGCGCAAGGGGTGATCTGCCAGTTCCGCGGCAAACCGTTCTCCGATTTGTGCGGGGAAGTACGCGGCGAGGGTGTCGACAAAGAAGGGATCATCGGCGAGGTCGCTGTCCACGAGCGCCTTAGCCAATTCGATCTTGGCGTAGGCCGCGAGTACCGACAGCTCTGGGGTGGTCAGTCCGGCCCCCTTGTCGATTCGCTTGCGGAGCGCGTTGGTGGTGGGCAGTGCTTCGAGTTCTCGGTTGAGACCGGCGTTGGCTTCCAGCCAGTCCATGAACCGCTCGTAACTGGGCGACCACTCTTTGACCTGGTACTTGTCATTCAAGAGCAGCATGTTTTGGTCGATATTGTCGGCCAAAACGAGAGTGGCAACGTTATCCGTCATCGACTCGATGAAGGCGGCGCGCTCTTCGCCCGGAAGTTTTCCTTGGGTCACCATTTGGTCAACGAGAATCTTAATGTTGACCTCGTGGTCGGAGCAGTCCACGCCTGCGGAGTTGTCGATCGCGTCGGTGTTGATCAGCACGCCACCGAGCGCAGCTTCGATACGCCCGCGTTGGGTGAGGCCAAGGTTTCCGCCCTCGCCCACAACTTTCACACGGAGCTCGTTGCCGTTGACGCGGATGGCATCATTGGCCTTATCCCCCACTTCCAGGTTGGACTCGCTTGACGCCTTCACATAGGTTCCGATTCCGCCGTTGTACAGCAGGTCGGCCGGCGCGCGCAGGATGGCTTGAAGCAGATCCGGAGGGCTCATCGATGTGACGTCCGCACCGAGGTCCAGGGCCGCCCGCACCTCGGGGCTGATCGGTACCGATTTCACCGATCGGGGGTACACGCCGCCACCGGCGGAAATGAGGTCACGGTTATAGTCATCCCAGCTGGAGCGGGGCAGTTCAAAGAGGCGTTTGCGCTCTTGGAAACTGCTGGCGGCATCGGGGTTGGGATCCAGGAATATGTGGCGGTGATCGAACGCGGCAATGAGCCGGATGTGCTCGGAGAGCAGCATGCCGTTGCCGAAGACGTCACCGCTCATATCGCCAATACCGGCAACCGTGAAGTCCTGCGTTTGGGTGTCAACGTTGAACTCGGCAAAGTGGCTCTTGACCGACTCCCACGCACCGCGCGCGGTGATGCCCATGGCTTTGTGGTCATAGCCCACTGACCCGCCCGAGGCAAAAGCGTCCCCCAGCCAAAAGTTGTATTGCGCCGAAATGGAGTTCGCCAAGTCAGAGAAGGTGGCGGTGCCCTTGTCTGCCGCGACGACGAGGTAGGTGTCATCGGCATCGTGTCGGACGACGTTTTGCGGCGGAACGACCGCTTGAGCACCACCCTGGTCTTCCAGGTTGTCGGTGATATCCAACAGACCTGAGATGAACGTGGTGTAGCTGGACTTGCCTTCCTCCAACCAGGCGTTGCGGTCCACCGCGGGATCGGGCAATTGCTTGGGGAAGAATCCGCCCTTGGCTCCGGTCGGCACAATCACGGCATTCTTGACGGTTTGCGCCTTGACGAGTCCGAGGATTTCGGTGCGGAAATCTTCGCGTCGATCCGACCACCGCAAACCGCCACGAGCGACCTTCCCGAATCGCAAGTGGACGCCTTCGACCTGCGGGGAGTACACCCATACCTCAAATTCCGGCCGAGGAAATGGCGCTCCAGACACCTTGCGCGTGTTGATTTTGAAGCTGAAGTAATCTTTGCCCTGGAAGTAGTTGGTGCGTAGCGTGCACTCGATGAGTTCAGCGAGGGAACGCAGTACCCGGTCTGCATCCAGGGTCGGAACCTTCTCCAGACCCGCCGAGAGTTCAGCGCGGGCGGCTTCGATACGGGCGGGACGATCGGCTTCGTCAACTGCGGGGTCGAAGCTTGCTTCAAAGAGGGCGACCAATGCTTTGGAAACCTCCGGGTTGGCGACCAAATTATCCGCCAGGAAACCGTAGGAACTTTGCGAACCCAATTGACCCAAGTACTTGGCGTAGGCTCGCAACATTGCCACGGACCGCCAGGGCAGTGATTCGCGGAGGATGAGTCGGTCAAAGCTGTCCGACTCGCTCTGACCGGTGACCCCGGCGGCAAATCCCTCTTCCAACAGCGTTGCCGCGTCCACCGGGTCTACTCCGTCGGGGTAGCGCAAACCGAGGTCGTAAATGTACATGGAATCCTCGCCCGCGGGAGTAACCTCGTACGGCTTTTCGTCCATGACCTCCAGGCCCATATTTTGCAACGTCGGCAGGAGCTGGGTCAGGCTCTGGGGTTCCTTCAAATACACCAGAAGCCGCGCGAAATTCCCCTCTTCGGCGGGGGTCTCCTTGGGGACATACACATGGAGCACCGGGACACCGTTTTCGCTTTGGGCGGCCTGGCGAAGGCGTTCGATGTCATCAATGGCGTCTTCGACTTCATAGTCGACGCGGTATGCGGCCGGGAATGCTTCGGACCAGCGTGCGCTGAGATCTCGCGCGGTTGCGACATCGAAGCGCTGGCGCGACACTTCTTCAATGCCTTCGGACCACGAGCGGGTCGCCGCGGCCAGCTTCCTTTCTAGTTCGCTAGCACTGACGTCGCTGACCTTCGCGCCGCGCGGCAGTCGAATTCGGAAGAACACCCGGGTGAGCGCCGAATCGCTCATGCGTGCTTCGAAGTCGATCGACTCTGCATTGAAGACGCGTCGCAACTCGGCCTCCATGCGCAATCGAACGTTGGTGGTGTACCGATCTCGCGGCAAAAACACGACGGCAGACATGAAGCGACCATAAACATCGGGGCGCAAAAAGACCCGAGTTTGGCGCCGTTCTTGAAGTCTTAGGATGCCGATGGCGGCTTCTTCCATTTCCGCCGTCGACATTTGAAACAGTTCGTCCCTGGGGTACGTCTCAAGGATGGTCACGAGGTCCTTACCCGAGTGAGAGTCTGCGGGGAACCCGCAATTCTTCAGGACCGCGGCGACCTTGTCTTTAATGACCGGAATGTCACGTACCGAGGTGGTGTAAGCGCGGGTTGCGAAAAGTCCAATGAAGCGGCGTTCACCGGTGACATTGCCTTCGGCATCAAATTTTTTGACGCCGACGTAGTCCAACCAACTCCCGCGGTGCACCGTGGAGCGGGAATTGGCTTTCGTGATAATAAGCGGATCTTTCTCCCGCGCCTTTGCATCCCCGGCGTCGGTCAGCAGTTGGACCGGTTTGGAGCTCGGTGCGTCCCGGAGCACGCCAAGGCCGCTTTCCGGGACTACTTCGAGGGCGTTATGGCCCTCGACCTCGCGCAGTTCGTATTCGCGGTATCCGAGGAAGGTGAAATTTCCCTCGTCGAGCCAGGTGAGAAATTCTTCCGCTTGGTCGATGTTGGCCACGCCGGATCCTGCCGGAACGTCCTTAAGGGCCTTAACAGCCTCGCGGGCGGCAAAGCGCATGCGTGGCCAATCTTCCACTGCAAGCTTGACGTCATGAAGAACCTTGCCGAGGCGTTCGATCAGGGTGGCACGCTGGGCGTCATCAATCTTGCCGAGCTCAATGGCAATCCACGACTCTATGACGGTTGTCTGGTTCTCTCCCGTTTTCAACGCGCTAAGGTTCGGGAGCGTGGCAGTGTCGCCACTAGAAACGGCAACATTGGTGGGCACATCGATCACGTCGACGAGCTCCCCAGTGCTCATGTCTCGGGTGACGACGTAGGTCGGGTGGATGACCAGGCGGATGGCCAGCGCTTCTTTGACGATCTCTGCCATGACCGAATCGACAAGGAACGGCATATCGTCGGTGACGATGATTAAGAGCGACGAGTCCTCAAAGTCGACAACGTCGATGTTGACCTCGCCTTTAGTGCGGTTGGTCGCAAGGGCATAGTGTTCGACGATGCGTTCAGACATTTCGCTCTCGTCATGGCCCTGAAGATCTGCGGGATCCAGTAGTCGGTAATAACTTTCCTGAAGTTTCTGACAAATTTCGTTGCGTTGCTGTGAATCCAGATTCTGGATACCCGACGACATGGATGTGCCTCTCAAATGTGCTTACTTGAGGCGCCCCTTTGCGCCCCGTCACCTTCGAGCCTATCGCCGTTTCTAGAAAACTTCACTTTGACTTTTTCCTTGCGCACGCCTCTGCGTCGGGGCGCCTCTGGGTGAGAGATCACAAGCCCTCGAATCCCGCGCCGCAGCTCGGATTCGGGCCCGGTTTCCGCCAAGGTTTTTCCGGCCAAAAGCGCCTTGTCCAACACCGTTGGATCAAAGGGTAAGAAGGCTGTGATTTTGGACACAGGAGAGTATCGCTCCCATGCTGCGCTCAACTGTCGCTCCGGATGCGAACCGACCGCGCCGGCACGAACCTTATTGAGCACTACCTTGAGACTTGCGGTGTACCCGTTTTCGGCTAAGTCCCCCAAAGCGTTGATCAATCGGGGCACACCCACACTGTCTGCGCTTCCCACTGCCACGATTTCCTCTGCCCTATCTAAGGAGCGCAAGGTTGCCGCGTTGCGCCGCGGCACCGGAGAGTCCCAGGAGAGTTCGTCGCTTGACTCCAGAGCGAACCCAACATCTATCACCACGGTGGTGGCGCATTGTGCGGCACAGGAAATGACTTTCTCCAGGGCGGCAGCTCGCACTTCCATCCAGCGTGAGGAGAGAGCGAGCCCGGTAAGCACTTGCAGACGGGCCCCCAGAATCGAGATGTTGAGCACCAGGGACTGGAGCGATTGCGGAGTCAGCAGCCCTTGGTCGGCTTGCCTGCAGGCGCCGGCAAGTCCCGCTGATTCATCCAAGAGGCCGAGCATCCCGGCAATTGACGCCCCGTAGGTGTTGGCATCAATGAGGATGACCTGTTCGCCTTCGAGGGCGAGCTCAGCGGCAAGGTTGACCGCAACCGTGCTTGTGCCCGGGGCACCCAAAGGACCCCACACCGCGATGACCTTTCCATGACCAAGTGGGGAGTCACCGCGCAACTCCCCCTCCTCCGACTGCTCCCCATCCTGGGGTATGTGGTGACGCGCGCTCAAAGGCGAGCCGAGACGGCGAGGCGAGGCATCGCCGTCGTGCTTCTCCGATGGGGAAAAATCGCCGGTGATCGCATTCCGGTCAAACTCATCCGCAGGCAACTCGCCCGTGCTGGAGCGCGCGTAGCTCTCCGCACCCGGCCGAGCTCTCTCGCCGCCAAGCTGGCCCCGGTGCACCGCAGTGATGACGTTGACGAGCGCATCAACTTCGGCAACGTCAGATACGGTGGCGATGTTGAGCGCGCGGGCGCGTTCGGTTTGCGAGCCATCATCCATGACGATGACCTTGACGTTGCTCTGGCCCAAGCGCTCAATGAGCGTCGCGTCAAGGTCAGGGGAAGCCTCGGAGAGCACAATGATGTCGATCCGGCCGACTTCGGCAAGCGCGATAGCCTCGGTGAGTTCGTCGCACCGTCTGAAAACGGTGATTTCTCCGCGCAGCGCCTCGAGGGCATCGGTATGCGTTGAGGCGAGCGCACCCACTGTCGCAACCGAAATATTCATGATGCCGCTCTGACGCTTGGCACCAGGGAGATGCGTGCTTGCGAGTTGACCGCTTTGATGATTGCGGGCAGTTCGTTGTCCGGCAGGAGCAATTGGACAGTTGTTTTTGTGGTGGAGGAGAAACCCGTGTCGCCGCGATCGATCTCGGCGATCTCGGCACGTTCAATCAAACGGACCGGGTCTTGAAATTGCCGATCCTCGCCCGGCAACGAGACCCACACATCCACGGTGTCTCCGCTTGTCACCGTGGACGCAAGCGGATCCTCCACAATCAATCCAAACGGCTTGCGATCCATCTCCTCGCCGCTCGTCATCACGTCCTTGGCGAGTAGGTCGCCAGCCTTGACGAACCGCTGCAGGACCGAATTGGAGGGAATGTCTTGAGTCGCCGGGAGGTAGTTTTCCGCCTGTGTGCCCAGATTCGCCTCGACGACGGTGAGGTTGTCCGGTGAGAGCGGCGAGCCTGCCGCAAGATCGGTTTTCAGCGCGTAATAGGAGCTCGTATTTTTAGCTGCATTGACGAGGAACACCACGCCCACCACCGAGAGCAATACCAGCAGCACCCCGATGAGCAGCTTGGGATCTTTCCACGACGGCGCTTTGAGCCGAGCCGCTTCCGTGCGCTGAGTCCCCTGATTCTGAGCCATGATCCCCCATTGTGTTCATCCTGAGCCAGGCACGGTGTGCCTTTCAGTAGTGAGAGTCATTCTGCTTCACTTTGGCGAGTTTGAGAACGGGTTCGCACCAAATCTGTCAAAACTGTGGATAACTTATGCGAACGACATCAAACGATGGCAGACTAGGGTACACATTCGCGGGAATCCTCACAGGTAGCGCTGGGGGTAGCCGGCAAGGCGGCCAGCGAGTCGGCCGCTGAAGCAATTGTGGAGGCGGCCGGCAGAACCTGCAGAGTCCGAAGAGAAAGTTGACGCACGTGGCACAGCAACGATTCATTACACTCACCGACGTCGCTGAAATTTTGGGCATTTCTGGGGTTCAGGCGCGGGCTTTGGTGACCTCGGGAGAGTTGCGCGCCATACAGGTCGGCGGACGCGGCCAATGGCGAATCGAGCAGGATGTCTTGGAGCAGTACATTCAAGATCGGTACCGCGCCACGGAAAAAGCGTTGGAAGAGAAGAACCGTAAGAAGGCGGAAAAGTAGGCGAACTACGGCGGGGTCCCTCACGCCTCGCTCTGAACTCGACTCGCGTGATTAGGAGCTTGTCACACAAGCTAGCGCAGCGAACGGGATAGCGAGTCCCGGCTTTCCAGGCTCGGACTCCCCCGACATGCTGGAAACAAGTTCGACGTAGTCCCGACCCACGCGGGCGATCATCCCAGTAAATTCTTTGCCCGAGACCAGTCGCACATGGACGGGCTGGTACAGCGCGGCAACTTCACGCATTGCGCTGGGCAAGCCGAGGCGCAGTTGAACGGCGGACGTTTCGGTGCGCGCCCGCGCCGGTAGACCTTCCACAAGATTAATGGCGCTCAGCGGGATGAGGTGCGAGGCGATTTGCGATTCCGCGCTCACCCACTCGCTGCCCACATGGCGTATGACGCCGGTAATACTCGCCTGGGCATCCAGCCACAACCGAACACGGGTGCCGAGCGCGCCGAGTAACCGTTCATGCAGAGCTATCTGGGAGGACTCGTAGCGCAAGATCTCACGGATGTCGTTGTCGCGTTCTTGCTGGTTGAGGGCGTCGAAACGCCCGGCTAGGTCGTCAAAGAGTGATTCCCAACGCATAGGCACACGCTAAATCTAAAAAAACTTGTCGTCAACCACTAGACATCGTATTCATACTGCGGTAATCATTAAGCATCATAAGTTATTAAACTGCATCAAACTGAAGTAAAGGCGTCAGGATGTCCATTAAATGCTTGGATACCAACCAGAGCGGGCCGGTGACCAACGCTGGTGACGAGTTCGGTCCCGCATGCCAAAGCCGGCTTCACGTCGCCGACGTCTTTATGGCTGCACTGTTTGTCCTCTGCGCATTCGGACTGATTGCAGTAGGCACCGCACTGCTGGCATTGACCCCGCAGGAGGCTCCGCTGACCCGGGTGGAATACCTGATCGGCCTCACTGCCGCCACCCTCGGTGCAACACTTGCCCTCTGGTGGATAGTGGCGGCTGCACTCTCCCTCTGGCTCGCGCAACTGGAAAGGCACATCTCAAGTCCCGCACTTCGCGGGCGCTTTCAGAACGCACTTGCCAGCATTTCGCGAAAAATCGCGCCGAGCTTCATGAGGCGCCTGGCGACTGCCGTTCTGGGAGCAAGCCTGATCGGCACGTCGGCGGCGACTGCCAGTTTCGCCGAGCCCGTTACCTTTCCAAGTGCCTCGGTTTCCCCGACCGCGACCGTCGCCACCGCGCTCTTGACGTCACAGGGCGCGCCTGCCCCAGACCCGACCATTCCCGCTCCAGGCACCCCCGACCCTAACCCGCTATGGACCCCGTCGCCAGAGGACACCTCGGGCTCTGCCCTCATCCCGGATACTTCGCGGGACGTCGAAACTGCGATGGTGCCGGGTACCAAGGTTGTCGTCGATGTCGGCGACTCGCTGTGGTCGCTGGCCTCTCGACAACTCGGAGGTTTCGCCACCAACGCGGACATCGCACGGCTCTGGCCGGCCTGGTACGAGGCCAATAAGTCCGTCATCGGTGAGGACCCCGATCTGATCTTGCCCGGTCAAGTTTTGACCGTCCCAGAGCCTGTGCAGAGCAGATAAGAACCAATGACAACAACACCGACCGAAACAAGCCGACCAGCAACGCCCCTAACAGCCCGAAAAGCCCAGAAAGAACCTAGCGAAAAGAGCCGACCATGAACACCGCCCTTGCACCCGCCACCGAATCATCTGCCGCTGTACCGAACGTGCAGTCCCCGTACCTTGCCCGGGAAGAACAACACATCCACAAAATAGCCTGCGCCGTAGCGGTGGCAGCCATTGAAGCGCTCGCCGGGCACCGCTCGTTGGCTCAACTGACGCGCTGGCTCGACCGTGAGACATATGAACGGGTAGCGCGCAGGGCAAGTCTGACTGTGCGGCTGAACTCAGCGGGTTTCATCCGCAACGTCCACGCCGGCGCCCACATTCAGCGCTCCCAGGCGCAACGGATCGCACCCGGGATATATGAGACCGCGGTCATCATCGCGGAAAAGACGCGGGCCCGCGCCATCGCTCTGCGCATTGAGCAACACCGCGGGCTCTGGAAGATCACCGCACTGGACATCGCCTAAAAGCGTCCGAGTCCACACGCTCGAACCGCCACAGGCGCAGACGCGCCCACGACCCTACGGGCCATCCGACTACCGCTTCCGCGCCGTGCGCACCGACTACCGCTTGCGCGCCATTCTTACTACCTACCGCTTGCGCGCACCGACTACCGCTTACCGCTAGCGCACACGCCTACCGCCGCTTGCGCTTCTTGGAGTTCGAGCCGCCGCGCTTATTGCCGCCTCCGCGATTCCCCGCTGAACGCGCAGCGCCGCCCTTGCCGGCGCTGTCCTTGCCGGCGCCGCTGCCTCCGCGCCCCGCAACACCCGCACGCGCAACTGCACCCGCACTCGCATCCGCGCCACCGCGGGCCCCAGAACTCTGCGTACGCTGCGTGCGGGTTTCGATTTCGCCGTCATCGCCTTGAGCGCTGAACTGGAGCGTGGCCGGCTGCTGAGGAGCCTGCAGTCCCGGAGCGCTGACCAAGCCGGCCGCAGCCGCACGGCCATCGACCGCCCCGGACACGTTCACCGGAGCTTGCTCGGCCGGTTGCGCCACTTGAACTTCCATGTTGTACAGGTACCCGACGCTCTCCTCGCGGATCGCCTCCATCATGGACTGGAACATGACGAAGCCTTCGCGCTGGTACTCCACCAGCGGATCGCGCTGGGCCATGGCGCGCAGACCAATGCCTTCTTTGAGGTAGTCCATCTCATACAGGTGCTCTTGCCACTTACGGCCGATCACCGAAAGCACCACCCGGCGCTCCAACTCGCGCATCGCCGGCGATCCCAGCGACTCTTCGCGCGCCTCGTAGCGCACCTCGGAATCGGAAAGCACTTCCTCGAGAATCCGCTCGGTGCTCAATGCGGAGCGTCCGCCAGCGTCTTCTTCAAGTTCTTCAACGGTAATGCTCACTGGGTATACGGTCTTCAACGTCGCCCACAGCGCGTCTAGGTCCCAGTCCTCGGCCGAGCCCTCGGCGGTAGCTTCCTGCACAATCGCCGTGATCGCGTCCACGCGGAAGTTATTGACCTTTTCATGCAGGTCGTCGCCTTCCAGAATGCGGCGCCGATCCGAGTAGATTGCCTCGCGCTGACGGTTGAGCACGTCGTCATACTTCAAGACATTTTTGCGCTGCTCGGCGTTGCGTCCCTCGACCTGCGCCTGCGAGCTCGCAATCGCCTTGGTGACCATCTTGGATTCCAAAGCCACATCGTCTGGGATGGATGTGGTATTCATGATTCGCTCCGCTGCCCCCGCGTTGAACAGGCGCATCAGGTCATCGGTCAAGGACAGGTAGAAGCGGCTCTCCCCCGGGTCGCCCTGACGCCCGGAACGGCCACGCAACTGGTTATCGATGCGGCGCGACTCGTGACGCTCGGTGCCCAGCACGTACAGGCCGCCCAGTTCGCGGACCTCATCGCCTTCGCGTTCAGCGGCTTCCTTGGCCGCCGCAAACACCTCGGGCCACACCTTCTCGTATTCGTCGGCGTTGTCGGCGGGATCCAGGCCGCGCCGTTCCATCTCGGCTACCGCATTAAACTCGGCGTTACCGCCCAACATGATGTCGGTACCGCGGCCGGCCATGTTAGTTGCCACGGTCACCGCGCCGCGCCGTCCAGCCTGCGCAACAATCGCGGCCTCGCGTGCGTGGTTTTTCGCGTTGAGCACCTCGTGCCGAACCCCGGCCTTTGCCAGTTGCTTGGACAGGTACTCGCTCTTTTCCACACTGGTGGTTCCCACCAACACCGGCTGACCGGTCTCATGCCGTTCCACAATGTCCTTGACCACAGCGTCAAACTTTGCGATCTCATTCTTGTAAATCAGATCGGACTGGTCCTCGCGCGCCAGCGGCAGGTTCGTAGGAATCGGCACCACACCAAGCTTGTAGGTGTTCATGAACTCGGCTGCTTCAGTTTCCGCGGTACCGGTCATTCCCGCAAGCTTGTCATACAGACGGAAGTAGTTTTGCAGGGTGATCGTGGCCAGCGTCTGGTTCTCGGCCTTGATCTCCACACCCTCTTTGGCCTCAATGGCTTGGTGCATGCCTTCGTTGTAGCGGCGGCCGGCCAGAATACGTCCGGTGTGCTCGTCCACAATCATGACCTCGCCATTCAAGACAACATAGTCCTTGTCCTTCTTGAACAGCTCTTTCGCCTTGATCGCATTATTCAAAAACCCAATGAGCGGCGTATTCGCGGACTCATACAGGTTATTGATACCGAGGTAATCCTCCACCTTGTCGATGCCGCTCTCCAGCACACCCACGGTGCGCTTCTTCTCATCGACCTCGTAATCTTCTTCAGGCTTCAGACGCTGCACAATCTTGGAAAACTCGGTGTACCAGCGGTTCACGTCCCCGGTCGCCTGCCCGGAAATAATCAACGGGGTACGCGCTTCATCGATCAAGATCGAGTCGACCTCATCCACGATCGCGAAGTTGTGCCCGCGCTGGACCAGCTCGTCCACGCTCCAGGCCATGTTGTCGCGCAGGTAATCGAACCCAAACTCGTTGTTGGTGCCGTAGGTAATGTCCGCTTCATATTGCGCGCGGCGCACCGAGGGGTCCTGGCCGGTCAAGATACAACCGGTTTCCAACCCGAGGAATCGGAACACGCGGCCCATCAGTTCGGACTGGTATTCGGCCAAATAGTCATTGACCGTCACCACGTGCACGCCCTTGCCGGTGAGCGCATTCAAATAGGCGGGGAAGGTCGCAACCAGGGTCTTACCTTCACCGGTCTTCATTTCGGCAATATTGCCCAGGTGCAGTGCCGCGCCGCCCATGAGCTGCACATCAAAGGCGCGCAGCCCGAGCGTCCTGGCGGCCGCCTCGCGGACCGCAGCGAATGCTTCGGGTAGCAGATCATCGAGCGTTTCCCCGTCCGCATACCGCTCTTTGAGGACCGTGGTTTCGTTGCGAAGGTCTTCGTCTGACATGTCCTTGAATTCGTCTTCAAGGAGGTTGATTGCGTCCGCATAATTGCGAAGTTGCTTGAGTGTCTTCTTGTCACCCATGCGCAGGACGCGCTCAAGGATTGATGCCACAGCAATTGCTCCATGTCCGGTTGAGGCTTATCAGCTTGACTAGTCTATGCGACACCTTAGCCGGGCTAACTGAACACTCCCCTACAGTCATGCCTGCCGTGCCGCCGCGAGCAGCTGCCCGGCAAAATTTCCGCGCTGCTCAATTTCTACCTCATCGAGTCCCAACCAGTGCGCCATGTCCAGCAACTCTTGGTGAAGTTCGACGGCGTTGCTCGCCTGAGCGCCCGGCTCACCCCAGGCGCTGCGCACCAGAAGGCGGGAGGTGGCGCGGTCGGCCTTGAGGTCCACGCGGGCAACAATGTTCTCGCCATCCAGGAAGGGAAGGACATAGTAGCCGTACTGCCGTTTCGCTTCCGGCGTATAGATTTCAATGCGGTAGTGGACGTTGAAGAGCCGCTCGAGCCGTGTTCTTTCAAAGATGAGCGAGTCAAAGGGCGAGAGCAACGCCCGGGCGCGGACTTTTCTCGGTCGGCGTGCCTCGGCGTGCAGGTACACCGGCCCCTTCCACCCGGGCACCTCGACTTCTTCCACCACGCCGCGATCCCTCAAGCGTTTCACTGCTAGCTCGGTGTGGGTCAATGGCACCCGGAAATAGTCGGCAAAGCAACGAACCGTACCGATCCCATGCGCGCGAGCACCCGCTTCAATGAGTTGATCCAGGTGCGCTTGGGCATCCTCATCGCCCCGATCCGGGTGGGTAAAGGCGGTCAACGCGCCGAAGGGGTCCTCAGCGGCTGCGATCTGGTCGCGGTGCTGCCCGCTAATGCCCTCGAACCGATCGAGCCCTACTCCCAATTTCTCGATCAGCGTGTATTCGCGTTCGAACTGAGCGTTGCGGCGCGCGCTCGCCACGATTCCGCGTTCAAAGAGCGACTCGAGAACCAGCTTCACTTCAGACCAATTCCAGCCCCAATTAACCTTGGCCCGCTCCTCGGTGATGTCCAGGGCAGCGGAGATGGCTCGGGCGCTTCGCGGTTTGCCGGCGCCCAGCAGGTCGACAATGCGTCGGGTGAGTCCGTCCGCCCCCGCGCGCGTTCGCAGGTCCGTGGAGGACCAGCCGCGACGTTGCCAGGTTTTGGCCGCGGCGAAATACTGGGGCTGAATCAGGCTTGCCTCGTGAGCCCAGTACTCGATGAGTTGGCGCGGTTTACGGTGCGAGAGATTGTCTAACACCGCGGTGTCATAGTTGCCCATCCGCGAGAACAGCGGCAAATAATGCGCCCGCGTCAGCACATTCACACTGTCGATCTGCAGGAGCGCGAGCCGGTCGATCATCGACACAATGCGCGCCCTCGAGGTGGGCCGAGAGTCCTTGCGTCCGCCAAACCCCTGAGCGGCGAGCGCAATGCGTCGTGCTTGTTGCAGGCTGATCCGTGGCGGCATGACTTCACACTATTACGTCTATGTAGCGCGACACGCCGAGGAAACCGGTGTTTCCTCGGCGTGTCGCGCTACATAGATGAGGGGCTAGGAGGCGTTTGCGCGCTCCGGTTCGGGCGCGGAGGCCCGGTACGGGAGTTCGGTCGTTTCACTTCCTTCGCCATCCAGCGTCTCGGCGAGCGAAAGCACACCGTAGGTCCAGCCCTTGCGCCGGTACACCACCGACGTTTCGCCACTGTCCTGGTCGATGAACAAGTAAAAGTCGTGACCGACGAGCTCCATGTTGTCCACGGCGTCATCGACGCTCATCGGTGCCGCCTGGAACGTCTTTCGGCGGATCAACACCGGCGAATCAACACCCTCGTCCGTTGATGCAGCGTCATCGGGGAAATCCCCGCGCCGTTGGTCGCTATCGGCAAGGCTGAGACCGTCGCCAAGTCCGGCGGTCGCCACGGAAACCGCCATGGGCGTGTGCCGCCCGTGATGCACCTTTCGCTTGTCTCGCGCTCGGCGCAATCGTTCGACGAGTTTTCCGTAAGCAATATCGAAGGCGGCGAACTTGTCTGCAGCCTCGGCTTCGGCTCGAACTACCGGTCCTTTGCATTTGACGGTGAGTTCTACAGTGATGGCGGTGTCTGCGCGTTGCGCATGGTCAACGGAAGTGACCTTGACTTCCAGATATTGCGCCTTATCACTGAGCATGTCCACCTTGTCGATCTTTTCCTCGACATAATCGCGGAAGCGGTCCGGGATGCTCACGTTTCGTCCAGCGACGATCAGTTCCATAGTGTCCTCCAGTTTTGCTCTTGGTGACACAACAGCGATTGTGATCAGGTGATCACAATCGCTGAAGATGGGTTCTTGTCTTGACGATGTTGCCCATACTCCACCGTAGTTCAGACACCGGTTCCATGCACCCCTTTCCACAGACTTTTTCGGCAAACTCTTAGGTACTTTCCCCCTTGCGCTCCTCAACCGTGTCGCGCGGGGACCTCGTGCTGGCAAGTACGACGGCGGCACTCGGCTTAATCCCGTGGCTCACCAAGGCGCGAGTCGCCTCCGCGATGGTTGCTCCGGTTGTCAAGACGTCATCGAGAATGACGACGACGGCATCCGGCGGGATGTGCCTGCGCGGCCTCATCGTGAATTTGCCACGGGTCAGCCGTTGCCGATGGCGGATGTCTGCCCGTTTTTGACTCACCCGGAAAAGGTGGCGTATTTCGTGGGCCGTGGAGTGTTTCAGCACCGGCGCAATGGTGAGGTTGTCGGGGAGGAGGCATCGCCGTCGTACATTTTTGGTGAGCAGTTCCAAGGGCGAAAACCCGCGCTTGAGCCGAGCCGAAAGCGAACTGGGAACGGAAACTACCACCACGAGCGAATCGGGATAGTGCGCCGCCAGGGTTGCGAGCGTTCGGGCCAGGATGCTGGAGAACAGTCGCACCGTCAGGGTGTCGCCGCAGTCTTTGAAGCAGAGCATCGCCTGGGCGAGCGGACCAAGGTAGCGGCCGCTCGCGTGCACCGGCAGAATCGTTTCGAACTCGTGGCCGGGAAGCCACGGTAGCGCCTCCGCGCCGGCCTCGGCACGGAAGGGGACGGACGTCAAACGGCGGACGAGGCTCTGGCATTGTGGGCACACCGACCAGTCCTCTCGAGAACATACCGCGCATTCTTGGGGAAGAATCACGCCCAGCACTTGGTGACTTAGGTCTCTGATCTGCCGTGTGAGTGTGTAGAGCCCGCCCGCCGTTCGCATTCCTTAGGGCATCACAAAAATGGGATCTACAGAGCGTCAGAAGACACAATTGTGGATAAGTATCCAGAAAGTCGGCAAAAAACCCGCCTGTGGAGGACTATCCCGGGAAGGCCGCCTGGGTCACGTCCTTAGCGAATACCTCCCATTTGCTTCCGGAGAGCAGCATGACGCTGGTGTCTGTCGAGACGTATATTTCATTGGCGCCGTTGCCGGAGGTGATGGCGCTCGCATTGGCGATGCCTTGGAAGTATTCGGAGTCCGCGTTATCCAGCCGAATTCTTTCCGGGACACCTTCGTTTTCTGGGTCGGTGCCCAGTGTGAGAATGTCGGTGAGACCAGACCACCGCACTTGGGCTTGGCCCTCCCGTGTGGTGAGTTCAATGGGTTCGGTGAGTGAGCGTGGCGCACCGTTGCCGTCGCGAACAATGCCGGAAATGAGTATCCGAAGGGTGCCATCAGACATCGCTCCGATGAGCGCTCGCGAGCCGTCGGGGGAAACCCGGAAGTCGGTGACTTTCAGGTTGGAAATCCAGGGGGCCGAGACCTTGACGGGCTGATCTATTGCATCGTCTACGCGCGCGGCCATAACTTCGGTGTCCCCGTCGCGAGAGGTTGTCCACACCCAGTTTTGGATGGCAGAGTTCACCGAGACTTGATTGAAGCTTGGCGCGGTGAGCGCTTTGCCCTGGACCGCGGGCGCGTAGGTTTTCTGGGTTGTCACCGCATACAGGTTCGCGGCGTTAGGTCCAAGGAAGGCAAAATTCTGGCCGTCATAGGACATGGCGGGTTTGCGCGGTTGCAGTTCGCGGACAACGTCGAGTCCCTCCAGCGGATCCACGCTTGAGCCGGTCACCGTGACAAGACGGTTATCCTTTGAGGTGCCCACCATCGTGGTACCTACCGAGACGGAACTGGTAGCCGGGGTGAATCCCGCCGGGGTTCCTGCACGCACTTCTACCCCATTGACGGTCAGCATCACCGACGTGACACTGGATAAACCCTGGAGTGTGAACTGCAATTGTTGAACCATATGCCGCACCGTCTGGGGGCTAGCCCCGGCGAGGAGGTCTTCGGGGAGTTCCACGACAGCTTGCCCGGAATTAATGGGCACAGAGTTCACGCCGATTGTGCTTCCGTCGGGGAAGGCGGAAACGACCGCGCCCTGCAGATACGGGGCCGGACCCTTGAGCAATGCTTGAACCATGCTCCCGGCAATCACCGAAGGGCGGGAGAGGAACCACCTGGTGTCCGGAACCATGGTGGTGAAGCTTGAGTTGTAGAAGTAGAGGTACTGCGGCTGGAATATTTGATTGGCGAACATTTCGCCAATGATCAGCCCGTCGTCAATCTTGCTAATGCGCCATTGGCCGTCCTCACGTACCAGTTGCACCGGCAATTCTGCTTCGGTGCCGCGCCCATTCGAGGTCTTAATGCCATTGGCATCGATTTGCCCGGCAATTTGGAACTCGACCGTGGCGGTCGTTGCCGTGGGTTCGCTGGCCGTCGGCGTAGATTCGGCCGTTGCGGTTGGCCGTTCGGCGGTGCTCCGTTGCGCGGCCGCGCCGCTCTTGACGGTGTAGTCGGAGGCGTAAAGGGTGGTCTTGGCTCCCGGTTTCCAGGTTTCGGCAAGCTTTGAGCTGAGGTACAGGCGGGCGGTTTCAAAATCGTCGCGCGTGTTTGCCCCGGCGTTAATGAATCCGCGAACAATATCCTCTGCTGTTGCGCCGTCTTGGGGCGCTTGCGCGTCGATCACCGGTGGGGGCGCCGACTGCCCGCCGGTTGCCTTATTGGTCCCAATAGGTCCGGAAGTGGGAATAGTGGAACATCCGGAAACGAGAATGAGGGCAAAGACCCCGACAAGTATGGCGAGAAGTCGCGAACGCGTCATGAGATTTCTTCCTCCTTCTCTGTTTCGGCGACATCGCCCGAGGCCCTGTTCGTGACCGCGGTCAAGTCCTCCGGTCCGGGAAGCTGCCGTTGGCTGAGCGTGAGATCGGGTGGGAGCGCTAGCGGCGAGCCAGTGAGCGCTCCATCACGGTGCCGGGGCAAGGTCAGCCGGAAGCATGCGCCCTGACCCGGCTCTCCCCAGGCCTGCAACCACCCATGATGCAGGCGGGTGTCTTCCGTGGCAATAGACAGGCCCAGTCCGCTGCCGCCCGTGGTGCGAGCGCGCGCCGGATCGGCTCGCCAAAACCGATCAAACACCCGGGTCGCTTCAACTTGTGTCATTCCGACACCATGATCGCGTACGGCAATGGCAATAGCCTGATCGTTGCCTGCAAGGTAAATGTCCAGTGGTTTCCCATCGCCGTGCTCCAGGCCGTTGACCACCAAATTGCGTACAATGCGCTCAATACGGCGCCGGTCCACATCGGCAACAAAATCCTCGCCGCCCTCGTCTCCGGACGTCGGTGCCAAGGCGTGCAGACGCACGAGCGCATTGTGACTGGTCGCCAACGGCTCGGAACCGGCCATGACGTCCTGTACCAGCGTCAGGAGGTCGGTGGGTTCCGGATCGAGCACCGCGACACCGGCGTCGAAACGAGATACTTCGAGCAGGTCGGAAAGTAGTAACTGGAACCGGCCAACCTGATCATGCAGGAGCTCTGCGGAACGTTGGATATCTGGGGAGAGCGAGTCGCGATAGTCGTAAATCATTTCGGCGGCCATACCGACGGTCGTAATTGGCGTCCGCAATTCGTGCGAGACATCGGAAACGAAGCGCTGTTGCATTTCTGACAGGCGTCCCAGTTGGGTAATTTGCTCCTGGAGGCTCGCGGCCATGTGGTTAAACGCCGCGCCCAGTCGCGCGACCTCGTCCTCGCCGCGAACCGCCATGCGCTGTTCGAGGTCGCCCGCCGCGAGCCGCTCCGAGACTTGCGCCGCTTCCGAGACCGGCTTTACGACGGATCGAGTCACAAGCCAGGCAATGGCGCCAATGGCCAGCAAGAGGATGCTGCCGCCCAGCCACAGCACACCGTGAATGTTGTTGAGCGTGCTCTGCATGGCGCCCAAGTCATAGACGAGGTACAGAGCATATTGCGCGTTGGGCGGCACGTTGACGCGCGTGCCGTAGGCGATGGCGGGAACGTTTCGGCCGTCGCTCGTAATTTGCAGCGCCTCGTAATACTGGTCCGGTCCGGTCGCCACTGCCCGGGCCAGGTCCGGCGGGATCTGCGAGGGGGCCAGCCCGGGCGAGGATTGCTGGTACACCCAGGAGTCCTGACCGGGGTTAATGGGCGTCAGAATGAATTTTCGCGAGATATCCGATCCGGTCCGTTCCAACTGGCTGAGTTGGTTTCGCACCGCGAATTGGGTGGAATCTTTGTCCTGATCGGTAAAGGAGTTAAACAGGTTTTGCATACGGCTGAGTTCCGTACGCGACTCTTCGGTAAAGGTGCTAACCCGCTCCTGATATAGCGCATTGGCTATTTGCGAGGACAAAAAGGCGCCCACCCCGAGGAACGCTACCGCCGTGAGCAGCACCGTCGCCGCAACGGCGCGAAATTGCAAGGAGGTACGCCAGTGATGCAGTACGCCAGAGAGAGCGGATGCGATCCGCCGGTATGCGGAGCCAAGGCGAGCCTGTAGCTTGCGGAGCCACTCGGGCCGTTCCGGTTTCGGCAGTGGCTTCAGCGGCGTCGGGTCAAGACTGGTCAAACGTCATCCTTGGCCCGCGCGATACCCCACACCACGCACGGTCATGATGATTTCCGGCGCCTCGGGATCGCGCTCAATCTTGGAGCGCAACCGTTGCACGTGTACATTCACCAGGCGGGTGTCGGCCGCATGGCGATAGCCCCACACCTGTTCCAGGAGAACTTCACGGGTGAACACCTGCCACGGTTTGCGCGCCAGTGCGACCAGCAGGTCAAATTCCAGGGGCGTCAGGGAAATGAGCTCGTTTCCACGGCGCACCTCGTGACCGGCCACATCGATGTGGACATCGCCAATCGTCAAGTTCTCCGGGGTCTTCTGATCTGCAGGGCGCAACCGCGCCCGCACCCGAGCCACCAGCTCGGCGGGTTTGAACGGTTTCGGTACGTAATCGTCCGCGCCGGACTCCAAACCTTTCACGACATCTGCGGTGTCAGACTTGGCGGTCAGCATCACGATCGGCAAATCCGATTCGGCCCGAATTTGCCGGCAAATTTCAATGCCGTCAATTCCCGGCAGCATCAAGTCCAAAAGAACCAGATCGGGATCGGACTCGCGGAATGTTTCCAGCGCTTCGGCCCCGTTGTTGCAAAAGATGGGCTCAAACCCGTCGTTCCGCAGCACAATGCCGATCATTTCGGCCAGTGCCTCATCGTCGTCTACGACCAGAACCCGTGTCTTCATGCCAACTCCCGTGTTTGCCCTCGCTGTGTCACGCCCAACATCGCGCTGCTCTTTAAGCCTATAGTTCAAAGTAGGCGCGAGTTACTCACCATCCTAGGCGAGCAACGCAGCAACACAACGAATCTGACGAGTACACGGCGATTGGGAAAATGCATGTCTTCACAACCACCAGGTGACCACGACCAACCTGAGCACCAATCTCGGCAAGATCCGCCAGTTTCGGGCACACCGGCCGAGCGACGCGAGGAGTCGCCCTGGGAAAAGTGGGAGCGCGAAAATCGGCCCCAACCAGCCAACCCCGCGTCCCCGTATGCGGACCGCGGCGACGGCGCGCCCAGGGGCCAACAGCCAAACCCGTACGGGGAGAGCGCGCCAAACCAATCCCCATATGGCCAGCAGCACCCGGCCCCCTACGGGCAGGGCCCATACGGCCAGAGCCCGTATAGCAACTCCCCGTACCAGGGCTGGGTTGCCCCGCCAAAGCCCGGTGTCATCCCGTTGCGTCCGCTCGGCGTGGGAGAAATCTTGGACGGCGCCTTCCAGGCCTGCCGCAAAAACCCCATTGCGACGTTCGGAACAGCCATCATCGTCACGGTGATCAGCACCTTCCTGGTGGGTTTGCTCAGCGCCCTCATTTTCAGCCAGATCGGCGTCGCCAACATCGACGAGACGACCATGTCCTCCACGCTGGCATTTCAAATGTTGGGCGCCGCGAGCCTGGTGGCAGTCGTGAGCGCGATTCTCACTGCTCTCTTTAGCAGGGTCACCGAGGGGCTAATCCTCATCCCGGTCTCCCGCGCCATTTTGAACCGCCCGACAAGTTTCACCCAAATGTTCCGCATCGGCGGAAAGCGCATTCTTCCGCTCCTGGGATTTGTGCTCTTGACGATCGTGGCATACGCGATTGTCATCACCGTGTTCGCCCTGATCGTGGCGGGCATTCTCGCCGGTTTGGGTGGCGCCGGTGCGCTACTCGTGCTCCCACTCGCCTTGGGCTTTGCCGTGCTGATGATCTGGATCGGCATCAAGATCGCCTTCGCTCCCCCGGCCATCGTCTTAGAGAATGCGGGAGTGTTCGCCGCGATTGCCCGATCCTGGACGCTGATCCGGGGAAGCTGGTGGCGAGTTTTCGGCATCACCCTTCTGGGCGCCGTCATAGTCATGGCCATCACCGGCATCATCCAGGGCTTGGTGAACGCGATCCTTGGACTGACCACCATGCCGTTTTCCGATCCGCAGGCCCAATTTGAAACGCTCGCCACTTTCAATATTCAACAGGTCATTTCCTACCTTGTGGTGGGGATTTTCTCCGGTATCGGTAGCGCGTTCGCCGCGGCTCTGGTTGGCCTGCTCTATGTCGACGTGCGGATGCGCCGCGAAGGCTTTGAGGCCGTGCTCATCCAGGAAATGGAGAACACCTCCGATCTTCCCGGCGGCACCGGCGTCCCCTCGCCGGAGACACCGGGCACCAGCTACGGGTATCGGCCCACCGACAACTCATGAGAATCGCGCCCGGGTTATCCGCATCGCTGGATGATCTCAGCAAGGACGAGGCGCGCCGCATGCTCGAAGACGAGCTCTCCAAGGCGCAATACCAGCCGACGATTGCTGACTGGATCGGCGAGCGGATAGGCGACTTCTTCCGCTGGCTTGGCGACGTTATCGACAATGTGCGCCAAGTTGACCCGGCAATTGGGACACTGTTGTTCGCAGCGGTGATTATCGCCGTCGTGCTTTTTATTGTGCTTTTTGTGCGCCCCCGGATTGCCGCGCGCTCGGCGGCCAAAGAGAAGGTGATGTTCGACGGCGATGCCCGCCTCAGTGCCTCATCGCACCGAAAACGGGCCGAGCAGGCGGCCCGTGCGGGCCAGTTTAATGAGGCCGTGCGCGAGCGGGTGCGTGCCATTGCGCGCTCGGCCGAGGAGCGCGCGCTCGTGGATGCTACTGCGACGTTGACGGTGAGCGAATTTACGCGCGCGGTGGGGCGTGCGGTGGATATCGATGGCGCGATGCTGGCCTGGTTGGCGTCCAGTTTTAATGCGTTTGCTTACGCCGATGTTGAGGCGACCGGGAACGATTATGAGCGGGTCGTGGACATTGACCGGTTGATCGAGGCGGCGCCGCGATTGCGTGGACCCGGTGCCGCCGGGCGCGCCGACGAGTTGGTGTTGCCTCGATGAGTCCGCTCGCGATCACCGAGGTTCCAGCCGCGCTGGGGGCGGCGGATCATGCCGATGCCGATGAGCGGAGGGGCGCGCGTCGGTGGCGGAGATGGTGGCCGGTGGGGTTGGTGGCGCTGGCGCTCGTAGCGTTTGTGGTGATCTCGTTGTGGCCGCGAGCGCAGAATTCGGCGGATTTGCTCGCCCCAAGCAACCCGAAGGGGCCGGGCGCGGCGGCACTTGCTGAGGTGCTGCGCCAAAACGGGGTTCCGGTGACCGACGTGCGGAACCTGGCGGATGCGAAAGCTGCGCTGGGCGCGAATCCGCGTGCGAGGTTGGTGCTTTTCGAGAACCGGGTGAGCTTGGATGAGCGACAGTTGGCTGAACTCGCCGCGGCGTCCGAGCGCGCGGTGTTGATTGCGCCGTCTGCGGCGACGCTCGAGGCGTTCACTCCCGCTGTGCGTCTCGCTGGTGTGGCTGCCATCGGTTCGGCCGAGGCGGAGGATGATTCCGTTGCGTTGGGGGCGGTACCGGCCAATTGCGCCGATCCCGATGCGGTGGCCGCCGAGTCGGTGACCCGCGGGTCCCGGGACCTTGGCGTTGCACCCTCGGTGTATCGCAGCGAGGACGGGCCGGTGTGTTTTCGCGATACCGAGGATGCAGGCGGACTTTTTGTGCGAGATACCGTTCGGGAAGTTGACGTTTTGGGTTCCGCCCGGGTGTGGACCAATGACCAAATCGATCAGGATGGCAATGCTGCTTTAGCCCTCCGGGTGTTATCTGGTGGCGAGGGCGTGGTCTGGTATCTGCCCGGGGAGGAAGACCTCGCGACGCAGGCGAGCGCCCCGCTAAAGTCTCCGCTGTCCTATTTGCCGGCCGCATACAACTTCGTGATTGGTTGGCTGCTCGTGTGTGCGCTGTTCTTGGTGCTATGGCGGGCGCGCCGTTTAGGGCCGTTGGTGCTGGAGCCGTTGCCGGTGACGGTGCCCGCCGCCGAAACCGCCATGGGGCGCGCGCGATTGTATGAGAATGCTCGGGCGCGGGCTCATGCTGCGCAAAACCTGCGCTCTGCGGCAATGGTGCGGATCAGCAAGAAGCTTGGGGTCGGGCGCGGCGCTGACGCTCGGCACGTTCGCGACGAACTCTTTGCAAGGCTCCCCGGGCGCGAGCAGCTCATTCGTGATGTGATGGATGCAGATTTACCGCAGACTGACCGCCAATTGGCGGCGTTTGCGCACAACGTACGAGAACTGGAAGGTGCCGTCGAAGACCTATGAATGCTGAGCCCGGGGCGAGTGCCCAAGAAGCGCTTACGCGAGTTCGAGCCGAGGTTGCCAAGGCCGTGGTGGGGCAGGACGGCGCGGTCACAGGGATGCTGATCGCTCTCATTTCCGGTGGGCACGTGCTCTTGGAAGGTGTTCCGGGCGTCGCCAAAACTCTGTTGGTCCGCTCGTTGAGCGCCGCCCTGGACGTGGGGACTAAACGCGTCCAATTCACGCCCGATTTGATGCCCGGGGACATCACCGGGTCGATGATGTACGAGTCGAAGGACGCCGAGTTCATTTTTCGGCCCGGACCGATCTTTACCAATATTTTCCTGGCAGACGAGATCAACCGCACACCGGCCAAGACGCAGGCCGCGCTCCTGGAAGCGATGGAGGAGCAACAGGTGTCGGTGGACGGGCTCAGCCGTCCTCTTCCGCAGCCGTTCTTAGTCGCGGCGACGCAGAACCCGGTTGAATATGAGGGCACTTATGCGTTGCCCGAGGCGCAACTGGATCGGTTCTTGATGAAGTTGGATTTGTCATTGCCGAACCGCGAAGACGAGGTAGCCATTATCGAGCGCCATGCCACTGGTTTTGATCCGCATGACCTTGCGGGCGCCGGAATCCGGGCGGTGGCTTCGGCCGAGGATATCCAGGCCGCGCGCGCTCAGGTGGGAACGGTGCGTATCTCTCCAGAGGTAGCCGCCTATTTGGTGGACGTTGTGCGTGCGACGCGCAACACGCCGTCCTTCCTTTTGGGCGTCTCCCCGCGTGGTGCGACCGCCTTGCTCAAGACGTCGCGGGCGTGGGCGTGGCTTGGCGGGCGAGATTTTGTCACTCCGGACGATATTAAGGATTTGGCGCTGCCTACTTTGCGTCACCGGGTCATGTTGCGGCCCGAGGCTGAGATGGATGGCGTCAAGGCGGACGAGGTTCTCGGCACCATTCTGGCTAACGTGCCGGTTCCCAAGTGATATGGCGCTGACCTACCGAGCCGTCATTGTGGCGTTGCTGGGCGTGGTGCCCGTGGCCCTGTTTCCGAGTTGGGTCACGATGGCGGTGTGGCTCGCGCTGGTCATTGTTGCTGTTGTGGTTGATGTCGCTCTTGCAGCTTCTCCGCGCCGGGTGGAGTTGGCCCGCGATCTTGAGCGTGCGGTGCGTTTGGGTGAGACCGCTGAGGTCGCGTTGCGGTTGACCAATCACGATCGTAAAACTCTGCGTGCGGTGGTCAAGGATGCGTGGCAACCGTCTGCTGGAGCGGAGGGGAATGTGGCTCGTCTGCACATTCCGGGCGGCGAAGTGCGAGCGTTGCGCTATCGGCTGACCCCGTCGCGTCGGGGCGACATCAGGGCAAGTCATGTGGCGATGAGGTCATTGGGGCCGTTGGGCGTGGCTGGTCGGCAGGCAACGATCGCGGCCCCCGAAGTGCTGCGCGTTTTACCCGCGTTCAAGTCCAAACGGCTCTTGCCCTCGAAGCTCAAACTCATGAACGAGATTGATTCACGGGCAAGCGTGAATGTGCGGGGCCAGGGCACCGAGTTCGACTCGTTACGCGAATACGTTCGCGGCGACGATGTGCGGTCCATCGACTGGCGAGCCACCGCACGCAGCCGCGAAGTGGTGGTGCGCACCTGGCGCCCAGAGCGCGACCGCCGGGTCATCATTGTGCTGGACACGTCGAGGACTTCGGCGGCCCGAATTCTTGATGAGCAGCGTTTGGATACCGGTATTGAGGCGGCGTTGCTTTTGGCGGCGCTGGCCGAGCGCGGCGGCGATCGCGTTGACTTCGTGGCCTTCGATCGGCGCGTGCGCTCACGGGTGCGATCAACCATGAAAATGGCAACGCTCACCAGTTTGGGCGCCGCGATGTCTGGACTCACGTCGGAACTGGTTGAGGCTGACTGGGATGCTGTCGCATCAGAAGTATTGCGGTTGTCGAAACAGCGGAGTTTTGTGGTGTTCTTGACGGCCCTGGATACGGGTGCCGTGCTCGAGGGCTTGCTGCCGGTACTGCCGATGTTGACGGCGCGCCATACGGTCGCTGTGGCGTCGGTGCGTGACCCGGAACTGGAACACGATACCCTCGGCGGTTGGGGCACAGAAACTGTGGATGCTCACGGTAAGCGACGGCCGGCTGGGGAGCACTCGAATACTCAAGGTTCTGTCAAGGCAACGGTACCGACGGCTTATCAGGCAGCCGCTGCCGACCGCGCGGTCTTAGAGCAGCAGTCGCTTGCGCAGATGATCAGGCAGACCGGCGCTGAAGTGGTAGAAGCTCCTCCGTATGAGCTTCCGTCGGCGCTCGTTGACTTGTATTTACGTTTAAAGGCAGCCGGGCGGTTGTAAGCGTGAATTCTTCTGGTATTGATTACGCAGCGACGGCCAATCGGCAACCGTGGGATGCTTTGCCTGTACTCGTGCAGTCGAGGATCCTGGAGGCAGTGCTGTCGCGTGGGGTGTTGTGCTCGCCTTCGGAGGGAAGCCCGAGCGCCGCCGGTGCCGGACGGGTTAGCGTGGAAGTTGCGTCCGGAGGTTTTACCGATGGATTCGCGGCGGTCGTGACATACGGGGAGCGCCGCGCCTTTGTGAAAGCGACCTCGACCGATTCGGAGCACATCTTTGCAAGCTATGTTCGTGAAGCCGAAGTGTTGCAGGTTCTTCCAGCCGAGGTTCCGGCGCCTGAATTGATTGCCGCCTTTCTCGTTCCCCACCAGGACGCCAATTGGCAGGTTCTCTTGACGAGAGCGGTATTGGGGCACATGCCCGGCCGTCCTTGGACTCATGACGACCTCGCACGAGTCGAAAGTGCCTGCATCCAGTACGAGCAAGCGTTGGCTCCTGCGCCTCCAGAGTTAGAGCTCAGCAGAATGATCGACGACTGGACGCCGGGCTCTTCTGCCATGGCTTCATTTCGTTTCCTCATGCGAGGCGAAATTGACGCACCCTGGCTAGGACGCACCCTCAACCGAGAACAGCTTGGCCATCTAGATCAGCTCACGTGGCTCGCGCCACAAGCGTTGGAGGGTGAGTGCGCAGTTCACAATGATTTGCGAGCCGACAATATTGTGATCGACAGCGGCGGCGCGGCCTTCATTGTCGACTGGAATTGGCTGACTATCGGGCCGATATGGTCTGACTGGCTCTATGTGTTGATGCAGGCTCACGGCCAAGGTCTCGACGTCGATTCGTGGATTCTGCGCTCAACCCTGACCAGAGATGTTCCCGCGGAGTTTATTGATTCCTGGTACTCGTCTCTGCTGAGTTACATGATTGCGGCCGGGAATCGTGAGGTCCCGACCAGCCCGTTTCTGCAATTGCACCGGCAAAACGAGGCGAGGTCGCTCCTGGCAATTTTGAGCCACCGACTCGACTGGGAGCTCTGAAGGACGCCAGTTCGGGATCGCTCAGCCGATGTCACCGCCTAAAGCCCGTCATCGCGGCGCCTTCCACTTGTTCGCGGCGAAGCCGTGTTTATTAGCGTCGCCATATTCGCGCCGTGTTTATTGGCGCCGTGTTTATTGGCGCCGTGTTTATTGGCGTGGTGTGGGTGGGGGCGGTGGTGTGGTGGTGGGGTTGTGGTGGAGTTGGTTGCGCACGGGGTGTTGAGCGGGATCGGTCCAGGGTGGCGGGATGAGCCAGGGTGTGTGGTTAGTGATGATGATTTTCCAGTGTTCCCGGTGGATCAGATGATGGTGATAGGAGCACAGCAGTACCCCGTTGTCCAGGTTCGTGGCCCCGCCAGCGGACCAGGGGTTCAGGTGGTGTGCTTCGCACAGGCTCATGGGAGTGGTGCAGTTCGGGAAGATGCAGCCCCGGTCCCTGGCGTAAAGGCCGGCGCGTTGGGCGGGGGTGAAAAGCCGTTTCGCCCGCCCGACATCCAGGGGTTGCCCGTTGCCGCCCATCACGACGGGGATGATGTTCGCCTCGCACGCCATTTTCCGTAACTGGCTGGCCGGGATCGGTCCGGTCCGTTCCAAGAACCCGACCCCGTGAGCGGACTCGAGTGCGCCGGTCAGGTCGTTCTGATCAATGATCGCGATCAGGGTTTGCTGAGAACGCACCATCACCCGAGAATCCAGGCCACCATCGCCACTAACCGGCCCGGGCTCCGGCCCCGGACCTGCAGAAACATCTGCGGCCGAATCTGCGGTAGCGGGGCGCGGTGGCGCTGCTGGTTCGGGTCCGTCGGCCCCGGCCGGGTGCGCGAGCGCCCCGCCGGCCATCTCGTCAGGCGCCGATTCTCCATGTTCCGCCGCGGCCGGGCCAATGCCGCCATTCTTGCTGCTGGGCGAAGTGTTGGTACGGGGTTTGGTGGGTGGATCGGTGAGCGCGAGCCCGCCGTGCCGGGCCGTGGCGATGAGGATGTCGAGAAGTTTTTGCGGGTACGTCGCTTCCCACCCCTGCCTGGAGCGCTCGACCTGCCTACCGCTAGGTTCCACACCGAGCATCGCCAACACCTGACCCACAGGCGTGTCCACACCCACACCAGCACCCGCGCCCGCGCTAGCACCGGCGCCCGTGCCGGTACTAGCGCCCGTGCCGGTGTCGGCGCTGGTGCGGGGGTGGGTGAGGAACGCGTTCAACGTGGTCGCTAACGCTTCGTATTGTTCCTGGGTGAGCACAGCTTTGAGCACATGCAACTTCCCCTGACGGCCCAGGTAAAACAATCCTTGATGCACCGCCAAATACCGTTCAGAGGGTTCAGCCCCGTCCTGATCAGCGATCGCCTCGTAATGCTGCCCGACCCGACGCAAGAACTCGGGCCCGAACCCGGAGGCAAGCTCACACAAATGCTGCTCCGCGGCCACCGCCAACTCATCCACATCCACGCCCGATGACTCCCCCTCAAACGCGGGAACCACCGATCTATGGGACCGGATACTTTTCACCGCCTCGTGGATCACCACCGCACCATCGATCCCGACCTCACCAGCGGCCACCAGTTTGGCCAACTCCGGTTCTTTCGCGTCCCGAGGGGACCCGTCCATATGCACCCGCGGCGCGGTCACCTCCGCCAAGGTCAACCGGTTCGCCGCGTCCCGGGCCCGAATATGCAACGTGTTGACCATCAAGTCTTTCGTGGTCTTATATTCCGGACGTAACGGCTCATCCTCCCACCCATACGATCCGCCCCGCGGACTGGAGGCCACATGCTCGCTCTCCAACAACCCGGCCAACCGCACCTGCACCGAACCCACCACACGGGATAACGCTTCAACCTCTAACGCCGCATCCAAAATATCCCGCCGCGGCGCCCCCACCCCCACCACACCCAACTCATCCACCAGACCCCGCAACACCGCGGACACGCCCGCCAACCCCGCCACCCCCGAAAACACACTCACCACCCCCGCACCAGCCACAGCATCAGCGCCAATGTCAGCGCCAGTGTCAGCGCCAGTGTCAGTGTCAGTGTCAGTGTCAGCGTCTGTATCGGTGGCAGGCTCCGGGACGGCATCGGGGCCGGAAACTGGATGTCGGTGCCGGCTGTTAACGTCGGGACCATGAGCAGAAGAACCGTTACCCGAGGACACCCCCGTCGCCTCGCGCGCACCGTTGCCCGCAGCAACCGGACCGGTGACAGTCGGGGTGTCATCCCCACGAGTGTCACCGGGTTTCCGGTCCGGGCGTTGCGCCCCGGGATTCAGGTCTTCCATACCCCTAATACTACTCTCATGTGAGGCACACCACAACTTATTTCGGATAATTCAACACAATTCTTCAACCAATGGTTTAAGGTTAAGTATACGAGCCTTTTACGTAATCTTTTCTGCGCCGATTTAAGAAATCTATCGCGCGCATCCAGCCGCTCTGCTTACCTCTCACAGCAGGCAATCTGCCGCGTCAAGTCGACGCGAGAAATTCTGCAGCCTAACGGCATTAAGTCAGAATTTACACATCGATACCAAGAACGTCGCGACCCCCGAAAAACGGTACAGCAGATCACCAGTGAAAAATCTTAGAGACTTCGATCGAGATACGATGTTTTCGCTCTGAAAAGCCCACAGCAGGGCAAATGGAGCAACAATTACGCCGAGGTTTGTTCGTTGATCGCACTCGCGACATAAACAGCTGTCTTGAGCGCTGCCCGAGCCTGCACCACACTTCCAGAAGCCAACCCTGGTCGGTGAGCAAGGACGAGTCGACCGAGTTGCGCGGACCCAAACCCAAGATCGCGCCATACCTGCAGAATCGAACCGGCTTGAGACGCCACCGAATCATCTCGGACAGCAGACCAGCACACGTGGCGCCCGGAATCGATGAACTCGCTCAATCGGTCAAGACCCCGCGCACTCGAGGGCATATCAGAGACAAGCCCATCCGCACGCGAATCCGCGATAAGCTCCCACGGGATCGCCGACATCGGCCGTCCAACGAGGTTAACCCACACCTCACTAGTCCCAGCCAAGTGCGCAGCATCGATCACCGTGCTCCACGCTTGCCGCACTTCCTGCCGATCCACGGAACGATGCGTCTGGTATCCGCTACTGGTCTTGAGCGTGCCCTCGAGCGCATTGCTCACCAGCGTCTCATCCAGTTGCACCACGATGCGGGTGCCGGGACTGAACACCAAGAGTGCCTTGACAGCTTCCTCGACACCCTCGGCCAGCGCAGCACTCAGATCCCGGCGGGCACCATAATCTCTAACGGCGCGTTCCCCCACCCCAAGCCGGACGTTGGACCAGAGTTGTGCGGGACCGGCAAACTGCACTTTCAGCGCATTGAGCCCCGGGTCTGAGCCCGCCCTCCCATCCCCATAGGCTCGTGCAACGGTCTCCACCGCCAATAGATCGTCACGCCAAAAACTCAGCAACCGCCCGTGATCTACCCCGGCAACTGGGACTAACCGCCAACCGTAAGGCGCGGTCTCGGCAAACACCTCGGGCATGACCGCGAGCGTACGCCCAATGATGTCGCTTCCGGCACCGCGGGCGGAAAGCAACGGCACAAACGGCAAGTTGGAATCGGCGAGTTCACCAAAAACAACTCGGCACGCTTCCAGCGGATCGCTCCCGGGCCAGGGACCCAAGCCCGTCGCAACCGCACGCGGCCCGACTGCGCCCGTCCCGTCCGCTCCGGCAAGCTCAGTCGCCATGACCCTCCGGCGCAGCTTGCGCGCCAACGTCACTGCGCCCAACGTCACTGCGCCCAACGTCATCGCGTCCACGGACTGCGTCACTTGAGCCGGCACCGGCGCCGTCATCACGTTGATGATCGTCGGCAATCGCCTGATGGTGGCGAATCACCTCGGAAATAATGAAGTTCAAGAATTTCTCTGCAAACGCCGGATCCAGGTGCGCCTCTTCAGCCAACACCCGCAACCGGCCAATTTGCGCGGCCTCCCGGTCCGGGTCCCCCGGAGGAAGCTGGTGCTGCGCCTTGAGCACGCCCACCCGTTGCGTCGCTTTGAACCGCTCGGCCAATAAAAACACCAACGTCGCGTCGATGTTGTCGATACTCGATCGCATCGACAATAGCTCTGCCATCACGTCCTCAGGCACTTCACCTTGCAACGATGATGCCCTCGGGTCGAAGGGCGCCGGGGTGTACTCGTTCGCGCTCGTGGAACTCATACAAGCAGTCTAGGAGACTGCCGCAGCATCCCAAGCCAGCGACCGCGCCGAATCAATCGTCGCCTGCCCCAACACGCGCGACCCCTGGTACAACACCACAGTCTGCCCCGGCGCAACACCGCGTAATGGTTCATCCAGACGCACCACCAGCTCGGTCACCCCCTCTGTAACTACCTCGACCCACGCCGAGGCCGGAACCGGGTCGCCATGTGCGCGCACCTGCGCCATGCACTCAAACTCTTCGCCGACGCTGCCCACCGCGGAAGACACACCGGCAACTTCGGGCACCGGTGCTCCGGCCCAGGAAACCTTGATCCCGCGCAACTGTTCAATGTCCAGCAGCTCCTGCGGACCCACCACCACGGTGTTTTCCTTGGGACGAATCTCCAACACAAAGCGCGGCTTCCCATCCGCAGCCGGCGTGCCCAACTTCAGCCCGCGCCGCTGACCCACGGTAAACGCGTTCGCCCCGGTGTGCGAACCCACCGTCTCCCCATTCTGGTTCACGATCGCGCCCTCGCTCATCTCGATGCGCTCCTCGAGCCACCCGCGGGTATCCCCGTCGGGAATGAAGCAAATATCGTGCGAATCCGGCTTTTGCGCCACCGAGAGCCCACGCCGCTCCGCCTCGGCCCGCACCTCGGCCTTGCTCGGCGTATCGGCGAGCGGGAAGTAGCAGTGCTCCAACTGCTCAGCGGTCAGCACACCCAAAACATAGCTCTGGTCCTTGGCCCAATCTGCCGCCCGGTGCAACTCGCGCGAACCATCCTCTAGCGTCACAACCTTCGCGTAATGCCCGGTGCACACCGCATCAAATCCCAACGCCAGCGCCTTCTCCAAGAGCGCCGCAAACTTGATCCGCTCATTACAGCGCATGCACGGATTCGGCGTCCGCCCGGCCGCATACTCTTCAATGAAGTCATCCACTACGTCTTCCTTGAACCGCTCGGAAAAATCCCAGACATAGTACGGAATACCCAGCTTGTCGCACGCCCGCCACGCGTCACGCGAGTCCTCGATCGTGCAACAGCCGCGGCTCCCGGTGCGCAAAGTGCCGGGCATCCGTGAAAGCGCCAAGTGCACGCCGACAACCTCATGCCCGGCCTCCACCGCACGCGCGGCGGCCACAGCGGAATCCACTCCGCCGCTCATCGCTGCCAAAATCTTCATGTCATATCCTCAATCATCGCTTCAACTGGCCCGGCTTCGTGCCACCGTCGCCGCCGTTTGAATTCTCGACTCGTGCCCGGCCATTCCGGCCTTCCGGGCCCGCTCATACGCCTCGGGAAGCACATCAAGCAACGCCGCAACGTCCTCGCGGGTACTCGAGTGCCCCAAGGTAAAGCGCTGCGCACCCCGCGCTTGTTCCTCGCTCATGCCCATCGCGAGCAAAACGTGCGAAGGCCGCGGCACCCCGGCCGTGCACGCCGAGCCGGTCGAGCTTTCCACGCCGGCGGCATCCAACAGAAACAACAGCGAATCGCCCTCTGTACCGGGAAAGGTAAAGTGCGCGTTGGCTGGGAGGCGAGCATCGCCGTCGTACATCTTGGGTGCCAACGGATTCGGCCCGCTCAGGCGGGCATCCGGCACGCGCTCCAAAACCCCGGCAATCAATTCATCCCGCAGTGAAGTAAGACGGCGATGCTCGCCTTCCAGGTTCGCACTCACCTCGCCTGCCGCAACAGCAAAGGCCGCGGCCGCCGGCGCGTCCAACGTTCCCGAGCGCAGATCCCGCTCCTGCCCGCCACCGTGCTGGGTGGGAGTCAGCTTCACCGCGCGGTCCACTAGCAGCGCCCCGATGCCAACAGGCCCACCGATCTTGTGTGCGGAAATCGCCATCGTGGCAAGGCCGGACGCCGCGAAATCCACCGGAATCTGACCGAACGCCTGCACCGCATCCGAGTGCACCGGAACCCCATGCGCGGCCGCGAGCGCGGTAAACTCGGCGATCGGCTGAATGGTGCCGACCTCATTGTTCGCCCACATGAGCGTCGCAAAGTTGATCCGCCCGGCATGCTCAGCAAGCGCCTGCCGGTATGCCTCGAGATCGATGCGGCCCTCGGCGTCCACCGGGAGCCAGGTAACCTCGGCGCCCTCATGGCTTTCGAGCCATTCCACGGCATCTTGAACCGCGTGATGCTCGATTGCCGAACACAAAATCACCCGCCGCGCCGGGTCTTCGGCCAGCCGCGACCACCACAAACCCTTGACTGCAAGATTGTCAGACTCGGTCCCCCCAGACGTGAAAATTACGTGCGAGGGGTGCGCTCCGGCGGCGCGCGCGATGGTTTCGCGAGCGTCCTCCACCACCATTCGGGCGCGACGGCCCGAGCCGTGCAGGGACGAGGGGTTCGTGCTACGGCTGAGTTCTTGGGTGAGTGCGGCGAGGGCTGGCACGCTGATCGGCGTGGTCGCCGCGTGATCCAAGTAGACCGGATCTTGACGGTTCACGGGCACCAGACAATTTTAGCGCACCTGACCGGGTCGGCTCCTGGTCGGCTCTTGGTCGGTTCAGGGTCGATGCGTGTGCGGGCTCGCTCGGCTAGGCTCAGAATCGATGACCTCGTTCACCGCCCCCACCCTGCGCCATCCGGTGCGCCATTTCGGCGACCGCACCTTCGATTTCTCGACCCGCGTTGCGCTGATGGCGATCGTGAACCGGACACCGGATTCGTTCTATGACTCTGGTGCCACCTTCGCTCTCGAGGCAGCGGTTTCCGCTAGTCTGCAGGCCGAACGCCACGGGGCGGACTGGATAGATATCGGTGGGGTGCCGTTTCGACCGGGACCGGAAATTCCGGCGGCCGAGGAAATTCAGCGGGTGATCCCGGTGGTGCGAGAAGTTGCGGAACGCTCGGCCGCTATCATCTCGGTGGACACATTTCAGCCTGCGGTCGCCTCGGCTGCCCTCCACGCCGGCGCGCATGTGATCAATGACACCACCGGACTCGCCTACCCGGACCTCGCCCGCGCCGTCGCCGAACATGACGCGCACCTGGTGATCACACACTCCTTAGCAACGCCGCGCACCCAGTACCCTCGACCCAGCTACGGCGACGTGGTTGCTGAGATACGCGAATTTCTGCTGCGCAAGGTCGATGAAGCGGTTGCGCTCGGGGTGCCCGAGGATCGGATCATCATCGATCCCGGCCACGATCTCAACAAAAACACGCTGCACAGCCTGGAGATTACCCGTCGCTTCGCCGAGTTCACCGACGCTGGTTTCCCGGTCTTGGCCGCGGTGTCGAATAAGGATTTCATCGGCGAAACCCTGAATGCCACCAAAGAACACCGCCTCGAAGGTTCGCTCGCCGTCATGACCATGTGCGCCACTGCCGGGGCGAGGCTCGTGCGGATGCACAACATTGCCGCCGCCCGAGCGGCACTGACGATGACCGAGGCCGTGCTGGGTCTGCGCGAACCGGCGTATCTCAAGCACAATATGGGTGAGCGGAACGACTAGACTCGGCGCCCGATCGCAGAGAGGAACCACATGGAAGAGCTGACACCCGGCAAAGCCCTCAGCAGTGCCCAAATCGAGGCAAATTACGCCTACCCCGAGGATCTTCCCGCCGGCACCGCCTGGCTGCGGTTCAATTTTGTGTCTTCGCTCGATGGCATCGCCGCCTTTGACGGGCACGCCGGGCCGCTCGGCTCGCCCACCGATCAGGAAGTCATGCAAGTATTGCGCCGCAGCGCCGACGCGATCATTGTGGGCGCCGGGACCATCCGCGCCGAAGGGTACGTCGGCGCACTCGTGGAGCGGGAGGACCCTCCCCTGGTAGTGGTGCTCTCCCGAACCCTCACCCTAGAACCCAGTAGCGACTTCTTCACCCAGGCGCCGCGCCGGCCACTTCTGGTCACCACGGACAGCGCTGCCGCGAGTCGCGGCGACCAGTTCCGCGAGGTAGCGGACGTGTTGCCGCTCAGCGCCGACGGCAGTGAAAATACAGTCGACATCACGGCGCTGATCGACTACCTCAAAGATCGCGGCCTGACCAAGCTGCTCAGCGAGGGCGGCCCGCACGTTTTCGGCGCCTTCGCCGCTCAAGGGCTCGCGGACGAACTGTGCCTCACGCTCAGCCCCCACCTCGCCCTCACGGACGCCACCCGCATCACCGCCGGCGCCGTCTCCGAGCAGCTCAGCCCCTTCACGCTCAAGTCTGCGCTGGTGGAGAACAGCATGCTGTTTCTGCGCTACTGGAAAGACTGATTCGGTACCCTGGCTAGGTACAAATTTCGCGCCGGCGCGGCTACCGCAAGCCCGCACCCGGCGCCTCACCCAGGAGAGCTCATGTCCGCCACGCCGACTCATTATGAGATCCTCGGCGTGCCCCGCGACGCCACAGACACCGAAATTCGGCGCGGCTACCGCAAGGCCGCCCGTGCCGCCCATCCCGACTCCGGTGGCAGTCCCACTCAATTCCACGCCGTTGCCGAGGCGTATCGGGTCCTCTCCCACGTCGAGTTGCGCCGTAGCTACGACCTCCGCCTCACTAACCCCTCGACCAATGGCACGCGCCCATCCTCGACGACCGGCGCATACACCAGCGGTACCTACACGGGCGGCGCCTACCGCAACGGCACCCGTCCCAGCCAGGCCACACGCGACGCGACCCGCACCGCCGCTGGTGCCGCGAGCCCGGACGATTCCGCGCTCGCAGGTCTCCCGCAATTCGAGCCGCCATTCCAGCGCGATTCCCCGTTCCTGCTCTCCCCGGCGGACGCGAGTCAACAAATTTATGGCGACATTCCGGCCCCGCGCGGCTTGAACGCGCTCCGACGCAGCGCCGGTCAAGCCAATGACGCCGCCCGCGCGACCCTCACTTGGCTCAACGGCACCCTGCTCACCAAATACAAGGCCGCCCGCGTCATCAACAATGTGGCGCTCGGCGAGGGGCGAGACGCAAGCCGAGCGCACCACCTCATCTTCGGCGGCGACCACCTTGCCGTGATCGAGTCCCTCCACGCCCCCTTTGAGTCCTACTCTTGGGACGGGGCGGCGCTCCGCCACGGCAACACCGAGGTATCGCTCGAGCCCTTGCGCATGAAGGTCCTCGAAGCGACGCTCGCCTTCCCCGGCTTCCGGGTGGCCGGCTGGGCCGTGCTCCATGACCGGGACGGGAATCCCTTTACCCCCGTGATTGCCAACCTATCCACCGGACCCGCATGGAAGTACGACGACGTGTCCCCGGCAAATCCCGGAAGCCTCCTTCGCGGGCTCAAGAGTTTTTTTGCCTCCTCCCCCACCCCCTTGAAGGTGGACCTCGCCGCGTTGCGGCACGCCCGCGAACTAGTGGATGACTGACTGCCGGTACACTTGTCCAGGTGTTTCGCATCCTCTTTTACACCCCCGAAATTCCCGGCAACACTGGCAACGCGATCCGTCTGGCCGCGGTCACCGGAAGCGAATTGCACGTCGTGGAACCGGTCGGTTTCGATTTCGAAGACGCGAAACTGCGCCGGGCCGGACTGGATTATCACGACCTCGCTGTCCTGAAAGTGCACCCGAACCTCGAGGCCGCGTGGGAACATCTGAAACCCGAGCGGGTGTGGGCGTTCAGCGCGGAAGGCTCGATGCGCCACACCGACATTGCCTACGAGCCGGGCGACGTACTCATGTTTGGCCCCGAGTCGGTGGGGCTTCCCGCCGAGGTCAAGGCCGACCCGCACGTGAGCGCTCTGGTGCGCCTGCCCATGGTTCCGGCACGCCGTTCGCTCAACCTCGCCAATTCTGCATCCATCGCCGTCTACGAAGCGTGGCGTCAGAACGGCTTTGCCGGCGCCGAGTAGCGCCATCCCCCGCTGCTCATCCGCTAATTGCGTTTTCATGACGCAATTGCCGGATGAAAACGCAATTAGCGGATGAACAGCGGATGAGCGGTGGGCTAGAAACCGGCGAAAGTGCTCGGCGTATTGACCCCGACCACATGGAAGAGTTCCGCGGAGCCGTCTTTGGCGAACCGTGTGGCGTTCTCCTCAAGTCCCGCGCGGACATTGCGCTCCATGCCCTCAATGTCGGGGTGCTGGCTCAAGTGGTGGCGCAGCGCTGACATTTTCCGATCCACCGTACTCGTAACGTCCACGGCGAAGTTTTCTAGGTGGCTCGGGGCCGCATAGAGCCACAGCCACGGCACCCGGTAGGAGTCCAATCCGGCCGCAGCCAACTCGGGGAACGCGAACTGATTCTCGCTCGCCGGGTATACCGCGCGCACCACTGCCTCGCCGCTCGCGAGGTGGTCCGGGTGGCTCTTTTGCAGGCGGTTCCAGTCGCGCTCGGGGTGCATTGAGATCACCACATCGGGACGGACCTCGCGGATGATCGCCACCATGTCCTTGATCAGCTCGATACTGGGTTCCACGTAGCCGTCGCGGTAGCCCATAAACCGGACGTCGCTCACGCCCACGGTTGCCGCCGCTTCGCGCTGTTCTTCATGCCGCGTCTCGGTGATGTCACCGTGCGTTTCGGCGTCGAATCCGCCAGCATCGCCGTCGGTCACGATCGCGTAGGTCACCTCAACGCCGCGATCGGTCAACTGCGCAACCGTCCCGGCTACCCCGAAGTCCACATCATCCGGGTGCGCGCTAAAAACCAGAACGCGCCGGATCTCCCCCAGCGCCCGGTCATCGAGCCCCGTCAAAACGGTGTCAGCGCCCACGCTTAGACCATACCTTTGCGGTTTTTGATCTCTTGGGTCAGCGCCGGGAGTACCTCGAAGAGGTCGCCGACGATGCCAAAGTCGGCAATCTCAAACACCGGCGCATCGGGGTCACTGTTGATAGCCACAATGGTCCGCGCCGTCTGCATACCCGCCTTTTGTTGAACCGCGCCCGAGATACCGACCGAAACGTAGAGTTGCGGGGACACCGTCTTGCCGGTCTGCCCCACCTGTGCGTTGTGGTCGATCCACCCGGCATCGGTGGCCACTCGGGACGCTCCAACAGCGGCACCGAGCACATCGGCTAGCTCCTCGACGGGCGCAAAATTGCCGTCGACGCCCCGACCTCCAGCCACCACAATGCGCGCCTCGGTCAACTCCGGACGCCCGGTGGACTCGCGCGGGGTTCGGGAAATCAACGAAATACTGCGGGCAACATCGGAGAACGCCGTCTCGACCTCGGCAGCGTCCGGAATGGCGGTGCCGCTACCGGGAACGGCTTCAAAGGAGTTGGGCTTCACGGTGTAAATCGCGATGTCAGCTGTAGGCCGTGCCACGCTCACAAACTCGCCGGCAAGGACGGATTTGCGCGCGGAGCCGTCCTTGTTGATGCCCACCACGTCGGTGATGACCCCAGCATCCAAGGTCACGCCGAGCCGACCGGCAATTTCAGCCGACTCCTGCGAGCTGTCCAAGACCACCGCACTAGCACCGGCCGTCGTGGCCGCTTGCGAAACAAAATCCGCGAGCGCCACCGTGAGGCCGGGTTCCAGTTCCTCCTGCACGCTGAAGTAGATGGTGTCGACACCGGCCGCCACCAGCGCCGGTATGGACGCCTCGTCCGGCTCCCCTGCGATCGCGACGGCAATCGGTCCAGCGCTCAGAGCCCCGGCCGCCGCCAAGAGTTCGAGGTGGGTTCCGGAAAGGTGCTCATCCGCTCCGGCCAAATACACAAGTGTTGTCATGAGTTGTTCCTGAAACTTCCCGTTTAGATCAGCTTTTTTGCGGCCAAGAACTCGGCAAGTTGGGCGGCCGCGGTGCCGTCATCGGTCACAATCTGCCCTGCGCCGCGTTCCCCGCGAGCGGCCACGGACACGACTTCGGTCTTTGACCCGGCGGCGCCGACTTGCGACGCATCCAACCCGACCTCGGCGAGGCTCCACGTCTCCAACGGCTTCTTGCGCGCCGCCATGATGGCCTTGAAATTCGGATACCGCGGTTCATTTGCCTGATCGGTCACCGACAGCACGGCAGGAAGCGGCACGGAGAGAGTGAGCGAATCGTTGTCCCGCTCGCGCTGGTAGGTGAGGGCATCGCCGTCGTAATTCACCTGCGCGGCAAAAAGGGCCGGCGCGAAATTCAGCCGGGCGGCAATTTGTGCGGGCACAAGCGCGGTCTCCCCGTCAGTGGAACTCATACCGGTGACCACCAGGTTTACCCCGTCGATGCGGCGCAGCGCTTCGGTGAGCGCCAGCGCACTAGCGTATGCGTCGGAGCCGGCAAGGGCGTCATCGCTGAGCAAGATGGCCCGGTCGGCACCCATTTGCAGGGCCTTCTTCAATGCGCTCTCGGCCTCGGGCGGGCCCATCGTGAGCGCTGTGACGGTGCTTCCAGGGTTCGCCTCGGCGATCTGCACCGCCTGCTCCACAGCGTATTCGTCCAGCTCGGACAGGATGCTATTGGAGCGATCGAGCACCGGTTGGTCGGCGCGGAAGGAGCGTTCAAGTTGCACATCTGGCACATACTTGACCAGGACGGCGATCGTGAGTGCGGACACAGTGTTCCTTAGTTCTTCGACTCAGATTTTTGCCCTTTTAGCTAATCACAGAACGGGCCCAGAATCGCTCTCACGATTCTGGGCCCGGGCAATGGGAGGTAACCTTTACTGCTGTTGTGTGCCGAGTTTCACATCGACGGTTTGGCTCTGACCATCACGGGTGAACGTGATTTTCGCGTCCGAACCGGCCGCATACTCGCGGATGGTTGCGGTCAGTTCCTGGCCGTCGCGGATGGGACGATCGCCCACCGCGGTAATGATGTCGCCTTCCTTGAGGCCCGCGCCGGAGGCAGGAGAGTTCGGCTCCACCGAGCGCACCTGGGCGCCCACCGAGAATGCCGAGGACTGCGCCTGCGTGCCCTCGGGACCGACAGGGGTCACCGAGACGCCCAAGAATCCGTGTGAGGCCTTACCGTTTTGGATGATATCCTCGGCAATGCGCTTGGCGTTATTGATCGGGATCGCGAAGCCGACACCGATGTTCCCGGATTCACCCTCGGAGGACTGGCCCGCGGACGCAATCGCCACGTTCACACCAATGACCTCGCCCTTTTCATTCACGAGCGCGCCGCCGGAATTACCCGGGTTGATGGCCGCATCGGTCTGGATCACGTTCAGGTAGGTCACGCCCTTGGACTGCTGTTGACGCGGGGTCGCGCCCTCCGGCGGCGCAAAGTTCCACGGGTCCCCGCCCTCGCCCTGTTGGCTGTCCGGGGTCTGCTCCGGTGCCGCCGAGGACTGCACCGAAATGGTGCGGTTCAGGGTGGAGATGATGCCGTCGGTCACGGTGTTGGAGAGGCCGAGCGGCGCGCCAATCGCGATCGCGACGTCACCGACATTGAGCTTGGCCGAGTCGCCGAGCGTTGCCGGGACCAGATCCGGGGCGTCGATCTTGATGACCGCGAGGTCATTGGTCGGGTCCATGCCCACAACCTTCGCGTCATACACCTTGCCGTTGGACAGCTGCACCTGAATCTGAGCGTTCGCTTCCTGACCGCCAAGGGTAATGACGTGGGTGTTGGTCAGGATATTGCCGTCTGTATCCAAGATAATGCCCGAGCCGGTACCCGAACCGCTCTGCCCGGCCGCCGAAATCGTCACCACGCTCGGCGCCGCCTTTTGCGCCGCGGCGGTCACGTTGGTCGAGGAATCGGGATTATTGACAAGGACCGGGTCCGTATTGACATTGCTGGTGGTTGCGGCCGGGGAGCTGGTGCCGGGGTTCAGCACAGTTTGAAGTCCGACGGCGGTTCCCCCACCAATCAGCCCTGCCGCCAACGCGGCGACCACCAAGGTCGCGATGCCCACCTTTTTCTTGGGCTTTTTGTAGACCGGGGTCACCGGGGTGGCATAGCCGGAGGCATACGTGGGGGTGCCAAAGGAATTGGTGCCGGGGGCGGGCGCCGGAGCCGACTGCGAGGCATAGCTTGAGGGCTGGTGCCGCGGAATTTCGGTGGTCTGCTGGTAACCGGGCTGCGACTGTTGTGCCGTTTGCGGAGCCGAGGCGAGCTCTTCGGTGCGCTCGGTGTTCTCGACTGGCTGCGAGTTTTGCGGGGCGTTGTGGGGTTTGGGCGGGTAATTCGGGTCTGGCTGAGAGTTGAGGGGGTTACTCATAGTTCTTCCTTGTTCTCGATCGTTGCTTTCTCACCACTGTGCCAGTCCCGGCTGGAGCTTTGGGTGACGTTTCCTGGATGGTTTCTGTAAGTTTCCTACAGTGCCGCGTTGGGGTGGGCTCCGCCGAAAGCATGATTTCTCGCTCAGCATAGACCCGCATTGTGGACGCTTGCCGGTGGTGACCATAGAATCACAGATAACTAGGTCATTGGGGATTTCTCCTCAAGTACTGGCACCGCTCGTGTGCCACGAAGGGTAGCGATGAACGCACGTAGACAGGCCGATGTGATGGCGCACGCAGACGACAAGCTCCCCCAGGACCGCTCCGGTGTCTCGCCCCGGTGGTTCGCTCGGTTGGGCGCTGTCTTGGCACTTGCGCTCACTCTGGTTCTTCCCGCCTCGCTTGCTCATGCCGAGTCTCCGGTGACGTTTCCTTCGGGTAGCCAAGTTGTCGACACAACTGGAATTCTCGATGGCAAGGTAGAGGAAATCAATCAAACGCTGTCAAACGGGCGCGGGCAACTTTATGTCGCGGTCGTTGACAACTTCTCTAACCCGTCGGATCGCACGAAATGGGTGTCGCAGGTTGGGAACCAGAACCAACTACCCAACAATGCTGCGGTTCTCGCGGTCGCAACCGGTTCCAAGCAATTCGCGCTCGCCTATTCACCCCAGTATCAAAGCCAATTCACCTCCAGCCAGCGCGACGCTATCCAGCAAGCGTTCCGAAACTCGATTAGCGGCAACGTCTCGGCTGAAAGCCTCCAGCGGGCAATCGCCGACACTAACGCCGCATTCCAAAACGCCGTGGCTGGAGGCTCGGGGGCCGGGTCGGGTTCGGGTTCGGGCGACTCTGACTCGTCCGGTGGCGGATTTGGCGGCGCCGCGGTGGGCGGCGTGTTACTCCTGGGAGCGGGCGGCGTTGCGACCTACTTTGTGTTGCGCAACCGGAAGAAGAAGCAGGGCGGCGACAAGCAGGGTCAGTTCCAGACGCAGGTGGGTCCGGACGGAAAGCCGCTTGATCCGCTGGACGCGATGAGCGTGGAAGAGTTGCGCAAGCGCGCCGGGAGCCTTCTTATTGCTGCCGACGACGCCATAAAGTCCAGTGAGCAGGAGCTCGGTTTCGCGGAAGCCCAATACGGCAAAGAATCCATCACGACCTTCGCCGAGGACATTGAAAAGGCCAAGGGGCATCTCTCCGAATCCTTCAAACTGCAGCAGCAGCTCGATGACTCGATCCCGGATACCGAGGAGCAGCAGCGCACCTGGCTCAAGGACATCATCCGACGTTGCGAGGCCGTCAACCAGTCGTTGCAAGAACACAAGGCGGACTTCGATAAGTTGCGCGAGCTGGAATCCCGCGCACCCGAAGCCTTAGCCTCCGCTCAAGCCGAGGCCGCGAAGGTCGAGGCAAGCTTGGCCACCGCGGATCAAGACATTGCCTCACTGGCCGCGACCTATGCCGATTCGGCACTGACTCAAGTCAAGGACAACGTCAATCAGGCCCGTGAGCGTTTGGATTTTGTCAAGAACGCCGCAACTACAGCCCAACAAAAACTGGATGCCGGGGACACCTCCGCGGCCGCCGTCGCGGTACGGGCCGCCGAAGAAAGCGTCTACCAGGCGAACGTCCTGGTGGACGCGATCAAGAAGGCCGGAAGCGACCTCGCCGAAGAACGGAAGACCCTCGAGTCCGCGGTGGGCACCGCAGCGCAAGACCTCGCCCAGGCGAGAGCGCTCGTGGCCAGCGGATCCAACCCAGAACTCGCCGGACCGGTTGCCTCGATGGAGTCCACCCTGGCAAACGTGAAGACGGCGTTCTCCTCGGGGCGGATCGACCCCATTGCGTTGCTTCAGCAGGTGCAGGCGGCACAATCCACCTTGGACGGACCGCTCGGCGCGATTCGGGATCAGCAGGAGCAAGCTCGCCGCGCCGCAGAGTCGCTGCAACAGTGGATCGGAACTGCGCAGGCGCAAATCTCCGGAACCCAGGACTTCATCCGGGCGCGTCGCGGCGGCGTCGGAGCGGAAGCACGGACGCGTTTGGCCGAGGCCGAGCGCAATCTCCAGGAAGCCATCGCGCTGCAAAGTTCGGACCCGGTCTCCGCGCTCGCCTACGCTCAACAAGCCAACGCGCTGGCCCAGCAAGCGGCGCAACAAGCGCAGCAAGACGTCGACGGATTCGATATGGGCGGCTTCGGCGGCGGGGGCATGTTCGGGGGCGGCGGCAACCGTGGCGGAAGCGGCATGGGCGGCGCGCTCTTGGGCGGCATCCTCCTCGGCCAGATCTTAGGCGGAGGCTCGCATGGTTCTGGCGGCGGAAACGACGGCAACGTCTTTGGCGGAGGCGGTTTCGGCGGCTTTGGCGGAGACGGCGGGGGCGGCTTCGGCGGGGGTTTTGGCGGCGGAGACGGCGGCAGCTTTTAGCGTCCCGCATCCCCGCCGAGGGGACGCCCAGAATTTCGCGAAAAACGGTTTTTATCCCCCAACGATGTCAGTAGTATCAAAACTAGGCAGCCGGCTGGTTGCATAGAGGATCACCAACCACAACGAAAGGTTACTCACGTGGCAAAGCAGTCTATTTTCGGCCGAGTTGCACAATTGGCCAAGGCGAATATTAACGCGCTTCTCGATTCGGCCGAGGATCCGCAGAAGATGCTGGATCAGATGGTTCGTGACTACACCAACAACATTGCCGAGGCTGAGGGCGCCGTCGCCCAAACCATCGGCAACTTGCGCATGATGCAGGACGACTACAACGAGGACATCGCCAACGCCAAGTCCTGGGGTGACAAGGCCGCCGCGGCAAGCCAGAAGGCGGACCAGTACCGCACTTCCGGGGACACCGCGAACGCCGACAAGTTCGATAACCTCGCCAAGGTTGCGCTGCAGCGCCAGATCGCCTCCGAGAACCAGGCTAAGAGCGCCGAGCCGACCATTGCCTCGCAGTCCGAGGTCGTCGAGAAGCTCAAGACCGGCCTGAACACCATGCGTCAGAAACTGACCGAGCTTTCCGCCAAGCGCGACGAGCTCAACGCCCGCTCCAAGACCGCCAAGGCGCAGTCGCAGGTGCAGGACGCCGTGAAGAGCATCGACATTCTGGACCCGACCAGCGAGGTCAGCCGTTTCGAAGAGAAGATCCGCCGCGAGGAAGCTCGCGTGCGCGGCGCCGCGGAAATCCAGTCCTCCAGCCTGGACGCCCAGTTTGAGAGCCTGGAAGACCTCGGCGAGCAAACCGAGATCGAGGCGCGCTTGGCCGCGCTAAAGACCGGCGGCTCCAAGCCCTCCCCCGCCCTGGAGAACTCGGATTCGCCAACCGGCAGCGCCCAGTAGCCGTTGCCCAACTTTTGCCAAGCACGACGGCGCGTTCCCACCTTTGGTGGGCACGCGCCGTCGTTCTTTTAATCACCTCTCGGGAGGAACTTCGGTGAGCCACAACGACACACCAGAACCCTACGCACAAATCAACCCCCTGTTCTCACGCCCCGGTGAGGCGAGCGTGTATCCGCGCTATGAGATTCCGCAAGAATCCGCGCTACCGGAGACCGCCTATCAAATCGTGCATGACGCAGCGGCGCTGGACGGGGATGCGCGGCGCAATTTGGCAACGTTCGTCACCACCTGGATGGATGACGAGGCGCGGCACCTCTACGTGCAGACCGCGGACAAGAACATGATCGACAAGGATGAGTACCCCTCCACCGCTGAAATCGAGAAGCGGTGTTGGCGGATGCTCGCGAAACTGTGGCATGCTCCCGATGCCCAGTCCTCGATTGGGACGTCCACCATCGGCTCATCCGAGGCATGCATGCTGGCGGGATTGGCGTTCAAGCGGCGCTGGCAAAATGCACGCAAGGCCGCCGGGCTCGACGCGTCCCGGCCCAACCTCGTCATGAGTTCGGCCGTGCAGGTGTGTTGGGAAAAGTTTTGCAATTACTGGGATGTTGAGCCGCGGTTCGTGCCGGTGAGCGAAGAGCATCCGGTGCTGGACGGTGCGGGTCTCTCCGACTACGTGGACGAGAACACGATCGGCGTGGTGGCGATCCTTGGCGTGACCTACACAGGCCGGTTTGAACCGGTGGAGGCGATCGCGGCGGCTCTCGATGAGATTGAGGAGTCTCGTGGGATATCGGTGCCGTTGCATGTGGATGCGGCATCCGGCGGGATGGTGGCACCCTTTCTAGACCCCGAGCTCGGCTGGGACTTCCGGTGCTCGCGGGTGGCGTCGATCAACACGTCCGGGCACAAGTACGGGCTGGTCTACCCGGGCATTGGCTGGGTGGTGTGGTGCGACGCGTCGCTGCTGCCCTCCGACTTGATCTTCAAGGTGAGTTACCTTGGCGGCGATATGCCGACTTTTGCACTGAATTTTTCTCGGCCCGGCGCGCAAGTGGTGTTGCAGTACTACATGTTCTTGCGCCTGGGGATGAAGGGATACACCTCGGTACAGCGCACGAGCCGCGAGGTCGCACAATTTATTGCCTCCGGGGTGTCCGCGCTCGGCGGCTTCTCGCTGCTGGGCGACGGAAGCGAATTGCCCGTGGTGTGTTTTCGGCGGGATGGGACCAATCCCGCCGATAAAAACTGGACGCTGTATGACCTCTCGGACCGCTTGCGGATGCGCGGATGGCTTGTGCCGACGTACCCGATGCCCCAGGACCTGGAGGACATCGTGGTGCAGCGGATTGTGGTGCGGAACGGGCTATCCAAGGACCTGGCAACGGCGTTCCTCGGCGCGCTCCGGGATGAAGTCGAGTTCTTACGCTCCCTGGATGGGCCGATGCCGCGCGAGAAACCGGACACGACGGTGTTCCCGCACCTCTAGGTGCCCGGCTGGTGCAGATTGGGTGGCTGATTGTGTGACGGCGCGCTTCGAATAGCCGTCACATAATCTTGCGGAGGGGACGCCGGGCACATAAAAAAGGTCCCGGAATCCGTGGATTCCGGGACCTTCGTGGTTGCGGGGGCAAGATTTGAACTTGCGACCTCCGGGTTATGAGCCCGGCGAGCTACCGAACTGCTCCACCCCGCGGCACAGCATTTAACTTTACGCGTTAACCTGCCGTTTCACAAATCGAGCGGGGTGAAGCCGTGTGGCGCCCCTAGCTGGAGGGCGACGGGCTCGGCGAGGGGCTCGGGCTCGGCGACGGCGACCCGGACCCGCTACCGGACTTCTGTTCCGCCTCGAGCGCGTCGGCAATGGCCTGCTGCAGTTGCTTCTGCGCCTCGCCGTAGGCAGCGAAGTCACCGTCGGCCAGGGCCTTCTCACCGTCCTGGATGGCCTTGTTGGCTCGATCCAGGGCGCTCTTGAGATCATCGCTCGGCGTGGTCGGGGTTCCGCCAGTGTCACCGGAACCACCACCGGAACCACCGGAGCCGCCCTTGTTGTTCCCAGCGTCCTCCGCGGTCACACCGGAGTCGCCTCCAAACACTTGGTCCAGCGCCTCGTCCAAGGTCGGCGCGAATCCGACCTTCTCGCCGAAGTTGACCAGCACGCGCTGCAACGTCGGGTAGGAGGAATCGCCAGAGGAGCGGACAAAGACGGGCTGCACATAGAGCATGCCGCCGCCCACCGGGAGCGAAAGCAAGTTGCCGTTCTCCACGGTCGAGGCGCCCTGACGGAGCAGGTTGAGTTCGCGAGAGACTTCGGGGTCCGAGTTGAAGCGGTTTTGAGCTTGGCCCGGACCTGGCACCGTGACGCGACGCGGCAATTCCAATAGCCGCAGCTTGCCGTACTCTTCACTCTTCACGCCGGGCTTATTGCCCGCATCGCCGCTTGCGGCAAGGAATCCATAGAGCACGTTGCGGGGGGTCTCCCCTTGCGGGCTAAACGGAATGAAGGTGGACGTCAGCGAGAACGCCGTAGATTCCTGGCCGGGCATTTGCAAGGACAGGTAATACGGCGGTTGCTTGATTCCGGTGTTGCTGTTCGCCGGGTTTGCGGTGCTGTTTCCGTCATTGCTCGTCGACGCGTTGGTCGGATCATCGGGCACCATCCAGGCGTCGTCATTGCGGTAGAAGGTGCCGGGGTCGGTGACGTGGTAACGGCCGAGCAACTCGCGCTGGACCTTGAACTGATCCTCCGGGTAGCGCACGTGGCTCATCAGTTGGCCGGACATTTCCGAATACGGCTTGAGCGAGGTCGGGAACACCTTTTGCCAGGCCTTCAGGATCGGATCTTGGTCATCCCAAGCGTAGAGTGTCACCGAGCCGTCATAGGCGTCCACGGTCGCCTTGACCGCGTTCCGCACATAGTTCACGTCCTGGTTCAGCTGGGGGCTGCGCGGATCGCGATTGAGCGCGTCCCGGGTTGCGGCGGCCAACTGGGTGGGCGTCGAGTACGGGTAATCCGAGGACGTCGTGTAGGCGTCCACAATCCACTTGATCCGCCCATCCACCACAGCGGGATAGGTATTCGAATCCACCGTCAGGTACGGCGCCACCTTCTGCACCCGCTCGCGCGGATTGCGATCGTAGAGAATCTGCGACTCGGAGTTCACGTTGTTGGAGAGCAGCAGGTCGGTGGACTGGAACTTGATCGAATACACCAAGCGGTTGAAGATATTGCCGACATTGGGTCCGCCGTCGCCCTGGAACGTGTAGCGGGCCGCGGTTGAATCGCTCGCTTCAGCCGCATCCTGGCCCTCGGCGGTGGTTTCAGCATCCTGCGGACGGTCAATTTCCTGCGGCGCGCTGCCCTCGGGGGCACCCACAATGGAATAGGTTGGCGAGTTTTCACCAAAGTAGACGCGCGGCTCGTAATCGCTGTCATTGCCGAGGAAGCCGTTGCTCGGCATTCCTGACTGGAGGAAATCAGGCTTACCGTCCGCGGCTGCGCGCGAACCGGCGGCTGCCACCACACCGTAACCGTGGGTGTAGTTAATGACCTGGTTCACCCAGTCATTTGGCACACCCTGGGTGCGCAACTCGCGAACCGCAATTACCGTATCGGTGATCTTGCCGTCAATGTTGTACCGGTCCACACTCAGGTTCTTGGGGAACCCGTAGAACTGGCGGAACTGCTGCAGTTGGGAGAACGCCGCACCAATGATATTGGGATCCATCAAGCGGATGTTTGCGGTCGTAGCCGCGTCCTGGCGCAGCGCGCCCGCTTCCGCATCGGTTGTTGCCGAGTATTCGGTGGACTCGATCTTATCCAAACCGTAGGCAAGGCGGGTCATGTCGATATTGCGTTGAATGTACGGGCTTTCCAAACCCTCTTCGGTGGGACGCACCTGGAACTGCTGGACCACTGCCGGGTAAATGCCGCCGGCCAGAATCATCGTGACCACGAGCATTGCGGTCCCAATAACGGAGAAGCGCCACCGTCCGGAGACGGCGGTAATGACCAGCAGAATGACCACCAAGACCGAGGCAATCGCCAGGATCGTCTTGGTGGGTATCACCGCGTTGATGTCGGTGTACATCGCGCCGGTCCAGTTGCTCCGCACCGTTTCCAATGTCAGGTAGCGGTCCAACCAGAAATTGACCGCCTGCAGCAGCAAGAACAGGCCGGCAAACACGATCACTTGGATGCGCGCGGCGGTGGTGAGCACCACGCTGCGCTCATCGAAGCGAATGCCCCCATAAATGTACTGGGTCAAGATCCCTGCGATACCGGCTATGACCACAACGGTCATCAAGAAACCGACCACCATGGTCAAGAACGGCAGCGTGTTGACATAGAAACTGACGTCCATGCCGAATTCGGGGTCGGTTTGCCCAAACGGCTCCTGGAAGAAGAACAACAACACGGTCTGCCACTGGCTGAACAGCGCGGCACCGGCAAAGACACCGAGCAGAACCGGGATGCCGTACATCAAGAGGCGCCGAATCGGTTCCAACTGCGCCTGGTAGCGCGCCAAGGTGTCCGCCTGGGCAGAATTCGCGGCGTAGGTGGGACGGCTTCGAAACGCCATGTTCAGGCTCAAGAATGTGACAATCGCGGTAATCAGGAACCCCACGGCGAACAGCGCGATCCGGGTTCCGTACTGCTTGAAGAACACGTCGACGTAGCCCAGTTGTTCGAACCACAGCACGTCGGCATAAATCTGGGTGAAAAACACAAAACCGATGACGAGCGCCGCCACCACAATGACGGTGCCAATGAGCGGCCCGCGTTTGCGCAAGGTGTCGGAAACCGACGGGCCTCGTGTGGAATCAGACCCGGAGGAGCCTGAGGTGCCGAATGGGAAATTGGGACCGGAGCTCAAGTTTTACCTCATAGTTTGTGGTGGGCTACAGCATTTTCCATTCTGCCTTGCCTCCAGCCCGCACGCCTAACCCGCGTGCGCGATCATGCCCAGAGCGGAGCCTTAGCCGCACTGCGGCAAGTTCGCGGGGTCCTCGCCCTGTCCGATTCGAGTGGCCGCATCAACTGCCTCCCCCAGGTTCGAGACCTTGACTACGCTGAGCCCTTCGGGAATATGCCCAACTACCTCATTGCAATTGGCGGATGGGGCAATAAAGTAGCTCGCGCCGTCGTTCTTTGCCCCCACCATTTTTTGCTGGATGCCGCCGATCGGCCCCACCGAGCCATCCGCGGCGATGGTGCCGGTGCCGGCAAAGTTCTTGCCTCCGGTCATCTGTCCGGGGGTGAGTTTGTCGATGATCCCGAGCGCGAACATCATGCCCGCGGAAGGGCCGCCCACATTCTCCAGCCCGATTTTGACCTCGAACGGGAAGGTGAAATTTTGCTTGAGTTGCACGCCGAGCTGGTAGTCGCCCTGCTCATTTTGGCGCGGCGTGACCTGGGCTTCGACGTCCTTGCCATCGCGCGTGATGCCCAGGGTGACCGGGGCGCCGGCGGCCCTGTTGAGCGCTTCACGCAGCTGCGTAAGCGACTCAATCGGAGTGCCATCGATGGTGCGCAGCGTGTCATTGGTCTGGATAATGCCATCGGATGCGAGGCCGGGCACAACGCCGGCCACGGTGAGCGTCTCGGTGACCGGGATGTTCTGCTCCCTGAGCGCCGCCGCGATAGCGAGCTCTTGCGAACTGGTCATATCCGCCTGGTTTTGGCGGCTGATCTGATCCGCGGTGGTCTGCGGCGCGTACACAAAATCTTCGGGGGTGATCGCCTGGGTGGGATTCAGCCAAGCGCCGATCGCGTCAAATGCGGTGACGCTTCCGCTCGGGCCGCCGGCAACATAGACGGTGGTGAGATTGAGCGTGCCATCGGTGGGGTAGGTCTGAGTGCCGTTGATCTGAATGAGGCTTTGCCCGTCGATCTCGCTCAGCGTATCATAGGTGGGCCCCGGCGATTCCACCACATAGGGGGTCGGGGAAAAGAGGGCAATGGCACCAACCAGCAGGGTTCCGGTGGCAGAAAGTACGACGGCGTTCTGCCGCCTTGAGCGCGTCGGCGCGCTGGGCGCGGGTAACCCGAGCGGGGTGGGTGCCTGGTTGCCGTTCGGCGCTGGTTGCGGATTATTGCGCTGACTCACCTGCCTAAGCCTACGCGCTTTGGCTTGGACGGCTTCAACTTTGCCGGTAGCGAACGGCGGAACGGGGTCGGGGTGCGCCTCGTTGGGGAAGAGTAAAGTTGGAAGTCACATACGAGCAGATGGGTGGTTCCCCACAATGTCGTCCAATCCTCTTGAACCCAATGACGATCGCGATAAAGATCCGTTCCAGGAAATGCTGGCGCGAATGTTTGGCACATCCGGTGCGGTCAATCCGGAGGAGTTGGCAAAGGCCGCCGGTTTGCCCTCGGACCCGAACGCGTTGCAGGCCATGATGGGCCAGGTGCAGGCCATGTTCCAGGCGATGACCACGCCATCGGCCGCTGGCGACTCGCCGGTGAATTGGTCCATGGCTAAGGAGCAGGCCCGCAAGATCGCCGCCTCGACTCAAGACCCCTCGCTGAGTGAGAAGCAGAAAAATGATGCCGCTCAGGCTCTGCGCGTTGCCGAACTGTGGATCGACCCGGTGACCGCTTTTTCGGAGACCGGTCTGGTGGGTCAGGCGTGGTCTCGCGCCGAATGGGTGGAAAAGACCATGGAGGTGTGGCAGAAGATGACCACACCGGTGGCGAACTCCATGGCAGCCGCCATGAGCGAGGCGTTGACCCAGCAAATGCCCGAAGAGATGCGCTCCATGTTGGGCCAGGCGGCGCCGATGTTGCAGAACATGGGCGGCGCGATGTTCGGCATGCAACTTGGGCAGGCCATTGGCACGCTGTCCCAAGATGTGGTCTCATCCACCGATATCGGGGTACCCCTGGTCCCCGGCACGATGGCGCTTCTGCCCACCAATATCGCAGCCTTCGGCGACGGGCTGGACATCGAGGCGGAGGAAGTACGTTTGTTCCTGGCCGTCCGCGAGGCCGCACACGTACGCTTGTTCACCCGCGTGCCGTGGCTGGGCCCGCACCTGATCAGCTCGATTGAGAAGTTCGCGAGCGGTGTGCACATTGATATGTCGCGTATCGAGGACGTTGCTCGCGGGATCGACCCGTCCAACCCCGAATCGGTGCAAGAGGCGCTCTCCGGGGGCGTGTTGACGCCGGAACTCACGCCGCCGCAAAAGCAGGCGCTCACCCGGCTAGAGACCACCCTTGCGCTCATTGAAGGGTGGGTGGATGAAATCACCGCGGCGGCCACCACGAATTTGCCCAATGCCGCGGCTCTTCGCGAGACCGTGCGGCGGCGCCGGGCAACCGGTGGTCCGGGCGAAAAGGCATTTGGGCAGTTGGTGGGGTTGGAGTTGCGGCCGCGCCGGCTGCGCGAGGCTGCCGCTTTGTGGGCGCATTTGAAGGACGAGCGCGGAATCGACGGGCGCGATGCCATTTGGGAGCACCCGGACATTATGCCCAGCGACGAGGACCTCGACGATCCGCAAGGCTTTACGAGCAGGCGGTCGCTGCTGGAGGCGTCCTCCAGTGAAATGGATGAGGCGCTCCAGGCCTTGCTCGATGGCGACATGGGCGGCTCCGCTGGTTCAGCCGATTCCGACGGGTCCGACGGTTCAGCTGGTTCCGACGGCAATGGCGCGGATGGCGGCGGCGCGGATGAGGCCGATCCGGATGGCGATGCTCCGAAGGACCAAGCTTAGCGGCTGTTGACGCCGGCGAGCGCCGCCACTTTGAGGTAGCGTTTCGCGGGTTCGGTGTGCGGGTAACGGTTGACCCACGCCCAAAATCGGGGCGAGTGGTTCGGCTCAATCAAGTGTGCGAGCTCATGCACCAGAACGTAGTCGACAACCCAGTCCGGCATGCCGCCGAGGTGGGACGAGATACGAATGACTTTCGTGGAGTAGGTTGCCGAGCCCCAGCGTGTTCGCTGATTGGTGGCCCATCTGACCTGAGTCGGTTGCGGTTTGCCTTCAAGATAGTGGTTTGCGATCCACTGCGCACGGGCGAGTAAACGCGCGTTCGCCGCGCGCTTACTCGCCGGTGCGGCAAGCCACTCTTTGAGGTTGGCGGTGGAACTGTGGTTACCCGGCGTGCCCGGCGAGTCGCCAAAGACCTCGAGTTGGGTGGCATGCTGTTCACGTAGCGCCTGTGCCGCCGCGACCTTCGGCGCAATCCGACCCATCATGCGCCGAATCCACTGTTCTTCTTCGCTCACCTCGATGCTGGTGGGAAGCAGCACGACCAATCTGTCCCCGTCCATGCGGGCTTCGACCGAGCGGCGACGCCGCGCCGAGCGCACCACGGTGACGGCGGTCCCATCGACCACACGCTCGTAGGTGACTCGGGTCTGGCGTCCTGCGATGGGTTACACCTTCTCCGGGAAAGCCGGGGCGTGCACCTTGGCCATGTCCTCAAGAATGCGCACCACTTGGCAGGAATAGCCGAATTCGTTGTCATACCAGACGTACAGCACCGCGTGGTTGCCATTCACAATGGTGGCAAGTCCATCCACAATTCCGGCGCGACGGGACCCCACGAAATCGGTGGACACCACTTCCGGGGAAGAGATGAAGTCAATCTGCTTGCGCAGCGGAGAGTTCAACGACATTTTGCGCAGGTACTTGTTGAGCTCCTCCTTGGTGGTCTCCTTCGCGAGAGTGAGGTTCAGGATCGCCATAGAGACGTCTGGGGTGGGTACCCGGATGGAGTTGCCGGTGAGTTTTCCGGCCATCTCAGGTAGCGCTTTCGCGACGGCTTGCGCCGCTCCGGTCTCGGTGAGCACCATGTTCAGGGCCGCCGAACGGCCGCGCCGGTCGCCCTTATGGAAGTTGTCAATCAGGTTTTGGTCATTGGTGTAGGAGTGCACGGTTTCCACGTGTCCATGCTCCACACCGTATTCATCATTGATGGCCTTGAGAACGGGGGTGATGGCGTTCGTGGTGCAGGACGCTGCCGTGATGATGCTGTCTTCATCGGTGATCATGTCATTGTTGATGCCGTACACCACGTTTTTGAGGTTGCCCTTGCCCGGCGCGGTCAACAGCACGCGTGAGACGCCCTTGGAGGAAAGATGCTGGCTGAGGCCGGCCTCGTCACGCCACCGTCCGGTGTTGTCCACGACCACAGCATCCTTGATGCCGTACTGGGTGTAGTCAATTGCGGCAGGGTCATTGGCATAAATGAACTGGATGAGAGTGCCATTGGCTTGAATGGTGTTGTTGTCTTTATCCACCACGATCGTGCCGTTGAATGCTCCGTGCACGGAGTCGCGGCGAAGCAGGCTGGCGCGCTTGACCAGGTCATCCTCGCCGCCCTTGCGCACCACCACGGCACGCAGGTTAGCGCCGGACCCTCCCCCGGCCTTTTCAATCAAGATCCGAGCGACAAGCCTGCCGATGCGCCCAAACCCGTAAAGCACCACGTCGGTTGCGGTGCGCTCATCGGCACCCTTCTTTCCGACAATCTCGGCAAGTTCGGCCCGCAGAAAGTCTTCGGGGCTGGCAAAGTCGGATTCCTTGAACTTGTAAATCAGTTGGGCAATATCCAGCGACGCAGCGCCCAAGTCCAGCGCGTCCAACGCCTTAACAAAGGTGAGCGTGTCCGCGATCGGCAGCTCAATTTCATCAATCTGACGGGCAAAACGGTGCAGTTTCAGAATGTCAATGGCCGATTTGTTGATCAGGCTCCGACCGTGAATGGAGGTCACCACATTGTTGTCCCGGTACAGGCTCCCGATCAGCGGGATAAGCGCCTCGGCTTGCGCTTCACGGGCGGTCCATTCTTGTCGCAATTCCTTGACAGGAGTCGGCACGGCGATCACATTCACTTTCTACGGGAGTCTTCATTGACTGACAGAAAAATCCTATGCGACAAGGGTGCCTGTGGATAACTTCTGCGACGCGAATCACACTGTGGCATGCTGGGCACACATCGCAAACATATGGGGGTAGGTGAGGTGATGACCGTGGATTCTTTAGACACCTTGTCTCGATTCGATTGGCAGCGATTGAGCGCGGAGCTGAGTCGAGGAATGGAAATCAGCGACCGTGACGAATTGAGCGTAAATGCCGGCTCTGACATTGAGTTTTCTTCGGCAGTGGACCGCGCGCTCAGCGAGCGGTTGAACAGGCGGCTTTCGGCAAGCGTCATGATTCACGCGCCATCCCGCTTTACCGTCGCTGTGGCTACCCAGCTGGTGGCCGGCGGCGTTCCGCAGATCCAGTTGAGCGCTGCCGAAATGGTTGCTGCTGAGGACCTTGGCGGCTACGTCCTCACTCGAGCGGACGTCGGTTTGCCTCTCCGAGTGGTGGCGCTAAGTCACGCCCGCGCGATAGATCCCAATGTGACGGTGTACTTTTGCGATGCCTCGTCCCCCGCCCCCTTGTCCGCCCAGAATTCACTGACCATCGTCTATGCCGACCGACCCGACTTTCTCGCGCGCATGCGTATGCTTGCGCCGGAGCCCGCCATGGTTTTGCCCGTCATCCGTTCTGGATCGCTGACACTCATCGGCCCCGTGGCCTCCGCCTTGACGCAACCGTGCGTCGAGTGCGTTTGCCTCGCCTTTGAGGAAGGGACGGAAGCGGCTCCTGGCCGGGAACTCCCCTTTGCCGCCGAAAACGTGGTGGCAAGTATTGCGGCAGAAAGCGCATTGCGCTGGCTCGACGAGGGGTCGGCTGAGGCTGCACCGGCCGCAACTGGCTGGGTATGCGACGCCGGTCTTATGAGCGTGGAGCGAACGCTGATACGTCCGAGCCTGGATTGCGGGTGTCATCTGCAATGCGTCCAAGAACGGTGAGCACTGCATCGCCGTAGAGCTCTAGTTTTCGCGAGCCGACCCCGGAGATAGTTCCCAATTCGGACAGCGAGCCGGGGGTCAGTTCTGCGATCGCGGTCAGCGTCGCATCCGTGAAGACCACAAACGCCGGCACGTCGGCTTCGCGGGCAGTGTCCAGGCGCCATTGCCGGAGTGCCTCGAATGTTTTTTCCGAGTACGACGGCGGGCAGTCACCGCAGCGGCCAATCTTGCGTTCCCGGCCGGTCGCCAGGGAGTTTCCGCACACCCGGCAGTGGCTAAAGGTGCGAGTGTTGGATTTGCGGGTTCGTGGCGGGGCGCTCTCGCGCGGGGTTTGGGTGGCGCTGGCGGGGCGCAGGCCGTCCAGGAACCGCGAGGGCTGACGGTTGCCGCGACCTCCAGCAGTCCTGGAGCGGGACCATGACAGGCTGAGGAAGCGTTTGGCTCGTGTGATTCCGACGTACAGCAGACGCCGTTCCTCATCCAGGTCGGCTTGAGTGCTCGCGAAACTGATCGGCATCAGTCCCTCGGAGAGACCGGCGAGAAAGACCGCTTCCCATTCCAACCCTTTGGCTGAGTGCAACGAGGCGAGAGTCACGCCGTCGGATTGCGGCGCGTGTTGCGTGGTCGCGCGCTCGAGCAATTCTGTGACAAATTCACGCATGGTCAGCGGTTCGGCGGCGTTATGGCGACGGGCGGCATCGAGTTCCTCGGCAAGCAGTATCAGCGCGGAGAGCGACTCCCAGCGTTCGCGAACCGCGCCGCTACCTTGCGGAGCCGCCGAGGTGTACCCCAGCGGCGCCAGCACGTCTTTCACCCGATCGACAATCGGTTCACCGTCGGGGGCCAGGCTCGCAGATTTCAGTGCGGCAATGGCCTCGCGGATTTCTCGGCGTGAGAAAAACCGTTCCGCACCGCGAAGCTGATAGGAAATATTGGCGGCCGCCAATGCCTGTTCGTAGGCTTCGGACTGACCGTTGGTGCGGTAGAGAATGGCAATATTTTGAGCGCGCACCCCTTGATCCAGGAGTGTGCGGATTGCCGCGGTGATTTTGGCCGCTTCGTCTTCATCGTCGGCGGCTTCAAAGAACGTGGGTTCTGGTCCGGCCTCACGTTGAGCCACCAATTCGAGCGGCGGTGTCCACTGTGTCTTGAGCGCGGCGGGGCCAAGCCGTCGTTCGGGTTTACGCCCGGCCAGGAGGGAGTTCGCGAGCGCAACCACTTGCGGAGTCGAACGGTAGTCCCGAATCAGTTTGACCAGCGTCGCCTCGGGAAACTGCGCGGCAAACCCGGTCAAATAGCTGGAACGAGCTCCGGTAAAGGAGTAAATGGTTTGGCTCGCGTCCCCCACGACGCACAGTTCCTGCCGTCCGCCCAGCCATAGCGAGAGCAATCGGTACTGGAGCGGGGAGACATCCTGAAACTCGTCAACCACAAAGTGCTTATACTGCTGGCGAACGGCGGCCGCAACGCGTTCATCTTCTTCCAACAATCCCACCGTGATGAGCAGGACGTCTTCGAAATCGATGGCGTTACGGTCTGATTTGAGGTCCTCGTATCCCTGGAAGATCCGGCCGATGGATCGTTGATCGAGGCCGGGAGGCATTGCCCGTCCGGTTGCCGCGCGCACATAGCTCTCCGGGGTCAGCATGGACACCTTTGCCCACTCCACTTCGGCGGCGATATCCCGAATGGTTGCCCGGTCAACGCTAAAGCGAAGTCTCCGGGCCGCCTCGGTGATCAGTCCAGCCTTGTGATCAAGAAGCACTGGCACCTGTCCCCCAATGGAATCGGCCCAAAAGTATTGCAACTGGCGCAGCGCCGCCGCGTGGAAGGTCCGAGCCTGAACGTTCGGGGCGCCGAGTGCGCGCAACCGGGTACGCATCTCCGCGGCCGCCCTGGCCGTGAACGTCACTGCCAGGACCGTGCTGGGGTTGTATGCGCCGCTGGCCACACCGTAGGCAATTCGGTGGGTGATGGCTCGCGTTTTCCCGGTACCTGCACCCGCCAGTACGCTCATTGGGCCAGAGAGTGTTTCTGCGACCTGACGCTGTTCCGGGTCGAGGGCGTCGAGGAGTTGTTCGGGTGATATTTCAGTCATGAAGCATTTTCGATAAGTAATTTTGCACCGTGCTTGCTCGCCTCCTCGAGGCTGGAGCCAAACCAGTGCTCAATGATAGCCCGTGAAATGGAAACCGGACCCGGGATGGTAATTGACCCCGTACGCACCTCCCGCTCGAGTTCCTCGCGGCTGAACCACCGGAGGGCGCTAATCTCCAGCCCGTCTGGGACAAGCTCTGTCGTCACGGCGCGAGCCGTGAAACCCAGCATGAGCGAGGCCGGGAACGGCCAGGGCTGCGAGGCCAAGTATTCGGGATCGGTGACCGTCACCCCGGACTCTTCGGCGACCTCGCGGATGACCGCAGACTCTAAGGATTCTCCGGGCTCCACAAACCCGGCGAGGACCGAGAAATGGTGGCGTTTCCAGGTGGCCGATGTGCCTAGCAGAATCCGATCGTCTTGATCGATGACACTGACGATGATGGCGGGATCGGTGCGCGGGTAGAGTTCCCTGCCCTCGGCCCGGCACACTCTGACCCACCCAGAATGCGTCAGATCGGCAGGCGCACCGCACACGGGGCAGAAACCATGGTTCGTCAACCAATGGAGTGCCGCCGTCGACTCCACGAGGAGCGCGGCGTCGGTCTCGGGCAGCGTGCGGGCCGCCTCACGCAAGGTGTGCCAGGTAATGTTTTCTGCCATCAATTCGGCGGGCAGGTTTTCTAGGTCCTCCCGCAGTGCAAGGACGTAGTGCGCGGCGGCATCCTCGGCTTTAGCCAAGTAGAGGGTGCGGGCATCGGCCTGGAGTTCGAGGGCCGCTATGGGGACTGTGACCAGGCGATCCTCGCGAAGCGGGGCGAGATTGCGATCAAGCACGAGTACGCGAGCGCTCCGGTCAGCTAGGACGGACTCATAGAAGCCGTCTTCATTGCGCGCTTCAGAGTTGCGGTTGAGCGGATTCCTGGCCAAGGGCAGGTCTTTGCTGGCGATGCGTTGTGGGTGTGGGGGGTGAGGCGTGAAAACCATAACTCCTACCGTACTGCTCTTCACCGACAGTGACATTGTGCTCTACTACAGCTCGCTTTGCTCGGCGCGGCTATTGGCGACTCACCTCGCGTTAAGAAGCCCAAATGGAGCCATCGGGCTATACCGTGGAGGGGTGAACCGCTTACCTCTTGAGTTGGCTGCGTTAGCGACCGCGGCCGTTCCCGGACTTTCGCCCAATCAGGTGGCGCCCTCTGCGGATGACGTCGAGGACTTTGACGCAGCGGTATTGCGCGACGAGCAGGATCGGCTCTGGCGGGTGCGCTCGCCAAAGCACCCCGAAGCCAGCCTGCGTCTTGAAACCGAATTTCAGGTTCTCTCTGCGCTGAGCGCCCAGGTTCGCGCAGCGCTGTCGTTTACCGTGCCAAGCGTCGCGGGGACCACCCGAAATTTTGGGCTCACCACCTTTGTGTATTCGCATTTCGATGGTGAGTTGGTGGACCTTGACGACCTCGCTTTCGAGGCGTCCAGCTACGGTCCCGGCATTGGCAAGGCAATCGCATCGCTACACAACGCGAACCTTGAGCTCGATCAGTTCGCGTCCATTCCACGCTATGACGCCGACGAATATCGCGGCCGAAAACTCAACGAACTCGATCAAATCGCGACGTCCTCAAAGGTGCCGCCGTTGCTCCTTAAGCGTTGGGAGAATGTGCTGGAAGACGTTGGGCTGTGGCGTTTCAACCCGACCGTTGTTCACGGTGACCTCCATGAAGAGAACCTGTACTTCAGTAATCGCGAGGTGAGGGCGGTGACCGGATGGAGCGAGCTGAAAGTAGCCGACCCCGCCGAAGATTTTGCCTGGCTCATCGCCGCGAGCGACCCAACGCTACGGGATGAAGTCCTCAAGGCCTACCGGGACGTGCGTCACGAGAAGGTGGATGAGCACATCGAAGCCCGCGCCGCTTTCCACGCCGAGTTCGCGCTGGCCCGATGGCTCGCCAAGGGTGTGGCAACGAAAAATGAGCACACCATTATCGAAGCTCAGGACATGATGGATTCGTTGGTTGCCGATATCGAAGAGCAACAGCGACTCAAAGACGAGGCCGAACAGTCGCGCCTGGCGGCAATTGCCGAACGCGAACGGGCGGATCGCGCCGACCGGGAAGCCGAGCCAGCGACGGCAGGCGCCTCCGTGAGCGAGGATCGGGCTGCGGCAGCCCCAGCCGAAACCGACTCAGAACCGGAAACCTCGGCGATCCCGACCGTCCCCTTAACCCCGCCGACGCAGCCCAAGGACACAAAAAACCCCTAACCTCGTCTATGTAGCGCGACACGCCGAGGAAACGCCGGTTTTCTCGGCGTGTCGCGCTACATAGATGAGCCGAGGATCTCTTCCAGCTCGGATTCCGTGTGAAGATCGGTGGGCCTCACGGTTTCCCCCGAGCCCACGTAATAGAACGCAATTGATACCTGTTGCGTATCGATCCCCTGAAGCCGCGCCCAGGCCAATCGATAGAGCGCCAGCTGAATGGACTTTGTCTTCAGGTCTTTGGCCGCCGGCGTTTGTCCGCTCTTCCAGTCCACCAATTCCCAGCTTCCATCCGAATTTTGGAACACCGCGTCGATACGACCGCGGATGACGCGGCCGTTGATCGCGGTCTCAATGGGGTATTCGACGAATGCGGGCTGGCGGTCGGCCCATTCGGATGCCTTAAACGTTTCTTGGAGCTTGACCGTCTGCTCGTCGGCTCCCAGATCGGCGTCGACCGATTTCACGAATTCGCCAAGCTCGAGGCCGCCATTGCTGGCAAAGTAGTTCTCCACCCAGGCGTGAAAGGCCGTCCCGGCCTTGGCCTCCCGTGACGGGCGCCGTGGAACTTTGCGACGTTGCTGCCGTATCCATTGCTCGGGGTCCTCGGCCATTTCGACAACATCTGAGGCCCGTAAATGCTCCGGAACACCGCCGACTTTCTGACGCCGCTGTAGTTCACGCAGCGCCAGGAGCTTTTCGGCCTCGCCAAGCAAAGCAGATTCCCCCGAAACGCTCCATTGTGGATCGGACAGACGCTCGAGCACGTCCTGCGCCATGGCTTCCATGGGTTCGCGCCGTCCGCGCAGGGGGTGAACGCCTTGTCCGGTGTCCAGCCGCAGCGGGCCTTCGAGCGGATCGTAGGGCCAACCGACCCGAATGGGATCGAGTTCGGCGCGATCGCCTTGTTCAATCTCGAGGGCTCGCTCCACACTTGTTCGAGCCTCGGATAGCTCGAGCGCCTCCATGGCATCGCGAAAGAAGGCTGAGGGTTCCAAGGGTTTGATCGCGGAGAGTTTGGTGCGCGCCCCGGAGAGCCAGAGATAATTGCGGGCACGGGTGTACGCCACATATGCCAGACGGCGCTCCTCGGCCCGCGAATACTCTTTGGCATCATCGGCCAATTGCTTTTCCGAAAGCACCAGGTTTTTCAGATCGGGCTGATCCGTATTCCAGCTGGGAAGGTCCGCGCGGTCCCCGCGCAATGGCCACGGCAGTGCCCCCTGATCATGGCTCCACCGTGCGGATTTAGCCGTGGGGAAACTGCCTTCTACGAGCCCTGGAACAAAAACCGCATCCCATTCCAGGCCCTTGGAGGCATGCACGGTCATGATCTGCACCGCGCTCGGATCGAGCTCCTCTTGGGCCATGGCAAGTCCTTGCTCTTGCTCCTTGACGTCTTCGAGCCACGCCAGAAGCGCGGCGAGATCCCCGCGATCGCTCCCCCTGACAAAGTTCGCCACTTCCTCATAAAAGGCGTCGAGGTGCAAGCGGGCGCGTGAGAGAGTGACACCGGGCTTTGCTGCCACCTCAATATCTAAAAGCATGGTTCGCTCGATGTCGGCGACCAGTTGCAGCAGGTTTTCATTCAGCCGGGTTCGCAGCCAGGACAATTCTTGATGTAGCTTCTGCAGGCGCTCCCGCGCGGCCCCGGTGAGAGAACGCCCCCGCTGCGAGACCCACCCCTCTGGTGGTAGCTGTGAAATGGCATCCACGATGCTGTGTTCGTGTCTGAGCGAGTCCATGGCGTCATCGCCGCGAACTTCGGACCGCTGGGAGAGCTCGCGCGCCCAATCGGAGAGCGCCATCAGATCGGCGGGGCCAATCCGCCAGCGTGCCCCGGTCATCAGGCGCATGAGGGCGTCCGAGCGGCTAGGGTCTACGAGCAGATGCATCGTCGCCATGAGGTCAACAATTTCCGGCTGCGCAATAAGCCCTCCAAGGCCCACTATTTCGTAGCTGATTCCGCGCTCTTGTAACGCCGGGGCGATGGCGGCGAACTGTGAACGCTGTCGACACAGAATCGCCATGGTTGAGACGGTGTCCGGTAACTCGCCCACGGTAGCGCCGTCCGCCGACGCATTGGGGTTCTTGAGCGCAAGTATCTGGTCGGCTAGTGCGGCGGCCTCTTCCTCCTGGGTGGGATAGAAGTGCGCAAAGACCACGCCCTCTGGCGCGCCCGGACGCGGTTGGAGTTCTGGCAATGCTTCAGCGGACGGCGTGCTACCGCTTCCACCCAACCGCAATGGCGCCGAAACAGCGTTTGCGGCATTCAAAATGGCGATACTATTGCGCCACGCGGTACTCAAGAAGTATGTGGGGGCAACTGCTTTCCCTTCCGTTGTCAGCACCGGAAAGGCATGGGCAAAGGAAAAGAGCTGTCCCGCGCTGGCGCCGCGGAAACCGTAAATCGATTGATTCGGGTCACCCACGGCCATCACGGCCCGGGGCGTGCGGGAGTTGCCCTCAGGCACAGCCGCATCGGAGAACAGGCTCGAGAAGAGGCTCAATTGAGCATGCGAGGTGTCCTGGAACTCATCGAGCAAGACCACCGAAAAGCGTTCCCGTTCTTGATCCCGCACCGCAGGAACCGTGGTGGCGAGTTCGGCCGCGTAGCGCACCAAGTCGCCGTAATCGAGTACACCCATTTCGGCTTTGCGTGCTGCAAAAGCGGCGGCTAATTGAGACACGGTAATGCGTATGTGCAAGCGTTCGAGCAACCCTTTGGAAGCGAGCGTGGGCGCTTTCGCTTTGCCCTCCTCTTGAGGCAGCGCCGACAGCCGACCGAACTCGCCCGCGAGATACTCTTCGGCGTCGCTGGGATCCACCAGGTGTTCGGCGCACTCGGAGGAAAACGCGAGTACCGCGGCAATGAGACTGGAGCGGGCAAGATTCAGGTGCTGCCAATCTCCTTGGTATTCGTCAACAAGCCGGGACACCACCTGATAGCTTTGCGCCGCGCCCAGCATGGTGGCATCCGGTTCGATGCCTAAACGGATGCCATAGTCGCTGACAATGCGGTTGGCATAGGAGTGGTAGGTCGATATTTCTGGATCCAATGGAGTCTGATGATCTTCTACCTGCAACAGACCCTTGTCCCGCAAGGCGCTTATATGGGCACCGATTCGCGCCTGAAGTTCGCCCGCGGCCTTTCGGGTGAAGGTGACACCCAAAATGTTTTCCGGACGGGCAAGACCGTTGGCCAGAAGCCACACCACGCGGTCGGCCATCGTCGCAGTCTTACCGGAGCCGGCGCCAGCCACCACCAGGGCGGGTTGCATCGGCGAGGAAATCACCGCCGACTGCTGCGCGGTGGGCCGGTGCTGCCCGAGAATGTCGGCAAGCTCTTCGGGGCTGTACATTATTCAGTCACCTGCAATCCTTCACACAGAGGGCACACCCATGGGACCGTGCAACGCGCCCCGAACTGGCCGCCGCTTCCGGCCTCGTGGTGGGCGGCAAAGCTGTTTCCCGACATTGCATCGACAGCCTCATGCAGCAATTCGAGCGCCCAGGTTTCCGCGCCCAGTGGGCCCTGGGTTTGCACCGCGAGAGACGCCTCGCTTGTACCGAGCTGAACAAGCGCCGCTCCCCCGGATTCGTTTCCTGACCCGTCTCCAAAAGCGGACTCTTCTACGGCAACCTGGTAGGCGGCCAGTTGCGGCAATTCCCGCACATCCTCGGCGGTAGGTTTCGTTCGCCCGGTCTTGAAGTCAATGACAACGAGCCGGCCCTGCTCGTCCCGTTCCAGCCGGTCCACAATGCCGCTCAAGATCGCGTACCGGTCCGTGCCCGAGACGTCGGCGCGAAACTGTACCTCGGTTCCGACCAGTTCGCGGCCGCTCGCCGGCAGATCCTCATTGATATATCGGCCCAGCTTGTCCACCATGCGCTCTGCGCGTTCCCGGTCTTTGGCAGCCAACCAGTTGTTCGGCATGTTCAGACGGGGCCAGAGCTCTTCAAGTTTTGCCGAGAGTTCGGGTGGCGTGCCGGCCGGCAGTAGTTCGGCAATTTCGTGGACGAGCGTACCCAGCGAGCGGGCAAAGTCGGTGGCGACTTCCCCGCCCGCTGCGGACAGGAACCAGTTCAATGGGGAATCGATCGCGGTTTGAATCCGCGACGGTGAAACCGATACCGCTTGCCCATCGGCGATGATGTCGGCATCGCTCGACAACGGCAGCAGCCCCCACCAAGAGTTCGGGTGCGCACCCTCGACTCCCTGTTCCGGTTGCCCCAAAAACGTCAGAGTCTCTACCGCGTCCCGAATGCCGGCGTTTCCGTCCGCCCCCGCGTCCGGCCACTCCGCGTACCCGGCTTCCGCCTTCTGACGCAGCGCCGCAACGAGGCTCCGCAAATTCTTTGTCCGCGGCACAACCACCCGTTCACGCGGCGTATCCGTCTGCCCTTGAGGATCAACCAGGTCGACAAACGGAGAAACCGCGGCATCATCCCCGTCAACCGCGCTTACGTAGACGTGCGTACGTGCTCTCGATAGTGCAACGGCAAAGGTTTTTAGCTCGTCATAGACCACGTCTTTTACTTGGGTCGAGTAATCGGTTTGCATGACCCCGGTTCGCACCAGGTCCGCCAAATCCGCACTCCGGAGAACTTGCCCGCGAATTCGAGTGTTCGGCCACACCCCCGCTTGCACCCCGGAAATAAAAACTCGTTCCCAGGATCGTCCCGCGCTTGCGGCGACCGTCATGACTTCGACGGAGTCCTCGGCCGCGTCGGGACCCGCGAGCGAATCCATCGGCACTTCTTGACCCAAAACGTATTCCACAAACTGTCGGGCGTTCGCGGCGGCAAGCTGCTCATTGAACCGTTCTGCCGCGGCAAACAGTATGATCATGGCATCCAGGTTCTCGTTGGCGCTGCTCGCCGCGGCAGAGCGCGCCGCCCGAGAATTCGCCACGGCGTCATTCCCGGCCCCCAGCGCCTCACTGTGCCCACCGGCACTGTGCCCACCGTCGCCGTGCCCGTCCTCCCCGAGTGCAAGCCGCTGCCAGGTTGCGGCGACCCCGGCCGCTTCCCACACCTTCCACAGCGTCAATTCAATATCGTCTACCCCCCGCGCATACGCCCCACGCGCCGCAGCGATCATCGCCGCAATTCGCCGTGCTCCCACCCCATCGGCGCCAGCATCATTCGGGATATCGATGTCGCCCAACAGCGCACGCGCCAACACGCCTGGCTCCGGGGACACTTCCCGCCCGGACTTGGCAGCCGCCCGCGTCAACTGATGCCGCAAACGCCGCAAGCGCACCGCATCCGATTCACCAAACGGTGTACCTAACAACTCGACGGCGATCTCTTCGGTCAAGACCGCGGCATCCCGGGCAATCTTCAAGACCGTCAGCACCGCCCACGCCGCCCGGTTACTGGCCAGCACCTCCGAACTGCTCGCACGTTGCACCGGCACGCCCTGCTGCGCCAGGGACCGCACCAGCGGCTCTACCATCCCAGAGTTTCGCACAATCACGGCCATCGATGAGAACGGCACACCCTCGTCCAGGTGAGCATCCATGATCCGAGACCCGATGAGCCGGTGCTCATGGTGCACACTGGCCGCCACGTCCGCCCGGACGCCCTGCTGCTCCGTGGCGGTACCGGAGGTGTCCAGCACGCGAGAGTTCCGACCCCCGCCGCGCACGCCGATCCGTTCGACAACGCGTGACCATCCCTGCGCCACCTCCGCAGACATCCGGTGCGACGTCTCCAGCACCACATCCTGCACGCTCCCCGCGGCCCGCCAACGCTCAATCACGTCAATCGCCGCTTCGGCGCTCGCCCCGCGAAATCCCTGCACCGTGGAATCCGGCGCAATCGCGACCACGACCGCGGGCGCCGCTTGATCGCCGGACCCGCGCAACTCGTCCAACAGTTCCAATTGCGCGCCCGTGGCGTCCTGCAGATCATCCACCACCACAAGACGCAGTCGTTCTCGCTCGGCGGCGAGGAACTCGGGGTTATTGCGCAAGACGAGAATTGCCGCCCGCATGACTTGAGCCGGGTCAAACGCTTCGGGCATGCGCAAATCCAGGGTATCCAGGTATTCGCCAAACAGCTGCGCCGCACCAACCCACTCGGGAATACCGTGTTCCCGCCCCAATTCGGCAAGATCCGCGGCGTCCAACCCCGCCTCGTTTAAGCGATCAAAAAGCTCGCGGACCTCTTGCCGGAAGGCACGTGTGCGCACCGCCAATTCCAGCCCTTCCGGCCATTCCGGTCCATCCACCTCCCCCTTCGCGTGGCCGGCCAGAAGCTCGGCAATGATGACATCCTGCTCGGCTCCGGAGAGCAGTTTCGGGGCACGTTGCCCCGTCTCGATCAGGCCGGCGGCGACCGCTCGCTGAATGAGATCAAAAGCGTAAGAACTCCAGGTCCGCGCCGGATTCACGCTCATGGTTCGCCCCAGCCGCGCCGAAATCCGCTCCCGCGCCCGCCCCGCACTCACCCGGCTTGGCGTCAGAAACAGTACCGAGTCCGGGTCAATGTTCTGATGTTCGACGGCGTTGCCCACCTTTTCGAGCAAGGCCGCGCTCTTGCCCGTCCCCGGCGCCCCCCACAGCACTTTCGTGCCGCCGGGTTCGCTACGAATAAACGCGTCTTGCTCCCCGTCCCAGTCCACGACCCGCGTGACCCCTCTCTCCACATTCATGACTACAGCACACCACCCGGCTCTGACAGTGAGCGCGCACCCTGCCAATAATCGGGCGCGGACGCCCCCACGTGTAACGGTTCGGCCAGCCGATCGATTGCCTCGAGCTCTATCTCAGTGGGCACCCAACGCGCCCTTTTCATATCAACTCGCGCCGCCACGCCGTCGTACATCTTTAAAGGGGTGTTTTCGCGCTCATACTCCGGCAGGGCCCGCTCAAAAAGGTGGCCCGGCAGGCTCCCATCCGCCCGCACAATCCCCCACCACGGCACCGTGATTCCGCCAACGGCCATGATTCGCCCGATCTGGCGAGGGCCGGCGTACTCGATGAGTTCGGCGACGTCCTTGTAGCTGAGGGCGGTACCCTCGGGCACCATGGACACTACCTGGAGCACAATTTCGGTGAGCTTTTCCCGCACCAATCCAGCTTATGCGCTCAATGTCAGAGGTAGGCGCTAGCGTGGTCACATGAGCAAATGGACGGAAGAGGCGCGGGCGGCTTTTGACCTGGAAACAACGGGTCGGGATCCGCACAGCGCGCGTGTGGTGACCGCGTCAATTGTGCACTATGGCGCGGATAATTCGCTCGTGGAGGAGCGGACGTGGCTGCTGAACCCGGGTGTGCCGATCCCCGCGGGGGCGAGCGCAATTCATGGGATCAGCACCGAAGAAGCGCAGCGCGAGGGCGTAGACCCGCAGGTTGCGCTACCGGAAATCCTGGGGGCGCTGCGCGATTTGTTTGCGGCGGGGACCCCGGTGATGGCGTTCAACGCGCCGTATGATTTCACGCTGATCAATGCGGAGGCCAGGCGGCACGGATTCGGCGAGGTGTCGCCGCGGCCGGTGTTGGACCCGTTGGTGATGGACAAGCGCGTCGATCGTTTTCGGCGCGGCAACCGCACCCTGGTCGCGATGACCGAACACTACGGTGTGCGTCTGGATGATGCGCACTCCTCGGCGGCGGACTCGATCGCCACACTCGAGGTGGCGCTCAAAATTGCGCAGGCGTTTGCGGAGGTGGATATCGAGGCCGAGGCGTTGCATGATGCGCAGATTATATGGGCTCGCGAGCAGGCCGCGAGCTTCCAAGAGTATCTCAGGCGCAGTAAACCGGGGGTGGTTATCGACGGAAGTTGGCCGGTATCCGGCAAGTGAGCGAATTAATGACGACGGCGATGCCTCCTCACGCAATAATCGTTACTTATTGCGCGTGATTGTGAAATTGGATCAGAATATTCGGTTGTGATCGAGTATGACGGCCGATTTCTGTTGATTGTTCGCCCCATGCTGTAATAATGAGTCGCTTTTGCGACGAGTTATCGCTTGTGTTGAGGGGAACCATTGATTTCAGTCACGGACCTGCGGAAGGTCTACCGTTCCGGTGCCACCGATATTGTGGCGTTGGATGGCGTCGATTTGGAGGTCGGCGCCGGGCGCATCCACGGCATTATTGGGCCGTCGGGCGCCGGCAAGTCCACGCTAGTACGATGCCTGACGCTGCTGGAGCGGCCGACGAGCGGCACTGTCAGTATCGACGGTGTGGACCTGGCCGGCGTGCGGGATTCGCAATTGCGCGCGGCTCGGCGCCGCTTAGGCATGGTCTTTCAACACGCTAATCTGATGGACTCGCGGACCGCCGCGCAGAATGTGGCGCACCCCTTGGAGATTGTCGGCGTGCCGCGCGCCGACATTTCGCGCAAGGTCGCCGAGTTATTGGATTTGGTGGGGCTTGCCGGGTTCGCCGAGTCCTATCCTTCCCAGCTCTCCGGCGGGCAAAAGCAACGCGTGGGCATTGCGCGCGCCCTGGCCAATGACCCGCATGTGCTGTTGTGCGATGAACCCACGTCCGCGTTGGACCCCAGCACCACGGGCGAGATCCTTGATCTCTTGCGCTCCTTGCGCGAGCGGCTGGGTATCACCGTGCTGATCATCACCCACGAAATGTCGGTTGTGAAATCGTTGTGCGATTCGGTGTCGCTCTTGAGCGCCGGGAAGATCGCGCAGAGCGGGGACATCACCGAGGTGGCGGCGGACTTCGGTTCTCCGCTGAGCGAGGCGTTGCTGCCGCTGCCGGTCTTGGATCCATCGTTGGACAGCGCCTCCGCGCTGGAGGTCCTGTATTCGGGTTCCGAGGCGGCCGAACCGCAATTTGCTCGGCTCATGCGGGAGAGCGGTGTGGACGTGAACATTCTGGCGGGCACGGTGGAGCAATTGGGCGGTCAAACGTTTGGCCATTTCTACATCGATACCCCTGCCGAAACCTCCCCCGAGAAGCGCGCCCGGCTGGAACAGGTTTTGGGCGAAAAATCCATGAACTTCAGGGCCTACCGGGCGCATCTCTCCGGGGCTTCTCAGCTTGCCGAGGAGGTGGCTGGCTGATGGCGATCTCACTTGCTGGCTCCATGGCCGCGGGCGTCCGCACCGATTTTTGGAGCGACCTGACGAGCAACCCTGCCCTGACCAAGGCGCTACCGGTCGAGTTCGTGGCGACCTTGCAGATGGTGGGCATCTCCGCGCTTCTGACGCTCCTCATCGGCCTGCCGCTTGGTGTGCTGCTCTATCTTGTGGCGCCCGGCGGGCTGAAACCCATGCCGGTGGTGAGCGCCATCCTCTCCGGGGTGATCGTGAACATCACCCGGTCGATCCCGTTCGCGATCCTGATGGTGGCGCTGATCCCGGTGGCCCGGTTCATCACCGGCTCCTCCATTGGACCGATTGCGGCATCGGTATCGCTGACCATCGGCACCATCCCGTTTTTCGCCCGCCTGGTGGAGGTTTCACTGCGCGAGATCGATGCGGGCAAGATCGATGCTGCCCGAATCATGGGCTCCACCACCACACAGATTGTGCGCAAGGTGCTCTTGCCCGAGGCCAAGCCCAGCCTGATTGCCGCGTTCACCACCACGGTGGTTACCATCATCGGTTACTCGGCCATGGCCGGTGTGGTGGGCGGCGGCGGGCTCGGCCGCCTCGCATACAACTATGGTGTGCAACGCTTCGATGTCACGACCATGGTGGTGATCATCATTATCATCGTGATCCTGGTGCAGGCGGTGCAACTCACCGGAGACTGGCTGGCCCGAAAGGCCGATCATCGGAACCGGGATGCCGCCGCCAAACGGCCGCGCCGGGCCCGGAACCTGACGGCCAGTTGACGCGCCCGCGACCCTGGCGAATCCCCTTTCCCGTCCCTCAACACTCACTCACATCACAAGGAGAACCCTGATGAAACGACGCCTGGCGCTCAAAACCATTGCCATTTCTGCGGCTGCGCTCATGAGCTTGAGCGCCTGCGGAGCCAACTCCGGCTCAACCGATGCCTCCGATCAGGCAACACTGGACCCGGCAAACCCGGTCACCATTACCGTCGGCGCAAGCCCACGTCCGCACGCACAAATCCTAGAATTCATTAATGAGAAACTGGCTCCCGAAGCCGGACTCAAGATCGATATCAAGGAATTCGACGACTACAACCTCCCGAACATTGCGTTGCAGGACGGTTCGCTGGACGCCAACTTCTACCAGCACTTGCCCTATTTGGAATCCCAGTCGGCGGAGAAGGGCTACAACTTCGAGCACGGCGCAGGCGTGCACGTGGAGCCGTATGCCGCGTTCTCGGAGAAGTACCAGGACATTTCCGAGGTCCCCGAGGGCGGCAAGATCGCCATCACCAATGACCCGGCCAACCAGACCCGCGCGCTCAAGCTCCTGGAAGCCAATGGTCTGCTGGAGAACGTGCCGGATGACGCGAGCGTGCTCGCCCTCACCGAGGAGCAAAATCCCAAAAAACTGACCTTTAGCGAGAACCAGCCGGAACTGTTGGTCAATGACTTGAAGGACCCGACCGTCGATCTTGCGATCATCAATGGCAACTACATCCTGGACGCGGGCCTCTCCACCAAAGACGCGGTTGCGGTCGAGTCGCTGACCGACAACAAGTACGCCAACTTCCTGGTCTGGCGCGCCGGCGAATCCACCCCGGCCATCGCCAAGCTGGAGGAACTGTTGCACACCCCTGAGGTCAAGAAGTTCATCGAGGACACCTGGCCGGCCGGCGACGTCAGCCCCGCCTTCTAACCCCCTCGACTATGTAGCAGTTAATGCCCATGTTTTTCTCTGGATGGGCATTAACTGCTACATAGATGAGGTACGACGGCGCGTGGTCACCTTTCGTACGAAAGGTGACCACGCGCCGTCGTACTTTAATGTCCGGTGAGCGGGCACCACAGCGCACACTCGAAATCGACTGTGCAGAAAATGCACACTTTAACGGCGTGTCGCGTGCGTGTTCTGCACAGTCGATTAGGGGTGTGGGGCGATTAGGGGTGGGGTTGGGCCTTTGCGGCGGCTTTTGCGGCGGCGGGAAGTGCCGCGGCGATCTTTTCCATGGCGGCGTCGTCATGCGCGGCGTTCAGGAACCACGCCTCGAACACCGAGGGCGGCAGGTACACTCCGGCATCCAGCAAGGAGTGGAAGAACGGGGCGTACCGGAACGCTTCCTGGGCCGTCGCATCCGCGTAGTTGCGCACTCCGCGCTCCGCGGTGCCAAAGGCCACCGAGAATAGGTTGCCGGCCCGCTGAATCGAGTGGTTGACGCCCTCGGCATCCAGCGCCGCAGACAACGCGGCGGACAGTTCGGCAGAACGCGCGTCAATGTGCGCGTACACCTCGGCGGTCGCGTTCTGCAAGGTAGCAATACCGGCGGCCATCGCCACGGGGTTCCCGGAGAGCGTGCCCGCCTGATACACCGGACCGAGCGGCGCCAGCTGGTTCATCACCTCGGCACGGCCGCCAAGGGCCGCCACCGGCATTCCACCGCCAATAACCTTGCCGAAGGTAAAGAGGTCGGGAGCCCAACCTTCATTGGCGCCGTTTTCACCCCAATAACCCGCAGGTCCCACCCGGAAACCGGTCAACACTTCGTCCACAATCAGTAGCGCACCGTGTGCCGCGGCGATGTCCTTGAGCCCCTTATTGAAGCCGGGCAGCGGCTCCACCACGCCCATATTGGCCGGCGCCGACTCCACAATAATGGCGGCGATGCGCTCACCGTGTTGGCCAAAAGCTTCGGCAACGGCGTCAAGATCGTTGTAGGGCAGCACCAGGGTTTCGGCTGCCACCGCCTCGGACACCCCGGCGGAACCGGGGAGAGCCATCGTCGCCACTCCCGAACCGGCCTGCGCCAGCAATGAGTCGACGTGGCCGTGGTAGTTTCCGGCGAATTTCACGATCAGGTCCCGCCCGGTGTACCCGCGGGCAAGGCGGGTCGCGGTCATGGTCGCTTCGGTGCCGGTAGACACCATGCGCACTCGCTCGACCGGGCTGACTCGCTCGGTGATCAGGGAAGCCAATTCCGCTTCGGCAGGTGTGGATGCGCCAAAGGACAACCCACGGTCCACCGCCTGATGTACCGCCGCCAGCACCGCCGGGTGCGCGTGACCGAGTAATGCCGGACCCCAAGAGGACACCAAGTCGACGTACTCGCGCCCGTCGGCATCGGTGACATAGGCGCCGCGGGCACCGGTTAAGAGACGCGGCGTGCCACCCACCGAGCCGAACGCGCGCACCGGCGAGTTCACGCCGCCGGGCATGAGCTCTTGTGCGGTGGCGAAAAGGTCATCCGAGTTGCTCATGCGTCTCCCTCGCGAATCCAGGCGGCGGCTTCCAGCGCCCAATAGGTCAAAATCAAGGTGGCTCCGGCCCGCTTGATGGACAGCAATGACTCCATGATCGCGGCCTTCCGGTCAATCCAGCCGTTCGCGGCGGCGGCCTCGATCATCGAGTACTCCCCCGAAATTTGGTAGGCGGCCACCGGAACCGGGGAGGCTGCGGCCACGTCGGCCAGAATATCGAGGTAGGACATGGCCGGCTTCACCATCACGATGTCCGCGCCCTCTGCCACATCCTGTTCTAACTCCAGCAGCGCCTCGCGACGATTTGCCGCATCCATTTGGTAGGTGCGCCGATCGCCCGTGAGTTGCGAATCCACGGCATCGCGGAACGGCCCGTAAAACGCGGACGCGTATTTTGCGGTGTACGCGAGAATGATGACGTCCTGGAACCCGGCTTGATCCAAGGCTTCCCGGATGACGCCGACCTGTCCGTCCATCATGCCGGACGGACCTACAACATCGGCCCCGGCCTGCGCCTGCGCCACCGCCATGGCAGCGTAAATTTCAAGGGTCCGGTCATTGTCCACGGCGCCGTCCTCGCGCAGCACCCCGCAGTGCCCGTGGTCGGTGAACTCATCCAGGCAGAGGTCGGCCATGATCACCAGCGAATCGCCGAATTCGGCGCGCAACGCCGCAATCGAGCGGTTTAAGATGCCCTGCGGGTCCACTCCTTGGCTGCCCTCGGCGTCTCGCACCGCGGGAATACCGAAGAGCATGACACCGGCAATACCGGCCTCAAGCGCGTCGCGCGCTGCCTGAAGCAGGGACGCTTCGCTGTGCTGAACCACCCCGGGCATCGAGGAAATCGGCTGTGGCGCGTCTAACCCCTCTTTGACGAACATCGGCAGGATCAGATCGCGCGCGCCCATTCGGTGCTCGGCGACCATCGCCCTGATCGCCGGGCTTTGCCGCAACCGGCGCGGCCGGTCGGTGGGGAAACTCATGCCTTCACGCTCTTTCCATGTCCAAGGCCAGGGCTGGCGGACTCTTCTAATGCCGCCATCATGGCTTCTACGGTGGGCTCGGCCGCGGTCGCGAACACGCGGTGCCCGGTTTTTTCGATTTCACGTGCGGTCCGTTCACCAATGGCGACCAGCCGCACCGAACCGATTCGGGCTCCGGCCGCCTCGATAAACTTTCGCGCCACGCTCGGTGCCAACATCAGCGCGTACAGCACGGTGTCGGCGTCCCGAATAATTAACGGCAGTTGGCTTGCGCTCCATTCCGCGCCATTGCTGGAGCGCTCCGCCCCGAGCGGCAAGCGCCGCTCGGGATCCGCCGGGAAATCGACGGTCCGATACGCGGTTACTTGCGCCACCTGCCAGCCCTTATCCAGCAACGCTTCAACAAGGTCGCGGTCGGCGAGGTCGGATTGGGGTAACAGTACGCTGTGCGCCACCCCGGTAGGCGTCGGAAAATCCTCACCCAGGCCGTGCGCGCTTTGCTTGCGGGAGGAGATGAAGTCGGCTTCTCGCCCGAGCGCCTGCAGGGCCGCCGCGGTGCTCTTACCGACCGCAGCAATTTTTGTCGATTCCGGGATGAATTCGCGCAAACTCAGCGCTTGCGAACGGCACCAATCCAAGAGCGCCGCCACGGTGGTGGCACTGGTGACCAAAAGCCACTGAAATTCGCCGGAGTGCAGGTAACGCATGGCACTGGTGAATTCCTCGCAGTCTTGCACCCGCTCAAAATCAATGAGCGGCATCACGACCGCTTGGGCCCCCCGATCTTCAAGGGCGCGAACTATCGGCTCGGCCCGGCCAATTGGGCGCGGCACCAGAACGGTTTGCCCCGATAGCGGGCCACTCGCATCACTCACGCTAATCCCCTGAATCGCTGGAGGTGCGAACTCCTGGCAGTTGGTCCGCCCCTGCCTCCAGCAGGAATTCAGCTAATTCATACCCTAACGCTCGGGCCTGTTCCCGGCTGCTGACCGCCTGGCTCATGGCATGTCGCAACATGGTGGTACCGTCCAGCGTCCCGGCGACCGCCTCCAAATGCAGCTGCCCGTCCGCAAACGTTCCGAGCGCCCCCACCGGTGCCGCGCAACCCGCTTCGAGCGCGGCGAGCAACGCACGTTCGGCGGTCACCGCAAGCCGGGTCGGGGCATCATCATAAGCGGCGAGGGCCCGCGCGAGCTCGGAATCCGCCCGGGTTTCCAGAGCAAGCGCGCCCTGCCCGGGCGCGGGGAGCATCACTGCCGGGTCGATGCGCTCGGTAATTGCCTCGGCGAGCCCCACGCGATCCAAGCCAGCACAGGCGAGTACGACGGCGTCTAGCACCCCGGTGCCTTCCCCTCCGTTTTCGTGACTCGCCTGGGCGGTTGAGCTGGCACGCACCTTGGCCAGCCGGGTGTCCACGTTGCCGCGAATATCGTGGGTCTCCAGGTCCTTACGGAATGCCTTGAGCTGGGAGACCCGGCGCGGGGAGCCGGTGCCGACACTCGCGTCAGTGGGCAACTCGGCCAGGGTGAGTCCGTCCCGGGCGCACAGCGCGTCGCGTGGATCCGCCCGTTTCGGGGTCGCCGCGATGACCAAACCTGGGGCATCGGCGGTGGGCATGTCCTTGAGCGAGTGCACCGCGATATCGACGCGGCCGTCCAACACTGCTTGGCGCAGCGCCGCCACAAAGACGCCGGTGCCGCCCAGGTTCGCCAGGGACCCGGTGAGCACATCGCCGTCGGTCTTGATGGTGACGAGTTCGCAGGGCACACCGAGGATGGCTTCCACCTCGCGTGCGACCATACCGGACTGCGCCACCGCAAGTTTGCTCCCGCGCGTTCCAATACGGATGACGCCTTTGTCAGCGTTGCTGGCACTGCTCACGGCGTGACACCAACCGTGGAGTCCATGGCTGCCACGGTCGGTTTGGAGCCATCTCCCTTGACGCAGCAGTTCGCCGGGCAGACGTCCGGCCAGGGGCCGATCGAGGTCGCGGCGGGGCGTTCCTTCATCGCGTCGCCGGAGGCGAGCGCGGCGGCGTCAGTTCCCGGTTCGGCCAACCGCTCCTCGATCAGATCGGCAAGACCGGACACAAAGTCGGGGTGCGTTCCCGGTGTGGGTGTGCGCCGGAATGCGAGGCCCAGGCGCTCGCTCGTGTCCTTCGCCTCGGTATCCAGATCCCAGGCCACTTCCATGTGATCGGAGACGAAACCAAGCGGTACCACCACCACACCGGTCACGCCCTCGGCGGCCAGTTCTTCCAGCGCGTCGTTGACGTCCGGTTCCAGCCACGGCACGTGCGGCGCGCCGGAGCGCGATTGATAGACCAGGGAGTGCGTGACCTGGGACAGGTCGATGCCTTCTGACTCCAGCCGCCCGATAATGACCTCGGCATTAGCCAGGTGCTGCGCCACGTAGGCGCCCTCGGCAATCGCGGGTCCGCCGGATTCATCGCGCGGGCCCGCAGCCTGGGCATCTGCAGTTGGAATCGAGTGCGTGCAAAACAGGATGTGGACTCGTCCCTCGCCCGTGGCATCCACCCGTTCGCCGATCTCGGCGCGGATCGAATCCAGGTCTTCGCGCACACCTTGAACAAAGGGGCCCACAAATCCGGGGTGATCAAAGTATTGGCGCACCTTGTCAATATTGAGTTTGGTGTCCAAACCCAGCTCGGTGAGCGCCCCGCCAAAGTCCTCGCGGTATTGCCGGCAGCTCGAATAACAGGAGTAGGCGCTCGTGGTGAGGGCCAAGATTTGGCGGTGACCGCCGTCGTACGCTTCTTGGAGGACCTCGCCAAGGTAAGGCGCCCAGTTCCGGTTCCCCCACAACACCGGCAAGGCGATGCCACGGCGGGCAAGCTCATCCTCCAGGGCGGCCCGGAGGTCGCGGTTTTGCTGATTGATCGGGCTGATGCCGCCAAAGGTGCGGTAGTGCACGGCGACTTCTTCAAGCCGCTCGTCCGGGATGCCGCGGCCGCGCGTGACATTGCGCAGGAACGGAATCACGTCATCCTGCCCCTCGGGACCGCCAAAGGACGCCAGCACAATCGCGTCATAGGCTTTGGGCGTCATGAAACCGGAATCGTCCACACCGGCAAACGGGTCGAAACTCACGCGAGCACCTCGGCAACATCGATCGCGGCAATACGGCGCCCGGTGTAGAACGGGATTTCTTCGCGCACGTGCAGGCGGGCTTCGGTGCCGCGCAGGTGCCGCATGAGGTCGACCAAATCGGTCAGTTCGGGTGCTTCAAGCGCCAGAATCCACTCCCAATCCCCCAGTGCAAAGGACGCGACCGTGTTGGAAAGCACTTGCGGGTAATCGCGGCCCATGAGCCCGTGGTCGCGGAGCATTTTGCCGCGCTCGGCCGGATCGAGGATGTACCAGTCGTAGGAGCGCACAAACGGGTATACGCACACCCAGTTGCTCGGATCCACGCCGCGCGCGAAGGCCGGCGAGTGGTCCTTGGAGAATTCGGCGTTGCGGTGCACGCCCATCGCGGACCAGACAATTTCCGCACCAGTAAACAGGTCGCTGCGGCGCACCCGGCGCACGGCTTCCTGCAGCGCTTCCGGGGTGTCGCCGTGGAACCAGGTCATCACGTCGGCGTCGGCGCGCATGGCGGAGACATCGTAGAGGCCGCGCAAGGTGACCCCGTCGGCGGCAAGAGAAGCAGTCAACTCGTCAAACGCCGCGGCGGCGCGCTCCGGGCCGACTTCGCCCCCCGCGGCTCCGGTGCGTTTGAAAACGGTCCACAGGGTGTAGAACTTTTCTTCGGTGACGGCGGTTTCGCTCACGCTCTGCTCCAGAATCTCGGGGTTTTTGCCGTATCCAGTCTATTGACTTGCCGGGCTTCCACGAAATCTTCTACAGCCTGTAGAAAAGCGGTGTGCGCGGTTTGTGAGCAATCCCACGCGGCTCAGGGGCCGCCGAGCGTATCCCCGATCCCTGGGTCCTCCCCCAACGGGGCGCCGAGGCTTTCGGCGAGCGCCTCGGCCCGCGCCCGAGCGTCTGGGATGACGCGGGCCAAACCGGTGCCGGCGAGCCATGCGCCGGTCAACGCCAAGCCCGGCACGCCGTGAGCGGCTTCGCGAATCGCGGCGGCGCGCGCGGCGTGGCCCAAGCGCGCCGAGGGTTGCGCGCCCTGCCAGCTCACCCGGTCCCAGTCCAGCACGTCCTGGCCGGTGAGCTCGGTATCGAGCAGCACCGATGCGTCGGCGAGCGCGGTGTCCCGCCAGGTCTGTGCGTCCCAGCTGGCATAGTCGGCGCCGTCGCCCTGTTTGCCATAGGACAGCCGTATGACGTGCGTGCCCGGCCCCGCCTCTTCGCGCAGCCACTCCCATTTGGCGCTCGCGTGGGTGAGCGCTTTGGCCTGCACGGGTGCGCCCTCGGCCACGATCACGCCGGAACCGCGCGGGGCCGTATCGAGCTCCGGCTTGTCCACCACCAGCGTGACCAAGTGAATTTCCGGAGTCACCGCGTCCTCGCCGGGCACCTCGAGAATTCCGTTGAGCAGGGCTCTGGCCTCGGCTTCGGGGAGAGCAAGTACGACGGCGTTGCCCACCACGTGCGCGTCGGCGGCGCCTTTGCCGCGGCTCGGGATGGTGACGACCCACTCTTCGCCCTCCCGCTCAAGTGTGTGCGCCGCGGTGTCGGTGAGAATCGTGACGCCACGCTCGCGAAGGGCCGCATCCACGGCTTTGACGAGGGTGTGCATTCCGCCCTTGAGCGAGCCGACAGCGGAACCGGCCGGAGCCGCTTGCCGCATCGAGGCCACCGCCTTGGCGAGCGAACCGGCGTCCACCAGTCGCTTGCGAATCCCCGGGAGCGCCAGGTCCGCGTCGAGGTCTTCGGGCTCGGCCGAATACACCCCGGCGACAATCGGCCGCACGAGCTTATCCAGTACCGCCTTGCCCATGCGCGCTTCGACGAGTTGCGCGAGGCTCAACGGCCGTTGCGCGGCAATTTTCTTGGTGGGAGCCACGTGGTCTTTGAGGGCGAGCAGCGCACCGGCGGTGCCGATGGTCTCGGTGACGCTCTTGCTCTCGGGGTCGGCGGGAATGCCAAGCATCCCGGTGACCGGGAGTTCGCGTGCGTGCTCGCTTGCCGGTTCGCCGGGGTACTGAATCCATGCGGTGCGCTCGGGGGTTTCGATCGCGTCGGCGAGCCCCAGCTCCTCGATCAGGGTGCGTGTCGCGGTGTTGCGGGTCGCGAAGGATTCGGCTCCGGCATCCAGAGTCAGACCGCCCACGGTATGTTGCGCGAGAGCACCGCCTACGGTTTCCGCGGCTTCGATCACGATTACCGAAAAGCCGCGATCGGCCAACTCCAGCGCAGACACCAGTCCGGCGATGCCGCCGCCGATGACCACGACATCTGCGCGTTTCGCTTTGTCTCGATCCGCCATGCGCGTCCTCCTGTATTTAGAGTGAGTGCACTAATTCCACAATACGGGTGAGCACCTCGGGGTTGGTTTCCGGGGGCACGCCGTGTCCCAGGTTGACCACATGGGACGGAGCCGCTCGCCCCTGCTCCACGACATCGCGCACGTGTGCTTCCAACACGTCCCAGGGCGCAGCGAGCAACGCCGGGTCGATGTTGCCCTGCAGCGGCGTGGTGCCTCCTAGCCGTTGATTCGCCACGGATAGCGGCAAACGGTAATCCACTCCCATGACGTCGGCACCGGCATCTCGCATGGCCACCAACAGTTCGCTGGTCCCGGTGCCAAAGTGCACGAGCGGCACACCCAGGTCTTTGGCGGCAGAGAGCGTGGTGGCAGATGCGGGAGCAACGAACTCTTGGTAGTCGCCCAAGGAGAGCGAGCCCGCCCAGGAGTCGAAGAGCTGCCCGGCGGAGGCGCCCGCCTCTATTTGGGCGCGCAAGAATTTGCCCGAGGTGCGCGCCGCCCACGAGGCCAAGGCATCCCAGGCCGCCGGATCCGCGTACATCATGGTGCGCGGCCCCAAATGGTCTCGGCTTGGTTTTCCTTCCACCATGTAGGCAGCCAAGGTGAACGGTGCCCCCGCAAAGCCGATTAACGGCGTCGTGCCCAATTCGGCGACCACCCGGCCAACTGCCTCCCGGATGGGATCCAGTGCAGCGTCCTCCAGCTCGGGGAGGCGCGCGATGTCTTCGGCGGTGCGGATCGGCGCGCCGAGCACCGGGCCGACGTTCGGCTTGATATCCACGTCGACGCCGGCGAGCTTGAGCGGGATCATGATGTCGGAGAAGAAGATCGCGGCATCGACCCCGTGGCGGCGGACCGGCTGCAGGGTGATCTCGGCGGCCATCTCGGGGCGCAGGCACGAGTCCAACATCGCGACGCCTTCGCGCAATTCGCGGTATTCGGGTAGCGAGCGTCCGGCCTGGCGCATGAACCACACCGGCAGTCGATCCGGGCGCTGGCCGCGGTAGGCCTGGATGAGCGGTGCGTTCGCCGTGGCGCCGGTGGTCAGCGGGTGGCTCGCGGGGAGAGTCGTGGAAAGCGCAGTCATGCTTCGATTCTGCCTTGTTTGGTGCACGCGCGAGCAACTTGTTTGGCGCACGCGCGAGCAATCGGGGTGGCGATCGTGGCCAGAATCACTTCTACAACGTGTAGAAATAGGGGCATCTTTAGGTCTGCCTAATGCTCCTTGGGGCGCGCGGCGCGTTAGCATTGTTCTGCTGTGGTTCTCATTTCACTCGTTGCATCGCATCACGAAGTAGACCTGGAGACGATCGCTCGGCTGAGCACGTCCTTCTCCGAGGTCGCTTCCACGCTGTCTAAACACTCCTGGGTTTCCGGCGTCATTCCGCTTTCCACCTGTAACCGGCTGGAACTCTATATTGAGGTCGCCGAAGAGTCCGATGTTGAACGCACCCGCCGTATTGCCCTTGCCGGGCTGGCGGAGTCCACCGGCATTCCCGCGGCTCGCCTGGAGAGCGCGTTTCAGGTTTTTGCCAAGAACGACGCCGTTCATCACCTTTTCGCGGTCAGCGCCGGCTTGGAGTCCGCGGTCGTGGGCGAACGGGAGATCGCCGGGCAGGTGCGCCGCGCGCACAGCGAGGCTCAGGCGGCTCAATTGACGAGCAAGCCCTTGTCTAAGCTGTTCCAGTCCGCATCCAAGACCGCGAAAGAGGTCGGGGCGCAGACCAGTTTGGGCGAGCGTGGCCGCTCCATTGTGTCGGTGGCGTTGGATTTGGCCGATGATCTGGCCGAGGTGCCGTTGTGGGCGGATCGGCGCGTGGTGATTATCGGGACCGGGGCGTATGCCGGTGCCACGGTGGCACTGCTGCGCGAGCGCGGTGCCGCCAATATTGGCGTGTTCTCCAGTTCCGGGCGGGCCGCGGAGTTTGCGGCCAAGCGCGGGGTTGCCGCGGTTCCCTCCGATGAGTTGGATGCGGCGATTTCTAGCGCCGACGTGCTGATCGGTTGCTCCGGCGGGGATTTTCAGGTGCAGGCGTCCTCGCTTGCCACCGGACGCTCACGGTCCGGACGCGAGGCACGGCAGTTGACCGTGATCGATTTGGCACTGACACACGACTTTGAACCCGGTGTCGGGCAGCTTCCCGGGGTGGACATGCTGACCTTGGAGTCGGTGCGGATGGCGGCGCCGCTGGAGCAAGCGGCCGTGGTGGAGCAGGCACGGGACATTGTGGATTCGGCGGTCGAGGAGTTCGCCGAGCGCAATGCCGCCCGAGAAATCGACTCGGCGATTGTGGCTTTGCGTTCGCACACAATGCAGGTGTTGGACGCCGAGATGGCAAAGGTGCGTGCGCAACACGGGTGCACCGCGGCGGCCGAAGAGGTCGAGTTCGCGCTGCGCCGGATGATGCGCCAGTTCTTGCACATTCCGACGGTGCGGGCCCGCGAGCTTGCCGCCGAGGGGCGCGGTCAAGAGTATGTCGATGCGCTTGAGTCGCTGTTTGGACTCGAGGTCGGCGAGCGCGGCGATACCGGTGCCCATGCGTCGCAAGCGAGCTGCCCCGTCGATGCCGGTGCTGGCGCCGGTGCCGACGTCGAGACCGAGACCCGCCATTCCGCCTAGCCTCCCCTCATCTATGTAGCGCGACACGCCGAGGAAACACGTGTTTCCTCGGCGTGTCGCGCTACATAGATGGGAATTAGTAGCGGCGCTTGTGCGGTTCGATCTTTTCAACCCAGTCGATCACGCCGCCGCGCACGTTGATCGCGTTGACGCCGCGATTGCGCAAATACCGCACAACCTCCGAGGACCGCGTTCCGCCCTTGCAGTAGACGTAGACTTCTTCCACGCCAGCCGGGACGAGTGCGCCAGGGTCTCGCTCACCGCTCATGATCTGGCCGCGGGGTATGAGAGTCGCATCATCGAGGTGCACAATGTCCCATTCGCTCTGCTCCCGCACATCGATAATGGCGGGCTCACCGCGATGCCGGAGTTCGGCCAATTCTTCGACACTGACCTCGGGGAGCATTGTGGTGGTGTCGATTCCGCAGAACGCCTCATAGTTTCCCAATTGAGAGACAGGAGCGCGTTCAGGGTCCTTCTCGATCTGAAGGGTGCGCCATTTCAGGTTGAGAGCGTCGATCACCATCAATGTGCCCAGTGCCGTCTTGCCGACGCCGGTGATGGCCTTGATAGCTTCCGTCGCCATGACGCTACCAACTATCCCGCAGAGTACGCCGAGCACTCCCCCGTCGGCGCAACTAGGCACGGTGCCGGGGAGCGGCGGTTCGGGAAAGAGATCGCGGTAGCTGGGGCCGTGGGAGTCCCAAAAGAGGCTCACCTGGCCCTCGAAGCGCAAAATGGATCCCCACACGTATGGTTTGTCGGCAAGGGTCGCGGCGTCGGCAACCAGATAGCGAGTGGCAAAGTTGTCGGTGCCATCAAGGATGATGTCGTATCCGGAAAAGAGCTCGACGGCGTTGGAGTTATCAAGCAGTTCGCGGTGTTCGATCACGGTGACGTCCGGGTTGATCTCCGCGATCGAACGTGCCGCGGATGAGGACTTGAGTGTTCCGATGTCGCCTTGGCCGTGGATGATTTGGCGCTGCAAATTGGACACGTCCACGGTGTCGTCATCAACGATTCCAATTGTTCCGACCCCTGCCGCTGCCAGATACATGAGAACCGGGGACCCTAGTCCGCCCGCGCCAATCACCAGCACGCGCGCATTGGCGAGCCTGCGTTGCGCCTCTTCACCAAACCCGGGGATGACCAAGTGCCGCGAATAGCGTTGCAGCTGTGAGTCGCTCAGCGCATCAGTAGGTTGGACAAGCGGTTCGAGTTTCCCGCCGTTGTTGACCTGATTCTGCATTCTTCCAATGTATGCCCGCTGCGCAGGCATTGGATAACTGTTTCTTGGCCCACCCGCTGGCCCGTGAAGGTTTAGACTGAAAGACACTGCCCACCGTACGGGCGGGAGAGCTTTGGCAATGAAAGGTGGCTCGTGTCTACAGGCGGAGGGTCGAGAACCTTGAGAATGCCTCGCCTTGAGCGGCGTCGACAGCTCCTGGCGGCCGCGCGAGAAGTGTTTGTCAGCCGCGGTTACCACGGTGCGGCCATGGATGACATTGCCGATGCCGCTCACGTTTCTAAGCCCGTGCTCTACCAGCACTTCCCCGGAAAACGGGAACTGTATTTGGCCCTGCTGGAGGAACACCTCGCCGAGTTGGCCGATCGGCTGGACCGCGCACTCGAGTCAACCGACGACAACCGCGAGAGAGTGCGCGCCACCATGGCCGCATACTTCGGTTTCGCCGACGAACACTCCGAGGCGCATCGCTTGGTCTTCCAATCCGACCTGACGGTGGACCCGGACGTGCACCGACTCTTAGAAAAGTTCCACACGGGATTTGCCGCTGCCATTGCCAAAGTCATTGCGGCGGACACGCACTTAGGCAATGACGAATCCTTGCTGCTGGGCCGCGGACTCTCCGGCATGGTGGAGGAGGGCACCTTGCAATGGTTGCGCAGTGACCGGGCGTTAGACATCGAGGAAGCAATCGGGTTGATTTACCGTTTAGCTTGGCGCGGAATCAGCCGCTTCCCGAAAGAAACTTAGATACGCTCGCAACACATTCAAAGCTGAGAAAGGGTGCCTAGACCGTGGAAATTAAAATTGGTGTGCAAAACGTCTCCCGAGAAATCGTGGTGGAAACGGACCAATCGGCCGAAGACCTTGCCGCCCAGGTGTCCAAGTCCATCGCCGATAAGACGGACTTGGTGGTCAAAGACACCAAGGGTCGCACTATTATCGTCCCCGGATCGGTTTTGGGCTACGTCGAAATCGGTGCCAGCGAGTCTCGCCCGGTGGGATTCGCAGTTCGTTAACGTTTCTGAATGGAGGGGCGCGCTACAGATCGGCGCGCCCCTCCATTGTCGAGGACGCCATGGCGAGTTCCCGGCGCACAATGCGACCGGCATGCGCGGCTTCCCAACCGGCTTGGACTGCCATGCGCATGGCATTTGCCATCCGCACCGGGTCTTCGGCCCGCGTCACTGCTGAAGCTACGAGCACGGCGTCGCAGCCAAGTTCCATCGCCAAGGCGGCATCCGATGCGGTGCCGATTCCCGCATCCAGGACCACCGGCACCGACGCTCGCGCAGCAATCAATTCGATATTGTGCGGATTCAAGATGCCAAGCCCGCTCCCAATTGGTGAACCGAGCGGCATGACCGCTGCCGCCCCGCGATCCTCTAATGCGCGGGCCACGGCTGGATCGTCATTGGTGTACGCGAACACCACGAAACCCTTGTTCGCGAGTTGTTCGGTGGCATCCAACAAACCCACGACTTCCGGGAGCAGGGTATCCTCGTCGGCAATGACCTCAAGCTTGATCCAGTTGGTTTCTAGTGCCTCGCGGGCAAGTTCTGCCGTTGTCACGGCTTCGCGCGTCGAAAAGCAACCTGCGGTGTTGGGCAAGATCCTGATGCCCGCCTCATCGAGCACGTCGTAGAGGCCACCGGTCTGTGCCGGGTTCCACCGCCGAATGGCAACCGTGGTCAATTCGGTTCCGGACGCTCTCAAGGCTTCCGCCAATCCCGCTAAACTCGGTGCGCCCCCGGTACCCATGATGAGCCGGGAACCCAGCCCAACGCCGTCGAACATCAATTCATCCATGGTTAGCCTCCCTGTACGGCTCCGACGATTTCTACCTGATCTGATTCACTCACGCGGGTTTCCCGCCACTTGCTCCGAGGTACCACCTGTCCGTTGATCGCCACCGCGACGCCGACCCGCCCGCCGTCGGTAGGCCGCCCATTGGCATCAAAGTTTTGTCCCGTGACCATGTGAACCACGTCGATCATGGTGGCGTGGGCGGGCACATCACGCCGAGTCCCGTTGATTTCTACTGTGTGAGTGCTCATATGCTGACCTTCCTGGCGATCTGGCCGTGGCGCGAGTGGAAGCGATCTGGGGCTAAGGCGCGCCAGCGTTCGGGTGTTTTGGGCGCGTCGAGAATGTCCGCAACCGCGCGCGCCGCCAACGGCGCGAGGAGCACACCGTGCCGGAAAAACCCGGTCGCAACAACGCATCCGGGTATCTCTGTGCCCTCGTCCTCGAGGAACCGGCCCAGTAGCGGGAGATTGTCTGGGGTACCCGGGCGCGCGCCGCTTTCCTGGCGGAGGATGCTCGCGTTGAAGATTGCCGGGTACACCAGGTGGGCGTCGTGAAGGAGCTGGTGCACGCCCTCGGCGCTCACTCCCGGGCGCCCGTCCTCGCGCACGGTGGCTCCCAAAACCATGTGGTCGCGGCGTGGGACAAGGTAAACGCTGCGGCCTCCGACTAAGGCCCGCAGGGTGTGTCTTGGGAGCTCCGAGGGGATCGCGGGGATGAGGCGAAGAATGTCACCGTATACCGCTCGGAGCGGAAGCGGCGCGGGGAGGTTCGCGAGCGCGGCCGCCCCAACGGCATTGGCGATGATCGTCTCCTGGGCGAAGATCGTTTCGCCGTTCTCACACTCGGCGCCGAGAACGCGGGCGGGCTCGGCCGCTTCGTTGAGGCGGATGCCCATACCGTCTGAGCCCGGGCCATGAGATACGGCGAGCCCGCTCACGGCCAGCGGGCGGTGGGAGAATCGAGAGTTCTCCTGCAACTCGGACCACAAGAGTTCGGAGAGCGCGGCCGGGTCCAGAGCGGCGCCCGTCGGGGAGAAAAATGCCCCAGAAATGCGGCGCGACAATTGTGGCTCGCGCTCTTGGGCCTCCCGGAGCGTCAACAGCCTGTCCTCGGATCCGTCGCTGCCTTGCGCACTGTGAAACGCCCCACGCAACCTGGCGATAGTGTCCCGGTCATCACGATCAACGCCCACCGTCAAAATGCCGGTGGTCACCCCTAATTCGCTGGCGCCGTACTGGGTGAATATTTCGTCCCACATCCCGCGCGCCGCAACGGTGAATTCGGCCAGGGCGCTTTCTTGGAAATGAAATTCGTCGATGTCCGCAAGCATGCCCGCCGCGACGCTGGTAGCTCCAGAGAACGGGGCCGGGTCAATCAGTGTGACATGGCGCCCCGAGCGGACGAGCTCACGGGCAATCATCAAGCCAATGATGCCGCCGCCGATGACGGCTACGTCTGTTGTTGGTGACTCCACCCTTGCCCTTCCCTCCGCCGGCATGACCCGGATCAGGTTCGATTCTGTGCGCGCGCCACTTGCGAAACGCGGTAGAGAATCACGGTCGGCGCTATGCGCCCTCTCAGCCCGTGCGGGCTCCCGTAGTAGGTTTTCATCTTACTCGCCGATACCGTGGAGTTCATGACCGATTCTGCTGTGACGTCAAAACTGGCGAGCGCGCAACTGTATTTGTGCACCGATGCCCGCCGGGCCCAAGGCGACTTCGCCGGCTTTCTCCGCGCCGCCTTTGACGGGGGTGTGGACATCATTCAGCTTCGGGACAAGGACCTTGAGGCGCAAGAAGAGCTCGCGCTGCTAGAGACGTTGCGCACCGTGGCCGAAGAATTCGATGCGCTCTGGGCGGTCAATGATCGCGCCGACATTGCGGCGCTGGCCGGGGCAACGGTGTTCCACGGCGGGCAACTGGACCTCACCCCTGAGCAATCCCGTACATTCCTGGGGCAGGAACCAGCAATCGGCCTGTCCACACACTCGCAACAGGATGTGGACGCCGCCTTGGCCGCAGGCACTCTCGACTATTTTTGCACCGGCCCACTCTGGTCCACACCCACCAAACCCGGCCGAACGGCGGTTGGCCTAGATTTGGTCAGATACGCCGCCGGACTAGATCCCGCCATCCCGTTTTTCGCGATCGGCGGCATCGATGAAACTAATGTCACCCAGGTGGTGGACGCCGGCGCCCGCCGGATCGTGGTTGTCCGTGCGATCACCGACGCCGAGGATCCCCGGGCTGCGGCGAGGCGTCTACGTGCGGCGCTACCCGAGCTCGCTCCCAAATAACGCGGCCGCAGTGCGCGTGCGCGCAGTGCGGGTGCGCTCAGTGCGGGTGGGCTCGGTGCGGGTGGGCGCGCATCCCCGGCCGCGGGGCGCCGCGGATCAAGCGGTCAGCCCGAGTTCGCTCATACGCCGCGAGTGATTCTGGGTCAGCCGCGCCATGAGCGGAGTGGAGATCGCGGCGGCCAGCTCGGGGTGTTGGTCCACGCCCAGCCCCATCAAAACCGCCCGCTCAATCGCGATCCGCTGCGCCTGTGTCAGCGCTTCGCCGACCAGCCGCCGCCCCCACAGGGCCAGGCGAGAACTCAGCCGCGGGTCCTCATCCAGGGCCCTGCGCAACCGATCCCTCAACTGGTCGCCGGAGTGCGCATCGCTCAGAATGGACTGCACCACCTCCCGTGCGGATTCCGGCAAAAAGTCGGCAACCTCGCGGTAAAAATCGCTGGACACCGAATCCGCCACATACGCCTTCATCAAGGATTCATACCAATCCGCCGGCCGCGTACGCTCATGGAAGAAGTCGACCGAGGCGCGGAACGGCTCCATCGCCTGATCGACATCGGCGCCAAGCGAACCGAGCGCAGCGCTCACGCGTTCGAAGTGCTCAAACTCGGATACCGCGAGCGCCCCGAGCATTTTCCGGTCGGCCAACGTGGGCGAGAATCTCGCATCATAGGCGAGCCGTTCAAATGCGGACAGCTCCCCATACGCCATCAGGCCCAAAAGGTCGATGGTGGACTGTTCGTTGGGCGCCGGATGAGACTCCACGGGCTGAGAATCGCTCATGCCCTCAGCTTAGCCGTGCCATTCTCCAGGCACACGCGTTAGGCTAAACACCGTGCCTGCAACCCATGTCACCGTCACCAATCCGTCCAGCGAACGCACGCTCATCAAGGCATTTGCGGCGATCCGCGAGGAATTCAAGCTACCGCAAGACTTCAGCCCCGAGGTGCTTCAGGACACACAACGCTCGATCGAGCAGTACCGCCTCCCGGATGAGGACGCGACCGACCTGCCCTTCATCACGATTGACCCCGAGGGCTCCATGGACCTCGATCAGGCGCTGTATCTCGAGGAAAACACCCCGGGCTATACCGTGCATTACGCGATTGCCGACGTCCCGCACTTCGTCAATCCCGGCGGCGCGCTCGACGCCGAAACCCGCCAGCGCACCCAAACCATTTACCTGCCCGACGCGCGCATCCCGCTCCACCCGCAATCGCTCAGCGAGGACGCGGCCTCGCTGATCGCCGACCAGGTGCGTGGCGCCTACGTCTGGCGTTTTGATCTCGACGCCGACGGCGCAGTGCAGAAAACCAGTTTGCAGCGAGCACGGATCAAGAGCATCGCGAAGCTCAATTACGTGCAGTGCCAGGCCTGGATTGACGGTTCCGCCCCGCCTCCCGAGGACGAACGCATTCTGCCGACGCTCACCTTGTTAAAGACGGTCGGGCTCAAGCGGGTGGAACTCGAGAACCTTCGCGGCGGCGCCAGCCTTAATATTCCGGATCAGGAAATTGAGTACGACGGCGGTCGGTACAGTTTGCGTTCGCGCCCGGCTTTACCGGTGGAAGCCTGGAATGCGCAAATATCGCTCATGACCGGTATGGAAGCGGCACAGCTGATGCTTGATGCCAAAATTGGCATATTGCGCACCATGCCCGAACCCACAGCCGAGGCCATTGCCAAGTTTCGGCTCCAGACGCAAGTACTTAACGCCCCGTGGCCCGAAGATATGCAGTATGGCGCATATTTGCGAACGCTCGACCCGGAAAATCCGCAGCATCTGGCGATTCTCGTCGCCGCAACCTCGCTCTTTCGCGGGGTGGGTTACACGCCCTTTGATGGCACCGTGCCCGAGGACGCGGTGCAGTCCGCAATCGGCGCCCCGTATGCGCACACCACCGCCCCGTTACGCCGACTCGTGGACCGCTTTGTGCTGGCGTTGTGTTTGGCAATCGCGAGCGATTCCGACATCCCGGATTGGGTTCGTCAAGCACTTCCCGAACTTCCTAAACTCATGGGACGCGGCGATCAGATCGCGAACGCAGCGGACCGCGCCGCGATTGACGCCGTAGAGGCGGCCCTATTGCGCGATCGCGTCGGCGAAGTATTTGACGCCGTGGTTATCAATGGCAGCAACGGCAAGGACGCTGGAGAGAAGCCCCGAGTGACAATTCAGATCGCGCACCCGCCGGTCGCGGCGTCGGCAACAGGAAGCGCTCAAGCCGGCACTCGGGTCAAGGTCAAGCTGGAAAGCGCGGACATACTGGCCCGCACCGTGACGTTCACAATTCAGCCCTAAGCCGCCTTTGACGTATTAACCGCCAAGATACCGGTAAGATGGTCAAGTATTTTGTGGATGCCCGGTCGTACAGTTGTACCCAATCCACTTCAGAGCGCCACGGCGCCAAAGAAAATCGCGATCGGCTTCCGTGCCGCACCCTTGGCTGGCTCCGGGTTTCTCGTTGAGCATTGACCAAGCCTTACCAGAATGAACCTCTGTGAACACTGATACTCACGAGGGCATTGAGCCCTTGCATGCAGACAACTCTGCCGAAGAATTGCCCGTTGAAAACCACCTCGAAACCGAGGCTAAGCGCGAAGAAATTCAGTCCGAGTCTTTCGCCGACTTTGGTCTCAAGCCAGAAATTGTCGCCGCCCTGGCGGACGCCGGAATCACTCACCCCTTCCCCATTCAGGCGATGACCTTGCCCGTGGCACTCGATGGCCATGACGTGATCGGCCAGGCCAAGACCGGCACCGGAAAGACTCTCGGCTTCGGTTTGCCCGCCATCAACCGGGTCATCCTCAAAGACAGCCCGGAAGAAGCGCAGCTCGCACACCCAGGCGCCCCACAGGTCCTCATCGTTGTGCCGACTCGCGAACTAGCGGTGCAGGTAGCCAACGATGTGCAGACCGCCAGCCGCAAACTCCCGGTCCGGGTCATCACCATTTACGGCGGCCGCGCTTACGAACCCCAGATCGAGGGACTGCGCCGCGGCGTGGATATCGTCGTCGGCACCCCCGGGCGCCTCATCGACCTGTACAAGCAAAAGCACCTCAACTTGGGCGATGTGCGCATGGTGGTGCTGGACGAAGCCGACGAAATGTTGGATCTTGGCTTCCTGCCCGATGTCGAAACGATTCTCGCCGCCACCCCGAGCAAGCGCCAAACCATGCTGTTCTCCGCGACCATGCCAGGCCCGGTGGTGGCGATGGCACGTCAGTATATGAGCCGCCCAACCCACATTCGCGCCGCCGACCCGGACGATGACTCCATCACGAAGAAGGACATCCGCCAGGTCATCTACCGCGCGCACCAGTTGGACAAGGATGAAGTCGTCGCGCGTATCCTTCAGGCCGAGGGTCGGGGCAAGACCATCATCTTCACCCAGACCAAACGCAGCGCGGCCAAACTCTCGGATGAATTGACCGCGCGCGGTTTCGCCGCTGGCACCATTCACGGCGACCTCGGCCAAGGCGCACGCGAACAGGCGTTGCGCGCCTTCCGCGGCGACAAGATTGACGTGTTGGTCGCTACCGACGTCGCGGCCCGCGGCATTGACGTGGAAAACATCACCCACGTCATCAACTTCCAGTGCCCGGATGATGAAAAGACGTACTTGCACCGTGTCGGACGTACCGGCCGTGCCGGGAACAAGGGCACCGCCGTGACCTTTGTCGACTGGGAAGACGTGCACCGCTGGGGAATGATCAACAAAGCCCTGGGCCTGCATGTGCCAGAGCCGGTCGAGACCTACAGCTCTTCCGAGCACCTCTATAGCGATCTCAACATTCCGGCCGGAACCAAGGGGCGCCTGCCCAAATCAGAGCAAAAGCTTGCCGGACTAGATGCCGAAGAGGTCGAAGACTTGGGCGGCCCGGACGGCAAACGTTCCCGCCAGAGCTCCGGCAGAACTGGCGGCAACCGTAGTGGCGGCCGCGGTTCGGGACGCAATTCCGGCCAGAGCGATCGACGCGAGGGCAATCGCGAGCGGAAGCCCCGCTCGGACCGCAACCGCACCGATCGTCGCCGTTCCGGCGGGAAGCAGGATAACCGCGCGGGTGCCGAGAACTCTTCGAGCGCAAACGCCCAGGCGAGCGAAGGCCAGGGCGAGCAGAGCGCCCGGGGCGAGCAACGCCGTCGTACATCCAACGGTGAGGGAAATGGCCGGCGCCGCCGCCGCACCCGCCGGTCGGCGCCGGAGTCGCAGTAGCCGATGGTCGAGCACGTGTCATGGCGTGCGGACGGCCCGAACTTGGTCATTGCCGGGGATAACGCCGCCGTCTTGCCGCAATTGCCGGACGGCGCGTTTTCGCTGATCTATGTCGATCCGCCGTTCAATACCGGGCGGGTGCAGCGGCGCCAGGAAATGAAAATGGTGCGTGCCGAGCAGGGCGATCGGATCGGGTTTCAGGGGCAGAGCTACCAGACGATTCGCGGCGCGCTTGCCAGTTATGACGATTCCTTTGAGGATTACTGGGAGTTCTTGGAGCCGCGGTTGCGCGAGGCGTGGCGGCTGTTGGCCGATCATGGCACGTTGTATGTGCACCTGGACTACCGGGAAGTGCATTACGCCAAGGTGCTCTTGGACGCGCTTTTTGGCCGCGAGTGCTTTTTGAACGAGATTATCTGGGCGTATGACTTTGGGGCGCGGGCCAAGCGCCGCTGGCCCACCAAGCATGACAACATCCTGGTGTACGTGAAGAACCCGGATGCGTACTACTTTGACGCGACCGAGGTGGACCGGGAGCCGTATATGGCGCCCGGGCTCGTCACCCCGGAGAAGCGCGAACTCGGCAAACTTCCCACCGATGTGTGGTGGCACACGATTGTGTCGCCGACCGGCAAGGAGAAAACCGGGTATCCCACGCAGAAACCGTTGGGACTGGTGCGCCGCATCGTGACGGCAAGTAGCGCACCCGGCGATTGGGTTCTGGATTTCTTCGCCGGGTCCGGGACTCTGGGTGCGGCTGCGGCGCAGCTGGGACGGAGGTTTGTGTGTATTGACCAGAATCCGCAGTCGCTCGAGGTCATGCGTAAACGGCTCGGGGAGCACGCGGAGTTTCTCTAGCCCGGCCCGTCCCCATGCGCGCTCAACCGCTAATTGCATATTCATGACGAAATTGCCGGATGAAAACGTCATTAGCGGATGAACGGCGGGATGTGCGGGGCTCAGCTGGGCTCGACGTCCCGCAACACCGCCTCGACGCTCAGGCCCTGATCCAGGATGCGCTCCAACTGATCCTCGGCGGTCAGGTTCTCACCCAGGCGGTTGGGCTTCCCCGCACCGTGATAATCGCTGGATCCGGTCACGATCAAGTCGTGAGCGTGAGCGTAATCGGTCAGCCACTCCTTCGCCGCGGGAGGATTATCCCGGTGATGCACCTCGAGGCCGCCAAGCCCGGCCGCCACTAATTCGTCAAAGGCGTCCTCGCCGACCACGCGCCCGCGAGAGTCCGCTAAGGGGTGCGCAAATACCGGCACTCCCCCGGCTTCACGAATCAAACGCACCGCGGTCACAGCCTCCGGGGCATAGTGCGGGACGTAATACGGGGATGACCCGTGCAACAGCGTCGCGAAGGCTTCGCCCCGATCGGCAACAACCCCGGCGCTCACCAGTGCATCGGCGATGTGGGGCCTGCCGATCGTGGTCCCGGGCTGAGTTTGCTCTTGCACCAGATCCCAGCTGATCGGGTAGTCCGCCGCCAACCGCTCCACAATCGCCTGACCACGGCCAATCCGTGCCTCGAATGACCGGCGCGCCTCGGCACGCAACCCCGGGGCGGCTGGAACAAATACATAGGCGAGCATATGAATCGATACCCCATGCGGCGAGCGGGTGGATAGCTCCATGCCCGGCACCACGCGCACCCCGGACTCTTCGCCGGCCCGCGCCGCTGACGCCCACCCGCTCACGGTGTCGTGATCGGTCAGCGCCACGACATCCAGTCCTGCCTCTCGCGCCGAACGCACCAGATCCGCGGGACTTTCGGTCCCATCGGAGCGGTTGGAGTGGGTGTGCAGGTCAATTCGCATGAGTCCAACCTACTGCGTGCCCGCACAAATCCCGAGAAAACCATTGCCAGCACCGTACCCCGGTGGTGGAATTAGGGGGTATGAGCACACTTGTCGCCATCGGCACCAAAAAAGGCCTGTGGTTCGCCCGCAGCGAGGACCGGCAAAATTTCACGCTGAGCGGCCCCCATTTCTTCATGGAAGAAGTGCCCAGCATCTCCATTGACACGCGCGGCGAGACTCCTCATCTCATGGCAGGGGTTCGCTCCGAACACTTCGGCCCCACCGTGTACCACTCCTGGGATCTTGGCGAAACGTGGAGCGAACCGGAAACCGCGGCCATCGCATTTCCCAAGGACGCGGACACGGCGGTGGAGCGCATCTGGCAGATCCAACCCGGCGACCCGGCTCACCCGGATGAAGTGTGGGCCGGAGTCGAGCCCACGTCCCTGTGGAAATCCACCGACGGCGGCCAGACGTTCCGCTTGAACCAGGCGCTCTGGGACCACCCGCACCGCCAAGACTGGTTTCCCGGGGCTGGCGGGGCGGCCGTCCACTCCATCGTCCCGGACGGCGAGGTGCTGACCGTAGCGATGAGCACGGGCGGCGTCTACCGCAGCGAAGACGCCGGGGACACCTGGAACCCGCGCAATAAGGGCATCTCGGCGTACTTTTTGCCAGATCCGCTCCCCGAATACGGCCAATGCGTACATAAGATCGCCGCCGATCCCGCGAACCCGCATCGCTTCTACGCGCAAAACCATCGCGGCGTGTATCGCACCGATAATGCCGGCGAGACCTGGGAGTCCATCGAAGAGGGCCTGCCGGCGAACTTTGGTTTTAACATGATCCAGCACCCAAGCAAGCCGGGCACCATTTGGGTGATCCCGCTGGTCAGCGATGGCGAGCGCATCCCCGTTGACGGCAAGCTCGCGGTGCACCGCAGCCAAGACGGCGGGGATACCTGGGAACGATTTTCCGCTGGTCTCCCCGACTTTGAGCAGAACGTGGTCCTGCGCGACGCCGCCACCGTTGACGACGGTGCCCCGGCCGGAATCTACCTCGGCACTCGCGGCGGCGCGGTGTACGCGAGCGCCGACAACGGTGAAACCTACCGCCTGATTGCGGATCACCTCGCCGACGTGTTGTGCATTCGCGCCGCGACTATCTAACCATGACCGAGCTAATCCCATGACCGAGCCGCCGCGAAACACCGTCACGCTGGACGTGACGAGCCTGCTTGCACCCTTTTTGGCTCCGCTCCTTGATGAGGACGGCACCGCGCTCCTACCCGTGGAGCCAGGGAGCAGCATCGCCAGCGTCCTGGATTCCCTGGAAGCCACGCACCCCAAGTTCACTCAGCGCGTGCGGGATGAGACGGGCGCCATTCGGCGCCACGTGAATGTTTTCCTGGATGGGCGCAACATCAAGAAGTACGACGGCGTTGCCACAGTGATTGCCCCGGGTCAAGAAATACTCGTGATCCAGTCGGTCTCTGGGGGTTGATCTCCCGCAATAACGCCGCACCCCCCTTTCGCGAGTTGCCACATGCGACGCTTTTGCGGCGACCTTTCGCGACGCAAGTGGCAACTCGCGCGGTGTGAAGTGGCGTGTTGACGGGCCAAGTGAAAGCATGGAGACGTGAGCGAATCAAATACCCCCGAAACCAGCGAGAATCCCACCGGCGACGGCCAAGCCCTCGACGATCGAGTGAATAACCGTTCTCAACGCCCCGACTCCGACGCGTTCAAAGAGTTCATGGCGCAAGGATGGGCGCAGGAAAATACCCAAGTCCCCGCAAAGGATGCCGTCGCCGATTTCGCGGCCACGCGCCGTCGTACCCTGTCAGAGAAATTCCCCGGTGAGCGCCTCGTGATTCCGGCCGGGCCGCTCAAGGTGCGCTCTAATGACACCGATTACCGGTTCCGCGCCCACTCGGCGTTTGCCCATCTGACCGGTCTTGGCATTGACCATGAGCCGGACGCAGTCCTTGTGATGGAGCCGGTAGATGAAGGCACCGGGGATAACGGCGGCAACCATGAGGCGACGCTCTATTTCAAGGAGCTTGCCGGGCGGGACACCGAAGAATTTTACTCCAACGCACGCTACGGCGAGTTTTGGATCGGTCCGCGCGATAACCGCGAAGTCACTTCCGCCAAGCTGGACCTTCCGGTCAAGGACCTCGCCGATCTGGAGGTGGCGGTCACGAAGAACGCCGGGGTTGCCGATATCGGCGGCGTGCAGATCCGATTGGTGCGCGAAAGCGACCTCAACGTGGACGCGTTAGTGGACACCTCCCGCATCAACACCGGTGTCAACCTGGAAAGCGCCGACCAACTCGATGGCAAACTCACCGAAGCGGTGTCGGAGCTGCGCCTGATCAAGGATGAGTGGGAACGCGAGCAAATGCAATTGGCCGTGGACGCCACGATCAAGGGGTTTGAAGACGTAGTCCGCGAGCTCCCCCAAGCGATCGGGCACCCGCGCGGTGAGCGGATCGTGGAAGGAACCTTCTTCACGCGTGCCCGGGTAGAAGGCAATGACCTCGGCTATGACACGATTGCCGCTGCCGGCAACAACGCCACGGTCTTGCACTGGATCCGCAATAACGGTGCGCTGACCGACGGCGAACTCCTCCTGCTTGACGGCGGCGTCGAGGTCGACTCCCTTTACACCGCAGACGTGACCCGCACGCTCCCGATCAACGGCACATTCTCCGAGGTCCAACGCAAGGTGTACCAAGCGGTGCTGGACGCGGCGGATGCCGGATTCGAGGCGGCCAAGCCGGGGGCCAAGTTCCGCGACGTGCACACCGCCGCCGTGACCGTTCTCGCTGAGCGATTGGCGGAGTGGGGCTTGCTACCGGTATCTCTCGAGGAAGCGCTCTCCCCCGAAGGACAGCAGCATCGCCGGTGGATGCCGCACGGAACCAGCCACCACTTGGGCCTGGACGTACACGATTGCGCGCAGGCACGCCGGGAGCTCTACCTCGACGGGGAGATCCAAGAGGGCATGGTGTTCACGATCGAGCCGGGTCTGTACTTCAAAGAAGACGACCACGCGGTCCCCGAAGAGTACCGGGGTATTGGGGTGCGCATCGAGGATGACGTTCTCATCACCAAGGATGGACCGGTGAACTTGTCCGCTGCGCTACCGCGCGATCCCGACGAGATTGAAGCGTGGATGGCAAAAGTTCAAAGCGGAAAGCGCGTCTATTAACGTCCGGCGCGCGGCCGGGTGAGTCGCGCCTCGCAGAGCCGCCAAAACGGCGCTGAGTTAAAAACTTCCGTGTGAGCAACAGATTGCTCACACGGAAGTTTTCTATTTCTCGGCGTTTTCGCCGTCGCTAGGCTGATCTTTCGGATCCACGCGCACCCCAAACATCGGGCGGCCATCGGGAAGATCCGGGAAACGCTGCGAGGGCGGTTTCGGCCTCTGGGCTTGTTCCGCGGCAGCCGCTTGATCCGTGCCGTTGGCATTCCCCGAGGTGTGGTTATCGGGCGCGCCGGCGAGCGCGCCGCCCTGCGTGGCTCCCGGTGGATTCGGGCCCTGCGCCTGCGTGCCCTGAATCTGCGTGCCCTGCGCCTGCGTATCCTGGCCAGACTGAGGCTGCCCGGACGCCCCCTCGGGCGCGCCGCCCTGCTGGCCCTGCTGGCTCGTCTGGCCCTGCTGGCTCGTCTGGCCCTGCTGCCACGAAGCCGGCCACTGCGCCGGCGGCTGCACCGAAGTATCCTGACGAGCGCTAGTGTGCCCAGAACCGCCGAAGGGCTGAACGGCCGCAGCACCGGGGTTCATCGGCAATTGGCTCAAAAGCTGCCGAGCCTGACCGGCGACCTCGCGCTCCACAATGACGTCATAGCTGCGCGCCACGATCGCATTCACCGAAGCGAAGTCGCGTTTACCGCGCGTCAGCGAATACTGGATCACCGAAATGACCATGAACACGGCCGCACCGATGGCCATCGTGGGCAGGAGCAAAAAATAGTTGGGCTGCGGGCCAAAGATCGCAAAGACGAGACCCACAAAGAAGCCCAGCATGAGACCTTGCGTAGCACCGGAGAGAGCCACGCGCGGGTAGCTCAGCCGGGCGGTCACCCGCTCCACGGTGTGCAAGTCATTTCCGACAATGCTGACGCTTTGCACCGGGAACTGCTGGTCCGCCAGATAATCCACGGCCTTCTGCGCGTCCAAGTAATTCCGGTACTGGCCGACCACGTCGCCCTCGGGAAGAGCGCGCGCCAAATCCATCGGTGTTCGAGGTCCCATAGGTTGTGACATTCTTCTATTCTCACCCACATACCTGGATGCGGCGTCACGCTTTCCTGAAGGCTTAAACCCAGGATGAACCCGACTAGCCATGACAAGTAGCCTAGATAGGTGAGTAAAAACCAGAATCGCATTTTCGTGGCACGGCTTCTTGGCTTGGACGTGTTTGACCCCATCGGGGATCGCATCGGGCGTTTGCGAGACGTGGTTGTTCTTGATCACGGTCCGCAATCCGAACCGCAAGCGGTCGGCATTGTGGTGGAAGTTCCCGGGAAACGTCGGGTATTTGTGCCCATGACCCGCATAACCTCCATCGATACCTCGCAAATCATTTCCACCGGTCTGGTCAATATGCGTCGCTTTGAGCAGCGCGGCGTGGAGTTACTCGTGGTCGGCCAAATCTTCGACCGCAAGGTCCGGCTCAAGGATGGAGAGGACGGCACCATTGAAGACGTCGCTATCGCCGAAGATAAAAACGGTGACTGGCACGTCAACCAACTCTTTGTCCGAGTGGGCGCCTCCCGGTTGCGCGGACTGCGCCGCGGCCACTCTAAGATTGTGAACTGGGATGAGCTCTACCACTGGGATGACGACGGCCACCAAGGCGCGAGCCAACTCGTCGCCGCCTATGAGGACGTCAAACCCGCAGACTTTGCCGACGCCCTTCATGACATGCCGGAGAAGCGCCGGATCGAGGTCGCGAGCGAACTTCAGGACGAGCGCCTCGCCGATGTGCTTCAAGAACTTCCCGATGATGACCAGGTCCAGATCCTGAGCTCTCTGGATCGCGAGCGCGCCGCGGACATTCTGGAGGAAATGGACCCGGACGACGCCGCCGATTTGCTCAACGAACTCTCCGAGGCGGACAAGGAAGAACTGCTGGAGCTCATGGAGCCGGAGGAGGCCGAGGATGTGCGGCGCCTGCTCGAATATGAGGAGGACACGGCCGGCTCCATCATGACTCCGGTGCCGGTGATCCTCTCCCCCGAGTCCACCGTCGCCGAAGCCTTGGCCCACGTGCGCCAAGAGGAACTTTCCCCGGCGCTCGCGTCAATGATCTTTGTGTGCCGTCCGCCCTTGGAAACACCGACCGGCCGCTACCTCGGCGTGGTGCACATTCAGCAACTCTTGCGCACCCCGCCCCCCGATCACCTGGGCAATATCGTGGATGCGGACCTAGAGCCGATTAATGACCAGGCACCGGTCAGCGCCGCCGCGCGGGAGTTGGCGACCTACAACCTCTCCGCCCTCCCGGTGGTCAATACGGCCGGACGTCTTGTCGGCGCGGTCACAGTGGATGACGTGTTGGACAACCTGCTCCCGAATGATTGGCGCGAAACCGATCACACCGACGCAACCCTAGGAGGTGCACGTGGCTGAGAAAAAACGCCCGCAAAAGGACAGTCTCGACACACCGCGCGCCGCCCGCACACGCTGGGTCCCCCGCCTTTCCCCCAACCCGGACGCCTTCGGCAGCGCCACCGAAAAGTTTGCGCGCTTCATGGGCACCCCGCAATTCCTCGTGTGGATGACCATCTTCTGCATGGTGTGGCTGCTCTGGAACACCGTGGCTCCCGAAAATTGGCGCTTCGACTCCGCCGCACTCGGGTTCACCGCGCTCACCCTGATGCTTTCGTTGCAGGCCTCCTACGCCGCACCGCTCTTGCTGCTGGCCCAAAACCGGCAGGACGACCGCGACCGGGTGAGCGTCGAGCAGGACCGGCAGCGCGCCGAACGCAACCTGCTGGACACCGAGTACCTCACCCGTGAAATCGCCGAATTGCGCATCGCGCTGCGCGAGGTGGCCACCCGCGACTACGTACGCAGCGAATTGCGTTCACTGCTTGAGGAGCTTGTCGACGCCAACGAGACTGGCGAGTCCCCCGCCAAGAAACGCCGCAAACCCAGCGACCACACCTCCTCCCTGCCCAAAGTCAGCGGAGAGAAGGGCGCCACCCACTCGTGAGCACCCCCAGCGTGGCCGCCATTGAAGCGGCACTCGGCACCGTCCTTGACCCCGAGCTGCGCCGCCCCATCACCGAGCTCGGCATGGTCAAGAACATTGAGGTGAATCACGACGGCGATGTGCACCTTGGCATCTACCTCACCATTGCGGGGTGCCCCAAAAAGGAAGACATCGTCGAGACTTCTCGGGCGGCTATCGCCCGGGTGCCGGGCGTGGGCAGCGTGGCCGTCGAGCTCGATGTGATGAGTCCGGCGCAACGCGCCGCACTCACCGAAGCCTTGCGTGGCAACAAGTCTCGGGAGAACCCTTTCGCGAGCCCCGATTCGCTCACCAAGGTGATTGCTGTCGCCAGCGGCAAGGGCGGCGTCGGCAAATCCTCGGTGGCGGTCAACCTGGCGGCGGCGATGGCGCGGGACGGGCTCAAGGTCGGCATCATTGACGCGGACGTCTATGGCTTCTCAATCCCCGGCCTGCTTGGCATTCATCAAAAGCCCACCCGTCTGGACGATATGATCCTGCCGCCGGTCGCCTTTGACATCAAGGTCATCTCCATTGGCATGTTTCTCGATGCGAACAAGCCGGTTGCCTGGCGCGGGCCGATGTTGCACCGCGCGCTCGAACAGTTCACCAAGGATGTCTATTTCGGCGATCTCGATGTGCTGCTGCTGGATCTGCCGCCGGGCACCGGGGACATTGCCATATCCGTTTCGCAGCTGTTGCCGCATTCGGAAATTGTGGTGGTCACAACACCGCAATTGGCGGCATCCTCGGTGGCTCAGCGTGCCGGGGCTGTCGCCGCGCAAACGGGACAAAGGGTCGTCGGCGTGATCGAAAATATGGCGGGCTTAGCGCTCCCCGACGGTAGCATGGTGGACGTCTTCGGGGCCGGCGGCGGCGCCGATGTTTCTCGCGCGCTTGGTCGCGAACTTGGCTATGAGATTCCGCTCATTGCCACGATTCCGCTGGAACCGGAGCTCAGAATTGCCGGGGATAGTGGCACCCCGATGGTCATCGCGGCACCCAACTCTCCCGCCGCCGTCGAACTTCACAAGGCTGCCCGCACGCTCGCTGGACGCCCGCGCGGACTTGCCGGACGCAAACTCGGCGTCTCGCCGAAAAATTAGCTTAGGTTGCTTCGGTATCGAAGGGGGCGCGCTCACCGGCGGCCAAGGGAACATACTTCTTAATGGGAACCGCGGGACGGCTTGGCTCGTCCGCTTCAATCGGCTTTTTCACCTCTGCGGTGATGTCCTTGACCTCGTCAATGGCCTCTTGGAAGTCCTCCGCAAAAACGTCCTTGATGATCTTGCGCGGGTCATATTGGCGTGGATCCAGCTTTTTCCAATCGATATTAGTGAAGTCCTCGCCAACCTCCTCCTCCAGTTGCGCGCGTGCGCCGTTGGCCATACGTCGGAGCTCTCGCACCATATTGGCACCCTTGCGCGTGTAATCCTGAATGCGTGAGGGCCCGATAATGAGCAGGGCTATCACTAGCAAGATCAGGAACTCGCCCGAGTTGATATCAAAAAATGGCACGAATGTCAGATTACCGTTTGAGACGGGTGAAACGGAATTACCGCGTGTGCAGCCTTGCCGGGTCGGTAACTCATCTAAGTGAAGATCCCCGCGAAAATACGGTTGAAGCCGCGATCCAGGCGCTTCATCACACTGTCATCGATGGGTGCGGCCGGGTCGGCGAGTTTGGTCGAATCGTTGAAAGCCGCGCGGCTGGTGATGGTGGGAATCCACCGTAACGGCAGATTAGAGACAAACGTGTAGGTGACGTCATTGGAGGTGATGACGGCCGTCCACGGCGGTCCGTCATCGATCCAGAGCGTCCGGTCTGGACTGACGTCTTTGACGTATTTCGACTCGTTAATTTTCTCGCCGGTGAAAATGTCTAGCGGGACGTCGCCGGTCTTTTGCGCCGAGTTGTGTTGCTCGTATACGGCAAGTTTGTACTGACCATAGGAGAGGATGCGCCGGACAGTGGGCACGCCTTTGATCATGGCCGCGGTTGTCCATTCGGCCCGGAAACCAGAGGTGGCGTAATCCGGGCAGGACCAGCCCAGGGCGCGCAATTGGGCGACTTCTTCGCGGGTGAGGTCAATCTGCTCGTTCGGGCCGAGGGACGTGATTTCGTTGAGCAACGCCTCATTAGCGCCGGTTTGTTGCGGGGCCGCAGCGCTTGGCGCACCGGAGAGATACGCGCTCGCTAACAGGCCCAAGAGGGCAAGAAGGGTGACCGCGGAAACGGACACCGCTACCGGATGCGCCCACAAACCCTTTTCGCCGCGCGGTTGTGGCTCGGCGGGCCGCGAATCAGCGGGCTGGGCGCCGGGTGACGGAGCTTTCTTTGGCTGCTCGTGGGCGCCTGAAGTGGTCATCAGCGTTCCCACTTCGCCTAAACGACACCCAGTTTGGGTGCTTTTGGCCGCTGTACCTTCGAGCGGGGTGCCCGGTGCGCCAGCTTTTCCCGCAATTGCACGCGGCCCCGGTGAATGCGGGAGCGGACCGTGCCCAGCTTGATGCCAAGCATGGTGGCAACCTCGTCATAAGAAAAACCTTCAAGGTCGGAGAGCACCACGGCGGCGCGATACTCGGGTTGCAATTCCGCGAGGGCCTGAATGATGTCGCGATCGAGGTTGTTCAGTTCATAGGAACGCTCTGGGCCACCCACATCGGTGGAGAGTCGAGAGTCATCCGAGGCGAGTAGCGCATCGAAGCGAATGCGGGATTTGCGGCGCGCCTGGTCCAAGAACAGGTTGGTGGTGATGCGGTGCAACCATCCGCCCATGGTTCCCGGCTGAAAGGTGTCCAGCGATTTAATGACGCGCACAAAGGCCTCTTGGGCGAGGTCTTCGGCGTCATGCTTGTTCCCGGTCAGACGGTAGGCCAACCGCATGACCTGGGCGCCATGCTGGCGAACAATCTCCTCCCCAGTGGGCACCTCGCTTACCGGCAATGCGGCTGCAGAGTCTACGCTCGCGGCAATCCGGTCTCCGGCGCGCGCCATCGAGCCCGCGCCCGCTACGGGCGCCGTCGAAGCAGTTTTGTTCACGCAATTCCCCTTGGAAACCTGGTTGGATTGAAGTTTAGTGTGTCAAGCAATACTGGGAGTTGACTGTACGCCAGACGTGCGCGCGCGGGGTCCGCGCTCATTCGCGATCGCCGGACTAGACTAGAAATTCATTCTCCCCCGTCTAGGAGTTCATTTGTGAGTGTCGACAAGAGTGCGTCATGGTCTTTCACCGAGTCTTTGCCGGTGGAGGACGAGGTTTTGCTTGCCGCCCGATCCCGGGCAGCCGACCTGGGTGTCGCGGCCGTACCGGCATCGGTCGCATCGCTTTTGACCGTGCTGGCGGCCAGCCGCGGCGCCCAAACGGCCGTGGAAGTGGGCAGCGGCGCCGGAATCTCCACCCTGGCACTGCTTCGCGGAATGAAACCGACCGGAGTGCTGACGGCTATCGACAAGGACCTCGATCACCTCAAGGCCACTCGGGTAGCGCTGGCAGAGGACGGGATTGTGGGCAACCGCCTACGCCCCATCACCGGAAAGGCCGCCGAGGTTCTGCCCCGGCTGACCAAAGACGCCTATGACATTGTCTTTTTGGACGCGGACAAGCCCAACTATGCCGACTATGTCGACCACGGGTTGCGGCTCTTGCGTGCCGGCGGATTGCTGATCATCAATGATGCGCTCGATGAGCACCAGGTTTCTCAACCGACATCTCGGAAACCCAGCACCCAGATCATGCGAGCGATCATTAAGAAGCTGAGCCAGGAAGAGGGCGTCCGCTCTACCTTGCTGCCTGTTGGTACGGGCCTGATCGTGGCCGTCAAAAACTAGTCGTTACTGCGTCGCTTCGACGAGGCAATCACGCAATGCTACGGCTTCTTCCGCATTGAGCTCAATCACGGTGCGGCCGCCACCGTCGGTGGGGACTCGCAGGATGATGCTGCGCCCTTCTTTGCTGGCCTCCATGGGGCCTTCGCCGGTGCGCGGTTTCATCGCAGCCATGAGATCTCATCCCTTCGGGAAAGTGCTCTTGAGTGTTCCTCGAGAGTGCGTCGTAATGGTTTCCAGCATCCTGCGCTCAAGGCGTGGCAATGCCCGGGCGTATGGCGCTGGTCACTCCCCATTATTCCCGAGTGCAGCGCCGGGCGCTAATTTGACGGGTTTACGGCGGGTAATCTCCGCCCCCGGGCAGTTGCGTCCACCTCCACAGCCAATACACCCACACAATTTGCATCAGTACATACATGATGGCGGTGCTCCACCGATACGCGCGCGAGCGGGACATCAGTACCACAGCCAGCGCGATCGGGAACAGCGGTATGAGGAGCCGGAAGGTGCTGGTCTGCGGATTCAGGAACGCGAAGATATAGAAGAAGTAGCTGAAGCACCACAACTGCATCTGGATCCCGACCGCGCGCATCGGCTTGCTCGTGAACGCGAAGTACACAAAAACCACCAGCAGAACTGGGAAAATCGCGCCGAGCAGCGGCCCGAAGAGCGCGTTCCCCCGCTCAAACCACGGCAAGAACGGCACCAGCTCGCTATACCGCCATGCGGTTTCGGTATCGGTGTAGGCGCTTTGCTCTCCGGTGTACATCCACGCGATGATCGGCCAGGCAAGCGCGGCAGCACCGGAAGCAATGCCCAACACCACCAGGCGCCACACCTCGGACACGGGGAAAGGGATCTGCTTGTGTTTCATCCACCGGTAGAGAAAATAGAGTCCCAGCATGAGCGCGAACGGCACTCCAACCGGGCGGGAGAGCGCGGAGAAAAACACGATCGGAATGGCCCACAAGTACTGTTTCTGGATCACCAGGTACAGCGCCAACGCCAGGAAAAACAGGTTGGTCGATTCGGCGTAAGGCACCTGGAACACCGCCGAGGCGGGGAAGAGGAACACGAGCGCCATCCCCCACATCGCGTTGCGGTGCGAGGTCTTGAGCCGAAACAGTTGATAGATCATGAGCGCGGCCGCCCACGCAAAAAGTATCGCGACGATCGGCGCCAGACTCGCCCAGTTGCCGCCGGTGAGCGCCGCTAGACCCCGGACAATCCCCGGGAACAGCGGCATGAACGCCCACTGGTTGCTCTGCGCGACGCCGTCCTGATTGCGCGGAATCTCGCTCGGGTAGCCCTCGCTAAAGATGCGGTTGTACCACTCGGCATCCCAAATGTTGATGAAGTCGCCGTACGAGGGCTTCGCGTTGCCCCACGGCGAAAGGCCTTGCTGCAGCGCCACTGCGGCCAAAATCGCGAAGGAGATCAGTCGCGTAGCCAGGAACACCAAGGACACTTGCGCCCACCATGGCAAGCGCCCGAGCGGCCGGACCAGGTTCACGAAGGAGGCGAGGAAGTCATCGGTGAATGTGCTTGTTCCGCCCTCCGCGCTTTCGGCTTGCGGCCGCTGGGGTCCCTTGCCGTAAGCGGGTGCTTCGGTGAGGTCCGACGGCGTGTTCCCGACTTGCTCGCGCGGCTCGCCGTGGTTCTCCGGTTGCGCAGGAAGATCGTTGCCTGGCTCCTTCTGGGCGGTGCGCGAGCGCGAGTGCCTGGGTTCTCGCGGCATGCTCATGAGTTCTCCCCCGCTCTCGCGTGCTGCAACTGGGCTTGGGTGTTGACCCAGCAGCTGGCTTCGTGGTCATTGACGATGCCGACCGCTTGCATCATGGCGTAGGCGGTGGTGGGCCCCACGAACCGAAAGCCGCGTGCTTTCAAGTGTTTGGCCAGGGCCGCCGATTCCGGCGTGCTTGACGGAATGTGGTCTCGGGTGGCTGGGATCCGGTGCACGGCGGGGGCGAATTTGGTGAGAATCCCGTGCAAACTTTCTCCGGGACCCAATTCGAGGAGGGCCTGCGCATTGGCGATGGTCGCTTCAATTTTTGCCCTGTTGCGCACAATGTCAGGGTTAGCCAAGAGCGTGTGGATGGCATCGCCGTCGTACTGGGCGACTTTCTGGGCGTCAAAGTTCGCAAATGCTGCCCGAAAAGCCTCGCGCTTGCGCAAGATGGTGAGCCAGCTGAGCCCCGATTGGAATGCTTCGAGGCTTAACCGCTCAAACAATCCGTTATTGGTGGTGACCGGGCGGCCCCATTCGGTGTCGTGGTAGTCGCGTTCGATCTCGGTGTGTCGCGCCCAGCTGCAGCGGATCAGGCTCTCGCTCAAGCTTCGTCCGCTTTCGCCGCGGCAGTGGCGCCCCGCGCACCCAATCGGGCTTCGAGCTCGGCAATGCGCTGGTTGCGCAGGGTTAGTTCGTCGCGAACCTTGTCGAGAAAGTCATCGACCTCTTCGACGCGGTAGCCGTTAAATCCGACGGCGAAGCGCACCTTGTCAATGTCCTCGGCTACCGGGTCCTCCGGGAGGAGGACCGGAGGCAACAGCGGGTCTGCTGCCGGCAACCCGGGCTGCTCGGTGAGTTTCTCAGCCTGGCGCGCAACGCCTTTTTGGTTGCCGCCCGTCGTGGCGCGCTCGGAGGTGCTCATGAAGACGGCGGCAAAGATAATGACGGCGAGCGCCGCAATGGCGACGGCAAGGACTACCCATTCCATGCCTCCATCTTGCCAGAGTGCCCCGACATTTTGGTGGCTAGTGGGCGTCCTTGCCTTGGGTGACGAGTTCGACCGCTTCTTCGGCGCTGTCGGTGAGGTGGAGCAGGTTGACGTCCTTTTCCGAGATCATCCCCTCGGCGGCCAGCGTTCCCTTGATCCAGTCCAGAAGCGGACCCCAGAATTCGGTGCCGACCAGAACGATCGGGAAGGAGGTGACCTTTTCGGTTTGGACGAGTGTGATGGCTTCGAAGAGTTCGTCCAGGGTGCCAAAGCCGCCGGGGAGCACCACGAAACCTTGCGCGTATTTCACGAACATGACCTTGCGGGCAAAGAAGTAGCGGAAGTTGATGCCCAGTTCCACGTAGGGGTTAATGCCTTGTTCGTGCGGGAGCTCAATGCCGAGTCCCACGGAAAGCCCGCCTGCCTCCGTGGCGCCCTTGTTTGCGGCTTCCATGGTTCCCGGTCCGCCGCCGGTAATGACGGCGTAGCCTTTCTCGGCCAGAAGGGCGCCTATTTTTTCGGCGAACTCGTAGCGGGGCGATCCCGGTTTGGTGCGCGCCGACCCAAAGACGCTAATGGCCGCCCCGAGGCCCGCGAGGGCATCGAACCCCTCCACAAATTCGCTTTGGATGCGCAGCACCCGCCAAGGGTCGGTTGAGGTGAAATCCTGTTTATCTTGCGTGTCAAGGAGGGCCTTGTCTGCCATTTCGACATTGGCCAGATCACCGCGATATTCGGTTTGGCCGCGGCGGTGGAGGGAACGCTTCTTGGGGGATTTCTCTTTTGCACACATGTCTTTAGCGTAAATGCTGGCCGCGGCTGTGCGCCGCTCACGTTGCTCTTGGGTCACAATTGCGCACAAATGCGCATTGTGATTGGCGTCACGGCCCAAGATTCGGCATGATCTTACTCATGACAATTGAGGCGAGCGAAACCCCTGCCACCCGTGCGTCCGGCGAGGCGCTCGTGTCCATGCAAAATGTGAACAAACACTTTGGGCAACTTCATGTGCTGCAGGACATCAACTTGGACGTGATGCCGGGTGAAGTGGTGGTGGTCATCGGACCATCTGGTTCTGGCAAGTCGACACTGTGCCGCACTATCAATCGGCTGGAAACCATCGATGATGGCACCATCACCATTGAAGGCAAGGTGCTTCCCGACGAGGGGCGCGGCTTGGCAAAGTTGCGTGCCGATGTGGGCATGGTGTTTCAGTCTTTTAACCTTTTTGCGCATAAGACCATTTTGGAAAATGTGACCCTGGGCCCAATCAAGGTCAAGGGCATGAAAAAGGCCGAGGCCGAACGCGAGGCAATGGAGCTTCTCAAACGCGTCGGGGTTGATCACCAGGCGCAAAAGTATCCGGCGCAACTTTCCGGTGGCCAGCAGCAGCGTGTCGCGATTGCCCGGTCCTTGGCGATGAAGCCACAGTTGATTCTTTTTGACGAGCCGACTTCGGCGCTGGATCCGGAGATGATCAATGAGGTGCTGGATGTCATGGTGGGGCTCGCCAAGGAGGGTATGACCATGGTCGTGGTTACTCACGAAATGGGATTTGCCCGCAAGGCGGCCGACCGAGTGATCTTCATGGCCGATGGTCAGATCGTCGAAGAGGCCACGCCGGAAGAGTTCTTCACCAACCCGCAAAGTAGCCGAGCACAGGATTTCCTGTCCAAGATCTTGAAGTAAACCTCCCGACCACAAAGGGTGCGAGCGCACTGCACGCACCGACGAAAGGAACACCATGAAAATCAAGAAGGCAAGCTACGGCGTTGTAGCGTCGATGGCGATCGCCGCACTCGCACTCAGCGGTTGCGGTGGAGACTCGGGCTCAAGCGGCGGGTCCACCAACGGTGGCGGACTCGGCGGCGACAATGGAGATTCGGCGCTCACTTATGACGTCGCAACCAATGTCGATCTCACCGGAAGTCCCACCTACGACAAGATGAAAGCCGCCGACAAGGTCACCATCGGTGTCAAGGATGACCAGCCGGGCTTGGGTTACTTGGATCCCTTGACCGATGAGCGCGTGGGTTTCGACATTGAGATCGCCAAATGGATGGCTGCGTCGCTGGGATTCCCGGAGGACAAGATTGAGTTCAAGACCATCCCGTCGGCGAGCCGCGAGCAAGCCATCCAGAATGGAGACGTGGACTTCTACGTCGGCACCTACTCCATCACCGACAAGCGCAAGCAGCAAATCAATTTCGCGGGACCGTACTTCGTGACCGGCCAGGGAATCCTGGTCAAGAAGGACAACGAAGACATTAAGAGCGAGAAGGACCTCGCTGGTAAGAAAGTGTGCTCGGCCACCGGCTCAACTCCGATTCAGAACATTCGCGAGAACTTCCCCGAGGCGGAGCCGTTCGAATACGACAAGTACTCCCTATGTGTCCAGGCACTTGAGAGCGGGGAAGTAGATGCCGTCTCGACCGACCAGGCCATCTTGATTGGCTTCGCCTCCGAGAAGCCGGACACCCTCAAGGTGGTTGGCGAACCGTTCACCGAGGAACGCTACGGCATTGGCCTGCCCAAGGGCGATACGGCGCTAACCGAGTTCTTCAACACGACCCTGACCGACGGCGGGGATACGTGGACGAAGATCTATGACGCCACCCTCGGCAAGTCCGGAACCAAGGTTGAACAACCCACGGTTGACCCGGCCAGCTAAACGCGACGCGGTGTGGGGGCGCATGGCGCCCCCACACCGCGTTTCATGTCTATCTCACTCAATCCGACAGGGGTCCATGTGGATGTCTTGATTAACAACTGGGAACTTTTCTCCCAGGGGTTCCTGACAACGATTTATCTCTTTGTTTGGTCGGCCGTATTCTCCCTCATTCTGGGCACCATTGTGGCCGCCTTCCGGGTATCCCCGGTTCCCCCGCTCCGGGCGCTGGGCTGGGCATACGTGAACCTGGTGCGCAATACTCCGCTGACCCTGGTGTTCTTGTATGCGATTTTCGCGCTCCCGTTGGTGTTCCCCAACGTAGGCAACAGTTTCTCACTCTCTGTGGGGGCGCTGTCGGTCTACACCGCAACATACGTTGCCGAAGCGATTCGCGCCGGGATCAATACTGTGCCGCTGGGACAAGCCGAAGCGGCACGCTCCATCGGCCTGACGTTCCTGCAGTCCATGCGCTTGATCATCCTGCCGCAAGCATTTCGCGCCGTGATCCCGCCGCTCATGAGCGTCTTTATTGCTCTGGCAAAAAACACGACGGTCGCTGCCGGGTTCTCCGTCTTTGAGGCGGGCGCGATCAGAGCGTACCTCTCTGAACGCGGCGAGAATATGCTCGTGGGGCTCCTGTGGGTCTGCCTTGGATTCCTACTGATTGTGAGCATCCTGTCACTACTGCAACGAGCATTTGAGAAGAAGTGGAGGATCGCGGCATGAGTAGCGAAGCAACAGTTCTCTATGATGCGCCCGGCCCCAAGGCTAAGCGTCGAAACCTCATGCTTTCAATCCTCACCATGGTGATTGTGGCCGCGCTCGCCGCACTCATTATTTGGCGGTTGGCCGAGGCCGGCCAATTCAGCGCCCGTAAGTGGTCCGTCTTCACCTTACCCGCGGCCTGGAATTTGCTCTTTGAAGGGTGGCTAGCCACCCTCCGTGCCTTCGTAGTCGCGGCGATTGGCGCCTTGGCATTGGGCCTCGTTCTGGCTATGGGGCGCTTGTCCGTGCACAAGTGGATTTCCATTCCGGTCACCTGGATTACCGAATTTTTCCGTGCCATCCCGGTGCTGATTTTTATGATGCTCATGTACTACGGTTTGCCGACCATCGGTATCAGCATGACACCGTATGTTGCCGTGGTCACGGCTCTGATCTTGTACAACGGGTCCGTTCTGGCCGAAGTGTTCCGCGCCGGGATTCAAGCGCTACCCAAGGGTCAAAGCGAAGCGGGATACGCGATCGGGTTGCGTAAATCCCAGGTCATGACCTCGATTCTGTTGCCGCAAGCCATCCGCAACATGTTACCGGTCATCATTGCCCAACTAGTGGTGGCGCTGAAGGACACGGCACTCGGGTTCATCATTACCTATGAAGAGTTGCTCTATGCGATTCGCCAGTTCTTCCGACTCTCGGCATACGAAAACCCGATCATTCCTGCCGCTCTCGTGGGCGGAACGATCTACATCGCCACCTGTTTAGTGCTCTCCGGCTTTGCAGTGTGGTTGGAGCGTCGTTTGCGTCGGAGCAAGAAAACCATCGAGGCGCCGGTCCCGGTGGAGGCCATTCAGGACGGCCGGGCGGTCTAGTACTAGCTCAACCAGGCTTTAAGGGCGCCCAAGCAGTCGTGGATTGCTTGGGCGCTCACATGTTCATTGTCCGAATGGGCCAGCAGTGAGTCTCCTGGGCCGAAGTTGACCGCAGGAATTCCTAACGCGCTAAACCGGGCGACGTCCGTCCAGCCGAACTTTGGCATGGGGGTGGTTCCCACCACCTCAACGAAGCTTGCCGCCGCAGGGTGGTCTAGCCCGGGCCGAGCTCCCGGCGCGGCGTCGGTGCGGACAAATTCCACGCCGTTCAGAGACTCCCCCAAGACCTTTCGGACGTAGTCTTCCGCATCGTCAGGAGTACGGCTCGGGGCGAAACGGTAATTGATCTCCAGCACTGCTCGATCCGGGATCACATTGCCCGCGCTGCCACCGGTGACGATCACGCCGTTGAGACTCTCACGGTAGTCCAGGCGATCCACGGTGAGCGTCTGGGGTTCATGGGCGGCGAGCGCCACCAACACGGGGCCGAGTTTATGGATGGCGTTCTCCCCCATCCACGCCCGCGCCGAATGCGCTGCCTTGCCGCTGGCCCGCACCTCAAAGCGGATGGTTCCGTTGCACCCGCCCTCGACGTTCCCATTGGTCGGTTCCAGCAAGATCGCAAAGTCTCCGCTCAACAGCTCTGGGACGCGATCGACGAGCCGCTTGAGACCGCTCAGGTCAGCGGCCACTTCCTCGTGATCGTAGAACACGTAGGTGATGTCTCGGGTCGGCTCGGTGAGTAGGGCGGCCAGGGCGAGTTGAACGGCAACTCCGCCCTTCATATCTGTAGCCCCGCGCCCGTAAAGCGTGCGCGCTTGAGGTGAGTCATCGCCGTCGTTCTTCTCCCAGGTGGATGGGACGGTGCCTCGCGAACCCGGCGCCGTGGGAAGCGGGACGGTATCAAGATGGCCGGCCAGGATCACCCGTTCCGCGCGCCCGAGGTCGGTGCGCGCGACAATCGCGTCACCCTCCCGGTGAACACTGAGGTGTCCCAAGGCCCTAAGGGACGCTTCGACGGCATCGGCAATCGGACCCTCGTGGCCGGAGACGCTCATGATGTCGATGAGCTCGGCAGTGAGGTCGGCTACGTCTTGGGTGAGGTTGAGAGAAGTCACCCCTCAACACTACGCAATATCGCCCCGCGGGTGGAGGGCCGGGGCGTAGAACACGGCCGCGCCTCGGTAGGATGTTGGCTATGACTTCTACCGATTCTTCCGCCGTTCCCGCGCGCCCGGCATCTGGTTTGGGCCTTGCCACCGTGAGCGCGTCCGGTGCCATTTTGGACACCTGGTTCCCGAACCCGAGCCTTGATGCTGTGATCGATGAATCGTTGCGTGCAGACTTAGATGCCGCGGCCGCCGCCGGCACCGATGATGCGCGCGGGGTGCATATGGAGGTCGTCTCCGAGGTGATCGATGTGGATGCGCCGCCGAAGTCCACCCCGGATGCTTACCTGCGTCTGCACCTGCTCTCACACCGTTTGGTGCAGCCCAACACCGTCAATCTGGACGGCATTTTCGGGTTACTACCCAATAATGTGTGGACAAATTTTGGGCCGTGCGAGGTGGACGGCTTCGAAGCGATGCGCCTGCGGTTGCGTGCGCGCGGGCCGGTGACCGTATATGGGGTCGACAAGTTTCCGCGGATGCTGGATTACGTGATGCCGACCGGCGTGCGGATTGCCGACGCGGACCGGGTGCGGTTGGGGGCCCACCTCGCCGAAGGGACAACCGTGATGCACGAGGGGTTTGTGAACTTCAATGCCGGGACTCTGGGACACTCCATGATTGAGGGCCGGGTGTCGGCCGGTGTGATTGTCGGTGAGGGAAGCGACGTCGGTGGCGGAGCCTCGATTATGGGGACGCTTTCGGGCGGAAACAGCATTAAGATTTCGCTTGGCGAGCGGGTGCTGCTGGGGGCGAATTCTGGGGTCATGATTCCGATTGGCGATGATTCGGTGGTGGAAGCGGGGCTCTATGTGACGGCCGGAACGCGCGTGAATCTGGTTGACGGCGAAGGCGCCGCACGGGTGGTCAAGGCGCGCGAACTTGCCGGTGTGCCGAACTTGTTGTTCCGACGCAATTCAACGACCGGTGCGGTGGAAGCCCTGCCGCGTTCCGGCGGCGGTATTGAGCTCAATAGTGCGCTTCACAAGAATTAGTGCGGTTGGCTGTGGCGCCATTGCTGGCGTGCCTATGAGCGCACGTGTGAGCGGCGCGGCCGGGCTACTAGCACCGTTTCTGGTATCCGCGAGTGGCTAGGAAGGCATCCGCGGCGACGCGTATCGCGGTCTTTGTGGCGCTCGTGGTACTGGTGGCCTCCGGCGTGATTATTGGCGGGATTCTGGCCGTCAATTCCCGGGAGGAGACGCCACCGGTGCGGGTTGCTGTCTGCGAGGCGCAGGTGGGCGATGCGACGTACAGCCTCAACCCGTCTCAAGCGTCCTTTGCCGCGCTCATTGCCGGAATTTCGGTGCAACGCGGCCTGCCGCCGCGCGCCGCCTCGATTGCCATTGCCACCGCGATGCAGGAATCCAGCCTGCGAAACCTGGACTATGGCGATCAAGCCGGTCCGGATTCTCGCGGCCTGTATCAGCAACGCCCGTCACAAGGATGGGGAACCGAAGCGCAGGTCATGGACCCGGTTTATGCCACCAACATCTTCTACGACCGTTTGCTGCGGGTTCCCGACTATCAGAACATCCCGCTCACCGAAGCCGCGCAAGCCGTCCAAAACTCCGCGTTTCCCGAGGCCTATGCCCGCAGGGAGTTGGCGGCGCGCGCGTTTGCGTCCTCGCTGACCGGACAATCTGAGGGCACTCTGAACTGTCTGTTGCCTCCAACCACGGCCCCGGGGGATCTCAACGCGCTGGCGACGGCCGCGGCCACCGCGTTTGGGCCATTGCCCGCTAGCCAGGCCGGCTCCACGCTCTCGATCGCGGCTACGGGATCGGCGGCGTGGGCGGTGGCGCACTGGGCCGTCGCCAATGCGGAAATGTTTCAGATTGAACGGGTCAATTTTGGCGGCCTGGAATGGGACCGCACCGCGGGTGGCTGGCAGAACCGCGAATCGACCGATGGCCAGGTGCTCATTACCGTAGCCGGACCTAGCGGCTCGCCGAACTAATTGCGCCGCCGCTTCGCAGGGATGTTCTCTGGCCGGGCGGACCGGCACGGCACGGCACGGCACGGCACGGCACGGCACGCGGACTCTACCGCTCGGTGCCATAGAATTCACAAGAGACGAGTTAGTTGCAGCAGAGAAAGTAGGCTCCGTGAAAATTTTGGTGACCGGCGGTAGTGGATTCATCGGCTCGCACACCGTACTAGCGCTCTTAGAGGCTGGACACGAGGTGGTGGTAATGGACAACCTGTCCAACTCGAGCGAAGAGTCCTTGCGCCGGGTGGAGGAACTGACCGGGAAAAGCGTCGAATTCCACAATACGGACCTGCTGGATGTGGACGGGCTCACCGCGCTCTTTGAGGCAACAGCCCCCGAGGCGGTCATTCACTTTGCCGGGTTTAAGGCCGTCGGCGAGTCCGTGGAGAAGCCGCTGGAGTATTACCACAATAACGTTGCGGGCACGCTCAACCTGTTGCGTGTGATGGACGCGAACGGGGTCAAGACCATCGTGTTCTCCTCATCGGCAACCGTTTACGGTGCCTCTGAAGAGGTGCCGCTGGTGGAGAAAATGCCCCTGGACGCCACCAACCCGTACGGGCGCACCAAGGAACAGATCGAAGACATCCTCACCGACCTTGCCCATTCCGATCCCGAATGGCGTGTGGCGTTGCTGCGCTATTTTAACCCGGTGGGTGCGCACCCTTCGGGCCGTATTGGCGAAGATCCGACGGGCATCCCCAACAACCTCATGCCGTTTGTGGCGCAGGTTGCCGTGGGTCGGCGCGAGAAGGTCATGGTTTTCGGGAGCGACTACCCCACCCCTGACGGCACCGGTATCCGCGACTATATTCACGTCATGGACCTTGCCGAAGGCCACGTTGCGGCCCTGAACTATTTGCGCGACCACACCGGCGTGTACCGGTGGAACCTCGGCACCGGCCGCGGCTCCAGCGTGTTAGAAGTCATCGAGGCGTTTGGCCGGGCGGCAGGCAAACCCGTCCCCTATGAGCTCACCGACCGTCGCCCGGGCGACGCCGCGGTCAGCTACGCCGACCCGTCCGCCGCACTTGCCGATTTGGGCTGGTCCGCCAAACTTGACCTGGACGCCATGGTGCAGGATCACTGGCGTTGGCAAAAGAACAACCCGAATGGTTACCAAAGCGCCTAAGTCGGGGACACGCCGTCGTTCTTCATCTTTTGAGGGGCGTTTCGACATTTTAGGGTTCTATACCGCCCTAAAATGTCGAAACGCCCCTCAATTTTGCCGCAGGTCACGGCTAGGCTGGGAGCATGAGCGGACAATCGGGCGACGAATGGGTCGAAGACGGCGAAGGCAACAAGCACTGGGGGAAGTTCGGCGCAGCCGGGGTGCTCGCTTTTGATGCGGCCACCGGCTCAGTGTTACTGCAGCATCGGGCGAGTTTCAGCCATCACGGAGATACGTGGGGTATCCCCGGGGGTGCGCGGCACCGCGACGAGTGTGCGATCGAGGGCGCGTTCCGGGAGTCTCAGGAGGAAGCCGGGATCCCCGACGGCGCGCTGAAGGCACAATACAGTTTCGTGTTGGATCGCGGGGTGTGGACCTACACCACCGTCATTGCGGACGTGGTCGCGGCGTTTGAGCCGAAAGTCACCGACAGTGAGAGCCAAGATGTCGCCTGGGTTCCGGTGGATCAGGTGGAAAAGCGAGATTTGCACCCGGCGTTCGCCGCCGCGTGGCCAGTTCTCGCGCCGCTCTTGGGCCGTAAACCGGTGCTGGTCGTGGATGTCGCCAACGTCATGGGTAGCACACCGGACGGATGGTGGAAGGACCGTCGCGGAGCGGCCACCCGGATGCGGGATAACATTGAGCGTTTTGCAAAGACGAATCCGGCGGTCAGCGCGAGCCTGTTCCATGACTTTGACGTGCCGAGTTCCGAGGGCGCGCCGCGGCCAAGCGAGGCATTCCCAGAGTGGTTACTGGTTGTGGAGGGGCAAGCGAAGGGCGTGAAGAGTTCCGGTCGTGTGCAGGTGGTGGATGCGCCTCGAGACGGCGACGGCGCGATTGTGGATCACGTGGCGCGATTGGCCGGCGAGAGGGCCTTGGTCAGTGTTTTTACGTCCGATGTTCTTCTGAAAAAACGGGTACTCGAGGCCGGTGCCGTTGCGGTCAACGGGTCCAAGAACCTCGTCACCATGCTCAAGCAGGCCAATTAGGGACACCAGCTAATCGCCGCGCCGATACTCGGTGACCATCCAGTAGCTTTTCTTCGGGCCGCGCACCGTCCAGGTCAGCTGAAATGATCCGTCCGCGCGCAACTCCAGGTTGCCTGAGTACGTGTCGCGTCCGCACTCGTGCAGGAATGCGCCGTCTTGTACCGGGTGGAAGTCGCGGCCGTCGGCAAATTGCACCCACCAGCTGTCCCCGCGCGGCACCAGGCGCAATTCGCGCTCAAAGCTCGAAGCATGTTCGCCGTCGCGCTGGCGTAGCTCGCCCTTTTCGCGCCATCGAAGCGGCGTGGAAATCCCCACGCGAGCCCCCGGCGTCGCGCCCGCAGCAGACCCCTCGCGGGACCACGGCTCGAACCTCGCCTCGCCGATCGCTTGGAAGACCGTACCGTCACCGTGCGCCACGGCACGCGAGAATCGCCACAGGCCGGGCAGGCTGCGCACCCAAGCGTCCGCTTCTAGCAGGACCGCTTGATCAACTGAGCTCACGCTTGAGAATCTTACCGGTTGCCGTCATTGGCAGCGCGGACACCACCTCCACCAGTCGCGGATACTTGTAGTTGGCCATGTTTGCTTTGCTCCACTCCACGAGGTCCTCACCCGTAGCGCTAGCATCCGGCGCGAGCACCACCACCGCCTTGATTTCCTCGCCATGCTCTTCGTGCGGCACTCCGATCACCGCGGCCAGGGACACGTCGGGATGGGTCATGAGCACTTCTTCGATTTCGCGCGGGTACACGTTGAAGCCGTTGCGAATGATCATGTCCTTGGAGCGATCCACAATGTAATACCAGCCGTCCGCATCGCGGCGAGCGAGGTCCCCGGTCCGGAACCAGCCGTCCTCGCTGAGCGCCTCGCTGGTGGCCTCGGGCCGGTTGTAATACCCGGTAAACACGTTGTGCCCCTTCACGGCAATTTCACCAATGGCATCCGGCGTCCAATCAATCTCCTCCCACGAGGACGGATCAATCAGCTTCAGCTGCACCCCGGGTATTTCGGTACCGATGGAGCCGGGCCGCGCCGGCGCGCCGAAAGGCTTGAACGCGGCCACCGGCGACGTCTCGGACAGCCCATACCCCTCGGCAATGACCACCCCGAACTTGTCCTCAAATTTGCGGTGGATCTCCACCGGCAACGCCGACCCGCCGGCAACCGCCATCCGCAGATTCGCGGCCAACGTACCAACGTCCACGGTCTCATCCAGCGCACCCAAGAATCCCCAATACATGGTGGGCACCCCGGCGAAGAAGCTCACCTTCTCCTTGAGCATTGCCGCGATGGCGGCCGCCGCGTCGAACCTCGGCAGCATGACGATCGTCCCGCCAAAGGCGAGCGCCGCATTTTGAATGACCGTCTGCCCAAACGTGTGAAAGAGCGGCAACACCGCTAAAAACGTGTCCGGATTCTCCGGATCTGCCCCGAAGAGTTCCTGAGTCACCAGCGCGTTATCGCGCATGTTCCGGTGCCGAAGTTCGGCGCCCTTGGGCCGCCCGGTGGTCCCCGAAGTGTAGAGAATAACCGCGGTATCATCCTCATCGGTTGGTACCGAATCGAAGGTCGGCGCCTGCCCTGACACCGCCGCCGCGAACGTCTCGACGCCCTTCTCGGAGCCGGACGCACCCGGGTTCGCGTTCACGAGGAAAAACTCTCGCACAGTGCCAACCTGTTGCACGGCCGCGTGCGCCTCGCGGCCAATAGGCAGTTCATCGCTTCCCTCGAACGCAAACAGCGCCACGGCATCGGAATCCTCAAGGTGATATGCAATCTCGCGCTCCTTCAGCAAGACATTCAGCGGCACCGCCACCGCCCCAGCCTTGAGAATCCCGTAATAAATGCTGGTGAAATAGGGAAGATTGGGGATCATGAGCGCAACCTTGTCCCCCACGCCAATACCGCGCGAAACAAGCAGATTCGCCACCTGATTTGCGCTCGCGTTCAACTGCGCATAACTCAGCCGTGTCTCGCCGAGCACAATCGCCGTTCGCTCCGGGAACCGTTCAGCACTGCTTTCCAACAACGACGCGAGATTAAATTCGGGCACAGCGATCCTCCTTGACACCGGGAATTGGTGATTGGAGTGTATCGCGGCGACCTCGGGTTTGGGGAGGTTACCTAGCGGGTTATAGGCAAAGGTTGCCGGCCCGTGACCTTAATCGGCGGTCACCACAAGATGTACGACGGCGATACCCACCCCGGTGCCTTAAGGCACCTGGGCGCGCATCGCCGTCGTTCTTCTCTGCTGTGAAAGTTCGCCGCGGGTTAATGGCGACCATGCGCCTGTCTCACGCGCACACTCGATATCGACTGTGCAGATATTGCACACTTTTACGGCGTGTCGCGTGCGTGTTCTGCACAGTCGATTTTAGGCGGGGGGGTAGTTGCGCTCTAGGCTGCCGGTGTAAATCTGGCGCGGGCGGCCGATCTTTTTGGCCGGGTCCTCGATCATTTCGCGCCACTGCGCAATCCAGCCGGGCAGTCGACCAATTGCGAACAGCACCGTGAACATCTTCTCCGGGAAGCCCATCGCCTTGTAGATGAGGCCGGTGTAGAAGTCGACGTTCGGGTAGAGCTTCCGGTCCGCGAAGTAGGAGTCGGCGAGCGCGATCTCCTCGAGCTTGACCGCAATGTCCAGGAGCTCGTCGCCCCCGGAAACCTTGGAAAGGATCTGATCTGCGGTGGCCTTGACGATTTTGGCGCGCGGGTCGTAGTTCTTGTACACGCGGTGCCCAAAGCCCATGAGCTTGACGCCCTCTTCCTTGTTGCGCACCCGCTCCACGAACTTCTCGACCGGTTCGCCGGAGTCGCGGATTTGGCGCAGCATTTTCAGAACGGCCTCGTTGGCGCCGCCGTGTGCGGGACCAAACAGTGCGTTGATGCCCGCGGAAATGGACGCGAAGAGGTTCGCGTCCGCGCTACCGACCAAGCGCACCGTGGAGGTGGAGCAATTCTGCTCGTGATCGGCGTGCAGGATGAGCAACAGATCCAGGGCTCGGACCATATCCTCGTCCAGCTCAAACGGCTCGGCCGGGTTGCCGAAGCACAGGCGCAGGAAGTTTTCCACCAGGTTCAGCGAATTGTCCGGGTACAGCAGCGCCTGCCCGATGGATTTCTTGTGTGCGTAGGCCGCGATGACCGGCACCTTGGCCATCAACCGGTAGGTCGACACCTCAACCTGTTCGTGATCGAACGGGTCCAGGGAATCCTGATAGAAGGTGGACAGCGCCGAAACCGCGGAGGAGAGGACCGGCATGGGGTGAGCGTCGCGCGGGAATCCGCCAAAGAAGCCCTTGAGTTCCTCATGGAGCAGGGTGTGGCGGCGGATGCGCTGGTCAAAAGCGGAAAGCTGCTCGGGGGTGGGGAGCTCACCGTAAATGAGCAGGTATGAGACTTCCACAAAACTTGATTTTTGCGCCAGCTGCTCAATGGGGTAGCCGCGGTAGCGCAAGATGCCCTCGTCACCATCAATGTAGGTGATCGCGGACTTGGTTGCGGCCGTGTTCATGAAGCCCGGGTCATAGGTGACGTTCCCGGTGTCCTTCAACAATTTGGACACGTCATAGCCGTTGTTGCCCTCCTGAGCTTGCACCAGTGGCAAGGGGAGGCTCTCGGAGCCATAGTTCAACGTCGCTTCAGGGGTTTCAGCCATGAATATCCTCAATCTCTACCGTGAGACACATCGATTTAAACGCTACCGGCTAGTAGCGAGATGCCCTAATTCTGTGGTGTGCACTGCGCTTTCACGAGCGGGTGTCCTCCGCCAGGTGCATGCGCGCAGCGGCGGCCTCGATATCCTCATCCGAGGCGGTCAGGGCCACCCGCACGAAGCCGTCGCCATCCTTGCCGTAAAAGACTCCCGGGCCCACCACAATCCCCATGCGGGCAAAGCGTTCGACGGCGTCCCAGGTGTCTTGCGCAGTGGGTTCGGCGTCGCCGCCGGTGAACGATCCCCATAAGTAAAGTCCCGCGTGCGATTCCTCGATGGTGAGACCCAGTGCGGTGAGCGCGGGGCGGAGCACTTCGCGGCGCGCCCGGTACCGTCCCTTTTGCTCCACCACGTGGGCTTCATCGCCCAGGGCAGCAATCATAGCGTTCTGCACGGGAGCAGGAACGATCATTCCGGCGTGCTTGCGGGCGGTCAGCACCGGTTCGATGAGGGAGGGATCTCCTGCCATAAACGCGGCCCGGTAGCCTGCCAGGTTGGACTGCTTGGACAGCGAATAGAGGGCGATCAAGCCGTCTAGCGAACCGCCGTTGACCTCCGGGTTCAAGAGGCTGGGGACCGGCTCACCGCCCAGCTGCACGTCCCACCTGCCCCACCCCAATTCGGCGTAGCACTCGTCCGAGGCCAGGACGGCACCGACCTGGCGAGTCTGCTCGACGATCTTCGCCAATGCGTCTTTATCCAGGACGTTTCCGGTGGGGTTCCCCGGTGAATTGATCCACACGAGTTTGACGCGGCCGCGTTGCTCGGCGGAGAGTTCCTCCAGCGAATCCGCCGCGATACCCTCGGCGCCGGCGAGCCGGGCACCCATGTCATAGGTGGGGTACGCGACGCGCGGGTAGACCACAATATCGCCGTTGCCCAACCCCAAAAGGGCGGGGAGCCAGGCAACGGCTTCTTTGGAACCGACGGTCGGCAGGACTCCGTCCGGGTTCACCTCAGGCGACTGGCGGCGGCGCGAGAACCACTGGGCGATGGCCTCGCGAAGTTCTCGACTTCCGTGGGTGGTGGGATATCCCGGTGCGTCGCTCGCGTGGCGTAAGGCGTCCTGGATAACCTCCGGTGTGGGGTCAATGGGCGTGCCGATGGAGAGATCGATGACGCCCTGCGGGTGCGTGGCAGCGATCTCTCGATAGGGCGCAAGCGACTCCCACGGGTAATCCGGAAGATCGAGTCCAAACTTAGGCATGATCCTGATTCTGCGGCGGAAGCGCCTTGATGAAGGGGTGGTCCAGCCCGGTGTTTCCGAGCTTTGCGGCGCCGCCGGGCGACCCTACTTCGTCAAAGAATTCGACGTTGACCTTGTAGTACTCTTCCCATTCTTCTGGGACGTCATCTTCGTAATAGATGGCCTCGACCGGACAGACGGGTTCGCAGGCGCCGCAGTCGACACATTCGTCAGGTTGGATATAGAGCGTGCGTTCGCCTTCATAAATGCAATCGACCGGGCATTCTTCGATGCACGCTTTGTCCTTTACATCCACGCAAGGTTGCGCAATCACATAAGTCAACGAGCTGAACCTTTCTGAGTCTGCGCCAATTGGGCACCGTTTCATTATCGCCCAGTAACCGGCGGTGTGCATACTTGGGGGTATGGGCGCGCAACGTTTTGTAGCACTTCTCACCGAGCTTCCGCTGGGCACGAGAGTAGTCATCCGATACGCCATTGAGTCCGGAATGACGGACGTCATCGGGTACATTCAACGGCGCACATCGACCACCGTGACGTTGCTGACCCGAAAGGGTGAGCGCAGTGTCGAATTGGACACAGTGCGATTGGCGAAAGTGGTGCCAGAGCCGCCAGATCCCCGGAAAGTACGCGCCTGACTGATTGGCATTTTTTCGCAAAACTGGTTGGACTATTTCAATCACAGGGGTATTTGCGCCTATACTCGAAGCATGAGTACCGATGACATTGCACAAGCTCGAGGGCGGGCGCTTAGCTCCCCGGTTCGCATGCGCATTTTGAGGCTCTGCTTGCATGAGGCTCACACCAATAAGGAAATTGCGCAAAAACTCGATCTCAATCCGGCCACTGCTTTGCATCACGTCCGCACTCTTTTAGCCACCGGTTTCCTTGAGGCGCAAGATGTGCGTACCGGGAACCGCGGCGCCAAGGAAATCCCGTATAAGGCAACGGGACTCTCCTGGGGCGTCAATATGCCTAATGGCGCACCGGTAATGATTGAAACGTTTCTCCAGGAAATCGATGGGCTTACCCCCGAAGAACTGGATGTGTGGCGCATGGGCGTGAAACTCAATGACGCCAACCGCACCGAAATGATGGGACGGCTGCGAGACGTTCTCAACGATTACGCACGGCGGGAACCGGACCCGGACGGGACTCCCACCTCGCTCTTCCTAGCCCACCACCTGGATAATACCGCAGGTTAGCGCTGCGGTTTTCGCAGGGCGCGCATACTCAACCAGTAGCCGACAGCTATCGCGACAGCGAGCGAAATGACCCACACCCAGCCCATGGCGGTGCTGGGGACCGGAATGGCCGTGTTAGTGGCGATCAGCCCTTGTTTGGGGACACCGAACATCATGAGCCCCACACCGATATAGGCAATCAGCCCGGTAATCACGGCGAAGATCGGGCGCCCGCTCGAGGCACCGACAAGCACGCACAGGCAGACCGCCAGGGCGAAGGAGCCGAAAATTCCCACCGGGAACCACGTCGATTCGTTGAGCCACACCACATTGGCATGAAGAACAGTACCGAGCGCCGCAATAACGATCCCGGCGACCAGCGCCCGGAGGAGTGCATTGAGCGGGGTGGCAACACCCTGCTGTTCCGGTTCGGGAACGCTCAACCCATTCGGCGCCCAATAATAGTTGCCTTGCGCCACATAGGGCTTCTCACCTGGTGGCGTCCCGGCACCGACAGGATTGCCTGAGGTAATTCTTGCCTCCCCCGTCGGTTCAGCTCCAGGGACAGCGTTCTCTGCTCCGGGTTGCGCTCTGCTCATCGCTCTAGATTACGCGTCTTCGCCGCGAGTTTAGGCGCGGGCCCGTGCGCGCGCCGCCTTCATGCGTTCGTTCTGATCCAAGATCACCTTGCGGATGCGGATGGCCTCCGGCGTAATCTCGACGCACTCGTCTTCGCGAGCAAACTCCAGCGACTCTTCCAGGGTCAAGGTGCGCGGCGGGGTGAGACCTTCAAAGGAGTCCGCCGTGGAGGAGCGCATATTGGTGAGCTTCTTCTCCTTGGTGATGTTCACGTCCATGTCATCCGCGCGCGAATTCTCGCCCACGATCATGCCTTCATACACCTCGGAGGTGGGCTGGACAAAGAACGTTCCGCGCTCTTGGAGGTTGATCATCGCGAACGGGGTTGCGACGCCGGCGCGGTCGGCAATGAGCGAACCGTTGGTGCGGTACTCGATGTCGCCGGTCCACGGCTCGTAGCCCTCCGAGATTGACGAGGCGATGCCAGCACCGCGCGTGTCGGTCAAGAACTTAGTGCGGAAGCCGATCAATCCGCGTGCCGGAACCACAAACTCCATGCGCACCCAACCGGTGCCGTGGTTGGACATATTGGACATGCGGCCCTTGCGCGCGGCCAGCAACTGGGTGACGGCACCCAAGTATTCTTCGGGAACGTCGATGGTCATGTGTTCCATCGGTTCGTGGATCTTGCCGTCAATGGTCTTGGTCACCACCTGCGGCTTACCCACGGTCAGCTCAAAGCCTTCACGGCGCATTTGCTCCACCAGGATCGCGAGCGCCAATTCGCCGCGGCCCTGCACTTCCCAGGCGTCCGGTCGCTCGGTCGGGAGCACGCGAATCGACACGTTACCGATCAGTTCCTTGTCCAGGCGGTCCTTGACTTGGCGCGCAGTGACCTTCGCGCCCTTGACCTTGCCCGCCAAAGGAGACGTGTTAATGCCCACCGTCATGGAAATCGCCGGGTCATCCACGGTGATTTGCGGCAACGGACGCGGATCATTGACGTCGGTCAGGGTTTCGCCGATCGTGATGTCTTCAATACCGGCAACGGCGACGATCTCGCCCGGTCCGGCTTGCTCGGCTGGCACACGCTCCAGCGCTTTCGTGGCGAGAAGTTCGGTGATCTTCACGGTCTTGACTTCGCCGTTTTGACGGGCCCACGCGACCTGTTGCCCCTTCTTCAAGGTGCCGTTGTAAATGCGCAGCAGCGCAAGACGCCCCAGGAACGGCGAAGCGTCCAAGTTGGTGACGTGTGCCTGCAAGACGCCCTCGGGGTCATAGGTCGGGGCCGGGATGTGTTCGATGATGGTCTGGAAAAGCGGTTCCAGGTTGTCATTGTCCGGAATGCTGCCATCGGCAGGTTGATCCAGCGAGGCGGCACCGGCGCGGGCGGCGGCATACACCACGGGAACTTCCAGTACTGCGTCGAGGTCGAGGTCGGGGACCTCGTCTGCCAAGTCAGACGCGAGTCCCAGGAGCAGGTCCATGGTTTCCGAGACGACCTCGTCAATACGCGCGTCCGGGCGGTCGGTCTTGTTGACAACCAGGATCACCGGCAACTTGGCGGCGAGCGCCTTGCGCAGCACAAAACGGGTTTGCGGCAACGGGCCTTCGGAGGCGTCTACGAGCAGCACCACACCGTCCACCATTGACAGTCCGCGTTCCACTTCGCCGCCAAAGTCGGCGTGGCCGGGGGTATCGATCACATTGATGGTGATGCGTTCACCGTTTGCGGCGGGCCCGTCATAGAACACAGTGGTGTTCTTTGCCAGGATGGTGATGCCCTTCTCCTTTTCCAGGTCACCGGAATCCATCACGCGATCTTCGACCTCGCCGTGGGCGGCAAAGGAGTTCGTTTGGCGGAGCATGGCATCCACCAGGGTGGTCTTACCGTGGTCAACGTGCGCCACAATCGCGACGTTGCGCAAATCATTGCGGGAGGCGGAACCAGTGAGTTCAGACATGCTTCACAGACTCAATTCTTCAAAAAGGGGATTGCCGTTAGCGGCAGAAGCGTGGGCGCACACGGCACCGTGAATCATTCTAGTGGGTGCAGGCAACTGCTCCCCAATTGACACCTAGATTGATACCTGAGGCTGATCAAAAACGTGGGGGAACTAACATATGATCAACTCACGCAGACCACCGGTTGAGGCAAAAAAGGGGGCGGTCGCCATGCGCATCAGACAAAACACGTGCGCGAGGTCTGCCCGCCAAGGCGAGCGCCGAGCACCCCTTCCCACCCGCGCGAAAGATGCGGTGACGCGCGCGGCGGTGGCGAGCATCGCCGTCGTACTGGTATTGGTGGGCCTGACGTTCCTGCCGAGCACGCAGCCAAAAGCCGTGCATCTGGGTGGCGGCAACCTGGCCCAAGGCGTGAGCCTGATCCCGGGCACCCGCGTCATTAATCCGGAGTCGGGACGTATCGAGACGGCGAGCGCGGATCTATCCTCGAGCGCCGTGATCATTGGCGATTCGCAAGCCGCCGGTGCGCGCGGGGTGCCCAGCGCCCAGACCTGGCCGTTGCAGGGGCTGCGCCAAGCCGGACTCACACCCATATTTCGCGGTAAGGGCGGGATCGGTTTTGTGGCGCATTGGAAAGCGAATGGCCCTAATTTTCTGGACGGTATTCGCGGCGGCGACTACGTGCTGCCCTTTGGCCGGCCGGCATTGGTGGTTATCGAAGGCGGCGGCAATGACGCCAGGCTCGGCGCTAGCGATGCGGAAATTGCCGACAATGCGCGGGCACTCGTTGTCGAATTGCGCAAGAGCTACCCGACCTCGCCCATGGTGATGATTGGTACGCTGTCGCGAAGCTATCTGGACGGTGGCGGGCGGCGCCTGGAGGTGGACCAGCTTTTGGGTCGCCTTGCCGCATCCATGGGTGTGGAGTTCATCGACGTGGGCGGGTGGCTGACACAGTACGGATTGGGCGCCTACCTTGCGGATAAGGTGCACCTGAACGCCGAAGGCCACGCGCTCGCGGCGCCCCTGTTGGCCAAGGAGCTGCGAGCGCGCGGCCTGATCGGTCAATCACCGGTGTCACCAGCCGGTGCGGCCGTGCGTTATGACTTGCCGGGAGCTTCCGAACGCAAGTGATCCTTGAGTTGCGCTTCGATTTCCTCGGCGACCTGATCGGCCATATTCTCCGCGTAGTGCTCTTGCACTGACTCTTGTACGGCTTCGGCCATGGAGTCTTGCACGTGGCTTTCCACCTGGGTTTGCACCACCTGGGCAATGTGCGCCCGGGCTTCCTCGCGCGCTACCCGGCGCTGTGCGCGCAAGAGCAACTTGTGTTCCTCGTGGAACGCCTTGGCGGTCGCAAAGCACATCATGATGATGACTATGGAGAACGGAAGCGCCGTCAAAATGGCGGCCGTCTGAATGGCTGTCAAACCTCCGGTCACCATGAGCACAATGGCGATGGCGGCGGTGGCGAGCACCCAGAAAACGCGAAGCCAATTGCGCGGCTCCGGGTCGCCACCGGTGGAGAGCATACCCATGACAAGCGCACCGGAGTCGGCGGAGGTGATGAAGAAGATCGTCACCAAGATCATCGCTCCGATGGAGAGCAACAGTCCGCCGGGGAGGTCGCCGAGCATCGTGAACAGTGCGGTGTTGGTGTCCACCGCGCCTTCCTCATCGATCAGGCCCCCTTGTCCGAACAGTTCGCGGTAGAGCGCGGTGCCGCCCATGACAGAGAACCACAGGAACCCGACGAGGCTGGGTACCACCAATACCGCGGCCACGAATTCGCGCACGCTGCGGCCCTTGGAAATACGGGCAATGAAGATCCCGACGAAGGGCGCCCAGGAGATCCACCAGCCCCAGTAGAACGTGGTCCAAGCGGCTTGCCAGGCTTCGCCTTCAGCTCCGCGAAACGCGAAGGTGTTGAAGGTCAGGCCGATCACGTTTTGCAGGTAATTACCGATCGACTGCACAAATTCGCGCAGCAGGAACAGGGTTGGGCCGAGGAAGAGAACCGCGAGCAGCAGGACACCAGCCAAAATCAGGTTGATGTTAGAGAGCCACTTCATGCCCTTGCCGACACCGGAAACGACCGAGGCAAGGGTCAGCGTCATGATGCCCAGGATGAGCCCAGTGCGGACCAAGTTTTCGGTTTCCGGCGCGATTTCCAGGGCCCCGGTGGATTGCAATCCGGCCGAGATTTGCATGACGCCCAGGCCGAGCGAGGTTGCCACACCAAACGTGGTGCCAATGAGCGCCACCACGTCGATGAGGTTGCCGAAGCCGCCCTTAATGCGCTTTTTGCCAAAGAGCGGTTCCAGGGTCCAGCGGATCGAAATGGGGTTGCCCTTGCGGAAGACGGAATACGCGATCGCGACACCGACCACGGCGTAAATGGCCCAGGCGTGGAAGCCCCAGTGCAGGAACGTTTGGGACATGGCGCGCTGGGCGATTTGGACCGGGTCGCCTTCCACGCCGGGCGGCGGCGAGGCGAAGTGGTTCAGCGGCTCGGCGGCGCCCCAGAAGACCAGACCGATGCCCATGCCCGCCGCAAAGAGCAGCGCGAACCAAGACATGACCGAGAATTCAGGCTCATCATCGTCTTTGCCGAGCTTGATGTCGCCGTAACGGCTGAGGCCAATCCACAGCGCAAAGACAATGAACACCGCAATAATGGCCACGTAATACCAGCCGATGCCATTAATGACGGTACTTTGCAGGGTGTTCAGGACATCGGTGGTTTGCGTGGGGAAGAGCGCTGCCAAGAGGACGCCGAGCGTGATGAGCCCGGCCGCGGGGAAGAACACCCACTTTTGCAAGGGCAGGTTTGCCGGCTTGTCCAGCTTGGGTGCTCGGGTTGAGCCGGGCGTCCCGGCGCTAGACGCACTCGAAGTATCCCCTAGCCTCGTTTGCGGCGCGTTTGCGGGGGTGCCGCTCTCCCCCGTTTGTGTTGTCGACATTGCGTTGCTACTCCTCATGCGCGGGTCATGGCGCTCGACTACATGTTCAATGCGCGGCCAGCGTGTGGGCCGCTCGGGTGCCGTGTGCGAGTGACTCTCAGCCAAAAATGGCACCAACGAAAAACCCGCGAGACCGGTAGAAACCGCCAGCGGGCACAGCCTAGTTTACATAAGTTCGCGCAATAGAGGTTGACATAACATCACAGTGAGGGGTTGAACCTGCCCGCGAGTCGCCACTTAAAACGCGAATTCTGGTGGTGGTTTCAAGGGGCTAGTGCAACACCTGAGTTTTTTTGGAGTGTGTGTCGTGCCTGCTGTGATTCCGTGGTGGAAGGTTTCGTTGTGCCTTGATTTGCTTGCTCGGGGTGTTTCCGCGGTGCGGGTGGCTGAGCGTGTCGGGGTGGCGCGCACGAGTGTGAACAGGTTTGCCAGACTGGCTGGTATGGAACTGGTGTATGGCTCCCGCGGGGGCATGACGGGTCCTCGTGTACCGGACACGGCGTTGATGGAGAGCGGCGGGGGCGTGAGGGCGCGGGGGAGGGCGTATTCGCGGTTGAGTTTTGAGCAGCGAGTCATTCTTCAAACCGTGCGAGAAATCGATCCGACGATA